>NZ_ATYS01000041.1 GCF_000427805.1 Budvicia aquatica DSM 5075 = ATCC 35567 | reverse complement strand
CTTTAATTAAAAGTAATAACCCTCAGCGTAAGCTGGGGGTTTTTGCTTTTATGGAATATGGAAAATCCCTATTCGAGCATGGGAACGTACCGCAGGTGCGTAACATGCGACCAAATCGTCGGGAACGATTTGGAACAGCGCTTGCGCTGGGCCCGGAGGGGCGAGTATCAGGATGATACGCGTATTGTAGGGAACTGCAGCCTTTTTGTTTTGTCTGTAGCTTGTCGGTAAGCGTCTCGAGAGAGTAGGACAAATGTGTCGGGAACACATTTGAACGTCGCTTGCGACGGCCCGAAGGGCGACGGGCAGGAAGCCCGGCGTAAACTGCCAGACTTTAAATAAAAGTGATCACCCTCAGCGTAAGCTGGGGGTTTTGCTTTTATGGGCTATGGAAATCCCGACTCGAGTATGGAAAGGTACCACAGCGCTTGCGCTGGCCCCGAAGGGCGAGTATCAGGATGGGGCGAGTAAAACAGAGGGCTTTTCTTTTTATATCATTTCAGCAAGCACCTTATCTGATTTTAATCCTACTTTCTTTCATATGTATAACCAGATGCGTTTTTCTTAATTAAGAAGAATGATAATAGCGTTTTATTTTAGCTAAAAATCATATTGTTAATTGAGTAGAAAATAATAGGTGTTGTAATTTGTAGCGATAATTGTTCCAAATTATGAGTTATGGTAAAAAGTCTAAAGTTAATGTCTATTTAAACTTGATCTATGTTCATTTTTATTAAATTAGTGGGGTAAACCCATATAACCGCAAGGGGTAATGTCGTAAACTAACTGAGTAAAATAGTGGTCTTAAAGACAGCAGGCCTATATGAGGAGTGGAACATAGCGTTATAACTTTTGATTTCAAATGATAATAAAAATCAATATCCATTTCTTGAATAACATACTGACTTTAATGGTGATAGGGCTATGGCATTGTTACAGATAGAACAATCTACCCGTCTTGCTGAAGAAGATATTCTTAGGGATGAGTTAGAGAGCTTTCGCATTTTAGTTGATGTTACCAATACCGTTATTGCGAAAAGGGATCTTAACGAGTTATCCAACGAACTCTCTGATGAAATTCACCATTTCTTTAATATTAGTTATATCGGTTTAGACCTGCTTGATATCGCTGATGATCGATTGCGTTGTTACACTACTCATTTTGTGGTTAATAATCCTAAACGCAGCCAAGAATATCAGTCTCTGCTTAGCCCAATGCTAGCCTCTGTGATAAATCATAAAGAAACGCGTTTGGTTTACAGCAGTAAATTAGACGCACTGGCAAAGAAGGATGAATATATCGCAATGATGTTGAAAACCTCATTACCGGTATTTTGTCTTTTACCTTTGGTTTTTAATTCTAAAGTGTTAGGTATTCTTTGTTTAGGCAGTATTGATGACACTGTATTTTCACCGAAAAATTTAGAATTACTTCAGCAAATAGCCGCACGAATATCAATAGCAATTGATAATGCGCTTGCTTACGAAGAAATTTCCCGCCTTAAAGATAATTTACTGCATGAAAATTTGTACCTTACTGAAGAGATCCGTAATTTTGAGAATTTTGACGAAATTATAGGTCAAAGCGACGCTATGGCCGCTGTTTTAGAACAGGTAGAAATGGTAGCCGATAGCGACTGTACCGTGCTTATCTTGGGTGAGACCGGAACCGGAAAGGAGCTAATCGCCAGAGCGATCCATAACCTTAGCCAGCGTGGTTCCCGTACTATGGTTAAAGTTAACTGTGCGGCCATCCCATCAGGACTTCTGGAAAGCGATTTATTTGGCCATGAAAAAGGTGCATTTACCGGTGCAACCTCTCAGCGAATTGGTAAGTTTGAGCTGGCGGAGCGCAGTTCATTATTTCTCGATGAGGTTGGTGATATTCCTCTCGAGCTTCAGCCTAAGCTATTGCGGGTGATCCAGGAACGGGAAATTGAGCGTCTTGGCAGTAATAAAATTATTCCGGTTGATGTTCGCCTTATTGCAGCAACCAATTGTAATTTAGAACAGATGGTTATCGATCGAGCGTACCGTAGCGACCTGTACTATCGGCTTAACGTTTTTCCTATAGTGATTCCACCATTAAGAGATCGGCCTGAAGATATCCCACCTTTAGCGCGTTTCTTCACTAAAAAAATTGCCCGTCGTATGAACCGGCATATTGAATGTATTCCGACAGAAACGATCAATTTATTGATGAAGCTTCCGTGGCCGGGTAATGTGCGCGAGCTTGAAAATGTCATTGAGCGGGCGGTTATTCTTACTCGGGGAACGGTATTAAACCTGCGGGCCGAAGAGCTGAACTATCATCTTTCACCTATGTCAGCTAAGTCGGTTACCGAAAGTAAGCCGCCAAAAAGGCATCAATATAATCCGCCTAAGCTGGCCGATGATAATGAATCAGAACGGCAGGAAATTATTCGGGTGTTGAAAGAGACTAACGGTATTGTCGCCGGCCCTAAAGGTGCAGCGGAAAAGCTGGGATTGAAGCGAACGACGCTGTTGTCACGCATGCAGCGCTTAGGGATTTCAGTAAAAGATATTCAGGACGAAAATAATCTTTAGTCACTAAATTATTTCGAGCGTTTAAACGGTATCACCAAAATAGATTTGGTAATTAAGGTCGATGCTTTCTCTGGTCTCTTTTCCGTCTAGTTTCTTTAATAGCAGCTCTGCTGCCGTTTTTCCGATCTCGAAACGAGGGGTAATAACGCTGGCCAGCTTTTTGGTGGTTGCTCTGCCAATTTCTAAACCATGGAAACCGGCAATGGCCATTTGAGAAGGAACATCAATTCCCCGCACTTCGCATTCCAGCAGGGCTCCCACGGCAATATCGTCATTAGTACAGAATATGCCATCCAGTAATGGAAATTCTTTATAAGCCTGATTAAACAGCGATGTTCCTACATTAATCGACGATATGGTTTTAGGCATCATAATTTGAGGCTGGCAGCCCCATTGTTCCATGGCGAGGCTAAAGCCCCGATACCGGCTCGCGTCACGGGCATCTGCCATTGAACCAAAGTAAACGATGTTTCGTTTGCCACTTTCTAAGATAGCGTTAGTCATATCAAAAGCGGCTTTTTCATTATCAAAACCGACCTGTATACCTAAATGTTCTTCAGTGATGTCCATCAGTTCAGCTACCGGAATATTTACCGAACGCAGATATTGAACGGTGCGGCTGGTATGTACTTTTTCCATGAGGATGATGGCGTCAATATTGTAGGAGAGTAGATTGATAACCTTCTGTTCTTCAGTCAGTGGCTCATAGTTATAGTTGGCGATAATGGTTTGGTAATGCTGCTTTGAGGTGACAGACTCAATGCCTGCAAGTACATCAGAGAAGATTTGGTTAGTAAATGACGGGATAAGAATTCCGATACACTTACTACGGGCATTTAGCAGAATTTCGGGTGCCCGGTTAGGAATATAATTAATATCCTCTAGTACTTTAGCAATTGTTTCTCTATTTTTAGCGGAGACCTGTTCAGGATTGCGGAGGTAGCGGCTGACCGTCATTTTGGTTACGCCGGTTAATTCGGCGATATCCTGTAATGTCACTCTGGTGCTCTTCATAACCGCTCCTACAGATAAACAGTGATGAGTATACACGATAAGTTTTTAATAAAAAATAAACGCTCCTGAGTGTGTGATTATAACTCTTTATTTATTAATCAATTTTTATATAGTGGGGTGAGCTTATCACCCCACTGGTTCTATTTATTAATGATTTTCTTTTGGCGTGCGAACATTCGCCATTAAAACGACGGAGAGAACAAGAGCAATAGCCATAAAGGTATAAGACATACTTGGGCTTCCGGTCAGGCCGTTAAGGTAGCCAACCAACCATGCACCTAGGAATGCGCCTAGTGCGCCAAAGCTATTAATTAAGCCGATAGATACGCCGGAAACATTACGCGGTAGTAGCTCAGGGATCAGTGCAAAGAAAGGTCCGTAAGGTGCATACATACAGCCAGCGGCAATAATTAACAGCGTGTATGAAATCCAGAAATGGTCAGGGCCAATCAGGTACGAAGTAAAGAACGCGGCACCGGCAACGCAGAGCAATGGCCAGATGAATAGCTTCCGATTTTGCAATTTATCAGATAGCCAGGAAACGGTTAACATCATCACAACGGCAAACAGATAAGGAGCGGCAGACAACCAGCCAACGGTCACCATATCTAATGATGCCGCTGACTTAATGATCGAAGGCATCCACATCATAAAACCGTAAACTCCGACGCTCCATAAGGCATGTACTGCACACAGCATAATAACGTTGCGAGAACGTAGTGCTTCGCCATAGTTGCGCACAGGCTTTATATTTTGCTGTTCGCTGTCCATGACTTCCTGCAGGTCTTTCTTTTCCTGCTCGCTGAGCCATGAAACTTCTGAAGGTTTATCTCTGACCAGAACCCACCAACAAAATGCCCAGATAATCGCCGGAACACCTTCGATGATAAACATTTCACGCCAGCCATAGGCAGTAATCAGGTAACCAGAAACGATCGACATCCACAGAACGGTAACCGGATTACCTAATATCAGGAAGGTATTGGCTCTGGAGCGTTCGCCTTTGGTAAACCAGTTACTGATATAAATCAGCATCGCTGGCATTACGGCAGCTTCGACCACACCAAGCGTAAAACGGATTGCCATCAGCATGGGAATATTACTCACGAAGCCGGTAGCAGCAGCGCAGGCGCCCCAAAGAATCAGGCTGACAAATATCATTTTACGAACGCTGCGTTTTACCGCATAGATAGCACCGGGAACCTGAAAGAAGAAATATCCCAGAAAGAACAGAGCACCGATTAATGATGATGTGCCTTTACTGATATTCAGGTCGTGTTCAATACCTGCTGCGGCTGCAAATCCATAGTTCGCGCGGTCTAAGTAGGCGAGGCTGTAAGTAATAAAAATAATCGGCATTAAATACCACCAGCGGCGGCTGGCGAGTTTCTTCACTGTTGTCATGATGTTTTCCAAATATAGAGATGCAGAATCCCTTACCCGTATATCCCCGTGATACTTCAAGCTGCAGATGCATTGACCGCTTTTCTGCACTTAGAATTATTTTGGGTATAAATAATACAGGCAATAATCTATCTGATTTTTATTTAACTGTTTTTAGACTGCTGCGAGCATACCACCATCAACAAAGACCAAATGTCCGTTTACGAAGTTTGATGCTGATGATGACAGGAAGATAGCTGAACCGACTAACTCCTCAGGTTTTCCCCAGCGGGCTGCCGGGGTGCGTTTAAACAGCCACTGTGAGAATTCTTCATTCTCTACCAGAGCCTTGGTCATCGCCGTATCAAAATAACCAGGGGCGATTCCATTAACCTGAATATTGTAAGGAGCCAGCTCTACGCACATTCCGCGGGTTAGCATTTTTACTGCGCCTTTTGCCGCGGCATAAGGGGTGATTGTCTCTCTGCCTAATTCACTCTGCATCGAACAGATATTAATGATCTTGCCGGCTTTGCGGGTCATCATAAATTTGGCGACCTGCTGGGAGACTAGAAATACCGATTTCTGATTCACATTAATTACCGCGTCCCATTCACTTTCAGGAAATTCAGTAAACGGATAGCGGCGCTGAATACCGGCATTATTAATCAGAATATCGATAGGCCCGATAGTGTTTTCGATGTTCGCAATGGCGTTTGTCACTTCACCGGATAAGGTTACGTTGAATCCGAAGGCATGTGCAGTAATACCCTCATCACGCAGCTGTTGCGCTGCGGATTCAGCTCTCTCCTGAGTAATGTCATTAACGATGATTTCAGCACCCTGATGACCTAACCCCTGAGCCAATAAGAAACCAATTCCCTGAGCTGAACCTGTTATCAGAGCTCTTTTTCCGTTAAGGTTAAATAGATTTTTCATAAAATACCTCTTTTTAGTTTAATGTTATGCGTAACTTTATACGCGTAACATTAAACTAAAAAGTAATATTTATATTGATTTGAGTTTTATTTTATTAATTTGTGATGAATGTCTTTTTTTTGAGTGGGGGAGGGGTAAAAAGAGATCTGTGAATAAGGGAAAAAATAAAGGGCCGCTATCAATGATGATAGCGACCCTTCCGTCAGGTGATTTTAGCCAGTATTTAGACTTCAACTGCCTTACGTAAACGTGCTTTTAATGCAGTGTATTCTTTCTGAACGTAACCTTCAGCCCAGTTCTGGTCGGGAATCGGTTCTACTTTCACCGCACAGTGTTTGAACTCCGGCGTTCTGGATATTGGATCCAGTTCATCCAGCGTTAGCTCATTACAGGCTCCGATCCACCATTGGTAAGTCATATAGACCGCCCCCTTGTTGGTTCGGTCACTGATCGTTGCCCGACTGATGACTTTACCGCGACGAGATGAAATCCAGACCAACTGATCCTGCTTAATGCCCAGATTAGCTGCATCTTGAGTATTCATCTGAATGTAGCCAGGTTCATCGGCCAGAGTCTGTAATGCCGCACAGTTACCGGTCATCGAGCGACAGGAGTAGTGACCGACTTCACGCACCGTGGCTAATGCCAGCGGATACTCTTCATCGGTAAGCTCCATTGGTGGACGCCATTCACAGGCATAAAGTTCACCTTTACCGTTCGGGCGGCTGAATACATTGCCTTCGTACAGATACGGTGTACCCGGATGATCTAGTGTCGGGCATGGCCATTGAATATAGCCAAGATCGGCCATCTTCTCGTAGGTTGCGCCATAATATTTAGGGCACAGCTCACGCAGCTCATCCCAGATTTCCTGAGTATTGTTGTACTTCATCGGGTAGCCGATAGCCGTCGACATCAGGCAGATGATTTCCCAGTCAGTTTTTACATCGCCTTTAGGCTCAACGGCTTTGTAGAAACGCTGGAACCCGCGGTCTGCGCTGGTATAAACCCCTTCATGCTCACCCCAAGAGGTGGCAGGGAAAATAACATCAGCGATAGCGGCGGTTTGAGTCATAAAGATGTCTTGAACAATCACCAGATCCATTGCTTCAAAGCCTTTGCGAACCATAGAAAGATCTGGTTCAGTCTGCATCGGGTCTTCACCCATGACGTAGAAGGCTTTCACTTTGCCTGAAATGGCATTGTGCGGAACTTCACTGAGAGGATAACCTTTCTTCTCTGGCAGGGATTCAACGCCCCAGGCCTTCGCAAATTTTGCTCTGGCTTCAGGATCGTTAACGTACTGATAGCCCGGAAGGGTATCAATAAGTGCCCCCATATCACAGGCACCCTGTACGTTGTTTTGACCGCGAACCGGTGCAACGCCAACGTTTGGTCTGCCCAAATTGCCGGTGAGCAATGCCAGGCTGGTTAAGCACCTTACGGTATCAACGCCCTGACCCCACTGAGTAACGCCCATGCCCCATAAAATAGTGGCAGACGGTGCGGCGGCATACATACGAATGGTTTCACGAATTTGTTGGGCGGATAACCCGGTGGTTTCTTCAACGTATTCTGGCGTGTACTTCTCAACGCTCTTCCAGTACTCATCGAAGCCTTCGGTATAATTAGCCACATACTCTTTGTTATAAAGATTTTCGGTAATTAATACATTAGCAAATGCGTTAAGTAAGGCAACGTTACTGCCATTTTTCAACGGAAGGTAGATATCAGCAATACGCGCAGTTTCGATATAGCGCGGATCGCAAACAATCACTTTTGCACCCTTCGCCTTGGCCTTAAGAATACGGCGGGCAACGATAGGATGAGAGTCTGCGGCGTTATAGCCAAAGACAAAAACACATTTGGTATCTTCAATTTCGCAGATGGAGTTACTCATCGCGCCATTACCCACTGAGCGGTGCAGACCTGCAACCGAAGGGCCATGTCAAACGCGAGCGCAGCAATCCACGTTATTGGTGCCGATAGCGGCACGGGCAAACTTCTGCATAATATAGTTCACTTCGTTACCGGGGCCACGAGATGAACCTGAAGTCATCACGGCGTCAGGACCGTGCTCTTCAATAATTTTCTTCATACGGGAACTGGCAAATTCGATAGCCTCTTCCCAAGATACGGCTTCAAATTCGCCACCGCGTTGACGACGAATCATTGGCTTAGTCAGCCGTGGGGTAAGAATTTTTGTATCATTCAGGAAGTCCCAACCATAGTAACCTTTTAAACAAAGCTCACCCTGGTTAGTCACGCCATCAGCGCCTTCGGCACCAACAACTTTCCCGCCATCAACCAACAGGTTGATTTTACAGCCCGATGCACAATATGGGCAGACGGTAATTACTTTTTTCATGCTCGTTTAACTCCTCAAGTCCGTGGGGATGCTTGACGCTTAAAAATTTATTTCTGCCGCTTCTTCCAGCGCTGCCCGCTCTTGTTTCTTCCGTAACATTGTTTCTAATGATTCTGGTGTCACCAAGCGTAACGCGTTAGTCGGACAAACTTTGATACAGGTCGGGCCATCAGCTTTCCCCTCACAAAGGTCGCACTTTTGGGCTTCAGTTTTTTGACGCATGCTTGCGACTGCACCATTGCCGGGAATGGTGACGGTTTTAGTCACAATATTCATTGCGCCGTAAGGGCAGGCAATCGCACAGGTTTTACAGCCGATGCATTTTTCCTGAATAACTTGAATGCTGTTATTGCTACGTACAATAGCGCCGTTAGGACACACTTCTGCACAAGGGGCATCTTCACAGTGACGACAGAGAATTGCTGTACTGATGGTTTGTCCTTTTACCACTCGAATACGAGGCGTAAAGTTTTTTACCGAAAGATTAGCAACATCGTTATCAGTACTGTGGGCTATAACGCATGCCACTTCACAGGTGCGGCATCCGATACAGCTTTTTGGATCTGCGATAACGAACCGGTTCATAAATACATCTCCATTACTCGGTTCCTGACGATAGTTCGACAGTAGGGAATAGTGTTACCCGTCATCTTTCAGGTTGCAGTTGCGCTGGCTGTGTTCGTTCACCCGAATCACTTACTCTAGTAAGCTCATCGTGACTCACTCTTTTACCATCTTCCTGCAACCCGAATTATTTTGGGTATAAACGCTGGCATAGCCCCGAGTTAAGTATGCTCATCACTTAACCCTAAGCAGGGTTTATGCCAAAGTGTATTATTTTTATAACTTACTAAATCTAAAGGATTTATTTTAATTTAAACCCAAGTTGCCGAATGTCACTTTTCGAATGTCGACAAGATTTCGGCAAATGTGTCGACAGGTAAAAACGAATGAAACGATAGAATGCCGGTAACATTCAGGCGAAAAGCAGGAATTATTAATTAGTGATACACCAGACGACGCAGGCTGATGTTGATATACCGCAATATTCACTATGATTCGTTAAGTTACCGGTTTATTCATTATTGATTTGTGCATCTGTCTGACTAAATGTGTTCAAATTCCTGTCCGTTCTGCCAATTGGCAATACTGTGATACACCGTTTCAACGGCTTGCTTAACTTCGTTAGTCATCGGGAAAGCAAACGAAACTATCGACGGTTGTATACCGATGAAAATAACCTGCGGGATATCTTCTTTCAGCTGATCGATCAGAAAATTCAGCGGCAGGTTATGGGTACTCATAATGAACATCTCAGCAATAGAGTCCGCATCAATGATGCGAATTTGGCCGGGATCGAGTTCCATATCGGCAGCATCGACCAGCACCAGTAGTTCAGGCTTAAGTTCCCGCACCTGATGGACGGAATTCTCAGGTGCTGAACCGCCGTCAATGGCATACCAGTCGGCAATCGGGTTTTGCGTCATCATGTCATAGAGCAACGGGCCTGCACCGTCGTCTCCCATCATGTTGTTACCAACGGCTAATACCACGTGTTTAACACGCTGTTCTGACATTAGTTACGTCTCCTGACCATCAGATAAATCGCAGGTTCACGTTCAATATCATGCAGAGACTGCATCAAAATCGTGGTCCATCTGGCCTGTTCTTCATTCAGGCCATCTTTTACCGCATCCCAAGCCTGAGCCAGCAGTTGGACATGGCTGACGTCGATAGTGATTTCACCAAATTTCATCAATCCTTCCATTTTACTGCGGGCTTTTCCGCCTTCGGGCAAATGGGCGATCCACCGTTGGTACTTCTCTGTCGGGCATTCCATTAAGGTTTTAAGGCAATCAATGACGCCAACGTGATGACCAATCGCCAGCGAGTAATACATCACTTGCTGGGCTTGTTCAGGCAGGTCGTCATCACTGTCTACAAACTTTTGGTTAAGCGAATAGAAAACGACTTTATCTTCACTCATTAGGATAATTTTCCATTGATTAACGGAGCACAGATCTCCTGCAGATGGGTAACAATCTCACTAAGCCTTGGGTCATCGTGCTGCTTGAGATATTGATAAATACGGTCGTTAACTGGTTGAGCAGAATCCTGAGCCAGTAACTGCATAAATTCGTTGGCAATATTACCGCCCTGGCGATAACCGGCCATTCTTCTGGCTTCACGTTCTAAGGCAACGCGTAAATCAGGTGGCAGTGACGGGAAGCGTAGCATCGCCTGCTCACCTTCAGATTCGGTGTGATTGTTCAATTTCAGCTTCTGGTCAAGCAGTCCCAGCGCCATGGCAAAACCATAGATGGTCGCTGCCGGAGTCGGAGGGCAGCCCGGGATATAGACATCAATCGGCACGATCTGATCGCTTCCACCCCATACACAGTAAAGGTCGTGGAAGATACCGCCACCGCAGCCACAGGCACCGTAAGAGATGCAAATTTTAGGATCCGGGGCAGATTCATATGCCCGAAGGGCCGGGGTACGCATTGCCCGAGTTACTGCGCCGGTAAACAGCAAAATGTCAGCATGGCGCGGGGAAGGAACTACCTTGATACCAAACCGTTCGGTATCAAATACCGGCGTGATGGTACCAAATATTTCGATTTCGCAGCCGTTACAGCCACCGCAGTCCACCCGATAAACGTAGGCTGAACGCTGGATGTCTTTAAGCAGCGTGGTTTTTAATTTTGCGATCTGAGCGTCAACGGACATCGGGGTTGATATACCGTTAACCGGCGTTGGAACATTAATGTTCATTTAGCCGCCTCCTGATTAAGGTGCTGACCCAGAGAAACACCGGGGGAGCTGATGATATTTTGTTTACGCTTACATTCAGGGCAGGTTTCAAACTGATGGCGCCGGGCCTCGGCTTCAACCGGATCCATACCTGACTGCACTAACAGCGATATTGCGTAATCAATCGATTTACGCGGCGCAAAGGGGCGCTGACAAACGTGGCAATCGGCCACTTTAAAAATGGCTTCTTGAAATAAGTCGGCCTTGTTGAAGACCGCCATTTCAAACTCTTGAGAAAGTCTGATTGCCTTGGTCGGGCAAACTTCTTCACAGCGGCCGCAGAAAATGCAGCGGCCGAGGAATAACAGCCATTTACGCTCTCCGGTAGAACGATCGGTGTTCATTGTCAGAGCATTGGCCGGACAGGCCATAGTACAAGCGGCACAGGCGATACACTGTTCCGCGTTGTATTCCGGCTTGCCCCTGAAGTCTTCACAAACTTCGTATGGCTTAAACGGATATTTAACCGTGGTATCGCCAACTTTAATTATTGTTTTTAATAACTTAAGCATACTGGTTAATCTCCGTTATTTCAGCGGCGAGTTTTTACGCTCAATGCCATACCGTTCGATCTCTTTGTAGGACACCGTTTGAGATTTACGTTTGCGCACATCAACCACGGTGACGCGGTCGGTACAGGAGTAGCAAGGATCGAGGCTACCGATAATTAACGGTGCATCAGAGACGGTATTTCCTCTCAGCATATAACGCAGAGTTGGCCAGTTAGCGTAGGTTGCAGCCCGGCAACGCCAGCGATACAGCTTCTGGTTATCTCCCAACATACTCCAGTGAACGTCTTCACCGCGCGGTGCTTCAGTAAAGCCCAATGCGAACTTGTGCGGCTGGTAACTGAAACCTTCGGTCAGTAGCGGACCGGCAGGCATATTTGCCAGACCGTATTCAATAATGGCTATGGATTCAAAGAATTCATGAATACGCACCATAACCCGTGAATTAACATCGCAGCCGTCGAGCACTTGTAGATCGAAAGGAATATTGGCGTAGGCGGCAAACGGATGGTCGCGACGTACATCGCGGTTATAGCCACTGGCACGGACCATTGGTCCTACCGGGCTATAGTCTCGGGCGACTTTGCGATCCAGCAAACCGATACCGGAAGTACGCTGATGCATATTGGGTGTTTCCAGCAGAATTTCGACTAGCTGGGTCACTTCAGTACGCATTTCCTGAATGATTTTCAGGCCCTGAAGACGTTGGTCTTTTAGGATGTCGCGGCGTACGCCGCCGATCAGATTAAGCCCGTAAGTTTTACGTGCGCCGGTCAGCATTTCTGCCATCTTCATGGCTTTTTCACGTACGCGGAAGAACTGCATAAAGCCGGTATCAAAGCCGACAAAGTGGCAAGACAGACCAATGTTCAGCAAGTGGCTGTGTAAACGCTCCACTTCCAGCAAGATAGTGCGGATCATCTGAGCCCGTTCAGGGACTTTGATGCCTAATGCGTTCTCAACCGAGTTAGCATAAGCCACGCTGTGGGTGAATCCACAGATACCACATACCCGGTCTGCTAAGAAGGTGACTTCATCATAGCCCATCCGGGTTTCGGCCAGTTTTTCCATGCCGCGGTGGACATAGAACAGACGATAGTCGGCATCGACAATGTCTTCGCCGTCCACAAACAGGCGGAAGTGGCCCGGTTCGTCAGAGGTGATATGCATCGGGCCAATAGGAACAACCCGGCTTTCTCCGCCTTCATTGATAAACTTATAGGTTTCAGTATTGGTGGTCGGATCAGGGCGTTCACGATAGTCCATTGAATCTTTACGCAGCGGGTAAAGATCTTCCGGCCAGTCGTCGGGCAGCACCAGACGGCGCTCATCCGGTAATCCTACCGGGCGTAAGCCGTACATATCACGCACTTCACGCTCACCCCAAACACAGGCAGGTACGCGTGGCGTAACGGAAGGGAACTCTAATGAATTCTCATCAACCAGAACCTTGACCGTAACCCAGCTCTTAACCGTAGCCTCCATGGAGATGACGTAATATAGGGCGTAGCTGCCGTTGAGTGAGCGCTCATCATTACCGAACAACACAGATAACCAGCCGCCCTGTTCGTAATAAAGCCATTCAACCACTTCCGGCAGCATATTTAGCTTTACGGTTAGGGTGACCTGATTCTCGGTCTGCCAACTTTCTTCTAATAATGTATTCGGAAACTTTTGTACTAAACCTTCAACGTAGCCATGACCGACTTTAGTTTCAGTGGATGTGTTCACGATTTCTTTCTCCTGTCGATCTGGTCTATTGACCGGAAGTTATTGACTGCCAAGGTAATGTAAAGCTATCGCTTAACGGCGCTCCGCCATTATCCAGAACAATGCTGGTGGCGCTTTCTAACAGTTGCAAAACAGGCTGTGGAATATGTAATCCCATCACCAGCATCAGAACCATCAGTACACCAATCGGTAAAAGCGTCATTACGCCTAATTCACCTTTTGCGACCGCTTCCGGTCTAGGGCCGAGTACGGTGCTGGCGACCATTCTCACTAATCCGGCTAACACGATAGTGAGCAGGATCAGACAAATGACGATTACCGTCACTTTTCCGGCTTGAATGCCGGCAGTCACTAACATAAATTCACTGATAAATATGTTGAATGGTGGCATGCCACCGAGAGCCAAAGCACCACCGGCGAATAGCACTGCGGTGACCGGCGCCACTTTCATAATGCCTTTTATTGCGTCCATATCCCGGGTGCCGTATTTCAATAACACGTTACCGGAGCAGCAGAACAACAGAGTTTTTGCCAGACTGTGGTTAATGGTATGGAGTAGCGCAGCCAACACGCCTAAAGGGCCGCCGATACCAAAAGCCAGAGCAATCAAGCCCATGTTCTCGACGCTGGAATAAGCCAGCAGGCGCTTCATATCACGCTGTACAATGATAAACAGTGCAGCCACGGCAACGGACAGCAAGCCGAATACCAATAGCAAGGTTTGCGGGAAGGCCGGGCCAATCGCTTTATTTGCGATGATGTAGTAGCGAATCACAATGAGCATGGCACAGTTCAGTAACACGGCTGACAGCATGGCGCTGGTCGGGCTTGGCGCTTCACTGTGAGCATCCGGTAACCATGCATGCATCGGGAACAGGCCGGATTTAGTCCCAAAGCCAATCAGAACGAAAGCAAAGGCTAAATGAATCAGAGTAGGATCCAGCAGGTTTGCATTTTCATGCAGCACCGTCCAGAAGATAGCCGTACTGGGGTCAGCTAATACGCTGGCAGCATTGGCATAGACCAATACCGTTCCATACAGGCCAAAGGCTACGCCAACGGTACAGATAATAATGTATTTCCATGCGGCTTCCAGTGATGAGCGCTGCCCATAAAGCCCGACTAAAAAAGCGGAACTCAGAGTGGTAGCTTCGATGGCAACCCACATCATAATGATGTTATTCGCGGTTACCGCCACCAGCATGGTGAATAAAAACAGATGGAAGAAACCATAATAGTGACACAGCGTGGTAACCGTGATTTCATCGTGGTCAACTTCATGTCCCATATAGCCGATAGAGTAGAGGCCGGTCAGCAGGCCGATAACGCCGACGATGCCAATAAAAATGGCTCCCAGACTATCGATATATATCCACTGATGTAGCGCCATGAGTGAACCGCTTTGCATAACACCGCACACAACCAGCAGTGAAAGAATACACATCAGCACAATCCCCACAACGTGGACGGCGGTTACTGCTTTGCGCGATGCCGGTCCTGCAAAGCGGCAGGCAAAACATAGCATTGAGATAATCAGCGGCACCAGCAGGAGTGCGTAGATCCATTCCGTATTTGTCATTTTCAGTTACCCCTTCAACGCAGTCAGTTGCCGTACGTCCAGGGTTTTCAGCGTGTGATAAATCTTACGCGCCATCACGGACATAATAATCACGGCGAAAATGGCGTCAGTAGCAACACCGATCTCCACCAGTTCAGGCGCTTTATAAGCCATCAGCGCTAAGGTCAGGTGCGCGCCGTTCTCCATCAGGCAATAGCCGAAGATTTGCTTCAGAATATTGCGTTGGCTAACGATACACAGCAGGCCTAAGAAGAAGTGGCTTAGCGATACGCTCAGGGCCGGTTTTAGCTCTGCGACCATCGGTAACTGCACTGAATCCACCACCAGATAGCTCAGCACAATAATGACGGCAGCGATCAGAATGAGCAGGCCCAGTCCGATAACCGGCGTATCTGCTTTGGGATCCTGAAGTTTCCCCAGCGCCTTATACATAATGTAAGGAACCAGTAGTACTTTGGTGACGAAGGCCGTTCCTGACCACAGGAACAGTTCTTCGGCGTGCATAGTAAAGGCTAGCGCAATAAAAATAAGCACCAAGATCATCGACTGCAGAGCGTAGAACAGAGCAGAGTTTTTAGGTTGCCTGGCGCCGATGACGAGCAATGAACTGACAATCAGCAGCCCCGCCAGATTATTTACAATAAGCGTTCCGGTCATTATCAACTCCGTTATCCAAGCCACCAGGCAGCGATAAAGCTCGAGCACAGGGACATTACAATCAGAATGATGAGCACCCCTTGCATCGCAACAGGTACAGGTGAAGCGTTTGCTACTTCTTCAGATGGCTCACCCGGTACGGTTTTGCCGAACCAGTAGAGGAACCAGCCGAAGCTGGCAACCGATTCGATTAACGCCAAAATCATCACCGGCATAATCCACCAGTGGGCATTAGAAAGATCGAAACCGGCAGCAAACAGCGGGAATTTACTGAAGAAACCGTTAAACGGAGGTATACCCGTAATGGCGAGTGCCGCAACGCAGAACCCGATGCCGATTAATGGCATACAGCGCATGATGCCGCGTAAACGAGGTAACATACGGGTTCCGCAGCTATAGCTCAGTACACCGGCAACTAGGAAGAACAGGCTCTTAGCAAAAGCATGGTTAAAGATGTAAGCAATACCGCCATCAAAGGCCATCTTAGAGCCGAACACCGATAGTGACAGGGCTAAGAAGATATAAGAGAGCTGAGTAATAGTGGAATAAGCCAGCAGACGCTTAAGGTCGGTTTGCGGCAGGTACATGATAAAGCCGTAAATCAGCGTGATCATTGCCATTACCACACCGACGGTTCCCACAATCTCAGGAATGTCGCCGGCAGAGATCAGCGAGCGGGCAAAAATGTATACGCCGACCTTCACCATCGATGCGGCATGTAAGTAAGCGCTTACCGGAGTCGGTGCTTCCATCGCATCCGGCAACCATGAATGTAACGGTATTTGAGCCGACTTACCCCAAGCTGCAAACAGGATGCCGAACAGTACGATAGTTTTGGCTTCGTTATTTAGCTGTGAAATAGCCGTTAGTGAAAACGTGCCTGTTTCAGCAAACAGATAAGCCGCAGCCAGATAGAGACCGATGGCGGCTACGTGAGTGATTAGCAGGGCTTTAAGGGCAGATCTGAGTGATTTAGGTTTCTGATAATAACCAATCAGCGCCCATGAACATCCGCCGGTGATTTCAAAGAACAGTAACTGGCCCACTAAGGTTGATGACAGAACCAGACCGGCCATTGCACCGATAAACACTAACAGGAAGGCATAATAACGGTTCTGCCCTTCGTGTGGGTGTTCGCGGTTCTCTTTTGTCAGGTAGGCTGTTGAGTAAATGCTCACTAACAAACCAAGTACCACAACGGCAAAAACAATCAGTGTACTGACGCGATCGATGGTTAGACCAAACAGCTCAGTATGACCAAAGCTGACTAACTGGTAGCCAACGTCAACTTTACCGTTGTTAAACCAGGCAATGGCGAGCAACACGGTGGCCAGCGAAGCGAGAGCGGCAAACAGTACACAAAGCCACTTTGCCATGCGCTGCGGTGCCAGTCCGGTGATAACTGCGCCGGCAAAAGGGACCAAAATGGCCGCGAGAGCGATATTTTCCATAATCGGTTTCTTAGCTCCTTACAGACCAGTGAGATAAAACACAAATGCCAGTGCAGCGACGCCAAAACCAACCCACGTAGTACGTGACGTCAGCAGGAAGCGACCGCGGGCCAGGCTGTTTTCAAATAGTGATGCAATAACAAACACTACAAGTAACTTAATTAAAAACAGTACGATGGCGATTGACAGTGATGTGAAGCTTAGGATTTCGCTATTGCCGAATGGCAACAGCACGCCGACAAACAGAGAAGCGATAACCACTTGTTTTAAGGCCAGACCTAACTTAACCAGCGCCAGTGACGGGCCAGAATATTCGGTCAGCGGACCTTCCTGTAATTCTTGCTCTGCTTCTGCTACGTCGAAGGGAATTTTCCCCATTTCAATAAACACGGCAAAAGCACAGGCACCTATCGCTAATAAGGTGGCGCTGGGTGACTGTAGTGGGTTGGTCGCCAGTGAAGTGCTAATGCTCCCCAGATTGGTTGAACCGACAATCAGAGCAATGACCAGCAAAGAGAGCACCAGAATAGGTTCAACCAGCACGCCTAAGGTGACTTCACGGCTGGCACCGATACCGGCGAAAATACTGCCGGAGTCCAGCCCCGCAAGAGCAAAGAAAAAGCGGTACAGAGCAAACAGGTAAATAACGGTAATCAGATCGCCACCGACGCCAAAAGGTGAACCCAGCGTCACAATGGGTAGCGCCATAGCGACTACTAACATTGAGCTGATGAGTACAAATGGCATGATGCGGGAAATAATACCGGAGGCTTCAGGTGCGACATCCTGACGCTTCAACAGCTTAAATATATCGCGATACTCCTGTAGTACACCGGGGCCGCGACGCGACTGCATTCTGGCTTTAATCACCCGCGAGATGCCCGACATTAGTGGAGACAGCGCTAGTAGCAGCACTGCCTGAACTATTGCAAAGGCGAACATGCCGAAGGAGGTCATGATTTCTGAGGTAGAAAGTGTGATTGGCATAGTCAGCTCCTTACATCACTGTCACTAGCATCAGGGCCGTTAGCGCGATAACGACATACAGGCAATAAACCCTGAAGTCACCGTGCTGTAACCACTGAATGCGTTTACCTAACCACAGCACGCCCTGAGCAATAGGCAGTACCACCTTTTCTTCCCACCACGGTTCGGCGCGGGTTGCGCCATTAATGGTGGCCTTCATACCGCGGGCCATAGCCGCTGATGGGTCCAGCGTTTTACGCATGCGGTATAACGGAGCGAACATAGTGCGCAGCGGCTGAGTAAAGCCACCGGCAGACACTGCCATTTGATCTTCATAACCATAGCCGCAGGCCCAAGGGTTGCCTTTATGGCGACGAGCCAGACGCTGGCCTTTAAACACGGCATAAATCAGCAGTGGCAGAACAAAGAATCCAATTAGCAGCAGTGCAATAATCGGCGTCGATAATACGGTTTGTGGCGATGTTCCCGGATAGACCACTGAACCGCTGGCAACCGACATCGCAGCTTGGCCGGTTAATTCAGAAGAGATATTGGCGATAATTGGTGACACAAACGGAGCACCAACCCCCAGTGCGATACAGGCTATGGCCAGTAACACCATGGCCAGAACCATCGGCATAGGGACTTCCGTTGCCTGAGCGGCTTTCTCGCTGCGGGCAGCACCGGCAAAACTGATACCGTAAACTTTAACAAAGCACAGTGCGGCCAGTGCGCCGGTAATGGCCAGCATGATAATGGCGATTGGTCCGGCAATTCGCATGATAAACGGACCTTCATGGCTCATAGTAAACAGCGCCTGATAGGTAAACCATTCACTGACAAAGCCATTCAGAGGCGGTAGTGCGGAAATAGCCATGGTGCCGATCAGGAAGGTAATCGCGGTATAAGGCATTAATTTTGCCAGACCGCCCATTAGCTCCATGTCTTTGGTATGCACCCGATACATTACCGATCCTGCGCCGAGGAACAGCAATCCTTTAAACACCGCGTGGTTTAACAGGTGGTACAAGCCACCTAATATACCGACAACGGCTAATACAGGATGTTGGGTGGCAATACCAATCATGCCGACGCCGACGCCCATCAAAATAATGCCGATATTCTCTACGGTGTGGTAAGCCAGCAGCTTTTTAATATCATGCTCAGCCAGAGCGTAAAGTACCCCTAGCACCGCAGACACCGCACCAAAGGCCAGAACGACCAAACCCCACCATGCGGTGGTGGCCCCAAGGATATCGATACCGACTTTGATAATGCCGAAGATACCAATTTTAACCATGACCCCAGACATCAAGGCCGATGCATGAGACGGTGCTGCCGGGTGTGCGCGTGGCAGCCAACCATGAAGCGGGATCATACCTGCTTTAGCACCGAAGCCGAAGAAGGCGAGTAAGAACACCACCGACGCCGTTGGTGTCGACAATGTTGCCTGTCGGAAACTGTCGAAGTCCATGCTGCCGCTCTCTTTATATAGAATAAAGAAGGCAATCATGATTAATACAGAGCCGGCGTGAGCAATTAAGAAATACAGCAGGCCAGCGTTAACGGCTTCTTCATCCTGTTCGGTAATAACCAGAAAATAGGATGCCAGTGACATCATTTCAAAGAACACGAGGAAGTAGAAGGCGTTGTCGACGACGACCAGTGCGACCATTGAGGCAATAAAGAGATTCATAAAGAATCCCATATATCTTGCCCCCTTGCCGATGTACTCCTGAACATAAGACAGCGAATACAGTGAGGTCACTACCACCAGTAACGAGATAACCATGACCATAAAGGCAGCCAGTCCGTCTAAGCGCACAACAAAGTTGGCGAATGAGAACGGACCTGCAATGGCAAATGTGAGTATTTGACCGCTTAACAGAACGGGTATGACGGCCAGTAATCCGAATGCACCACCGATCATGCTGGCAATGCCCGAAAGCTTAATGACCAGTTGTTCACTACGGCTAAACAGCAGAGGTAAGATAGCTCCGGCAACATAGATAGCGAGGGAAATTAGAAGTAATTCAAGAGGATTGCCCATCATTCCTGCTCCCCGTTGTTCTGACCAGTAGTGAAGTCACTGAACGCAGAATCCGTATGGAATACCTGCATGGCTTCAAGGCGCTTGGCAGCGCTTGATTGCTCAATGGTATGTTCATCAACTAGAAATAGTGAGTTAGTCGGACAAACGCGTACGCATTCCGGACCATTTGGCAGGAAGCTGCATAAGTCGCATTTCACAGCCACATTACGCATACCCGGAGCCCAGGCGAGCATCGCATCGAGCCCTGCATTGTAAGGCGCTGTACGGGCCTCACGCTGATGAGCATCTGCCTGTGAAAATCTTTCATAGGCCGTTGGTGCCGCCAACGGCTTGCTGCCGTGTGGAGTAATTGCCCCAAACGGGCACGCGATAGCACAAAGTTTGCAGCCTATACACAGGCTTTCATTAAGCACGATGGCGTTATCACTATGAGTAATCGCCTGTACCGGGCAAACCCTGGCACAAGGTGAGTCTTCACAATGGCGGCACAGAATAGGTACTGTACTGCTGGCATCACGCATCACGGTTAATCGGGGATGTGACTGTAGGCCTACTGCCTTATGTACTTCACTACAGGCGGCCATACAGGTGTTACATCCGATGCAATCTTTTGGCTCCGCGATGACAAAGCGGTTCATAGCCATCCCTCCGGTGTTCTGGTCATAGTCCGAACGATAAAAGTGTCATACCTCTAAACGATTACCTCTTTGTAAGCATATTCCATGCCATATCTCTAATTTAATTAATTGATTGATATGTAAGAATTAAATTTTTATTGGTGACGAGATGATGGTGATGAAAAGTGTCTATCGACATTAGTGACGGAGGTTGGAATGATAAGAAATGCTACAGCCTGTGCCAGAGTCGTGATATTGCGTTTATGGTGGGTATCACCTGAAAACTCGTCGGGGTGGATATGACGGCACTAGTCGCCTAGTTACCTTTGATAATGAACGCTTAGCGGGCTGTTATTTGGTTATGAAAATGTTGGTTTTTTTGATATTAATTCATATCGTAATTAACTTTAATATAAAATATTGTTTTGGTTTTTTAGATGAATCACGTTTCTATTGATTTTAACCATAAATACCGGTTCTTGTTTTTATTGATTAAACATGTGTAAATTAATTAAAAAGTTGTTTTATTATTTGATTATCGAGATTATCGAGATTATCGAGATTATCGCTTTGATTATTATGCTTATTTTATTGCATTTAGTTGATTTTATTATAAAAATTAAATGTTGTTAATTTTAACAAATTAAGGTTTATTTAGATCTGTTTGATAACATTACTACGTTGTTTTTATTTGTTATTTATTTTTCATTCATTATTTTAAAAATAATTAATTAACGCATTGGATCTTTGTGTTAATTAATGTAAATTGTGTTTAATTGAGCTGTTGTTACATGGTTCATTAAGTTGCTATATGGAACGCTAGAAGTAAACAATGGTATGTTTACAAAAGGGAGTTATGAAATGGATAATAAAAAAGTCCTCGCTATTAGTACATATCTTATGTTGACCGGTACCGTCAGTGCAGCCCCTGCAACCTCGACTATTGAAGATCCTACAGAATTAGCTGCGAGTGGCGGAATAGTTAACGTCGTTAATCAGTTTGGTATTGGCGCGCTTAATAAAGATAATTTTACTTACGCTGGTGATGTTAGCGTAACTCAGACGTTAAATACCCCATCCGGTGCTTATAGTTCCGGTATCAGTGCTTTTAATAGCATTATGAAATTAGGAAAAACCCAGCTGGAGGTCAATATAACCGATGCTATAGCGGGGTCCAGCTATATCTCAGGCGTTAGATTAAAAAATGGTAGTACATCTTCGCTTCCGGCTACGCTGGCTCAAACGGTAACGGCTGAGCTTGGTGCAGGTTCAACGATTACCATTAACGGCAATAATAACACTGAGTTACTTGGCGTAAATATTGAGGCAGGGCGCTATCATATTAATGGCGTCGGCGATCCTTTGATTCCTGAGATGACGGCTTATTTAAATGAAAATACCACGGTAACGTTAAATAAGGCTGGCAATTACTCCGTAGGGCTACACGCTTATATTTCCGGCGCTAAGATCAAGACTAAAGATGGCTTACTGGTTAATGTTAATACCGAAAATAACTCAACCGTTTACGGTATTCGGGCACAGGGTCTTTCTGAATACCCAGCACTCGGTGGGGTGGTAGAGCTTAATGGTACGACCACCATCAATATGGTTAATGGAGGCTCCGGTACCGCAGGTATTTTGGCCCATTTAGCGGGCAGCCTTGTGACTGCTTCAAAACAGGTAACGGTCAACAATACCACCACGGACAGTACGGCTGCGTTATATGGTTTGTTTGCAAGTAACGGCGTTATCGATTTTACCGGGCCGACTACGGTAACTATCTCAGGCGGAAGCGTGAATTCTTCCGCCGTTGTTGCTACTTCTGGCGGATCGATAACGTTGGCCGGCGCTACCATTAATGCTGCTGACGCCAGAGCGTTTTATGCCAGCGGCCAGAATAGCGTTTTAACCGGTAATGCGGCTCAATATACCGTAACCGGCAATATCCTATCTTCTTCAGACGGTGCTATCGATCTGTCGATGACCAACGGTTCAACGTTCACCGGTCAGTCTCTATTTGGTGCTACTCCTGGCACGACTAATCTAACCATCTCAGGTGCTAACAGCATTTGGAATATGACCGGTGACTCAACGTTGACCGATCTGACGTTAGACGGTGCGACATTAAAATATAGCGATATTTCAGGTTCACCAATGGTGCCAAAAACGCTGACCGTGACCGGAAATTACACCGGTAATAACGGTACGTTGGTGCTAAACAGCGTGTTGGGTGATGATAGTTCATTAACTGATAAGCTGGTGGTAAATGGTGATACCGCAGGGCATACCAATGTGGCAATTAACAATCTTGGTGGCCAAGGCGCACAAACGATTCAGGGCATTGAGATTGTTCAGGTTGATGGTAATTCGGCAGGAACATTTAGCAATAGCGGACGTATTGTTGCCGGTGCGTTTGATTACTCCGTTCGTTCAGGCGCTTCAATTGCCGGGGCAGATGCGAAGAACTGGTATTTAGTGTCTGATATTACACCACCGATTGTTGTTCCTCCGACTCCGGGCGAAGATATTACACCGGTCTATCGTCCAGAAGCGGGTAGCTATATGGCTAATATGGCGGCAGCCAGTAAGCTATTTAATCTGCGCTTAGAGGACCGTGAAGGCCGGGCAGAAAACTCCAGCATGTGGCTGCGCCAGCAAGGCAACCGCACCAAGTTCAGAGATTCCAGCGGTCAGATCAAAACGGCTACCAATACTTACGTGATTCAGGGTGGTGGTGAAGTTGCGCAAACTCAGTTTAGTAATACCGACCGTTTAGGTCTTGGCCTGATGTTAGGCTACGGCAAGTCAGACAGCGAGAGTGGAAATAGCCACAGCGGTTATAACTCTAAAGGTAAGGTTGACGGTTACAGCGGCGGCGTTTACGCCACTTGGTATCAGGATGCTAATACTCTGAATGGCCTGTATGTTGATAGCTGGGTTCAGTACAGTATGTTGAACGGAGAAGTGGATGGCGATCGACTATCCGGCGAAAGCTATGATATGAATGGCTTTAGTGCCTCGGTAGAGAGCGGCTATCGTATGCCGGTTTATCAGGGTGAAAACGGCAATGTATTTGTCACGCCTCAGGCTCAAATTACCTGGAACGGCATTAAAGCAGATGACCATACTGAAGCTAACGGTACACGCGTTACGTCCGAGGGTAACAATAACGTTCAGACTCGTTTAGGCGTCAAGTTATCCCGTGACGGCGTAAACGATATAGATAAAGGCAGCGACAAGTTGTTTACCGTCTATACCGAAGTCAACTGGTTACATAATACCGAACAGGCCGGAGCCACGATGGACGGGGTGTCTATCAAGCAATCAGGAAATACTAACGTTGGTGAACTGAAAGTAGGGGCTGAAGGTCGACTGAATCAGCACCTTAACCTGTGGTCTAACGTTGCCCAACAAATGGGTGATAATGGCTATAGTGATACAGCGGTTACCCTTGGGTTTAAATATAAGTTCTGATAGCCAACGTATGTCGTACGGTTAAGTGAAGGCCTGCAATTATCAATTGCAGGCCTTTTTTCATTACAGGTGCCATATCCGATGTAATCTTTTGGTTCTGTGATGACCAAGAGGCTCATAGCTATCCCTCCGGGTTTTTTGCTCATGGTTTGAGCGATAGCAAGTGTTTGTCGACATTCGTGTCGGCAGTGGATAATTGGTCGGTTTTGGTCGGGAAAGGAGGGATGGAAAGTACCACAGTAGGCCATGTGTAATGAGAAATAGATAAATTGCAGGATTTATGAATTTTTTGACTGCGAAGATAAATAGAAAAATCTTTTAAGTTGTAAAAGAGTACTTTGTATTATTTAAAATATTGGTCAACTCGCATTTTATTGCCGATAGCTCGTGAAAGGTGAGCGCGCAGGATGAGCTGCCCGGTGTCATCAACGTCAGCTAAAAATGGAATGGGGTTTGCTTCAATGCCTTCGGCGCTGTAGGAGATCAACAGCCCTAGCGGATATTGACGGATCAATTCAACCTGAGCGATTAAATCATTTTGTTTAAATGCCGAAGGTAAGTACATGGCGACGTTCCTTAAGAATCAGTTATTCAGCATTTATTGATAGCGGTATTTACGCTGCGAGTCAAAGGCGAAAAAAAGCGATCGTTAAGGTAGCGTTATACCGTGCTAGTGGCGGTTTTTATACATCTGAGCGTTTAGCCGAGGCAGGATCCGTGGGATCCTGCATATGAGTTGGATATGAACGGCAAGGTGAAAAAATAACCACACCTGATGGAATGATATTCTATTCTATGTAGCCTAAGCGCCGGGAAACGACCTGACAGACATTCTTAAGCTCGTTAATGACTTGATCAATTTTAGGTTTCATTCGGTTCGTCGGGCCTGCAACGCTAATTGCGCCTATAACATTACCGGTATAATTAAAAATAGGTTTTGCCACACAGGTCAGGCCTTCTTCATTTTCTTCATTATCAAATGAATAGCCTTTTAAACGTATATCTGCAAGTGCTTCATATAAGCCAACTCGGTCGATAATGGTATTTTCAGTATATTTAACTAACGGCTCTTTAAGCCGTAGATCAATTTCTTCCTGTGGCTGATAAGCTAATAAGGCTTTACCAATGCCAGTACAATAGGCAGGCATTCGGCTACCTAAATGTGCATTGGTTTGAATAGCTAGCGTGCCTTCGCTCTTATAGAGATAGACGACATGTCCATGATTATAAACACCTAAAAAGCAGGTTTCTTGTGTCAGACTGGAAAGTTTTTTTAAATAAGGAATAGCAACTTCGACCAAGTTGACATTCATTAGGCCCTTAATTCCGAGCTCCAGTGATTTTATATCTAATATATAACGCTCAGTGAGGTTATCTAATGTTACATATTCCCTAAGTTTCAGCGTTTCTAAAATTCTGAATACGGTTGTTTTAGCAATTTTTGTATTTTTAGCTAAGTCAGCTAATGAGATACCAGTAGGATGTTTACTGACACTTTCAAGAATTGTTAATACTTTATCTATACTTGATGAATTGAGTTTATCTGACATAAATATTGAGTTCTGTTTATGGAACGATAATCCATTATAACCTTAATTTATATAGATTGAATAGAATCTCCCCCGTTTCTCCCCTACCTGCCGTTTCGCTGCTCTCTTATCTCTTTGTGTGATAACTATCACGATGCCAATAAAATGGAATTGCATTCCGTTATTTGAGTAAATATTATGATTAAGGAATAGCGTTCCATTTTACTTGATTAATAGGCGCTGAGATGGAATTGCATTTCAAAGATAGATGCTGTGCATCTCTTCAACTAAGGAATAACCATGTTTATTGTTACTATTGACTCAGGGACAACCAACACTAGGGTCAGGGTATGTAAAGGCAACACTGTCATTGCTGAAGCGAGTGGAGCCGTTGGCGTTAGAGATACAGCGATTACCGGTAGTCAATGTGTATTAGTACAAGGCGTGAGAGACGTACTGTGCCAAGCGTTAAGTCAGGCTAATGTGAACGTTGAATGTGATGAGATGCAGATTTTAGCTTCCGGCATGATTACTTCAAATATGGGGTTGTGTGAAATTTCCCATATCTCAGCCCCCGTTAATCGTGATGACTTAGCCTACGGGGCGGTACAAAAAGTCTTACCTGAAATCATTGATCATCCGATCTGGTTTATTCCGGGCGTTAAAAACAGTGTCTCTCCGGTTGATATGGCTTCTTGTGAAATGATGGATGTCATGCGCGGTGAAGAGACCGAAACTATCGGAGTAATATCATTATTTGATATCACCGGCCCCGCGCTAGTTATTCTGCCGGGCTCTCACTCTAAATTCGTCAAGCTGGATAACAATAATAATATTGTCAGCAGTGCCACAACGATTGCCGGTGAGTTACTCAGTGTGGTTACACAGAATACCATTCTTGCTAATTCACTTGATCACCAATTCACCAACATTATTGACCAAGAATATCTACTTCAAGGTGCTAAGTTGTGCCGAGAGGTTGGATTAGCCCGCAGCTGCTTTTCTGTTCGAATTCTAGATCTTTTTAGCCAAACAACCCTCAATCAACGCGCTAATTTTTTACTCGGTACTATTTTGTACTCCGACATTTTGACGATTAAAAATAGTCAGGCATTGGCGTGTGAACCGGATTCAACCATCGTTATCTGCGGAAAAAAAATTTTAAAAGAAGCGTTAGAAATACTTATTAAAAATGATGCGTTTTTTACCGGCAAGATTATTGCGGTAGATGAAGATAACAGTAAGCCACTTTCCGTTATCGGCGCGATATCGATTGCCGAACGGATAAATGAATTTAATCACCAACCCATACAGCGGTTAGCCGGAGAATAATATGGCGTGGAATACCAAAATGCCCTTGATTGCAATTTTGCGGGGCATAACACCCGATGAGATCCATACGCATATCCCGTTATTAATTGAGGCCGGTTTTGACGCGATAGAGATCCCTCTAAATTCACCAGATTGGCAGAACAGTATAAAGCAGGCAGTTCAGCATTACGGCCATCAGGCATTAATCGGTGCCGGTACTGTGTTGCGAGTTGAGAATGTCGATCAGCTTGCAAAATTGGGTTGCCGGTTAATTGTAACTCCCAATATTCATCCCGGGGTTATCCGTAAGGCCATTGAATATGGCATGACCGTTTGCCCCGGCTGCGTGACTGCCACTGAGGCATTTATTGCACTAGAGGCCGGTTCACCTAATTTGAAGATTTTCCCATCTTCGACGCTGGGCCCTGACTATGTTAAAGCACTAAAAGCGGTTCTGCCTGACGATATTTCAGTTTTTGCGGTAGGTGGCGTGACACCTGACAACCTGCACTTATATCTCGATGCCGGGTGTGTTGGTGCCGGCTTAGGTGGTGACTTATATAAAGCAGGGCAATCGCCTGAAAGAACTAAACGGCAGGCAGAAGCCTTTATTCACGCTTACAAACAATGGCAACAGCAAGCGTAATACAGGCCATGCATCCGTATTAAAGCGAAATTTATTCAAGGATATTTAACATGAAATATGATTATCTATTAAAGAATGCAACGGTTTTTGATGGTACTGGAAATGATAGCTTCAGCTCTGATGTTGCCATTAACAACGATCGTATTGCTAAAATCAGCCCGCAGATTACCGATGATGCTGATATCACCATTGATTGTACTGGCTTAGTTTTATCTCCTGGATTTATTGATGTTCATACCCATGACGATTTAATTGTCATTCAGAAACCGGATTATATTGAAAAAACCTCTCAAGGTGTGACCAGTATTATTGTTGGTAACTGTGGTATCAGCGCGGTATGTGCCACTTTACACGGCGTTGTTCCCGATCCAATCGATCTATTAGGGAGCTTGGATGAATTTACGTTCCCCGATCTCACTTCTTATAAAGAAAGAATTAATCAGATTTCACCATCGGTGAATGTCGGCACTTTAGTCGGCCATACCACATTACGAAATAACTGCGTTGAAAGCCTGCTAAAACCGGCCACCCAAGACAATATTGAAGTGATGAAAACTAAGCTGACTGAGGCGTTAGAGCAAGGGGCATTAGGCTTAAGTACCGGATTGTCCTATGGAAATGCGATTAACTCTTCAACGGAAGAAATCTGTGCGCTTTCTGAGGTTTTAACCGCTTATCGTGGCTTATATGCCACCCATATGCGTACCGAATATGATGGCATTATCGGTGCAATGGAAGAGGCATTTTTGGTTGGCAGACATGCCAAGGTACCGGTTCAAATATCACACCATAAATGTGCCGGAGCTAAAAACTGGGGCAGAACGGTAGAGACGCTAGGCCTGATTGATAAGTGCCGTCTGGAACAAGATATCAGCTGCGACTGCTACCCTTACCGCGCTGGCTCGTCAAACCTAGACCTGTCTCAGGTTACGGCGGATTACGATATTTTGATTACCTGGTCAACGCCCCATCCTGAAATGTCGGGTAAGACATTAGAAGAAATTGCTGCCGCTTGGTCAACGGATATACATCAAGCGGCGGCGCGCTTACAGCCTGCTGGCGCGATTTATTTCCAAATGCACGAAGATGATGTCAGAAGAGTATTACAACACGCTAGTTCAATGGTTGGTTCTGATGGCTTACCTCGCGATCCTAATCCGCACCCACGCCTATGGGGAACTTTTCCACGGGTGTTAGGACACTATAGTCGTGATGAACAATTATTTTCTCTGGCTACGGCCATTCACAAAATGACCGGTTTATCTGCACAACGATTCTCTCTCTCCGACCGGGGTTTTATTAAAGAAAATTATTTCGCCGATATTGTGTTATTCGATGCAAATAAAATTAATGCCACTGCGACGTTTGAAAAACCAAAACAACGAGCCGATGGAATTGAATATGTTTTTGTCAACGGTGTAGTGGCTTACACCGATAAGCAAATGACTGGCAATAGGGCAGGTAGATTTATGGAAAGAGAAAAGAACCAATAATAAATAACTATCAGAACATATTAATTTATAAATGTTTTTATAAAACAAAACGTAATGGAACAGGTGAAGAACATGATTAAAAGATATGGAGTGGGTGGCAGTAAAGGAACCGGCGAGCAGGCATTACCTTTTTCCAAGGCAGTTGCTGCAGATGGTTGGCTATACGTTTCCGGTCAGACACCGATGATCGATGGCGAGATTATTGATGGCGGCATTATTGCTCAGTCTAAATTGGCTATCCAAAACTGTTTAGACATTATGGCTGAGGCCGGATACGGCAAAGAAGACATCGTTCATATGAAGGTTTTTTTAACTGATGCTCGCTATTTTCAATCTTTCAATAAAGTCTTTAAAGAATTTTTTCATGAACATCCACCGGCAAGGGTGTGCTGCGTTGCTGATTTAGTTGTTGATTGCATGGTGGAAGTTGATATCACCTGCTTTAATCAAAAATTTAAATAAGAAACCACTTATTTGAATCTTATTACAGTTATATATAAGGATATCATTTATGAATGATAATAATTTTTTAATGTGGTTTCTGATCTATGCTGCATGCATGATGTTTGTCGGTTGGTATGTAACCCGACATCAGAAGACCGGAGAAGACTTTATTCTCGGCGGGCGTAAATTACCGATGTTACTTACGCTTGGTTCAACGGTTGGCACCATGGTTGGTACAGGTTCAAGTATTGGTGCAGTAAGCTTTGGCTATGCTAACGGCTGGGCTGGAATGTTATATGGTATTGGTGGTGCCACCGGTATTTTGTTGACGGCCTGGTTATTTGCTCCGGTCAGAAAACTGCGCTTTATGACCATGAGTGAAGAGCTTTGTTATTATACCGGCGGTAGTAAAATCGTTAAAAATATGGTGGCTATTATTATATTCTTAGCCTCAATTGGCTGGCTAGGTGCTCATATTTTAGGCGGTGGATTATATTTAGCTTGGGCTTCAGGTATTGATATTAATACTGCTAAAATTATCGTTGCCGTTGGATTTATATTCTATGTCGGTATCGGTGGATATAAAGCAGTATCTTGGATTGATACGCTGCAATCGATAGTTCTGTTTGCCGGCTTTATTTTATTAGCAGTACTATCTGTAAGCTATGTCGGTGGATGGGATGTGGTGGTGGCGAGTACGGACCCTAAAGCATATACGCTGTTTGGTATTGGTAAGTTAGGTATCTATCCGGCAATGTCGCTCGCAGTTGTTATCTGTATAGGTGTTCTAGCGACGCCGTCTTATCGTCAACGTATTTATTCTGCTAATTCAACAAAAGCAATCAGACAATCATTCGTGATTACGGGCTTGCTATATATGGGGTTCTCATTCTTACCTGCAATTATAGGCATGGCAACCCATGCTATGGATCCTAGCTTAGAAAATAGCAGCTTTGCCTTTTTGTATGCTACAAATGCGTTACCTCACGTATTAGCAATGGTGGTTCTGATTGCCGGTATGTCTGCCAATATGTCCTCAGGTAGTTCCGATGCGATTGCCGGCGTTTCTATTATTTTACGTGATATATATACCCTGATTACCGGAAAAATGCCGCCACCGGAAAAAGCCATTAACCTATCTAGAATGTTCTTATTAGTGGTTATTGCTCTGGCACTACTATTTGCTCTGACATCCAATGATATTATCGGCTATATCACAAAAATGATCTCGATGATTATGTCCGGTATGTGTATTTCAGTACTGTTCGGCAGGTTCTGGCATCGTTTTAACTGGCAAGGCTGTGTTGCCGCGCTGTTAGGCGGAAGTTTAACTTCGTTAGCTATCATCCTGACCCCTGAATGGTCTAAATTCTGGGGTAATCCAAGTATTCCAGCATTGACGGTGAGCTTGGTTGTTTCTGTGGTTGTTACCTTAGTGACTCCGAAGAATAAACTGAGCCGGGAAGAAGTATTAAAACTGATTACCGACGAGCGGGAAAATAACGCTTAGTCATTGTATGACCTATTGATACTGGCACGAAATATAAAGAATACACCAGCGGTGTGTTCTTTATATATTCCGATCTAAGAGAGACATTATGAAATCAATGAACAATAAATTTGACGGCCTACAAAACCTGCAGAATAAAGCCACTATCATGTTTGCTGACGATGTCGGAAATGTTCATATTATGAACGAAGATGTGTGTTTGCCGGCTGTAACCATTAGAAAGAGTGCATTAGAGAATAATATTCAGTGGATGCAAGCTTATGCCGAACGCTGTGGTATTTCTTTAGCTCCGCACGGTAAAACAACTATGACGCCGGCTATTTTTAAACTGCAAATAGCTAACGGAGCTTGGGGGATTGGTGTCGGAACTGCATATCAGGCCAAGGTGGCAATCGCGGCCGGCGTTCCTAATGTCATTATGGCAAACCAACTGATCGGACGAGCCAATATGGCACTGGTCTCGCAATTAAAACAGCAATCCTCGGCCTCGTTATTTTGCTGTGTTGATAGCAAATCGAATGCATTGCAATTGTCTGAATTCTTTTCAGCAAATAACCAGACAATGAATGTGTTGGTTGAGCTGGGACTGCCGGGCGGTCGCTGTGGTTGTCGTTCGGCTGACGAAGCCGAAAATCTGGCTGATTATATTGCGACTTTACCGGGCTTAAGGCTGGCAGGCGTTGAATTTTATGAGGGTATTATTCATAGTCATGATGAACAGGCCGATTTGGCAATAATTCATGCGTTTCTTAATGAAGTAATTGAACTGACTCATCGGTTAACTAAGAAAGGCCTCTTTGCCCATTGCAATGAAGTTTTGTTAACCGGTGCTGGATCTGTGTGGTACGACATTGTTTGTCATCAGCTGATAGAGGCGAACTTACCGGATAACTTGCGCTATGTTATCCGCCCGGGTTGTTATATTACTCATGATAAAGGCGTATATGAGCAGTCACAAAATGCATTAACTGCACGTGACAGCCTTGCCTGTAGTCTTGACGGGGGATTGGTCTCGGCTTTAGAGCTGTGTGCTTATGTTCAGTCATTACCTGAAAAAGGCCTGGCGATTATTGGTTTTGGTAAGCGTGATGCCGCATTTGATGCAGGTTTACCACAGCCTACGGCGCATTATCGTCAGGGTGAAAAGCAGCCTTTTATTAACAACGCTATGGTTACAGTAGATATCATGGATCAGCATGCTATGGTTCATTACCCTGAAAGTGTGCAATTACAGGTTGGCGATATTCTCGTTTTCTCTACCTCTCACCCTTGTCTAACGTTTGATAAATGGAAAACGTTATTTTTAGTCGATGAGGAATATACCATTTTAGAACAAATGGATACGTACTTTTAACTCTACTTATATTGAGCATCGAACGGCGATTCTGACGATGATATTCAGGCAACGTTAGGAATTAAGCTCCTGTTTTACTCTACGCCTCGGACCTATGAAAATAGGTCCGGCTTTTTTTAATTGTTACGATAAGAATAAGTTAGTGTTTATTGATAGCGGCATTTACGTGAGCAGTAAAGGAGTGAATAGATTTTAATTTATCGGTATCCGCTCAGCGAAATGACTATGTAGATTTACCACGGCGCTTAACGGTTTTTGCCGCTGTTTTTAGCAGACCGGGTCGTTTTACTGAACCCGGTTCAGGCATCTCACGATATTCAATGGGGAAAGCGGGCAGGGCGCTTAATAAACGAGAACCGTAGTTTTTAGTAACCAATCGGTTGTCATAAATCACGATTTCACCCCGGCATTCATGGCTGCGGATCAATCTTCCAACCTGCTGAATCAGGTTGAATGAGGCGCTGGGTAAGCTCTGTACTTCAAACGGATAACGCTTTAGGGTTTTTAGCCACTCACCCTCGGTGACAATCACCGGACTATCAATAGGCGGGAAGGCAATTTTGTGGATATGCACCTGAGTCAGCAAGTCTCCTTTCAGGTCAAGGCCTTCGGCAAAAGACTGTAACCCGACCAGCACGCTGGTGGTTCCGGCCTCAACCCGTTTGCGGTGCTCTTCTACCAGCCGGTAACGAGGTTGGTCACCCTGTACTAGCAGCGTCAGGCGCAAATCCGGCAGCAGGGCGACAAACTGTTGCAGCGCCCGATTACTGGCAAATAATACCAACTGACCTTTGTGCAGATCTTTGGCGAGTTCGCTGCGAAAGAAATCAGCCATTTCTTGCAGATGGGCTGCTTCATTGGCCATCATGGGTTCATTCTTCATCAGCGGCATGACCAGCTTGCCCTGTTCCCAGTGATTAAAAGGAGAGTTCAGGCTGACAAAACGATCGCCGGATTTTTCACTCAACCCGCTCATTTCCTGTAAACGTGAAAAACTGTTCAATGAGCGCAGCGTGGCAGAGGTTATTACGACATGAGGAACTTTACGCCATAGCAGCCGTTCTAGCTGATCGCTGACCCGGATACCCACGCCATGGAACGTCAAATGAGTTTGGTTGTCGATATATTTCCGGGTTATCCACTTACCGATAGGTGCATTAGATGCCTGTTCCATGGCGGCCAGACGCCATAGTTTGCTCATGGTTTCAAAATAGCCCTGCATACGGCTCATATGCAAAATAGCTCTGTGGAGACGCACGATATCGTGTTTGCCGGTTTTTTCACTCAGGTCATTGACCATATATTCCGCCAGGCCGGTTAATGCATCGGTCAGTTTGAATAATCTGGCGCACAGGTCAGTCAGATCTGCGGGCAGCGCTCCCATCTCAAAACGATACTCAGCGTCGGACAGGTCCGGCGGTAAGTACTGACTAACCTGCTGTTCAATCAATAACAGCAGCTCGCGCATTTCACCACAGTGGTTGCTCAGCCGCTCGGCATTGGTTAACGGCGGTGGATTTTTGGGGGTAAAGAATGCCAGACATTGTTCAATTTGACGTACGAATCCTTCGAGCTGCAAATTGTTCCAGACGGCGGTGATCTCTGCTTCGACTTCTAGCGCATCACGGGCGACATCGGGTAAATGGTGGCCTTCATCCAGAACTAACAGCAGATCTTTGGCCGGTGGCAGCACCGACTCAGACTCCAGTGCCGCCATGACCAGCGCATGATTGGTTACTACCACGTCGGCACTTTCAATTTCTCGGCGCGCCACAAAGTACGGACATTCTTTGAAGTAGTAGCAGTTGCGCCCGAGGCAATTGGCTTTATCGGTACTAATTTTAATCCACAGCGGATCCTGAATGGTCAGCTTGTAATGGTCACGCAGGCCATCCCACTCGTAGCGCGAAAGTGCCGTCTCCAGCTTTTTAGCCATTTTCATCTCTTCGCCGCTGGAGGTAATCGGCTCGTCATCAAGCATCAGGCCCAGATCGCCCTGCGGACTTTCGTCGCTGATTGCTGCCAGATTGCGCGGGCAAACGTAGCGGCCACGGCCAAAGGCCGCTGCGAATTTAAGGTCTGGAATGATTTTTTTCAGCAGAGGGAGGTCTTTACTGTAGATTTGATCCTGTAGTGCCACGTTAGCAGTGCTGACTATCAGGGGCTTTTCTTCTTCACGGCTGACGGCAATGCCCGGGATTAGGTAAGACAAGGTTTTACCCACGCCGGTTGGCGCCTCAATAGCCAGATGGCGGCCGGAATCACCGGAAAATGCTTTAGCAACCTCAGCGATCATTTGGCGTTGGGGGGCGCGAGGAATAAAATCCGGGATCTGCTGTTGCAGGGCTTTGTACCACTGACTTATCTGCTCTTTAACTGCGGAGGAAAGGGCCATTAATCTCTTATTGGATTGGGGTTATAGGAATATATCTGGGGTCTATTGTCACACAGACAGCTAGCGTAGTCAGCCTACATCATAAAATAACTGAGTATTTATACAGTTATTAGCCTGAGAAATACACTTAATTAATTTATAGATAAAAACCCGTGAGATAAAAAAGATAATAGCAAAGAGAGTGAACTGGAAAATACTGTATAGGGGTAATTATAAATAAAGTTTAATATAATCAGCTATATATACAAAAACGCCGCTATGTCATCAGTGACTGCATAGCGGCGTTTAATCAGGTCCGATGATTAGACGTTATAGCGCAGGTTCAGATTAGCCGCGATTGATTTTTCAATTTTGTTGCCTTTGCTGTAATCCATTTGGGCACATAGGCTGACTTGCTTAGATAGACTCGCACTGACACCCGGCCCGGCTCTAGCCATATCACCAGACAGGTTAGTATTGAAGGTATTACGGTGGTTGATAACGGTGGTATTGTTATCAATATATTCATGGTTCACTAAGTTTTTAACGATCGCTGGCATAATTAGATAACACCCATATCGATTGGTGATACCGGGTGTTATCTAATCGAAGTTATTTACTGAGGCGTATGATGCTTGGATCATCTTTAATATATATAAAATTACCCATACCATTAAAATCAATCGCAAGATAACCGTTATCGGTCATGCCATCAATAATAACCGGTGGATTGTCTGATCCTAAAGACCCGGTTCTTACTGCATCATCACTAGGGTACAGTAACATTGGTGCACGCTCACCTTCTTGGGTCTGATAACGTGTATCTTCTTTAAAACGATGTAAAGTCACTGGTTGGCGTTCGGCTAATTCAACAATCGTGGGCTGGGTGATATTGGGCAGCGTGAGTGGAATATTATTCATCATCCCTTCAATATAGCCCGGGGCGCTAACAACAGAGAGTTTATCGCTATCGCCATAAATCATCGTCGGGAAATAAGATTCACCCTCTGGAGAAAGCATCCTTCCGCCACGCATCATTATAAAGCCTGTAAACGTCATATTTTCGACAGCATTCATCTGTTTTTGATTGCGTATTTTGGGCATCACGCCTTTATTAAAGGCATCTGCCAATGCTTGTGGCGTGCGGGTCTCATAAAGGCCATTAACATTTGTCTCATCTGTTCTTATTGGGATCCAGCGGATATTGACGTAGTTAAGATAAGGGCGTGTTTTGGTATAGAGGTCTTTGCTGGTAGAAGAGGCGGGATTAAAAAATACATATAGGTATTTACCTTGCCCTTTTTGAGCTCCCTCTTCAATCCAAGGCATCTTTTCAAGGATTTGAAGGGCATTTTTAGCGTGACCTTCTGTTAATGTCCCCGTTTTATTTGTCATCTCCACATCCGTTGCCGCAGGCCAGATAACTTTAGCTTGTGAAACGCCTATACAAAGTATGCTCAATAGTATTGATTTAACAATAATATTCATGGTTTTCCTTAACTGATGTTCCTATAAGCTGATGATGCAAATGCGTTTAGCAGCACAGCGCCTTTAAATAATGGGCACTCTTGACCCTGTCCATAGTTCTGTGTAACTACCATTTCATCAAATATGGCCAATTAGTCGATCTTCGAATTCGATAATAAAACGGTTTATCGGCTAAAGCTATTTTGTTATCGATATACCCCACTTTTCGATGCTTCCTGAATAGCGATATAAATCACTTTTCTTACTATTGGGTCGTCGGAAATACCTCGGGCTTCTTGATAGCATGCCGGATTAAGTGCCCCTAAGGATATGTAGGTAATCTGATTGCCAGCCATTGAAAACTTTTGTTGTCCTCGACTGAACGTCTTCTTAATGGCATGAAGTGACATAAAAAAGTGACTTTAGCCTATTAGGATAAAGCCACTTAAACTGCTGATTTTTTATTGCAGCCAGTCCTTAAAAGGAGCGTATATAGGGGCTCTTTTCGCGGATGAAGCGTAAGTTGAAATGTGGTTAAATCTCTTTGTTAGTAGTCTCAAATCGGGCTCAGCCTATACTTGAACCCATACCGCGGTTCCGGTTACGGTAACCATTAACATGCTGCCATTCGAGCCAACGGTTTCATAGTCAATATCAATACCGACGATGGCGTTTGCACCTAACTTTTTTGCTTCTTGTTCCAGTTCAGCAAAAGCGATTTCCCTCGCTTTACGTAGCTCTTTTTCATAGGCCCCTGAGCGTCCGCCGACGATATCCCGGATGCTGGCAAAAATGTCCTTAAAAATGTTTGCACCTAGAATAGCTTCACCGGTCACAATGCCGTGATAATCAGTAATGGTAAAGCCATCAAATGAAGGGGTTGTCGTCAGGTACATTGTTATCTCCTTATCATGTTATATAAGCTGAATCATATATGAAGGGGTACCGGTATGACGATAAGTTTAGTGGTAAAATCTGATATAAATTATAATAATCATATAGATATAAAAATGCCGCTCTGTCATCAGTAACTACATAGCGGCGTTTAATCAAGCTGGGCAATTAGAAGTTATAGCGCAGGCCTAGATTAGCCGCGATTGGGTTTTCAATTTTATTGCCTTTGCTGTAATCCATTTCAGCAAATAGGCTGACTTGCTTAGACAGGCTGGCATTAACACCCAGCCCGACTTTAGCCACATCACCAGACAGGTTGGTGTTGAAAGAATTACGGTGGTTGATCACGGTGGTATTGTTATCAATATATTCATGATTCCATGCCATTTTAGCATAAGGTGTCACCACGCTGGATGCGCCAACCGTGAAGTCTTTGCCTACGTTAATACCCAATTCAGTATTCAATGAATCCTGATTATTGATATTGGCCTTCATACCGTTATTTAGCGCAACATCTTTACCCTGAACCTGAACGTAAGACAGTTTGCTATAAGGTTCGATCCAGAAGCTATCGGCCACCATGGTGTTATAGCCCACTTCAACCGAGCCACCCAGTGCATTCTGGTTATAGCTGCCGTTGATGGCAGAACCGTTAGTCGATTGGGCCTGTAGGTCATTTTTGAAGTGGTTATATTTCAAAACGCTATCGATATAAACACCTGACCGATCAAAGTAGGTTGCATAAACGCCTACGCTATAGCTGTCTACTTTACTGGTGCCGCCGCGCTGATGTTTGACATCAACGTTGCCATAGCTGGTAAAACCACCGAAGAAGGCTTTACCACTGTCATAGCTAACCACTTTGTCAGCACCGATCTCAAGGCCGGATTGTTCCATCTTGAAGTGAGTATGGTCGGAGCTTACGTTGGTTTTATTGCCAATGGTCCGTACCCATGCGCCGGCGGCGCCATCATTTTGCTGTAACGCGCCTTTTCTGAAGCGCAGGTTGTTCAGCTCATTGTTGAAAATCAGCTGAGGAGCGCTGGCCATTGATAAAATCGCATCAGTACCCGGCGTTGTAATTCCGCCGGTGCCCGGAATTTCACCCGGAATTTCAACTTCAGGTAACGGAATAATTCCTCCGGGAATTTCACCACCCGGCTCTGGTTCTGGCTGTGGTTCAGGCTCAGGAGTCACAGCTTCACCCTCTTTTGCGCTCAGATACCAAATTTCACCTTTTCCTGATTCGGTGCGGTTATTCAGATAGTACATATAGGTGCCGCCATCAACGGCGTTGATTTGGGTACCGCCTAAACTTGCCAGACTGAAGCTCGAACCGCCATTTGTGTCAGTAATCAGGTCTAAAGAGCGCTGCATCGGGTCGGTAATTTCAACGCCTGAATCTGCGACGGTGACTAAATGCTGACCGCTGCTTTGCTTAATGGTTAAGTAATCTCCGCGGCCATTTTCAATCGACGTATTGAAAAAGAAGTGCATATTACCCGACAAATTATCAACGTTGAGCTGAGAGTAGGTCAGGGTATCGTCACTTGCAGCGGTAGTTTTAAACTGTACTTTCCCGTTGCCTTCAAGGCGGTCTATCTGGACGCTATCAGTATCGTTGGCGGCGGCAATAACAAACAGCGCGGTATCTGTGCCATTTAGCTTAACTGAATCTGCATAGGCACCGCTGGCTCCTTCGCCGGCAACTAGCTGTAGCTGGCCTTGGTCATTCACCGTGGTATTGAAGATTTTACCGTTAGCGGTGACCCATGATTTGGCATTGTTATTGATAACAACATTTTCAGCAAAAGAGTCTGCAAGGACTTTCTGGATAGAGTTATCAAACAGCTCTACGCCAATCGCCTTGCCACCCTGTTGAACATTTTGAACTCCGCCATCGTACAGCTTGGTATTAGTCGCTGTACCCGCAACTGAGTTATTCATAAATATAAACTGAGTGCCGCGAACGATAGTGTTATTGGCCGTACCGGTATTGATCACGTACTGCAGGCCATCTTTATTGATCACAGAGCCTTCGGCGATAGAGTTGCTGCTAATTTGTTGTTTGCCACCGGCATTGACCGTCGTGTTGATCGCAGTACCCGCGGAGGTCAGCATTTGAACGCCGCCACTATTAACAACGGTACCTGTAGACTGACCGGTTTGCTGTACATATTCAAAGCCTTGACTATTAACCTGCGTACCTTCGGATATACCACCAAGGTAGGCATACAGATTACCGCCATTGCTAACGGTGTTATTAACCGCAAGTCCTGCGTAATCAGTGGTGCCAGAGTTCGAGATGTAAGCCTTGCCGCCATTTACCGTAGAATCTTTAAGCGTTCCGCCGTCCTGAACTCGGACTAATCCACCGGTATTGATATTAATGTTGGTGGCAAGAGCCGGCGCATTAAATACGTAGCCATCCCAGGCGATGTTAGCGACTTTACCGACGAATACCGTTGCGCCGCTGTTGACGTTAGAATCTTTTAAGTAGCCAAGAACGCTGACAATGCTGCCGTCTTGCAGCTCCATGTTAATTCCGGTACCGGCATAGTCGATACCGTTGCCATCAGAAGGGCCTGCACCGATTTCAATGCACTCCTGGCCTGTCAGTTCACCTTCAAACGTTGAGCCACCACCCCAAGTAGCACTTTGGTCAGCGCGACAGAAGGTATCAGCCGCAGCCGTTTGGCTAAACGTCAGAGCAGAGAAAATAGATAGAGCAACAAAAGATAATTTTGTTTTCATTAGAATACATCCTGTAATACAACGTCCACGGGTCGTTCATTGGGCTAAAATATAAGCCATAATGAATTAAAGATCCACCTATTGATCGTTCTAAAGGGTTTCTTTTTGGTGTTTTTTTAATCTTTTGTTATTGTGTTTTGAATTATTTTCTTGCTCATCAATGCGTTGTGATGTTGTTTGGGTATTATGGTTGCGGGAGGTCTTTATCTATCTTTTAATATCGTTTTATTTTTAAATTTATTCAATTAAATCAATGACATTTAATTTTTTGTAACTATGGTTGCTATTTTTTGTGAAAGTAATTTTTTAATTGTTTAATGAAAATAATTTAAATGTTATTATGATTTTTAATTATTTTTATATCGTGAATTATAAGAGTTGGTTATTTATTTTGTTGTCATTGGTTATTTTATAAATTAATTTTATTTAAATTGGTTTTTATTTTTATTTAAATATTATGATTTAAAGTTTATTCAATTAAATAATTGAATTTATTTTTTATCTTTATGATTAAAAAGGAATTTTTTATTAAATTTGATGTGTGTCACAATTTTGATTTGAATGTGTCATTGCGAAAGTGAAATAATTCGTACTTAAATCAAATTTTGATAAATGAGCTATTTAAACATTTTTGATATCTGTTGAATTAGTTTGAACAATTCGCCATGTTTTTATTTTTAATATTAGAGTCGCTCTTTCCATAGCCCGCATCTACTTCAGTAGACAAAAATACGACAATTTGAGTGTGAGAAGGTGCTGAGTCCGGCCATAAGGTATACCGATAAATTTCAAGGGTAGTGCCATCATCAGTCATCAGGTGGCTACTATGGCCCGCAATTAAACTATCCCTTTTCTCCGCCGAGAAACCTGATGGCATAAAAAAAGTGACTTCAGCTTACGGGCTGAAGTCACTTTTTGACCAAACGCTTGAGCTGTCACTTAATGACAACCGGGGGAGTGTTTACGCAGGCTTTACCGCCGCCTTATTCGAATGCGCGTTATTAACCGTCAGGGTCACTACTGCAGAGGCTAACAGAGCGATAATCATAAAGATAAAGGCACTGTTATAGCTGCCTCCGCTCGACTTAATCAGGAAGCCCATAATTGGCGCTGAAACTACGCCGGCCATTTGTCCGCCGAAGTTAACAATACCTGATGCCCGCCCCATGATTTTGCTCGGAATGGTGTCCATCAAAATGCCCCAGAACATCGCCATCGCGAAGAACATAAATAAGGCAGAGATACACTGATAGACCACGGCCATATCAGCGCTAACGACGGTGAAAGTCATATACAGGAAGGCTGCTGCAACCACGGAGGTTGAAACATACAGAAGCTTACGCTGTGGCTTAAATTTATCGGAGAAGTAGCCGCCTAATAAAGTACCGCAAGCGCCGAACAGGAATGGAATCGCCGCCATGACGCCGGTTTTCGCTAAAGAGAATTCACGAACGGTGATCAGGTAACTCGGTAACCAGGTTGAAAAGCCCCAGAATGTAATATCAAACAGGAACCAGATTGCTGCCATTTGCCACAATACCGGCATTTTAGCGATCTCTCTAAATGGCACCGGTTCGCCCTGAGAGGCAACATCTGAACCATCTGCGGCTAACTCATCCAGATCGGCCTTAGTGATGCTCGGGTGATCTTTGGGATTATCTCGGGTAAAAAAGTAGATAGCGGCAGCGATTAACAGTCCCGGAATACCCAGAACAATAAATACCATATGCCAGCCAAATGCACCGATAATGCTGGCCGCTACAATCACGGCCAGTGCCGGGCCGAGTGTGTTAACCGTTGACTGAATTGCCGTTGCCCGACCACGTTCTTTGGACGGGAAGTAAGTTGAGATCATTTTCCATGACGCAGACGGGAAGCAACCCTCGCCAATACCGAACAGAAAACGCACGGCTAATAATAACGGTAGGGTGAAAACCATGCCGGTTAAGCTGGTAAAGATTGACCACCAGGCAATACCGATAGCCATTATTTTGCGCGCACCAAATTTATCCGCTAAAAAGCCGCCGGGTATTTGGAATGCCGCATAGCCAACGAAGAATGCACTGATAATAAGGCCCTGCTCTGTGGTATCCAAATTTAAGTCACGACCAATAAACGGTAGAGAAACGCTCATGACCATACGGTCAAGGAATGAGAGTAACCAGGCTAACCAGATAAGTGAAAGGATGGTATATCGGGCCTTCCAGGTCTTTGCCTGACCGGCTTTAGGAAGATCCGATAAATCAGATTTAATGTTCATGTTGATATCCTTGGGTAGGGGCACCCTTCGCAGATAATCGATATCTGCGAGGGATAGCCTTATTGTTATAATTATTTATTAATATGTTTTTCTAATTACACTACCGCTGCATGCGTAACTTTCGATGCCGTTAATTAACGCAAGTCGTCCATTAACCATCACAATATCAATGCCTTCCGGATATTGGTTTGGTTCAATAAAGGTTCCTTTATCCATAATTGTTTCGGGGTTGAACATCACGATATCGGCGGCATAGCCGACCTTAATTAGTCCGCGATCTTTCAGGCCCATCACTTCTGCAGGTTTGCCTGTCATTTTGCGAATTGCGGCTTCCCAGCTCAGGCAATTTTCTTCACGAACGTATTTGCCCAGTACGCGAGGGAATGCACCGAACACCCGAGGGTGAGGCTTACCAGCACCCATCAGACCGTCGGTGCAGACGTTTTGCTCCGGGCGACACAGGAACTTGATAACGTGTTCTTCGGTACCGTAAAAATCCACCATGCCGACCGCGTTGTCCTCTTCGTACAGCAGATCAAAGGTGGCGTTATATGGATCTTTACCGCGCAGTTCGCCCAACTGGATAAGGTTGAGGCCGACGGTATCTTGGTTTTTTGCGGTTTTGGCGCTGGTTACAAAGATCTGGTCCAGTCCGGCGAAGTCAATAAAGTTGTCCCAGCCCGGAATGCCCTGTTTGATATCGGCAATCATTTTTTCCCGTAGTTCCGGAGACTCCAGGCGCTCTAACAGTTTGTCTGTTCCGCCTGAGTGAACCCACGGTGGCAGAATAACGCCCAACATAGTGCTGCCGGCAACATAAGGATATTGGTCATAGGAGATACGAATACCTTCTTTCTGAGCCTGTTCTAACATGCCCAGCATTTGATCTATCAGGCCCCAGTTCTTTTTACCGCATACTTTCATATGGGAAATATGCAGCCATACGCCGGAGGCTTTAGCGATGTCAATGAGCTCTTGGGTTGACGTCAGAATATCGTCGGCTTCGCTGCGCTGGTGGACGACAAACAGACCGTCGTACTTGGCGGTAACTTTGCATAACTCAATCATTTCAGCGGTATCGCCAAAGGCACAAGGCATGTAGATCAGACCGGTAGACAGACCGAAAGCCCCGGCTTTCAGCTCACGCTCCAGAATTTCACACATCTTAGCCACGTCTTCGCGGGTCGAAGGTTTACCTTCCAGACCCATTGCTTCCATACGTACGTTTCCGTGTGGAACTAAATAGGCGAGGTTGGTAGCCGGCTTGTGTTCTTCCAGCAGGTTTAAGTAGCCTTCGGTATTTTTGAATTTCCAGTCGATCTTGTCGGTATCGCCGTCCAGACCTGCAATATTTTTACGCCATGCGGCAATATACTGTTCCGGCAGCGGGGCTAAGGCTACGCCATCCTGACCTAATAATTCAGTGGTTATGCCTTGGCGAATTTTGGCTGACAGTGCCGGATTGATGATGGCGGATAGGTCTGAGTGGGTATGGGTATCAATAAAACCGGGGCAAATGACTTTACCGGTGGCATCAATCACCTGATCGTTAACGCCGATCTCTGCGTGACCGATAGCAACAATATGCCCTTCATTAACCACTACATCAGCGATAAATCCGTCATTACCCGTTCCGTCTATGATCTTTCCGTTTTTGAATATCGTTTTCATTATTTACTCTCCGGAATGATGTCTGACTGTGTAGGGCAGCAGAGGCATCATTCTCATATTATTATCGATGTTCTACGTTCAGATGGTCTTGCGGTATCTCTGGCCGTTGGCGTTACACCATGGCGGGCTAGGTTTACCGCCTTGATGCAACCCCAATAAGGTCAGGTACCGTTTTTACTTACCGTAAATACTCTGGAGAATTCCGTAGTAGCCGGAAGCTGAACCGGTCAGCTGTTTCAGCTCGATAAACTCATCAATGGTATGGGCCAGATTTTCACGTGATGGGCCAAAACCAACGGTTTGAATACCCGCTTCGCCCGCATAATGGCTACCGTTAGTACAGAAAGAGTACTGAGTGATAGTCGGTTCGATACCGGCCTGACGTACGCCGCTCAGTACGGCCTGAACGAATTCATCAGACTCATCTAATACCCAACCAGGGAAGAAACGCTCACCTTCAATGGTTGAACCGGTATAGCAGGACTCTTGGCCAAAGGCGTAAGATACCTTGCCCTTAAATTCAGGGTCTTGAGCAGCAACTTCTGCCAGCGCTTTTTCCAACGGAGCCAGTACGCTCTCTTTGGTTTCACCCACCAACAGACGGCGGTCATAGGTAGCTCGGCAGTAATCAGGCACAACGGAAGCACCCGGATACGGCGAAGATTTAATATCAGTCAGCTCAAGAATCCCTAAACCTAATACCGGATGTGTCGGTGGTGTAACGGTGCGGATTTTTTCAATCAGTTGAGCCATTTTGTACACTGAGTTGATACCGGCCTGTGGGTTCGCCGAGTGAGCCGGCTTGCCGTAGGTCTCAACCACGATCTCTGCCCGGCCACGCTGGCCAATTTTCAGGTTAAGCTCAGAGGCTTCACCGATGATCACGTAGTCAGGCTTATAGCGCTCACTCACTAAACGGGCGGCAATTCCTTCAAAGCACTCTTCGTGAACGATACAGGCAACATAGATTTTACCGGCAAAGTTACGCTGGTGGTCTTGGCCATAAAAACCAACGGCAGAGATCATTGCAGCAACGGCACCCTTCATATCGGTAGTGCCACGACCATACATTTTATCGCCTTCGATATCACCGCCGTACGGATTACGGCTCCACTTCTCTTCGTTCACCGGAACGGTATCAATGTGGCCATCAAGGACTAAGGTTTTTCCGGGTTTATTGCCGATGATTCCACCGATAATATTGCCGTATTTATCTACGTGGATATCGTCAAACTGGTAGCTTTTCATTATCTTTTCGATAGCTTTAACCACGTCGCCTTCCTGACCGGAATAGCTTTTCTCACGGATCAGGGCCTGACAGTTCTTGATTACTTCATCAAAACGACTTTCTGATAACATTGTTTTGTTCTCCGTTTTTACTGATATCAATTGGTTTTTAATATTTATTAAAACTTGGAATTTCACCGTCCCAGACTATGTCCAGGTAGCGTTGCGGGTCGGTATCACCTTCAGTACTGATGACTAACACGCGTGAGTTCTGGTCTAAACCCAGCTGTTTGCGGGTTTCTGCCATAGCCGGGGATTGCATCAAAATGGATAACAGGCCCGTTGTTACGGCTCCGGATTCACCGGAAATAATGTGCGGATCGCCCGGCAGCGGATTACCTAAAATACGCATGCCGTGGGTGGCGACGAAATCAGGGCAGGAGGCAAAGCCGGTCGCGTAATCGCGCAGTAAATCCCAGCCAATGCTGTTAGCTTCACCACAGGCCAGCCCGGCCATGACGGTTTGCAGGTCGCCGCCAACGGCAATAGCTTCACCTTTTTTAGAGACCGCTGAGCGATACAGGCAGTCAGCAATTAACGCTTCAGCGACAATTACTTTTGGTCTGTTTTCGCCGTAGGTGGCGGTTAGCATGCCTTGAACCATACCGGCGAATGAACCTACTCCGGCCTGAACAAAAACGTGAGTCGGGCAAACCTGATGTATCTGGTCTAATGCTTCAAGCATCAACGACCCGTAGCCTTGCATAATCCATAATGGAATCTTTTCATACCCTTCCCATGCGGTGTCCTGAACCACAACCCAGCCATATTTTTCAGCCTGTTCTGCGGTCATGCGTACGGCATCGTCATAGTTCATATCAACGATTTCAGCGGTTGCACCTTCCCCCCGAATCGCCGCCAGACGCTCTGCTGAAGAGCCTTTCGGCATATAAACCACGGATTTTTGCTTGAGCTGGCGGGCCATCCATGCCACGCCCCGACCATGGTTGCCATCGGTTGTGGTGGCAAAGGTGACTTCTTTCAGTGCCTTGCGGGTTTCATCGCTGGTCATCACGTCAAATGGCAGTTCGCTGATATCTTTGCCTAAAATATCGGCAATATGGCAGGCCATGGCATAGGCGCCGCCGAGCACTTTAAATGCTTTTAATCCAAAGCGTTGTGACTCATCTTTCAGACAGAGGCTTTTTATACCTAATTTTTGGGATAAGGCCGGTAGGCTATATAGCGGCGTTGGCGCATATCCGGGGATAGAACGGTGGAAATTTAGCGCTTTTATTAATTCTTGATACTGAAAGGGTGCTAGCGGTGCGCTTGGTCGTTCTGTAAAAGAGGTTTGGTTTATGAAAAATTGTAATTTGTCTTGCATGGAAAAAGCCTCATGGTCTTATTGACCCGGAGTATTTGAAGTATGGCGGGTATACAACATTGCCATCTCAAATGACCTGGGGTGTCGTTTTAATATTTCTTCACACCAGTGAGTGAAGAATAAAAATAAAGGGTCTCATGAAGTTATAAGAGCAATCCCTGTGCCAAATTGGATTTTATTAAAAAATTATGGAAGATTATATTGTTACCATTTGATTTTTAATGAATTATATATTCAATTTTTCTTGCCGGCTGCTTGAGTGCCATTTTGTTGATTATCATCATGGTGATAAATTATCAATATTGATAATTTATGTGATGTCCGTAGATAAACTTAAATAATAATTAATAATCAAATAATTAATTTAAATGTCAGTTCGGGTTTTTATTTTAAAAATCATTTTTATCAAAAGTGATAAATTTAGCCATCGCCCAGGAAGAATAAACATGATTTCTGTTCTTAGTAATATTCAGGACGATATTTGTAACTATGCCGATGCTATTTCGGGCATCACAGGTACAGACGTTGAAATTATTGATGAGTCACTAATGCGGATTGCCGGAACCGGAAAATACCGACATATGCTGAACCAGAATGTCTCTAAGAATGGCTATATCTATCGTCATGTTTTACGGGTACAGGAAACCGTTCTGATTAAAAATCCCGGTGAGAATGCGCTGTGTCAGCACTGTGAAAAGCATTTGTACTGTTCTGAAATGCTCGATTTAAATGCACCTATCTTTTTGAATAATAGAGTTATTGGTGTTATCGGTATTATTTGCTCAACCGAAGAACAGCGTAACACTCTGCTTAGTCAAATCGATAAATTTGTCACTTTTATTGAGCAGATTGCGGTGATGATTTCCAGCAAGGTGTTTGAGTGCCTGGAGCGGCTACGGGCACAGGAAACGCTGGGGGCATTTCGCCGATTGATTGATGCTATGGATCGCGGCGTGGTAGCGATTGACGGTAATAATCGGGTCTGGCATGCCAATGTGTCTGCCGCCCGGCTGTTTAACCGTGAGGTTATAGGCTGCTCGTTGAGCATTGAGACCACCGGCGATATTCTTTATGGCGATGAAGAAGCCTGGATAACCTTAGAAGACCAAAAGCGTCATGTGCTATGTAAGCAAATTACGTTGTCGTCATTGGAAAATGAAAGCCTTACGATGGTCATTTTTCACGATGCTCGTGACTATATGAGCCAGATTACTACCACCACTTATGAATCAGATCGTCGGGCCCGGCTTATTGGCCATTCTCAACCAATGGAGCAGTTGAGAAGTACTATTGCCAAGATAGCCAATAGCTACGCCAGCGTACTGATTACCGGTGAAAGTGGTTCAGGCAAAGAAGTAGTCGCTTTTGCTATCCATCAAAACAGCCCGCGTAAAGATAAGCCTTTCGTCACGATTAACTGTGCGGCGATTCCTGAACAACTGCTGGAAAGTGAGCTATTTGGCTACGTGCGTGGCGCATTCAGCGGCGCTGACCCCAAAGGGCGAGTCGGTAAGTTTGAACTGGCTAATGGCGGAAGCCTGTTCTTAGATGAGATCGGGGATATGCCTCTGCACTTGCAGGCTAAGCTATTGCGGGTATTACAGGAGAAAGCGATTACACGGGTTGGTTCTAACAATGTGATTAATATTGATGTGCGGATTATTGCCGCGACCAATAAAAATATTTATGACATGGTGGAAAACCACCAGTTTCGCGAAGACCTGTTCTACCGGCTCAATGTTGTTCCGCTAGTGTTACCTTCGCTGCGTGAACGCCGTGAAGATATTGCCAGTCTGGCTCAGTATTTTGCCGATGAGTTTTCTGAAAATTATCAGCGGCCTAACAGAAAGATTCCCGCTGAAATTATTAACCTACTCTATGCCTATCATTGGCCGGGAAATATCAGAGAACTGCGTAATGTCATTGAATACATTTATGTGATGCAGGGCGACGCTTCCGGTATGAATGCCAGCCATTTGCCGCCGCATTTACTGAGTTCGATGAACGGAGATATAAAGAAAACCAGTGAAGGGCTTCAGTCTTTGGATAAACAGGGGCGTAGCGCCGAACGGAGTATTATCGAACAGGCATTAGCCCGTTGCGGTACCAGCGTTGAGGGTAAAAAACAGGCGGCAGCAGAACTTGGAATCGGTATTGCGACGCTGTACCGCAAGATTAAAGTGTATGATTTGGGATAATTGGCTGAGTTTTTGGGTATAGGTCATTTAATATTTGGCGCTGGATTTACTCTTAGTTTCTGATGGCTCTAAGCCTTGTTCCTCAGGCTGTCATCCCGTTGAAAAACGCAACGCGTAGCCGCAGGCGAAGCAAACATCGCATAGCGAATCATCCAGTATTTGAGCTTAGGTTACTAGACCAAGACCAAAGGTCAAATTCAAGGACTGGATCCCGTTTTTCAACGGGATGACGACCCTACTGCAAGGGCAAGGGCAAGGGCAAGGGCAAGGGCAAGGGCAAGGGCAAGGGCAAGGGCAAGGGCAAGGGCAAGGGCAAGGGCAAGGGCAAGGGCAAG
>NZ_ATYS01000040.1 GCF_000427805.1 Budvicia aquatica DSM 5075 = ATCC 35567 | reverse complement strand
ATGCTAAAGATAATGGCGTTGAGTTGAGCCAAAGTCGGCGTGGGAACTGCTGGGATAATGCGGTAATGGAACGTTTTTTTGGCAGCTTGAAATCGGAATGGGTGAAAGAACGTTGCTATCCGGATGCGGAAAGTGCGAAGCGAGATATCAGTAAATATGTTATTGAGTACTACAACATGTGGCGACCTCATACTCATCTTGGTGGTCTTTCACCCAACGAATATGAGGTTGCCGCTTAATGGGGTGTCAACTTTTACTAGACCAGATCAAATTAACACCTGGATCCCCGTTTTCACGGGGATGACGAGGGAGGGGATACTTCTTCGTCACCCATAAGAAAGGAAAGCAGCACCGAAGCCCGTCATACATCAAACCGTCACCCCGTTGAAATACACGGGGTCCAACCCTTAGGCCGAGAGTTAACCTGTGAGTTAACACCTGAATCCCCGTTTTCACGGGGATGACGAGGGAGGGGATACTTCTTCGCCCCCCAATTGGAAAACGAGGTGCAGTCCTAAGACAAGCGTTAACTTGTAAGCTAAACCTGAGTCCCCGTTTTCACGGGGGTGACGAGATAATTCGAGCCGTTGATAAAAAATGATCAACGACAATAATCGATTATCGATAACTCATTAAATGTCACTATCATTTCCGCAGAGGCGCACACATTCCCCACCGATAAGGCCGAACCATCAGAACACAAAGCCTGATCATCTGATTATTGATAGCTTTAGTTGCCGCCTTCAACTCTCACTCGATGCGCTCATTGCTGCCTGTTTGATAAATCTGATAAATGTATTTCCCCTGAAAGGCACGCTGACATTCACCACAGTAATAGCGCTGAAAACCACAAAGTGATGTGCCGTGTTTGCGAACCCTCGTACCTTTATTACAATGAGGACAAGCCGGATATTGCCGTCGCCTGAGTAATGTCATCATCGTCAATCATCTCCGTGATCGAAACGTAAAAATGAGGGAGTTAATTAAACGTCACCAGCATTTCTGCAGATGCGCTCACATTACCTACCGGTAAGGCCGAACCACCCGAACACAAACGCCAAATCACCTTATTGCTGATAACCTTGGTACTTTCCGTTGACAGAATATTACCTATCTTAAGTTGGGTGTTATCAAAGGGTATTCCAGTATTAGCGTCACATTCACCACTGCCCGTCACACCATCAATTTCACCGGTGATATACCCCCCACCTTGCGCCAGAGACAGCTGGGTCGATTCACCGCCAAATAAACCGGTTGCTGCCCTAAATTGCAGATTAATATTGGCATTAATGTAATTAACATCTTGCGAACACGAGGTCACTATTGATGATGTCGGATATATGGCCAATTCAGTCCTGGGCTGAGTTGAGTGCTGAACGTTGCCAAAATTAATCATGGTTGGGGTTGAGACCGTACATTCGAGTGTCGAAATACGCAATGTAATATCACTAGGTAAAATACGGACTATGAGATTTCCTGAACCAGAAGTAGAATAACTACCAAAATACATGGGGTGTAAGCGGGCCTCACTATTCACTTGAGTACCGTCGGCCACCAATACCCAAGTCCCTGAGACACTTACGGTTCTATTACCAGAATATCTAAAGAATTGGGAATCTTCTGTCATCCGTGGTGGTAAACACCACACGTATCCGGTAGGGCTGGTCACCGTTACATTAGCGGTACTGCCGGATGTTTTACCCTCAGTCTTGGGTAAACCAATGGTGCCTGATAAAGTCTCAGTCGTCTTGTTGTCGTACAGCAGGTAGGTGGCAGTGGCCGTGGCCCGAGGAATTAATCCCACGCCTTGTGTTATTTTTCGTGACATATAGCCAGCAATATTTTCCAACCCTGAGGGGTACCCACAGGTGCTAATGAAATAGCTTATGCTGAGCATACCGTTATTAGGATATAGATATGAATTCCCCATCGGCCCAGTCATCTTTTCACTAAAAGGCATCCCCTCCCAAATAACACCGGAGCCCTTGCCGATAGTAATGGTAATATTCTCGGCCTTAACCGATTGAGCCATACCGGCCAGTAAGGTCAGTAAAGCCAGCAGGTATAAATACCCTTTTCGATATAAGCCGCCCGACCTTGCGTCTTGGCCGTTGATTGTTGATGTTTTCATTCGATAATATTCCGTACTGTGTTTAGTGACTGATGATGTCAGATGCATATTTAGCCTCACTCACAACGCGCCGTCAGTGTGCGTATCGGGTTATGGGTTGAGGGTGCCTCAGTCTGACTCAGATTAAATGTCGCCCGACACTGTTGCTCCGCACTGCTGCCCCACTTCACCTTAAGCGCACCTTTTTCTGCTAATCCGCTCAGATAGACCTGTCCTTTATCTCCGACGATGCCAGTATTGGTGTCACCATCGCCGGCGTTCTCCACCGTGACCAATGCCCCGAACGGTAACGGTTTATTGTGTTGTTCCAACGTGATTAACGCCTGATAACCGACCCGGGTCGAAAAGGTCGCCATCACCACCGCACCTTTGGTCGGATAAACATTCAGACTGGACTGCGTGAGATCCACATCGTCCGGCAGGGTGGTGGGATCGAGGTTGATACTGTTGTTTTGGTAATTCGACAAATAAGGCACTACCGCATAGCCACGGCTGTCCGTGTGCACATAGCCGTTCATCACCCGCACGCCGCCCGCCCCCGGCGCACTGACGATAGCCGCTGAACTGCCCAGCATTTGGCTTAGGGTCACGCCGCCCGGATGGACCACCACCGCGCCATTGCCCCCCATATTGAATGAGCGCGACTGGCTGCCGTAGCTGTAACCCATATTGGCCGCCCCTTTGCTGCCCTGATAGCTGCCGTTCAACGTGCTGCTGCTGTCGGTATGGCCATTTGACCAGCCCTGCATCGCGCTATAAGACAGACGGTCATCCAGCGCACTGCCGCTGATCCCCGCCTGCTGCTGAACCTGCCCCTGATTATTGTGGGTCATCTGGTAACGGGCATACGTGCGTCTGGCCGACGGCGAAGGGCTAAACAGGTTCAACGGCACCTGCATATTCAGCGACAGCTGACGGTCTTCCGGCCAGTCGTCATCGCCTTTCACCCGATTAACGCTGTAAGCCACTCCGTAACTCACGCCACGGTAGCTGCCGTTATAGCCGGCCGATACCGTGTTCATCACCTTGTCATTGCCCCAAAAATCATTGCGTTGCAGTGATAAATAGCTTGAACCCCATGACCCCAACTGCTGATTAAGCTGCACCTGGAAGTTAGAGCGTTGACGCTCCAGCGCCCACGGCACCTGCCCCTCACTCAGCTGATAGCCCTGGCTGTTAAAATCGGAAAAGCTGTAGTAATGGCGGGTCGAATAGCGATAAGCCGCCAGATCGATGGAAGTGCCGGTTTCCAGCAAACTCTTGGCATAGCGGATCCGGTAGGAACTGCCGTTCTGACGCTCGTCTTGACCGGGCAGCGTGGTGCTTGAGGTGGTAATATCCGCCGACAGGGCACCCAAACTCCCCAGCGACACACCGCTGCCGAGCACCAGCGAGGTATAGTCCTTTGCCATCAACCCGCCACCGTATACCGTCACGTCATGCGGCAGGCCGTAGATTAACGTGCCGAGCACAAACTCAGACTCTTGCGAACTTGTGGTGATGCCGCCGTTGTAGCGCCCGGTGGTCAGCTCATATTTGAGGCTGCCCGGACGGCGCATCACCGGCAGGGATGACAGCGCCAGCGTTTGGGTTCGCACCGAGCCATCCGTTTCGGTAATGGTCACCGTCAGGTCACCGCCCTGCCCGGTCTGGTACAGGTCGTTGATACGAAAAGGCCCCGGGGCGACAAAGGTCTGATACACCACGTTGCCATTCTGGCTCACCGTAACCCGGGCATTACTTTGCGCAATACCGGAGATGACCGGCGCAAAGCCGCGCAGGCTGGTCGGCAGCATATCGTCACTGGAATTGAGCTTCATCCCCTGAAACGGGATACTGTCGAAAACATCGTTTTCCGTATTGTTTTCCCCGACCAGTAACTCTGAGCGCAGGGCCGCGATATCCCGCTGCACATAGGTATTGGTAAATTGGGTGTTCTGGGTGCGCTGGCTCTGGGCCGGACTACCGCCGCGGCTCTCGTTATAGGTGTACGTCATATCACTGCGTAACCGCCATGCCTGCAGGTTCAACCCACCGCGCACGCTGGTAAACAGGTTGGTTTGTACCTTATTCCCCTCGTCGTCGTATTGGCTATCCTGCCAGTTCCGCCCGCCGTTGGCGCTGTAGTTCAGCAACAGCGCCGGCACGCCATGGTCCCATAAGGCCGGATCGACCGCCCCTTGGGTATTTGCCTGCATGGCTATCTGTGGCACGCTGAGATCTAAACGCTGCTGTGCAAAATCAAAATGGACGCTCGCCTCCGGAATAAGCGCCTGAAGATTATTAACAGGCACATCCGTCGGCAACCCCGAAAATGCCGGCAGCACCTGTGTATTCACCCCCACTTTATGCAAAAATGCCGGGGTTAATTCAGGTGCGGTTTTTCCGGTATCGTCAGTATGAAACATCAGTTGGTGTTGACCTAAATCCACCTGATTGACAAACAGGGTCACCAGATAATTTCCCGGTGGAATATGGCCAGAGGTCTCAAAGGCACTTAAGTCGGTGGTCGCCGCTTGCCCCCCCATCAGCGCCAACAGGCCGGGGTCGAAATAATCGCGCGCATTGGCCGGCGTTGCCGCCGCCAATAAGGCGGCACCCATCAGAGAGGGGAGTAATGATAATTCAACGCGTCGTATGTTCATTTTTCTTATATCCATTAAGAAAGTCAGAAGTCATATCAAACAATTACAAATTTTGATGTTGAAAAGGGGTATTCCAGCCATCTTCATCAATTAATTGCCAACTCACCTTGCCGCTGGCACCTTCTGGCAAGCGGTACTGACGCTGGCCTTTAGGCGGAACCATCAATCGAAGCTGGGCTTTGTCCATTTCTGTTGCCCCGATGTGAAGCCGAGAAAACGTCATCCAGTAAGGGGTCGGATTGGTGGCAATCAACACATTGCCTTCACGTCGAAAGCTCAGCTCCGCAGCCACATTGGCCACCGCGCGTTTAGCTAACCCTTCAGGGCGGAAAAAGACTTTCATATTGCTCACCACAGTGAGAGCCATCTGCCCCGCCGCACCGTTTTTATCCTTTTCTTGCTGGGCAGGAATGGCTTTCATCGAGATGAAAAACACCGACTCACGGTCCGTCGGCAGCGGTTCGCCATTGCGCCGAATACGTAACGTCAGTTCACCGTTGGCTTCCAGCCGCGCCAGCGGGGGCGTGACAATCAACGGCATCGTCACCTGATCGGTGGTCGTCATGGTCACATCCCCGGTATCGGGATCGACGGGCTGTATCCAGGACTGCATCAAATACGCTGCGGCACTCTTGTTATAGGCGGTTAAGCTGACGCCTTTTTTCTCCGTCTCGGGATAGATAACCCGCAACACATAAAACGAAATGCCGGGCGGGTTCGGGACGACCTGCGCCCCCACAACGCACGAAAAAAGGGCTAATACGCAGACCCCGAAGGCCATGATATTTTTGCGAAAGACAATGCTCATGATACTTCCTTGATAAATGACACCGCCTGCTGGCATTGAGCCGATAATCCGCCGAAATCATTGATGGTTTGCCATTTAGCCTGCGTCACGGGCGCGGAGAAATAATAGGTTTCGGTACTCATCGGGGCGACCATCGAAGGCTGCTTATCCAGATTTATCGCGGCGTGGTTCAACACCAGCTTCCCCAGCGTCTGGTAGTAAGGCGTCGGATTGTGCACGCGCACGCCCTGTAGTATCGCACTGAACGTCAGGCCACAGGCGGTGGCATCCTGAGACGACGTCAGCCCGGCAGGGCGATAAAACAGCTTAATCATAAAGCGCAGCCCCATAGAGACCTGCGTGCTGTCGCCCTTTTGTTTAGCCTGTGCCGGAATGCCTAATACCGAGAGGTAAAAAAGCGATTCACGATCGGCGGGCAGACCCGCAGTCTCCTGCGGTAAAATACGCAGCGCCTGGCGACTATCGGCCCCCAGCGTAAAAAGCGGCGGCGTGATAATAAACGGGGCCGATGCCATATCATCCAGCGCGCGCTGTACCCGACTCTGAATCAGATAGGTTTGCTTATCACTGTTTTTGACCGTCAGCGTCTGGGCTTTGTCCGTTGCCATAAAGACCAGCCTAGTCTGGCTCAGGCTGATACCGCCGCCATCCGCCGCAACGGCAAGTTTGGTCACCAACAGCAGTAACAAAAAGGCGCTGATGGCGGTGGATAAAAAGGCACGCACATCTCGCATAGTGACCTCAGCGGTACTCCAGGTTAAATACCACCCGGGCCTTCAATTCACCCAACCCTTGAGTGGTGCACTCTGAACCATTTCCGCAGGTAACACCGGCGTAAAACGTCATCTGTTGATCGCGGGGAACACTTCCACGGGCAGCCAGTGGAATATCATCGCCATGTTTAACTTCGGCCTGGTTGTAATTCGGCGGACTATCGGTTCTGGTTAACATTACCCCCATACCACTGGCCTCCGAGTCACTGCTTCGAAACAGCCACTTCCCGCCATGAAACATGCCTTCCCCGGTGATGTTCACCATCGGGGTCAGGCTGGAATCGCTGCCCGAGCACGCCACAACGTTAAGGGTGAAAGGGGCAATATTCAGCAGCTTACCTGCGATCAGTTGACTGTGAGTGACCGTCCCCAGAGACAGCGTGCTTTGACTCAAGCTGAAGGTACAGGTCCCCGGCATCAGCATCGCAGAAAAGTCGATCGTCACCGCCTGAGGCGCCGCCATAAACCATCCTTGCATTCCCAAGGCTATGGCGAATAAGGCAACCTTACGGCAGGGTTTGATTAAAGACATTTACGCCCCCTTCATCATTAATGGTTTGCCACTGAATCGCGCCTTTGGTCACTGAACTCGGGTAAACATGATGGCTGAAGGGCGCGATCATCAACGCCTCGGGACTGTCGAGCTTGAGAGCCTGACCACCGGCCTTAATGCTGGCGAAGCTGACAAAATAGGGGGAATTGTTGCTGACTTTAATGCCGTTGTTCACCCGGGAAAATTGCAGATCGCGCTGCGCTGCAACGGATGATGATGGCAATCCGCTCGGGCGATAAAACAGCTTGATGATATTGCCGACGCCAAATTGTACATTGCCACTCACGCCCGCCCGTTGATTATCGGAGCTTGGTATGGTGCTGGCCGGGATAGCGCTGGCATGAAAATAGAACACGGACTCGCGGTCATTCGGCGCATTCAGGTTATGCGCCGCAATACGAATTTGGTTAGTATTATTGGGCTCCAGACGAAACAGCGGTGGCGTGACCGAAAACGGTGCCGACTCATATTTGTGCTGTATACGGCTTATGCCGGTCTGGACCAGATAAGGTGTTGCCGTCAGGGTATTACGCACCGTCACGCTGATACTGGCCGCGCCCTGAGGGTAAATCAGTCGGGTCGCATTAATACCAAATCCTTCCGCCTGTGCCACGAAAGACGGGGCGAATAAGGACAACATCAATAAAAAAAGCGGGAAGATACGGGACATTCTACAGCTCCTTGAGGCTAAAAAAGCGGGCCATCTAGCCCGCTTGTGCACTTAGATAAATCAGTTATAGGCGAAGCTGAACAGAATCGGTGCGCTTACTGCGCCAAGATCTGCAGTGGTCGACGTTGATGCCAGACCGGCCTGTAGGCTCAGCGTTTTGGTATTGAAATCACCAGCAGCAGGCGTTGAGCCCGCAGTCGCCACGTTCAGTTTTTGATTGTTGGTGATATACGCAGCCGGGGCAGAGACTTGACTCAGCATGATGCCGGTATTGGTACCCGTGGTGTTAAACATGTTCGGGTTACCGCCCAGAGTTTGACCAGAGACCACCAGACCAGCAGTATCACCGGCAGCTAATGGTGCCTGACAGTTACTTAAGCCCACGGTGAAAGGCTTAACGCTGGCGGCAATCGGCGTTGCTACCGCACCGAACTGGCTAGGGGTATAGTTACCCAGATCCAAATTCGTGGTAGACAGGCTGACGTCACACGTGGCTGCAACCACGTTAGCCGTAATCGTCATTTGGGCATTGGAAGCCGCCTGAGCGCCACCTGCTGCAGCCATTAATAACAACGCAGCCGGAGCCAGAGTCAATAAATTCTTACGCATCATATATCCTTATTTTTTAAGTGGTGATTTATCCGATTATTCGGAATTAGGTGTTACAAAATTCATCCATAAATAAAACCCTAAATAGACTTGCCATAGAGTGTAAATACTCAACGCTTGCTTATTACTAAAACATAAAAACATGTTTTAAGTTTCTTGATTTATAGATGAAGTTTTACGATTTAATATATACGCCCAGTTAGCAACCTAAAGATAAAGCTTAAATACATAAGCAAAAACAACAAGTTACATTGAATGGCCATAACTATAAAAATACAAAATTCAGCATCAATTAAGAGCAGGCTAATTAAATCAAAATTTACCAACGCATTTAAACAAAAAAAAGAAAACAGCAATAAAAACCACTCAAAAAACTATACTCGATCTTTTATGTTAGGTAAATGCCAATTCAATGGATGATAGAACCAGACAATAGCCTCATGACAACGATTAATTTCAATTAAAAGAAAAAATATAGATATTTATACCATTTATTCATTTTTCGTAGGATTTTAAATTCAATTAATAATAAAACATCAGATTAAAAAACTTAACAAAAAATATTTAAATAATTTAAAACACACTTTAATAACCATAAATTAATTGTTAGCAAGCTATTATTCTTGACGTGAAATAAATTAAATTTCATATGGTAAATAAGTTTCACCAATCGTTATAATTTGTATTTTCTATATTTACTTACGTCAGTTAATATAAATGAGTGTAAAGTCAAACTAATAAACAATAAATATATCACTTTGTTTTACTTGACTTTTAAAATTAAAAACACACATGTATTGTGTGATTGTTTTTTAATCTTTGACTCTACCCTTAAGAAACTTACTTATATGTTGCATAAACAGTGATAAGTCAGGAATCGTAAAGGAGTTCAACAGATTTACCGTCTATAGGAATTAGGCTTTCGCCTTAGGAGAGAAAAGCATCCCCGTTAGCAAATAGGGATGGATCTTTGGCTAAGCGGATAACCAATTAATGTTGATGTTTCAATTTTAATAAAAGTCAACGATACTGCGGTAGCGTTAGGGGAGAGTCCGACAAAGGACTCTTTTCAATGGAAGTATTTTTCGAACCCTGTCAGTTAACGTTGGATCTTAGCTATACGACTTCAACCATACTGACACATTCAGGCTAACTCCGGCGGTAGCGGGTAATACCGTCCATCACCAGTACAGTACCGATACCCAACATGCCGCCGAGCAACACGCCTAATACCAGTATCAGCGCCTTCTTAGGTTTGTCTTTTTTCATATCTTCGCCCGGCGTGAGTTGATAACGATATACTTGCGCGGTTACCTGCTGTTGAAGTAGCGGCTCCAGCAGGCTCAGCTCCAGAGTAATATCATGATACCGCACCGGATATACAATCGGGCTCTCTGTCAGACTGTTTATCTCCGCACTCAGAAAGTTCTCACCCAGCATATATTGGTGTACCTAATTGGCCAACTCAATCTTGGTTCCGCCGTTGCTGGTCGAATTAGCGTAATAATCCTTAATTCCGGCTCGCTGGGCAGTACTGTACGACCGAGTCAGGTTAGCCAATTGGTTGGTTCTGTCGGCCTGCAGGCTAAAATCGATATCCTGCTGTTCCTTTTGGCGCGCCAATATCATGGCTTCGACATGATTACGAAATTCCGCATCATCGAGTGAAATCACCCGTTGATTAATGCGATCGATGTAATCTGTCAGCAGCGTCAAAGCGGTCTGTGGATTATCTGCAGACACTGACAGCATAAAATAAGGCAGGGTTTTCTTTTCATCCGGCGGCGATGCCACTAGCCCTTTTTCAGCCATCTCGGTTAACCAAACGCGCTTAGCCTGCGGCTCCATCGATTCAGTTTGCTGTTTGACATACGTCGTTTCGGATAAGTAAGCCAGTTTTTCATTCGGACTGGATACCATCTCAGTAAACCGACCAAACAAATGATTAGCAATGGCCTGTGCGTCGGCATTAATGCCGCTCACCCGGGCAAAGGCCCGCCTCAGCGCCAGATAATCCTCAAACTGGGCCATTCTCGGTGGAGAGACATAAGCTTTTACCGTCCATTGCTCTTTGGCCGTAAACGCATAGGTGCCCGCAATCAGAGTGGTAACCAGGGTGACCATCAAAATCAGCCCCTTTTTGTCCCAGAGCCGAAAGAGTAATTCAAACAGGTCTATTTCATCATACCCATATGGATGATGAGGCCCGCTCGCCGACGGGGTATAGTCAACCGGGGAATGTAACGGTTTCTGACTTATCTCACTCATGGTGATACCTCAGCCGATATCAGCAATAAATGCTGCTGACCAGAGTGAACAGCGACACCTTGACCGGTGCTGCATAGCGCAAACGCAGAGCATCCTCGAAGGGAAGAGCGCAACCACAATATAGCTACTATTACCCCTGCCACCAGTAAGGTAAAAATACTTATCACAATATCTAAACCAGCCACACTCATTACCCGCCCTCCCTGTCGTGACTCCGCGCCGTCGTTTATCGTCCGACGCTCTCATTGCTGTCCGTTTGATAAGCCCAGTAAATGTATCTGGTCTGAAACGTAGTTTCACAACCGACGCAGCGGTAGCGTGGTAAACCACTACGGGCTCGGCCATGCTTACGAACCTGAGTACTTTCATCGCAATGCGGGCAAGCCGGATATTGCTGTCGTTTAAGTAATATCGTCATCGTCAATCATCTCCTTGATCGCTCGTCAAAAGTGAATTACCTGCCGTAGCCGAGTACCACGTTCTGCCTCAGGACTGTTATCGGTTTATGCCTCTGTCACAGACCGAAACTTGGTGCAATTTGGCTACCACACGCCCCTCAGCGATCTCCTGCACCTGCATTTGATCACCGGTCATATAGACGACGGTGCCCGGTTTAATATCGTCTTCGATTAAATAGATGGTGAGAAAACAGCATCAAACCAACCTGGATAAATAAGAAAAAACACACAATAAACACACAAATAAAAATATAAAAAACAAAAACCCCATCCATAATCACAATAAAAATCGGTCAAAATCACAAAAAAGCATGATAGATGATGATTATCAAAAAGGTCAAAAACTAACGCCTTGGCGATGGCAAAAATAAAACAAAATTATTCTAATCATTGACTAAAAATAAATTCACCAGAAAAATTTACATTTAGATTGTCGATTAAAATTGATTATACACAACAAAACCCAATAAACAATAATCGATCGGCATTATCTTAATGACAATATTATATTCCATAAATAAGGCTGATATTGTTATTTTTTGGATTTTTATCCCAAAATAAACCGGTAAGGCAGTTTTGAAGATCGTCATTAAAACATTAATCAGCAGTTAACCCTAATATATCACTTTTGATTGAGATCACTATTTAATAATAATTTAATGAATAATTAAAATAAAAAACCATCATAAAAAACAAAATAAAAAAATCATTACAAAATGAAATAAATAGAATTAAAATAATATATTAAACACACAAAAAAATCATAAAAAGGCTAATACAAAGAAGATATCATCGTTAAAAATAAAAACAACAACACACTTTAATGATATTGAATGCCATTAAAAAAGAATAACTCAAATCGAGACATTGGTCTCATATTGAGATAATCGAGCCTTATTCTATTTTATAAATTGCCGGCAAAGAGCTTGCTGACCATGATAGCCGCGCCCAATGCTCAATCGGGACAGTGAAGCCTGTTAGATGAACAATCCCTCGACTGGCGAATTCCACGCATACATAACATAGGGCAATGGTATTGCATCAATACAAGTCGCTGTTTCTATATGGTAAACAATAGAAAAAAGAGAGGTAGCATCAGCGACCTCTCTTTTTTCAGTTAATACCGGGATTCATTTTAGACTGTGGGCTTAACGACTTAAGCAACGTCAAAAAGAGTGATAAAGGCAGAGCCGATAAACAAGTAACTGCCTATCCGAACTTCAGTCCGCTACTTGCCGTATTGGAAAAAGCATCGGCCGTTCAAATTAATTGATAACCCACGGTTAAAGGCTAGTGATGGTTATTGATACCACCTAAAAACATCTCCATGATAAAGTCATTATCAATCTTTTCTCCATTCAGCGTTCTGACTAACATTTCACTGCCTAGCAGAGAAAGTGAGAATATCATGTCAGGAGAGACCCTTTTGACCTTCACTAAGTTATTACTCTCATTAACTAATGCGATAACTTTAGTTTTTTCACTGGCAATCTCTTTAGCTGCCAGTACAACAAAGGTGTTTTCAGCATCACTGTTCGATAACGCCATCACGTATTTCGCTTTGTCAGCGCCGGCCAGTCTTAGCGTGGCAACAGAGGACGGATCGCCTTCAATAATATCGGCATCATCGGGCAAATCACTCCCCTCTTTGCTCTTACAGACAACGGTCACCTCATTGCCTTGTTCACGTAATGACTTATAGACATTGGTCGCTAACGAGTTAATACCAACAATAATATAGTGATTAGCACGATTCATATCAGCGATCCTTTTTTTAGTTAGTCTATTCATGTTATTACTTATAATGGGTCCGGCAAGCGAGCCGAGCGACGTGGCAAAAACGGTAATACCAAAAGTAATGATGGTTAAGGTAAACATCCTTGCTTCCGTGGTATGCGGTACGATATCGCCAAAACCAACGGTTGACATACAGACAATGGCATAATAAAACGCTGTCGAAAGGTCGGTAATCGGCGGGGAGTATTGGTCGCCTGCATACAGCGTCCCCAGCATGCTATAGAGAATTAACGTTGTGATACTAACGATAGCAAAAAAGGTCACGCCGCCTACGCTGTGATGGCCAAACTGGCGCCAAAATAACAGAAGAGCTGCAATGGTTATAATGTAATAGACCAGCTGAACACTTAACGATTTCGATAGGATGACATCAATCAGTGCAATGGCACACAGCAGAACAATCGAGAAGAACCAAATAAGTCGGATCCTAAACGCCAGGCCAAAGGACATTAAAATCAGGATCAGCCCGATAATAACGCTCGGGATGTCCAATAACTCCAAGAAGCTCAGAGCCTCCTGCCAAGTATTAGAGACGCCAGCCGTGCCTGCCATTGAATTAATCGCTTTAAAAAGAACCGGATATATAATAAAACAGCCATTAGAAGCAACGAGCAACGCTAAAAAAAACGTTACGGACATATTTGCTTTTATCTTTTTTAATATGCTCATTGAAAGTACTCTTCGCTATTATCGATATCTAAAGTAGAGATAATCTGATTTATCTCTGGATGTATCCGCCCGATTAACACGCTGTAAGTGATAAAAATAGCCACCTACAGCGCATAGCTATCTATTTTCTATGTTCCGGAACAATATCTTTATTCGGTACCAAGAATAGCCATGATGTCAGCACGAAAGGCATGGTTAAGGTCGGAATTCCCAACGGTGCTAACGTGGTGTCCAGAGCGCCCTGTACAAATACCGTAAAAATGACGCCTACGATGGTATAAATAAACACTTTCCAGCTTGGCTTATTAAAGGTGGAGCCTAAGGCTATTGCCGTCAGTACCGCACTGAACGAGTAAAGGCCAATATTAATACTGCCAGGGTCGGCAAATAGCACCACGGATGTCAGCAGAGCAAGCAGGGTACCGACTAAACCAAAAACCGCAGCCCAAATAGATTCAACGGCCAGCCCGATTAGAAAAATGATGCCGCCAATTATGCTGCTAAATAAAAATACCTGTGAAACACCGTTAAACATGGCATCCAGCATTGAAATACTGTCAAAAACACTATTTACCGTCGGTACAAATTCATGGGGTAACGCAGGGGCCGGCAGATGTGCGCCCATCACGCCAGAAAAAGAGTAACTGGCAAGCAAAATTACCCAGGTTGTTAAAACAAACGGAGCAGTCAAAGCGGCAACTTTCCAGTTCTTTAAAAAATCAGCAAGGCTTATCGTAGCAATAACCGTAACGATAGCCCCCAAAACAAGGCAGGCCCACATGACAGGCGATGTAGCAAGGAAAGTCGGTAATGCAGCGCCCAGCAAGCAACCGTTATAACCGAACAATCCTGCCCGCAGTGATTTTCTGTCATCAATACTGACATAGGCTACAAAGGTTGATATGGCGGTCCCGAGCAGACACCCGAATGCAACTGCGGGTATTCCTTCTGTATAAGCACCAATAAAAATGGCTACAAAAAAGAGTAATCCAGTTAATGGATTACTCTGAAACATAACTTGGGAACAGCCGCGCAAAGTGGTATCAATAAACTCAATAAAAATATTACTTTTGACCAGCTTCGCCCACGCGGAGTCATTTACAGGTATCGCACTCATGGTTTACATCTCCCGTCATTAGCAGGACAAATCGCTTAGTCATGTTTAGCTATTAATAAGCTAACGCCATAAAAACTGTTTCGGTAACGTAATGCCTAAAATCTCTTCCCGTGCTACCTGCCAAAAATTGCGGATCTCTGCTTTAACGCCCGGGCTATCCTTGCCCAATACCTTAAAAATAAGCCCACAATTATTCGGTAAAACAGAAGCACCACTGGCAATGCTCCCGTCAAACCTTGGTACGACTCTGGCCAAAATACGCGCATGGTGTTCTTCCGGGGTGAGTAATACAACATTGCCAAACACGTCATAATCCTGCATGACGCCCACCGCACTCATGCTCTCTTTTTTAGGTTCCAGTACGTACTTTTCTACAAACAGCTCTTTCCCTTCGAAGTTCTCGGCCATAATCTTTGATGAAAATACGTCGAAACCAAAATGTTCATCAACGTGATGATGCTTACGACCCGACATCAAAATCTCGGAATAGATAAGCGTCGCCGTTGGATGTATTTTGATCCTGGTATCGGTAATAAAACGTGCATTTCGATGAGGGATCATTTGGTCAGGCATTAATTCAAGGTAGCCGCCTTCTTCTACCCTAAGGTTCTGTACCTGGGTGGCATAGTTTGCGTTCATTGAATGTATTTTAGTTGCCGACTGCGTGGTCACATGCCCGCAGGCACCCGAGTCAACCTGTATATCCAGAGCCAGTCGATCCCCTTGTAGAATACAGCCGGCAACTGAAATCATGGTGACGCACGGGAGTTCAGGAAAAGCCTCATCCCAATACAGCGCTTTCTGGACCATCGAAGGCGTTCTTCTTTCCATTTCAGCCAGTACGCTTCGATACTCTTTTTTGGTAAAGCGCAGTTTAAGGTAGCCGCTTTTACCTACGGCCCCGCTGTGCATTTGCGCCGGCTCATCCTGATAACTCACTAACTCTGGTGCGTCAATGCCTAATGAATGAGCTCGTGCCCTCGAAGGTGTTGCACTGATACTCTCACTCTGTGATGTCATACGGTTTGCCCTTCTACACTAACGTGCGTGAATAAGAAATCTCGCATAATCATATCGACCAGTTGTTCAATCCCTTGTCCTGTTTTGCAGTTAGTTAAAATATAAGGACGATCGCCACGAACCACTTTGGTATCACTTTCCATCACGTCAAGGCTGGCACCAACATAAGGCGCTAAATCAATTTTATTGATCACTAAAATATCGGCCTGAACTAACCCCGGGCCATTTTTACGCGGGATTTTCTCGCCTTCGGCAACGTCAATAACATAGATATAAAAGTCCGCCAGTGCAGGGCTGAACGTTAGGGTTAAGTTATCACCGCCACTTTCGATCATGATCAAATCACTATCAGGAAAACGCTCTTCCATATCTTCAACTGCAGCGATATTCATACTCGGATCTTCACGTACTGCGGTATGCGGACAAGCGCCGGTTTCAACCCCCAGAATTTTTTCTTCATCCAAAATACCTTTTAAGGTACGTTTTACCTGCTTGGCATCTTCCGTCGTTACAATATCATTGGTGATAATCAGTGGCTTGATGCCACGTTTGATAAGAATAGGGGTAATAACCTCAATAATTGCCGTTTTACCTGAGCCAACCGGGCCCCCAATACCAATGCGCGTAATTTTTTTCACAGGATACCCTCTTGTCTTATTTTTTTACGTATAGTCGTACAACACGACCCAACAACAAAATCACCCAATAACGTATGAATTTACTGATTCAATCCCTAGTTCATAAATAGCCGGACGTGGGCTTTTACATGGACAGAAGCCAGTACGTCAATAATAGGGATATAGGCGTTCATTTTCTCGATATCACCAGCTTCCGCATTATCACAAAAGACTTCAATAGACTGATTTAAATCAAATAAAATACGTTGTGTATCTAAGTGGGTCACTCTCATTAAGCGCATCGCAGCGCTCAAAATGGTCATTGCTACACCATATTGATGCATAACGACCGTCTCTCGCTGGCTGACGCCTTGGACTGCCATAACAAGCGCCTGAGTAACCGGATAAGTACCGGGCACATTGCGGCTTTTAATTTGCTCCAGCCACCAGCTAATCAGAGGGTCATCAACAACATAAATCGACATTTCAGCCAATTTTTTACCCATTCTGGTGGTCATTAAGCGGTTTTCTTCATTGAGTTTACGATTGTTGATTGCCCAATCGGTCTGAATGATTGCCTCACGATCGTTGGCGACTACCGCTTTGTGCGCAACCACCAACCCCATAGCATCACCGTTAGCGGCCTGTTTTAATGCAGTAAGAACAAACTCTTTTAACGTTGCGACATCATGAACCACCCCGGTCTGTATAGCCGATTCCACGCCGTTCGAAAACGTAAAGGCACCGACCGGTAATACCGAGTCGCCAAACTGCATAATACGAATTAGTTTTGATGCATCCACCGTAAACGCCCTCACTAGTGCAGTGTTTGTTATTTACTACCGCTAATAATTCCAACTATCTTGTGAGGCATAATTGCTTCAGGTTTATCTAACGGGCTGGCAACGTGCACATGGGTATCTGAATCTTCAGCGCCGCCAAATAGCAGTCGTGCTTCACCGTTAGTCAGAGACTCAAGGATCGATTCACCTTGAACAAAGGTATATGGCAAATGTTGGAAACCGTGCGTTCTCATCACCGAATCCATCATTTTTGTTGCTACGGTCAGCGGAATATAAACCTGATTATTTTTAACCACGGCCTTCCAGTGTTGATTCCCTAAGGCGTGGCCTAAATCAAAACCGAGCTTAATAGATTCATCGATTGGCAGAGTTTTTAGTTCGTTTAAATCAATCACCATCACGTCGCGTAAACTGATCTGTACCACGACGGCACTACGCTGTGCTTCATCCCACAGCAGCACATCACCGTCTTTAAGAATAGTATTACGGTCGAGAGAAATGCCCAGATCTAACCCCTGTTGGCTTTGTTTCCGGCAGCGGCTTTTTTGGGCTTCCCACTGATCCAGAGCAACAAAATCCAGCGTTGCATCAGCCAGCTTAGTTTGCCATTCAGGCTCTCGTTTTAAGTTTCCGAGTATTCGCTCAATCACAATCATCTTTTTTTACCCTCTAACCTTAGTCGAACTACCAGATAGAAAACGGCATTCAGTTGCCGAATAAGCAATCTAAAATAAGGGGTATAACCGAAAAATCGTTGCCAGCCCTCCGGCTATACCCCGTTGCTTAATAACAATTAGCCAAAGAAATAGCGCTGATTCATCACCGCTGAGTTAATCGGTTTACAGGTTGCATGAACACCGTCAACTTTTACGGCAAAGGTTTCCGGATCGACTTCAATATTCGGCGTTTGATCGTTGCGTACCAGATCGCGTTTCGAAATAGTACGGCAATTTTTCACTGCATGAACTTGACGTTCCAAACCGGCTTTTTCTTTAATGCCGTCTTCCAGTGCCGCCTGAGAAACAAACGTAATGCAGGTATCTTGCATGGTTTTGCCCATCGCACCGAACATCGGGCGATAGTACGTTGGCTGCGGTGTTGGTAAGGAGGCGTTAGGGTCGCCCATAACAGCCCAATTGATTAAACCGCCTTTAATGACTAACTTAGGTTTCGCACCAAAGAAACGCGGATCCCACAGTACCAAATCAGCCATTTTGCCAACTTCAACCGAGCCAAGAATATGGCTCACACCCTGAGCAATAGCCGGGTTGATTGTGATTTTTGCCACATAGCGCAGCACTCGGAAGTTGTCATTATCAGAAGCGTCTTCGGGTAGCTTGCCTCTCGACTCCTTCATGGCATGAGCGGTTTGCACGATACGTAACCAGTTCTCACCCACTCGACCCATGGCCTGAGAATCACTGGAGAACATGGAGATAACGCCCATATCATGCAGTACGTTTTCAGCCGCAATCGTTTCCGGACGCACCCGACTTTCAGCAAAGGATACGTCTGCCGGTACGTTCGGATTTAAGTTATGGCACACCATAATCATGTCGAATAATTCGGCCTGACTGTTGATACCATAGGGCAGTGTCGGGTTGGTTGAACTAGGTAGTACGTTCATCTGGCTTGCGACTTTAATGATATCCGGAGCATGTCCACCACCGGCACCTTCGGTATGGAAGGTGTGTATTGTGCGCCCTTCAAATGCATCAACGGTATTTTCTACATAACCCGCTTCGTTCAGGCTGTCGGTATGGACCGAAACCTGAATATCCATTTCATCGGCAATACGCAGTGAATGGCGGATGGCATTAGGCGTAGCGCCCCAGTCTTCATGAACTTTTAGTCCGGCTACGCCGGCAATAATTTGTTCCACCATCGGATCACGACCATAGGAATTACCCTTACCTAACAGGCCGATGTTAATTGGCAGCCCTTCAATCGCACGCAGCATTTTACGAATGTTCCATGGACCCGGCGTTACCGTTGTTCCGTTCGTTCCATCCGTTGGCCCGATACCACCACCAAAGAAAGTGGTCACGCCATTAGACAGGGCATGATAGGCCTGCTGAGGAGAGATAAAATGGATATGGGAATCGATTCCCGCCGCAGTCAAAATTAAATGCTCACCGGAGATAGCATCAGTACCGACACCGACTACCATGCCTTGTGTCACACCGCTCATGGTATTTGGGTTACCACTTTTACCGATACCGGCAATTTGGCCATTCTTGATACCAACGTCAGCTTTGAGGACACCCAGCTTGGCATCAACAATCGTCACATTAGTAATCACTAAATCCAACACACCATTGTCGCTGGTGAGATTGTTATTTGCGCCCATACCATCGCGCAGGGACTTACCGCCACCGTAAACAGACTCTTCACCGTAACCGCATAAATTCTTTTCTATTTCTATAAATAGATTGGTATCACCCAAACGAATTTTATCACCAGTGGTTGGGCCGAACAGACCGGCATATTCTTTTCTAGAAATTTGGGGCATATGTCATTCCTTCTTTTGATACATGGGGTGAGTCATCAACGCCATGCACATCAAATGAGCAATTAACTAATTAGATGATTTAAAACCGTTATCGATAGCGCGCTGTATAGCGATACGTTTTTCAGCACGCTCTCCCGTAGCTACCATGCTGTCGCCAGCCCAACCATCCACTAAGTTATTAAAACCATAGATAGCCTGTTTGCCACCAAACGGAATAAGGCTAACTTCAATCTCATCGCCGGGTTCGAAACGAATTGCGGTTGTTGCTGTTATATTTAAACGTTTACCAAATGCGGCGGCACGATCGAAATCTAGCGCTTTATTGGCTTCAAAGAAGTGAAAATGGGAGCCAACCTGAATCGGTCTGTCGCCGGTATTACGTACTTTTACCTTAGTCACCGGCCGATCTTCGTTAAATGTAATGGGCTCGTCCTTTAAAACACATCCTCCGATTGGTACCGGCGGAGCTTTAGTGTCCTTTTTTTTTGCGTTCATATATCAGGATCCTCAATCAGAATGCATTTAAGATGTTATGTTTTTCAGCGCAAATATTATTGGATAGGATCGTGTATGGTGACTAAACGACTGCCATCCGTAAAAATAGCCTCAACCTGAACGTTAGGAATAAGATCGCTGACCCCTTCCATAACATCATCTTTGGTTAATACTTTCCGAGCCTCATTCATCACATCTTCAACCGTTTTCCCATCTCTGGCACCTTCAAGGGCGGTGACTGTAATAATAGAAACCGCTTCCGGATAATTTAGCTTCAAACCACGCGCTTTGCGTTTTAAAGCGACATCCGACAGTGTGTATATCATTAGCTTATCTATTTCTCTTGGGGTGAGTTGCATAAACCCTCCTGTAGTGTTTCATTTATCCAAAACAGTGATATAAACCTAATTACCTGTAAAACCGTCATTTACTAACAGATCTATATACCTATAAAGGTATAGTTGAAGAAACGATTTTATTCAAAAAAACAACTAAAATTAACATTTAGTTTTATTCTCTAGTTAATCAGCATTTAATGGGAATTTAATCCAAAAAATCAATCAATCGAATGATATTTATTTTACTTATTGATTAAAATAAAATAAAAACCCGTATCAAAGCTTTTCAATTTCCTTTAAAATAATGGATAACAAGATAAAACACCAAGAAACAAGATTATTAATCCAAAAAAAACGAAATAAAAGTTAATTAAGTTGATTGAAAAGCAGATAGTAGCTTCATGTTCGAAAAAGAATGTTTATTTCTTAATGAAATAAAAGTATATATAGCTAATGCAAATGCGTGTTACCAGACGTTCAATAACAACTTATAATTTATTAAAAAATAATCAGTTAGCTCAAACTGATTAAAAAAAAAGCACCCATTAAAATACAAAAAATATCAATAAGGTCATTCTTATTTTCTTATCATCAAATAGAATGTTAAAAACAGATAACAAGGGGTGTCTAGATGCACTAATTACCAATAAATATAAAAGCGTTACTACATAGAGAAACGCCCCGTTATTAGTTGAAGGGAGGGTAACCGTTAATTACCCAATAAAATATTAAATATCGAAAGGGTATGAATTACAGTCTAAATTATATATTAATCTCTTGATAATCCGATTTTATGAAATCTATATCTGAAAATACATTAGCGTCTACTTTTCAAACGTAGCGTGCTTTCTAATCAAGAATATGATTATTAACACAAAATTTCATCAGATCTTGATTTGATTATTGTTATCAACATTTATTGAGTGCTAAAGCCGGCATTTTCAAGCTAATTAAGTCCATACCACCATCATGACATAAATAACGGGAGTCATTCTGGATGCCTTTACAAAGTCGTGGCTATACTTTAGTCAAACAAAAAAGACGTTACCGTATGATATGAATTACTAAACAAGGAGAGCGTTATGATTCCCCCGTTACTTTCCCGCACTATTCTGGCGACTACACTGAGCGTCATTTTTGCGCTCCCCGCCGCCGCTCATTTTCAGGAAATTATTCCCTCCGCAGACGTACTCCCTGAAGGTGGGGATGTCACCTTGGATTTGGTCTTTACCCATCCCTTTGAGGGCGGACCAACGATGGCAATGAAACGCCCCGTTGAAGTGGGCATTCTGGCTAATGGCACTAAGACCAATCTCACTGACAAATTGGTTGAACAGTCTGATAAGGGAGCCGTAACCTGGCGGGTTTCTTATAATCTGCCTGAGCCTGGGGCTGCCATCTTCTATGTGACACCACAACCCTATTGGGAACCGGCAGAAAATAAATATATTGTGCATTATGCCAAAGTGATTGTGGATAGCTTTGCCTCCGGCGAAGGTTGGGATGAGATGGTTGGCTTACCGGTCGAAATCCAGCCGTTAACGCGCCCGACAGGCTTGTGGACCGGTAATCTTTTCTCAGGTGTGGTGACCAAAGCGGGTAAACCGGTCCCCTTTGCTGAAATTGAAGTTGAATATGTTAATGATTCGGGTATTAAAGCCCCGAACGATGCTTACATCACTCAGGTACTCAAAGCCGATGTGAACGGCACGTTTAACTATGTGATGCCTGCGTCCGGATGGTGGGGATTCGCAGCATTGGTCGAAGGGGATAAGCCGATGAAATCGCCTGACGGCAAAGAGGTACCCGTAGAGGAAGGCGCGCTGATCTGGATTCATACCAGCCCAATGGGGAAATAAAATGGCGCATATTCCTGATGGTATCCTCTCGCTTCCCGTACTGGTAGGCGGTGGTATTATTGCAGCTTCCGGGGTAGCTCTCGCGCTTCGACAGCTCGACGATAGAGCAATCCCTAGAATGGCCATTCTCTCTGCGGTTTTCTTTGCTGCATCACTAATTTCAGTACCGGTCGGACCATCAAGCGTACATCTGTTACTCTCAGGAGTCATGGGGCTCTTTCTTGGTCTGGGTATCTTTCCGGCAGTATTGGTCGCACTGATATTACAGGCAGTCCTCTTTGGTTTTGGCGGATTAACAACGCTTGGAGTGAATACCCTTAACATTGCATTACCCGGCGCACTGGTCGGAATGGTACTGGGACCGATGATCCGCCGTACAGACTCACCGCTGTGGGCGGGGGCGATTGCTGCTATTGGATCCGTGTTTAGCGTGCTGGCGACGGGGGGAATGGTTGCCCTATCGCTCTGGCTTTCATCCTCAGAGTTTACCCCCGTAGCAAAGGTACTTTTGCTGACATATCTTCCACTGGCTCTGGCGGATGCCGCGATTACCGCTGTGGTGGTAGGTTTTATTATGCGTGTAAAACCACTGGCATTGTTTCCTTATCTGCCAGCCCGAAGGGAGTAAGTTGATGGTCCGCGTTTTTATTGCTCTGTTTTTCATGCTGCAGATCGGCCCTGCAACAGCCCACAGCCTGCGACTTTTTGCCCGGGTTGATGCCGGGCAGATCGGCGGTTATGCATTTTTTATCGGCGGGGGGCGTCCTTCTGGTGTGAACTGGGTTGCTAAGATGAATAATCAGACGGTGGCTACGGGGAAAACCGATACCAACGGCGGGTATCATTTTGCCGTTCCCACACCGATAACCGGAGACGTTGTTATTACCGTGGATACCGGGGAAGGACATATTGCCACTACCCGACTGGCACCTGAACGCTTTGAGTTGTCACTCCCAACGGCCGGGCAACCATCCGCCGTAGTGATCGATGGCACTAGCACACAGCCTGATGCACAGACAACGGAACGGCTGGTTGAAGCAGCCGTTGAACGGCAAGTGGGCCCTCTTCTGGAACGGATTGAAGCGATGGATACGCGTATGCGCCTGACTGATGTGATATCAGGTATTTTCCTTATCATCGGACTGGCGGGCATCGGGCTATGGATTCGCAGTCGCGGACGATGAGCCGCCCGGTTGATCTGCGTTTGCGCCTGATTGCCGCCATGGGGGCGCTGATTGTCTTTACACCGGTTAAAAATCTGGCACCCGCCGTTGCCGGCTTATTTGCCGTGCTGATGCTCTACGCTGCCTGCCGCCAACCGCTCCCTTGGAGAAGACTTCTCCATCTCGAAGGCTTCTTAATCTTACTGCTCATTACCCTGCCTTTCACATTACCCGGAACGCCACTTTTTCATCTGGGGCCTCTGACGGCCAGTACGGATGGACTGTGGCGAGCTATCGTTCTGGCATGCAAGGTGACGGCATCTGTATTACTGATCTCGTTTCTTTTTGCTACCGCCGATCCAATCCGCCTCGGAAACGCGCTGCTGGGGTTGCACGTTCCGGAACCGCTGGTCCGATTGTTTGTGGCCGTCGTCCGCTATTTAGCCTTGATTCAGGATGAGTTTTCTCGTCTGCAGGAGTCTATGCGTGCACGTGCCTTTATCCCTCGATCCAATCGGCATACGTGGCGGAGCTATGGTTATCTTCTCGGTATGCTGCTTATTCGTGCGATGGAACGGGCCGACCGCGTGGAAGAGGCGATGCGCCTGCGGGGATATTCAGGTCGCTTTCCACAAACCCCGCTACCTCCGCCCCCCTTTTCTGACTGGATTGCTGCCGGCGGGCTGATAGGCAGTTCAATACTTCTTTTGCTTTGGGATAAATTATGACTGAACTTATCCGGCTGAATGACCTCAGGGTACTTCGCGATGGTAAAACCATCCTCAATAATGTCGAAATGGTTCTCAGTGCCGGTGAACGGCTGGCTATTGTCGGTCCCAATGGCGTCGGTAAGACGACGCTGTTACGTACTATTGCTGGCCTTGAGTATCCTGAGGCAGGGGAGGTTATCCTGTTCGGACAGGCTTGCAAACGAGAGGCTGAATTTCGTATCCAGAGGCCGCGCATTGGTTTTCTCTTTCAGGAAAGCGACGACCAGCTTTTCTGCCCGAGCGTTATCGAAGACGTTGCATTTGGCCCCTGCAACACCGGCATGTCTAATCAAGAAGCCCGACAATGTGCCGCTGAAACACTGGATAAATTGGGGATTGCCCATCTGGCTGAACGCTTTACCCATCGCCTGTCAGGGGGGGAGAAACGACTGGTTTGTCTTGCAGGCCTTCTCGCCATGCGGCCGGATGTCCTTCTGCTTGATGAACCGACAAACGGCGTCGATGCTGAAAACGGTGCCAAGTTACGCACGGCACTGCTAACTTTTGATGGCGCTATACTGCTGGTCTCTCATGATGAACATTTTGTGACGGATATTGCGACGCGGGCGATGGTGTTATCAGCCAAAGGGTTGCATGAAGCTAATATTCACCAGCACCTACACCAACACCACCACCCGCACATTCATCCCAAGCTACCTAAAGAGTAAACCACATAGCCACCCGCTAGGGGGAGCTTTCCCATAAATGGACGTGGTATCCAACTAGGAATAAAAAAGCCGATAACAATAAAACGTTATCGGCTTTTAGCTATCGCGTAGAACAGAACCGTGGGATTAAACCGTCAGCAACCGTTGCGCGGTACTATCGACCAAGGCCAGTAAGGCTTTAATATCATCTAAAGTGACCGTCGGATTTAGTAACGTCATTTTCAGGCAGGTGATGCCATTAAATTCGGTAACTCCAACGTTAGCCAGCCCTGACGCTAATAAGGCATCACCAATCTTCTGGTTAAGCAACCCTATCGCTGCATCACTACCCGTCGCTAACTGCTGCGAACGGTAGCGAAACAGGACGCTGGCCAACTGTGGCTGCATGACTAATTCCAGCGACGCTTGCTGTGAAATATAGTGCGCGACCTGCTGCGCCAGTGTAACGCCATGATCGATGATCTCAGCGTACTGCTTTTGCCCTAAAGCTTCTAAGCCCATCCACAGTTTTAACGCATCAAAACGGCGGGTAGTCTGCAAAGATTTAGAAACCAAATTAGGCACCCCCTGAGCTTCATCAAACTCAGAGTTCAGGTAGGCCGCCTGATAACGCATCAGTTCATAGTGGCGGGCTTCTTTTAGCAGGAAAGCGCCACAGCTTATGGTCTGGAAGAACTGTTTATGGAAGTCCAGAGTAATGGAATCCACCAATTCTATACCATCCAAATAGTCGCGGTACTTCTCAGACAGCAACAGTGCGCCGCCCCATGCTGCATCAACATGCACCCAAATCTGATGTTGCGCCGCCAAAGTCGCGATAGCGCGTAGTGGATCGATGGCTCCGGCATCCGTGGTACCTGCGGTAGCCACAATGGCCAGAATCTGTTCGCCGTTGGCCTGAGCCTGCGCCACTTTTTCGCTTAAATCGTTAAAATCTAAGCGACCGAAATAGTCAGTTTTCACCAACGTAACGGACTGATAGCCTAACCCCATTAAAGCCATGTTCTTTTGCACCGAGAAATGAGCGTTCTCAGAACAGAGGACTTTAATCTTTGTTAGGTTGCCCACCAGACCGTCTTGCTGAACCGAGTGTCCTTGACGGGCAAAGAAGGCATCCCGTGCCAGCATCAGGCCCATCAGATTACTCTGAGTTCCCCCGCTGGTGAATACGCCTGCATCTCCGGGCTGATAGCCAACCTGAGTGCGCAACCACTCGATCAACTTCATTTCGATAATGGTCGCCGACGGGCTTTGATCCCAAGAGTCCATACTTTGGTTAGTGGCATTGATTAACACTTCAGCAGCCTGACTGATTACCAGGCTCGGGCAATGCAAATGAGCAACGCACTGCGGATGATGGACAGACAGGCTGTCTTTTAAAAAGTACTCAACCGCTCGTTCAATCGCAGCCTGGTTACCCAAGCCCTGAGGGTTAAAATCCAGAGTGATACGTTCACGCAGTTCAGCAACGGTTTTTCCCTGATACATCTCGGGTTGCTGCAGCCACTGGACAACCGCCTGACTACTCTGAGCTATTGCTTGTTGGTATGCCTCGGTACTGTGCGCTGAGGCTGCCAAAATTGGGTTTAATTTAGACATCGCAATAACTTACTCCACGTCAACAGGCTTGATGCCGGCGGCTAACAGGGCTTGCTCAAATTTTTCTAAGAAAATTCGCAGTTCATCGTTAGTGATCAGCAAGGACGGTAACAGCCGTAACACGCAGCCGCCGCGTCCGCCACGCTCCAGAATCAGCCCGGCTTCAAAGCATTTTTTCTGTAACAGTGCCGATAATTGACCGTCTGCAGGATAACAACCCATATGATCCTGAGTTTCATCAGGCTTAACAATTTCAATGCCAATCATTAAACCCAGACCACGAACGTGACCAATCACCGGATAACGTTTTTGCAGCCCGGCCAGTTTTGCCTTCAGCCACTCTCCCTGAGTCGCTACTTTGTCAGCGATTCGATGTTCTTTCAGATGTTTCAGCGTTGTCAAACCGGTTGCCATCGCCAGTTGGTTACCGCGGAAAGTACCGGTATGGTGGCCGGGCTCCCAGGCATCAAACTGTTTCTTTATGCCCAATACCGCCAATGGCAGGCCACCACCAACGGCTTTAGACATCACAATGATATCCGGCTCAATACCGGCATGTTCAAAGGCAAATAGCTTGCCGGTGCGGGCAAAACCGGCCTGAACCTCATCGATAATCAGCAGAATACCGTGTTCTTGAGTGACTTGGCGAATGCGCTGTAACCACTCTACCGGCGCCGGGTTAACCCCACCCTCACCCTGAACGGCTTCCAAAATGACCGCCGCAGGCTTACGCACGCCGCTTTCTACGTCATTGATCAGGTTTTCAAAATAGTAGGTTAATGCCTTAACGCCCGCCTCACCACCAATGCCCAGCGGGCAGCGGTACAAATGCGGATAAGGCATAAACTGGACTTCCGGCATCATGCCATTAACGGCTTCTTTCGGCGACAGGTTACCCGTTACTGCAAGCGCGCCGTGAGTCATACCGTGATAGCCGCCGGAGAAACTAATCACGCCGGAACGGCCGGTGTACTTTTTTGCCAGCTTCAGCGCAGCTTCAACGGCATCAGCGCCGGAAGGGCCGGTAAACTGCAGGCAGTATTCTTTGCCCTGCCCGGGTAATAGAGAGAGTAAATAAGCGGAGAATTGATCTTTCAACGGCGTTGTCAGATCCAGTGTATGTAACGGCAAGCCGCTAGTAATGACATTTTGGATGCTTTGCAGCACATCAGGATGGTTATGACCAAGCGCTAACGTTCCCGCGCCAGCCAAACAATCAAGATATTGATTATTCTCAACATCAGTTATCCAAACGCCCGAGGCTTTGGCAATTGCTAACGGCAATTTGCGTGGATAACTCCTAACATTCGATTCATATTCAGCCTGTCTGGCTAAATAAGTTTCATTATTTTCATTGAATGAATTCACACCTAAACTATCAATACGGACTTTATCCGTCATCATATCTCTCCTACAACCGAGGTTATCAGTAACGCCAGTTGAATAAATAAGTTAAAAAAGTGATTGCTTATGTATAAAGCGCGGCCAATATAGGGCTTTTCGCCCCCCTACTCAATCATTTATTTTTTTAAATTATGCCGAATTTTTATTAAATTAATTAGGATATTAGCTCATTTTAAAGTCAATAAGTTTGAAATAACTAAAAATTGCAGTCATTAATATTGAGTAAGGATTTATCTTTGGCGGGTTGTACATGCAGTCAATTGATGCTATTTCTATTCAAATGCCAAATTAGCTATGCCACTACAATACCTTCTTATCATCAACGTCAGTGCTATCACACAAGAGACAATTATATTTCCCCTTTAGAGCTGCGAGGGATTGCTCTTGGCCTAAATAAAATGTTGTAGGGTAAACTACCAAGATCAAATCATTGCTATACATTGGCCACTATATATAACATAACGCATTAGCCAACGAGAATAACTTGAAAATAGATTATCACTCATATTTCAAACTATAAAAAATAATAGTTACTCCACATTGACATTTAAATAACAAATTAGCTTGTAACTAAATTTATTCCTTTAACTAAACTCTGTTTTTATTTGTCATTTTAGCTTTAAAGATCTCAATTAGATCGTTTGATAGACAATAAACCCAAAAATAATTAAATTAAAGAAATAATAGACCATTTTAACATTTCATTCCGATCTTACATGCTGATCATCTCGAATCCCAGTGATACAATCACCTACTACCTGCCCAAGTATTTTTATAAAAAACAAAGGGAATTAGTATAATGAAGTTACTTATTCATTTATCAAAACGACAATCATACCGACACATCCACTTCATAAACCCTCAGCTAAATAAAGCTAACTACCCGTAACAATCAGTACAACTTACAACGCATTTATGCATTTAAATTAAAAATAAACCAACAAGTTTAATATTTATGGATAAATATCCCGCCAGTTCTGACGGTTGTTTTTATCAAACCCCGATATTTAACCATAATCGAAAAGACCATTAATCATATCTCGATAGCGTTAATTACCAATGTCAGTTGCTAATATTTAACATATAAAGGGACTATCAATGAATCATATTTATAAAATTGTATGGAATAAGGGGCAGCAATGCTGGTGTGTAGTGTCAGAGCTTGCAAAAGGACACATTAAGGCTAAAGCCAGCGCCTCGGATTCGAGAGTAGTACAAAGTCTGGCATTGGCTATATTGCTAGGTATGGCAGCAATGCCAGCACTGAGTATGCCTGTAACTCCGGCACTGATTTATGACGATGAAACGATTTCTGCAGGTGAATCACAAACGATAGACGATGGAGACACAGCCCAAAATACGATTATCAATCAGGATGGCAAGCAGTTTATCAAAAATGGTGGTATAGCAAAAAAGACCGTTATTGCAGGCGGTGGACAGTATCTTTATGGTGGTGACGCAACGGACACCACCATCAATAATAACGGTTTGCAGGAGGTCCGGGGTGGTGGCACATCCACTGATACTCTTATTGATGGTGGAAAACAGTTTATCTATACCGATGGTGCAGCAAAAAATACCACTATCAAAATCGGCGGTTCACAGAGTGTCTATGGTGGTGGAATAGCGACTAACAGTATCGTTAACGGTGGTGCGATGGCTATTTATGGTGGCGGTATAGCACAAGATACCATCATAAATAGTGGATCGCAGACTGTCGCCGCTAGCAGTGCCATTAATACCGTGGTTTATGAGGGGGGCACTCAACATGTTATGGATAGCACTAGTAGTGGTGCGCCTAGCACAGTAGAAAATACCTTGTTAGGTAAAGTTGAAAGTGATGGTTCGATTTCTAAGGGCGGAGTCCAAAAGATAAGGGATGGGGGAGCCGCTAAAAATACGACGATTTATCTGAGCGGCAAACAGGAAGTGTATATTGGTGGTACAGCAACTAATACGACCATTAAAAGCGGTACTCAAATTGTCAATTCTGGTGCCACAGTCATAGAGACTACCATTGATGATGGAAAACAGTATGTCTATGGTGACGGCACGGCAACTAACAGCACTGTTAATGATGACGGGCAAATACGCATTAGCGACTCAGGCATATTATCCGGTATCACTCAAATTAATGGCAGCGGCAAACTGGTAGGGATTGATACATCAGATAATATTATCGCTAGCGTCAACATTATCAATAACAGCGTGCTCATGCTTAAGCAGAGCGCTGATACTTTACTGAATTTAAATATCAGCGGCGCGGGTTCACTGATTAAGCTGCAAGATAATACCCTGACTTTGACCGGTACAAATACCTTCAGCGGGGATGTCGATATCCAAGGCGGTATTGTTGCGATTTCTGCCGATACAAACTTAGGCTCAACAACCAATCAAGTCTTGCTGAACGGCGGAGATCTACAAATTACCGCCGATCTGACCTCAGGACGGAACGCAATCTTACGGCAGACCGGCCGCATTATCGTTGATAGCGACGTGACTGCTAGTATCAACGGTTGGGATGACGGCGGTTTGCTAGCCAATACCGTGACCAAGACCGGTGATGGTACCTTAATCTGGACCGGTAATAATAGTGCCAATACCGCGACGGTGAACATCACCGGAGGCACGCTACAGATAGAATCTCTGGCCCAACTCGCCAGTGCTGCCGGGGTAGTTGACTTAGGCGCAGCCGGCACGTTGTCTATCCTTAAATCAGCCAGTTCAGCGGCAAACGTAGACTTCACACGCCAATTAACCGGCAGCGGTGAACTGAAGGCTGATCTAGGCGACCCTCGCCATGAGTTTACCTTTAATTCCAGCGCCAACGGCGGAAACTTTACCGGTACACTTACCGTGGATAACGGCCGCTTCATTCTAAATGCTGACGCAGACAGTACCTTGGGTAACGCAACGCTGGTATTGAATGGCAGCGCAGGCAAACTGGGCACCAGCAAGCTGGAGGGAAGCCATATACTGGGTGGACTGACCTTAAACGGCGGCCAGTTAGAAGTGGATTACAGTGCTGTTGATTATCGCCCGAACGGTTTTTTGACGGTGAATACGCTAAATATGACCGGGGGCGGTAATTTAGCCATTAGGTTACCAAGCAACTTGGCTAACCCGCTGCCAGTGACCGGTGAGTCTCTGTTTGACCAGGACGATAATGTCTATGATCAGATCATTGCCGCAACCACGGTTAACGGTGACGGAACACAGTTAGTGGTGACTCAGGTTGACGGTACGCCGATGCTGCCGGATACGTCAATCGGCTTGGTGCAAAACAATATCGTCGTCGGTGAGGCTTACTATAACTACTTTGGTTCAGTGAAGAGCGACGGTCTGTACTTAGGTTATGGCTTAGCTCAATTAGAGGCCTTTGCCGGCCAGTCGATAATACTGACCAATAGCAATGCGACGGATAATAAGCTGGGCGCAAGGCTAACTGGAGACGGTGGTTTTACGCTGAATGCTAACGGCACGGTGCATATCGGCAACGCGGCCAGTCATTACACCGGGGCGACAGATATCAACAGCGGCGCGGTGGTATTGATTACCGATAATGGTTTTGGCCAAACTTCGGCACTGAATATGCAGTCCGGAACGGCTGTTGACCTAAACGGTAACAACCAAACCATTGGCCAACTGAATGCCTTAACCAACAGCCAGTTTGATTTTAATGGTGGTGCGCTAACTATCACTAACGGTGGGCAGCTCGACGGCATGCTAACGGGTCAAGGCCAGATGACGTTAACCAATGGAACTTTAAGCGTAACACAGAACAATGGTCAGTTGACCAGCGCGACTAATATCAATAGCGGTGCTATCGCTCATCTGACCCAGCCGCAGGGCTTAGGTCGGGGCATCATTCGTAATGAAGGTATTCTGAATCTGGATACCGCCCGAGGAACCTTACTAAACAGCCTGAAAGGCCGCGGGGAAGTCAGGTTGATCAACGGGGCGGATATATGGCTAAACGGTAATAATATTGATTTCGACGGCCGCTTTACTACCGACGGTGGAACCACGTTAACCGCCACGACAGCAGTAAACCTCGGAAATGCTAGCGTAGACAACGCCGGTACGTTGGTCCTTGATAACGCGGGTCTCTGGGCTTTGACCAATAATATCAGTGGAGTCGGATCGCTGGTTAAGCGCGGTACAGGGACGATACAGATTGACGGGAGTAACGTGTCGGCCGGCCTCACTGACATTGAAAGTGGCATGCTGATCATTGGCGGGTTACCGGCTAGTTCGACAACATCTGCTGTTGCGATGCCACTGGCTGACTCATACCCGGCGAATCTAACCAGTGACGTGATTATCCGTGAGAGCGCGACGCTGGGCGGTTATGGCGTGGTGACCGGTAATATCGATAACCAAGGTAACCTCATCTTAGGCCATAGCTTAACTGGCGCAGGTCACGGTAAGTTCATCATCGACGGTAACTATACCGGCAGTAATAACGGAGCGGTGATTTTTAACACTCATCTAGACGGTGACTCATCATTGACCGACCGATTGGTGATTACCGGCAATGCGTCAGGCAACAGCAAGCTGATCGTGCTGAGTGCTCGGGGAGAAGGAGCCCAGACCGGAGACGGCATTAAACTGATTGACGTTCAGGGCAGTGATTCATCCGGTAAGTTTACGCTGAGCGGTCGTGCTGTTGCCGGGGCCTATGAGTACTTCCTATATCAGGGTGCTGTTTCTGCACCGGATGACGGCGACTGGTACCTGCGCTCGTCATTAAATTCACTCAATCCGGATCCGTCAATCTATCGCCCGGAAGCCGGTGGTTACATGGCCAATATGGCGGCGGCAGGCAATCTGTTTAACCTGCGGTTACAAGACCGAGAAGGTCGGGCTGAGAACTCCAGCCTATGGCTGCGTCAGGTGGGTTCACGTACCAAACACCGTGACGACAGCGGTCAGTTGCATACTTCGACCAACAGCTATGTGATTCAGGGCGGCGGCGAGGTGTTCGGTACTGACACATCTGATACCGGTCGCGTTGGTGTAGGCCTGATGGTGGCTTATGGTAAAGCGGACAGCAAGTCAGGATCACGCACCAGCGGCTATAAGGCCGACAGTAGCATTGACGGCTACAGCACCGGCCTTTACGGTACCTGGTATCAGGATGCCAAGACTCTGAACGGGGCTTATGTTGATAGCTGGGTTCAGTACAGTTGGCTGGATGCGCAAGTGAATGGTCAGGATAAGATGAAAGAGTCCTATAATATCGACGGTTTAAGTGCCTCGGTTGAGGCAGGTTACCGTTTACCGATTTATCAGGGCTTAAACGGTGATGTGTTTATTACACCCCAAGGTCAGATTATCTGGAACGGCATCACGGCTGACGATCATACAGAAAATGGCGGCACCAAAGTCTCCTCCAGTGGACATGATAACGTGCAAACCCGTCTGGGTGTCAAAGTCTCCCGCGACGGTATCAACGATAAAGACAAAGCTACCGACAAGTTGTTTACCGTTTACGCCGAAGCCAACTGGTTGCATAACAGTCAACAGGCTGGCGCTATATTAGACGGTACCGAAATCAAACAGTCCGGTAGCCGTAATCTGGGAGAACTGAAGCTGGGTACTGAAGGTCAATTAAACCAGAATCTCGGCCTGTGGACCAACGTGGCCCAACAGTTGGGTGATAATGGTTACAGTAATACCTCAGTAAATTTGGGTGTGAAAGTCCGCTTCTAATCAGAAATTAATAAAGCGTGTGGTGCAAAATAGCCACACGCTTTTTTATCACCCTTAAGTGAATTAATTAGAGAGGTAATAAGTACAGTGCAAGCGGGTATGTCTCTTACAGATAAAAAAACGGGACCTAAAAAGGCCCCATATATGACTATTACTTCTGGTGAGTATTAGAAGCTATAGCGCACGCCGGCAGTCACACCGAAGCGCTGTTCTATATCGCGATTACGGCTGTAGTTCACATTTACACCGGCGCTCAGGTCTTTCATCAGTTGCGCTTCTACACCGCCACCAAACTTATAACCAGAGCCGTCTACGGAGTTGCTGAACGCTTCTCCGTTAATACCGACATCGTTATCCTTCACAAACTCATGGCCTGTCGCCATCATCACATGTGGCGTTACCGCCATTCCGGCTATCTGAGTTTTCACTCCGGCTTCCATACCTAACTCACCACGGGCAGACCAGTAACGGTCACTGTTAACCTGCATGCCGTTATCCAGCGAGAAGTCAGCACCTGACGCCGTATATCCATTCATCTGAGCGTACGGAGCAACATATACATCCTGTGTCACCTGATAACGATAGCCTGCCTGACCTGTCAGACCTAACAGGTTTTGAGTGTAGTTACCACGAGATACCGCACCATCAGATGAATTGGCGTGCACTCTTGAGCGCGACTGACCGGCGCTGACGGTCCCTTTGTAGAACATGCCATTATCCATGGCTAACAGACCGTAAGCCTGTACTGAAGTGCTCTCCGTCGAACCGCCAGAGCCTCGGTTATCAAAATCAGACAGATGGCTATTGTCATGCATTATTGCCGCACCGTAGGTAGCCTGTCCGCTGCTGATTGGCAGAGTCTTGTCTACGCCCATGGCTAAACCGTTGATGTTTTGTTTAAAGCTAGAACTCAGTTCGGCTTCACCGGCCCAGGTACCACCATAGTAATTGGCCCATAGGTTGCGGCCCTCACTGTCCATTCTGGAGTTTAGGCGATCATAAACCGTATTAACTTGGGTGTTCCAAGATGCCAACGGAGCGGCAAGACTGGATAACACCGCATTGGCACTGTTTGAAAGAACAAAATTACCGCCATTGCCGCCATGACTACCATCACCACCGTTACTACCGTCACCGCCATGACTACCGTCACCACCGTCACCACCATTACTACCGTCGGTGGAGCCATCCGTTGAACCGTCATCAACCATCCGCACCAGTGACCATCGACCTTCTTGTTCAACTAGCTTGTACTTATATGCGCCCAAATCAGCTTCATTAGCCGCAATAGCGATGTCGCCATTAGCAACGTTGATGATCTCTCGATTGTCGTAGCCATCACCTCGGCCATCACTTTTAATCACCACGTTCATATCACCGGTACCCGTCGTAATATTCAGCCAGGAGTCCCCGCTGACTAACAAATCACTGCTTTTTGAATACCAGTTATCTGCGTTGACGGTAGCCTTAGTAATATCGATTGTACTGTCGATAATAGAAATATTTTCAATATTAGAAGTGGCTGCCGCTTTCCAGTGACTACCGTTGGTAAAGTTAACCTGAGAATCCTGTTTGTATAAAGTACCGTCTCCTTTCGCTGTAAACCTGATTGAACCATCCAAATAGCTGTCATCAAAGTTAACGGTATGATGATTGAGCTTAGCTGTCTCATCCGATTGGGAAGTGAGCAGTAGATTTCCTACCATCCTCGAACCTAATACATTGACAGTATTGTCATAGGCAAGGCGAGTAAGCCAAATATTCCCATTCAGAGTAGTATTTGTCAGATTGGCAATAGAATCGTTAGTCATGTGGATATATAAGGCGGTGCTGTGCTGGCTAGGCACTTCTTCACTATTGGCAACTTCTATATGTGCAGTGATCTCAGAATCAGAGATATTCACCGTTGAGGCGTTGCTATTCAGAAGATGTACAGCGTATGTTCCGGCGCTACCACCATAAGTAGTGATGTTAGAACGCTCAATATTAAGCGTTGAGTTTTCACCGATAAGCACCACCCCGAATGTCTGGCCTAACGTACCAAGACCAACATTAATTTCGCTATCTTTAATATTGACGGTGGAATCCTGAGATGAGCCAACATGCACCCCAGTCTTATTGCTGCCAATTATCGAGTCGCTAATAAAGATATCATTTTTATTTAGCATATTAGCCGACACGCCGGGAATTCCATCGACGTCAGTCTCGATAGTAACATTACTCAGCGCCAATACGTCATCACTAACGTCCGGGGTCCATTGCAGCGCTTCACTGTAAATTTTATCCGCCAACTGTACATCGCCAGTTAGCTGCATAACCGCCTGTACAGGAATAGCGAGTGTAGAAAGGGATATTGCCGAAGCAATTTTTAGTTTTTTGAAATGTTTCAATGTATTCATCCTGTCGTAATCCGAATAAAAAATGTGATTTAAAAAATAAAAAAACGACACCAATGAGCTGACAATTAAACAGCCACATTAATAGCGCGATATTAATTCAATAAAAAACAATACTACTCACTGTCCATAAAAAACCACACACAACATTTAAAAAATAAAAACAGCAACACCCCCAGTTAAAAGGTATATACAAATTTGGAAGTGACGGTGTTAAATATCAATGTGTAAGACAAAGCATCGCTCTTCAACAAGAATAAATAAACACACATTTAAAAACAAGCCATTAACTTTATAAAACAGAAAACAGTCAAGATAAAATAAGTTCAACAAACTGATTTTTAACAAGTAATGTTAAATATAAAATATTTTAAATTTAACAAGAATACAATAAATTACATTAATATAAAGAAAGTTACACAGCAATAGATAGCAGGAAAATTATTACACCAGAATTAAAACCCACAAAATGATAACTCAATTAAATGACTATTTGAATATCACGGTAACTATAAACCAGATAATTAATACCATAATGAAGATATAATAAACACCCCGAACTACTCTCATTATATTTATATAAACAGAATATAAATCTATAGTAGTATACTGGGTGCAATATAGGAATCATCATAGATATCAGGGTATCTAAAAATTTAGCGGGTTAAAGAAGAGCTGAAGTGGTTGACTTGGATAAAATTATCATAAGAAAAAAAGATGGTAATCCCCCCTAAAAACCAATGTATTCATAAGTAGAATTTTCTCGTAATCTGAACTGAGGAGATCTCTATGAAAAAATCACGTTTTACCGATAGCCAAATTATCGCCATCCTTAAGCAAGCTGATGCTGGAACACCTGTTTCTGAACTGTGCCGCGAACATGGCATGAGCAACGCCAGCTTTTATTAGTGGCGTTCACGCTTTGGCGGCGTCTGGATATTGCCATCGCCATCGCCTTCACCGGACAGGCAAAAATGTTCAGGCTGTTAGTACCATTGATTGGAAACACTTACCGACAAATATGATGCTTTCCGCGGGGAATCCCCGTTCAGGTTATTTGATACTAAAATGTTGCAGCCCATCCAGTGATGGACTGCACTGTGGGCAATATCAGGCAAGCAGATTAGCCGGGTTGTCAATACAGAGCTTTTTAATCGTTTCCTGATCAACTCCGCGTGAGGCCAGATAGCTTAAGAAAACATTGGGGACAAAGCCCCATCCATTGCCACCATGTTTGGCCCACATTTGTTTTAAGAAAACGTCATGACTTAAAACTAACTGGCCTCCATAGCCTAGGTCTATAAGTTTGCTTACTGCATCTACCGTTTCCTGAATACCCGGTGCCACGCCTTCTTTAGGGAAAGTGATATCGAGGCCTATCATATCGAACTCCAGCCAGACGCCGCGATCCAGCATTCGGCGTTGATAGTCAAGATCCTTTCCTGATGGATCAGAATGAGCGAGAGATACCTTCTCCGGGGAGACGCCCATTTCACTAACCACAATGTTCAGAACTTCATCACCGCGTCTAAGCCAGCCCGGCATGTGGATATTAATAGATACTCCCGGATTGTTTTTTTGTGCGAGGGATGCAGCCCTAAGACTGTTTTTCTCTGCATCGGTAAATTCCGGAGATACGCCGATTTCGCCAATCATTCCTGCACGAATTCCGGTGTCTCCTATCCCATAGCTCAGTTCCATATCGATAATATTTGCGAGCGTATCGACTCCTTTATGTAGCCTTTGGCCTTCAAATTTTTCGAGGTATGGACCTGAAGAAGCGACGATATGTATACCGGTACGCTCGGCGACTTCACGAAGGGATAAAGGATCTCGACCGATTGATTCCGAGCCGGTCGCATCAACAATAGTTTTGCCACCCAGTTTCATGAAGCTTCTAATTTCTTCAACAACGTCTTCGATATCCTTTCTGCTCATATTATCAGCACAGCAGTAAGGATCATGCTTCAGTGCCCACTGGTTCTCAGCACTTACGTTTGAAGCGGCAATCTGCTTAGACCAAGGGTAAAACGGTTTATCTACGACAGAAGACAGATCATTAAAAAGGTGTTCGTGAGGTAAAGTAAGTCCCATATCCTCTTTCTTGACCGGACCAGTGACAGTCTGAATATAACCTTTCATGATTGAGCCTCCGATTCAGCCAGTCGTGCCGTCTTAAAATCAGGGATGGTCGTTACAATTGCTCCGAGAAGAGCAAAAACAGTCCCAACGAGGGTAACGAAATAAACGGTATTGCCCAGAGAAGGAATGAGTACATCAATCAGTACCGAGCCCAGCAACTGTCCGGCAGTTGATGCTACGCCAAGCATCAACAAACCCAATCCGCGTACAAGAATCGCCATTAGTCCAATGGACATCAGCCCCAGAGGCCCACCGAGATACATCCACCACGTATCGGGCAACTGGACGCTGACGTGGCCCAAAGAGATGCGGATAAGAAGGGCAATACCCAGAATGGTGAAACCGACGATAAAGTTCCAGGTGATAGAAACCAGCATTGAGCCTGTTGCTTCTGCTACTTTTGCATTCCCCGCAGGTTGCCACCCGGCAAGTAAACCGGCCATGAAGGGCAGAATAGCAAGAAGGATAAATGATGTAGAATGCCACTGTGGCGAAACGACAAAGATGGTTGCCACCACTGCAAAAATCGCGCCGATGACTCGGTAAGATGTGAAATATTTCTTCTCATCTACGCCAATTCCAAAACGGTCGCACAACAGTCCGGAAAGAATAAGTGCAGAAATTAATGCCGTTTGGAATGTTGCAACCCCCAGAGCACTGGCAGAAGCGCCTTCGGAAAATACAACCATGGCTCCGCACATGCCGGCAAACCAGTTTCTCAGCGGTATTTTTCGGTTTTTTATCAGTGAAGGGATAGACGCAAATTGCTGTCGGGTTTCCTTTTTAGCCATGATGATGAAAAACATGACAACAAGGCCACTGGCAAATGAAATGACTGCACAGGCATTGCCATCATTAAGCCAGTGCCCTAGTTCTCCGTTTACCGCGGACTGCATAGGTGAAAGTGTTCCGGCAAGAATCGTTGCCAGCATCAGTAATGGAACTGAGTATTTACTTTTATTCATATATCCATCCTGTAATAAATAGGTTCGAGTGGAATATCCCGAACCCGATTTTTTATTTTTTGATATTTTGATATTTTGATATTTTGATATATAGAAAAAATGTCGGTTTTTATTCTTTTGATATATAACGGAGAATATTTACCCACATGCTCGTATAATATTTCCAGTTCATAAATTCATGACTTCCCCAATGTGGTGAGCAGTCGCTCATAAAGCAGGCAGTTTTACCTTTTTCAAAGTTTCCGTAGACGAGAAGAGGGTCATCGTTAATAGTAAGTGCAACCGTTGTATTATCTTTAGGTTTAACTTGGTTATAACCAAGAAATATAGGCCAGTCAGTAAAGTGATTAACCGTTTCATGTTCTTTTTCGACAGGACAGGCATAAACACCTGCTGGTTTCTCAATGCGGTCATCTCCGTCGAGCATAATTACAGGGAGAACATCGGCGAGTATGGTGTTTTTATAATTAGCTTTTGCTTCAATACCCATAAAGGAAAGATAGCCGCCAATCATTAATAACCCCCCACCATTGCTAACATACTTCTTTATCATTTCTAACGCATCTGGCTTGATCTTTGACTGGTAGAAAGTGTCATTTTGCAAAAGAAAGGTGTTGCTTCCAATGTCGCTAATAACAATTACATCGTATTTATCAAGGTCTGCTTGGTCTTGCGGAAAGGATATTTGTACCTGATGTGCTGGCATATAATTAACAGATACTTCTGCTTCGCGCAGGCATTTCAGTAAATATGTTGCACCCTCTTCGTATTTGCTAGAAGTAAAACTGTCATACCCTTTCGAGTGGATCATGTGAATATGCCATGACTCACCAATAAAAAGAATGTTCAAAGGCTTGTTGACGGTGTTCATATTGTATTCCTTATTTTATCGCCGAAATAATCTGACGATATTGAGTTGTGTTAATGCGGTGTAGTACGGCTTTGTTATCGGGCATATCTGATGCATTTGATGTTTCTACTGCCAGTGAAGCAAATGCCGATGCGTAAATAAGGGCATTTTCGAGTGAACGCCCTCTGGCCAGTTCTGAGGCGAAAGCTCCATTAAAGGCGTCGCCTGCACCCGCAGTATTTCTGACAACTGCCGGGAAAATAGGGGAAAATATGAATTTCCTACCATCGAATGCTACTGAACCTTTATTCCCAAGGGTGATTACAATATTTTTGACTCCTTGGTTATAAATAAACTTGGCGGCTTCCATCGCGGAGTCAGTATCCGTTACATTAATACCAGTTAGCAGACCCGCTTCTGTTTCATTAGGCGTTATATAGTCCAATCCATTGAGGAACTGACTTATGCATTCATTGTAAGGTGCTGGGTTAATAATAACGGGCACATTATTTTCATGAGCTATATGTATTATCTTTTTTAATGCATCTATATTGGTTTCAAGCTGCAAAAGAATAATATCTGAATTAACAATAGCATCCTTTTGAAATAATACTTCATCATCAGTGATAGTCATATTCGCACCGGAGAATATCGCTATCATATTTTCTCCGCTAATTTCGTCAACATAAATTGTGGCCGTTCCTGTCTGTACATCTTCTGATTTATATATAACAGGGCTTTTAATTAATGATGCATTTATAAAAGAGCTCGCATATTCACTAAAATGGTCAGAGCCTATTTTTGTTATGAAATGTACATTTGAATCCGCGTAGCTAGCAGCCAGTGCCTGATTACATCCTTTTCCGCCAGGGGAAAATAATAACTTGTCAGAAAGTAAAGATTCACCTGCCTTAGGAAGTCGTGGTAGATAACTAATAATATCGACATTAAATGAACCGAGTACACACACATTGCTTTTCATTACAGGGGGGCCTCTTTTTACCACGCCATATGAGTTTCCCGATTCAAGAGCGTGAATAATTTCATTTCTGGTGATGCAATCAAGGGAATCAATATCTATGTAAGCACCACCATGACAACGGGTTAGCAAGCCTTTGCTTGAAAGTTCATTAAGATCGGACCTGACAGTTTCTTTTGTCACATTTAGATAATCAGCAAGAACTGAAACCCGAACAAAGCCTTCCGTACTGATTAATTTTATAATTATATGATGGCGTTCTGTTTTCATACGTCACCTCACGGGTTACAAATGTAATGTTTCTATTTTCTTGGCGGTGTGATAGTTGCCATAAACTTATCTATAAAACCAAAAAAAAACAAAAATTCTCCGAGAAGAAATAGTGGTGTTTATATTTGTAGATATAGTTAATACCGAAATTTTTTAGGTGTTATTACATTTTGACAATATATTCTACGGGCGGCAGGGCAATTTTAAGCTGTGATTGGCCAGAATAGTCTCTGGCTTGATAGGTACTTTTTTGCCTCAGAATAGAGGACTAATGAAGGTGTGTTTATGCCAGCCAGAATATTTACTGAAGTATGTTACTCAGAACCCCGACTGGCATTGATTCTTTGGTCGCTTTTAATTGTATGGCCTAATGATTACTTATCAGGTTTAAAAAGTGTCAAATCTGAAATTAAGTTATCTATAACTGCTTTAACCTCGCGCACTGTCAGTTGCTGATGTGAATTAGAGCGGAGAGGCGCTTAGCTCAAGCAACATTAACAGGTCGCGATTGTCCGGTCCGTTCCTGTTTGATAAATATACTTGGCCTGAAAGGTTTTCTCACAGCCGGTACAGCGGTAACGCTGAATATTGGAACGGGCAAAACCGTGCTTTCTGACGCGAGCTTTCTCAGCACAAAACGGACAGCCTGGCTTCCGCTTATCGTGACTTCTATTTGTCATAATCATGGTCCTTGTTATCCTTTCTCTGCGGTTATTTTATTGAATTCATTCGTTCGCCACCCGGCAGTATTGGCTTGGCAATGAAGCGCAAGATGAGATCGATGGCAGTTGACGTCACAGCGCGCACGCTGCACACTGACTAACTACTCATTCTCCTCAACCCGAACCTTTTCGAGCTTATGCCGGTCTTGTTCTCCCGCGCCCTGCTTGAGTCTGCCTTCACCGGCCTCTGTCACTCCCGCCGCGACTTTCCGGCCAACGCCGATATCTGGCACCTGGGTTTTCACTGGAAGCATGAAAAAGAGCGACTGTACCGCCAGGTCAATGCCGGGCAATATCGGTTCTCACCGCTTCAGTTAATCCCTACGCGTGATAACGGGCACCGGGTACTCTGGTCTTCACCGGATGCACTGATACTCAAATGCCTGACCCGGATATTAACCGACATGCTGCCGGTTCATCCCCTCTACTGCTGAAGTTGGTCTGGCAATTTCTGCACTACAGAGTCGAAGACGGAGGCACCTTTCATACTCCCAAGCGGGGGATTGCCCGCAGTTCGTCACTCAGTCCCTTGCTGGCGGCCTTTCATCTGTATGAGGTCGATGCACACTTTGCCCACCAACCCCATCTGTATTACGCCCGCTATATGGACGACTTTTTTATCGTTGCCAAAACTCGCTGGCAGTTGCGTAAAGCGGTGCGGGACCTTAATCGCTATTTTGCCGCTTATGGTTTTACCCAACATCCGGATAAAACCTTTATTGGTCCCACCCACAAAGGGACTGATTGGATGGGATACTGGCTAACTGACCAAGGTTGCCAATCGGTGTCGCCTCGAACACTGTGCAATCATCTGACCAAGCTTTACCGGCTTTATGAGCAAACCCTACATCTGCCCGCTAAGGTTCAGGCAGCGCGGGTGGTGGCGTCAGTGGCTGCTGGCCGGTCCACTGTGCCAACGACTCGTGCTGCGTTCCATTTATTGGGCCCAGCTAGACAAATGCAATAAAATCAAAAAATTAATGCGTTCTTCACTGTTTGATTCACAGCCTTTTCATGCACGCGAAATACTGCCGATCGCTGGCCACATTCTCAGCTGGTTTCTGGCGCAAATACGCATCATTCGAGGTCATTTCTATTGTTGTGTACGGCTGCCCCTCGGCCCAATTCGCCTCAGCCACGTGGTATTGCCCATCCCGACGTACCCACCACGAGACCTGGGGGACCCCCCACTCGCTGAGCAACTTCCCATTGGGCTCCCTTTCCATCAACCTACTACCGTCTCCCGGAACTGCATTCCCCCAATCCTCCACGCTTGTAAGCGACCACCCCTCCCCTAACATCTCGCACTGTGCCGGCGCGATCGCTCTCACTAACCTGTAACGCCCCGGTTTAAACCAGTACTCCAATGAGAACTCAAATGTTTGAGTTCTACCCGCGCGTGTGATGGTAATAGTCACCGCCTTCGAGTTAGCAGTCGGCATTTTATTAAAGGACACGACGCCTGTCGAAGAAACCGAGGTCCATTCGGGCTGATTAGTGGTATAGACGTAATTACTATTGTCCCTGCTATCGGTGCCGTTCATCAAAAACACGAAAGACCCATCCTCAAATCCCGATTTGGGGAATCCAGAGTCTCCCGCAAACACTGCACCACCGGCCCTGACGCTTGGCGGAACCGGCGGCTTCCTTACCACCACTTGATAATCGGGTGTGGTCAAGGTCTGGGTACCAGTATTGGGCAGGCCGGAGACCGACGTTACGTTTATCGACACGTTGGCACTAACCGTCAGCACCGTGCCGTCAGTAAAATGAGTATTTAACGGCTGACTCAACTGGGCGGGGGTTAACAGGGTGGAGCCCTGTTTCCACGCCCAGGCCACCCCCGGCGGGCTGGACAGCGTGAACCCAGTCTCTAACGCGGCATCCCCGTCGGCATCCAAATACGTCAACGACGGCTCCAGCGGCGCCAAACTGAAGTCGGCCGGTTTCGCCGTCCACAGCACCGCCGCATTGTTGGTAACTTCAGTGACGCCGTCAGGCATCAAGATAACCGGGGTACCGGTGACATCCGGTGCTCGTCCGTGTATCCGCCCGTTAGTCGACGGACTCATATTGGCCATCGACGACAGCGTGGTTAACCCTAACGCCAGCGCCAATATCAGCCCGTTAAGCCGAAGGTTTCCGGGGATAAAGCACCCTGACCGCATCGGTATTTTGTTCATTGCTCGGCGTCCTTTCTTTGTATTTTTCTATCAATAAACTCAGTAAAAAACCTCATCGATACCGGGGCGCTCAGGTCGTGCTCATCTCATCCTAAGCCTCTTGTACCGGTAACCGACCCTGCCTGAGCCCCCGCAGTCGGCAGGGGTTCAGGCAGAGCGGGTCATTTGTCTTGCCCATGGTGTCGGCATTATCGTCTTACGCCGCCGTCAATCGGGGGATAAATACGGGCAGTGTGCCTGCCCGTGTGGGTAATAAGGCCATCAGATACCCTGTCTGACGGCCGACACCGTCGGGAATTAGTTGTAATCCACCGCCAGGTTGAAGCCCTGTGCACCGTCCGCTGAAGCGGTCAGAGGTGTACCGTTAGGCGCACTGTTCACCGGCACCGTGAAGTTTGCATCGGACACGCTGGTAACAAAGCCGGTAGCCGGTGCCGTCACGCCGTCGGTGGCACTGGTGCCCACTAAACGCCAGTTATAGGTCACCGTACTGGTCAGGTCGGTGGTGTGACTGGTGTCATCCCACAACTTAAACACGTACGCACTGCCCACATCCAGCTTGGTCGACGTACCAATCAGGTTGTTGGTAAACGTCGTATCGCTGCTCAGATAGATACCCGGTACCAGGTTTCCGCCCGGAACGATTGGGCCCGGAGGTGTAGTGGTACCGCCACCACCAATAGAGGTATCAGCCACGGTAATGGTCTGGCCTTGGATAGGGTCACCGGATGCAGAAAACTCCTGCATCACCACTTTAATGGCGCTGGCACCGATGGCCACTGCCGGAATGGTTAATACGCTGGTACCGGTGCCGCCTGCTGAACTGGCAGGGGTGTTAACAATGTTGGCCGCTGGTATGGCGACATCACCACCGGTCGTGACGTAATACCACAACGCATGGGTACGGCTGGCTGAATCATCCAGATCGCCGTCCGCATCGTTATACAAATACGTCAGGGTGATGGTGTCACCCGTCGCTAAAGCGGAGCCCGCTGCATTGCTGGTAAAGTCCAGTGATTGCGGTGTTGTCGGATTAGACGGCGCACTCAATACCGGGGCATTACCCTGAATGCTGCCGGTCGGGCTGGTTAATACCGCATAGGCACTGCTCATGGTGTAACCGGTCAGCACTAACGCCAGTGCCAGCCTTTTTAATCTAAATACGCTTTTCTTTTGCATCGTTATTTTCCTTAGTGGGTCAATCATTCAAATATGACAAAGAGATACTGCCTGGATTTCGGCTGATTTAATTAAACGACACCTGCAGGCTAAAGCCCTGATCGCCCGGGGTGGCCCCGGAACTTGAGGCACCGTTAACCGACACCGTATAGGCGGCACTGGTCGCCCCCGGTATCGCATGGTTACTCAGAGTCACCGGCGTACTGGTGCCACTGGCGGTGGTATTAGTGCCGGTAAGCTGCCACTGAATACTGCTCAGGGTGGTGGTGACGTCAGCGTCGCCGGCATCCCACACGCCGTTGCCGTTGGTGTCATTCCACGCCCGGAACACATAGGTTTTGCCTACCTGCGGCTTGAGGCCCGGGGTACGGGAATAGTCGGTGGCGCCGCTGCCGGCTGACGGGTTATCCGACTGCAGGAAAATCCCGCCGGCGATATTGGTACCCGGCAATACTGGCCCCGGCGGCGTCACGCTACCACCGCCTCCCCCGCCGCCCGGCGCAGTATTCAGGCTGGTATCGGTGACGTTAATGGTCAGTCCGCTAAGCGGGTCACCGGTGGCGGACAGTTCCTGCAAGGTCACCTTAATAGCTAGAGCCCCCAGCGCGGCGGCCGGAATGGTGATAGTGGACGTCCCCTGGCCGCCGGAGGCCGCCGCCGGGGCATGGGTAGCACTGATAGGCTGGTCAGTCCCGCCGCCTGCCGGGGTATATGACCAACTGATGCTGGTATGGGAGTTATCCGCATCCCCCTCCGCATCCTGATAGGTGTAGGTCATCACCAGGGTGTCACCGGTCGATAACTGCCCTGGGGTGGAATAGGTACCGCTAAAATCCACCGCCTGCGGCGTATTGTTAGACGGCGCACTCAGCACTGGCGCAGTGCCCTGTACCGTGGCGGTAGCCGCCGTACTGGCAGCCAGCGCCGACCCTGCTGACCCGATGCTTAACATCAGGGCCAGTGCAAGGTGTGATAGCTTAAAATGTCGTTTTATCATATGTTGTTCGCTCTACTTAAGTCCGTTTATCACCGCCACCCGGGTGCTGTATCTAATCGTATTCATCCCCGACAGCATGGCCCCTCCATCGAAGAAGCCCATGCTGTCGCGCTACCCCGTTCGCTTAGTAATTCGCCATCAAACCAAAGCCCTGGTCCCCGCACGGCACGCCGCTGTTGCTGGTCGTATTGGTGCGCGGTGTAAACTGATAACCGGTGACCCCGGTGTCATGGTTATTGAGCGTAATGGCACAGCCCGCGCTGTTGGTTCCGTTGAGCGCCCAGCGCACCGTGGTCGGCTCAATGGTGGTGGTAATGTCCACATTGGCGGCATCAAAGAACTTCACGCTGTAGGTCACCCCCACTTGCGGATGGGCACCGCTGGTGAGAATATCCTCACCGGCCGGATTCTGAATTTCTGCCCGGTCCACCGCACCATTCGACACCGTACTGGTAAAGGTCACGGGTTGGGGGTTACTCATGCCGTACACACCCAAATCAGCACGCACAATAAAGGTGCCATCCTGCGTACTGACCAGCTCATGGACGTAGTAGTTAACTCCGTTACGCACATCGACCTGCGTCAGCACCTCTTGCGGACAGGGTTGTGCAATACCGGACGGGTCAAGCGGGCAACTGCCGCCTGCCGGCACTACCGGTATCACCGCACCAGAGACCGCATCGGTGACGTGCCACACCGGTGTCACATTCACATCATTAATCGACTGGCCTAAGTGGTCTTCCAGATGGGCCACCAGTTTCACCCCGTCAGCGGACAATCCGGAGGCGGGCATGGTGCCACCGCTCTCCAACATTAATCGGCCCTGACGCTGATGGCCGACCATAATGTCCACCGGGTTGGAGGTGGCTTCACGGCCTTTCTCATCCCTTAGCGTAACGGACAGCTGATAGCGGTTAGTGTCTCCCGGGGCGGAGCCCCAGGCCGGCAGGGTAATCTGCCAGCCCTGCGGATTGAGCGCACCGGCGGTCGGGATGATTGACAGAGGGACCACATCCCCGTTCCAGGTCACCTGAGTAATGGCGTATTTGTTTTTAACCAGCGGCTGCATCAGGTAGGTATCCCCTTCCAACAGGGGAGCCGGTACTGCAGCTAAGTCCACTTCCAGCAGCCCGGTCTTCTCTTTGTATTCGAGGACAATGTCATAGTTACGATCAACCAAATCGTAACGGCTGCCGCGCAGGGTGCGCATAGCGTTGACATTCTCCGGGTCCAGCTGTTTGCCTAGCGCAGTCCCGAGTTGGTAATTCAGCTGCAGGTCAACCTGCGCCTCTTTATTGCCTTGCTGCCCCTGTTTATGGCTGGCCTTCAGGGTGACTAACGGCACCGGGGTATAATCCACCCCCAGCGTGACGGCGTGCGGGTCAGACTGCAGATTGTCTTTCCCAAACAGCGCCACTTCGTTACCGAAGTACTGTTCATACACCGCCGAGGTCCCCAGATGCGGATACACCGGCAGATAGCCCTGAAACCGGACATCAAAGCCTTTGGCCGGGCGTTCGAGATAATCCTCAAAGTCACGAGAGTCTTTCCAGCGGCTGAGCGGGTGATAATAGTTGGTGGCCAGCTTGGTGTAGTCGGCCCATAGTTCTAAGCCTAACCCCAGACGGGTGTGGTTACGGCTGATATCCTGATCGATAAAGGTGTTATACCCGGCCAGATAATTTTCCTGGTCCCAGCGGATACCGGCACCGATATTACCGATGGTGCGGCCATCCTGGTCATGGACCCCCACCTGAGAGAACGCCACCAGACTGTCATTTTCATACCACGGGGTGAAGAGCAAGGCACTACTTTTACTAAAGTCGCCGTTATCATCGACAGAGAGGTTAACCTGAGCCTTACCGAATTTGCCTAATAAGTCCTGAGCCTGTTGCTGAACCGGGGTCATTACCTGGGATTTAGCCTGACCGGTGGCCCAGTTTTCGGCCTGATTTTTTGCCCGGTCACCGGTCATAGTGTTCCAGTCCTGACCGCCTAGTGACTGAGCAGCAGCGGCGACTTTCATTTCGGCTTCAGAGGGGGTGTCTTTTGCAATCGGGTCATTGCCCATGCCCAGTTCAGGCAGGTTATTGATATACCGGTTATCTTTATCGGTCACCGGTAATAATGGAGAATCAGCGGGCAATAATAAGCCTTCACCCGCTTTTAATCCGTTACGGCGGTCCAGACCGCCTTTATTCAAAACGCGTAATTCAGCAACTGTCATACCGTTTTGCAAGGCGAGTTGATACAGGCTACTATCAACCGGAACAACATAAAAACGAGTTACAGAGGTAGGAGTTGCAAGCGTTCCGGGCCCATTGTTTTCAGCCGCTATCACACTGTAATTATTTATCAGCAGCATTGTGATAAGTGTAAACCGCCTTGCCTTCTTCATTTAGCTACATTTCCTTTGCGCAAAATACGCTATCCTAATTTTTTTCTGATATAAAAAAACCAACGGCCCCAAACCCGAAATATCAGCTCATCACCGTATAGATCGCGCCCATATTTAAACTGTGGCTTATAAATTAAATTTCATTTATCGCTTTCAATCACCAAGGTGTTAGCGAAATTAAAATAGCTATCAAACGACATCGACAAATTTCAATGAGCATAGAATACCAACAACAATTAAACCAGAATATACGATCGCAGTAATTGCTTGTTAATAGTTTATTAATTCGGTAAATGTCAATATATAGATTTAAAATCTGATAAATAAAAAATTAGCAACAGAGAATAAGTGTCAGGCTAACAAATGAAGGTCACTAAATATGAAGGGGCGTTTAATAAAGAAAGGAAAAGTATATTTGGCTATATATATTGCAGGCTTAGATCATAAAATATTCTATATATAAGTTTTCAAATCGCCCAAACAGTGCATGAAGTCTTTGATAATAATCTTGCATAATAGCTCTATTCGGGGGATCGGTGTTATCCCACTAAACGCTGATAAAAAGAATGTTCCAGCCCCCACCACGATTAGCGCCGTCATTGATAAAGTGACTCCTGAGCGAAAACAATGACAACAGCGCCCATTGGAGGCAGTTTATCCTTACGTCTGGCTGGATACGTTGACAAGTTTCCCGAGGGAATAAAACAATATTTAAATTTGCCCATTGTAAACAATGGACAAAAAAGAGAGGTGGCGCCTGCATCTTACCCCCTTACGAAAAAACACAGTTTAGCGGGGCTGATAAAAAGCAGTAGAGAAAAGAGAAGGCGAATAAAATGAAGAAAAATGAATGTCTGAGCGGATTTTAGGCAAAAAAATAGACGCCGATTGACGTCTATTGATTTGAATTTGGTACGAGGACGGGACTTGAATACTTAATCTATCACATTGAAATATAAAACCATGACAGAAGACAATATTGAAATGTACCCTTATTTGTACCCTCAAACACAATTACTGCATATCTTATCTAACAGCAGTATACATTTAGCAACCAAGTATAAATGATAATATGGAGTCTCAATTACATTATGATACCTACAACATTAGATGAAATCAAAACCTCGCCTAACGAGATAGAAAATTAAAGCTGCAAATTAGACATCATCTGTCCCAATCACAAACAAATACGATAATGGTTGCATCGCTGCCATATTTAAAGAGATATGCGTTCGGCACCATTCAGTAAAAGCAGGCTTATCAAAATCGAGCTGGTGATCACGGATAAACTCCAGGTCCAGTATCACATACTCCGCATTCGCTGAACTTTCGGTTGTCGGGTAGAAAATACCTTCGCTACCCAACGTGGTTAAATCCTTAAACGCCGATCCAGTCACTCGGACGGTGTGGATCAAATCAACATTCTCCAGTGACTTCAGTGACAGTAAACGGGCAATCAGATTCATGGTTTTATTCCTGTAGATATTTCATTGGGAAGCGATATCACTATTGCCAGCTCTGCCTGCAACCAGTCGGCGACACGTTGCCATTCCGTACCACTGACATCAGACGTGATTTTCCAGACATTTGGGCAAGTGTGATGGGCCAGCAGTAATACGGCCATGACCATAAATCGGTAGGGATGACCGTGGGTATGACAATATCCCCGATCGTAGGGATGTCGATGTTGGTTCAAGATAAAGGTATCGCCGCTGAGTTGATGGTGATGCTCCCCGTTAAACACGATAACGCTTAGCCCTATCAGACTGTCATCGTAGCGCAGTGGCGTGATACCGGCACCGTTGCAGATAACGGGTGGTGGCT
>NZ_ATYS01000039.1 GCF_000427805.1 Budvicia aquatica DSM 5075 = ATCC 35567 | reverse complement strand
CGTCAGTGATTTCATCACTGCAAATAATCAAATGAGGCGGAAGAAGGTTAGCTTGCTCATCAATAGGTATGGCGTTATTTAACTGTTTGCGTGTGATATGGCTAAAGAAGACCCCATAACCATATGGCATGCACAAACTCCCTTTATAGCGGTCATCCTGTTGTATTAATTGTTTGTCTGTCTTGAGCTGATTAATCACGACATAGCTACACTGACGGACTTGTTCGATCGGATTAACTTTTGTGATATGTCCATATTCCACATAGGCTTTGTTGACGTTATGCAGATGCTCAATTCGCCAATCTTTCACTTCTAACAACAACAACCCGCGTTCCGGGTTCAAAATAATGAAGTCTGGGTAACGTCGTTGTTGCTGACCGACAGGAATGTCGTACCAACATAAACAATCATTATCGAGAGATGCCTCGAGTCGTTTGGCTAAGCGGCGCTCACCTGACCTCATTTTTTCAGTGCAACTGTTTAGCGTAGGGATAAGTTCGGCCATCTTGTTCCTGTTAAATCAATGAGAAAATCGCGCAATCCAGTAAGGCGACCTTAATCGGAGCTTACGTAGTAATCATGTTGTTATATTTTTTTAATCTTACTTTCGTGAAAGATAGAGCAACACTATGTTGAGCTCGCTCGCTAAGCACCTGACTACGACACTCAACGTTTGGCAATCCGTTTCTTTAATCTTGCCTTAGCCTTTTCGAGCGCGTCTTGACTTCGATGGGGAAAAAGCATCACCAATTCGGGGTAAGGTAAATGCAGATTTTTTTCCAACAAACGCCATTCCTCATCGCTCCACTTAACAAGACGTATCTCACCCTCAGCCTTCCCGCGATATTTAACCCCTAATGCCATCGCCTTGATTTTAACAGCATCGGCGGTTCTTCCCGGTAATTTCTCTGCCACTTTGACACCGATATCGGGATAATATTCTGTCAAAATCTGACATTCATATGGTTGCCAATTTCGGGCACTTTTTACGCCTAACTCTCTTGCCATCGCAAAAATAGTTTTTCGCTTCCTACCTGGCAATAACTGACTCACATAGGCTATCCCCCGACCATCCGCATAATGGGTATGGATGATGGCTTTTTCTTCATCAGTCCAAGGGCCATTCTGCTCCTGACTACAGCCTAACTGTCGTGCAGCCAATCTGATGGCCACCAGAGTACGGCCTAATTGCGCCGCGATATCTGCGGTCATCATGATGCCATAGTGGGTTTCCAAAAATTGCAGCTCGTGAATTGTCCACGCGGTTCGATGATTTCTAAATATCTGTCGCTTATCGACTGTCATTGGTCATCACTGCCCATTTTATCGGGTCCACAGTATAGGGAACGCACTACTTATCATGGATGGCATATTAACCCACATTCGACTATGGTCATCGTCGAGTTCAGGTCTGAAGGGATCAACTGGCGGGATGAACGGGTACGTTCCTTTAGTTAAACCAGCGCCATAGGGTAAGCTGTTCATGACATTATGTTTACCTAACCGAACCTGCCACATCACAATTCAGTGGGGTCAATCCCGTCCTTCAAGAGCATCTGGCAAATCATTTCTATTCTTTGTTCTCTTGCCGTTGGTTCAGCCCGTGTGCATTGCGCCTCAGAACGTCTTTCTGCAATAACATCGTGGAGTTTCTCAATGAAATCTTCCTGAAGGGCAAGCGGTAGATGACGAGTAACCTCCGGTAAGCGAGAAAAATCACTCAATACAGACAATAAAATAACAAGTTGGGTGGCATCACCGATGCAAACCTTGCCTCGATACTGTATTTTATTTGTTGTAGGGTAAAAACAGACCGCCCCGTTGGCCGTATCTATGACAATGCTTTGATTAGCAAAATGCTTGTATTCGATATCATGGGCGTTGAGTATGGTGAGATTATTTTTTTTACTTTTTTTCTTGGCTCTCTCCAGTCGCTTTCTTTCATCATTAGTCATTCTTTATACATCCATATACATCCAAAGCAATACAGAAAGATAACCAAACTCTACCGTTCAGACGTGGTACAGTCCAACACGTTACGTATTAATGATATCTCGATTAATCCGCCTTCAACGAAGGCGGACAGAATAGAATCATTATGATTCGAGCGGGGCTCTCCAGTCATCTGAACCCGACGTTCCAGCGACAGTGTGTTCCCAAACAATTTTACGGTATGCCAGCGATACGGCCATTAATTGAGTAAACTCTTTTTGAGTTGGCTCCTGACAGTGAGGCATATGCAGATTAATATCAACAATCGTCGCGTCTTCGAGCGATGTCGTAAAGAAATGCTCTTGTTTACCTTCAATCGATGTGCGATACCACTTCAGTTGAACCTTAGGCAACATTTCACCTGAAGCCAGCGCATTATAAAGCAGTGGAACGGCTTTATTTAAAGCAACAGTAAAAATAAAAGGTTTATGCGCCCGTTGACCGGATGGTTGTCCTGATTGTGGGTCTGTAGGTACGGTAACGTTGTGCAGAAATTCTTGCACTAACATTTCATCCTCATGACCTTCCACAAAAATATTACCAACAGACTCAGCGGTAAAAGCGCCAGCGGTAATATTGCCCTGAGTTTTCCCTTCGATTGAGATATAACATGGGGTTGGCATTCAGTTCTCTCCTTAAAACTTCATTATTAAGTCAGCCTATATTAAATAGGCTAACACGGTTGGAAATATTATAAATAAAAATTATATTGGGTTATATAAGGCATCATTACATTTTTCTAAAACATAAATGCAATCATTATAGCCCTCTTGCTTAATGAATACAGCTCGTAATAATGACAGGTTTTTAAAATAAATTATAAATATGTCGTTCTTTTTAGGAACCGAGTAATATCTCCTAGATCACCCTAAAAATTTATGATAATTAATAGACCTCAAATAACTGATGTATCTGTATGTGCCACCCTAAATGCTATTGTTTATAACTGGGTGGCCTTTTGTTGTATGTTTTCTAACTATCTTCGTCGGAAATGAATGTGATAAAAGGATTGTCTCTATGAGTAGTAAAAGTGTTAGCGTTGCCCCAAAAGAGCGCATCAATGTAAAGTTTGTTCCTGCGACTGGCGATCAGGTCGCTGAAAAAGAACTGCCTTTAAGTATGGTTGTTATCGGCGATCATAAAGGCAGAACCGAAGAAACACCTATCGAAGATAGACCTCTCGTATCAATTGATAAAAACAATTTCAGTGAAGTCATGGAAAAGTCAGGCATTAATCTTACTTTTTCTGTGCCTAACAAACTGCAAGAGAATGTTGATGATGACCTCACCATCAATCTTGATATAAAAAATCTCCAAGATTTCTCACCGGATAACATCTCCAGACAAGTTCCTGAATTACAAAATTTATTGCAATTGAGAGAAGCGCTGGTTGCTTTAAAAGGCCCTCTGGGGAATATCAAAGCATTCCGTGAACAAATCAGCAAAGTTCTGAAAGACGAAAATGCTCGCCAAAAAATTCTTGATGAATTAGAAGCTTACAAACCAGAACAACCTTAATACCGCAAATATATTATCGTTTTTGGGAAAGGAAGATTAAATTATGTCTCAAGTTCTACAACAAGATGTTGAAAATGAATCGGCAAGCGGTGAGCTCAGCATTCTTGAACAGATTATGCAGAAGTCTCGTATTGAGCCGACTGATGATGGTTATGAGGTTGCCAAGCAGGGTGTAGCTACGTTCATCTCTAATATGTTGAATAGCGGAACATCTGATGAGCCCGTTAACAAAGTATTAGTTGACCAAATGATCGCTGAGTTAGATAAAGTTTTATCCTCTCAGATGGATGTTATCTTGCACGATGACTCACTCAAGCAGATAGAAAGCTCATGGCGTGGTATTAAGTTACTGGTTGATCGTACCGATTTCCGTGAAAACATTAAAATCCAGTTACTTCATGCCACTAAAGAAGAGCTGTTAGAAGACTTTGAATATGCGCCTGAAATCGTTCAAACCGGTTTCTATAAACATATCTATTCAAGCTCTTACGGACAATTTGGTGGTGAGCCCGTAGGTACTGTAATCGGTAACTATGCATTCACTGCCAGCGCTCCAGATATCAAGTTAATGCAGTATGTCAGTGCCGTTGGTGCAATGGCCCACGCGCCATTCATTTCATCCGTATCACCTAAATTCTTTGGTATTGATAGCTACACAGAACTCTCTTCAATCAAAGAACTAAGCTCTATTTTTGAAAGCCCGGTTTATACCAAATGGCGTTCACTGCGTGAATCTGAAGATGCTAGATATTTAGGCCTAACATCGGGTCGCTATTTAGCTCGTTTGCCTTATTCTAGTTCAGATAATCCAATAAAATCATTTAACTACAATGAAGATGTTGATAGTAATCATGAGAATTTCTTATGGGCTAATACTGCATTTACATTGGCTACACGTATAACAGACAGCTTTGCTAAATACCGCTGGTGTCCGAACATTATTGGCCCACAAAGCGGCGGTGCGGTTGAAGATCTACCGGTTCACCTGTTTGAATCTTTAGGTGAAATTCAGGCTAAAATCCCGACTGAAACGCTGATAACTGACAGACGTGAATTTGAATTAGCAGAACAAGGTTTCATTGCCTTAACGATGCGTAAAGGCAGCGACAACGCGGCATTCTTCTCCGCGAACTCAGTTCAAGTACCAAAACGTTTCCCAAATACTAAAGAAGGTAAAGAAGCCGAGACCAACTATAAACTTGGAACTCAATTACCTTACATGTTCATCATTAACCGCTTAGCTCACTATATTAAAGTACTACAGCGTGAACAAATTGGTTCTTGGAAAGAAAGATCCGATTTAGAACGTGAACTTAATGTATGGCTAAAACAGTACATCGCCGATCAGGAGAATCCACCGTCTGATGTCCGTAGTCGCCGTCCGTTACGCGCTGCACAAATCACCGTTTCAGACGTTGAGGGAGATCCAGGCTGGTATCAGGTCTCGATGTCAGTACGTCCGCACTTTAAATATATGGGTGCAAACTTCGAGTTATCTCTGGTTGGACGTTTAGACAAAGAGTAGAAAATTATATGGCCGCGTTATTGAAGTGGAAAAAAGATAATACTTTAAGCTTATTTGAACGTATCAGGCATAAAGCCGATCGTGACGATTATCGCGTTACAAATGACCCACTGCGTTCAATCAAGCTTAATTTATCACGAATACTCAATACACGGCCAGGTAATAGCCAGAGTACTAAAGATATCGGTGTTATTGATTTGAACGATGCAACGATAAGCTCAACTGAGCTTAACGTTGTTATCTGTAAATCAATTAAAGCGTGTATTGAAAAATACGAACCCAGAATTTCTAGGGCAACGGTGACGGCCCGCTCTAATAATGTTGATCCACTCACTATGTTATTTGATATCACTGCGGAAGTTAAACATGAACGTGGTATCGATAACGTAGAATTTCAGCTGCGTCTTGATAATGAGCGGCGCTATTTTTTAGATTGAATAACACAAGGCTACAATGTCACTCGAACGTCATTTTCAGGATGAAATAACTTTTATAAAGTCCACGGTTCAGGATTTTGCTGACGCTCATCCCCAATTGCCCCAATTCATTATTGAAGAAAGTACCGATCCCGACGTTGAGCGGTTATTGGATGGTTTAGCCTTCCTTACTGGAACGCTTAAAGCAAAACTAGAACAAGATTTTCCAGAGCTGGTCCAATCTCTGTTGATGTTATTGTGGCCCAATTATTTAAGACCCACGCCCAGCATGACCATTCTTAATGCATCGGTGACTGGGAGTGACAATCCAACATTAGTGACAAAAGGCACGGTAGTTAGCGATAATTCGCTTGAACAGCCCGCATGCACATTTCGCTCGTGCCGAGACTTACTTGCTCATCCGTTAAATATTACTAATACTACCCTTTCACGTGATATCGACGGTGAGTTCCTGTTTATCACTTTTAGCTTTAAAAATAACTTACCCATTAAGAACCTCAATCAATTACAACTGTATTTAGGTTCCGATAACCATATTGGTTATCAACTTTACCTGATGCTTAGCCATTACATGCAATCAACTGTCGTAGTGATTAATGAGGTTGAGCTACCCGTTAATCTCAAGTTCTCGCCGGTAGGTATGACTCATTCTGATGCCATGTTACCTTACCCGGCTAATACCAATCTTGGTAACCGTCTGTTACAGGAATACTTCTGTTTTCCCGAAGGTTTTTTATTCCTCAACATGCATCATAACGAACAAAATCTTTTCCCTGCTAATCTGCAGAACAATACGACGTTTGGTTTAAAAATTCGGTTTACTCGCTCTTTTCCTAAAAATCTAAAAATCAGAAAAGATTCGATCCGGATTAACTGCGTACCGGCAGTAAACCTATTCCAGCACGATGGGGAACCGGTCATTCTGACGGGAAAGAAAACCCAATACCCTTTAGTCCCAAGCTATAAATATCCTGACGGATTTGAAATTTTTTCGGTTGAGCATGTGGAAAGTTGCCGCCGTCACAACAGATCGTCAAAGAATAGTAATGAGTATACTTTTCTCCCTTTTGATAGCTTTGAACATCAAATCCAGTTTGATAAAAACTATCAACGTCTTTACTACAATATAAAACAAACTCAAGATGTAACGAGTCGCCATATTCGGCACTGGATTTCTTTTGTGCGTGGGGATGAAGAACTCTGGCAAGACATTGATGAAACCATCTCTGTCCGCTATATCTGCACCAATAAAGATTTACCTTCACATCTACGCATTGGCGATATCAGCACACTGGTATCTAAAAAAACAACCGGCTCAGTGTTATTGACCAATATCACACGCCCTACTATGCAGCTACTACCGATGCTTGATGAGTCACAGTATTGGACAACCATTTCAAAATTAGCGCAGAACTATAAGTCTTTATTAAACCCAGATAGCTTAAAACAGATACTTCTTAGCTATGACTTTCCAGCCATGCATAATCGCCAATCAGAAAAAAGTGCATTAAAAAAACTGAGCGGCATTCAGAAGATAGAAACCCAGCAGGCTGAGAGAAAAATCGCTAATGGATTAGTTGTCAGGGGATCTGAAACTTCGCTTTATATAAAACAATCGGTATTTAATTCTGAAGGAGAACTTTATCTATTTGGCACTGTACTGGCACAGTTTTTCTCCCAGTATGCAACATTGAACTCATTTCATCTGTTAACGATGGTGAATACGGATAATCAGGAGCGTTATACATGGCCAGTGAACATCGGTCAGCACTCGCTGATATAACTCCGGGGCAATACAGTTTCTATCAGCTACTTGAATTAATTCATAAAGATTCAGGTAAGCAAGACCATCTGGATAAAGACGTTTTACCCGAGGATGAAATCATTCGCTTTAAATCGAGTGGTTCTCTGGCATTCCCAACCAGTGATTTGTCATCGCTAAAAATGGATGACCAAGGGCGCTATCAATTAGAAGTGGCTTTTCTTGGGCTTCAGGGTAGCCAGTCTCCCCTGCCGGGATTTTATCTGGAACCTTTGGCATGGGAATACGCACAAGAAGAGCAAAGCCTAGCGACGTTCCTTGATCTTTTTAACCATCGTTCAACCCAACTTCTTCACCGAATTTGGCGTAAATACCGTTATTACATTTCATTTAAAAATAATGGGAATGATGCATTCTCTCAGAGAATGTTTGCTCTGGTAGGTTTAGAAAATCCAGCCATCAGACAAACACTGACCACCAACCACAGCAAAATGCTGGCCTATGCTGGTTTATTATCAGGATCTAGTCGCTCCCCTGACATTATCAGTGGTGTCATTGCCCACTGTTTTGATTTAGCCGATGTCACCGTTTTACCTTGGCAGTTCAGGCGTGTCGATATTCCAGACGACCAACAAACTGTGTTAGGTGAAGCGAACTCGATATTAGGTGATAACTTCATCATTGGAGATTACGTTCATGACTGTAGCGGTAAATTTACCTTATGTTTAAATAACTTAACAATTAAACGCTATTTGTCATTTCTTCCTACCGGGGATGCTTACCTACCATTAAAAACGTTTGTCTCTTTTATTTTACGCGATCAGTTTGCTTTTGATATCTCACTATCCTTGGCAGCCGATCAATTAACCGAAATGGATTTAGGAAACGATGTGACATGCCTTCTCGGCTGGACAACGTTCATTGGCGAGATGCCAGAGAATCCAAACGTAACCCTTTGTGTACGGGAATGATCTGATGGAACAACTCAACAACAAACACTTTTTGTTGCTAAAAATAACCAATAACGAGTTTTTGCAAAGTGGTAGAACTAATGAGCATCGTTTTGGTATCGAAGGCGGTACGTTAGGCAGTAACTCAAACAGTGACTGGTCAATTCAGGACCTTTATCTCGGTATTCCCGGTATTCATACCCAAATTGATTATAAAGAAGGCGCTTTCTTTATTTCACTGATTGGCAAATTGTTAATCGTCAATGATGCCCATATAACCGAGCGTACTCAGGTCATCAAGTTACAGCACGGAGATAAGATCCAGATTGGTCAGCTAATTCTTTCGGTCAGAATCAGTTCTAATCCTGAATTACTGATTGATCCGTTAAGCACAACGCCAGAGCAAATTATCTCTTCACACAGCTCACCAATGGAAGACATTTTAAATAGCCCTGCATCGGGTGCTTCACTTCATGATTCAGACGGGTTTGACACAGCAGATAAAAATCAGATTATCGACCCGCTTAAAGCTATTGAGTCTGACTCATTGAGCCCGATCAGTTCTTTTTATGATGATTTAACCACTAGCCAAGCCAATCACTCAACAATAAAGCGTGATGATTACCGTTCAGAGATACAACAAGGAGACGTCAGTATGAGTAGTAATTTTGTTCAAGTCCCACACGTGGCGTCCAATAAAAATCTGGTCAGTACTAACCGTAATATTTCGGAACTTCATCTCGGGTTAGCCCCGTTACTCAGAGGTATCGGCGTTAATATTTCACTGGAAAATACTGATGAAGCTAATGCAATTTTAGAAGAACTAGGCGAAACAATTAAAGCTTCAATTGAAGGATTACTCAAGCTGCAGCAGTCCCAAAACATCTTAAATGATAAGAATTTACGCGCGATTGAAGATAATCCACTTCGTCTGAACCTTAGTTATACCGATACCATGAATCTGCTATTTGCAGAACAAACCTGCTCCGTACACCTTTCCGCGCCTGCCGCCGTTGCTGAAAGCTTAAGTAACGTTAGCCTGCATAATTCAGCCAGCCAAGCGGCAACACGTTATGCACTCTCCTCAATGCTTGATGCTTTTTCACCTGAACAGCTACTGAATAGATTCTCAATCTATCGACATAGCCGTAAAAGAAATGAAATGGATGGCGCATGGTCATGGCATATGTATTGCAGCTATTTCAATGAACTTTCATCGAACCGCCAAACCGGGTTTGAGAAGCTCTTCTGGGAACATTATGAACAAGAATACGACCGGGAGCTGCGCAGGCTGAATCAGGAGAAAGAGAAGAATGCGTAAAAGTCATTTTTTCTTTCCACTGTTGCTCATTATCACCGTACTTCTGACGGGATGTGAAACAACGCAAAAACTTTATGAGGTAATTAAAGATCCGAACGTGCCGGTTGGTTATCCATCAGGAAAACCCAGTGAGATATCTCTAACGTTCCTCACTGATACAGATATCAATCCCAACCAGAGTGGGGAGCCAACCCCTATTGAAGTTCAGGTCATTTACCTTAATGAAGATTCTAAGTTTATGGCGATGGATTATGACCAATTACTGAATGACGGCCCAGAGAAAATGCTAGGAAAAAATTATGTCAATCATCAGGACTACTCCCTATTACCGGGCCAGTTTAAACCCATGCCTGTCGTGAAATTAGAACCTGAAACACGTTTTATTGCCGTTATTGCACACTTTTCCGATATCGAAGGTTCTCAGTGGTCTGACATTATTGAAGTCGAAAGCGTCGGGAAAAATGAAACGGTCATGATCCACATTCGGGCCAATGAAGTTGAAGTTAAAAAGGAAGATAAATAATCATGGGAACACATAGCAATGTCGTTTGGGTTAACGGTGCCGTTCGCCCACAACACTTTCAACAACAACAAAGGTTTTATGATTATTTACTGAGCCATCAACTCAATACGTTAAACAGTTACTTTTATGGTTTTAGCCATCTGGAAGTTAACCGGGAGTTTCTGAGATTAGGCCGCATAGGTATTACCTCGGCCTTAGGCGTCATGCCTGACGGTACTTTGTTTGAACTGCCATTTCAGGACCGAATGCCCGATCCGTTAGATATCATTAACTTAAATGATGCGGCAAGCGGCGAGATCTATCTTGCTCTCCCTATCCGCAATAACTCTATTGGCATTATTGATACGGCTCAGGATCTAAAAACCGGTAATACCCGATATATACAAGCATCTAACGATGTCCGTGATGTATATGGTCAAAATGGCGATGTCCGTGAGGTTCCGGTTGCCATGCTGGCTCCTCGCTTAATGCAGGGTTCTGAGGATCTGAGTGCTTATACCACTTTACCGGTATGCCGAATCAGGGAAAAGAAAGCGGATGGCACATTAGTTCTGGATGAAGATTTTATTCCTACCTGTAGCTCTGTCGCTGTATCTCATAGCCTTTATGATTTTCTAGGAGAAGTTGCCGGTTTGATTACCGAGCGGGCAAAACAGTTATCTCAACGAATCAGCGCTCCCGGCCAACAAGGGGTTGCTGACGTTGCCGAGTTTATGATGTTGCAGTTATTTAATCGCATGCAACCAATCTTTGTTCATTTAGCAAAACGTAGTTCAGTTCATCCGGAAGATTTATATCGTCAGTTGGTGCAAATCTGCGGTGAATTAATGACCTTTACCGATGAATCAAGAGTATCACCCGTTTTTGCTCACTATGACCATGATAATCTGTCCTATACCTTTCAGGAATTAATGATTATTACCCGTCGGGCACTAAGTACCGTACTAACGCCAAGAGCCGTATCTATTCAGCTATTTAAACGCACGCATGGCGTATCTGATGGTGTTATTCATGATAAGCAGTTACTGACAAGCGCAGACTTTATCATCGCCGTCAAAGCACGTGTACCGCAAGAACAGTTACTGCGGCTATTTACCCAGCAGGTCAAAATCACTTCACCAAACAGAATTCGCGATTTGGTTAGTATTCAGATCCAGGGGGTGCCATTAAAAGCGCTGAACGCAGCACCATCTCAGTTGCCACATCATTCGGGTTATACCTACTTCCAGTTGGATACTCAGTCTCCTGCATGGGACGACATTGTTGCTAACAGTGCCATCGCATTCCACGTATCAGGTAGTTTCCCTGAGTTGGATATGCAGTTCTGGGCAATAAGGAGTAAATAAAAATGGGCCCAAATAGCAACAGTATAAGAGCATCGGAAAGCCTTGCTCAAAACACATTCTCACTCAGAGGTGAAAGCATTAATCCGATGATTGATGCTGCAACGCCTCTGCTTGGTATGACTCAACGCCTTAGGGATATCACTAATTTAGATAATGCCGACATCGTTTATCGTCAGGTCGTGAATGATATTTCAGCGATAGAGCAAATCCTGCAAGAAAAAGGCTATGAAACAGGCGCTATTGTTTCATTTCGCTATGTTCTTTGTACGTTTATCGATGAGCTTGCTATGCAGCATCCATGGAGTGCCCAGAATAACTGGGGGACACACTCCCTGTTAGTTAAGTTTCATAACGAATCTTGGGGTGGAGAGCGCGCTTATATACTGCTGGACCGCCTAATGGGCGAACCTAAACGATACAAAGATCTATTGGAATTTATCTATCTCTGTTTTTGCCTTGGCTTTCGTGGTCGCTATAAGGTCGCAACCGGCGGTGATGATGAATTTAGCCGGATCTTCCGTCGGTTACATAATCAGATATTGGCATTACAAGACGACACCGGCGGCACATTACTTCATCAAGGAAAACCGATAAAAGAGTCTTACAAACTGAGTAATCGGTTATCCATTAAACGTCTGTCTATCGGCCTATTTGCCGGTTTACTGGTTATTTACGGCTTTTACTTTTTCAAATTGCATAGCCAAAGCCAGGATATTTTGACGCAGCTTAATAAGCTATTGCACTAAGGGAGCTAGAAATGATCAGAGTTGATATACCTAAATTGGTCGCACAGTTTAATCCAATCAGTAAACAAATATTAGAAACTACAGCGACCTTGTGCGTAAGCCAGCAAGAGTCAGAGATCACCGTATCTCACTTTTTGCTTCAATGCTTAGATACGCCTTTGTGTGACGTGCGGATTATTTTTGAGAAAGCCAAAGTTGACTATGTCACGGTAAAAAACCTATTAGAAAATCGCTTTAATAATCATAATAATTTTAATGACACGCCCTCTTTTTCACCGCTGTTGGTGGAGTGGTTTCAAGATGCTTTACTGCTCTCTACCACCGAGCTTCATCAGGCGAAAATTCGCAGCGGAGCATTATTGTTAGCTCTACTGCATAACCCAAGCCGTTATGTTTCTCAGCAAATCACCCAGCACTTACTGACCATTAATTCAGAATTACTGAAAAATCAGTTTGAACTCTGGACCCAAGGTTCCGCCGAAAGTATCGTTGAGAACAGCCAACAGACTAACGGCCAAGCGGCTAATTCGGATTCATCCCTATTAGCCCGCTACGCCTCTAACGTTACCGCTCAGGCTCGTGACGGTAAGTTAGATCCAGTACTGTGCCGTGATGAAGAAATTGATCTGATGATTGATATTCTCTGTCGTCGTCGAAAAAATAACCCTATCGTAGTTGGTGACGCTGGCGTCGGTAAAAGCGCCCTAATTGAAGGCCTTGCGCTACGGATTATTGATGGTCAGGTTCCCGATAAGCTTAGAGGTACTGAGCTGATGAATCTAGACCTTGGTGCGCTTCAAGCTGGCGCGTCGGTTAAAGGCGAGTTTGAAAAACGCTTTAAAGGCGTGATGGCTGAAGTTATTCAGTCGCCGACTCCGATTATTCTATTTATTGACGAAGCCCATACGCTGATCGGCGCAGGCAATAACGCCGGTGGTTTAGACGTATCAAACCTGCTCAAACCGGCTCTGGCGCGCGGCGAACTCAAAACTATTGCTGCGACCACTTGGAGCGAGTACAAAAAGTACTTCGAAAAAGACGCTGCGCTCTCCCGTCGTTTCCAACTGGTCAAAGTTAACGAACCCAGCGCTGATGAAGCTATCATCATTATGCGTGGTCTGCGCCACATCTATGAAGAATCACACGGCGTGTTGATTGACGATGATGCGCTACAGGCATCGGCACTGTTAAGCGACCGTTATCTTTCTGGCCGTCAATTACCGGATAAAGCCATTGATGTACTCGATACCGCCTGTGCCAGAATTTCAATTAATCTGACCTCCCCACCGCGTCAGGTTTCTGCGCTGAAAAACAAAATGCACCAACAGCAGGCCGAAATCGTTCTGCTTGAAAGGGAGCAAAAGCTCGGCCTGAATGATTTTACTGAGCGTTTAGCCGAACTCAATCAACAGAACATTGATGCAACTAATGAACTCACTGAAATCGAAAATCTCTGGAGACAACAGCAGAAGTTGGTCCATAAAATTATCGAATTAAGAGGGCAGTTACTGGCACCGGAACAGGCCAATAATACTGAAGCCCAAGCATTGGGTAGTGAAGTAAATAGTACAGTTAATCCATCTGTTGATAGCGAGATTGATTCTCTACTTTCAATTCCAGAACAACTGTCGCGGCTAACCCAAGAACTGGCAGAGCTGCAAAAGCAGGACATTCTGGTTTCTCCTCATGTAAATAAATCTCAGGTGGCCAGCGTAATTGCCGAATGGACAGGCGTTCCGCTTAATCAAATTTCACAAGATGAGTTAAAGGTTGTTACTGAGCTCCCTCAATACTTAAATAAGTCAATAAAAGGCCAGGATTTAGCCATTGCCCACCTTCACCGGCATTTACTAACCTCCAGAGCCGACCTTCGTCGCCCCGGAAGGCCTTTAGGTGCATTTTTACTGGTCGGCCCGAGCGGCGTAGGTAAAACCGAGACCGTTGTTCAGCTAGCTGATTTGATGTTTGGCGGGCGCCAATATCTGACGACCATCAATATGTCTGAATTTCAGGAAAAGCACACAGTTTCCCGACTGATTGGCTCTCCTCCCGGTTACATTGGCTATGGTGAAGGTGGCGTGCTTACCGAAGCTATCCGCCAAAAGCCATATTCAGTCGTTTTATTAGATGAAGTTGAAAAAGCCCATCCTGATGTGCTCAACCTTTTCTATCAGGCCTTTGATAAAGGTGAATTAGCCGATGGTGAAGGCAGAATTATTGATTGTAAGAATATCGTCTTCTTCCTGACCTCCAACTTAGGTTATCAGACCATTGTCGAATATGCCGATAAGCCTAATGACATTATCGACCAACTTTATCAGGAATTAGCCGATTTCTTTAAACCTGCGCTGCTGGCACGAATGGAAGTCATTCCTTATCTGCCACTGTCACCGGATACATTGAAATCGATTATCACTGACAAGCTGAAACGATTGGATACGGTACTGCGTAAACGCTTCAAGGCTGAAGTGGTGTTCTCCGACCAAGTAGCAGAGGAAATCCTTTCCCGTTCAACACGCACGGAAAACGGGGCACGGATGCTTGAATCTATTATTGACGGAGCATTGCTCCCTCCGGTCTCTTTGTTATTACTTAACAAATTATCCGCCGGAGAACCCATTAATAGCATCACGTTCGGCATTTCGGGAAATGAATTTATGGCAGAGGTTGAATAACCTGATGGCTATGTCAGTTGCGCATCCTGATTTGCAACGTTATCGGCCTCTTTTTAACCAAGGAAGCCTTAAGATGAATAACGTCATCCAGTACAGCATTCTTGCGTTTTGTTTAAGCATCGGCTCTGCTTTGGCAGAGCCTACCGATGTAGAAAAACTCAGCGCGTTAGCCGCATGCTCAAAGGAATCATCCGCCTTGAACCGGCTTGACTGTTATGACTCAGTTATGCGGCCATTGGCCGTGGTTATCAATACGGACGCGCAGATAAAACGTAGTCAAAGTTGGTTATCAGCTTACGCTCAGGAAAAAGATCGCCATGAAAACGATACGGATTTCTTAGTCACTAATAGCGGAGGGGATAATCCTAAAGTCTTATTAACCTCTCCCGCTTTAGGGCGACAGCCACCGAGACCGGTTTTGGTATTCAGCTGCATCGACAATATCACTCGAATGCAAATTATGCTGGCTGCACCAATGACTAACGACAGCAGTGCGATAACCTTAAGAACCGGCAAAGAGATCATAAAAACCAATTGGTTCTCTCGAGATAATGGCTATGTATTTGAAGCCAGCAGAGGGTTGCCGGGTATCCAAGAAATTCAACGTTTAATCCATGGTGACACACTGACAATCGAATCAAGCGATCCGTCACTGAATGGACTGGTGTTCAATTTATCGACTTTACCTCAAGCGATTGCGCCTTTGCGCTCAGCTTGCCGGTGGTAACATGGCAGGAAGTAGATGGAACTTATAAACAACCACCCTTGGCGTGAAATTATGCTTAGCGACATCGTTGATGTGGGACGTAACGTTAATGAGAGTAATGCTAACTGGGAATATATTGATACGTCAATTGCCGCAATGGGTACGATTGCCCATGCCCAACTCGATATTGAGAAGATACAGGAACGCGCACTTCTTTTATTAAAAGAAACCAAAGATATGCGGGTTGTTGCCCATTTACTGCGTACTCTACAGCATGGCAAAAAACCGCATGAAATAACCTTAGCGCTAGCGTTATTTGCTGACTACATAGAAAATTTCTGGCAAACAGCTGCGCCTCAGCCACGCTTAAAGCTACGTTTATTTAAACAGGTTATCCAGCGTTTTGCACAAGCGCAGTCAACGTTTGAAACTGAGTCTACATCGATTGAACAAGAAGTTATTCGCGTTCAATTAGACAGAATCAAATCCTATTTTCTGAACCAGAATATTCAGCTTGATGACGCTTTCATCGACCTGGATAGGGCTTTAACTAATATCGCGACTAAATCTGCAGAAAAAGCGGAACGCGCAAGCTCAGAAAATACCGAAATTTTAGCCCAAAGCTCATCTGCAGAATCAAAATCTGATTTACCTCCGGCCCCCAATATTACTATCAGTCAGCATAGTGATACGGAATGGAAAAGAACATTAATCAAAGTTACTGAAATTCTATTTGAACGCAATCGGGGCGATTCAATTAGCTTTCGCCTACGTCGCCATGCCATCTTCTCTGCCCTTTCAGAACCCATGAATAATGATGGTATTACCGACCTATCCCCCATGCCTGCTGACCGGGTAGCTGACTATAAAAGCAACATTGCTAAAACAGACTATGCCCAGTGGTTAAAAATCGAAAACAACTTAACCGTGATGCCCTTCTGGCTTGAAGGCCATTACATTTCAGCGCAAATCGCGCTGCATCTTGGTCACTCGGATACGGCGAATGCAATCAAAGAAGAACTACAGCAACTGTTGTTACGGTTACCAATGCTGATCGACTTTAAGTACAGCGATAAGAGCGCTTTTATCAGTAAAGACATGCACAGTTGGCTTAGTGAAAAGAAAAACGTTCAGCAAGGAGACGTGTCTCTCGCGGCCAATAGCCTGCTGCAATGTTTGAACGATCAAGGATTGGAAGAAGCGCTTAAAATGCTCAATGCACAACCAATAACGCCTGAATTGCGTAATCAATTTCATCAACAGTATCTTAATGCTCAGCTTTTTGCTCATGCTGGGTTTAATACCATTGCACAGCAGCAGGCTCAGAGCATTTTATTAGCTTGTCAAAACCTGACTTTATCTGAGTGGGAGCCTTCATTTTTCGAGGCTCTTTCCGATATTGCAAATAATAATAACTAATTGGAATAGGAGTCCAAAAACATGAAGTTGCCTTCAATTCTTAGATTAGTTAAACCTAAGTTGCCAAAATTCAAAGCCTCGGTTGCATTACTGCTGGTTATCTTTGCCGTTGTTTCGCTGATATGGCTATGGATATGGGGCCCTGAATGGAAAATTGCAGAATATACCCCTTTTGCCTCTCTGGTTACCCGCCTATTGATTACTGCACTGTATATCATTGTTTTTATCGGGTGGTTAGTCTGGCTCATGGTAAAAAAACTGCAACAGTATGAGTCAATGCAGAAGGAGTCCAAGCAGGAGGTTAAAGATCCTGTCAGCACAGATATTCACTTTCAGCAGCGCTATTTATCCCACTGGCTAATCAGACTTAAGCGACACTTTAATCATTCAGCAAATGCTGTTTATCAAATGCCTTGGTATTTAATGCTGGGTGATGAAGGGAGTGGAAAAACAACCTTACTCAAAGAGAGCTGCAAGCTAACCTCGCTGTATGATGTTGAGGAGACTGCCGATACGCCTAAGCTGCATGTTAACTGTCAACTCGGCGAACAGGCCGTGATCATTGACATCAACGGCTTATTGGTGAGCCAACCTAATGATAGTGACTCCGATAAACCAAAGTTGTATAGCCGTCTTTGGCAATCATTACTTCAGTGGCTAGTGTCTGAACGCAATAGGCAGCCGTTAAACGGCATTATATTAACCATTGATATTCATAAATTTGTTTCATCAAACAAAAGCCAGCGGGAGCAATATATTGCCACCCTGCATCAACGGTTAGTTGATATTGAAAATACCTTACAGTGTAAATTACCGCTGTATGTCGTATTTACTAAGATTGACCTCTTCTATGGCTTTGAAGCCATATACCAGTCGTTAAATAAAGAACAACGCGACTCGGTATTAGGCGTAACCTTCACGTTAGATAGCAACGCTAAAGAGTGGGCAACTGAACTCTCAACCTTCTGGAAAAGCTGGATTCAAAAGATCAATGCCGCGATGCCGGATATGATGCTCAATAGCGTTGACAGCAATCAGAGAAGTTCGCTGTTTACCTTTAGCCGCCAAATGAACGGCATTAAAGATTATGCACTCAATCTGCTTGAATCACTGCTGTTCAATATTGAACAAGAGCAGATATCGCTGCGGGGCCTTTATTTCACCTCATCGATTCAAAAGGGGCAAATGGACGATTTGTTCGTCAAATCTGCCGCTGCGCAATATAACTTAAGCAAACAGCCATATCCTACCTGGCAGGTTTCTCAAACTCTGCCCTACTTCACTAAAGATCTGTTCAGCAGCGTGGTATTTGCTGAACCTAATATTGCTGGTGAAAATGCACAGTTTAAAGATAAGTCGAAGAGAAAGTTGATTACTTTTTCCGCCTGTAGCGCACTCTTAACGGTTGGATTAATAGGAATTTGGCAATATTATTATCTGGAAAATTATCGTGCCGGTGAAAAGGTTCTGTTACAGGCCAAAGCCTTTATGGATATCCAAATATCGGATGAGAAGGACTACTACGGTAATTTACAGCTTCCGTTGCTTAATCCGTTGAGCGAAGCCATGTTTGCTTACGGCAATTACCACGACCGTAACCACATCTTTGCCGATTCAGGTCTTTATCAGGGTTACAGTATTGGCCCTTACGTTGAACAAACCTACTTACGGTTATTGCAGCAGCGTTACCTACCGGCCGTGATGGACGGACTGTTTGTTGAACTTAATCAGGCACCAAAAGAAAGTGAGCAAAAACTTGGTATATTACGCATCATCCGTATGATTGAGGATGAGTCTGGCCGCAACAAACCGTTAGTTCTGCAATATATGCAAGATCGTTGGAGTAATAAGTTTAAAGGCCAGCGTGAAATGCAGGAACAGCTATACGGTCATCTTGACTATGCGATGCAGCACGTTGAATGGCGTAAGGCCAGAGAGAATGGTGACAAGATTGCCCAAACGGCATTCATGCCTTATCAAGACCCGATCAAAGCTGCACAGGCAGAACTAAGCAAACTATCGGTTTATCAGCGTGCTTATCAAAACTTACGCATTAAAGCTCGAGACGTGTTACCTAACGATTTGAATTTAAAAACTCAAATTGGAGCCAGCTTTGATACGGTCTTTGTTGAAACTAACAGCAAGCTGTTAAACGTACCTAAATTCTTAACCCACTCAGGGTTAATGAACTATTACATCAAGCAAAACGATCATCTGATTGAACTGACATCCATGGACAGCTGGGTACTTAATCTCACACAGAACGTTGAATACAGTGACGCAGATCGGGATGAGATAAAGCGCCAGATAACCGAGCAATATCTTAGCGACTATACCAGTACCTGGCACGGTGCTATCAGCAATATCAGTATTCAACAGTTTGATGACATTCCGACCGCTATCAGCGCGCTTGAGAATATTATCAGTGGTGAGCAACCGTTCAAGAAAGCACTACAAATATTACAGGAAAACACCCAACCAATTAATCCGGCGTCAGAAAAGGATAAGCCAGAAATCGTTGCTCAAGACCGGTTACTGATTAATCGTATACACCGCGAGTTCGCTAAAGAAACGTCGGTACTTGATGAGTCAAATAACCAAATGAGCGCGATTCAAAACGCAACTCAAAAGTTAAGTGACCTGCACCGCTACCTGCTGGCGATACAGAATGCACCGTCTCCGGGCAAAGCGGCTCTTAAGGCCGTTCAGCTTCGGTTAAACCAAAACAATAGCGATCCCATTTTTGAAGTACAGCAACTGGCAAAAACGTTACCGGAGCCTTTAGGTCGCTGGATGAATGAGCTGGCTAGCGAAGTTTGGGACGTTATTGTTAAAGAAGCGATTCAATCTCTTGAGCTGGAATGGAACGAAAAGGTCGTCAGCGAATTTAATACCAATCTGGCAGACCGTTATCCGTTTAATCCGCAGTCAGGCAAAGATGTAGCGCTGAGTGATTTTGACCGCTTCTTTAAACCGAGCGGAACAATGGATAGTTTCTATCAGGAAAATCTGAAGGTATTCGTTGAAAATAACCTGCTGCAAAGTTCGAATAATAGCTCGCTGATCAGAGCCGATGTGATTAATCAGCTCAGAACGGCAGAGCGAATTCGCCGAACCTTCTTTAATCCTCAAAACGGATTGGGCATTCAATACGCTATTGAGCCGATTGAAATGTCAGGCAACAAACTGCGCAGCGTGCTGAACCTTGACGGTCAGTTAATCGAGTACAGCCATGGCCGCAGCAATAAAGTGCGTTTAATTTGGCCGAACTCGATGAGAGACGGTATCGAAAGCAAAATTACGCTGATGTCGAATACTAACCGCTCACCGAAGAGTTTAACCACTCAGGGCGTTTGGGCTCAGTTACGATTAATCGATGCCGGTCAGTTAACTGACATTACCGAGTCATCTTTCAAAGTGCGTTACAACGTAGACGGTGGTTATGTTGTCTATCGCGTCTATGTTGACGGCTCTGACAATCCGTTTGCCGGTGGGTTATTCAGTAAATTCAAACTTTCTGAAACGCTCTATTAACCGTATACCCCCTCGGCTATTTCGCCGGGGGGTTAAGGAAATATCGTGGAAAATAACACTTTTCGATTTATTCATACCGGTGGCGATCCCCGCTCTTTTGAAGAATTCGAAGCTATCAGAACAGAGATAAATAAGCTAAGCCACGTCAAACAACCGACCGTTGACTGGCAGGTTATTGAAACCTCAGCTATTGCCCTATTTGAGAAAAACGGCGTTGATTTACTCACCGCCTGCTACTACACCTACGCTCGAGTCAATAAGAACGGACTGGCGGGTTTTGTTGAAGGCTGCGAGTTAGTTGCCGCTTTGGTCGGCTACCAATGGGAGAATTTATGGCCACCTCAGTCATCAGCCCGCACTGATTCATTAAACTGGTTTAATGCCCGTATCGGCAGCCTGATACGCAAACAAACCTTCGGGAATCAAGACATCCATCTGCTACAGCGTGCCAGCCTAGCCCTGGAACTGATCTCAAATAAACTACAGCAGGTTTCATTAGAGAAGCTGCCCAGAATTGAGAATCTCTATTTCTTTATTCAAAATACAGTCAGCGATCTTGAAAAGCAGCAGGCTCAGGCCGCGGCCAACGCAACGCCACATACGGCATCACTTATTTATATTGCCCAAGGCGACATAAAAGAAAGCTTAAGCAGTATCGATGGCATTGTGATTCCGCAGGAGATTCCGCCAGAACCGCCGGCAGAACCAATAGTACCAGTCTCTAAAGTAAAGCCTTGGCATGGTTTGGTTTTAGGAGCGCTTGTCGCATCGGTTATTGCCTATGTTTATATCGAATTTCAGACTAACCAGCGCGAGCTTACCGCAATGGCCAGCGGCCCATCATTAGATTGGTTCATTAAACAAGATAACAACTCGCCAAGATATCTCATCCAACAGGCAGATAAATCTGAGGTTAAAAATCTGGAAAAAACCGTGCTGAGCAGCTACAAAGCTCAGCTGAGTAAACTGTCAGATTTCTCACCGCTGTCAGCCTATTACTATGGTGATAATTTAGTGTATACCGCCCAGCAGCTCTGGCCCGACTCAGTAGATCAGAAAGAGCTGACAAGCTTATGGCAGAAGCAGCGCCAATCTAAATCACCCCCGGAACTTATTAGTGACAGCTATATTTATACTCAAAATAATATCAGTACGCTGCTAAAAGAGATCAACGAAGCTGACTCCAAAGATAAATATGTTACCGTCGGGCGAATACGAAATGTGCTGTTAGACACTCAAAAACATCTGCGTGATGACGTTCCGGTTGAAGAGATATTACGGATAATGGAACAACAGAAGCTACAGGGCACTACAATATCACCTCAAATTAGGCAACAGATGGACCTTAAGCTTCAAGCTTTAATAAACCGGTACTATCAGCTCGAAAACAAAAACTAATCTCTAAATACAAAAAGGGTTTGTCGATGACAAACCCTTTTTGTTGAATTCTAAAACTAATTAATGTCTCTACCGTGAGTACTTTTCATAGCGGGTAGATAAATCCCGCGAGGCAAACTCATAGGCATTGCGTTTAAGTTCATCTATTTGAGTGGCCTGAGTACCTGCTGAACTCTGGTTATTAAATGACGACTGAACAAATTCCCGTTCCGTATTAGTTGGCGAGTAAGTCACCCAATTGCCTGTTTTTACATCAACTAAAGCAAAGCGGAGCAGATAACGAATGGATTTAGTTTCTGACGGCATTTTACCGCCGGTATAAGTACTCCATACCGTCATATTGGTTTTATCATCGACTTTGCCCGTCTCAAGGGTTCCCCAGTAAACAATAATTGCCTTTTGTCGGCCTTTAGCTCCGACTAACCGTAGTGTTCTCATATAGTTATTTTGGATCACCGGCTCATCGCTCTTACGATTAATTCTTGCTTTGGTCGGCGGAACCCCTGAATTAACCGAAACTCGATAATATTTACTCATCTCCAACTGCATTTCTGAATCCGGCGTTGTGGCACCTGACTGTACTAAAATAACCGGTGAACGGGCGGGTAACACAAAACCTTGTTCCGCCTGAGCAATTGCCCGTTGGATATCTTCTTCGGTTATTTCATGATTAAGATTGCTGTCAAAAACATCTTCATCAGTTAACTGAGCTTTATTTACTTTGGCTGCAACATAGGTAGGATTTTTAGATGCCGGCTCTGAAGTACACCCGGAAAACATAAATAAAGTTGGTATAAAAAGTACGGAAAGAGGAATTCCTCTTTTTAGCTTATTCAACATAACTGACATCCCTTTTCATGGTCGGAAACACGCCCGAAACTATATGGGATAATATACCGTATTTAGCGGTTAAAAAACATCAAGAATTGATGATAACTGACTGATAAATAGATTAATCGGCGCAATAAAATCACCGATAATAATTAGGATGAAAATCAGAGTTTTCTTGAGGTTATTAAGCGAAATTATTTTGTGTTTCAAGAGGGATAATAGTCAGATAATGCATGATACTTCGACTTTTATCGATACGGAAAGCTACCTATAAATTTGGTTGAAATATCATCATGATGGCTCTCGTTTACTGCCCCCGAATAATCGTAGTTAAAATAGAGAATCGCAAAATTAATACGCCGCTCAACAAACTGCTTTCCGGCTTTTTCAATCTGCTCAGATACATATTCGTAATATGAGCATTCCATACCTTCCAGTATGCTGTTGACCGGTTCAAAACAAGAGAGTTCCAAAAAATCCTCATCAATAAAACCGCCATTATTGATATGGTACTGATGAGAGAATTGAGAGCCCAATTGGTCACCGTCTTCGGAGTAAGGGATAAGAATATATTTTTCCAGGCTTTCAGTTGTTGGAGAGTAACCTGCCCATATAGATACGTGATTGTCTTTTTCCATTAATAATTATGTCCTTATTATATTTACTAAACAATTTCAGTTCTCAGTTCTACATACTCTTTAAAAAAATCAAAGAATCTAGCGGATATTTTTCGCTCAATACGCCTATTAAATAAGTTATAACTTACGACGCTGCCGTATTCTCTATCGGTGTCCACGGCCAGGTGCAGTTTTCGCCAGACACGGCGCTTTTCCTGACCGTGCTTTTTCACCTTCCACTCGCCTTCACCGAAGACTTTTAAGTCAGTGGAATCGATAACCAGATGAGCAATCTCGCCGCGCATGGGATTTTTAAAAGGGATGCAGACGGACTTAGCCCGTCTGCTGACGCAGGAATAATCCGGGCAACGAAGCGGGAGCTTCATTAACGTAAAAATGGAATCAATAAATCCCTGAGCGGCACGTAGCGTGAGGCGAAAGACGCGTTTGAGCATCAGTACGGTGGAAATAGCTAACGTAGAATAACGTTGTGGACGCCCCCGTGAAGACGTTTTTAGCTCGTCGTACCAGGCCTGGATGGCCGACTCATCAAGCCAGAATGTCAGCGATCCACGATTAACGAGAGCCTTTTTGTAGGCCGCCCAGTTAGTGATCTTGAACTTTTGCTTTGCCATGGGATACCGCTACAGGATCAGGAATGTGATGATCTGATCCTGATTGCAGCCAGAAGTTCGATTTATTCAACAAAGCCCTATTTAGACTTTTCAGGTTAGCCATTTATTTAGCTAATTTTAAATTAATATATTTTTACACTCCAATCAGGCTACATAATTTTATATACTAACTGTTTTTACAAAAGATGGTTTTTTTTTCCAGATACTGCCATCGGGCAGTTTTGGAAGTAATAAATAACCAGCAAAATATTTTTCTTCAAATAATAATGATTGCATCCCATTTTTATCAAACAACTCCCCCTCATAATAACAATATTTCTCTGAGTCAGGTAATTCCACCAATTCACTTAGATTCATGCCTATAAATTCATTAATGAAACTCTCAACTTCAAATAAAGACATCCTAGACGAACGCCATAACCATCCTTCGCCTTCACCAACCATACCAAGAGGCTCAAATTCCACCTCAACTTCAAACTCATCATCTGTAATATAAAAAAATTTAAGAGATACAATAATTTCATTTAACTCATCACTAATTTTCTCCCTATACAATAACTTAGAAGATAATTTTTTCATATCAATCATATTATTCCCCTCTTATCAAAATAGCTGATATCACTCTTTCAAGCTCCCCATCCAATTGTTTTTCTCTAATTGTTAAATTGAAATGGGCACTATACATATGATCTCGATTGCCTAATGTATGGACAAAAACTTTATCCTCTGGATTATTAATATTAATAAGATCTCCTCTATATGTACCCATAACCAGGGATATAATCACCGCCTCCACCGGGCCTTAAATCAGGCATATTATTAATAATATTCCTAGCCTCATAAATATCATCGACCCAGATATCATTGCCACTTCTTAACTCTTCAATTTGCCTATCAAGTTTTGTCCTAAAAATAGATGGTGAGCCATCTGGAGATGAAATATTCGGTTCTGGATTGCGATCCCCCGTAGAGTTACTCGGCTGTCCAGACATCCCCTTTAGCCCAAATGGATCGACCCTTCTTATTGGATTCCCATCTACATATATATAGACATTCAACCCACCTGCTAACTTAATCGGGTCAGCCGTCAAATACCGCCCCAAGGCCGGATCATAATACCGATTTAAATTGTAAAAGAGCCCTGTCTCTTCATCTGCATACTGCCCCTGAAACCGCAGGTTAGTCTCTATAATTAACCGGTGGTCAGCTTATTTAATTAAAATAGCACCATATTCAATTGGGTTAAAATTATCAGGCCATTGGGTATTTTCATTGTAGATAGCTTTATTAAAATCAACATTTAAATAGCTTTTAAATTTTAAACTTGCACCACATACATCACACTCAGAAAAATCCACTTCATCTACAATAGCATTATTAAAATTTGATTCCTTTAAATTTGAACGTCTAAAATTCGCAAATTTTGCAACCACATCACATAATTTCGCATTAAACAGGTTCACCTCCATTAAATACGAATTTATTAAAACTGAATTATTTAAATTTGCATTAACCATTAAAGAACCATTAAATATGGTATTTCTTAAATAGCAATCAATGAATAATGCACTATCCAAATTCATATTTAAAAAGATAGCTGTATGTAAATTAAGATTACTAAAATCCCAACCAACCAACGTTTCTGATGGAATTTCAAGTAACTCCCCCGTTTCAAATTCTATTGTTATCATTTTTTATCCCAATCATTTGGTGATACTTTCAATTTACCTACAAGTTTTTTAAATTCCAATTTAAATTGCGGTAATACCCCTGGTTTCACTTCTGGCATTTTTCCAAAAATTTTACCTACGACATACCGATGATTTCCTTCAGTAATCACATTCCCATCCATACTAATTGCTGGAGGAACTTCACCGCTTTGTAATCTGTCGTAATAACGCTGGATCATTGGCAAAGAAACCTCGTTCTGGACTGTTTCTGTAATATCTCCATTTAATGCATCTTGAATGGTTTTTTCATCGATATCGGATCCAGTCGTAGATCTCTTTACTTCAGGTTCAGGATTGCGATCCCCTGTAGGCTTCCAATCATACCCCGGCATGCCCTTTAGTCCCAACGGATCTATCAACCTTACCGGATTTCCATCAACATAAATGTAAGGGTTCAACCCACCAATCAACTTAATCGGGTCAGCCGTCAAATAGCGACCTAATCGCGGGTCATAATACCGATTTAATTTATAAAAGAGCCCGGTTTCTTCATGCGCATACTGTCCCTGAAACCGCAGATTGGTCTCGACTCTCAGTCGACGTTCTTGCTGCTGATGCTTGTATCATAATGTTACTATTCAGATAATAGCTTAACCGACTAACTAACGGATTCTATGTGATGCAGAACTGATCTCTTACGTCAATGTGAGTTCGCCGCAACGTTACGCTGGCTCTGGCACAGTGGGCAGAAGACCATGGCGTGATGCTGGAATTTATCAAGCCGGGCAAGCCTACGCAAAACGTTTTTATTGAACGGTTTAACCGGACGTACCGAACAGAAGTACTGGATTTTTATCTATTCAGAACACTGAATGAAGCCGGGAGATAACAGAGAACTGGCTGAATGAATACAACAGTGAGCGACCTCATGAATCCCTAAATAACCTGACATCGGAAGAATACCGGCTGATGGCTAAAAACCCAGAAATCTCAAAAAAATATTTGGAACTAATACAGTTGATAAAACCACCACAGAATTATGGATAGTAATTCTGTGGTGCGACACGATGCTGTTCCTGTGATTGTTTCAGTCATTATGAACCTGCTGGAAACCACCTGACTGAATGGGTGTCAAACCTTGCCAGTGGCTACACGGCTTAGCTACCTAGCCCCATTTTCGCTGCTGCTTGACACAGAATTCTGAACATCCTCGCCGTTGAAATTATGGACAAGGTCTCTCGGGATTACCATCCAAAATATTTTCTGGGAAATTCTTTCTTATTCTGTTTTCTACCGCACCTCTTCCCGATACTAACATTTTAGGGTACTTACTATACTCATCAGGTGCTAATCGTCTAATGAAGTCATCATTAATATAAAGACTCCCAGCCACATTTCTTAAAGATGAATCTTTATATTGTTCCGCTACAAGATGGTTTCCTATTAAAATCCAATCTCCTTTCTTGATCATTTCTTGACTTGTATAAATTAACTCACAAAATGAATCAGAGTAATTAAACTCATCGTTGGAGGAAGTTAAACAAGTTTGATAAACACCCATCTGAATGACATTCTTATATTTCTTAGAAACAAATAATACTTGTGCAGGAACTATACCTACTTTTGCTATGGGAATCATAATAACATCGCCCACACTAATTTTTGTTGTCATTTTGGAGTTTCTCCTAGTATTTCCAATGTTGTTCTAAATAAATTTGGATATAACTTGATATCGTAACTTGCTGCATTCGGATTTTTATCGGAGTATGAACGTATAACGTTCAGTAATGGAGTATTCTTATCTTGTGATTTTGCCCCACCATAATAATCCATCAAAGACTGTTCCAGTGCTTTAGCTTGCTCTTTTGACAAATTATTTTCCCATAGAATCTCAGCTTCCAATTCGTGTTTATCATCGCTGCGAGAATGGGTTGTAGTTCTTGCTTCGGCATCCCCCCTACCAACATATTTAACATCACTGTTTTCATCCCTTAAAACGTATACTCCTTGACCATCAGCCTTGTCGTAATTCTTGCCCGTCCCCCCTGAGGATGTCGGTAATTTGGGCTCTCCAGTACTGGCCGAACTATTCTCAAATCCTGTCGAACTTTGCTTAAACAGCCCCAATGGGTCTATCCAGCTTACCGGATTGCCATCCACATAAGCATACTGATTTAATCCACCCGCCAACTTAATCGGGTCAGCCGTCAAATACCGCCCCAAGGCCGGATCATAATACCGATTTAAATTGTAAAAGAGCCCAGTTTCCTCATCCGCATACTGCCCCTGAAACCGCAGGTTGGTCTCTACTCTCAGTTCGTGTTCTTCCTGCTGATGCTGAGTTTCGGTTTGAACCTGCCCATAGGCATTATAGGTACAGCTATAAACCAGTGAACCTAAACTATCGGTAAGACTGTGCGGTGTACCTAAATGGTCATTCTGATACCAGAACGTTCGGGTTTTCTGATTCTTTCTGGCATTACCTTCCACTAACGCCAGAGGCCGGTGGCTGCCTGGTTCATACACATAGCTACGCCAGACAGTGTCCTTATCCGAACACTCGGCTATCAGCTTACTGCCCTGCCAGATAAACTCGGTCTTCTTACCGCCGACCGTTTTACTGGTACGCCGATTAAAGGGTCTATTTAGCTTACCGTTATCATTAATGAATTCTTCACTATCTTTAGCAGATATAACAACCTTAACTGATCATTCAATAAGTCTTTCTGGTGCCTTCATGACCTCACACTTTAGTTTATTACATTTGTCTATTTTATTTTTTATCTCGCTTGATATATTTTTCCTAACGCCTCCCATACCTTTATTTGTGCTTCTAACTTCAAGATGATAATAACTTATATCATCATAGAAAGAGGCTTCTTCATCAGGCACGCAATATAATATATATTCAAACTCAGCGGTATCGGCCATATAAGCTAATATTTCGTCAAATGTAAAATTTTCATCTTTATAAAAATGAACACCCAAAACATCGCTTAACAACGAAGCTACATTAGAAAAACTATCTGTTTTTTCTATTTTTAAGTCACCAAAATAGTATGTCATATGTACCTCTAATACTCTTATAAAGTAACAACTATTTCACTATTATCTAATTTTTCTGCATTTGTACTTTAGTATATATTCTAAAGGTGAACTTATCTTTTTCACACCTCTTAACCCACTTATTGCGGGATATATAGTGGCCAAATTTAGTGTACCACTACACTCATACCCGATGGCAATTAGACCAATATTTAAAAACTAATCCTCTGGACTTTTCATTATTTCACACCGTAACCTTCCATTATCTTCTATTTTCCTTTTTATCTCACTAGAGATATTAGTCCCTACTTCAGTAGTAAAGTCTATTTTTACCTCTTACTTCAAGGTGATAATAATTTATATCATCATAAAATGAGGCTTCATCATCAGGAACACTATACAATATAAACCTAAGAGTTTCTGTTTCTGCAATATATGCCAAAACGTCATCAAATAAGAATTTCTCATCCTTATGAAAAGATACACCTAGTGCAGTTCCTAATAACATTGCTGTATTAGAAAAACCTTCAGTTTTATCTATAGATAAATCACAAAAATAATATTCCATAAACCCCCTACGGTTTATAGTCCATTTTCAAATAACATCCAATTCGCACCGAGAACGGGAAATTATATAAAAATCAATCATATAATATCAATGATTATTTTATCTATCATCTAAATTATATCGAGAATCTCTTTCCAAAGCTTCCAATAATTCTCCCCATCCAGCTAATATTGCGGAAATCAAATTCCGCTCAAGAGCTTTAGCTCGTTCGCTTATAATAAAACATTCCATTGCCGTCTTACATTTTCTATAGAAGTAGTTGTAACATTCTTGATTTGTCTCTGCTAAAGTTACAACCCCCATATCTATGTCATACCCTTCATATATTTCGCTCATGCAGGCTTCATGCTCTACATCAAAAAGGTACCTTGTTTCCTCTAAAATCCAAGATGAAACTCTTGAGCTTAACAGAATAAATAAAGCTGGGATATTTTCCCAGCTAATTTAATTACTCAAACTGAGCTAAAACAAGTAATCTAAGTTGTGGCTGTTCATCGATGTTATCTTTGCTTACAACGTAATCAACCCTTCTATCAGTAATCTCAAGGAAATCACCTTCTATCTGCCCCCCGACAGTGTAAATCATATCCTTTTCATCTTCGGTTAATTCATCACTGACAATAAAAAGAATATGTAAAAACGAATCAACTACATCCATAGAAATCATTCGTACTTTAGGAAACAAATAATATAATAACGCTTTTTGCGCAGATAAACGTAGCAGCCCATCATTCATTAGTCAGATCCTTTTGTTGGGTTTACAGGCACTATCTTTGGAGATTTGATAGATTGAATTTTAAATACATTCGTTTTTAGAACTAAATCTGGCAACCCATTTGGATTACCAACATTGACATGGGTTCCAGTAACAGAGGGTACTTCTATCGTGACTTCATTTTCACGTAGATTTTCAGTTATAAATCTATAATTTCCAGCTCGATACTCATCCAATACTTTTTGGGCATCTTCTATATTTTCTAAATACCCTTTATTTTCTGGTGCTGTTCCTTTCAAATGTCGTTGTTGCTTTTGAGCACTTACAGTTGGAGGAAATGTTATTGATCCTCTTTTATTATCCAAAATTACTTCTTGACCTGACGTGTCAGTTTTGAGTAGCCCCAAAGGATCAAACGCATTAATCGGGTTTCCATCAACATACTGATATTGATTTACTCCGCCCAATAAACCAATCGGATCCGGCGTCAAATACCGCCCTAACCCCGGATCATAATATCGATTTAAATTATAAAAGAGCCCTGTCTCTTCATCTGCATACTGCCCCTGAAACCGCAGATTGGTCTCCACTCTCAACCCGCGCTCTTCCTGCTGATGTTGAGTTTCGGTTTGAACCTGCCCATAGGCATTATAGGTACAGCTATAAACCAATCCACCTAAACTATCCGTCAGGCTATGCGGTGTACCCAGATAATCATTTTGATACCAATAGGTTCCAATCCTATGATTCTTCTTGGCATTTACTTCGACTAATGTCAGTGACCGGAAGCTCCCCGATTCATACAGATAGCTACGACCATATCTTTATATGAGCACTCCGCTATCAACTTACTGCCCAGCCAGACAAGATGCTAGAATCCCTAAAAATATTTATTACTTAAAACAAAATATTTCTCCACTACTATTTATTAGTTTTTCAAAATGATCAGAAATATCAATAAAATTATCATCTAGCGCGTAACAACCATGTGAATAAATCTGAAGTTCATAGTCATCAGATGGTTCATCACTTAAATCATATTCGGGTTCAGGAATGCCTAAAAGTACATATTCATAATTTTTATCTTCTGCAATATAAGCAGGATATTCCTCATAAAAATTAGTCAATTCTTCTTCAAATTTAACACCTAAAATATTACTTAGTATTGCTGCTGAATTAAATAATTGCGCATTCTTATTCTCCCCTTCAATAGGTTTTATTGTTAATGTAGCAAAATAATAATCCATGATACTTACCTCCCCTTAGGTATATTTGGTGAACCTATCGGTGGATAATTTATTACGCCTTAACTGTTCGAGAGCAAGATCGTTAAATGTAACTCCTGAACCGCTTTTAATCGGTATATCTGTTTTATTGATATAGTACTATTTAACTCATTAGCTTCCGAATCATAGTGATAATGAGCCTCTTGCACGCCCGGCGAGACCATGCAGTTAATTTCATTTTGATTATTATATTGGTAGGTCCAGCCCTGCTCTTTTCCTAACACCCAAAAATTAACGTCCGGATACGAAAATTACTACCTGATTAGAAGAATAACTTTGAATAAGTGAAGCATAGGCTTTTGGCTTTTGGCTGCAATTTGAGTTGGTTGGGACATTACCCGATTTTGACAATAAACTGAGGTAGTTATTTGCCAAATCGGGTTGAAAATTAGTCAGGTTTAATTAGTTAGATACAACAATTAACAATACTATAGAACTATTCTAGCCCCTTTATTTTCAGGCGAAAAACCAACTGGCCAAACAGTATCCTTATCATATATAGCATCTGTGAAACTGGCTGTTTCTATTCTTGTTCCATTCAAATTAGCACCTTTTAAATTTGTTTTATCAAAGTTAGCATCAAAAAAATCCGCCCCTGAGAAATTAGAACCTTCGATATTAGAACCCGAAAAGTATGCGCCGCTTAGACGCGCATTACGCATATCAACATTCATTAGCGAGGAAGATAAGAAATTAGCATTCATCAAAAGAGCATCTTTAAAATCGGCACCATCTAGTAAACAATTCGCTAAATTCGCACTTCGCAAATTAGCTTTTCTGAAAATAGCATTTTTTAATGAATTACCATCAAAAGTAGCCGTATGTAATGAATCACCTGAAAAATCAAATCCATCTAAATTCTCAACATCGAACTTTCTGGTTGTCTCATCAGTTACAAATGTAATAACGATCATCAATGGTTACTCCAATCGATAGGGTCTATTTTGGTATTTGACATTAATTTTATCAATGGTATTCGACTAGGAGATACCACCCCAGGTGTTGATTCAGAAATTAGCCCCACTATTTTTCCGGCTACATAACGATGATTACCCTCAACAATAACGTCCCCATCAACTTTTATTAGCGGAGGAACTTCACCGTTCAGTAATTTATCTACATAACGTTGAACTACAGGCAAGGATACCTCACCTTGAACTGTTTTCATCGAGTCTCCTTTTAAAGCGTCCTGAATTATTTCAGGAGTGACATCTGCGCCTTTGGTAACTCGATGTCTTTGAGACCCATCTGTAGGCTCAGGACTTCTATCGCCAGTTGGCTTCGTCTCGGAACCCGGCATTCCCTTCAACCCCAGCGGGTCTACCCAGTTCACAGGGTTTCCATCAACATAAACGTAAGGATTCAACCCACCCGCCAACTTAATCGGGTCAGCCGTCAAATACCGCCCCAAGGCCGGATCATAATACCGATTCAGGTTGTAATGAAGTCCAGTCTCTTCATCGGCATACTGCCCCTGAAACCGAAGATTGGTCTCCATTAAAAAAGAAGTTAAAACAAAACGCTATTACACCATTGGCTACTAGCTGGAAGCATTGGGATTTACTACCAGTAAGTCGGTAATTATTAGCCTAAACTTTGTCGAATGGTTATTAAATTACAGAGTAAATAAGTAAAATATCTGGAAAGATCGGACACTCTTTCCAGATATTATTATTCAACTACATTTATAATGAAGATATATTTCACCACTACTATTTTTTAACGATTCCACTATATTTTCGATAGCTTTATCCATGGTTGTCACAATATCCAACTCATGATATTCATTTCCGTACCATACAAAAAATTCAGTTGTGATTTTTAGGATAACATTCAGAATAAAGAATAGATTTGTATCTTCTATGCTTTTTCCTTCGGCTAAACTTTGTTGAGCGTCCATGCAAATGCTATCAAAATCATTTACTGTATAGAGATGAAAATTTTTACTGTACAGATCTAAACAATGGGAAATATCTTCTAAAAACTTACTATCTACAGGAGAAAGAAAATCAAGATGATTTAGATTATCCTCATATTTTAATTTAATAGGAATTAAAATAAATTGACTCATTTTATTGGTCCCCCTCGATCTTTTCTACCGATTCGTTCTCTCATTGTTCCATCACGGAGCAATTTATCTGCTTTATCAAGGTCTGCCCCATCTGTTTTCTTTATTTCCCTAACAATGCTTTTTAAATGAATGGTAGGGAAATGAGTATGTGGAACACTATTAACTTTCATATCATTATGTGTATTGTGAATTTGAAACCACGAGCCGCCTTCTTGTTGGGCATCAACTAAATTTACATCCTTGCTGGTAGGCATAACAGTTCCGTTCGGTGAGACAATAAAATCTGGCTTAAATTCAGGTTCGGGAACTGAGACACTACCATTGGGAGAGCTGACGGTAGGTTCTGGTGTCATTGATGGTGTAGTATTAATCGGGCTCAACCCCAACGGATCTATCCAGCTTACTGGATTTCCATTGACATAAACGTAAGGATTCAACCCACCATCCAGCCCTATCGGGTCCGCTGTCAAATACCGCCCCAAGGCCGGATCATAATACCGATTTAAATTGTAAAAGAGCCCGGTTTCTTCATCCGCATACTGCCCCTGAAACCGAAGATTGGTCTCCACTCTCAACCCGCGCTCTTCCTGCTGATGTTGAGTTTCGGTTTGAACCTGCCCATAGGCATTATAGGTACAGCTATAAACCAATCCACCTAAACTATCCGTCAGGCTATGCGGTGTACCCAGATAATCATTTTGATACCAAAACGTTCGGGTTTTCTGATTCTTTTTTGCATTTCCTTCAACCAGCACCAGAGGTCGATGACTGCCGGGTTCATACACATAACTACGCCAGACCGTATCTTTATCAGAACACTCAGCAATCAGCTTACTGCCCTGCCAGATAAACTCGGTCTTCTTACCCTCAACCGTCTTACTGGTACGTCGGTTAAAGGCATCATAGGTATAGGTAGATACTCGACCATTGGGCGAAACATGCTTAATTAACCGGTGACGGCAGTCATATTCATAGGTGGTCAGTAATTTATGCGCAGTGCCTCGGCGTTCGGCAATCAGATTACCAAACCGGTCATACTCAAAATGGCGATCGCCAAAGAAGGCTAAACGGTTACCGGCCGCGCTGTTTTCTGCACTAATCCGGTTGCCTGCGGCATCATAGCTAAAGGTTTCAACACGATCTGCGTGGCGATCTTCCTGATTGGCATCTGGATTGCTGCTCGAGATTAATTGCCCGATATCATCATAGCTATAGCGTCGGGCGTTATTACCGATAACCTGCGACAGTTCGTTATCAGCCTGATAACGATAGTCCTGTTTCCAAAGGATTTGAGGATTATCATCAAAACCCATCCCTTCGCGTAAATAATGCTGAGACAAGCGCCCCATATCGTCATATTGATAACGATTAATCAGTCCGTTTCCCTGCCGACGCTCCCGTTCCCTACCGCTGTTGTTATAATCAAACGCGGCTAGCGGCTGACTGTCGAGCGTCATTCCCCTTAGCTGGCCGTCACGATGGTGGTATTCCAGCCACTGCCCGTCCGGCAATCGCGTACCGGATAGCTTTCCGCTCTCTTCATGATAACGATGGCGGATCGTCGCCCAGTTCTGATGCTCTGCAGTCAAACGCCCGGCAATATCATATTCCCAAACCAGCAACTGTTGGTCAGACTTAATTTTGGTCAGTTGGCCAAAATCATCATAGCTGTATTGTTCTTCAGTCCCATCGGGAAGAATTTTACTCAGCAAACGTCCCATCGGATCGCGAACGTATTGCGTGATAAACGGCTCTTCGTCATGCCGATCGCCAAACTCACACTTCTCAATAAGGTGGCCGCTTAAATCATAAGCGTAGGTGGTCTTGATGTTATCAAAACCAATCTCTTCGCTGATAAGGCCCGTTGCAGTATAACGAAGCTGATAAACTTCCCCCTTCTGGTTTTCAATCTCGCTGACCTGAAGGTGAATATTGTTATACCGGTATTTTAGAACGCTGCCGTCAGGCAAGGTTTTATGCGTTAATAAATGCAGAGGTGCCGCATATTCATAAGCAGTAATTCGACCTGCTTCATCAGTAAGCTGAGTCACTTTACCGTAAGGATTGTATTGGTATTCTCTACTCCGTCCGTCGGGATAAGTACACTTTAATAAACGGCCTAATGAATCCCATTGATATAAAGTAACGTTGCCGCTTTCATCTTCGACCTGAACGGGATTAACACCGTAGTCATCATAACGATAATAAGATAATGCCCCAGTACTGCTCTTTTCTTCGACTAGCCGCCCGACGCTATCCCATAAATACTGTGTTTGAACACCATCCGGGTAAGTCACGCTCTCTATCTTACCGTTATCGTAAAACGAATAACGCGTTACACAACCTGATGGGTCTTTAGCTGCAACGATTTCGCCATGTTGGTTAATGGTATTTAACCAAATTCTTGTCGATTTCCCCTCACCGACAGAAACGCGTTTTACGGCCCCCAGAAAATGGACGTAATTTGTTACTTGCCGATCGGGGTTAACACTTGCACTGACATTGCCGCTATCATCATAAAAATACTGTGAAACTTTTCCCAGAGGGTCAGTAATTTTAACCAGTTGTCCTTTATCATCGTACTCTTTAAAGGTTTCGGCCCCGTCGGCGGCTTTTTCATAAATCAGACGAGCGTTACTATCATGTTGGTAAACTTGCTGACTACCGTCACTACGCGTCAATTTGACGGTTTTGGTTTCATCATTCCATTCGTACTGGGTATCGAAATTATCAAAATTACTATATTGCCTGATACAACGAGCCGATTTTCCTTCACCTTCCCACTGCCAGTGAAAAATCGCACCACCGCTCAGTTCTCGGCTTATAATTACATTCTGATCGTCATACTCATAACGCTCTTTTTCGTTATTACCGTTACTCGCACAAGCGAGTTGTAATAAAGAATTATATTCATAGCGGGCTAAAACTGATTTTGAAACCCATGTGAACTCATTATGCTGATTATCAGATTCATATCGTTGCAGAGCCACCTGCTCAATCAGATTTAATGAGTTATACGAAAAGTAAATTCGACAGGTATCATTCTTAATATGGCTAAGATAGCCTTCAGACGTGTAATGAACCGTAACGGTATTATGATACTTATCACTAATGGCGACTAACCGTGCATAGCTGCCTTCCCGTTCAAAGTGATATTTACCCTGACCGTTAGAAAAGGTCACGATATAACTCTCATACCGATCGCCAAATGAAATAGCTGCTTTAGCTAATTTATTGGTGACGACTAAGGTATCAGCAGTCAGCGCCGGGAACTCAGTAGTCTTATTTTCATGATCGGACCAGAAAATTTTATCATTGGCAAACGTTAAATAATGGGATAAAGAATGGCTCCAACCATAGCCCAGCCCCTTATTTATTTCACTCGCACTAGTACGGTAGAAGCGGCTCCATTCCATCGGTAAAAGACCTAATAACTTACCTTCAGAGATAGAAAGTAATTCTTCTCCAGAGCATAAAGAAATCGGATCGCCATCAACAGGGGTTTCAGGTGCCGACTGAGTCGGATTACCATTGGCATCCTTCCCTGTGATACTGGCATCAGGCGTATCATCTTTTAACTCGATCTTGTGCTTATTATCCAGCTCATTAGGTAAGCTGCTATTTTTATTATTGGTGACTTCTGGAACTTTAGAATTTACATTGGCATGTTTATTTGTATCAATCTTTTGTCTGAGAGTTCGAATATGATCTCTCACTTTCATGCCAGGATTGTGCTCTTCGGCGATTTGTATAAACTTCTTACAAACCTTAACGAGTTCACTCGCGTTTTTCCCTGCCCCTTTAAAAATTGCTTTCATTATTAATATCCTTATTGATTAATGGTTAATTCCGTTGTTGGATTAAAACCTGCCACGGTATCTAATCCCTCTAAAGCGATTTTTAGTACAGCACCGGGCAACACAGTATAAAGGACAACCATTATAATAATTTCGCCAATTGCCTTAGCGGCAAACTCGCCTAATTGCTGAGGCGTAAGGAGACAAAAATAGGAATATAATGCTTTAGTACAGATAAAAACCAATACTTCATCAGACAGAACAACCAGCATATCTGATATTTCTTTCTTGCTACTGTTATATAATTTCTCTAACTCTTCGACGGCATCTTTACTTAAATATTCTAATAATTTTTCAGTATCAAGTTGAGATACCCAATTAAAAATTAATTTAACGGTGTCATAAAGTTCCAGTACTTTATCCACTAGTGCAGACATAAACTCTTGTCTTACGGCATCCCAGTTAACACCGCCCATCTGTTCAAACTCGATCCATTGCTGATATTGGCCGTATCCACCTTCGGCTTTATCTTTCCAAACAGTTTCAAGTAAAGCGCAGGATTGAGTAATGAGCTCTGCATATGAACTTTCCAGCGCTTTAACATTACTGGCTAAGCTTGCATCTGGATTAATAATAATGTGATATGAATAGCCAGCATCACAGGGTTCAAGCGTGATTTCCGCTATGCCAAATTCATCAAATTCCTGATTATCTAGAACCGTTTTATCCTGATAATAGGGTTTAGCATAGAGATCAAAGCCACCAAAACCACCGCTATCACTCATAGCCATCCAAATAGATTGCTCTTCTTTCAGTGTTAAGTCTTTTCTCTTGATAACCTTAAACTTTGCTTTACCGATAGGAATATAGCCTTTGGCTTGAAAAGCATGAGTAACAACAATCGGACCATCTTTACCACAGGGTAATTTTCCTGTTATCTCCTTATCATCACTTCGCCCTCTCGTTATTTCCATATCGCCAACTTTAACTTCCTGATCCATCAGCAACAGGCTACCCAGTAAGGGAAAGTCAGTACAGTCTTTATAGTCACTAAAGCAGTTTTTAAAGCTGGCTAATACATCGGTAAAACGCTGCTCTGGCGTAATAACAACCTTAGGGATCTTACCTTTTAAATAATCAGAGTTTTGCGATGTTGCTCCAGATGAATTAGCGTCACCTCTGGCGGGGTATCCATAACTTGCCATCCCGTAGCTTGTCATTGTTCATTCTCCAAATGATGAATTACGTTCTTCAATAGGTCTTCCAGAACACACGACGAATTATCTAAAAAATGCTCTATTTTATTTTTCAGTAGATCTTCATCCATCGACCAATAAATGTCCGGGTAGTCTTCCTGAAGAACCTGAAATATATGAACAAGAGCTGGAGTCTGGTCTTGTTTAATGAGGTTTCTGATTAACTCTTTGGGTACTGACCACCAAGGAAACGCTTTGGGTTCTGGTTGAGCAGAGACCTGAAAAGTAAAATACTGGCCATTGACCCAGTAGAAGGGAAATACGGGCAAAATAGATGCCCACTCTTGCCCTAAATATTCTAAATGAAATGAAAAGTACTGCCCGTCCCAGTATCTGAAAAAGGCGGCATCACCATCGGGCATAATCACCTGCGTCAACCCCCGAATATGTTCAGCAATCATCTCCAGACTAAACGGTGACCTTGCCAGCCAGCCCCAATCTTTATGCTCCGTATTGGCTACCCAATTCAAAAACGGGCTGCCGTTGCTAATCGGCACAATCATCGGCATAACCTCAAACCAGTCAGCATAAGGCGTACCCGAATACAGCCCATAAGGCGTTTGCGTACCATCATGGAGGTAATACTCTTTGACGGCTTGAGATTCGCCGGTATTCGCCAATACCGCATACAGTGGCATGTTGGATGTGGCGGTTATTTCAACCCATTGACTAAGGGGCAGCGGATTCATCAGATATTCCCTTTATTTCTATTTTTTTATTCTTTTTTTAGAGGCTGGACCAGCAATGGCTAAAAACAATCATCACTGCGCCATGCCTATGGTGCTTTTACTTCTGTCGTTATAACGTGAGTTTCTTTTTAACTACGTCGGTTGTCATACCCTTGATCTTATTTTTAGCGAGGTCGGTCGCTTTTCCACTAATATTACCAGCGATTCCGGTTGGATTAACCCCACCCACAAAACCACCGGTTGATCCAGCCATGTTTCCAATACTACTCGATGCACCTGATCCAACATTTCCGGCAATGCCACTTACGCTCCCCATGGCATCATTCATCATACTGCTGGCATAACTTTTGGCTCCGTCAACCATATCCTGAGCCTGTGCCAGTTTCTCTTGCACCATATTGATGCCAGAGCTCAGACCTGAATCATTCATAAAACCAGAAGCCATATCCATCGGCGAACCGCCGCCAAACCCTAAGTCAGGCATGCCACCCATACCGCCTAATCCACCGGCAAAGCCCGGAGTTCCCATGCCTGCCATACCTGCACCGATACCGCCACCAAATCCACCGCCAGCAATCATTCCTTTCAACATCTCTGATTTATCATCAGTGGCCGGAGTATCAGATAAATCACACTCACCGTTCTTACATTTTTCACACTCTTCGCAGTAAGGCACACTTTTGCGCAAAGTGGCCTTTTGAATCAGCGTTGGTGCAGCCAAGAGCCCTAATAGGCCCGGCATTTTAAGATTAAGACCTTTACCTGTTCCCGGTGAGCCGCTGCCGATATTGAACGGTGTCGAAGTGAAAATGCCCGATGGTTTTAAGGTGATAAATTGCGAACCGGCTTTAATCGTCAGTTCAGTCCCGGCTGCCAGCGTAATCTTGGCCCCGGCCTCAATAGAGACTTCATCACCGGTTTTTATTACGTAAGCACCACCGACTTTAAGATTTGACTCGCCTTCAATGCTTTCAGACTTACCGCCATCGGCTTTAATCCGTGTCGCACCGGTCACCGTGATATCATGAGTACCGGTGATATCCCAAGTACTGTTATTGCCAATTTTCGCTTTGTGGTCGTTACGGATATCCCAACTGGTGTCGTTATTAATTAAAGCGTTAAAGTCTTTTTGCCCATGGATATAAACTTCTTCTTTACCACTTTCGTCTTCAAATGACAGTTCATTAAACCCCTCAGCTTTATGGGATTTAGAGCGCCAGACCATTTTGGTCTTATTGGCAGGAAGCGCATAAGGCGGTTTATTGACATTGTTATAGTGCCGACCGCTAACGATTGGCCGGTCAATATCGCCATCAACATAGGTAATCATCACTTCATGGCCAATTCTTGGTAAAGTTACGCTGCCGTAACCGCCACCAGCCCACTGGTTAGATACGCGTACCCATGCGGAAGCTTTATCATCAGGTGCATCATAACGGTTCCAGTGGAAGTGTACTTTTACGCAACCGTGTTCATTAGTGTGGATCTCTTCACCTGAAGGGCCAACAACCTCAGCAATTTCGTTAGAGTCAGGCACGGGTTTATGAATAAACGGCGGGCGCCACTCTTTCTGAGAGGAAATAAACTCAACTTGATTGCTAACAAAGGTCGGCCCTTGATCTGACTCTTCTTCTAAAGCTTGCGGGCAAGAACCTTCATGGCGGATACGAATGACCTGCCAGTCCACATTCATTTTAGCGTCTGGGTGTTCAGCTAACGAGAAAATCTTACCCGGCATTAATTTCACACAGTTAGTGGTTGCACTACCTAGTTCACTCTCTGATTGCAAAGCATCAAGCCGATATTGAGTAAAGGGTTTACCCGGAGAATCATCAGCAAAACGGCCAAAACTTTCAAATACGGTAAAGCGGTCATCCCCGCTTTGCGCACCTTCGGCAACCGATTTATGTTTTAGCTCATAGGCGGGCTTTAGATAGTTTCTGTCTTTATGAATGGCCTGATTAGACCGCATATAGACAGCAAACCTTATATCGCTCATGAGATCGCCAGCTTCGGCTGACTGAGGGTGGGTATTATAAGTCAGGCTTATACCCGCCTTTTGGCCTAACCGGCTATCTGAGTAAAAAATCTGAGCGTTCTCTTCATCTTTTTGCTCAAACCAATATGTCATACCTTCTTCAGCCGTTAGGCGCTGCAAGAACTGATAGTCTGTTTCACGTTTTTGAGTCACGTACTCCCGAACGGCGTGTTCATCCGCAAACTGTTTTTCAAACTGAACGTTATGGAACTGAAACATTGACTCAGCGATCTGAGGAATACTTTTAAAGTGAAAAATTTGGCTATCTTTGCGCAGAGTCAATAACCAGGCCTGAGGTCGGATAATGATTTTATACATCGTACGGCGAAAACCGGATTTACCCTGCTCGATACCTTCTACTATGCCAGATATCGTTCTCTGAGCCTCACCACCAGACCAAACGCTAAAATTAGCCCGCTTACAGATCAGCGCCGCTAAATCAATGCGGGGTTCTTTAGTCGCAACATAAAGCTCCAGGGTATAGAGGTCTGACAAAGCTTCTTCGAGCGTAAATTTGTAGACCGCAAAAGTTTCTTCAGCGAGATCACCCACCTTGCAGGTAAAATAGAGTCCATTATTATTCATATTTACTCCTTAAATTTGACCCCGGGTTCCAGTAATCTGCGGCAAGGTCCAGCATTCGTTAGTTTGGGTATTAAAAATATCGGTGAATAAAAAACTGTTATCAGTAATGCAATAAGCAAAGAACTGAGTCAATAAAGAGCCAAACCGATAAGCCTCGCCAAGGTCAGGGTAGAAATCAGGATTCAGGTGTAGCTTCATTTTTAATCCTCGCACCGGTAATCCATTAAAAAGCCTGTCTATCGGCATGCTCGATACCTGTTCAATGCCAGCCAAATAGCGCCGATGCTTATCGTTAGCGGGGCGGTTTGCATCCATATGAATATCAAAATCAAGAATGACCTGTTGAATGGCCTTCTTATCATTTAAAAACATCGGGCTAAGGGAAAGATGCGAAATCAGAGGCCAGTGACGATGGCTGCTTGGCAACGGCGCCTGTGGTTTAGTTAGCGTGGTAATATTGCGAAAACTTAAACCACTGGGAACTTCACTGGTGGGCTCACAGATATCTCCCTCGTTAAGGCACATAACCCGCTCACCATCATCACATTCAAGCTCACAAATAAAGTAATTACGATCGGTAATCTCAACCGATTTTCCCTCATGATCAAAAAACGATACCCGATGAACTGGGCTCTCGCGCACATCATTTTCAAGCTCTAACTTATAAAAATAGGCATCGTGTTCTTGGGTAAAACGGGTTGGCACAAAATTGGTTATCGCCCGATATTCTTGAATCATGCCACGGTTATTATCTGAAGCATCAGCCGGAGAGTACATCGACAGTATTTGAAAAATACGATGATCTCTATTTGCTGGATTAAGCGGATATCGAGTATGGGATTGTTTACCTGTAACGAACTGAATTGAAGAACTCAGCTCATTAAACAGATTAATCGCAGGGACACAATGTAGTTTGAATACTTGTTCATCAATGGCGTATTCAAACGGAAAAATACGATTAAAATTGAAGGTAACCTGAAATACGCCCTCGTCATTTAACGGCAGCTTTCGAATAGCCTTGCTCAAATCGAGATGAACAAAATCATTTACGTGGGGCGTGTAAAAATATTCCTGCAATAACTGTAAGCGCCAATACTGTTTTATTTCTATTGGTAATGCCAGCGTATCTGCATCTGGCTTCATCAGCGCAACAGAGTCTAATGGAGCGGTATAAGTTTGATCATTACTCTGGATTTTTACATCCTTAAGGTAATGACTCAACCAGAGCTGAAGTAAACCTGCCGTTGCATGATTTTTACCCAAGAATAAGGTAAAAGATGATGGTTGCCACTCATGCTCATCAGACTTTCCGTTCCATCTGAATGTCAGTGTAATTTGGGAACCATCATTACTGTGTGCCATTTTTCTATCAACAAGTTCCAGCGGTAAAACCTCAACCTCTCGTTGTACCTTAAACAGATACTCATCAGGCTTAGAATCTACAATACCCTTGATATGAGTCCCTTTAGGAACAACGAGCATTTCACCATTGTCATCAGGAAAGAATTCGACGATCGTCGTTGCTGGAATAGGTCTTAACGGCGTTGGCCAAACCTCTTCCAACAAACCATGAGTTATCTCAGGAAAACCATCTTCTATTTTTTTGCGCAGACGAGCCGTTAAAAATGCCGAGCCTTCTAGCAAACGCTCAACATCGGGATCTGCCGCAGAAGAGGACAAAAAACTTTCTAAATCGGGATATTCCTCAACGAAGTCCTGAGCCAAAAGCTTCAGATGGGACAACTCATCTCGATATAGCTCTTTTAATTCCATCTAATGACAACTCCTTAAAGAGTTTTATCCTTTGGCGACTAGCCGATGAGAGCCAGAAGGACACGCGCAGGTAACAATGTGCCCTTCTAAGGCAACAGGAATACCTCTAATCGTCATATCCGGCGAGCCTTCAGCAATAACCCCGGTAACTTTACAAGCTGCACATAGCACCTTATCGCCAACAAGGGCTATAGCTTTACCGTCATAACTGGAGTCAGCAGAACCCGTGAGTACCGTACCTCCCGTTGTTGAAGTATCACCTTTAACAATTATTTTCTTTCCCTGCACCATCATTCGCATTGAAGATATTCCTTATCAGTTCATGTACGTAATTTAAATACTTCAGGTCATTGTTATTAATAGTAAAAATAATTATTATTTTTTTGTTTTTAAAATCAAAATCATAATAACCATGTATATAAACAAATAAATGTATCACTGTCTACCTAGTAATTCTTACACTAAACACCTTAACTAAATGTATTTTAAAGTTTTTTAAATTTTATTTTTTTGAAGGGAACTGATATCTGCCTAGACTGGCCCCGTAAATCTCCAGACATCGTTGGTAAAGAAAGCTTCATTCGCCTCTTTTCTGCACATCTGACGGGATTCTTCCCGCCTTTTACCTCGACGCTCACCACACACTCTTAACGAATGCAGCTCAGAGAGTTGCGTTGCCTGAGTGTTTTGTTGTATGTGGGCCAGTTGGTGATTTTAAACTTTTGCTTTGCCATGGGGCTTGATGTTGAAACGAATGTAGCGATCAGATCCGCCAATCACCTAAAAGTTCGATTTATTTAACAAAGCAGTGGACCGGAGAAATCACTCGGCGGCCCCCTCCTCCCCAAGGGCAAAAATTCAGCTTGGAAAAAGTGCCATAAGAAGCTAGATTCGTTGCAGCAAAATACCATCGCATAACACTCAGCCCTGATTTTCAGAAAAAGTATAAAGGATGTCACATGGGACGATTGATTGTAGTAAAAGATTCGACGAACTTTAATCCAGATTTCGGAAATGTAATACCAGTTGCAATGGAGCATGAGGACGGTAGTTTTAAAAGCGTAAATATTACAGACTTCCCTAATTCTGGAATTTTTATATCTAAAGAGTACCGAAAAATAGATGAGGTCTTTAAAGATGATGAGCTATTCATAATTACAGAGTGGCATGTGACTGACAATGAGTGGCAGGAAAATAAGAGGAAGCAAAAATATTACTCAAAAGGAGAATGGGCTGAAAGACTTGAACACAATGCACTAATCCCAGTGATAAAAATGCCTATGCCTGATATTGATACCGGTAAAGTCAGTTTGGGATACGACCTACCTAAAAACATTTCATTTTTTATCGAGGATTCGGGCGCAGTTAGCGGTCCGTTTAATGCGACCAAAGACGACGACGACTGGTTTCTGACGATCTCGACAGTTTTGACTCCGTTAAATCTTCCCACGGATCATATTGCCAAGTTCGATAAAAGTTTATTAGAAGATAGTGGGGAACTTCTACGTTTCGAGGTCAGAGGTGTTCTACGTACATTTATCACATCCCTGAAAAAAATAGAGAGAGCCTCATTTGAAAAGGTTGATTATATTTCCGCCTCAAGACTAATAAAATATTATGCAAAGTTTGGGTTTGGCAAGGGGAGTAGCACTTTAGGCAAGAATGAAGCCAATAAATTAACGCAAATAATTGATGCCTTCAAGAAAAAAAGTAAGGCCATGGATAATGATGAACGTCTCAAAAGATTAGAGAAGGTATTAGCTGAATTTCTTGATGATGAAGGGTACGGCAAGGCTATAATCGAGGACTTTCTTCAGGATAATGTCGAAGGAAGGAAGTATCTGGACGGTTACTTTTTACAAAATAAAGACTTACTGATAAAAGAAAAAATAGAAGAGATTGATGCTCAAACGAATGCAAAGAAAGAGCAGATTCAGCGGGAAATTAATGACATTTCTCGGGTGGCTGAAACTCGTAAAAAAGAGTTAGAGGAAATAGAACAAGGTGTGGAGCGTGCTCGAGTTGACGCGAGTCTTGAAGTAAAGAGAATACAAGAACAGTCAGCAGAGCAAGCACATCAAAGTTTGCTTGAGAAGCAAGCATTACTGGCCAATCAGAATACAGAACTTGAGCAGAAAATAAAGAAAAACCAGAATCTTTTGGAAGAAATATTAGAAAAAAATCAAGACATTGAAAATGTTGTTCGTTTGAAAGAAGAGATCACGTTTCAGCAACGTACTAATCAAGAAAAACAAAAGGAAATAATTGATTTAGATAGGACATTGGAAAGGCAAAGAACTTTAATTGCGTCACCCCAATTAGGGGAAAAGCTGACTGAGCTAAAAACTTTAATCCAAATGTTAAATGGTAAGCCGGATTATGAGACAAAAATGGATGTAAAGGCTTCCCAGTTGAAAGTCTCTGAGGTGGAGTTAACAAAGTCGAACAGGGCAGAATATATTCATAGCTTGCTTGATGCCTTTCACTCCGAAGAGGGGCGCCAATTCACATACGATGAGATGGTAAATCTGGTAATTAGCACTACACAGTCATTCCTTACCATATTATCCGGCCCACCAGGTACAGGTAAAACATCAACGGCGATTAGATTGGCTAATGCTTTGCATATTGATGGTGGTGAAGGAGAAGGTGCCGCAAATTTCTTAAATGTAGCTGTAGGCCGTGGATGGGTAGCTGGTAGAGATATTTTGGGCTTCTATAATTCTCTGAAAGACGTTTATCAACCGTCCAGAAGTGGGTTGTACCAATTTCTAAGAAATAAAGATAGCTCTGATAATTTTCTAAAACTGGTGCTTCTCGATGAGGCGAATTTATCGAGTGTAGAGCATTATTGGTCTGATTTCCTAGGCATGTGTGATACCGAGGGGGCTAAACGTCGTATTGACCTTGGGATTCCTGATATAGGGCAACGTTTTCTGGAGGTTGGACCTCAGGTACGATTTATTGCAACTATAAATAATGACGCCACAACCGAAAAACTGTCACCGCGCTTAATTGACCGCGCGCCAATAATTACATTGAGCGAAGATGTTAGCATAGAGGATGTATCTGATTTTGTAGGCGATTGTGGCTTTAATGGAGCAATTCCCATTGCTCAAGTTAATCTTGCCTTCAATATATCTTCTGGAGAGGCTGACTTTCTCCCTGATGAACAAGCCGTCCTTGAGCAAGTACTCGCAATTTTGTCTGCGCCGGTATCTAAGACGAGCTCAATCCATATTAGTAAGCGTAAGATAAACGCAATACGACGTTATTGCTTCGTAGCTAATGAAGTAGGCGGGATGAGAAATCGGCCTCTTGACTACGCTATTGCTCAACATATTCTTCCCGCGATTGAGGGTTATGGGGCAGGCTTCAGGGAGCGACTAGTCAAGCTTGAGCAAAAATTAACAGACCTCGACTTAAACATGTCGAGAAGAGCTCTGAAGGCTATCATCGAGGAAGGAGATAGTTATGCTGATACTTATTCCTACTTCTAAGGTGCATGCATGAGGCTTACTGCGAAGATAATAAGCGGCAAGAGGCGTGGTCTAGAGATCGAGTTGACTTCCTTTGGTCTTCAGTCCTCTAATCAGATTTTTTTTCTGGAGGACGAGGCTCTAGAGTTTAGGCTGGAAGTGGCCGCTCCGTTGGATGATGTTTTTTTGTGTCTTCATGAAAATGAAGTAGGCGTGACTGGCATTAAAGAATGTGACGGTTTATGGATTTATGAATGGAAGCCAAAACCCATTTATCAATCAACATACGAGTGCTTCTTTCATAACTACTACGGTATGGCGGAGCTCTCGATAGCAACGAGAATTGATGGGGTAGGTGAAAGAGTTATAATCGAGCAATATTCTCCAGTTGAAGTACTTGCCAAAAAATTGAATGCTGAACGAGCTGAAAAAATGCTCGATTTTTTAGCGTTTCATGATAACGATGCTCTAGCAGCATTTTTTCGAGTAACTCGTATAAATGCAGGATTCAAAGAAGGGGAAAGATCGGTTAGCTTTTTGATCGAGCAACTCGAACGAAATGTTTTTCTGCTAATGACCGAGATTCCAAATATCTATTCCAGACCAATTGCAAAACTTACACCCGTGACTAAAATTGTTGTAGTATCCGAAAATTCTGTAACAGACGACACCACCCTAGCCTGGATAGCAGAAAATTCTGATAATATCTATCCAGTTGATGATCAAGAGCGGGCGATACTGGAACTAGATGGCACGTATTATTCTTCAGAAAAAATATTAGAAAATCATCTAAAAGAAGATTTGAATATTTATGAAAATCAAGTTATCCATGGTTTTATAATATCCCTTATGCGCGCCGCTTCAGAGATCCTTAGGGGGCTTGAAGAGTATCCCTCTTCAAAGATTCGCGTGCAATCGGATATATCTGGGTATATTTCATTTTTCGCACAACTAAGTAAGTTCGCGAAGGTGGTCAATAAAAATAAAGTTGCACGATGTAAAGAGTTGATTGTCAACCTACAGCGTTTAAAACGAACCTTCGATGAGCGAGTTCCTGTGTCCAAGACTGTGATTGGCACTCCGCAATTTACAAGAAAAGCTAGATATAATCTTCATTATCAGAAAGTATTTCACAAAATAATAGCTTGGCATAGATTCGGCGCACCTGATTGGAGCATACAGGAGGAGCTTTTTTCGATTCAAAGTATTCCCAAGCTTTTTGAATACTACCTGCTGTTTTTGATTAAGTATCACTTTGACAATGCGCGGTTATTGGGTATGAAGTTTGAATTGATGAATGTCCCTATAGTAGAACGGAATAATTTCGAGTATGACTGGGGTGGTTATACTGTACGACTTATCTATGAGATGAAAGCTTGGACTCATGATCACACGAGCTCTTTTGATGCGGCCCTGATAAACTCTGAAGGATGGACTATCAACTCTGTGAATGGTGACCTGAAGCCTAGGGGGCAGTGCGGGCCTTATGCTAATCGATCACCGGATATGATTGTTTGTATTTCAACCCCCACGGGTGAACAAAGGCAATTAATTCTGGATGCGAAGTATACGACCAGTAAGAAAGCATTTAGTCATTATCTCCCCGAACTTACAATGAAATACCTTCACGGCATACATGAAAAAAATACCGGAAAGAGTTTTTCTTCTGGACTGATGATTGTAAATCCAAGTGAATCTTGCGAGACTCGGCACTTTCATCACTCGAGGTATAGTATTTACGGGGCAAGCCCTGTCACACCGGCTTTATTAGTAAGCTCTCTGGCTCCAGGCATGGCGGAGGATAATGACTCTGATTTCAGAACTAATTTGTCCCAATTCCTGATCTTAATGAGGGCATCTCTTGGAGGTGAGCAACCATTACATCTTGGAATCGTTGTTTAACAGCTGGCACGCTTTTATGGGATGTGATGTTACTCAAAACACGGCAATATACTTATTTGAAACTACTCTATCTATATGAATTTAAGTGATTTCACTTGTCTTTAATCAAGAGTCTTGCTGTTTTTTGGGGATATAAGATCCCTGCTACTAGTGACAGGCGGTTAGTAAGCAAAAAAATCAATTCCGGTGTATCTGTATCATTTGAGTCGTACTTCCATTGGTATTCTTCTGTCTGTTTATAGAGATGCGGCCACAGTCCTCAAGTATCTTCAGCGCCTTAGTCAGACGAATACGATCCCTAGTTGATACGGTCCATATCGTCTAACATGTGTTCTAGTTATTGCCGTATAGGTACCGTTTGGGCTAACAGACCAGCCACTGGGACCGTTAGCTGAAACAACGGAGAGGTCATATCATGGCAAGGTTTAGCGGTAAAAATATCGTAATTACAGGCGAACTCAGCGGAATTCGATCATATGCCGCCAAGGCAGATAGTGCCGACATTGGCGGAGCGTGGGCAATATATTGCATCAGAATCGACCCTGTATCGCGTACTTAAAGCCGCCAACCAGCAGCGCCACCGGGGAGCGGAGAGACCTGCGCAACGTCGCCGATTTAGGTGTTAAGTTGGGATATCACTCATCTGCTAGCAGCAATAAAAGGTGTCTTTTTTTACTTATACTTATTCATGGATATTTTTAGCCGAAAAATTGTTGGCGGGCAGGTCCATGAGACTGAAAGTACTGACCTATCTGGCGAAATCATGCGTAATATTTGTTTTCGAGGTAAGCGTCTTTCCAACACCGTCTGGTAGAACCTGAAATTCCTGTCAGGATGGTGGACACCAAATAAGGTGGACGCTATCTATGAAATCATTAACTTCTGTTCGTAAAAATCTATGGCCCCCACCATTTTTGCAACACTGATTTTTTGATTAATGTTGGCTTGCCTAAATCTATCCGGCGTCACTATGGGCATGGATGCCCGCGCCTCGATGAGTTCCGCACCTGATAATCCTAAAAACACACACGGCTTCAGAGAGCCATTTTTTACGTTAGGTTTCCATCAGGTCGATAGGCCGTTCATGTCATCAATAATCAGTCTTCGCAAAACCAGATTGGGAACTGCTTAATTAACGATTAACCTGCCAGTCTGACTGGCGTCATCGTTACCTTTCGAACACGGTCTGCCGCGTTGTGATTGCCCACGCTATCCGGGCTAATTTGTTGGCCAGCGCACAACACACTACGCAGGAGTGTTTTCTTGCCAACTGCGCCCTGACCCAGTCAGCCAGCTTTCCTGACTGATAATCTATTCTCTGGATAAAGACTCTGGCGCACTGGACAAGTAACCGTCGCAGATTTTTGTCTCCGCGTTTACTTATCCCTAAAAGCGTATTTTTGCCGCCCGTACTGTACTGTCGGGGTACCAGGCCGGTTGAGCCCGGCTACAGCCATATTGTTTACCGTCACCCAATTGCGATGATAAGACGCTGGCGGTTATCGGCCCAACACCCGGTATTGTCTGAAGACGTTGTCCTGTTTCATCACGACTCAGTTCCTGCTCCAGTGCTCTCTCAAGCTCGATAATCTGTTCGACAAGGTAAAGATAATGAGCATGTAAGCGCATCAGCAACTGTGCCAGATAAGGAGGAAGTTCGTTCTCTGCAAGGACTGTTGAAAGTCGTTTTATTACTGCGGCTCCGATCGGCATACTGATGCCAAATTCCAGCAAAAAAGCATGCATCTGATTTGTCGTTTTGACTTTATCTCTGACCAGCGACTCCCTGACTCGGTGAAGCGCCCGCATGGCCTGTTGAGCTTCGGTTCGTGGTTGCACAAATCGCATGGTGGGACGAGACGCAGCTTCGCAGATGGCTTCTGCATCAACAAAATCGTTCTTGTTGCTCTTAACAAAAGGGCGGACGAACTGCGGAGAAATCAACTTTGCTTCATGGCCTAAATCAGCGATCCGGCGAGCCATAAAGTGTGCACCGGCACAGGCTTCCATAACAACAACCGAGGACGGACATGTTGCCAGAAACTGCATTAACTTAGTGCGCGTGAATTTTTTGCGCAGAAGCATCTTACCGGACTTATCCTGGCAGTGAATGTGGAAAGAATGTTTACCGAGATCGATACCAATAAGCGTGACATTTTGCATGATGGTCTTCTCCATAAAGAAACACCCTGCCAGCATACCGCTCACAGGGTGGTGGGGGCCATCTCATTACACACCAACTATCCCGTT
>NZ_ATYS01000038.1 GCF_000427805.1 Budvicia aquatica DSM 5075 = ATCC 35567 | reverse complement strand
GTGATATCGACTAAGCCATTGCCGCTTAGCGCATGGTTAAGGCGGTAATCACCGGTAGCATTAAGCACCAGCGATGAAGTGCCATCAATGGCAATTCGACCTGATGATGTTGCCGTATCCCCCATCTGAATCTGCTGTGCAGTGGTAAAGTCCGCACCGTGGGTCAGGTTCAGCAGGTCGAAGTGTTGAATATCTGAGGTGTTAGCCAACTGATAATCCACCCCGTCAAAGGTCAGGCTATCGTTGGTGCCACCGGTGCCCGCATCCAGCGTACCAAAAGTGGCCGTATCTTTAACCAGCACGGTGTTATTCCCACCGATACCCGCCACCAAGTTAGCGATTTGCGCACTGCCTGACAGGGTCAGATTATTATTGCCGGTGCCCAACGTGATATTGCCCGCGGTTGAACCGTCGACGGTGATTTGGCTGTTTCCGTCACCCAGTGCCACATTGCCGAGCGCAGAGGCCTCTGTCACTGTGACTTGATGGTTGCCAGCTCCGGCCATCACCAGATGCCCCAGTGTTGACGCATCGTTGACCGTGACGGTCTGAGCTTTCGTTCCGGCCAGAATAATCTCACCGGTGTGCGCAGAACCACCCGATGCCGTCAGCGTATTGGCCCCGCCACTGGCCTTAATATTACCGGTCAGGGTACCGCCGGTCAGATTAATCAGATTATCCCCGGTAGCAAAATCCAACAGGCCTTTGATTGTTCCGGTATTGGTAAAGATTTTATTGCCCGCATTGGACATGGCGATGGCGGCGATATCTGCTGAGGATGCAGTAATGGTGCCGCTGTTACTGATAGTCTCAGCATCGTGAACATTCAGTACATTACCGTTAGCTACGGTAGAAGCAGAGGTTAATATTCCCGAGTTTGCCACGGTTTTTGCACCGCTCACATCAATGGCTGAGCCGCCGGTAGCGTTAGCCACGGCGACGCTCACACCGGTATTTACTGAGCGCTCATTACCATCCAGCGTGGCTTTAACACCAATACCGCTACCGGTGACCTTGATCTTCAGCTCAGACGAGTCCGAGAAGTCCAGATTGGCCGCTACCGCAGAGCCATCCTCATTAAGGTACAAAATACCAGTACCATCAGTAACGTTAATGGTACCTGAGTTAGTTTTAGCCAACGACGCCCCGGTTTTGATACCAATACCGGTGCCGCCCAACTTAATATGCGTGTTATCCAGCTTAATGCCTTCAATACCGGCCACGTTATGAATACCGATACCGCTGGCCCCGGTATCACTCATATCAATAATAGTATTCGCCACGTTCAGACTCAGGGCACCTTCACTGAGTAAAATACCGTCTGCGGTACCGCTAGCCTTAATCGTCCCGGTGCTACCGGAAATAGCACTTAAATCCAGCCCTGCATCCGCATCAACATGAATGGCTGCCGTACCACCCGTGGCCGTAATAGTACCGGTGTTAGTGATGGTACTGTCACTGCCTTTAATATGAATGGCGGTACCGTTAGCCAAGATATCGCTGATATTGACCACGTGGCCATTATCCAGATCTATCGCCGTATGGTTAGTACCTGCGGATAAGTCGATCTTGCCCTTATTATCAATCACCCCGCCGTTCTGAGCCAGAAATGCCGTTGATCCGTTGCTGCCGGCCAAAGAAGTGACCACCGCTCTGTTCTCTACCCGACTACCTTCACCGGTAGCTTTACCCACCACGGCATTGTCGCCGCTCACGCTAAAGGCCGCACCCACTTCAATGACTGCTTGTCCTGCATTTTCGGCCAGTACACCGGTAGCATTAGTGCCGATAGTCAACAGGCTGCCGGTGGCCAGCGTCGCCAATGAGCCAACACCGCTTACCCGAATGCCGGAGGTGATTTTATCGCTACCCGCTTTACCTGACAGATTCAGATTCAACACGCCGTCCAGCGTTGCGGTATCCGTAACGTAGAATAAGGTTGCCCCATCACCGTTGACCTGAGTCTGAGTTGTACCTGCATCGGTAATTATCTGAGAACCACGGCCGTCTACCCAGAAGGCGATCTGATCAGATTTATTGCTATCAAAGTTAACAGCCACGTTGTCATTGAGCGTCACGGTACTGCCTTCTGAGGCATGAACCCCGACAGAACCTGCACCATTAAGATTCACCGCTGCCACATTGCTACCATCACCAATGGTGACCGAAACTTGGCTACCGTCAGCTAGTACGCCAGTGGTTCGGGTTGCGTTGTCAGACCCGTTCCAACTACCATTTAAAGTCAGATCTTTAATAGAGCTTAGCGTTGTGGCAATCGTTTTAGCCGAAGCCTTGAGACCCACGCTACCTGCACCGTCTAAGATGATGTTGCCGCTATTGGCTCCGACAGCACCTTCCTCTACCTGAATGCCTGTGGTGTTATCACCGCTAAAGTGAATATTGCCGGAATTAGTTAAAGCGGCCAAATTGCGGGCGATATAACCTACTACGCCATCCAGCGCTGAATTTAAATTAGCCCCGGCGGTCAGCGATGTCGTTTTTCTTTCCGTATCAGTCATATCGACCTTAGCACCGGTCAGATCGTACCCTTGCCCGTCAGCAATACCGGCAATCGCGCCTTCACCGGAGAGATTAATGGTTGCGGTGCTGCCAATTGTCCCTTTGGCTCCTCCCTCAATCAGGAAACCTGTCGATTCTTTACCATTCACATTAACCGTCATACCACCGGAATCAACGGTGGTACCTTTGCCGGTAGCAATAATCACATTGGCATTATCGCCGGAGGCTGACATAGTCGAAGTGGCATCAAACGAACCGGTAAAGGCTGCCTCACCGTCAAGACGCATTAAAGTAGAATGATTAGTGGTGACATCTTGGGTGCCGGTACTGGTATTACTAATTTTTGATCCAATGCCGTAAATGTAATAACCGATCTGATTTTCGCCGTCAGAAAAGTTCACCTGACCTTTACCCGATAGGCCAATGGTGCCGCCTCCCCGGGCATGAACCCCAATGGCAGCGTCGCCTTTTAAGTTAACGCTGCCGGAAATATCAACCAGTGACTCTGCGCCTTCAGACCATGCGCCGTAATTACGTAATCCGGTCGATGGATCGGCACCGCCGGTAATATTAATCTCACCGCTGGATGTAACCTGCCCGCCAGTCAATGACTTGATACCAATAGCATTAATTCCGCTGATATTTATCTTTCCGGTATTCTTTACTCCTTTGGCTTTATTTTGCGCATAGATACCTATATTTTCCTTTGGAATAAATTTCCCATCATCACCATTGCTAAGAATGGTGATGATGCCGCTATTGACGACATCATGAGTACCCGTGCTTATATCATGTATACCGGTGGAACCTTCAACCTTGGTCCCCAGAATGATGTGGCCTTGATTATCAACAGACCCGATAGTAGCGGCTCCGATACGAATAGCTGACGATCCTGATGCGGTATACATACTATTACCATTAGCATCCATACCGAGATTCATCACCCCGCTAGCTTTATTGATAAAGCTAGCGTTGGTAGAAACCAGCGCCCCATAGACAAAACCAAGAACAGCGCGCCCCTTATTGCCTTCGCTGGTCCCTATATTCATGATGTGGTTATTGATTGCTTTAGCACCACCAAGAATAGTCATCCCCTGTGCTGAACTATTACTACCAATAACTGAAGACCAAAATGGAGGAGAAACATTTAGGAGGCCATTGTTGGTAAACAGGCTGCCTGTACCCGAGACATAAACACCATTGCCATTAACGCCGCCCGCAGTACCCGTGGTTAATGAGCCATTATTAATAAAATGAGAGCCGCTAAATACCGTTGCCGCGTAATAGGGTGTTTCAACGAATCCGTCATTGATTCCTGTGGCCCCCTCTTCTAGCCGGAATACGCTGGCAGTCGTTCCCCAGTTAGCCCGAAGATCGCCTGTAATCTTTCCGGTTTCAGATAGCCGAATTGTTGCTCCTTTGCCTTTTCCCATCATCACCACAGAGATACCGGCAGGCTTAGATACAATAGGATCGGCATTAGCAGGAACCCGATTTATTGTATAATTGGTAGCAACTGTCTTATAGGCTTTAGCTAATTGGGTATCGTATTGCTCAGGTAAAAGTTCGCCCGACTTTATTTTGCTAATCAACCAATTGTTATAATTCTTGAAATCATTTAAAGAACTGACTGTTACCTGACTACCATCAAAAGCTGTGAAGCTGTTTTGATAAGTCGTTTTTCGCGCGACTGCATTTTGAGTCGGTGTGACCATATAGTCAGGTTCAGTGAAAAACTGAACATAGTTAACAGAATGCCAATTAGCTTGAGCGGTTGAACTATTGCCATTGTTCTCAACGTATATCAATTGGCTGTCTTTCATCGCAGCCGTGATATTTATATTATCTGCATGAATATCTGCCGTGCCCGAGGTTACATTAGCAAACCGAGTTTTATAGTAGACGTTTGCCGTGCCGATTTTAGCGACGCCATAACCACCGGCGGCAAATCCACTTTCATACTCTTTTAAACCCGTCGAATCATAAACAGATACCACGCGCGAGGCGTTGATAATTGGATCTTCAATAGTGATATTTTGGCTTTTTGCACCAAGATGAACCTGAATTTCACCGGAGGGCAAAGGTGTTGCATTGATATATCCGGCAGCAATCAATTGATTTATGGTGCTATAAGTAGCGTAGGTTCCGGAAGCTCCAGTAAACGTTGAAGGACCGTTAATACGATATGTTTTACCATCAGAAATGGTCAGCATACCGGCATATTCATTATTAGTGGAAAATGACCATGTCGAATCAAGGTTACAGGTAAGAAATTCAGAGAAACATTCACTTGCCAGAGCCGTATTGGATAATGCTAAACTCAGAGCCAGGCCAGAGAGCGTTTTTTTTGTGGCGCTTTTTACTTTTCCACGTCCAAGTTCTGAAGTGACGACCCACAGGCCTAATGCGTTATTCCATATAATTCTATAAACTTTATTCATTTTCTGATTCCATGGCTAAATCCATTCATGGAATCTTTAAACCCATTTATAAAAAATAGATCTATTCTTCCATGAATAAAAACACTTCCCTTAACGAGTTGACAATAATAGGTCTTAATTCAATTTCCAATAAATCGTTTATAACGATCAATTTACATTTAATGATCGATAAAATCAATTGATACTTGAATATCGATCGTCCAAGACAATACAAAAAAGGATTGTTTATAATTACACACCCAATAAACCACCAAACAATAATTCGTAACTTATTGATTAAAGTTAAAATAAGTTAATTTTTAAAATTAATAAACTATAATTTCAAAGCGTTATTATATTTACTATTAAATTAAAATAATCTCCTATTCCTAATAACCAGAAGTGTTTACCTTTAAATAATAACAATCATATAAATAGTCACGGTAATAACTTATTTCCATTTAAATAGATTTCGGCCATTTTAGTTAGCGTTGTTAATAATTCAACCACATCAACCCATTAGCATTATTAAGTATCCATAAATAATCAATTTCTCTGCCTATCCTCTGCCTATATTGTATAGGTTGTTATACCATGTCGCTGAACCGACGGTTTGTCGTCCATGGCGGGCTATCGTACTTTTGAGTTTAATCACTATTTCCATTACACTCACCTCCCGGTCATCAGCAACCAATAAGCGCTTAAAAATGGATGAGATCTCGACTAAAACGCCAGCCATTGATAAAACAGCCCGCATACTCAACTATGTCGCACAAAACGGCAGCGTAACCTTTAGTCAGCTCTATCAAAACCTGAACTTAGCACAAAGCTCAACCGCGACATTGCTAAATAGTCTGATCGCCCACGGATTTTTAAGGCAAGAAAAAGGAAAGTATTATTTAGGTTTAAGCCTGTTTGAACTGGGCAGTCGGGCAGTTGAAAGCTTTGATATTCGCGAACTGGCCATTGAACCTATGAATTTTTTACGCAATAAAACCGGTTTGGCCTGTCACTTAGGCGTGCTCGATGGCAGCTCTGCGATTTATTTGGCCAAAACCGAAAGCCCCGGAGCTATTGTGGTTCGTAGCTGGCTAGGTAAACGCCTTTCACTGCATAGCTCAAGCCTGGGAAAAGTTCTTCTTTCATGGCTGCCGGATGAAGACGTTGACCGTTTAATCCCACAGGAAGTATTACCGGTAAAAACCAAAACAACTATTGCTACCCGCACCCAGTTGAAAAAAGAGTTAGCGATTGTTCGTCACCAGGGCTGGGCCTTCGATAATGAAGAAGATTACGATGGCGTTAGCTGCATATCTGCACCGGTCTTTGATAAGAGCAATCGCGTGATTGCGGCTATTAGCATGTCAGGCGTTAGCTTTCAGGTACCCAATGAGAAAATTCCTGAATTTGTTGAACTGGTTAAAACGGCGGCTAATATGTTGTCACAATCAATCCGCTAACGCTTCGATTGCAGAAAACATTTTTAAGCTTATTTGATTAGCTGATAAGCAATAACCTATTGTTATCGCCACGGTATATCCCCTCCCTTTCTTGTTTTATTCCATTTGTAAATACAGCACGCCCAATAAAAACGCTCAAATATGTGATCGAACGCTAGGATCCTGCATTACCCACCTTTTTCTCTTTATTGTTATTGCGTATATTAACTCCTACATACAAGATTTAAACTACCATATACGGGAGCTTGAAATTAAGTAATCTTGTTTAACGCCCAGGCTAACAATCAAAAAAATATACGGAGTGTCTGTCATGAGTAATAAAGCTGTTTTTTCAGGTGCATGGTGTCCGTCAGTTATCCCGTTTAAAACTGCCGGGGGTATTGATTATGACGCGCTACAAAAGCATTTTACCCGCTTAGAGAAGGCAAAGATCGACGGTATTCTACTAATGGGTACTATCGGGGAATTTGTCACGATGAGCATCAATGAGCGTATCGAGCTGATGAAAAAAGCCCGTAAAATGACCTCGCTACCAATGATTGCGCATGTTTCTACCACCTGCATTGATGATATGGTTCATTTGGCAGATGTTGCCTATGCCGAGGGTTATGATGCTGTCATGGCTCTCCCTCACTATTACTATGCTCAAACGCCTAAGCAACTATATGAGTACTACAAGGATTTAGACCGTCGGTTTACCGGTAAGTGGCTAATCTATAACTTCCCTGCTCGTACCGGATGTGATGTTGACGCCGCGCTGGTACTAAAACTGGTCAATGAATGCCCTAACTTTGTTGGTATTAAAGATACGGTTGATTGCTCATCTCACACCCGTTTAATCGTGCGCACGGTAACTCCGGTGCGTGAAGATTTCTCAGTATTTGCCGGTTTCGATGAGTATTTTGTTCCGAACCTGATGAACGGTGGCGCGGGCGTACTGTCGGGGTTAAATAACGTGGTACCTGAGCTATTTGCTCAGATAAAAGCCGCTTATGATGCCAATAACTTAAACGAAGTCGCCGCGCTGCATAAAGAGATCGGTCGCTTATCGGCCATCTATGGTATCGGTGATGATTTCGTCACCACCATTAAAACCACGGTATCCAGAAAATATAAATACCTTGAGCCGCTGTCACGTAACTATGGCGGAGCCTTAAATACCGAGCAACTTGCCGCCGTGGATAAGCTGTTTGATATAAAATAGCGCAATCGGCTAAGCATCAGGAGCGGGGATTCTCCGCTCCTGATTTACCCTAAATTAATATCCGGCCGCTAATCCGTCACCTCTGGTGATCGGTAGCGCCAAACATCAGATGCGTTTTTGCGTCAATAAGAATTGCCCCTGCATGCCCCATAGTGTCGGTGTAATCGTCAACGACCTTCACCCTTTTTGAGATCTTCGGTTTTAGGCGGCAGCTCAAATGCAGCCACTCCGGTACTAACAAGCGATATGCCCAAAAATAGCGGTAATAGAGTTCGGGGTTTTAGCAACATCAACAATTCCTCTGTTTGGATTTATTCATCCAGAGAAATGCATCTAGCGTGCCATGATAAAAAAATGGTCAAAAAATCATGATATTTCGTCTAACTCACTCTTTTAAATATATTTAATAAACAACTGATTTTAAAAAGAGTGTTCAATAACAGTGCAACACTTCTGTGCCTATGCACCCCGATGAATGTATCTCGGTAAAAATATGTCCCCGGATAGCGGCATTGCATGATTATTCATTGCATCACTCTACGGTGCTCCGTAAAATCAGCGCCTATTATTTAGGGGGCTAAAGAGTAAGTCGCTTTTTTTACTGCTCTTTATCCCAATTACAGCCATTAGGTCTCACCCGCATTTTCAGGAATCTGACGTTGGAAAAAAAACTCGGCCTTACCACGCTAACGGCGTTGGTATTAAGTTCTATGCTGGGAGCCGGCATATTTAGTCTCCCGCAGAATATGGCTGAAGTTGCCAGCCCCGCAGCATTGCTAATCGGTTGGGCTATTACCGGAACGGGCATCCTGTTTTTAGCCTTTGCCCTACTGATACTGACTCGAATTCGTCCCGACTTAGACGGCGGAATTTTCACCTATGCCAAAGAAGGCTTCGGGGAGCTTATCGGTTTCTGTTCCGCATGGGGTTACTGGGTATGCGCCGTTGTCGCCAATTTATCTTATCTGGTGATTGTATTCGCTGCCTTAAGCTTTTTTACCGACACGCCGGACAATATCATTTTTGGCGAAGGGAATACCTGGCAGGCAACGATCGGAGCATCGATTCTGCTCTGGACAGTACATGGTCTGATTTTACGCGGCGTCCAAACTGCTGCTTTAATTAATCTGATAGCTACTCTGGCTAAGCTTCTGCCGATTGTCCTGTTTATTATACTGGCCCTGCTGGCCTTCAATATTGATACATTCAAACTTGATTTTACCGGCGTAGAATTAGGTACGCCGGTATGGCAGCAGGTTAAAAGCACCATGCTGATTACATTATGGGTGTTTATCGGTATTGAAGGTGCAGTCGTCGTATCGAGCCGCGCCCGTAAAAAATCAGATGTGGGTCGAGCCACCGTATTAGCCGTTTTAATGGCTCTGTGTGTTTATCTGTTAATTACCTTACTGGCTTTGGGTGTTGTTCCGCGTACTGAGTTGGCTGAAATGCGCAACCCGTCAATGTCGGGAGTGATGGTCATGATGATGGGGCCCTGGGGCGAAATTGTCATTGCGGCGGGGCTTATTATTTCTGTCAGTGCAGCCTATCTGAGCTGGACGATTATGGCGGCAGAGGTTCCGTTTCTGGCCGCTCAGCACGGTGCATTTCCGCGAATTTTTATTCACCAGAATGCCAAGGGAGCATCATCATCGTCTTTATGGTTAACCAACGGCACTATCCAGCTCAGCCTATTGTTAATCTGGTTAACCGGCAGTAACTACAATACATTGCTGATTATCGCCTCAGAAATGATTCTGATCCCCTATTTTCTGGTCGGTGCCTTTTTGTTTAAAGAGGCGCTAAAACGCAAAAATTCACGCCTGATCTTTGCCGCTGCCGGAGCCAGTATTTATGGCCTGTGGCTGATTTATGCCTCAGGCCTGGATAACTTATTTATGTCAGTGGTGCTGTATGTTCCCGGCATTTTAGTCTTTCTGTATGCTCGCTATAGCGCATCAGAAAAGCGACAAGCTTTCAGCTTTATTGAGCGTTCTATTATTATTTCCCTGTTTGTGCTGATGGTGCCTGCTGTGTGGATGACCATCAGATAGAAAAGGTCTTAATAGGCAAATAGCGACATAGCCCACCAGCAATCACGTCTATAAGCAAATCACCTTAAAGAATAATCAATCCCAGCTGTTCAAGCAGTTGGGATTGTTGTTCATGGCTTATCTGTACCCCAGTCAAATCAACCCGTCGCGGGTCTAACTGGCTTAAATCGCAGCCGGTCAGATTGCAGTGGGTAAAATTGGCTGACGCCCAGTCCATATGATGAAATTCACCGTCAGACAAATCGGAACCACAAAACTTAGCCCCCAACACGTTAACCTCAGACCAACGGTTGCCGCTGAGTTCACACTGTTCCAGCACCACGTCTTCGAAATTGGCATAGCTAAAATTATTGCGTATCAGGCTGGCCGAACAAAAATAGCTATTATGGCCAATCATATTCATAAAGCTGGCCCCTCTGAAATCAGCACCCTGTACTTTACTGTCATGAATTTCCAACCCTAATGCATTGATATGTCGAAAATCTGCCATCGTCAAATCACAGTGTTTAAAGCTCGCATCAGTCAGTTTAGCCCGATAAAAAGAGCAGCTCTCTGACGAGCGTTCGTCATAAAATTTACAGTGAATAAACTGTATTTCACTTAAATCTGCGCGACTAAAATCACAGTGATAAAACTGACAGTACTCAGCAATACCGTCAGGAAAAGCATCACCGGAGAGATTTTGTTGATAGAACTCTCGTTGTTTCATAAATCAAGATCCGTTAACCGTTTTAATAAGCCGCACTTAATAATGCAGAAGAAAAATAAGTTACACCGTAACCTGCTCAATGGCCTGTAAAATTCGCTTATCCGAAATAGGATAAGGCGTACCAAGCTGTTGAGCGAAGTAGCTGACTCTTAACTCTTCAATCATCCAGCGAATATCCATTATTTCAGCGGCAACAGGTTTATGTGGAGGTAACTTATTCACCAACTGCTGATAGCTTTTTTGTACGCTTTCAACCTTCAGCATTTGTACTCTATCCCGGTTCGGGTCTACCGGCAGTTTTTCCATTCGGCGTTCTATCGCCTGCAAATAGCGTAATATATCCGGCAGCCGCTTCCAGCCGCTTTGGCAAACAAAGCCGGCATAAATCAGGCCGCTAAGCTGAACCTTGATATCTGATAATGCCAGAGCCATGGTCATATCAACCCGGCCCTTGAGGCGTTTATTCACGCTGTGAGCCGTTGTCAGAATTTGTTCCACCTGCTTAGCTATTTCTACAACGGTTTCATTTAGCTCGGCACGAATACGTTCATGAAGCTGATTAAACCCCTCTTCCTGCCATGACGGTCCGCCATGTTCGGCAATCAGTTTATCAACACCACAGGCAATACAGTCATCAATCAGGTCAAGCACGTTGCCAAACTGATTAAAATAGAGCCCGAGCTTTGCTTTATTCGGCAGTTTTTCATGCAGATATTTAACCGGAGATGGAATATTGAGTAAGAGCAAACGACGGGTTCCTTGCCACATCGCCTGCTGTTGCTCTTGTTCAGTTTCAAACAGTTGAATACCTACGCTGCTCTTTTCATCCACCAGTGCCGGATAGGCTTTAACCGCATAGCCTCCGCGTTTTTGTTCAAAAACATCAGGCAGTGAGCCAAAAGACCAAATATGTAAACCACTCTGTTCGATACCATCATCGGCAACGGCAGACAGGGTTTCCTGAACTTTTCCTTTTAGCTTTTGTTTAAGCGCTTGCAGGTCCGGGCCTTCCGCCAGCGTTTTGTTTTTATCGTCAACAACCCGATAAGTAATTTTCAGATGATCGGGAATCATATCCAGCTGCCAGCTATCACGCGACACCGTGACTCCGGTCATCCTCCGCAGTTCTCGCTCTAAGGAGTCGAGCAGGCTCATCTCAAAGGGTTTTGCCCGTTCAAGAAAGGCTTCAGCATAGTTAGGCGCTGGCACAAAATTACGGCGTACCGGTTTAGGTAATGATTTTATTAGTGCAATAACCAGCTCACGACGTAACCCCGGAATTTGCCAGTCGAACCCCTGTTCATCAACCTGATTAAGGATAGGTAGCGGTACATGCACGGTGACGCCATCGGCATGATTACCGGGCTCAAACTGATAGGTGATTTTCAGTTTAAGATTGCCCTGATGCCAACTGTTCGGATAGTCCAGCGCACTGATATCACCGGCTCCTTCCTTGATTAACATCGACTTCTCAAAGTTAAGCAAATCAGGTTGCTGCTTGACCGCCTTTTTCCACCACGCATCAAAATGTCGGCTTGAGACTACCTCATCACCAATCCGCCGATCGTAAAAGGCAAATAGCGTTTCGTCATCGACCAGAATATCCCGACGGCGAGATTTGTTTTCTAACTCTTCCACTTCAGAAAGCAAGCGCAGGTTAGCCTTAAAGAACGGATGACGCGTTTGCCAGTCACCTTCAACCAGTGCATGGCGAATAAACAGCTCACGGCTAACGATAGGATCAATAGCGCCGTAGTTCACTTTACGCTCGGCAACAATCGCTAATCCAAACAGCGTGACCTTTTCGCTGGCCATCACGGCACCCTGAGCTTTCTCCCAGTGCGGTTCACTGTATGAACGCTTAATCAGATGCTGAGCCATAGGTTCAATCCATTCCGGATCGATACGGGCGGCAATTCGCCCCCACAAGCGGGTTGTTTCAACCAGTTCAGCCACCATGACCCACTTAGGTGGTTTTTTAAATAACCCGGAAGCCGGGAATATTGAAAAACGCGCATTACGTGCACCAGAGAACTCTGGTTTTTCAACGTCTTTCTGACCGATATGGGACAATAAACCGGACAATAAACCGGTATGGATGCTGCGAAAATCAGCCGGAATACTATTTACGGCAAAGCCCAGCTCTTTAACAACCTGCCTTAGCTGGGTATAGACATCTTGCCATTCTCGTACCCGCAGGTAGTTGAGAAAATCCGTTTTGCATAGCTTACGAAACTGGGCGGAAGTGAGCTCTTCCTGCTGTTGTTTGAGATAATTCCATAAGTTTACAAAGGCAATAAAGTCAGATTCTTTATCACTAAAACGGCGATGTTTTTCATCGGAAGCCTGCTGTTTTTCCAAAGGCCTTTCACGCGGGTCCTGAATCGACAGCGCAGAAGTGATAATCATCATTTCCCGTACGCATCCGTTCTTTTGCCCCTCGAGCACCATTCGAGCCAGACGCGGATCGATAGGCAACTGGGCTAACTGGCGCCCGATAGCGGTGAGTTGGCTGTGCCCGTTATCTTGCTGAACCATGGCACCCAGCTCTTCTAACAGGCGAACGCCATCAAGAATATTGCGTTTATCCGGCGCTTCCACAAACGGAAACCCAGCGATATCCCCCAGACCAATAGCGGTCATTTGTAGAATGACTGAAGCCAGATTGGTACGCAAAATTTCAGGATCGGTAAATTCCGGCCGAGAGAGAAAATCTTGTTCCGCATAAAGTCGGATACAGACTCCGTCCGATACCCGGCCACAGCGCCCTTTACGCTGATTAGCCGAAGCCTGAGAAATGGGCTCAATCGGCAACCGCTGTACCTTGGTTCTAAAGCTGTAACGGCTGATGCGGGCAGTTCCCGGATCGATCACATACTTAATGCCCGGTACGGTCAGCGATGTTTCAGCCACGTTAGTCGCCAGAATAATCCGCCGCCCAGTATGTGACTGAAATACCCTATTTTGATCGCTATTAGACAAACGCGCATACAGTGGCAGAACCTCGGTATGAGGCAGGTCCCGTTTGTTTAGCGCATCTGCGGTATCCCGAATTTCTCGCTCGCCGCTTAAAAACACCAAAATGTCGCCGGGCGCTTCGTGCATTAGCTCGTCAACCGCATCCAGAATGGCTTGCTGTTGATCTCTGTCGCCTTCATCAGACTCATCAGCAATCGGTCGATAGCGGACTTCTACCGGATAAGTACGACCAGAAACTTCAATAATAGGGGCGTTATTAAAATGGCGTGAAAAACGCTGCGGATCGATAGTCGCAGAGGTAATAATGACTTTAAGATCGGGGCGCTTAGGCAATAGCTGGCGCAGGTAACCCAGAATAAAATCAATATTCAGGCTGCGCTCATGGGCTTCATCAATAATAATGGTGTCGTACTGGCTGAGAAAACGATCCTGCTGAATTTCAGCCAGTAAGATACCGTCAGTCATCAGCTTAACTAAGGTATTCTCGCCAATGCGGTCATTAAACCGAACCTTATAGCCAATGCTGCTACCGAGCGTAACGTTAAGCTCATCGGCTATGCGGCTGGCAACCGAACGGGCAGCCAGTCGTCTTGGCTGAGTATGACCAATAATGCCTTTAATTCCCCGCCCGAGTTCCAGGCAGATTTTAGGAATCTGAGTGGTTTTACCGGATCCGGTTTCACCGGCAATAATAACCACCTGATGGTCGCGAATAGCAGCCAGCAGTTCATCTTTCTTTTGACTGACCGGTAAGTTTTCCGGATAGCTGACTTTAGGGCAAGTGGCTTTTCGGTTAGCAATACTCTGCATACCGGCATCGATATCTCGTTGAATATCGCCGGCAATGGCTGAAAGTTTATCTTGGTCAGTTATTTTGCGGGCGCTCTCTAAACGACGGCGTAAGCGGCGTTGATCTCGAAGCATCATCTGACTAATTTGACCGGAAAGACCGGCAAGCGGGGATTTCACTATCTACAATCCTGTATTCTTATTCATTTATTGACTGTTATCGGCCCCATATTACCATAATCTTAAGCGCTAGATTGATTCATCAACGTCTAAACTCATTCAAAAAAATCGAACAATCACATCTAATTATTGCGCTATCAAGTTTATCAAGATGTGAATAATATGCTCACATCACAGGGAAAGCCTGTTATTGACTAACCGAGATTAAAGGAATCAACCATGAGTAACGTACTGGTCATCAAATCAAGTATTCTGTCTAACTATTCTCAATCTAATATTTTAGCTGATTTCTTTGTAGAGCAGTGGAAACAGGAACATCCTGCCGACGTCATCACCGTGCGCGATCTGGCAGCTAACCCAATTCCAGTGTTAGACGGTGAGCTGGTCGGCGCTATGCGTCCGTCAGGTCAAGAACTGACTCAACGCCAGAAAGAGGCGATGGAGCTGTCAGATACGCTGATTGAAGAACTCAAGAATACTGACGTTATCGTAATGGGCGTTCCAATGTATAACTTCAATATTTCAACTCAGTTAAAAAACTACTTTGACCTGATTGCCCGTGCCGGCGTGACTTTCCGTTACACAGAAAGTGGTCCTGAAGGCCTGATTACCGGTAAAAAAGCCTATATCTTAACCAGCCGCGGCGGTATCCATAAAGATTCGCCGACCGATCTGGTCGCGCCATACCTGAAACTATTCTTGGGCTTTATTGGTATCACCGACGTTGAGTTTGTCTTCCAGGAAGGCATTGCTTACGGTCCGGACGTTGCTCAGAAAGCGTTAGAAGATGCTAAAGCATTTATTCAGCAGCAAATTACTGCCTGATAACAAGTCATTCCGTGAGTTTAAGGCTAATAAGCCTTAGTTAAAATCGGATACTTAGATCGAATGTTAAAGCACCGTACGATTATATCGTCGGTGCTTTAGTTATAGATAAGCAACTGATTGACCAATACTACTGCTCTAACAGCTTAATTTTTGCGATTACCGGCACATGATCGCTGGTCGCCGGCCAGTTAACCTGTTTCCATTCAGCCTGCTTATTCGGTATTTCCATGTTTTCCACCGCCCATCGCTGACCACGATAAACAAAGATGTGGTCAAGATCTAATGCAGGATTAGCTGCCGGCCAGGTTCGAATATCAAGATTGTCACTTTTTAGCGGATTCCAGTAACGCTGTAATTCAGCTAATGAGGTACTGGTCATCACATCATTAAAATCACCGGCAAGGATCTTAATGCTCGAAGCAATTTCATTGAACGAAGAGTCTGTATTACCAATGGTAATATTTTCTATCTCTCTGATTTGTTGAAGTCGCAAAGCGGGGTCTTCCTGCCAGCTAAGATGAGTAGTCATAAATAGAATCGGGGCATCAAAGCCGGGCTTTTTCACCTCTACAACCAATAAAACCCGCTGTTCATCATCACCGGAAGGTAGTTTAAAGACCTGCTGTTTCTCTATAGGGTATTTAGACAATATACCGACCCCATAGCCGCCATTGTCAAAATCAATCGCTTTACCAAAAGCGCCGTGCATTCCGGTCACCCGAGACAGCTCTGCGATTTGGTCAACGTTACCGCTACGACCCGTTTTATTATCCACTTCATTTAACGCAATGATATCGGCATCCAGCGATTTAATCGCCGCGGCAACATCCTGAATATTTGATACCCGCCCGGCGGCCATATTATAAGTAGCAACGGTAAGCTCCGGCGCTGTTGTTTTCTGATCGTAGACTTTATTTGGCGTTCCGCCCTTCTCTGGCGTGAGTACTTTCACTTCAGCAAAGGTTTGCGCCGTTAGTGCCGCTGTGACAAATAAAGAGAGAAAACCAATAGTAAAAATCTTCATAGATAAAACTCCTGATGGAATAGGATTGACCATTAATCATAGGCTTTATCTGCACAAAAAAATGTTAACTGGCCGCGCAATATCCGTTTACGCCAGAGCGATAAGCTTTAGTAATACAATCTCCTGCGTTTTAAAGGCATAAAAAATCAGGAGCCAGCGGGCTGGTTCCTGATTTTTTCGACTAACTGATTGGTTCAAGCTCGGTTAAACCAAGCCCGTTCACATCACTTAAGTATCATTACTGCTTACCGTTTCGATACTGGACTCTGCTTGACGAATTAAACCCTGATTGTGATCGAGCATCTTACGCAGATAATCACTGTAGGTTGAGCCTAAACGGGAGTAGTTGCCCAATTTATTAATCAGGTGATCTGCCGTAACAGTATCGCCGCGACTTCTTAAAGTGGCTCTCGACTCTCGCAACGTATCGTACGCAGAGTGAGTATTCATATTGATCATATAAGCCGTAACAGAATCATTAATTGAGGTGTAGGCTGAATACCCCTGCACCCCACCATTTTTGCTGTTACAACTTTTACTACCACAGCGCAGACCAAAAAGGTTCTTATTGGTGCGGGCTAACTTCGATGTTCCCCAACCAGACTCGGTTGCAGCCTGCGTAGCGACTAAGTGAGTCGGAATGATATCAACGCGCTTGAGCAACGAATTCCAGTTAATCTTTTCCGGGTTAGTCGCACAGTTAACTTTGTAGCGATCACATATCTGCCGGACCTTAGCAATATCCTGCTGGCTCCAGTTTTTTGTGTTGCGCTTTTTTAATAGCCATTCGCGCTCTTGGCGAATTTGACTATTCTGCTTATCGATAATAGGGACTACCGCGTTTAAAAACGCTTTCTTTCTCTGGGTACCAGAAGGGTATTGTCGCAAATCAGGGAGATCGCTTAACTTGCCGTTGCGAGAATACTCTTGATGAGACTCGGTACTAGTTGATGCCCAACTGGCCGATGTACTCAAACTCAGTAGAAAAATTGTTGATCCTATTATCTTTAAAACAAGTGAAGGCATATAACTCCTGACTAGTTTAAAAATATACAGACGCTCAAACTTTAATGATGTTAATGCAAATTGAAAGCTGCAAGATGTAACAAAACGATATAATTGTATAAGATCATATCTTTATTTTGGACAAAAATCTGCACAAAATTTGTTTTAGCGCAGGTTTATGACTTATTACAGAGCGTTTTGATACCTGTTGAGACTAAATATTGGGCTGATTATCCATAATATCAACCAAATCTCAACCCTATTATTTGGCCAAATATTGATTACATAATTCGATATACGGCTAAAATTCGATATGGCCCAGGTTCACAACTATTAAATATTCCGGACTCGATATATGCTTTTGTTTCATCAAAATCATTGAGCAGACAATGGTTATTTACTATTAATTTATCCGCCATTTGGTTACAGGATAATGGTGAACATCCGGCACTATTTTCACCAATAAAGCTAACAACATCATAACCTTGCAACTCAGCCTTATCCGGCATAATTATATGAGTTTCAAACGCTATATCCGGTTCAAAATTAGTCCATTTTTTATCAAGCTCATTCCACTGATATTGATAGCTGCAGTAAAAAAATAACGTCATATCCTTTAACGATATATTATTATTTTTGGCAATCTCCTCAATATCTTGCGCTGAGTTAAATAACCAATATCCATTATGTTTCCATTGATTAATCCAATCATCCATAAAATCAGTAGATACGCAGCAACTGACAGAATAAACATCGTCGACCCGATGAGTTTTAATCCAATCGGGCTTTGTTTTTACCGTTTTATACATATATCCGACGGGCAGCATATGATTGTTATTTGTCATAAACTCAGCCTATATACAATTAACTTTAGCGCAATAATACTTGGAGCACATTATGATTATTTCTTTCACTCACAATAAGTTAGTGAGCTTAATTACATAAATAGAGGTATAAGAAAAATAACAATACAAATGATAAATACCGCTACTGACTTTTAGGATAAATTGATTAAACGCAAGACAGTATGCGGGGAATGAACAATACTTCAGTGAGTTAATCCATCAGCAAATATGAGATTTCCGCAGGCTATTTCACGCCCTCTTTTTTCAACCATTGACCATTGATGCCACGAACATACTCACCCAGTTCAGCCCGACGAATTAACTTTTTCCCGGTCATGCTGGCAATGTCGCTAACGCTAACGTTATTCTGAGCCGCAACCTCTTTATACTTATCTTTGCGAGCCTGATTAATTTTTTCAGTCAATGCGATAGCTTCAGGGGTTTGAGTCACCGGTGCAATATAGCCGCTCAGCGTCTCACCGACTAAGCCCTGCTGCTTTGCTTCATGCAACGTCAACGCACTGGTCATCGAGCTACATAACAACAAGGTTGCAGCCAGACAAATTTTGATAATTTTCATCATAAACCCTTAAAAAATATCTGACTGAGTTTTCAACATTTTTTCGACGTCTTTATCCACTTTAATAAGAATTTCGTGCTCAATTTTAACATTCATATTAATCACTATCGGGTCTTTAGACGGTGCAATCTCAATACGGGGAACACAGCCACCCAAAGCTAATGACAATGAAGCCATCCCTAACAACCATCCACACTTTTTCACTGCTTACTCTCCCTCGGTGATGACAGCATTTGCTGTAAGTCATCCTGTAAAATATCGCCAAAGCGCAGGCTGCGCCAGAGCTGGAATATGTCTTCTTCATGATGGTAATTGAGCACCACCAGCTTGTCGGCCATCTTTGTTGGATTGAAACCCGTTATTTGGGCATCCATACTCAACAGGCCTAAGTTACTCACATTAATATCGGTACGAGATCGGTGAATTTCCATATAACCTAGCCAACTGATAATGTCACCGGTGTACATGTTGTCATCGCTGATAGCCTGAACAAAATCTTTATCCAGTCGCAAAGTCAGTGGCCCGCTATTTTCAATCCAACCGCCACGGACCAGCCATTCAGGATGATCTAAGTATAGCGGGAGTTCACCGTCAACTTTACCCGACATGCTGAACTGCTTCGGTTTAAGAATAGTAAACAGTTCGCTGAGATCGACACCTTTTACCTTTAACGTAACCGGCTCTTTCTGTGGCAACTTAAGCTCTGTAAGACTAATATGCCCTTTCATGATGTCTACCCCCACGTTAGATAGCCGCAGCGGGCGACGGCTATCGTAAGGATAATGACCTTGCAAATCAGCGCTGATATTTTCCATCTCAAACAGGTTGGTCAGCTTTTTAATTCTTAGCTTAACCGGACTTGTTGGACCGAGCTGCCAGATATGATCTTTTAAACGGTAAGACATAACAAAGTCCAAGCCATCAAGATCGCCATCTTTTAACCACATTCCGCCATCTTTAACCACCCAGTGGCCACCGGCCTCAATCCCCTGTTCTTCAGATGCTGAGAAGGCGGCCTGAGCATAAAGCTTGCCGCTGCGAATTTTAAACCCAAGCTCAGGTGATAATAACGTCTGGAAAACCTGTAGTGACTGTTCTGGCCACCATGCTTCACCTCTGATGCGCTGCCCGTCCCAACGACCTCTGATGGTAATGGGGCCAATCTTGTCAGTACTGAGATCGCCGGTCCACTGGAAGTTAGCCGGATCTTTACCGTCAAAATGAATGTTCAGGGTAGACTTAGGCAGATATCCTCCGTTTTCGAACGACGTTTTTTGCGCCTGAAGCTGCCACCCGGCTTGATATACGCCCTCTTCGCGCTGCCAGTTTAGCGGTGACGAAAGAATCAACCTTGGCTTATCAATAGTAAGCTGACCATAAACGATTTGGTTAAATCCGGTAGATAAGCTTTGCAGATTAATCAGGCTGTCATTCCATTCACCTCTGCCTGACATGTCCCATTTGGCCTTAAGCGGTGGCATATCACCGTTACCCCAGAAGTTCCATTCCCAGTGGCCCTGATCTAACCAGAAATGGCGCGCTCTGCCATCCAGATGAAGCTTATATTTTCCCCAATAGCGATGGCTGGCATTAATTATGGTTTGTAAAGGGCCAGAAATACCTTGATCGGTAAGCTTAATACCCGCTAACGGAAAGCGTGCTTCATTAAGATAAATATCCGGCGTTACCGGACCGGTAGCCCGCAATAATGCGCCAGACATCATATCCAGCGTCGGGTTTAAAATAGTCCCGTTCAGCGTGCCCGGAATTGTGGCATACAGAGATATCTCATCGTGATTAACCTTACCGGTAAACTGAAACGACAAATTGCTGTCCGTCATGCCGATCTTTCCGGGGTTAACGGTGAGTACCGCATTGCCTTTACCGCTATCTCCCTGCGTAACAACATTCAGTCTGGCTTCAATCGTTGCCTCTGAGTAATCACTGCTCCAGTCAGACAACGTTAAACGCACGCCCCCGTTAAAAGGCTGAGACGCATATGGCCAGCGCCACTGGCCTTGCTCGACCACTAATAAGCGTTTTTCTGCAATAGAGAGTTCCCATGGAACATCTAACAGGCTTTGTTCTTCACCCTCTGGCGTTATCGTTAAATGACCTTTTTTCTGTTGCCAGTTGAGCTTCATTAACAGGGGTTTTTCAACATAGGAAGTAACAAACTCACCATGAATGTCGCCCTGTTCAGGGATCTCATCCAGACTCACCGGTACTTTAACGTCCCCATTAAGCTGTATGACATCATCACTGTCCGGAATCTGGAGTTTAAGCGATTCCAGCGTCAGCATCTGTTGGTTATTCAGAGAAACAATGCCCGAAACTAAATCCCCCTGAAAGGCCAACCGCTGCCCCTCAGCGCTATTAGTCACTACCGCCCGGCCTTGGTATGACTCCCAAGGAGTAATCCGGAGTTTATCGAGGGTGATATTAAATAGTGGCAGTTGGTTTTGGATATCCGCAATAGATAACGGAATATCACTGTCGGTGGCTTGCGGCTGAGGCGGCAAGCTTTCTAAACAGTGGGTATCTATGTCCAGCGAGTCGCCCTGTAAGTTCCACTGGCGTTGTTGGTAAGTCAGGCTAAGCGGACCTGCATTGGCAAGCAAACAATCCCCGGCGCGAAACTGAATACCGGATAGCGAAATACCACGCTTAATAAAATGAGGACGTTCATTCAGTGAGAGCTTGGTCCCTTCGGGTAGCCAAATGCTGGCAATACCGGGTAACCATTTGGGGATAGTTAGCCATAACGAGATCGCCAACGCGATCGGGACAATGATAATTATCAGAGCGACTTTAACACGCTTACCTATTATCACGCTCTATTACCCCATAACGCCAAAGAAGCTTGAAATATAGCATATTAACCCTATTGACTAAACTGATTCAATGAATCAGTAAGCAGACTTCGTGTATCGTTAAATTGTCCGGATGCCCGATATCTGGTAAATTAATTTCATTATTATAGTGGAGACATACGATGAAATTAGCTATTTACAGTACAAAGCAATATGACCGTAAATACCTTGAGATTGCTAATCAGAAGTTCGGTTTTGATGCCGAATTCTTTGATTTTAAGCTCAGTCAACAAACGGCTAAAACCGCTGAAGGCTGTGAAGCAGTTTGTATTTTCGTTAACGATGATGCAAGCCGGCCTGTACTCGAAGAGCTGGCTAAACATGGCGTAAAAATATTAGCTTTACGCTGTGCCGGATTCAATAATGTCGACTTGGACGCGGCAAAAGAGTTGGGCCTAAAAGTTGTACGCGTTCCGGCCTACTCGCCGGAAGCCGTCGCTGAACATGCAGTCGGCTTAATGATGAGCCTTAACCGACGCATTCACCGCGCTTACCAAAGAACCCGTGATGCAAACTTCTCTCTGGAAGGGCTGATCGGTTTCAATATGCATAACCGCACTGCGGGTATTATTGGCACCGGTAAAATCGGTATTGCTACCATGCGAATTCTCAAAGGATTTGGCATGAAACTGCTGGCCTTTGATCCTTATCCGTCACCACAGGCGCTGGAGCTCGGAGCCGAGTACGTTGATTTAAAAACCCTGTATGCTAATTCCGACGTTATCTCTCTGCACTGCCCGCTAACGCCGGAAAATCACCATTTGCTCAATCAGACCGCTTTTGACCAAATGAAAAAAGGCGTGATGATCATTAATACCAGCCGCGGCGGATTAATTGATTCTCCTGCTGCTATTGAAGCATTAAAACAGCAAAAGATAGGCTCTTTGGGAATGGACGTTTATGAAAATGAACGCGACCTGTTCTTTGAAGATAAGTCTAACGATGTTATTCAGGATGATATTTTCCGTCGTTTATCATCATGTCACAATGTTCTGTTTACCGGCCATCAGGCATTTTTAACTGAAGAGGCTCTGCTGAATATTTCAGAAACAACGCTTCAAAACATTCGTCAGTTAGAGCGCAATGAACCTTGCCCTAACACGCTATAAAATTGATGGCTTTTTAATCTATTATGCAATGTTTTCGTTAGTCAGCAGTAAAACAGTGTAAATAGGTAAACATCAGTAGTTTTAGTATGATACAACGCTTTCCAGAGAAACATCAGGGATCGCTACGGCATTAGTCAGTCATGGTTAATGCCGTTATTTAAACATAGGGTTCTACGGAGAACATAATGAAAACACTGTTACCTGTTATTATTTCTGCGGTGTTACTTGCCGGTTGTACTAGCCAATCTGAGCAGAATTCAGTCAAAGAAAGCGATTTAATGCATCATAATTTTATTCTCACCAGCGTTGACGGCAAAGCCATTGAGAATTCAATCAAACAGCCTCGCCCGCTAAACATTGAGTTTGGTGAGAATATGCATATCAGCGGTGCTATGTGTAATAACTTTATGGGCAAAGGGACATTAAAGAATAACGTATTAACCACCAGTCAGTTAGCTTCGACCAGAATGGCCTGTCTGGATGAACAACGCGCTAACCTGGATCAGGTTATTGCCGACGTTTTAAATAAAGGCGCTAAGGTTAATTTAGATCAGGGCACCCTGACGTTAACCACGCCGGAACATACTCTGATTTATCGCTTAAAAGACTGGGTTAATTAATTCCGGTCGGATACACGGCAGAATAAAAGCAAAAGCCGCCTCAGGTCTAAAATAGATTCAGACATAGATGCGGCTTTTCATCACTAAAATAAATTGCTTGAAGCAGATTACGACTAAAAACGCTTACCGTTAGAGAGCACGCATTTTCCTATAATGCTGCCATCCAGATTATGCAGAGTGGTCGGCATGCCTCCCATATCATTACAGTTAGCTAATGCCACTTCATCCATCGGGGCGGTGACGTCTGTCTCAATAGCCTGAGTCGGTAACAGGCGCGTTTGGTCTGGAGCACTGCTGCATCCGGCTAAGAATAGTGATGCACACAACGCAGCCAAACTTATCGTTCCCTTCATAATTAACTCCTGATCAATGTTTTCTTGCCGTCTGGAACACAAAAAACCACCGTCATTCCGGTGGTTAAAGCTAAAGGTTTCTGTGGTTAACCTAACGCGATACCCGTCATACTTCAAGTTGCATCTTTGTCGACTGCTTTTACCTTGACTCAACCGTAGCATTTTTTGTCATACAAACTACTTTACATTCAGATAACATATATCCCGCTATTAATTTAGCGATCCACTGCTTTTCAGTTATTCTGACTGAGTTAATAACCAGCGCGTGTTGCGTTGGTTTTTTTTTATCATCCCGGCCTCTGGCAGCTACCGTACGATTCAGTGTAATAGATTATTTTTAGCCTATTGATAGTGAATAGTCCAGTAACACGCCCTTTCCCTCTGATACAGACCTACATTATTCTGAATCCTGCCTCAATTTAATGTGAAACTACGGTAACATTCCATCATTAAATATCAAATCCCCACGCATCCTTTTATGCCATATTTAGCGTTAACACACAAAACGGTCTCGGCCTTAATTTACGCTTCTGATATGATATTTTCATTGCCCAACGCACTTATATAGTGATTCAACATAATTACAGTGATGTCTTTTATTGCCCTGGTCTCTGTTCAGGGGAGCAAATGTCAACAAAGGTATAGAGTTTATGATTACTATTGATGGTAACAGCGCGGTAACCTCCGTTGCTTATCGTTCAAATGAAGTTATCGCCATCTACCCAATTACACCGAGTTCGACCATGGCTGAACAGGCCAATGAATGGTCGGAGCACGGTAGTCATAACGTTTGGGGAGATGTTCCCCGTGTAATGGAAATGCAGTCTGAGGCTGGCGCGATTGCCACCGTTCACGGTGCCTTACAAACCGGAGCTCTGGCGACCTCATTTACCTCTTCCCAGGGATTGTTATTAATGATCCCTAATCTATATAAGCTGGCCGGTGAACTGACGCCCTTTGTTTTACACGTTGCCGCCAGAACTATTGCCACTCATGCATTATCTATTTTTGGCGACCATTCCGACGTTATGGCCGTTCGCCAAACCGGCTGTGCCATGCTTTGTGCCAGCTCAGTTCAAGAGGCGCAAGACTTTGCCTTAATCTCTCAGGTAGCAACGCTAAATAGCCGGGTACCCTTTATTCACTTCTTTGACGGGTTTCGTACCTCACATGAGATTAATAAAATTGCGCCAATTGACGACGATGTTATCCGTCAGCTACTGCCGAGCGATGCTATTGCCGCACACCGCAGCCGCGCACTGTCTCCTGACCATCCGGTGATTCGCGGAACCTCTGCAAATCCGGACACCTATTTTCAATGCCGTGAAGCCACTAACCCTTGGTATAACGATACCTATCGTCATGTCACCGAAGCGATGGATGCTTTTGCCGGATTAACCGGGCGCAGCTATAAGCCATTTGAATATTATGGCCATCCTCAGGCCGATCGCGTGGTGGTATTGATGGGCTCAGGCTGTGGCACCGTCGAAGAGACTATCGATACATTACTGACCCGTGGTGAAAAGGTCGGCATGATAAAAGTTCGCTTATATCGCCCCTTCTCTGCTGAACACCTGCTGGCATTATTACCGGAGTCCGCCAGCAAAGTTGCCGTGCTTGACCGAACCAAAGAACCCGGGGCGCTGGCTGAACCGCTGTACTTAGATGTTATGACCGCATTAGCCGAAGCATACTCCCGTGGCGATCGTCATACGCTGCCGATTGTCAGCGGTGGTCGCTATGGATTATCTTCCAAAGAATTTGCGCCGGATTGTGTACTGGCCATGTTTAAAGAGCTGACGCTGGATAAACCTCGCCCGCGTTTTACCGTTGGTATTTTTGACGATATTACCGGCCTGTCTCTTCCTCTGACCCATGAACGAATTCCACAAAAAGCCTCGCTGGAAGCGCTGTTCTACGGGCTGGGAAGTGACGGTACGGTTTCTGCAACCAAAAACAATATCAAGATCATAGGCAACGGTACGCCGCTAAACGCGCAGGGCTACTTTGTTTATGATTCTAAAAAGGCCGGTGGACTGACCGTTTCACACTTACGCGTCAGTGAATATCCGATCAATTCAGCCTACCTTATCGACCTGGCTGATTTTGTCGGCTGTCATCAGAATCAGTTTATCGATAAATATCAGATGGTCGAAAAACTGAAAACTGGCGGAACCTTCCTGCTTAACACCCCTTATGCCAAAGATGAGATTTGGCAACGCATACCGCAAGACGTTCAGGCCCTGCTTCATCAGCGCAAGGCTCGATTGTTTATTATCAATGCGGCCAAAATTGCCCGTGAATGTCATCTTGGGGCTCGGATTAACACCGTTATGCAAATGGCGTTCTTCCACCTGACGCAGATTATTCCCGGTGATGTTGCACTACAGCAATTACGTCATGCCATCGAAAAAAGTTATAGCAGTAAAGGGCAAGAAATTGTCCAGAATAACTGGCAGGCATTAGACGCTACCATTGAAGCGCTGGAAGAGATTATTCTGCCAGCGGTTAATGCGCTCAGCCCTATGCGTCCGCCGGTAGTCTCTGAACATGCCCCTGACTTTGTTAAAACCGTTACTGCGGCGATGTTAGCCGGATTAGGCGATAGCCTGCCGGTTTCAGCCTTCCCACCTGATGGGACATGGCCGGTAGGCACAACCCAGTGGGAAAAACGCAATATTGCCGAAGATATTCCTATCTGGCAGGCCCCGCTGTGTACTCAATGTAACCACTGTGTTGCCGCCTGTCCGCACTCGGCTATCAGAGCCAAAGTGGTTATGCCTGATGCCATGGATAATGCGCCGGATGATTTGCAATCATTAGACGTTAAATCTAAAGATATGCGCGGTCAGAAGTATGTATTGCAGGTCGCCCCCGAGGACTGTACCGGCTGTAACCTATGCGTTGAAGTTTGTCCGGCCAAAGACCGACAAAATCCGGAAATCAAAGCAATTAATATGAAGCCTCGGTTGGAAAATCTGGAGGCTGAGAAACGTCATTATGACTTCTTCCTGCAGCTACCAGAAATTGATAAAACCAAGCTTGAGCGCATTGATATTCGTACCTCACAGTTAATTACTCCGCTGTTTGAATACTCGGGAGCCTGTTCTGGTTGTGGTGAAACGCCTTATATTAAGCTGCTCACTCAGCTATATGGCGATCGCCTGCTAATTGCCAACGCCACCGGTTGTTCATCAATATACGGGGGTAATCTGCCGAGCACACCTTATACCACCAATGCTGAAGGTCGTGGCCCTGCCTGGGCTAATTCGCTGTTTGAAGATAACGCAGAGTTTGGTTTAGGTTTCCGTCTGACGGTCGATCAGCATCACGCCCGGGTTTTGCGGTTACTCGAATCAGTTGCCTCTCATCTTCCGGCCGAACTGATTGAATCTCTTAAGCAGGACAACGTTCAGCCAGAAATCCGCCGGCAACAAGTGGCAGAACTGCGTCAACATTTAGCCGGATTAAGTTCACCTCAGGCCATTGAGTTGGCCACCGATGCAGACTATCTGGTCGACAAATCTATCTGGCTGATAGGCGGTGACGGTTGGGCATATGATATCGGATTTGGTGGTCTTGACCACGTAATGAGCCTGAGCGAAAACGTCAATATTCTGGTATTGGATACCCAATGCTATTCCAATACTGGCGGACAACAGTCTAAAGCAACCCCAATGGGCGCAGTCACCAAGTTTGCCGAACGTGGTAAGCGTAAAGGCAGAAAAGATTTAGGCGTCAGCATTATGATGTATGGGCATGTCTACGTCGCCCAAATTTCACTCGGCGCCCAGCTAAATCAAACGGTTAAAGCTATTCAGGAGGCTGAAGCTTATCCCGGGCCGTCACTGATAATTGCCTATAGCCCTTGTGAAGAGCATGGTTACGATCTGGCCTTCAGCCACGACCAAATGAAACAGCTAACTACCGCTGGTTTTTGGCCGCTGTACCGCTATGATCCGCGTCGCCTGATTGAAGATAAGCCCGGCTTAGTGCTTGATTCACGACCGCCGTCAAACGGGTTAGCAGCGGCGCTGTTAAAAGAACAGCGTTTCCGGCGGTTAAATGCTTTAGAACCAGAGGTCGCAGCCAATTTACATATTGAAGCAGAAAAAGACGTTCACCGTCGTTATCAGCTACTCAGTTTATTGGCCGGTAAAACGGTAGAGAAAGCAGAACCGGAGTAATCGTTGAAATAATAAAAATAAAGCACCGTATCAGGTGCTTTATTTTTATCAATGAGAGGAGTTTAAAATTAGTTGAACGAGTAATAGTGAAGCTAAATTTAATCGTCTCTCCAGACCCGCCATTGAAATAACTAACGCTATTGATTCCTATTATATTAATTCAGCCAACCGGTTCTGCTGTTTTTAAATATCGCATCACCGTGTTTAATCCCACTTTAAGCGTGCGACTGGTGTGTCTTATTCCGGCGCCCTGCGAAGCCATTTCGATAATTTTTTCTTTCATTCCGGGCTGGTGTGCTCGATATAAATAAGATAGCTGAAAGGTTCTTTTACAGTCATTGCAGTAGTATCTTGGGTAACCGCCCCGCCCTTTACCATGCTTCCTGACAGGCTGAGTCTCGTTACAGTGACGACATGCAACTTCAATCGTGACCATCTTCCACCTCCTTCTGGATAAAAATAATCTGGTATTAAATAACCATGATAGCAATACGTTATAAGATATTAATGAGTGCCGTGATATGAAGAATTTAATCCTGATATCAATTCACTTCCTGTCCTTTCCGATAATATTTATCAGCTGACGTGACAAATAAAATTTACCCCAGTCTTAAAAATTCAGCCGCAATAATTTGAGTGTAGCAAAATAGTTTTACTATTTTAACCATTGATTATCAATATATAGTAGTTTTATAAATACTGGTATTTTTGACAGTTACCAATAATTAAATTTCATATTATTATTCAAAGTTAAACTTTAAATAAGTGGAATAATAATACCTTTCATACAACGATAAATATCTCATTCAATCCATCTTCTTTACATCCACACACAATAGCCACACCCTTGGTATGCCTTTGTTGCGCATTCTTATACTGACAACCATGGCAATAATCCGTACCATAGCCCTCCCGCGATTCTTCTGCGTTTTTTATTAAAAATGAGAAGTAGCCGCAACATACTTTTGAACCAAAGCAACCGGACAAACAGAGCTATCGGCATGAGTACATCAGCAGCGCTTAACCAAAAAGAACAGTACAATCTGAATAAACTCCATAAAAGACTGCGTCGCAACGTCGGGGAAGCCATTGCTGACTTCTCGATGATTGAAGAAGGCGATCGGATTATGGTGTGCCTGTCCGGCGGCAAAGACAGCTATGCCATGTTGGATATTCTGCAAAACCTACAGCGAAGTGCTCCGGTTAACTTTGAGCTAATCGCGGTTAACCTCGATCAGAAACAGCCGGGCTTCCCTGAGCACATCTTGCCTGAGTATCTTAAAGCGCTGGGCGTTGAATATAAGATTGTTGAAGAAAACACTTACGGTATTGTTAAAGATAAAATCCCGGAAGGTAAAACAACCTGCTCCCTATGCTCTCGCTTACGCCGAGGCATTCTGTATCGTACCGCCACTGAACTTGGTGCCACTAAAATTGCTTTAGGCCACCACCGTGATGATATTCTACAAACCCTATTTTTAAATATGTTCTATGGCGGCAAGCTAAAAGGTATGCCACCAAAGCTGATGAGCGATGATGGTAAACACATTGTCATTCGCCCTCTGGCTTACTGCCGCGAGAAAGACATTGAGCGCTATGCTGAGGCAAAAGCCTTCCCGATTATTCCTTGTAATCTGTGTGGCTCGCAGCCGAACCTACAGCGTCAGGTGATCAAAGAGATGCTCAATGATTGGGACCGACGTTACCCGGGTCGAATCGAAACCATGTTCAGTGCAATGCAAGACGTTGTCCCTTCTCACCTGTGCGACCGAGAACTGTTTGACTTCGGTGCCATACAACACGGAATGGATGTTATTGACGGCGGCGACTTAGCCTTTGATCGGGAAGAACTGCCGCTGACTCCGGCTGGCTATACCCCGGAAGAAAGCGATGATTTAAGTATTAACGTCATTGAAGTGAAATAAAAATTACTCACACCTCAGGCAGCCTGCCTGAGGTGTGTTAATTAGAGCCATTTGCTGCGCTTGAGCCACAACACAATTCCACCGCCTACTGCGAGTAAACACAAACAGAAAAGTGCAAAAGCCCCTTCTTTATTTCCCCCGGGAATCCCCCCCAGATTGACACCAAATAACCCGGTTAAGAAAGTCGCGGGTAAAAACAGCATCGCCATCAGCGACATAGTATAGGTCCGTCGATTCATCGACTCGGCAATCAGCGCATTAATTTCATCAACCAGTACCGCAGTACGGGAAATTGTGGCATCAAGATCGTCTAATCCGCGGCCTAATCTGTCTGCAATATCCTGCATGCGGTGCCGGTCTTCATTGGTCATCCAGGGCAGACGTTCACTGGCAAGCCGTGAGAAAACGTCTCGCTGAGGAGATAAGTGGCGACGTAATACAATTAGCTGCTTGCGGATCAGCGACATCTCACCTCTGGGCGGAACGTTGCGGTCAAGTAATCCGTCTTCAAGATCGATAACCCGGCCATGAATATCATCAATAAAGCTACTGGCCTGATCGGTTAAATAATCAAGAACTTCAACCAGCCAGTCTCCGGTATGGGTAGGTCCGGTATTTTTTTTCAGTTCATTAACCACCTCATCGACCGCATAAATAGGCCGATGGCGGGTAGATAAAATCAGACTATCGGTAATATAGATACGCATAGTCACTAACGGATCGGGTAGTGAATCACTATTTAGGTTAATGCTGCGTAAGATAATTAACGTCCCGTCGGCCTGACGGGAAACTCTCGGGCGGCAGCTTTCGCCAGATAAAGCCTCTTTAAAACTTTCAGGTAGTAGCTGGGTTGACTTAAGCCATGCAAGACTTCCTTCTTGCTCATAGTCAAAATGTAACCAACCCGGTCGTTCCGGAGTGACTTCAGTCTTATCATTTAGCGGTAACATCCCGCCTTTACCATCTAGCTGACAAGAGTGTATTTTCTGCTTAACCGCTAATTGCTTACCGGTAATTTTGTCCACCACCACCACCTTTATCTATCTTCACCATCCGCTTTCCGTCCATGTACTGCGCATCCGGATTAAAGTTTTTTATCCAAAACTGCCGTCGTCAGGCGGGAGATACAACACAATCTTTCTGCTTCATCATAAATTTTAATTTCCCAAACCTGATGGGTTCGGCCTAAGTGAATCGCTGTGCATACACCGCGCACCAAGCCTTTTTTAGCCGCCCGCAGATGATTAGCATTAATATCAATACCAACGACCTGTGATTCACCCTCACAGCAAAGATATCCGGCGACAGAACCTAGGGTTTCAGCCAATACCACGGATGCTCCGCCGTGTAATAAACCAAAGGGTTGTACTGTACGATGATCAACGGGCATCGTCGCTTCCAGACTGTCGGCATCTTGTTTAGTATAGACAATACCTACGTGCTCAATCATGGTGTCTTTAGACATCTGATTGAGCTCTGCTAACGACTTCTCACGCTTCCACATAACGCTTATTCCTTTATTTTAAAGATGGCTTACTCAACTTAGACCAGTTCGAGCAATGCCTGTAATGGATGTTTTAATACCACACCGTCAAAACGTTTAACCTGACTGCGACAGGAATAGCCGGTAGCTAGACAGCGCTCCGCCGGTTTGGATGATAAAGCACTTTGCCACGACAGCGCATAAATACCGGCGGAATTCTCCGCATTATCAGCCTCATGACCGTAAGTTCCCGCCATACCGCAACAGCCTAAATTGACATTATCCAACTGAGCGCCAAAGTGACTAAATAAGGTTTGCCACTGTTTACTGCTGGCAGGAAGTGCGGTACTTTCTGTACAGTGACCGAATAGGTACCAAGGCTCTTGAGCTGAACTCTTTTCAGGAAAACGGCTCAGGTTGTCGGTCAGCCATTCATGTACCAGTTGAACCTGAAAGCTTCCGCGCTGTGCGCCCAAAATATGGTTGTATTCATCTCGATAACAAAGGACTAAGGCCGGATCTACCCCCACCATCGGAATATTCAGCTTGGCCACGCGATTTAGCATCTCTGCCGTACGCTTAGCCGTTTTAGCAAACTGATGCAGAAAACCTTTAATATGCTGTGCCTTACCGTTAGGTGAGAACGGTAACACTACCGGTGACATCCCCAGCTTTTCGACTAACTTAACAAAATCGGACACCACTTTAGCATCGTAATAGCTGGTAAACGGATCCTGAACAATCAGCACATAGTTTTGTCTGGCATCCGGCGCTAAGCCTTCTAGCTGTTCCAGCGTCATGGTGCAGGACTTATGCCCCTGCAACTGCTGTTTTAAGGTCGGAGAGGAGAGTAACGGCAGGTTAATCATCCCGATACTCTTAGCCCCCAACGACTGCACCCAAGGTTGACCAATAAAAAAGTTAAACACTTTCGGCGCTTTAGCCATAACGGGCGCATAGCTCTCAACCGAGGCTACCAGATAATCTCTGGCCGGGCGCAAATAGCGGGTATGGTAAAGCTGCAGAAAACGAGAACGAAATGCCGGAACGTCGATTTTTATCGGGCACTGAGTCGAGCACGCTTTGCAGGCTAAACACCCGGCCATTGATTGTTTAACTTCATGAGAGAAATCATATTCTCCCTGACGCTGGCGCCAGCTGTTCTTGGTCTTGCTTAATAGCCCCCGCCAGCTGATACGCTGTTCGGTCAACTGTTGCTCAATCAGCAGTGGATCTGTTCCCTGTTCGGCTAACAGCCTCAGCCATTCGCGAACTAGAGACGCCCGACCTTTCGGAGAGTGAACGCGATTAGCACTGATTTTCATCGACGGGCACATCGGGCTGTTTACATCAAAATTGAAACACAGACCGTTGCCATTACACTCCATCGCGCCTTTAAAGGCGCTACGAACTGCCAGCGGAATAGTACGGTCAAAGGTTCCTCGCTTCACCGCATCCACTTTAAACACCGGATCGTCTTTGCCTTTTGGCGGGCAAATTTTGCCGGGATTAAGCCGGTTATCCGGATCGAATGCCGCTTTTATGCGGCGCAGTTCATCGTAAAGTTCCGGGCCAAAGAATGCCGGGCTGTACTCAGCTCTGAACCCCTTCCCATGTTCCCCCCATAGCAACCCGCCATACTTAGCCGTCAGGTTAACAATTTGGTCGGAAAGCTGCTTCATTAGGATTTCTTGCTGAGGATCGCACATATCTAACGCCGGTCGAACGTGCAACACTCCGGCGTCAACGTGACCGAACATGCCATAGGCCAGATTGTGGCTATCCAGTAATGCCCGGAACTCTGTAATATAATCCGCCAAGTGCTCCGGAGGTACGCAGGTATCTTCGGCAAATGGAATCGGCTTGGCTAACCCTTTGGCATTGCCCAGTAAGCCAACGGCTTTCTTGCGCATGCCATATATCCGTTCAATATCGGCCAGATCGTTACACAGCTGATAGCCAATTACCCCGGCCTCTTGCGCCGCCATCAATTGATCTAATCGGGTACATAGTTGTTCAACCTGGGCATTAATTCGTTGCTCATCATCCCCGGCAAACTCGATAATATTCAACCCTTGCATATCTTTATCTGGGACATCGGTAATTAAATTTTTCACCGATTCCCAAACGATGTCTTCCCGCGCCAGATTAAACACTTTGGAGTCAACGGTTTCCACCGACAGGGCTTTCACTTCAACCATCAAAGGCGCGTTTCTTAGCGCTGAGTCAAAGCTGTCATACTTGACATTCACTAAGCGTCTTACTGCTGGTAACCGCGTAATATTCAGGCGGGCTTCGGTAATAAAGGCCAGCGAACCTTCGGAGCCGGTCAAAATACGGCTTAGGTCAAAGGTCTGTAAATCATCGCTGAATACATGGCGCAGGTCGTAACCGGTTAAGAACCGATTGAGCTTAGGAAACTTATCTAACACCAACTGACGCTGAAGACGACACCGTTCGATTACCGTTTGATAGACCTGCCCGGCCTGAGTCTGTTGCTCGGCGAGCTGTTCTGCCAGTGCCACCGGCATGGCATGAGTATCTAGCAGTTCTCCGTTAAGCAAGACGCTTCTTAAACCGAGCACGTGATCCGATGTCTTACCATAAACCAGTGACCCCTGGCCGGAAGCATCGGTGTTGATCATGCCGCCAAGCGTTGCCCTGTTACTGGTAGAAAGCTCCGGCGAAAAGAAATAGCCTCTTGGCTTGAGATACTGATTTAACTGATCTTTAATAACGCCAGCTTCAACCCGCACCCAACCCTGCTCCAGATTTAACTCCAGAATACGATTCATATAACGCGACATATCAACCACGATGCCATCGTTAAGGGATTGCCCGTTGGTTCCTGTCCCGCCACCTCTTGGTGTGAATTTCAGTTGAGCGAACTGCGGCAAATGTCCGGTACGGGCAATTAGCACCACATCGGCAGTAGAACGCGGGAAAACTATCGCCTGTGGCAATAGCTGATAAATACTGTTGTCCGTCGCCATTGTCAGACGGTCAGCATAACGGGTCGCAACATCGCCGCTAAAACCCGACTGTTTTAGCGCATCCAGATAATCCTGAACCAGTAAGTCTACTCCCGGAGCCTGCTTAAGTTGTGGAATCATTTGCCATTTATCTCTGTTGTTATTTTGTTTTTTATAGATTTTACATTACCCATTGCGTCACCTATTGACCAACTTATTACGCCGGTGACCAGCGGATTAAATTAGCACAGTACTTTATCGTTTGCGTACTCAATCAGCTAAATTTATTACATCTTATGGGACATCCTTATATGGCGGACAAAAAAACTGAGTAAGGCTTGATAACTAAAGCTTTATTCCACTGGTTAACTTATATTTATCAATTTATTAAACTAAGATGGTAGTTCTGCCAACCATACTCGATAATATAAGTTGATGTTCTACTAATTTCTCAATGAGCCTGAATGAATGAACCAACCTCATAAACGTTACGATCTTGCCCGCCTGATGTTTGGCATACTCTTTATTGCCATCCTGATTTTGGCCTGTTTTTGGGTAATCCAACCCTTTATTCTGGGATTTGCTTGGGCCGGCATGGTGGTGATTGCAACCTGGCCACTTTTACTGCGGGTGCAAAAGTTGACCTGGGGGCGCAGAGCTCCGGCCGTTATTATTATGACTCTGCTGCTGGTATTGCTGTTTGTTCTGCCATTTAGTCTGGTGATTAACAGCATTGTTGACAACAGCGGCACGCTGGTTAACTGGTTATCTAAGCCGGAAAATTGGCATATCCCGACCCTGACCTGGATTGAAAATATTCCGATGGTTGGAGACGGGTTGCTGGCGACATGGCAATCCATGACGGCTGACGGTGGGAAAAAGCTGGTTGCCAGCGTTCAGCCTTATGCCGGTGCCAGTGCGACATGGTTTGTCTCTCAAGTCGCACACGTAGGTCGCTTTATGCTTCATGGAACCTTAATGGTGGTCTTTAGTGCCATTCTCTACAGTAAAGGAGAGGCCGTTGCCACCGGCATTCGACATTTTGCCTTACGTTTAGCCGCAGAACGTGGTGAATCAGCCGTTATTCTGGCGGGGCAAGCCATTCGTGGCGTGGCGCTGGGGGTAGTGGTAACGGCATTAGTTCAGGCCCTTCTCGGTGGTATCGGGCTGGCCGTTGCGGGTATTCACTATGCAACGCTACTCACCGTTCTGATGTTTATCTGCTGTCTTGCACAAATCGGACCGTCTCTTATCCTTGGTGCTGCCGTTATTTGGCTGTACTGGACTGGCGATAATACTTGGGGGACAGCGCTATTGGTATGGGGATGTTTAGTCACATCTCTGGACAACGTCCTTCGCCCGATGCTAATTCGTATGGGCGCTGACCTTCCGCTGCTACTGATTTTGTCAGGTGTTATTGGCGGGCTGCTGGCTTTCGGTATGATAGGCCTATTTATCGGTCCGGTCGTATTAGCCGTGTCTTATCGCTTAATGACCGCATGGATCAATGAAGTTCCTCAACCGCTGCCAGCAATACCGGATGTCTCTGAAGAAATTTAGTATTAGTTTGGTATTTTAACTCCCACGGTGGGATAAACAGAAAAGGCCCTGAGAGTAATCTCAGGGCCTTTAATACAACGCAAGTGGAACCAACACCCTAAATTTATCTATCGCTATAGAAGCATATTATCAATGTTGAATAGCTCTATACTTATCTATTATCGACGTCAAATTATCTGTTTGTGGTTAAACCTAACTGTTGGTAATGCTGTTATGCCAATGAAGCACGTCTGAATGTTCTATTTTACTGATTGAAAATGATAATGTTTTCTCAAGATAAGCGGGTAAACCTTAACCTATCTAATATTAACAGCACATTGGCATAACATAATTAAGATACTACCGCTGATGGCTCATCGTCTTTATAATAGGCTGAGTAAACATATTTTATTTGGAAAGTTTTACAACAACTAACACAATAAAAACGTTGGTAACCAGCCCTACCTTTCCCATGCTTTCTGACAGACTGCGAATCCTGACAATAACGACATGGAGTCCTTTTTTTGAATATCATACAAAACCCCTTAACTTTATTCATTGGATTAAATTAAACGTCGGGATTAAATCTATCTTGTTTCCAAATAGGGTGTTATCCAAAAAACGAAAAAGTAGAGTAAAACCATAAAAAACACATTGGTAAATAATAATAAAAAATTTTATGAAATTTAAAATAGCGTTAATTAAAAGTAAATAAAAATGGAACTAGCTAAAAAACCTCACAAAAAACCTACTACAGGTCATTTTAATTAATCAGATCATATGGCTATCAGGACTATTAAATAATTACTCATCGATTTAGGCTTAATGAGTAATCATTTAAGTTAATACTAAGAAATCAAACTGTAGCTTAAGAACACACGCCTACTACAATCGAATAAAATGAATAGTATTCCTATCGATACCGCTCAGGATACCGTATCTAAAAATGCCCGACGATTTCTCACCAAAGTGTGGCTGGGATACTCGCCGAATGTCTTACGATATTGTTCAGAAAATCGTGAAAGGTGTTGAAAACCCCAGCGCGTAGCAATGCTGGATACTGAACAGTTGGCCGTAGCCATTAATAGATCGCGTAACGCACCGTTCAATCTCATATTCAGAAACCACTTCCCCGGGGGCATGCCCACAGAGTTTCTAAAAATAAGTTCCAGAGCCCTAAGGCTATAACCCGTACGTTGAGCAATGTTAATCAAGCTGGTATTCATGTCATCATGAGACATCACAAAATACTCACTGTCGAGAATCAAGTTATTATGCCGCTGAGATATTAAGCTTTTTTTAGCCTGAAGATTTCCAACGCCATGAGCATCGCATATAGCGGCAACGTAACTATTTAATAAAGTGTCAGATAATTGAGTAAAACCACGCGAAGAAACGCCTGACTGCTTGTGCGTTTGCCCGATAGTAAATATTTCATCCGTTAGCTTAATCAGCTTCTCTACTTCACCTTCATCCAGCTGTAAAGAGGTGATCCTGTCTTGGGAAATAGCGATAGATTTTCCGGAATAGTTAATAATAGCCTGCTGTAGCATTTCTCTGGGAATCGCGTAATTAATCCAGCGGGCGGGACCATCGGAGTGATATAGCAATTCCGCCCCTTCCGGATAAATCAACAATTCATTACCCGAAACGCTGGCCATATTATAGCGAGTGACCTCACTTCCATAGGCCATTAAGCTAAGACATACGCAATCTGATGGCATACACCCCCGGGCAATCACGGGGAAGCTATAGTTTCCTGTTTCAAGCCGACAGTCGCCCAACATCATTCTCTGGTGATATAAACTTAGTTGAGCAGAAGAAAGTAACCTGTGCTCAAAATATCCACCATAGATGACATCAGATGCTTTAACGACGTCAAGACCAAGATAAACATTACATTGATAAATTGATGAAGATGGCATGGCATACTCTTTTCACTAATAATTTCGTTTTTTGGATAATTAGATACGTCACCCAGGCTAAATAAAAAGCCTAAGTTCCAGCGTTAATGTTGGCGGATAACGCCAATGCCTATATATCTCATTTTTATATTTTATCCTTCAGCAACAACCTGATAACAATTAGTCAGTGAGGCCTGAATGTGTGAATATAAAAAAATAAATTTAATCTCTAAAAAAGAGATTACCCTGATAGCAATAGTTTGCTCTCATATGCAAAAACGTAGCGCCTGCAATGAGTTCCGTTATTTAGTCTTACTTACGTTGATAGTTATCAACGTTTACGCCGGTATTAATTAATAAAAATAAGGCCCGCCGGTATTGTTGAGATACAACTTAGACTAGTTTGAAAAAAGCCGTTATCCAAAAAACGAAAAAATGGCCATAAATTAATAAAAACTCAAAAAATGCCGGTTAAGTTCTTCTTGCCATACAAAAAAACCATCTTCTTCAACTTAACATTGAAAACTAAAAGCTGAGCTATTCATTTATTAACACGAATGCAAACAAGTGTATTTAAAATAATAAATATTATTACAACTGGAAATTCATTCTAATAAATCAATACACGACCATTAATAATAAAATTCCGAATTCATTTTATGAAGAGGTAAAATATGAACTTAATAAAACTCCCGCGGCAAACCAAATGAGTAATAAAGTAATAGCAACTAAATCCCCTCCCTATTCCCCCATCACCACCTAAATTAAAAAAGTGAAAAATAACCCTATAAATCAAATTAATACACCACTTTGTTCATAAAATAAATTTAATTAATACGTAGGAGTATAAAATATCGGCATAAAATAAAACTGTAGATTAATAATAATAAATTAAAATACTTCATCAGAAAACAACATACAAACGAGATAGTTACAATAAGTTAATAGTCCATTAAATATAATAATCATAGTTATTTTATGTGCGTGTTCGCCCTTAAACACCACTGTATCCAATGAGATGTCTGTTTAATTTCAATGACAATGATTATAATAGTGATGTATAAAATCAAGCATCGAAGTTATTCTTAAGTGCTTCAATCACTATCCAAAAAGCGAAACAAATACTCATTTGAGCAAACTCAAAAAACAACTTAATATCATTAACTTAAAAGATATTTCATCCAAATTTGATGATAAGCCCGAAATGATACTAAGATTGATTTAGCACCTTTCCTATATGGTGAATGATTCCCCCGATAGAACCATCCCAAAAAATAATTCAAGTAACGTCGCGATAGCATGCAGCGACCTTGTCGAGACGACTCCGGTAAGTCATTCGACTGAGCAAACATCGTCAATAAAGGTGCAGCTTGAAGTATGAAGAGTATAAACTAAAGCATCTCCCCTATTGACCCACATCGTTTTTTCAAGCTCGTGATAGCATAGAGGTGTAACATTGGAACCAAGTATTGCCGTCGCCGCACAAGATAGGCGTGATTAACGTGGACATATTTTCAAACAAAGGTATTGCTATGCCAGATTTGGTTTTCGGAGCATCCCTTTACTTTCCTCCGGTATTTAAGGCCCTGATGCTTGGCTTTATAATATGGCTATTGATACATCGCGTAGTGCGTGACTGGCTCTATTCAGGTGATGTCTGGCACCCTACGCTGATGGACCTGTCTATTTTTATTATCTCCGTTAGCGGCTCGATGTGGATATTAACTCGTTGGTAATCTTATGAAGCTAAACACACTAAAATACTTTTCTACGGTAATTGTATTCGCCATTGCCGTAAGTGCGGGTTGGTGGCTGTGGAACTACTATATGCAATCCCCCTGGACCCGTGACGGAAAAGTACGCGCAGAACTGGTGAACATCACACCGGAAGTCTCCGGTAAGCTTATGTCGGTAAATATCAAAGATAACCAGATGGTCAAAAAAGGCGACTTGCTATTTACCCTTGATGAGACCGCCTACCAAATCGAAATCGACAAAGCGCTGGGTGCTCTGGCCAAAGCCGAATCCGATTTAGATAAAGCCAACCATGAAGCCTCTCGCCGCCAACGGTTACCGGCAAATGTTATTTCCAAAGAAGATTTAGACGAAGCGAATCTGACGGTTAAATCAATGCAGGCTAACTATAAAGCCGCGCAGGCGGCACTTGAGCAAACCAAATGGAATTTAGCCCATACTAAAATTACTGCCCCGACGGACGGTTACATCACTAACTTACAAACCCGCGAAGGAAGCTATGCCACTGCCGGCCAGCCATTGGTTGCTCTGGTTGATATCCATTCCTTTTATGTGATGGGCTATTTTGAAGAGACCAAACTTAATAATATTAAACAGGGTAACAAAGCCGATATTACCTTATACAACGGCAGTACCCGACTTGAGGGTGAAGTAGAAAGTATCGGCCGGGCCATTTACGACCAAAGCGTCGAGGGTAATGAAGATATGCTGATGAATGTTAAACCCAACGTTCCATGGGTACGTTTAGCCCAACGGGTACCGGTTAGAATTAATCTGACCCATGTCTCTGACGATGTTCTGCTGGTAGCGGGAACAACCTGTTCCGTATCCATTCATCCATAGTCATTCAAACTAAAGGCATGCCGCGTGAATCTTTCCTGGCTTGAATGGAAAAACACGCCATGGGGTAAAGCAACCAAAGCCCAGTGGCGATATGCATTACGCAATTCTATTGCTATGTGTCTGGCCCTGGGCGTGGCTTTTTTACTCGATCTCGACGAACCATACTGGGCAATGACCTCTGCGGCAGTAGTAAGTTTTCCGACTATTGGCGGGGTCATCAGTAAAAGCATCGGCCGGATTTTCGGTAGCCTGCTCGGGGCGCTGGCCTCAATGCTGATTGCCGGAATGTGCCTGAATGACCCCTGGCTATTCACCTTCTTTATTGCCGGTTGGCTGGCGCTGTGTACCTATATTTCTAATCACTATCAGAATAATGTTTCATATGCTTTTGCACTGGCCGGTTATACCGCAGCCATCATTACCTTCTCTCTGACCGATGCCACAGACTCTATGCAGGTATTCGATATTACTCAGGCGAGGGTGTGTGAAGTGGTCACAGGGATTGTTTGCGGCGCATTGATGATGATGATTCTGCCCAGCACCTCAGACGGTTCAACCCTGCTTGATTCACTGCGTAAAATGCATTTACGCCTGCTGGATCACGCAGCGATGCTATGGCAACCGGACATTACCCCGCAAATGCGAACCTCGCATGAGGGCGTTATCAGCCAAATTCTGACCATGAACGTATTACGCATTCAGGCAGTCTGGAGCCACTACCGCCTGCGCCGTCGTAATAATGTGCTTAATTTTATGTTACACCAGCAGTTACGCTTAACCAGCGTGATCTCCAGCATTCGCCGCATCATGCTTAACTGGCCGGATCAACCGGCCAATTTGCCTGGCGTTTTACAGCAACTATTAGACGAGCTAAAACAGCCGGATACCAATAAATATCGGCTGGCCAAAATATTAAAAGATATTTATCCCGAAAACGGCAGCGATTTCCGCCATAAAACGTTCTGGCTTCATCTGCGTTACTTCTGTTGGCAATATCTTCAGTCCAGCCGCTGGTTGGCCAAGTTAGATGAGATTAATCCAACCAGCCAACTGCAACCGCCTAAAGTGAGCAGTATTGCTCAACATACCGACTCAACGGAAGCCGCTTATAACGCTCTGCGCACCTTTTTATGCATTGTGGTTGGCTGTGCCTTTTGGATTAATACCCAGTGGGATGCCGGTGCATCAGCCCTGACGCTGGCGGCGATCAGTTGCGTACTCTATTCAGCGATACCGTCACCAATTAACAGTATTACCACGCTGATGAAATCACTGGCTCTGCTGTCTGTCGTCTGCTATATCGCTAAATTTGGCCTGATGATACAGATCGATGACTTTTGGGTATTCTGCCTGTTTCTGTTACCGGTATTGCTCACCATGCAAATGTTCAAGCTACAGCATCCGGCTTATGCGGCATTATGGGGACAGCTTATTGTTTATATGGGATCTTTTCTTGCAGTCACCAACCCGCCCAGCTATGACTTTCAAGACTATATTAACGATGACTTCGGCAAACTGGCCGGTGTCATATTGGCAGGGCTAGCGTTTCAGATATTACGCCCGAGCTCAGATAAAATTAAAAGCCGACGTATTATTCGCGCCTTACGCCGGGATTTTATCGACCAGCTAAGCCAAAAGCCCCAACAGAGCGAAAGCCAGTTTGAGTCACGAATTTATCATCGCATTAGCCAGCTTAATCAAAGCAAAGATGAACAATCACGGCTATGGCTGCTACGCTGGGGCGTTGTTTTACTCAACTGTAGCCATATTGTCTGGCAACTGCGTAAATGGCAGGCCAGATCGGACCCTCTGTCCGTGGTGCGTGAAGTCTGCATCCGCTGTCTTAAAGGCATCATGACTGAAAAAGGCGTTCAGCAAAAATCCCTGGATGCTACGCTTCATGAGCTATTACGCATGAGTACCGCCCTTTCCCGCCACCCGGAGAAAGCGGCCCAGGACCTGGCCGGGCTTATCTGGCGGTTATATTGTTCGCTATCCCAGTTGCAACAAACCTATCAGGATAAACCACAGCCCTCAGAGACAGAATTAGCCGCTCCAAATCCATAACGCAGAAAGACCCTGTTCCGCCTGATGAATGCAATATCTCTCTACATTCATTGGGGAACAGGGCCTTAATCAGTCAAATAACCTATTACTGCGTAGCAGCCACGCTATCTTTCTTCAGTGCCATAATAGCCAGTGCGCCAATAACGGTTAGCCCGGCCAGCGTCAATAGCCCGGCCATTGAGTTATCCATCGCCGTTTCAGCTTTGACTCGGATAATCGGAGCCAAAAAGCCGCCAATTGCCCCGAACATATTGACAAAACCGATACCCGCAGCTAACGCAACGCCTGATAACATGCTGGTTGGCATCGTCCAGTAAACCGGCTGTACGGCGATAAAACCCGCGGCAGCAAAGCATAGGGCAATAATCGCAATGACCGGTGAGGCGAAGGCGGAAACGCCGATACCAATACCGGCAATACACAGCGTAATCGCAGCGACGTTACGGCGGTTACCGGTTTTATCGGAATAGCGCGGAATATAATAGGTACCGAACATCGCAGCAACCCAAGGAATTGCAGCCACCAGAGAGGCTTTGAAACCTACCGTAGTGCCTATTAATGCCGCAACCTGAGTCGGTAAGAAGAAAATCAGCCCGTATACGCTGATTTGAATCAGCATATAGATAATAGCCAAGTGCCATACCTGCGGATTCTTCACTGCGTCCAGTAGCCTTGAGGTTTGCTTTTTAGATTCCTCACTGGCAATTTGGTCAATCAACACTTTCTTCTCTTCAGCCGTTAAGAAGCGTGCATTTTCCAGATTGTCATCAAGATAGAAGAAGGTCCACACACCCGCAGCTACCGCAAGCATTCCCTCGATCATAAACATCCAGAACCAACCCGGATGCCCGCCGAATCCATGCATTTCTAACAGCGCACCGGACAGCGGCGATCCTAAGGTTAACGCCAGCGGGGCTCCCATATAAAACAGCCCCATCACGCTGGCTCGGGTCCGCTGAGGGAACCACTGTGACGTCAGATAAATCATACCGGGAAAGAAACCGGCTTCCGCAGCGCCTAACAGGGTACGAACCGCTAAGAATTTCCATTCAGTATCACAAAATGCCATTGCGGAAGACAAAACCCCCCAGCAAAGCGTAGTAACACCGATCCATTTTCTGGCACCAAAGTGCTTCATTAATAAGTTAGCCGGTGCGCCCAGGCAGGCATAAGCAATAAAAAATATTCCCGCGCCGAGTGCATAAGCTTCATTGCTTAAGCCGGTATCTAATTGATAGGACTGTTTAGCAAAACCGATATTTGCCCGATCTAAAAAGGCCAATATATAGAGCGCAAGCATAAAAGGAACCAAGCGCCAGCGCGTTTTAGTTACAGCCGTGTTGAGAACCGTAGTCATAACTAGATCCTTGATTATTAAATTATTATTAGGATATATACCTAACGTTATTCACGTTTCTGCGGCGCTAGTACCACAGCTCAAGTACAGAGGGTATATTGCCTGCTCCGCTGATGAGGAGCAGGCTTAAATCATTCATTGAATGACGATTACTCGTTAGAAATTAGTGTGTGTACGGGCGCGTTAGTTTGCACTCCGGATTTAACTCTACGCCAAATCCCGGTTTATCTAACACAGACTTATGCATACGTCCGTTCACCGGTACCGGCTCATCTAATAAAATTGGATCAAACTGCGGCCGCATAGTGGAGCAGTCCGGGCTGGTCATTAAGAATTCGCTGAATGGCGTGTTGGTAAAGGTAATTACCGCATGGTGGGAATAAACCGAAGAGCCATGAGGCACCACCAGTTGACCGCGAGATTTAGCGATTGCCGCAATTTCAACCAGCGTGGTTAAGCCACCACACCAGCCCACATCCGGCTGCATAATATCGATACCGGTTTCAGACAGAGTACGGAACGACTGCAGCGAGCCGTGGTGCTCACCGGAAGTGACCAACATGCCTACCGGCGCATTACGCTTAAGTTCAGCATAGCCTTCGTAGTTTTGCGGCGGTAAACACTCTTCAATCCACTTCAGATTATAAGGTGCACAGGCATGAGCCAGCTTAGTGGCGTAGTTCACATCCTGACTCATCCAACAGTCCAGCATCAGCCAGAAGTCCGGACCGCACTTCTCACGCATATCGGCAACCATGGCGGCATCTTTACGGATACCGGCATCACCGTCATGCGGCCCCCAATGGGTTGGCATTTTACCGCCAATAAAGCCAAATTCTTTAGCCAGGTCCGGGCGAGCACCGGTGGCATAGAACTGAATTTCTTCGCGTACCGCGCCACCCAACAGCTTGTATACCGGCAGGTCGACGACTTTACCGAACAGATCCCATAGCGCTAAATCGACGCATGAAATGGTGTTCATCACTAAGCCACCTGAACCCGCGTAATACATCGTGGCGTTCATCATCTGGTCATGAATTAATTTAATATCAGAGACGCACTTGCCTTCGATGAAGCGGTTAAGGTGTTTCTCAACGATAAAACAGCCCATTTCTCCGCCGGTAGATACGGCAAAACCTTTAACACCGTTTTCAGCTTCAACTTCAACAATCAGCGTGCCCAGTACGTTAATACCAAACGACTGACGGGATTGTTCATACTGCTTATATTTACTCATTGGTGTAGCAATATGGTCATCAATCCAGTGAGATGACCCCTGATCGTGATAATCAGCACCACCGGAACCTTTTTCCGCCGTGGCTCCACCCATAAAATAAGCTCTGACCTGTTTGATTTTAGGTAAGTTCATGGTTATCCTCTGTTTCGCTAGTTGGCAATCTTTATAAGTTGTTGCAGGGCTTTCTCTAGTTTATTTTTTATTGAGTTAGCCTTTTCTTTTACTGAGTCAATTTGTGGGAAAGGCGTTTCCCCCATATCGAACCCTCTTAATTCCAATCCCAATTTGTAGCCTATCGGGAAAGGTAATGAAGACATCATCATCATCACAGGCAGAGCGGCCATTTGTAGCTCATGCGCCTGCTGGTCTTTTCCTTCCATTGTTAAACGATAAATCTTCGCCATCACTTCAGGCAAAACCCCCGAAGTCGCCGTCATACAGCCTTCACCGCCTGCTTTTAGTGAAGGATAAAGAAACTCTTCCCGGCCGGTTAATACCTTAAATTCCGGATTAACCTCGTGACACAAAGAGAGCATTTGCATAAATTCCACCGCATTGCCGCCGGAATCTTTAATACCGACGACATTAGGTAGCCGTGCCAGTTCTGCCACCATCGCAGGCGTCAGAGCATCGGCAAAAAATGGAATATTGTATAAACACACCGGCAGTTCGGTACTTTGAATTATCTGCTTCATGGTGTTTACAATCACTTCAGACGAGTGACGATAAAAGGTCGGTGGCATTAAAACTAAGCCGGCCGCGCCCTTTTCTTTAGCAAACTTACCCAGAGCAATACTCTCCTGAGCAGTACTGGCGGGAATACCACACCATACCGGAACGCGCCCGGCAGCTTGATCGATCACCGTTTCCATCAGTGAGCATTTTTGCTCAAATGACATCAGACCGGATTCGCCGACTGAACTGACCGGAAACAGCCCGGTTAATCCGGCGTTAATCTGAAAATCAACAATCTTCCTGAGTTCAGCTAAATCAGGTACACCATTTTTCCATGGGGTTAACATGGCGCTATAAACGCCAGCGGGTCGAATCATGACGGTTTTACTCCTTACTTGTGGTGATGTCCGAGCTCTCTGGAAATCAGTTCTGCTGCACGCATTACTCTTTCCGCTAACATCTGCAGGTTATTCTCGTTGACCTGCAGCGTGGTTCCTACCGCAGAGATAGCGGCGATAAGTTTGTTTGATGAATTAAAAACCGGGGCGGATATACACTGAATATTCAGCAAATCCTCTTGATTATCGAAGCTCCAGCCCCGTTGTTTGATCAATGCCAGCTCATTAACCAGCTCGCTCTCTGAGGCCAGCGTATAAGGGGTCATCACTTTAAATTCAATGGCTGACATCAGCTCTTTCTGGCGTTCAGGACTCACCCACGTCAACAGACATTTACCCAACGCAGAGCTATAAAGTGAAACGCGTTTGCCCTCCCATGAACGCACCTGAATAGTGCTTTGCGAATCGACCTTCAGCAGATAGATCGGATCATCGCCGTCAAGAATACCTAAATGGCATACCAGACCGGTATCGAGCATCAGTTGGGTAAGGTGATCTTTGGCTATTTTACGCAGGTCAAGCTGTGCAACTGAACGGCTACCCAGCTCCATTAGTTTTAAGCCCAACCGCAATGAACCATCATCACTTTGAGCCAGCAGGCGTAACTTCTTGAGTTCATCAATCATTAAGTACAGTGAGCTTTTCGGTAGCGCCAGACTGGTGGCGATATCCGTCACTGAGCAATGGCCATTTTCCGCAACAAAATCGAGAATATCGATAGCTCTGGAAAGCGCCGGAACTTTTGATTTCTTACTATTTTCCATTATGTTGGAATCCATTCTTTTATGTTAGACATAGTTCTACCACCGTTAGAAAAATACACAAATATCAAAATGCACGATCTGTGAGCCTGCTCTCACCGAACAATATTTGTGCAAACATATTCGACAAAAAATTCCAACATAATGGAATTATTTATCATAAAAGTCATATTTTATAACCAGTTGGAATATTTTATCGCTAAAGCGTAATGAACATACAACGTGAGGGATTGCTGGAAAAACAAACAAAAATCATGATTAAAAAAACGGGCATTGGTGATTCACCAACGCCCAAGCAACATTCAATTTTATCTATTCAGTAATCAGAAGCTAAAACGGTAACCACGGTTAATCTGATGCTGCTCGAACCTGTTTCCCGCCGAACTATCGATATCCATATACCGGGTATGCTGTTTATTTATCTGTGCACTAATGCCAAAACCATTATTCCAGCGGCTATAAATATTCTTATAAAATTAAATATAACTTAATTAATGGCTCAGAAACGATAAGTAATACCGGTGGCAATAATAGCGGAGTACGATTTATCAACCATCGGGCTGTCTTTTACTTCGCTGCTTAATGAAATATAACGACCGGATGCAAAAATGTGCCATTGGTCGTTCAAGCTATAGTTAGCCGTAAGTTCGACATAAGGTGCCCAACTGCTTTTTGCATCATATTGTGCAAGCCCGCTACGCTGTGATTCACTATGTGTTATTCCATAGTAATAATGATTAAAGTTACTATTATGCCAGCCAGCACCTATTCCCGGCGTAAGTGTTAGCTTATTCATATTTATCGAATATAAATAGGCTGCATCCGCATTTAATCCATTACTGGTATTCAATGCATCAGAAGAAATCGAAGTTCGAACGCTACCCCAATTAGCGGTATATTTATAGCTCAATCCCGCCATCATCGTTGAGCGGCGTTTATCTAGCGCCTTCATCGCATCGTCGTCACTGTCACCGGGCTTAAAATGTAACGGAGAGTAATAAATATTCAGCGCCAGCCGATCTTGTTGCCCCTTCCATAGATAGGCCCCTGCACTTGGTCCGTTAATATAGAAGCGCTCGCCTTCATAACCAATCATTGGAAATGGTAAAACTTCGCTCTCAATACCTTTATAGGGCAATAACTCAAATACAGTACTTGCCCCAAGGGACCATGAATTATCAGATGCATTAACTACCGGTGAACAGAAAATTCCAAATAATACACTCACTCTAAAAATAATCTTCATTGAACTCCAATTTATATTTTACAGATTTTGGACAAATAGATACCTTTATGGAAATACATATTAAATTTATGCCACTTCCAAGGTGTTTTATTTACTAAAGAATATCAAACAGCAATTTAGGCAATAATAACCTAATGCCAAAAGTATGTTTTAGCCTTTAATGCAAACGATGAAAATCGACTCACCATATAAAAACCATGAACATCGGTGCTAATAATTAGCACGCTCAGTAAATTACTCCTATAAATAATCCAGAAAAGTCATTTTCATTACGAGGGATATCATGAGTATTATTCTATAAAAAAACGGGCGCTGGTTTATTACCAACGCCCGTTTAAAGTCAGTCTTTGTCTATCTGACGATCAAAAGCTAAAGCGGTAACCGCCGTTAATCTGACGCTGATCGAACCTGTTTCCCGTCGAACTATCGATGTCCATATACAGGGTATGCTGCTTATTGATCTGTGCACTCACACCCACACCGTTATTCCACCAGCCGCCTTTAAAGCTATGCTGCTCGGCAGAACCATTCAGCTTATAGTCAACCTCACCGTCAAACTCGCGTACATAGCCGGTTTTCAGGTAAACATCGACCTCCGTATTTTCGCCACTTATTTCATAGCCGACAATCGCGCTGGTACGACCTAACGTCGAGTTGTAACCGCCTAAATCGACCTTGAGTCCGTTACTGGCCGTTATATCAGTACTGTTCTGATGACTGAACGATAACTGGGCCTGAGGTTCAATATAGAAGCCGTTACCCGGCTGGTTCAAACTAAATTTCTTACCGGCTTCTAATGAGAAGCTGATACCGTCAGAACTGCCGTTGCCGCTAACGTTATTATTCTGGCTATCTTGTACATTAAACTTATTTTTCAGTCGGGAATATTTTGCCACCGCATCAGTATAGAAGCCGTTTGATGCCATATAAGTGGCATAAATGCCCATATGGCTGCTTTTAACTGAGCCATCGCCGGAACGGTAGTTAGGATCACCATCAGCCATACCAATAAAACCACCGACCAATAGCGGCATCTGTTCAGCAATACGCTTATCGGCACCAAGCTGAACGCCGTTATAGCTCATATCGAATCCGCTCATTTTACCGGATGCAAATGAATCAAACTTACCGGAAAAACCTCTCAGCCAGACATCACCGCTCTCTCCGTTGTGGCGCAGGTCACCCATACGCTGTAATAGGGTCTGCGTTTCGGCGTAGTTCATCAGATAGCCGATATTCAAGAAATTAGCACCGGCATCGGCCGTGGTGGTTATTTTCCCACCGCCATTTCCGCCATCGGTACCGGGATCAACCGGGGCTACTGGATCTACCGGCACCTGTGGGTCAGTCGGGTCGACAGGGCTAAGGGGTTCTGCCGGCGGTATATAGACACCGGATGAATAGAGATCCCAGTTGGTACTATTCTTGCGAACATCATATAAATAACCGCCCAGTTCAACCTGCGGTGTGCGGCTGTCGAGGCCAAAGCTGGCCTGACCGTCGGTGGTTTCCACCACGGTTAATACTTCATTACCGGTGGTGGCTAAACTACCGCGGTTCAGAATTTTAAGAAAATGGTTACCCGCACTGGTACCCGTAACCACTAAGCGATCGCCAGAGTTATTGACGCCATCACCATCACCGACAATATCGGTACGCATAATAAAGGTACCGCTACCGCTTAAATCACCTACGGTTAATACTGAACCGGTTTTATCTTCAGCGAAGTCAACGGTACTATCATTCAGCACCAGTTTAGTGACGCTAGAATCAGCAATCATATTCCAACGGGTGCCTGCCATCGTCATATTCAGCACACCGCCGTTTACACCATCGGTTGAAGTTGCACCGGTCAGGCTTGAACCTGAAGACATATCGACATTGATCATACCGCCGCGAGACAAAATCCCGCCCTGAATTTCCATCAGGCCGGTAGCATTAATCCGACTGGCAGCATATCCGGCATTATCCTGAGTAGCGATTGCCATTGCGCTCGGATCGGCCATATTAATTACCGTGTGACCAGTCAGATCGACTTGGCTATTGGTCATAGCGTAAACGCCGCGAGAACCTGCAGCGCCATTAACCGTCAGATTTTCACCATTAATGTTACCGCCCCCCATCGCCCAAAGGCCTAATCCCAGGCTACCATTGCGATCGATAGTGATATCGGTATTCGTCAAATTAATCACCGAACCAGCAGCTTGAGCCGAAGCGCCATAAGATCCTCCGGCAAAGATAGAGTTACGGTTAGATTCACTGCCCAGAAAATTAACCACAACGCTGCTTCCACTGGCCACTAATGCCCCTGCCTGAGCCGATGACAAATGACTACCGGCGCCGATATTCGCTTTGGCTTGGGTCCGGGCTTCCAAAGCAATCGCATCGCTGCCAGTGGTGGTGATAGTTAATGCATCGGCATTCATCGTCGCGCTGTACATAATGATGCCGGTAGAATTAGCACCATGAGTCACGATGGTGCTACCGGATCCCAATTCAACCTGTGAATTGTCATTAGCATTAATGCCATACGACATATTTCCATTGGTGGTAACAAAGAGATTAGATGCACTAAATTTAGCCGGGCCTTCAGAAACGGTACCGTTAGAGCCAAAGACATAAACACCCGTAGCACCACGGGCATTGGTCGTAATCGAGCTATTAATACCAAGATCGACTGAGCTGCCATAATTTTGAATATCAATAGCTGCATATATTGAATTTGTCGTAGCATAGGCAGTATTAATTTCAATCGCATTGGCCTTTAATGTCGATGCTCCGCTGACCATAATCGCCTGACCAGAGTTAACACCGGTGACATTAATTACCCCGCCATTGCCTAAATCGGCCGTTGATTTACTGCTGACAACCAGACCGCGAGCAACGTTACCGTTAACAGTAAGGTTTAGCCCATCGGCTTTTAATGCGCTGTTCGTCCCTTGAAGAATAATGCCCTGAGCACTACCCGTGCTTGCTGCATCAGATGTCACGCTCGAACCACTGGCCAAGTCAATAACAGCATTATTGTTGTTATACGGGTTATTGATGGCGTAAAGCGTTCCGCTGGTCAGTTGATTAGCAACGACCTGATCGCCATTATTCAGGGTAATATTACCGCCGGACAGGCTTCCATATTCGGCCGCCAGCGCTTGATTCTGAAAAACGAATGCACTCAGGCTCAACAGGCCGGTAATGGCTAACTGCTGATATAGGGTACGTTGGGTGAATTGACCGCTAGACTTTCCCTGAAAATCCTTTTGATATGCAAACATATCCATTGTATAGCTCCCTTCCCTTTTTTACTGACTCGCCCGTCTTGGGCTATCCTGATACTGACCTTCTTACTTGAAGGCCGACACTCATACTATTTAGAACAACGGGATCAACAATGCCCCCCTTTTCAGGAACACTATTAATTTATTAACTTATTAACAAAAACACGTTTTAACATCAAATTAACAATGTATTTAATCGATATGGGATTTAATTAAATCGAAATACATAGCCGTCAAATTTCATTAGCAAGCTAATCATTAATGAAATTTAAAAAACGCATTGGATATAGCGCGAAATCTAATCCTAATATTTAGTTACCACAAATCGTTATTACCATCATACCACCCCAAAATGATAGTTAAAAACTATCAAAAATGTGATTATCGATCATAAAAAAGACCAGTCATCACAATAAACCAGAGAATAAAAACACCCATTAAATTGATTTTTATATGATAAATTCTTGAGCGATCTTGTGCGGTGATGAAATTATTGAATTATTATTAAATGTCGAACAATATAATAAGCATTTGATTACTTAATTAAGTAACTAAATGATATAGTTAGAAGAATAGGCTCTTTGTGATAAATTAAAAAGCAAACCCCACTTTATTGTTACAATGTGTTGCTATCTTAGATAAGTGATAGCAAGAGGTTAATTCAGATAATAAATGATGCAATATGGATAGAGTAAAGTAAAAAAAAGAAACGGATTGAGATTTTATTAATACAATAATAGCCTACTGTTTATACTCTGATTTTTATACAAATTCATCATATGTCGCCGGCCATTACCGACTATCTATTTTCCTGATGCAAATCTTGCCATGACGGTATGTCTAAAACGCCGACCGCGCAAGTAATAGCATTGACGACAGCCTGAGCCAATACGTCGGCAGCCAAAGTTCCCAATAAATTAACGGAAACATCCACACCCCCGGTGGTGGCCGCAAATATGGTATCCCCATCGCTCATGGTATGAATTGGATAGATACATCTTGCTAAGCCATCGTGAGCCATTTGAGCTATTTTTGTCATCTGACTTTTATTCATATTGGCATTACAGGTAATGATACCAATGGTGGTATTGGTACCAGCTGGACCGCCATCAGTTACGTCTGCCAGCATTAGCGATAACGAACTTTCAATCTCACCCTGTTGATTGCGGGCACCGGCCAGCACCTTCTGAGTGGCAGGATCTCTTACCTCCCCAACGGCATTAACCACCACCATAGCACCAACGATAAGCCCATTAGATAAGGTGATTGACGCTGAACCTAATCCCCCTTTCATGCACAGCGCATGGCCCGCTAATTTACCAACGGTGGCTCCGGTTCCTGCACCAATATTCCCCTGAGGAAAGGCAGATTTATCGGCCTGTTGTGCAGCCCGATACCCCATAGCCGCATCGGGCCGAGATTTAGCATCACCAAAAGCGAGATCGAATATAACCGCAGCCGGCACAATAGGCACCACGCCAACGCCGACATCGAAACCGATATTCTGCTGTTCCAAATAACGCATTACACCGCTTGCGGCGTCCAGACCATAAGCACTGCCACCGGCTAATAAAATGGCATTAACCCGGTCGACCCTATTCACCGGATTGAGTAAGTCTGTCTCTCGGGTACCCGGCGCCGCGCCGCGAACGTCTACACCACATACTGCGGGTTGTTCCATTAAAATTACGCTACAGCCGGTCATGCCGACCAAATCCTGTTGATGGCCAACTTTGATACCGGGAACGTCAATAATTGAACCGCCTGAATTAAACATATCGACTTCCTTCATTGTTGGTTTTAGCTAAATACCCTTGGCTATTTAAATAGCACATTTCACCGCGTCTAACAGTAGTAATGCTTGTCAGTTAAGCATTTCTATATGATGTGACTCCACTCAATCATCATCCCGGCGAAAGCCGGGATCCCGGTTTTAGCTAACCAGTTAATATTTGGCTTAAGGGCTGGACCCCGTTTTTCAACCTGTCTCTTATACACAAGTCCCCGACCTATTCGTTGGGGATTTTTTTGAACTTTTTCTCTGTCTGTTGATCTTTCTTTATATTTCCTCTCATTCTTGATTTTAAAATGTTACTTTCTGACTGCTATTCATGGGCTAAACAGGTTTTCGGGC
>NZ_ATYS01000037.1 GCF_000427805.1 Budvicia aquatica DSM 5075 = ATCC 35567 | reverse complement strand
TACAGTGGCCTTTTTTAGGATTTCCTTCTGCTGCTTGAGTTCTTCATTTTCAGCACGAAGGCGGCGTAATTCAGCTTCAAGTTCGCTGCGAGGTCTTTCACCCAGACATTCGGTTTGNCGTGACTGTTCGTAATCGATGACCCAGCGACTTATATTTTGGTCGGCGACGTTCAGTTGTCGGGCGACTTCGACACATGAAAATCCCTGCTCACAGACAAGTTTGGCTGCTTCAATCTTGAATTCTTTGCTGTACTTTTTACGTGTTATCTGGGCCATAGGCACCTCCTGTTCAAGGATTATATCCTCTTAAGTCAGTGTCACCGATTATTAGACCAGATCAACTCACAGGTTAACTCTCGGCCTAAGGGCTGGACCCGTTTTTCAACGGGGTGACGGTTTGATGTATGGCGAGCTTAGGTGCTACTTTTCTTTCTTCTGCCAGCCGCAGGGGGAGCGCAGCAAATCATCCAGGTTAATCTCACAAACTAACCCATTTTACGGTAAGACTTCGATAAAAATTGCTGCCACTTATCTTTATTATTCAGTCTCATAGGTAAAACATTGGTGATTACCTCTTCCTCTTCAACCTGCTGAGGGGGTTTGGTCTTATTGACCGCATTTTTAACCCTAACATCAATAGACTCATCAATATGGTTAACGCGGATTAAACGCTGGCACTGGCAACCGCTGCCGGCCAAATCGTTAGGAATGGTTTTGGTCACGCAGGCTATTTCGGTCACTTCAGCAATCATATAAGAGACAATATTAATCACTCTCTTTCTGGAAAGATCAAATTGCTCAGCAATCTCATTCGCGTTGACCCACCGCTGTTGCTGCATCGACCAGCGGGCAATACTTAAATAAAGCGGTTCCCGATCAAATAGTTCACTCATAAGTCACACCTCAATTACCAATATTATACATAATTTCAATATTCTTTTGTCTTACTAATCATTTAATTAGCATACTAATCTCTATATTATTGTTATATAGATACTCTTTATTTTTGAGATCGCAAGCAAAAAATAATGATATAAATATTTATTCACACAGTTTTATACAACTAGCGCCATGTCGGAAATCATAAATAGATATAAAAAAACAAGGTAATATAATGTCATAAGCTTTATTAATGCGTTAGTGTTAATGTAATTTAATTTACACATTTATTAATGTATCTCTTGATTTTACAACCATTTTTGGTTTAATTTAAATATAACATTAAATGGTAAGTATCTTATTTTTTTATGGTGGATTATGAATAAATTAAATAAACTAGGATTAGTTGAAAAATTATCTGAAGAAATGAAATCTGTTATAAAACAACAAGAAATAAATGCTCTTGGCGCTGATGCTCCATCTGATGGCAGTTATCCTTCAATTCGTTGCCAATATCAAAAAGAACGGGCGTTTTGGAATCAGGGTGGCCCGGTAATGGATAAGGTATTAGACGTCAAAGTTCCATTTAATAATATGACTATAACAGCCAGAGTCTACTATCCCAAAGATAAAGAATATATGTCATGTCTGTTTTATATTCACGGCGGCGGATTTATTGTTGGTAATTTAGATACCCACGATAGAATAATGCGAATTATGGCTGAAGAATCTCAATGTACAGTAATTGGTATTGATTATTCATTATCACCGGAAGCTAAATTCCCGCAGGCGATTTTGGAATGTATTACCGTCACTGATTATTTTCGCCAGCATGCCGATAAATATCAAATTAATGCCTCATCCATTGGCTACGCCGGTGACTCTGCCGGTGCACATATTGCGATGGCCACTTTTTTATGGCTAAGAGACCATCATCAGGACACCTCATTTATTAAAGCCTTAGTGCTTTACTACGGTCTGTATGGTCTAAAAGACTCCCGATCGATTCGACTCTACGGCAACGAATTAGATGGCTTAACCGAAGAGGAGCTAAAACTTTATCAGGATCTGTATTTGTCGGAGCAACAGGATAGCCAGTCTCCCTATTACTGTTTTTTCAATAATGATTTAACTTGCGGCATGCCGTCATGCTTTATTGCTTCCTGTGAGTTTGATCCTCTGCTTGATGACAGTGAAGCCCTATACGCCATACTGAAAGACAAAAAAGTCGACTGTGAATATAAAATGTATCCGGGCGTACTGCACGGATTCTTACACTATTCAAAAATGATGGAATCATCAAAGCAGGCGATTGCCGATGGTGCTAACTATTTTAAAGAGCGGATAAAGCAGTAAAGTCAGATCTGGTACCGGCATGTTTCAGCGTGCCGGAATTGGATTTTATTATTTTTAAATCAATTTGTTACGATGATATGCCATGCTGACTTTTCGTGTCGGCAATGGCATTCATCACGGCTATCAGGCAATCGTCCCGATAGCGTTCCATTGCGTTAATCGAATGGCGACCAAGCTGTTCGGTAGTGCCTTCAACCACGCTATCAATAAGCTTTTCTGTCAGTTCAGGTGCCTGTAATTTTGTCCAAGGCAGCGCTAATGCCGGCCCAAACTGGGCCATAAAATGACGCATTCCGGCATCACCGCCGGCTAACGTGTAGGTTAAAAAAGTCCCCATAAATGACCAGCGCAACCCGGCACCAAAACGGATAGCATCATCAATTTCTCCGGTGGTGGCGACTCCGTCATTGACCAAATGCAGAGCCTCGCGCCATAGGGCTTCAAGCAGACGGTCGGCAATAAAACCGGGCACCTCTTTTCTTACATGCAGCGGCTGCATGCCCAGTGCGCTATATATTTTGATTGCGCTATTTATCGCGGAGTCCGAGGTCTGTTTTCCGCCCACCACCTCTACCAGTGGCAGTAGGTAGACCGGATTAAAAGGGTGGCCGACAACGCAGCGCTCCGGATAAGAGACATGGTGATAAAAATCAGAAGGTAAAAGTCCGGAAGTGCTGGAGGCAATAATCACATTATGACGGGCGCTTTCACCGATTTTAATATGCAGCTGTTTTTTCAGATCAAGCTGTTCAGGGATGCTCTCCTGAATAAAATCTGCCTGCTTAACGCATTCGTCAATAGTGCCGGCAAAGTGTAAACGTGACTGACTTGATCCTTCAGCCATGCCCTGTTTTTCCAGCGCAGACCAGGCATTGATGACCCGGCGACGCAGCGTGTTTTCGGTCTCTTTGGTTCTGGCCCAGGCAATAACATCTAACCCGTTAGCCAACGCACGGGCAACCCAGCCGCTGCCAATCACACCGTTACCTAAAGAGGCAAACAGCTTAATGTCACTATGTATTTTCATGTCAGATCTCCAGTGCGATTATCGTGCTTGAGCTTAATATCCGAGCCGGCTGGTTTTCTCCAGCGACAGGCCTCTGGTTTCAGGTGCCATGACAATTGACACTAACAGGCCGATCAGCGAGATTGCCGCGCCTGCCAGCATGGCGCTTGAAATACCATAGTTAATAATAAAAATGGGCAGCGCATAGGTAGACAAAACAGTACCTATACGACTCAGCGACATCGCAGCACCTACCGCCGATGCCCGAATTTCAGTAGGAAATAACTCGTTGGGATATAACCATTGCAAGATGCCGGGGCCGCCGGAGAAGAAGGCATAAACGGCAAAGGCGATAACCACTAACTCAATGCCCGGATTTGAGAATAGTCCCAGAATACCCAGAGCAAGGGTCATCACGGCAAAACTGCCAATCAGAAGAGGGCGCCGGCCGATGGAGTTAAGCCAGTACATGGCCGGAATACAGCCAATCAGGAAAAACATGCTGATAACGATATTGCCTAATACGGCATTTCTTCCTTCATCTAAGCCAAGTAACCCGATAATTTGCGGACCGAAGGTATAAATAGCAAACATCGGGATCACCTGACAGGTCCAGATGATGCCGACAAACAGAATTGATTTCAGATGGCGCTTTTCAAACAGCGTGCGATACGAGGTTGCTTTAGGTTCTTCAAACTCAAAGGCGATCTCTTCGCCAAACAGATCGCGCATCAGCTTATTACACTCTTCCACTCTGCCTTTGCGAATCAGCCACCTTGGCGATTCAGGCAGATTGACCCGCCCTAACAAAATCAACAGGCAGGGTATTGCCGCACTGCCAAGCATCCAGCGCCAGCCGTTTTCAACGTCGTACAGCAGATACCCGACTAAGTCAGCGGCGGTGGCACCGACGTACCACATGGCGGCGATAAATCCCATGCTAAAAGCCCGCTGTTTGGTGGTCGAGAACTCGGCAATCATCGATGTGGCAATCGGGTAATCAGCACCAATCACAATACCAATCAGAAACCGCATAACTACCAGTTCAATAGGGGATGAAATAAACATCGTGGCGATAGAGATGACCCCAATCGCTACAATATCAATCAGAAACATTAATCGTCGGCCAAACAGGTCGGCAATATAACCAAATAGTGAGGTGCCGATAAAAAGGCCGACCAGCGTTGCGGCACCGACTAAGCCGATCCATTGTGCATCAAGCTGCAGCTCAGTTCTTAGCGGCTCAAGGGCGATACCAATAATGACTAATACATAGCCATCGAGAAAAGGACCGCCGCTTCCCCATAACAGGATTTTTTTATAGATCGATGTATTGCCAATATCATCAAACTGCTTTTTCTGTTCCATATGACTTATCGCTATATTTTTATTATTAGCACAAAATATGTACCAGGGCCGGGAACTGCCAGAGATGATGATGTTCCTTATCAGAAGAAGAAAGAGGTGAAACGGGGTCTTTAGATAACTAGGTATCACCTCTGTTTTTCTTCGCTCAGCTATCCATAGCGATATTCAATGCCGAAAGAGCCGCGCGGATACTCCCACTTCTCAAGAATGGTATTACCGCACAGGATCCGACAGGTTCCACACTCTAAGCAGCCGGCGTAGTCGAACTGCACTGAGCCATCCTCTTTTAGCTTATAAAGCCCGGCCGGGCAGGCGAGCACCAGCTTGCGATACTCTTGCATATCAACATCCGTTTTCAGCACGATATGCGGATGCCCTTCATCGACATAAAACTTATTTATGCCCAGTTTGACGTCTACGTTGACTGGTTCACTCATATCGCTCCGGCTCCTTTTATTCCGTCTTTGATCAGGTTCAGATATCCGACTTCTTTTGCCCGCTTGATGATTTTTTTGCGCATCGGCTGAGCAGGGGTTCCGTCAACGGTAAACATGTCGGCCATAATGCCGGTCATCATCTTCGGATACTGATTAAACATGCGCGGGTTTTCCATAAATGCCGGCAGCTTTTTATACAGTTTGAAATCCTTCATCATCCCGTCTTCCAGCAAGGTCTGATAAGTTGATAACCCTTGTTGACTGAAGTCATTCCTCTCTTTGGCAGCAAGAACCGCGTTAGCTGCCGCTTCCCCTGAGGCTATAGCCATATCCATTCCGCGGATGGTAAAGCCTAAGTTCAGGCATAGCCCTGCGGCATCACCGGCAATCAATACGCCGTTACCGGTAATTTTGGGCAACATATTGATACCCGCTTCAGGTACCACATGGGCGCCGTACTCCACCATTTTTCCGCCGGCAATTAGCGGTTTAACTATCGGATGTTGCTTAAAGTCTTCCAGCATTTGCGCAACAGATTTGCTGGATGTGCCGATATCATGCAAGCCACACACCAGGCCCAGAGAGATTGTCGACTCATTGGTATACAAGAATCCGCCGCCCATCAGTCCGTTGGAAGGGGAACCGGCAAATAGCCAGGCCGCACCGTCGTTACCCTGAAGATTAAAGCGATCTTCTAGCTGGCCTTTAGGCAGTTCGATCAGCTCTTTAACGCCCACTGCAACCGAGCCCGGCTGTACTCTTGGCGATAACATGCCCAGCTTTTCGGCCAAAATAGAATTTACGCCGTCAGCCAAAATCACTACCCGAGCCTCAAGCACGTCACCGTCCGCTTCAACGCCGGTGACTTTGCCGTTGTTAGTCACGACATTATCAACGCGGATGCCGGAAATAAATTGAGCTCCGGCCTCTTCAGCCTGCGCCATAAGCCATTGATCAAATTTACCGCGCAGTACCGAATAGGACTCTTGCACCGGCCTGTCAGTGGCCGGTGCCTGATAATCCAGCGTCATGGCGCTCTCTTCGGTGAGAAATGACACGCGTTCTTTGGTAATTTTGCGTTCCACCGGAGCCCGTTGGGCAAATCCCGGCATGATCTTCTCCAGACTGTGAGCGTAAAGCCGGCCACCGGTCAGATTCTTGCTGCCGGCATAATTTCCGCGCTCAATCACCAGAACCTCTGCGCCTGCTTTAGCAAGAATATAGGCGGCTACCGCTCCTGCAGGCCCGGCACCTACAATAATTGCGTCAAATGCATCTTCGGACATATTCACACCTTCACACGGTTAATATCAGGCACTAACGCCCCGGATTGATGACAAATTTACTGCCTAATTGCCCATCCGGGGCCTTACACTTAGCTCTTTAACGCTGCGGTTAACGCAGGAACGACCTTAAACAGATCCCCTACAATCCCGTAATCTGCATACTGGAAAATCGGTGCATTCTTGTCTTTGTTCACGGCAACAATCACCTGTGCGCCATTAGCCCCCACCATATGTTGAATCTGACCGGAAATGCCCAGAGCCAGATAAACATCGGGCTTGATCATAATTCCGGAGATACCGACATAGCGTTCATGCTCCATCCACTTTTCATTTTCAGCCAGAGGACGAGAGCAGCCCAGTTCTGCGCCAATAGCCTGACTCAGCTTTTCAGCTAATTGAATATTTTCTTTGCTGCCGATGCCGCGACCAACGCTGACGACTATGCGTGCTTTGCCCAGATCGACCCGCTCACTTTGTTTAACCCGAACTTCAGTACAGCTAATCGGCGTTTTAGGGGCGATAAAATCGGTAACAATGGTTTCACCGACGCGGGACGTATCAGGCACCACCGGCTGAAATACGCCTGCGCCGACAGAAACAACGGCTACCGGTGAAACAATGCGCTCTTCGCCAATGGCGAGGCCGCCATAAACCATATGTTTGGCCTGCACTTTGCCTTGTTCAATATTGATCTCTGAGGCGTCGTTAAACACCCCGGCGTTAAGCTTTGCGCCTAGCTTCGCCGCCAATGCTTTACCTCTGCGGGTTGCCGGCAGAAGCACCAGCGTCGGTTTATCGCCGCCGGCAATGGCATTGGCCATGGTATCGGCATAATCCTCTACGATACGACAGACTTCCCGCTCTCCCAGAGCAAACACTTTGGTTGCGCCCAGTGCGTGTGCGGCGCTAATTTCTGCCTGAGTGCCTAATACAAATACTGAAATGCAGTCGCCTAACTGAGCGGCGCCTGCCATGATTTCAGCTAAGCGGGATTGATTGTCACTAAACACCCATACGTTCGAAAGCTTGCTCATATCATCTCCCAATTAGTTAAGAACTTTACGCAGATGTTCTGCAAATTCAGCAAGTTGCTCTTCACCGTCACCTTCAATGATGACTCTCATACGCTGTTTCTGTTTTGGTGCCTGAACGCAAAGGGTTTCGGCCAGAGACGGGATCTCTCCGATATTCAGATCGCCAAGCTGTAATACGGAAACCGGCTTTTTAGCCGCGGCTAAAATAGATTTCATCGAGGGAATTTGGGGGTCGTTGATATCGGTTGAAACGGAAATAATGGCAGGCAGTGGAATGTCCAAAACTTCGACTTCGTCTTCTAAAGCGCGTTCCGCTTTCAGCGAACCACTCTGGCAGGCCAGAATTTTACTGATGCCATTAATCGAAGGGATACCCAGTAGCTCGCCGGTCAAAATTCCTACCTGTTGAGAATAGAGATCGCCTGAGCCATCGCCACAAATCATCACATCAAAGGGGATCTGTTTGGCCGCCGCAGCCAGCGCTCTGGCGATATGATAGGCGGGTGCCTGATTAAGGCTTTCATCAATAACCACCGTTAAATCGTCCGGCCCGCGCGACAGTACGTCTTTACGCGCTTTGATATTCTCTAATGGGCTTGCGCCAACGCTCAGGGCGGTAATATTACCTTGTGTCGCCAGCGTTTTTAGCTCAACGGCGGCTTCAATGGCATTAAGATCAAACTGGCTGATTTTGAATTCCGCTTTGCTCAAATCCAGCGAGCCGTCAGCGTTTACCGCAATATCCTGTTCTTCAGGGACTAATTTGTAGCATGCAATAATATTCATCTGTTCTCCAATGTCGATTTCTGACCTTTTCCGCAATAATTGAAAAATATCGCTAATCTGAAACTTGGTTTATTCCTATAGGCGAATGTATTTTATGAATTGATTTAAAAGCATCTAAATAAATTAATATTTAATGATTTAGAATTATCACTTATTTAGTGATATGTATATAATTCACATAACGAACTAAATTTTTTAACAACCAGTTATTAAATTCACTACCTATATTTGGGAATGGTAAGTTTATTTTTACAGATTAAAGTTATCACAGCGCTAACCACGAAAATAATACCTCTATCACCAATATTGAAAACAATACCTTCATCACCAATATTGAAACTCCTCCTATTAGCCTTCCCGGTTCCTATTTTATATTGATTTCGATCAAGGTTTATTCAGCAGGCGACAAGCACTATTGAGTCCATAAGTACCAAGGCATTAAGCGAAGTGGCAATAACGTTTAGGTTACTTATGTCTTATTTATGCTAATGGTCATTAGCATAATAACTAGCGGGGCTGATTTAATAAAATAAGCTTAATGTTCAAACTCACATCTCAATCTAAACAATAGTCTGAAATTTTTAAAGTTTGGTCATTAATATCTTTGGCATCTTTTTCATATATCAGCGTTCTGATAATGATAAAAGACTCCTATATAAAATAGGATAAGCATAAATGAATAACAGTGAAAAAGATAATACCCCAAAAAAAGTGGGTATCGAACCGAAAGTGTTCTATCCGTCACTTATTATTGTCGCCATCCTCTCTTATTTAACCGTAAGGGACTTAGACGCATCGAATCAAGTTATTAATGCGGTGTTTCAATATATCACCAATGATTGGGGATGGGCTTTTGAGTGGTATATGGTCATTATGTTTGCCTTTTGGTTTTGGCTAATATTCGGACCTTTTGCCAATAAAAAACTAGGTGAAGAAGCGCCTGAATTTAGTACCGCCAGTTGGATATTTATGATGTTCGCCTCTTGTACATCGGCAGCGGTGCTGTTCTGGGGCTCAATCGAAATCTACTACTACATCTCAACGCCCCCCTTTCATTTAGCGCCCTATTCGGTAGGTGCCAAAGAGTATGGTTTGGCCTATAGCCTGTTTCATTGGGGACCATTGCCGTGGGCAACCTATAGCTTTCTGTCCGTTGCTTTTGGCTATTTTATGTTTGTTAAAAAGATCAACGTGATCAGGCCGAGTGGCACGCTTGAGCCGCTGATTGGTGAGAAACACGCTAAGGGCTTCGTTGGCGTTATCGTTGATAATCTCTATCTGGTGGCGCTGATTCTGGCGATGGGAACCAGTTTAGGCCTGGCAACACCGTTAGTGACTGAATGTATCCAATATCTGTTTGGCGTCCCGCATACGCTTGAGCTTGATGCGATCGTTATCTCTTGTTGGGTGGTATTCAACGCGATATGCGTAGCATTCGGTCTGCAAAAAGGGGTGAAGGTTGCCAGTGATGTTCGAACCTACCTGAGTATTATCGTTCTGGCTTGGGTGTTTATCGTTGGCGGCGCGACTTTTACCGTTAACTATTTTACCGATTCGGTCGGCCTGCTGTTAACCAACTTCTCGCGCATGATGTTCTATACCGATGCGGTCGCTCAGGGCGGATTCCCTCAGGCATGGACCGTGTTTTACTGGGCATGGTGGATAGTTTACGGCATCCAAATGTGTATTTTCCTCGCCCGTATCTCTAAAGGCAGAACCGTGCGTCAGCTCTGCCTTGGTATGGTCGGCGGCCTAACCACTTCCACTTGGATACTCTGGACAATTCTTGGCAGTAACACCCTGAACTTAATCAATAAGGGCACGCTGGATATTCCCGACCTGATTGCGAAGTATGGCGTTCCTCGGGCAATTATAGAAACCTGGGCTGCTCTGCCACTGAGTACCGTCACTATCTGGGGATTCTTTATCCTGTGTTTTATTGCCACGCTGACGTTAATTAATGCCTGTTCTTACACGTTGGCAATGTCGACCTGTAAAGGGGCTACCGGTTATGACGAACCGCCGGTCTGGGTGCGGGTTGGCTGGTCAGTCTTAGTCGGCGTTATCGGCATAATTCTGCTGGCACTGGGCGGGTTAAAACCAATTCAGACGGCTATTTTAGTCGGGGGATGTCCGCTGTTCTTCGTCAATATTTTAATCATCGTTTCGTTTATGAAAGATGCCAAGAAAAACCATTGGAAGGATTAGCGTCGCCCTGATTCTCGGACGGCTGCTTTATTGAACTACCCGTAATGAACGTTTTTATGAACAGATGAGGCTCTACATATGGACTTTAAATTAACCGACGAACAAGAATTATTTGTCTCCGGTGTGCGTGACCTGATGGCAACTGAAAACTGGGAAAGCTATTTTGCTGAGTGCGATCGCAATAGCGTTTACCCTGAACGTTTCGTCAAACAACTGGCCGATATGGGCATCGACAGCCTGTTGATTCCTGAAGAACACGGTGGGCTTGATGCCGGTATGGTAACGCTGGCGGCCATTTGGGAAGAGCTGGGTCGCTTAGGTGCACCGACTTACGTGTTGTACCAACTGCCGGGCGGATTTAATACCGTACTGCGTGAGGGGACTCAAGAGCAGATCGATAAAATCATGGCGTTTCGCGGCACCGGTAAGCAGATGTGGAACTCGGCGATTACCGAGCCGGGTGCCGGTTCTGACGTGGGCAGCCTGCAAACCAATTACACCCGTAAAAATGGCAAAGTCTATCTTAACGGCAGCAAGTGTTTTATCACCAGCAGCGCCTACACCCCTTATTTGGTGGTGATGAGCCGTGATTCATCTTCAGAAGAGAGCATCTATTCTGAGTGGTTTGTTGATATGACTAAACCGGGCATTCAGGTAAACAAGCTTGAGAAGCTGGGCCTGCGTATGGACAGCTGCTGTGAAGTGGTTTTCAACAACGTAGAGCTGGAGGAATCTGACCTGTTTGGTCGTGAAGGTAACGGCTTTAACCGCGTAAAAGAAGAGTTTGATGCCGAGCGTTTTCTGGTTGCCTTGACTAACTACGGCACGGCTTATTGCGCTTTTGAAGATGCGGCTAAATACGCTAATCAACGGGTTCAGTTTGGTGAAACTATCGGGCGCTTCCAGCTTATTCAGGAAAAATTTGCCCAGATGCAGATCAAGCTCACCAATATGAAGAACATGCTGTATGAAGCAGCCTGGAAAGAAGATAACGGCATTCTGACTTCAGGTGATGCTGCAATGTGTAAATTTTACTGCGCTAACGCGGCTTTTGAAGTGGTTGATTCAGCAATGCAAGTGCTTGGCGGTATCGGTATTGCTGGTGAGCATCGGGTGACCCGCTTCTGGAAAGATCTGCGCGTCGATCGGGTTTCCGGCGGTTCGGATGAAATGCAGATCCTGACGCTGGGCCGTGCGGTACTGAAGAAATATCGCTAACTGACTCACGAAATGCCCGGTGTGATTCGCAAGCGAAAGGCCGGGGCATTTCGAATCAGGTTTTTATCAAGCCAGTTTCTATCAATAAGGGGAATACACATGTCTGAGCGCTTACCCATGCCCAAGTTCGGCCCTCTTGCCGGATTACGGGTGGTTTTTTCCGGAATCGAAATAGCCGGTCCCTTTGCCGGACAAATGTTTGCCGAATGGGGAGCAGAAGTTATCTGGATTGAGAACGTTGCCTATGGTGATACCATTCGGGTCCAGCCTCATTACCCTCAGCTTTCACGACGTAACCTACATGCCCTGTCGCTGAACATCTTTAAGGATGAAGGTCGGGAAGCCTTTCTGAAACTTATCGAAACAACAGATATCTTTATTGAGGCCAGCAAAGGTCCGGCCTTTGCCCGCCGTGGTATTACTGATGAAGTTCTGTGGCAGCACAATAACAAGCTGGTTGTCGCTCACCTTTCCGGTTTTGGTCAATATGGTACAGAGGAATTTACTAATCTGGCGGCCTATAACACCATTGCTCAGGCGTTCAGCGGCTATCTGATTCAAAACGGCGATAAAGATCAGCCAATGCCCGCCTTTCCTTATACCGCAGACTATTTCTCAGGTATGACAGTGACCACCGCGACCTTAGCGGCGCTGCATAAAGTGCGCGAAACCGGCGTTGGCGAAAGTATTGATGTGGCGATGTACGAAGTGATGTTGCGTATGGGTCAGTACTTTATGATGGACTACTTCAACGGCGGCGAGGTTTGCCCGCGAATGACCAAAGGAAAAGATCCCTATTATACCGGTTGTGGCCTCTATAAGTGTCAGGATGGCTATATCGTGATGGAACTGGTCGGAGTTAACCAGATTGAAGAAATGTTCAAGGATATGGGCATCGCTCATTTGTTAGCAACGCCGGAGATTCCTGAGGGAACCCAGCTTATTCACCGTATTGAGTGTCCGTTTGGCCAACAGGTAGAAGATAAACTGGACGAGTTTTTGGCAACCAGAACCATTGCCCAAGTGCTTGAGCGTTTTGCTGAACTTAAGATCGCATCAACCAAAGTGTTAACTATCCCCGAGTTGGAAAATAATCCGCAATATATTGCTCGCGAATCTATTACTCACTGGAATACCATCGATGGCCGCGACTGTAAAGGGCCAAATGTGATGCCTAAATTTAAGAATAATCCGGGCCAAATATGGCGGGGAATGCCGACTCACGGTATGGATACTTCTGCTATTTTGGCCAACATTGGTTACAGTGAGGAAGACATTAAAACGCTGGTATCCAAAGGGTTAGCCAAGATGGCGTAGTCGCTTTAATCATGGTTTTTCAATGAGATTATGATTTTTCGTCATTGCACTGCACCACCCGCCAGAAAAGCTACAGCATGATTGGGTAGGTATTGAATGGACATAATAGGTAGACAAAATTTACGCCAGATGTGGGATGACCTTGCAGAACTTTACGGCGATAAAACGGCATTGATCGTCGAAAATATTCAAGGTATGGCATGCGAATATAGCTATCGCGAGTTGAATGAAGAGATTAACCGTACGGCAAATCTTTTTCATACGCTTAAGATAGCCAAAGGCGATAAAGTTGCTTTGCATCTCAATAATTGCGTTGAATTTTTCTTCTGTTGGTTTGGCTTAGCCAAGATTGGTGCCGTGATGGTGCCGGTCAACGCTAACCTGCTAAGAAATGAGAGCGCTTATATTATCAGTCAGTGCGACGCATCTATCGTGGTGACCAGCGCTGAGTTTTATCCGATGTATCAGGATATTCAGCAACAGGCCGATCAACCTTTACGCCAAGTGATGCTAATAAATTTGCCGGCGGGCACGACAACCTTGCCGCCGGAGGTGCTGGACTTTCATGCGCTAAAACGGCTACAGCCTGACCACCTTATCCATCAGGAAGTGCTCAATGTTGAAGATATCGCAGAAATCCTATTCACCTCAGGCACCACTTCCCGCCCTAAAGGAGTGGTGATTACCCATTACAACCTGAGGTTTGCCGGTTATTACACCTCCTGGCAATGCGCTCTGCGTCAGGACGATGTCTATCTGACCCCGATGCCGGCTTTTCATATTGACTGTCAGTGTACTGCGGCAATGGCGGCGTTCTCTGCCGGAGCAACCTTTGTACTGCTGGAGAAGTTCAGCGCACGCACCTTCTGGGCACAGATCTGTAAATACCGGGCAACGGTAACCGAGTGCATACCTCTGATGATTAAAACCCTGATGATGCAGCCTCAAATGCCGTGGGAAAAGCAGCATTATCTGCGTGAGGTGCTGTTTTACCTCAATCTCTCTGAACAGGAAAAAGATGCTTTTGTGCAGCGCTTTGGCGTCAGGTTACTGACTTCCTACGGAATGACAGAAACCATCGTTGGTGTGATTGGCGATCGGCCCGGTGATAAACGTCGCTGGCCTTCTATCGGGCGGGTTGGTATCGGGTATCAGGCCCAAATCCGCGATCAAATGGGTAATGAGCTAGAAACGGGCAAAACCGGTGAGATCTATATAAAAGGCTTACCGGGAAAAACCCTGTTTAAGGAGTATTACCACATGCCGGAGGAGAGTGCTAAAACCCTGAGTGCCGATGGTTGGTTACGTACCGGTGATTACGGCTATGTCGACAATGAAGGTTTCTTCTACTTTGTTGAACGTAGCTGCAACATGATAAAGCGTAGCGGCGAAAATATTTCGTGCGTGGAACTGGAAAATATTATCTCCACTCATCCCAAGATAATGGACGTTGCCGTGATTGGCTTAAAAGATTCGATTAGGGACGAAGCCATCAAAGCCTTCATTGTACTGAATGAGGGGGAGACGATAACGGAAGACGAGTTTCTTAAGTTCTGTGAAGGCCAAATGGCTAAATTTAAAGTGCCTTCTTTTCTGGAGATCAGAAATAACTTACCAAGAAGCTGTTCTGGAAAAATTATCAAAAAAGGCCTGCACTGAGTTTATTGATGGAATCATGCGACAGGGTTATTTCACCGAGTGTCGCATCGGCTTTCTGCGCTTTTTTATCGGCTCAGTTGCATTATTTATTCTATACCCAAGGTCGTTACCTGAAGGCTAAGGGATATTAAATGGAGTCTTATCATGAGCGAATCGTTACACATAAACAAAAATGGCAGCATTCTGGAAATTATTTTGGACCGGCCGAAGGCCAATGCAATCGATGCTAAAACCAGCTTTGAAATGGGGGAGGCCTTTATCGCCTTTCGTGATGACCCTCAGCTACGCGTTGCAATTATTAGCGGTGCCGGTGAACGCTTCTTCTCTGCGGGTTGGGACTTAAAGGCTGCGGCAGAAGGTGAGGCTCCCGATGCCGACTTTGGTCCGGGCGGTTTTGCCGGGCTGACCGAGCTTTTCAATCTGGATAAGCCAGTGATTGCCGCCGTTAATGGCTACGCTTTTGGCGGTGGTTTTGAACTGGCATTGGCTGCGGATATGATTATCTGCTCACAAAATGCCAGTTTCGCCGTACCGGAGAGCAAGTTAGGCATAGTGCCGGATAGCGGCGGTTTGCTGCGTTTACCCAAGCTGTTACCGCCAGCCATTGCTAATGAAATGATGATGACCGGACGCAGAATGGATGCGCAAGAAGCCCTGCGTTGGGGAATCGTGAATCAAGTAGTAGAAAGCGATCGGCTGATGGAGGCTGCCCGCGAACTGGCTCATCAGTTGGAGCTTAGTGCTCCTCTGGCCATTGCCGCAATAAAGGAGATCTATCGGGAAACCGGCGAAATGTCAGTGGAGGAAGGATACCGCCATATTCGCAGCGGCAAGCTAAAAAACTACCCGTCAGTGCTTCATTCTGAAGATGCGCTGGAAGGGCCAAGAGCATTTGCTGAAAAACGTCAACCGGTATGGAAAGGGCGGTAGGCTAAAGCGGACCTTTACCAACCCGACAAACGTTGCGGGTTGGTAAATTTTCATCAATAGTGACTTAGCGTAATAACGCCCTATATCGCTCAGGACTTTAGGCGGAGTGATAATTTGTAAGCTAAAACCTGGAGTTCCGTTTTCACGGGGTGACGAGGAAAGTAGCTCTATAGTCACTCGTTGAAAAATGGAACGCATGCCGCTGGCGAAGCAAACATTTACCTCGCGAATTATCCACTCCTTAAGCTGAGTGGTAAGAAGAAAACTGCCTTAATTATGGCGCTTTCGGATGGAAAACGACGGCTTTCATCGTGGAAAGAGTCAGTTTAGTTAGCGTATTGGTCGAGGTAAGGGTTGCCTTGGGGGTTACCCTTTTCTCGCTTATTTAACCGAGCGTTTAGTTTGCTAAATAATCCACTCTGCGTTTATTTCCCACGGGTTGCATGATGTTTCAGTCATTGATAACCTATGCCCGCTCGCTTAAGGCATTGTTCATTATTGATAGTTGAGTTATTGATAGTTGAGTTAAAGAGTCTGTTTCAATACGGGTTAAATTGGCTGTTTTATTGTTTAATTACAATAGATTAAGCGTTACAATCATGCCTTTGTCACTCTCCTTTTCAAGATTTGCGTTTTTTAAGTGATTAGCGTAATATACGCAGCGTATTCGGACGCGGGGTGGAGCAGCCTGGTAGCTCGTCGGGCTCATAACCCGAAGGTCGTCGGTTCAAATCCGGCCCCCGCAACCAATTTTCCCTAGTGTTTTTTTCAAATTTATAGCCGCTCTGTGGCCATTAGTTATTTGAAAAAGATACTTATTAAGTCAGTTATTCAATAGCTTACTTAAATATAGGGTCCAGTTGCAAAAGCCCCGACTTATCGGGGTTTTTTGTTATTTGACAGCAAAATCACTGGGCTATAGGCCCTTTTTTTATGTCTTGGGGGTGGGATTGTCCACATTAGAGCAGAAGTTAACTGAGTTGATTAGCGCACCGGTAGAGGCCTTAGGCTTTGAACTGGTTGGTATCGAATTTGTTCGGGCGCGTCAATCTACATTACGCATCTATATCGATAGCGAAAACGGTATCAATGTCGATGACTGTGCCGATGTTAGTCACCAGGTGAGCGCTGTTTTGGATGTCGAAGATCCTATCACTACCGCATATACCCTGGAAGTATCATCGCCGGGTATGGAAAGACCTCTGTTTACCGCTGCGCACTATGAGCGTTTTATTGGTGAAGAAGTTAGCCTGACCCTGCGTATGGCGGTACAAAATCGTCGTAGATGGGTAGGAAAAATTAAAGCCGTTGAGGGTGAAATGATCACCGTCAACGTTGAAGGTAAAGATGAAGTGTTCGCGCTGAATAATATTCAGAAAGCGAATCTGGTCCCCCAGTTTTAGAGCTCATATGAGGCAACTAGGATGAATAAAGAAATTCTGGCTGTTGTTGAGGCGGTTTCTAATGAAAAATCACTCCCTCGTGAGAAAATTTTCGAGGCACTAGAAACGGCACTGGCAACGGCAACTAAGAAAAAGTATGAGCAGGAAATTGAAGTACGCGTAAGCATCGACCACCGCTCTGGTGATTTCGATACTTTCCGCCGCTGGATGGTGGTAGAAACCGTCACTCAGCCGACGCGTGAAATCACGTTAGCGGCAGCTCAACTCGATGAGCCAGATATTCAGGTAGGCGACTACGTTGAAGATCAAATTGAATCAGTCACCTTTGACCGTATCACGACTCAAACGGCAAAACAGGTTATCGTACAAAAAGTACGTGAAGCCGAACGTGCCATGGTGGTTGAACAGTTCCGTGAGTATGAAGGTGAGATTGTTACCGGCGTAGCTAAAAAAGTTAACCGTGACAGTATCATTCTTGATTTAGGTAACAATGCTGAGGCCGTAATTGGTCGTGAAGATATGTTACCGCGCGAGAACTTCCGCCCGGGTGACCGTATTCGTGGCGTTTTATATATTGTTCGCCCCGAAGCGCGCGGTGCTCAACTGTTTATTAGCCGTTCCCGTCCGGAAATGCTGATTGAACTGTTCCGCATTGAAGTGCCGGAAATTGGCGAAGAAGTGATCGAGATTAAGGCAGCGGCCCGCGATCCGGGTTCTCGCGCTAAAATCGCGGTCAAAACAAACGATAAGCGTATCGATCCTGTTGGTGCTTGCGTTGGCATGCGTGGCGCGCGTGTTCAGGCAGTATCCGGCGAGTTGGGCGGTGAGCGTATCGATATCGTGCTTTGGGATGATAACCCGGCACAGTTTGTGATAAATGCGATGGCTCCCGCAGATGTAGCCTCTATCGTTGTTGACGAAGATAGGCATACCATGGATATCGCTGTAGATGCCAGCAATCTGGCTCAGGCGATTGGTCGTAACGGTCAAAACGTTCGTCTTGCTGCTCAACTTACCGGTTGGGAGCTCAACGTAATGACTTCAGAAGATCTACAAGCTAAACACCAGGCTGAAACATACGCTGCGATTAGTACCTTTACTAAGCATCTTGATATCGACGAAGATTTTGCAACCGTATTGGTACAAGAAGGTTTCTCAACTCTGGAAGAACTGGCCTACGTGCCGGTGAAAGAGTTGCTGGAAATCGACGGTCTTGATGAAGAGACTATCGAAGCGTTACGTACCCGTGCGAAAAATGCGTTAACGACGCTCGCACTGGCACAAGAAGAAAGCCTTGGGGATAATAAACCGGCAGACGATCTGCTCAGTCTGCCTAATCTTGAGCGTGCAATGGCGTATAAACTCGCTGCGCAAGGCGTATGTACGCTGGAAGATCTTGCCGAGCAGGGTGTTGACGATCTAACTGATATTGAAGGCCTCTCTAGTGAGAAGGCCGGCGAGCTAATTATGGCTGCGCGCAATATTTGTTGGTTTGGCGATCAAGAGTAATCACTGTAGCAGGAAGGAACAGCATGTCAGAAGTAACCGTAAAATCGCTGGCCGAAGAGATTCAAACTCCGGTAGACCGCCTGTTGCAGCAGTTCGCTGATGCAGGAATTAAAAAGTCTTCATCGGACTCTGTGACCCAGCAGGAAAAAGAAACTCTACTCGCGCATTTAAACCATGAACATGGTGGTGCGCCGAGCAAACTTACACTGCAGCGGAAAACCCGTAGCACACTGAATATCCCAAGTACTGGCGGTAAGAGTAAATCTGTGCAAATTGAAGTTCGTAAGAAACGTACCTATGTAAATCGTGACTCTCAAGAGGCACAAGAGGCGGAAGCCCAAGCTGCTCGCGAAGCTGAAGAATTAGCGCAACGCGAAGCTGAAGAAAAAGCCAAACGTGCTGCTGAAGAGCAGGCAAAACGCGAAGCAGAAGAGAAAGCTAAGCGTGAAGCTGCTGCGAAGAAAGCCGCAGAAGATAAAGCTAAGCCAGCAGCACCAGCGACTAAACCAACTGAAAAAGCAGAAACACCAGCTCAAACGGATAAAGCCCGTCGTGAAGCTGAAGCTGCTGAGTTAAAGCGTAAAGCGGAAGAAGAAACTCAGCGTAAAGTTGAAGAAGAAGCTAAACGTATCGCCGAAGAGACGCGTAAAATGGCTGAAGAAAATGAAGCCATTTGGGCAGCACCAGTGACTGAAGAAGTGACTGACTATCATGTGACGACCTCACATCATGCCCGCGAAGCTGAAGATGAAAACGACCGTAAGGTTGAAGGTGAACGTCGTGCACGCGGTGGTAAATCAGGCAAGCCGAAGAAAGGTAATAAACTTTCTGAGTCTAAAGCTGACCGTGAAGAAGCACGTGCCGTTACCCGTGGCGGTAAAGGCAAGCGTAAGCCAAGCGCATTACAGCATAGTTTTAATAAGCCAGCTCAGGTGGTTAACCGTGATGTCATCATCGGCGAAACTATTACCGTCGCTGACTTAGCAAACAAGATGGCTGTGAAAGGTTCTCAGGTTATTAAGGCTATGATGAAGTTGGGCGCTATGGCGACCATCAATCAGGTTATTGACCAAGAAACCGCTCAGCTGGTTGCTGAAGAAATGGGCCATAAAGTTATTCTTCGTCGTGAAAATGAATTAGAAGAAGCGCTGATGAGCGATCGTGACATTGATGCAGCACTGGAGCCACGTGCACCAGTTGTGACCATCATGGGCCACGTTGACCATGGTAAAACATCGCTGCTGGACTATATTCGTTCAACTAAAGTGGCTTCCGGTGAAGCGGGTGGTATTACCCAGCATATCGGTGCTTATCACGTTGAAACTGAAAACGGCATGATCACTTTCCTGGATACCCCGGGACACGCCGCATTTACATCAATGCGTGCTCGTGGTGCTCAGGCAACGGATATCGTTGTTCTGGTTGTTGCTGCGGACGATGGCGTGATGCCACAGACTATCGAAGCGATTCAACATGCTAAAGCGGCTAAAGTACCTTTAGTTGTGGCAGTGAATAAGATCGATAAGCCTGAAGCAGATATGGATCGCGTTAAGAACGAGCTATCGCAATACAACGTTCTGCCTGAAGAGTGGGGCGGTGAAACTCAGTTTATCCCTGTCTCTGCGAAAGTCGGTACCGGTATTGATGAGCTGCTTCACGCTATCCTGCTTCAGTCTGAAGTTCTGGAGCTGAAAGCGGTTCGCGAAGGTATGGCAAGCGGCGTGGTTATTGAATCATTCCTTGATAAAGGTCGTGGCCCTGTGGCAACGGTTCTGGTTCAGGAAGGAACATTACGTAAAGGCGATATCGTACTGTGTGGTTTTGAATATGGCCGCGTTCGCGCAATGCGTGATGAAGTGGGTCGTGAAATCACTGAAGCCGGTCCGTCCATTCCGGTTGAAATTCTGGGCCTGTCAGCTGTACCAGCTGCCGGTGACGAAGCGACAGTCGTTCGTGATGAGAAGAAAGCCCGCGAAGTTGCACTTTATCGTCAGGGTAAATTCCGCGAAGTGAAACTGGCTCGTCAGCAGAAGTCTAAGCTGGAAAACATGTTTGCTAACATGGAAGAAGGTGACGTTTCAGAACTGAATATCGTACTGAAAGCAGACGTTCAAGGTTCAAGCGAAGCTATCTGTGACGCATTGGTTGGATTATCAACTGATGAAGTGAAAGTTAAAATTGTTGGTTCAGGCGTTGGTGGAATCACCGAGACTGATGCCACATTAGCGGCTGCATCAAATGCGATTCTGTTAGGCTTTAACGTACGTGCCGATGCTTCTGCCCGTAAAGTTGTTGAAGCTGAAAGCTTAGATTTGCGTTATTACTCTGTCATCTATGATCTGATTGGCGAAGTTAAACAAGCCATGAGCGGTATGTTGGCACCTGAGTACAAACAGCAAATCATCGGTCTGGCTGAAGTTCGTGACGTATTTAAATCACCGAAATTTGGCTCAATCGCTGGCTGTATGGTGACTGAAGGTATCGTTAAGCGCCATAATCCAATCCGTGTACTGCGTGATAACGTGGTTATCTATGAAGGCGAGCTGGAATCTCTGCGCCGCTTTAAAGATGACGCTAGCGAAGTTCGTAACGGTATGGAATGTGGTATCGGTGTTAAGAACTACAATGATGTTCGCGTTGGCGACGTTATTGAAGTATTTGAAATCATCGAGATTAAACGTACTATCGCTTAATGCCCTTGGCTTAAAGCAGTATCCATTTGGGGGGCTTATACGCCCCCCTCATTATTTGGAGAATATATCATGGCGAGAGAATTCAGCCGTACTCAGCGCGTAGCTCAAGAGATGCAAAAAGAAATTGCTATCATTTTGCAGCGTGAAGTTAAAGATCCCCGTATTGGTATGGCCACTGTCTCCGGTGTCGAAGTTTCCCGAGATTTAGCCTATGCCAAAGTATTCGTTACCTTTCTAAATGACGGTGATGAAGAGTCAGTTAAAGGCGGCTTAAAAGCACTGCAAGATGCCTCCGGTTTTATCCGCTCTCTGTTAGGTAAAGCGATGCGCCTGCGGATTGTTCCTGAGCTGACGTTTGCTTACGACAATTCACTAGTCGAAGGTATGCGTATGTCTAACTTAGTGACGAATGTAGTCAGACAAGATGATGAACGCCGTACTGCGGCCGGTGAGGATGAGGACAAAGCATAATGGGGCGTCCTCGTCGTCGTGGGCGTGATGTCCATGGAGTCTTGCTGTTAGACAAACCTACGGGCATCAGCTCTAACGATGCCCTGCAAAAGGTAAAGCGCATTTTTAATGCCAACAAAGCTGGCCACACCGGCGCTTTGGATCCTTTAGCCACCGGTATGCTGCCAATTTGTCTGGGTGAAGCCACTAAGTTCTCACAGTTCTTATTAGATGCAGATAAACGATATCGCGTGATTGCCCGATTAGGCCAGAGAACCAATACCTCTGATGCCGATGGCGAAATTATCTCTGAGCGTGAAATCAACTTTACTCAGGATCGGCTTGATGCCGCCCTTGATACTTTTCGCGGCGTTATCGATCAGGTTCCGTCAATGTATTCGGCGCTTAAGTATCAGGGTAAACCGCTGTATGAGTACGCCAGACAGGGGATCGAAATTCCCCGAGAGTCGCGGTCGATTACCGTTCATGAGCTGAAATTTATTCGCCTTGAAGGTCATGAGCTGGAGTTAGAAGTTCATTGTTCTAAAGGAACCTACATTCGAACGATTACTGACGATTTAGGTGAACTGTTAGGATGTGGCGCTCACGTTATGTATTTGCGGCGCCTGAATGTGTCTGACTATCCGACTGAGCGTATGGTGACGCTGGAGCAGCTTCAACTGATAGTTGCTACCGCCGAAGCTAACGAGCAGTCTCCGTCATTGACGTTAGATCCTTTGCTATTACCCATGGACAGCGCAGTTGCTGATTTCCCAGAGGTTAATTTACTCCCGGTTATGGGGGTTTATGTTAAGCAAGGGCAGCCGGTACAGGCAGCAGGCTCACCTGCCAGTGGCCTGGTGCGTATTACGGTTGGCGATGAGCGAGAGTTTATTGGCGTAGGGCAGATAGACGATCAGGGCCGCGTCGCTCCCCGTCGTTTAGTGGTTGAGAATCCACCGGAATAATACGCTGAATAATATCTTTATCGGAAAGGCACCAATACCGTGCCTTTTTCTTTGTCACTAAAACCAAAACCCCTCTAAAACAACTACAGTTTACCCGCCGCCTTAATCGCCAAATAGCGGTTCACGCTTTCTACCGCCAACTGTTGGGGTTGAACGTCTAAACATAAGGTTCCGGCATTACGTAACCGGGTAAGTACCGCTTGCCGTTTAGCCTGATACCCTGCAGCGGCGGCCCTGAGTGCCGCATCTTGCTCATTGGTAATTGGTATCGACCCTGCTTCATCCAGCTCAGCCTCACGTAAGCTAGCGACTAACACTAAGTGGTGCTTACTCAGTAGTCGCACGGAGGCCAGCAGGCTTTGTTCATCTTCATCGCGCAGATTAGTAAACACAACCACTAACGAGCGTTTACGTTCACGGGCAATCAACTGTTGGGCCGCAAGTTCGAAGTCACTGCTGGATAACGTCGGCTGAATATCATACACCTCATGCAACACCCGATTAATGCTATTAATTGAACGCACCGGGGGTAAATAACGCTCAGGGCCGCCAAAGGTGATTAACCCCACGGAGTCGCCATAGCGTAAGCCGACGTAAGATAATAACAGGACTGCATCCAGCGCATGGTCAAAGTGAGTCAGTTCACCATTGCTGGCTCCCATTCGGCGACCACAATCAACCATGATCATAATGCGCTGATTGCGTTCATCCTGATATTCCCGAGAGATCATTTTCCTCATACGGGTGGTCGCTTTCCAGTCTATTTGGCGTAAGGTATCGCCGCTACGGTATTCCCGTAACTGTTCAAACTCCATTCCCTGCCCGCGCTTGCGGCATTTATGAAACCCCATACCCGGTTGAGTAATCGTGGTTTGTAGTGCCATTTGAGTGATCGGCGCAAAGTTAGGGTAGATACTGATCTTTTGCCCGTTGCCGGTCTGCTCTTGGCGCAGCCACAGCTTCCAGCGGGAAATCATCCGCAGATGTATTTTTCCAAAGGAGAGATCGCCGCGCATCAGGGGCTTTATACGATAAGTTACCTGAGTAACTTGGTCGGGTAATGCATTGATATCAATCAGGCGATCGTCATATTCACACTTTTCCGGCGGGCTGTCTTTTAGCTGTAATCTCTGGGCGGAAAGGGTCTGCGTGGTGACGGAGAGCTTAACCTCACACCAAACTGTCTGAGGTAAACTGCCACCAACCGTTCGGACGATTTCTGGTATGGGTTGGCGAGAAAGTCGCGCGGCATCGACCATCGTAATCAGCAGTAGAATCAGCCCGATAATCAACCAGACTGACATTAACTGCGGATAAATCGCCACGGCAATAGAGCCGACAAACCACAGGCCAGCGATAATTAATAGCCGGTTAGAGGGCAGAATCATCTGCGCGGAGCCTCAATTTTTTCCAACAGGCCGTGAAGGATATGCTCTTCGCTTAAACCTTCAATTTCCGCTTCCGGAGACAGGGTAATTCGGTGACGCAGCGTAGGTCCTACCTGCTGTTTAACATCATCAGGGGTAACGAAATCTCGGCCGGCAAGCAGGGCGCTTGCTTTAGCCGTTCGAATTAACGCAATGCCGCCGCGAGGACCTGCGCCGGTAGAAATTCCCGGCCAGTTACGCGTTGTTCGTACAATGCGTAAGGCATAATCTAATACACTGTCATCGACCCGGATTTCCGCCGTGATTTTTTGCAGGGCGACGATGATTTCAGGGTTGGCGACCGGTTCGATTTTATCGACTTCCAGACGATCTCCGGTGCGGCCGTAAGTACTGGCAGAAACCAGTTCACGTTCTTCTTCTTCTGTCGGGTAGTCAAAGATAACGTGGAGTAAGAAACGGTCTAACTGCGCTTCCGGCAGCGGGTAGGTTCCGTCCTGCTCAATCGGGTTTTGTGTCGCAATCACTAAGAATGGCGGAGACAGCAATGAGGTTTCGCCTTCAATAGTTACCTGGCCTTCCTGCATCACTTCAAGCAGTGCTGCCTGAGTTTTTGCCGGCGCCCGGTTAATTTCATCGGCTAACATTAGATTGGTAAATACAGGGCCGCGGCGAATAACAAACTCAGACGCTTTCATGTCATAGAACATATGACCGGTGACGTCAGCAGGCATTAAGTCCGGCGTAAATTGAATTCGTGAAGAGTGGCAATGACAGGCCTGAGCCAATGATTTAGCCAGCAGCGTTTTCCCTAAACCGGGCACGCCCTCAAGCAGTACGTGACCCCCCGCCAGTAAGGCGCATAGTATCTGTTCCACCACTTTTTCCTGACCGATAAATACCCGGCTAATCTGATGCTGGATATTGCGGATCACCTCCGTTGCCTCTTGAGGGGTGGCCGGTATCAGTGGTAATGAGGTATTTGATGACGCAGATGAAAAATCCATTGGGCTATATTCCATAATTTAGTCTCCTACTGGTACTGCTTTGCAGTGAATTCAAACGATCTATTAACAGGCATAGGGTTTGAGCACACTGAGTAAACTCGCTAAGCTGCTGCACTTCTGCCTCAAGCGCCTGATTAACCAAGGCGATATCATAATGTGTAATGTGAGCCACCAGTTGAGGGACGCTGCCGATGCCGGGATGATGAATTCTCAACGGCTGTAATAATCGGATTACTTCATCTCTCAACGGTGTAATTAGCTGAATATAATCACGATTTTGTAAATGAAATTCAGCAACGGCCTTCAGATGTTCAGTCAGGCTCGGGCGTACGGGCGGTGGCGTAGGGATTAACGGGCCGAAACGGGGGATATAGCGCCATAGCACCAATAAAACGGACAACCCAAATGCTAAGAGCGAGAATAAAGCATGCTCAATTAGCCAGCTAATTAAGTTTGGAAAGGTAATATAGCGGATAAGATGAATGGTATCTTTTCTATCCGGTAGGGTTGCGATATGTAGCCATAGCTTAGCATGGTCATATCTTTTAATGGCTGAGTTAGTAAACAGTTCCAGCGGAACAACGGTCACCCAGCCGTTCTCAAACCTAAACCGGCTGATGATTTCCATTTCATCATCTCTTGGGTCGGTGATTGTGTCAGTCATGTCACGATCGATGTAGAAGCGAAGGGTATGATTGACATCAGCCTGCATGTCATCTTGCTCAAATTCGATGGCTAAATATCCACGGCTATCTGATTCGACATTGGCTTTTTTGCCGGTGTTAGACGGCTCGGATGGTTCTTCATCGTCGTCATCGCTCTCTTCATCATCAATATAAATATCGAATAGCTCTTGCAGCCTGATGCTGTCACCGTCTTCCTGTGGGGATAGTATTAGATGCCCGCCGGCTTTTACCCAATTTCTGATCTTTATCTTCTGGATCGGCTCTTTCAATAGATCGCTATTAAATAAAATCAGCGTCGATTCTTTGGGTAACTTTGCCAGCGTTAGTGCATCGTCGATGCGTTCAGCTTTGTAGCCAGATTTAACCAGCAACTGCTCAGCGGTGTAATAAGGGTTACTGGCGACTTTCACGCTGGGCGGGATCGTCACGGTTTCTTCAACCCAGTTGAGTTTTTGATAAAGGATTAATGACAGACAGAGCGCTAATATTAAGCCGACTATCAGGGCTATCTTAGTGTTATTGCTCATACTCTTATTTCGCCTCCCACTGTGACTGATGATCGAAGTGGGTTGGCCATTCCAGACATAAACGCTCGAGTTTATCGATGTTGGGTGAGCGATGGGCATAGGCCTGAGCCAGCCAAAGCTGAGTCAGGGCAATAAAGAAATCTGCGCTTTGAAGGTGAGATCGTTTAATTCTGCGGATGCAGTCTTGTTCTGTGTCCGACGAGTGAAAGGCTATTCGATCTCTATGGGCGAGAACCGACAGGGAGGCGCGAAACAGTAGGCTGAGTGCCGCGCGTGAATCGCCCTGACGAATCATAGACAGAGCAACTTCAGCAATATTTTGAGGTAAAGATTCCGGTTGGATATCTAAACCGGCAATTTCGGCTGGCGGTTTGAACTGCTTTTTCTTTTGCTGTTCCAAAACCGGTAAACGCATTAAGATAAAATAGATTATTGTGCCAATAATGAGCGCCAGCCCGACCCAGAGAATAATTTGGCTCACGCCTGCGATGCCGCTAAAGGCGCCCTGGTTGGTATATTCCGCAGGCTTAGGCCGCGGTTTTTTCGGGCTTTCCTTTTCTTTGTCTTTTTTCTTTTCTTTATCGTTATTAAATTTCAGATGTTCCTTAACGATTTTTCCGCCGTATTCCGACTGTTGAAGGATCTCTTTTAATGTTTGAGGTGATTGCTCAATGGCCTGTGCTCTGGTTGACTGATTATCTTCGGAGGCATAGCTGGTCATCGGGCTAACCAATCCCAATCCGAATATCACTAAAGCCAGACCTAATAGGGTAGAGGATGTCTTATTCCGTTTTTTCTCCATTTTGCGGAACTGTAATTCAATATCCCAGGCTTCAAGATCGCTTCTTCTTTTCAGATAGAGGGAGAATCCGGCAGCGACATAAATAGGTTCCCACAGCAACATGCCTAAAATATATAACCCGACCGGCAGAGCGTATAGAGAGTCTATATCACCCTCTAATATGTCGATAATAATGTCGGCGCTGATACTGCCATCAATAGACAGCATAGCCATAAAGGCCATTGCACAGATAGGAAATACCTGTTCAATAATAAAGCCTGCCAGCGTCAGAAATACTGCATTCACACCAATATAGTTTGAGATGGCGCCGCGTCTTAGTCGTGCGCTGCGACCGCGTATTCCTTCAAGTACATCGACCGGCATTGTCAATGAGCGATAAGGGGTGAACCTTGCCCAGGTAAGCGCTCGGAATAAGCCGGTTTTGGTCAACAGGGTGGGTATGGCTCTGAGACTTTTTGCTACCGTTGGCGCGTCACCAAAAACGGCGCGGCTAATAACAAATAGTGCTATCCGGTCGTATAAAGGTTTCATCCACCAAATAGTGAATAATATTGTAAAGTGGCTGGCGTCTGCCCAGCTTAATAATAGCCACAAAATGGCGATAATTGGCAGGGTGAAACTGAGCCAGGCACCATACAGCGGCTTAAACCAGTTAATGGCAATTCTGACGCCTAAATCAATGGCTTCATTAGAGTGTCTGGGGCGCAGAACTATCGCTAAACGTTCAAGCTGCATGGCGTCGCCCCGTAAAAATAAAGTAGCTCACCAGAATAATAAAAAAGAAGGCTCCGGCAGACAGTTTCACCGCCAGTGGAAAGTTATGGGGTGACCAGAATGCCTCAATCATCGCCGCAATAAGTAACATGATACCGCTGCCACAGATTAGCCCGAGCACTGAACGGCCAGCCTTTCTTAGCGAGTCAGGGCGGCTCAGGCGGCCGGGTACAATCAGGCTCCAGCCCAGCTTTAGCCCCGTCGCGCCTGAAATAATAATTCCACCAATTTCAAACGCGCTATGTCCGACGACGAAAGAGTAAAAGTTTCGGCCTGCGCCAATATTCACGATGCGGGCTTCGGCGGCGCCCATATAAATGCCGTTATACACCAGCGTGAATACCGAGCCTATTCCGGCTAAAAGTCCACCGGCAAAGGCTCTGAAAGCGATACTGATATTGTTATAGATATAGAAACCAAACATCATCCAGTTGGAGTCTGACTCCCTGAATACCCCTAACTTACCCCCTAAAACATAGGTGCTGTTATACATATCATCAAGCTGATGAACCTCTTCTGGGGTCATGACAATATAAATAAAATCTGGCCAGATTCGGACCACAATCAACATGATTATCCATGGGGCGAGGATCAATAAGGCTGAAAGCATCACCCAGCGTTTATTTTCTCTTAAATCAGCGGCAAAACCCCCGGCAATATAATGAAAAATTCGTTTGCTGATACCGCTGTCTGCGCTATACAGAATGTCATGCCCTTGTAGAACCATATTGTGTAGCCGTTCGATTAATATCAGGCTATAGCCGCGATCTCGTGCCAGTGCTAACTGTTGGCAAATATTGCGATAACAGTGCGGCATATTGTGGTCTTCAATGGTGGCAACGGGCGGTTTTCCATCATAGTTTTTAATTATTTTAAGCCGATGGCCTAACCAGTTTTCAAAAGCATTCCATTCATCATGATGTAATGCTTCAAAGCGCTCCTGTTTCATGGCTTCCTGCCTATTAAAAAGTTAGCGATTCCCAGTAACCGAGCGGCTCCTTGAGGCTGGTCTGATTGCATAGATTGCGATAATACCGGAAGCAATGCGGCCAGCTCTTCTTGTCTTGGCTTGGTTAAGCCCGGCGTTCGTTCGGCAAACGAGACCACCATTTTTTGTGTTTCACGTGATAGCGGAAAGTCCGGATTAATGGGCGGGGCTTCCGGAACGGTAAACAGTGAGGATGTTGGTACGCTATACACCACTAAGGTCCCGGCAACGATATCACCCAGCCGGCGGAACTCTTTATTGATCAGCATAGAAATCAGACCAAAAAGATAAAACAGCGGGAAAAAGTCGGCAAAACGCAAAAAGTTACGAATAATCGAAGCACTCCAGCCAATGGGCGTTCCGTTATCATGTAATACTTTTAGCCCCATTGCTCGTTTGCCCGGCGTTCTGCCCCGATTGAGCACTTCAAACATGACGGGATAAAACCACTCAACCAAGAATAGGGATATCAAAAAAATACCGTCGCCAAATTTGCCGATAAACAGGCTGGGGATAGCAATCAGGGCAAGGATGAGCCAGCGCAGAATGGTATCAATCATAAAAGCGAAGGCGCGGGGCAAGAACCCGGCAGGATGTAGCTGGATTTCAATCAGTTCTGGCGTGGTAATATCGCGGACGGTATCTAACATAACGTAGCGAACCGGGCAACTGCCCGGCTCTAGCCCTCAATTATTTATTCGCAATAAACAGGCTGCGATAGCTGCTGTAGTAGGTCACCATAAACAGCGGCATAACGATAAGAAGGCCAATAAACATTGGTATCATTGCAATAAACATAATAATGCCCACCACAATGAAATAAATCAGGCCGGGAAGAAGATTCTTTTTGACCGCAGAGAAGCTCATGCTTACCGCTTTACCCAACGGAATATCATGAATCATGATCAGCGCCGGAGCAAACCAGGTTAATGCGTAACCAACCATCATTACGACAAACATCATTAGCCCGCCGAAAGCCAGCAGTCCTGCGCTGGCAGCACTCATATTGGGTTCACTATTACTGCCGATTCCAGCGGCTATTAATGCGCTGCCGCCAAAAATAAATAGCACAATAATAGAGGCCATCATCATGCCGAACATGATGGCACCCACGCCAATTAGCGGACCAAGATTCTTTTTAAAGCCAGAAAACATTAACTCGAGATCGAATATACCGGTAGTTCGCTGCTTTTCACAAACGGCCATAATGCCGCCGTTAAAGATCGGTACTAAAAACAATGTGGCGATATTAAGAACTGGGATGACCTGTACCACCAGCATGATCAGGAAAACGATGATACCCAACAGAATCCACATGCCAAATTTGGGTTTCATTAGATGCCATGCTTGACCGATCCAGTTTACACCTTCGCCGGCAGGGACTGACTGAGCGCCGGGAATAAAAATTTCATTACCGTTATCGACCGGTTGAATGACGTCGTCAACGCCGGATTCCGGAGGTGAGTATGGGTTACGGGGTTCTTTATCTAAATTCATTGCCGAGTTTCTATCCTTAAGCATATTAATGGTTAATCAACTAAGAGTAACCAAATCCCTATTTAAATGGCGAAAGATTTTGATTTTTTTTGCTATTTAATTTGTGTGGTATTGTGTTGCATCCGGCGTCAGGCCTGATATAAAAGAGTAGTGATGATACAATCCTGAACACCTTATGAACAGCAGATATAGCGATTTTATTCCTCATTTATCACGACAACATATTTCTAAACTATACTTAATGGTTATTAGTTAGCGATTTTATACCGATAACGACTTTATTTAGTTGCATATTGACTAAATATATTGGACGGGAAATAAAGGCATACCTTGCTATCTGACGGGGTGCGGAGTAGAATACGTCCGCTTATGTATTGGGTGGCTGAATTAGAGATCGGCGCCTGTTTTTTGTTCGTTATAATCCCCAAAATTGGAGTTCTACAATGTCTCTAAATGTTGAAACAAAAGCTAAGATTGTTGCTGAGTATGGTCGTTGCGAAAATGACAGTGGTTCACCAGAAGTTCAGGTTGCCCTGCTGACTGCACAAATTAACCACCTGCAAGGCCACTTCTCTGAGCATAAAAAAGATCACCACAGTCGTCGTGGTCTGCTGCGTATGGTTTCTCAGCGTCGTAAGCTGCTGGACTACCTGAAGCGTAAAGACGTTGCACGTTATACTCAACTAATTGCTAGTCTGGGTCTGCGTCGCTAAGTCGATGAGTTTCAGGAGAAAGGGGCCGAATATGGCCCCTTTCTTCTAGGATCCAGCGCTTAATAGCAGTATGATAGAACGTTAGTTTTTTGGGTCCTTCTGTTGCAGAGATTCGCGCGGCTAATGAAAGTATTGAGCACACAATTTTGTGTATGGCATAAATAAATGTCAGTCACTTAGTATTTTCATTAGTCGCGAGGATGCAGTTGAGGGCAAATATAATCTTAGCCAACAAGAGGCAATCCTTTTGTCAGGCTCTGTATTCAAATGCGTATTCAAATGAAAGGAAAATAATTTGCTGAATCCGATTGTTCGTAAATTTAAATATGGTCAACATACCGTAACGTTAGAAACAGGTATGATGGCACGTCAGGCAACTGCCGCAGTCATGGTTAACGTTGATGATACAGCGGTTTTTGTTACCGTTGTTGGCGCAAAAAAAGCAAAAGAAGGCCAGTCATTCTTCCCGCTAACCGTAAACTATCAAGAACGTACCTATGCTGCGGGCCGTATCCCGGGTGGATTCTTCCGCCGTGAAGGCCGTCCAAGCGAAGGCGAAACGTTAATCGCTCGCCTGATTGACCGTCCGGTTCGTCCTCTGTTCCCAGAAGGCTTCCTGAACGAAGTTCAAGTTATTGCTACCGTTGTTTCCGTTAACCCACAGGTTAGCCCGGATATCGTCGCGATGATCGGTACTTCAGCGGCATTAAGCCTGTCAGGTATCCCATTCAACGGACCTATCGGTGCTGCACGCGTTGGTTTTATCAATGACCAATATGTACTGAACCCAACCATGGACGAGCTAAAAGAGAGCCGTTTGGATCTGGTTGTTGCCGGTACTAAAGGTGCTGTACTTATGGTTGAATCAGAAGCCGGGCTTCTGAGCGAAGAGCAAATGTTGGGTGCCGTGATGTTTGGTCATGAGCAACAACAGGTTGTTATCGAAAATATTAACTCACTGGTTGCCGAAGCAGGCAAGCCTAAGTGGGAATGGAATGCGCCAGCGGTAAACCAAGAGCTGTATGCTCAGGTTGAGGCTTTAGCCAGCAGCCGTTTAGGTGATGCGTACCGTATTACTGATAAGCAAGAGCGCTACGCTCAGGTTGACGTGATTAAGTCTGACGTTATTGAAGCGCTGAAAGCTCAAAACGAAGATTTAGACGAATCAGACGTTAAAGATATGCTGGGCAGCATTGAGAAGAACGTTGTTCGTAGTCGCGTTTTACGCGGTGAGCCACGCATCGATGGTCGCGAAAAAGATATGATTCGCGGTCTGGATGTTCGTACCGGCGTATTACCACGTACTCATGGTTCAGCACTGTTTACTCGTGGTGAAACTCAGGCATTAGTGGCTGCAACTCTGGGTACTGCCCGTGATGCACAGAACATTGATGAGTTAACCGGCGAGCGTACTGACAGCTTCCTGTTCCATTATAACTTCCCTCCGTACTCTGTTGGTGAAACAGGTATGGTTGGTTCACCTAAGCGTCGTGAAATCGGCCACGGTCGTCTTGCTAAGCGCGGCGTATTAGCCGTAATGCCTGACCAAGCTGACTTCCCGTATACCGTTCGTATCGTATCTGAAATCACTGAGTCCAATGGTTCTTCATCTATGGCCTCGGTGTGTGGTGCTTCTTTAGCACTGATGGATGCAGGTGTACCAATTAAAGCCGCCGTTGCTGGTATTGCAATGGGTCTGGTTAAAGATGGCGATAATTTCGTTGTTCTGTCTGATATCTTAGGTGATGAAGATCACTTAGGCGATATGGACTTTAAAGTAGCCGGAAGCCGTGAAGGTATCTCTGCGTTACAGATGGACATCAAAATCGAAGGTATCACCCGCGAAATCATGAAAGCAGCTCTGAGCCAGGCTAAAGGTGCGCGTTTGCATATCCTTGGCGTAATGGAACAGGCTATTGGCGCTCCACGCGGTGATATTTCTCAATTTGCTCCACGTATCCACACCATTAAGATCAATCCTGAGAAAATCAAAGATGTGATCGGTAAAGGTGGCTCAGTGATTCGTGCGCTGACTGATGAAACCGGTACAACAATTGAAATCGAAGATGACGGTACAGTGAAGATTGCTGCTACCGACGGTGAGAAAGCGAAACATGCTATTCGCCGTATCGAAGAGATCACTGCTGACGTTGAAGTTAACCGCGTATATACCGGTAAGATTACCCGTATTGTTGACTTTGGTGCATTCGTTGCTATCGTTGGTGGTAAAGAAGGTTTAGTACATATTTCTCAAATCGCTGATAAGCGCGTAGAGAAAGTGTCTGATTACCTGCAACTTGGTCAAGAAGTTCAGGTTAAAGTGATGGAAGTTGACCGTCAGGGCCGTATTCGCTTAAGCATTAAAGAAGCGACTGCGCCGTCTCAAGACGCGCCAGTAACATCAGAAGAGTAGTAGTGATATACGGTAGCTATATTTACCGTAGGTGATTACACAGTGCCTTATTCATTGATAACGGTAAGGCACTGATTGTATGACTGGGACAGGGAGTTCTTGTGTAAAAGCAAGCGGATGGTAGGATACCTATCCCACGTTTGTCTCTGGGAGTTTAAATGAAGCCTATTTTGCGCTGGTGCTGCATTGTCGCAACAGCCATTCTGTTGACAGGATGTAGCAGCCTTGAAGGGCGTAAATACGGCGTTTTGGCAGTTCCATTGCAGCCAACGCTGCAACAGGAAGTGATGTTGGCCCGCATGGAACAGATCCTTGCGAGTCAGGTATTATCAAACGATGAAAGAGCGCAGCTGTTGTATGAGCGTGGCGTGTTGTTCGATAGCTTAGGGCTACGGGCACTGGCACGTAATGACTTCTCGCAGGCGTTAATGATTCGACCTGATATTCCAGAAGCATTTAACTATTTAGGGATATATCTGACGCAGGGTGGCAACTTTGATGCTGCCTATGATGCGTTTGATTCTGTATTAGAGCTTGATCCAACTTATAACTATGCGCGTTTAAACCGAGGGATTGCCTTGTATTATGGCGGTCGCTACTTTTTGGCGCAGGATGATCTGCAGGCGTTTTATCGTGACGACCCTAACGATCCCTTCCGGTCTCTATGGCTTTATTTAGCTGAAAAAGAGATCGACTCTGGCAAAGCAAAAAAAGCGCTTCAACAGCGTTATGAGCTAGCCGAAAGAGGGGCGTGGGGCTGGACTATAGTGGAATTCTACTTGGGTAAAATCAGTGAAAAAACGCTGATTGAACGATTACAGGTAGAAGCAACGGATAACACTTCGCTCGCTGAGCATCTCAGTGAAACTGACTTCTATTTAGGTAAACATTACCTAAGTCTGGGGGACAAGAACACCGCTATGGCGCTGTTCAAACTGACGGTTGCTAACAATGTACATAACTTTGTTGAGCACCGCTATGCACTGTTGGAATTAGCCCTGTCTGGGCTAGAACAAGACGACCTATCAGAATCGGATAAAAAATAGACTCGACGAACGAGTAAGAATCGCTTTGCTAGCATTTATTGGTGGCAAGGTAGGTTTCTCTGTTCGTTTTTTAATCCAATTTGAGCTGGTTCACACTTTTAAATGAAAATGACTGAGTATTTTCTCGACAAGGTATGTAGACTGGCCGCCATTTTTAGTGAGGCACGTGTACATGGCTGAGTTTGAAACCTCTTTTGCTGATTTAGGCCTTTCAGCACCTTTATTAAAAGCTCTGACCGATATGGGCTATGAAAAACCATCCCCGATTCAGTCGGCTTGTATTCCACATTTACTGGAAGGTCGCGATGTATTAGGCATGGCGCAAACCGGTAGCGGTAAAACCGCGGCATTCGCATTGCCGTTTCTTAACAATATTCAAGCTGATCTGGCCTGTCCGCAGGTTCTGGTATTAGCACCAACGCGTGAATTAGCCGTTCAGGTTGCAGAAGCCTGCGCTGAATATGCTAAAAATATGTCTGGCGTTCGTGTGGTTGCTCTATATGGCGGCCAGCGTTATGACGTTCAGTTACGCGCTCTGCGTCAGGGACCACAAATCGTTGTTGGTACCCCAGGTCGTCTGTTAGATCACCTGAAACGCGGTACTTTAGATTTATCTAAGCTGAAAGGCTTGGTTCTTGATGAAGCCGATGAAATGTTACGTATGGGCTTTATTGATGACGTAGAAACCATTATGGCGCAGATTCCGGCCGATCATCAGACCGCGCTATTCTCGGCAACTATGCCTGAAGCCATTCGTCGCATTACGCGTCGTTTTATGAAAAACCCACAGGAAGTCCGTATTCAATCAAGCGTTGTGAATACGCCTGATATTAGCCAAAGCTATTGGACTGTTCATGGGGTACGCAAAAATGAAGCGTTGATTCGCTTCCTTGAAGCGGAAGATTTTGATGCGGCAATTATTTTCGTACGTACTAAGAACGCAACGTTAGAAGTTGCTGAAGCTCTAGAGCGTAGCGGCCATAACAGCGCAGCACTTAACGGCGATATGAATCAGGCATTACGTGAGCAAACGTTAGAACGCCTGAAGAATGGTCGTTTAGACATTCTGATTGCAACCGACGTTGCTGCTCGTGGCCTGGACGTTGAACGTATCAGCTTAGTTGTTAACTATGATATCCCGATGGATTCAGAGTCATACGTTCACCGTATCGGTCGTACCGGTCGTGCGGGTCGTGCGGGTCGCGCGCTGCTGTTTGTTGAAAACCGCGAGCGTCGTTTACTGCGTAATATTGAACGTACCATGAAGCTGACTATTCCTGAGGTTGAATTACCTTCAGGTGAACTGCTGAGCAAACGTCGTTTAGAGAAGTTTGCTACCCGCGTTAATCAGCAACTGGAAAGCAGCGATTTAGATCAATATCGTGCACTGTTGGCCAAACTTCAGCCGGTTGAAGAGCAAGATATTGAAACCTTAGCTGCCGCATTGCTGAAAATGGCTCAGGGTGAACGTCCTCTGATTCTGCCACCTGATGCGCCAATCGATCGTCGTCCGCGTCGCGAATTCCGCGAGCGTGATGAGCGTGGCGGTGAGCGTTTTGAACGTCGCAGCGAACGCCGTGGCGATCGTCCAGAGCGTAGCGGTGATAGCCGTGATGCCGCTCCACGTCGTGAACGTCGTGACGTTGGCGAGATGGAAATGTACCGTATTGAAGTTGGCCGTGATGATGGCGTTGAAGTTCGCCATATTGTTGGTGCTATTGCCAATGAAGGTGATATCAGCAGCCGTTATATCGGTAACATCAAGCTGTATGCCAGCCATTCAACGATTGAATTGCCTAAAGGCATGCCGGGCGACCTGCTACAGCATTTCACTAAGACGCGTGTACTTAACAAACCGTTAAATATGCAACTCATTGGTGATGCTCCTGCCGGTGAACCTCGTCGTAGCGGTGCTCCGCGTCGCGATCGTGATAGCGCTGGTGCAGGTGCGGGCGATCGTCGTCCATTTGGTGGCGGTGGTGCAGATCGTCGTTCTTCAGGTCCTGGCCGTGAGCGTAGCGCCGGTCCTCGTGATGGTGCTCCGCGTGGCCCACGGCGTGATGGTGCACAAAGCGCACCTCGTCGTCGCCCAAGCAACGACTAATCTTTATCGTTATTGACAATAGTTTAAGATTGACAAGAAATTAAACAATTATCATGAATCAAAAAAAAGCATCAGGTGATATCTTCATCTGGTGCTTTTTTATTAAACTAAGTATGATCCCGCAGCACATATCATCTTTATGGTTTTTTCTTGTTCAGAAATTTAGTTTTCTAGTAAGAAAGATAAAAGATTATAGAGCAAGGAATCATAAACACATTTTCTACTGACGGATCAATACCCATGAAAATTGCAAAGAACATTTTACCTATTCCTGCGTTACCTATTATCCAAAGTGCTGTGATGTCTATTGCCCCGGTTTTCCAGGGTGGTCGTCATGACGGGCATATGAATATGTTATGTGCGCTGGTTCGCGGTGAGAAAACTGAAGCTGATATTGCTAAATATCTTAAAGATAACAAGATCAAGGCTACCGCTGATAATGAATTTGCTCTGTTTTTGGGTGAAAGTCGTCCGGAACAAGCGGTTGCCTGTGCTGCTTATATTGCCACTACCGTTCTGATCGCCCCTAATTTAGGTGAGTTTTTAGAGCCATTAGCTAAAGATGCCAAAGACAAAACTAAGGGTGACGCGCCGGAGTTTCAGGTAAATCAGGAAAAGCTGACGACTTCATTAACCACTAAGTTAGCAATTTCTCTGGCTAATGCGGATATTTTTGCCCTTATTGCTCGTGTATTACCAGAAGGCTTAACGGTTGACGGTTATCGTGCCGAAGTTATTCGTTTATTTGGCGTGCTTGCACCGGTTTATCTTGAGCGCGTACAGATTCATTATCAGGCTGGCCTGCAATTTAATTTGCTGCAGATGCAAAATAATCAGTTCACCTTTAACAGTTCTACCGGCTACTTGTTCCATTTTGATGTACAGGGATTAAGCCTGCAACTCGGTGGTATTAACTGGTATGGCCGTGGCCAGATTATGGGGCAAGACTACACTCTGTCAGTGGATTATTTCTCTGATAAAGTGGTTGAACTGCTTAAGTAATCAGTTTCAAGAACCAATAAAAAAACGACCTCCAGGTCGTTTTTTTATTGCTGTTATATAGATATACCCCAAAAGTATCACTGTATTCAGACACATTTTTGGGTAAACTATCGCGGCTTTATTTACTGAAGTTGGCTTAGTTACTTAATACTGCAATACGTCAATTCTTATCTTGTTTGTCGCCCTATGGCTGGCAAGTTCTGATACTGTTCCTGATTAAGATTGGCTTATCACTATTGAGAACAATTATTGAATTAAATAATTTTTTCAAGGATAAGAGATCTATGCGTTGGCAAGATTTTAAAACCCAATACCTGATAAGGTTCTGGGCACCCCTTCCTGCGGTTATCGCAGCCGGAATACTTTCAACTTACTACTTTGGACTAACCGGCACTTTTTGGGCCGTGACCGGCGAGTTTACCCGCTGGGGCGGACATATTGCGGAGTTGTTTGGTGCCAATCCTCATGAATGGGGATATTTTAAAACCATTGGTTTTGAAGGTACTCCGCTGGACCGCATCGATGGCATGATGATTATTGGTATGTTTGGTGGTTGTATTGCCGCCGCTCTGTGGGCTAATAATATTAAGCTACGCTTACCACAGCATAAAGTCCGAATTTTTCAGGCTCTGCTTGGTGGCATTATCGCCGGCTTTGGCGCTCGTCTGGCGATGGGGTGTAACCTAGCTGCGTTCTTCACCGGTATTCCTCAGTTCTCTCTGCACGCATGGTTTTTTGCGTTGGCAACCGCCGTCGGTTCATATTTTGGTGCGCGCTTTACTCTGCTACCGATGTTTCGCATTCCGGTCAAACTGCAAAAAGTCAGCGCGGCTTCACCGCTGACTCAAAAGCCAGAGCAAGCTCGCCGCCGCTTTAGAATCGGTATGGTGATATTTTTTGCCATTGTTATTTGGGGAATGGTTAAGGTCACCGACAGTCCTAAACTCGGGCTGGCAATGCTGTTTGGCCTGGGATTTGGCTTACTGATTGAACGAGCGCAAATCTGTTTTACCTCTGCTTTCCGCGATCTGTGGATCACCGGCCGAACGCATATGGCTAAAGCGATAATTATTGGTATGGCCGTTAGTGCCATCGGTATTTTTAGCTATGTACAAATGGGCGCTCAACCTAAGATTTTATGGGCGGGCCCGAATGCGGTACTGGGAGGCTTACTCTTTGGTTTTGGTATTGTTCTGGCCGGCGGTTGTGAAACGGGCTGGATGTATCGTGCGGTAGAAGGACAGATTCACTACTGGTGGGTTGGTATCGGTAATATTATTGGTGCCACCGTTCTGGCCTATTATTGGGACGATCTGGCACCGGCATTAGCCACTAATTATGACAAAGTTAACTTGCTGGATACCTTCGGCCCATATGGCGGATTACTGGTGACTTATCTGCTATTAGGCTTAGCTTTTGCCTCTATGCTGTGGTGGGAAAAACGCTTCTTCGCCAGAAAAAATGCTACTCAGTCGCTATCTCTTCAGGCAAGTAAGGAGTCTGTATGACCGCCAATATAAATGATGTCGATGTTAAGAATATCGTTCCGGATTATCGTTTAGATATGGTGGGTGAACCTTGTCCATATCCTGCAGTTGCCACGCTTGAAGCTATGCCACAGCTTAAATCAGGTGAAATACTGGAGGTGGTGAGCGATTGCCCACAGTCGATCAATAACATCCCTCTTGATGCTAAAAATCATGGCTATGAAGTGCTCGATATTCAACAGGACGGACCGACGATTCGTTATTTGATCCGTAAGTAGTGAGAGCTAATATTGTCATCCCGGTGAAAGTCGGGACACAAATTTTAGCTAACCAGCTGGCTCTTAGCCTAAGAGCTGGCCCCTTTTTTCAACCAGCCTCTTATACACAAGCCCCTCCCTGGTCATCCCGGCGAAAGCCGGGGTTCAGGTGTAGCTAACCAACCGGCACTTAGCCTAAGAGCTGGCTCCTTTTTTCAACCAGCCTCTTATATACAAGCCTCTCCCTCGTCATCCCGGCGAAAGCCGGGATTCAGGTGTAGCTAACCAACTGGTACTTAGCCTAAGAGCTGGCCCGTTTTGTTCAACCAGCCTCTTATACACAAGCCCCTCCCTCGTCATCCCCGTGAAAACGGGGATCCAGGTTTTACTCACCAATTAGCGCTCGGTTAAGGATAGGATGATTCGCTTCGCTTACCCTGTGGGACATTGGCTATGCGAATGTTTGCTTCGCCTACGGCTCGCGTTCCCGTTTTCACGGGGATGGCGACCTTAGGGCAATAGTTTAGGGGCGAGTGTGATGGTTGGGTGGTAGCTAGACTGCCCACTGTGTTATGGCCCTTAACTGACAAGCATTGGGCCATTAAGGCCCGTTTTTTTACTTGCTGACGATATTTTGTGGGGTTCCTGCAAGGAACTTTTCCAAATTTTCGGCGGCGATCCCCATTAGCCGGATTCGCGCTTCTTTCGGAGCCCATGCGATATGCGGTGTAATAATACAGTTGCGGGCATTAAGCAGCGGGTTGTTGTTTGGCGGAGGCTCTGCTGCTAATACATCGAGCGCTGCGCCGGAGAGTTTCCCGGTGTTTAATGCTTCAGCCAGTTCGTGTTCGACAATCAGTCCGCCGCGAGCGGTGTTGATCAGCATGGCTCCGTCTTTCATTTTGGCAATGGATTGACGGTTAATGAGCCCTGCGTTATCAATCGTCAGCGGGCAGTGCAGGCTGATAACATCAGACTCAGCTAATAGCTCATCAAGGCTGGTAAATTTGACGTCGGAATGTGCCTCAGCGCTTTTACCGCTCGGAGTATAAACCAGCACTTCCATTCCCAGCGCCTGGGCGATTTTGGCAAAGGCTGAGCCAATCCGGCCGTAGCCAATTAACCCTAGCTTCTTGCCCATAAGCTCGATCAGCGGCGAGTGCCAGTAGCAGAAATCAAGCCTGCCACACCAGCCACCGGATCGAACGTCGCTGCTGTGTTCTCCGATATGGTGGCAAAGTTCCAGCAGCAGTCCGGTGGCATATTGAGCAACGGCCATCGTGCCGTAGCTGGGAACGTTGCACACCACGATAGATTGCTTATGTGCCGCTTTTATATCTACCACGTTATAGCCGGTTGCCAGCACGCCAATAAATTTAACTGACGGACATTGCTCAATTGTCTGGGCCGATATTGGCGTTTTATTGGTGAAAACCGCTTCAGCATCGCCAATTCGCTGGACGATGAGTTTCTCTGGTGTACGGTCATACACTGCGACATCACCGAGCTTATTGAAAACGTGCCAAGAGATATCTCCGGGATTTAGCGTTTCACCATCTAATATTACAATCTTCATTATTCACCACGTCATCCATTATCTGGTCAGGTCAGGGCCGATTTCTGAAATAATCTTAAATGAGTGCATACGGGCCTGATGGTCGTAAATCTGGCCGTTAATCATCAGTTCATCAGCCTGAGTTTCTTTCAGTAGATTCTGCAAACCTGTACGAACCGTTTCTTTATCACCCACTACGGACAGGCTCAGCGTATGGTCTGCGCTGTAAAGCTCGTGGCGGGCAACCACCGATGAAATATCTTCTACCGGGCGCGGTAACGGACCCGGGGTACCGCGCAGCAGATGAATAAACTGCTGCTGTAGCGAGGTGAAAATAAATTTAGCTTCGTGGGTCGTGTCCGCGGCAACAACGTTTATACAGACCATGGCATAGGGTTTAGCCAGCGCAGCCGACGGTTTAAAGTTTTCGCGATACAACGCTAAAGCCTGAAGCAGCATATCCGGCGCAAAGTGTGAGGCAAAAGCAAAGGGTAATCCGAGCTTAGCAGCTAACTGCGCGCTGTAGAGGCTTGAACCGAGAAGCCAAATAGGTACGCGAAGCCCTTGGCCGGGAACGGCTTTAACCTGCTGATGTGGCAGAGCATCGTCAAAATAGCTTTGTAGCTCTAGCACATCGTCAGGGAAGTGCTCTGCTGCGCCATTTTTGCTTCGTCTTAGCGCCTGAGCGGTAACCTGATCGGTTCCGGGGGCTCGGCCTAAACCTAAATCGATACGGCCCGGATATAACGACTCAAGCGTACCAAATTGCTCTGCAATCACTAATGGCGCATGGTTTGGTAACATTACGCCACCGGAACCGACTCGGATTGTTGACGTTGCTCCGGCAATATAGCCGAGTAAAACGGAGGTCGCGGCGCTGCCGATGCCGGTCATATTATGGTGTTCAGCCATCCAATAACGATGGTAGCCTAGCTTTTCAGCCTGAATAGCAAGTTCACGTGAACGATTAAAAGCCTGAGGAATGGTACTGCCCTGGGTAATCGGTGATAGGTCAAGGACGGATAGAGGTACGGTAGAAGAATCAGACATATTGGTAATCTCCGCGATCGCTATTAATAAAATAGTTTATACCCGTCATATTTCAAGTTGCTTGGGTGTTGACTGCGTCCACTCGCACCAGTCACATAGTCAGCTATGCTCCAGGTGACTCTTGGACTTGCGCCTACAAGCAACTCGAATTATTTTGGGTTTATTCCAGTCGGATTATGCCGGCTGGGACTGATACGAGCTGATTAGCTGTTCTAACTTGGCACGACTTGTTTTTCCTGAATCTATTTTGATATAGGCTGAGCGCTCTGTCGGGACGATAACCACTTCATTAACTCCGGCACTCATTTTCAGGTAACTCTCCAGTAAATTATCTTCCAGTGCAGACTCGGGTAACTCAATGCGTAAGCTACTGACGTAGGCCGGCTGTTTCATCGTGATACTCACGGCAAACCACAGTGCACAAAGAATGATGCCGCCGATAAAAACGGTGTTAACGCCGTTGATACCAAATAGCCATCCTCCTAAACTTCCACCGAGAGCAACGCCGATAAACTGGCTGGTGGAATAGACGCCCATTGCAGTCCCTTTGTAACCGGCAGGCGATTCTTTACTGATAAGCGAAGGTAAAATGGCTTCCATTATGTTGAAAGCGATAAAAAATAGCTGAACGCCGGCGAATATGATCCACAAGCGTTGTCCGCTGGACCAAAGTATAGTCTCTGATATAAAAAGCAATGCGACACAGATGACAAATACCTGCTTCATTTTGCGTTTTTTTTCAGCAATTATGATGAAGGGCACAACTGCAATAAAAGAAACCAGCATGGTAACCAGATAGACCTTCCAATGCTCTGCCGGCGGGAACCCGGCATTTTCCATGGCAACCGGCAATGCCAAAAAGGTCGCCATCAGTAATGTATGCAGACACAGAATGCCAAAATTCAGCTTTAACAGCCGGCTGTTATTTAATACCTTCCCGAAGCTGCCTTTAACGATGCCTGATTCACGGTTAAGCATATGGCTGGAAGGATTGGGTATTACGGTCAGCGTAATAATAATGCCGACAATTGCCAGTGCGGCGATGCCCCAAAACAGCGCGCTCAGGCCAAAGGCATGGGTAATAATCGGGCCCAGCACCATGGCAACGGCAAAGGTAATGCCAAAACTCACCCCGATAAACGCCATGGCTTTAGTTCGGTTCTGTTCTCTGGTGAGATCTGACAATAGGGCCATTACTGCGGCAGCAATCGCCCCTGAGCCTTGCAGTGCGCGTCCGAGAATAATTCCCCAGATTGAGTCGCTGGTGGCGGCAACAATACTGCCGATAGCGAATACCAGCAGGCCACCAACAATCAGAGGCTTACGACCAACGCGATCGGAAATTAGCCCAAAGGGAATCTGAAAAATAGCCTGGGTCAGACCGTAGATGCCAATAGCAATGCCGATGAGCGGCTTGGTTGCACCGGAAAGAGCCATTCCGTAGGTGGTTAACACCGGAAGTACCATAAACATGCCAAGCATGCGCAGCGAGAAAACCAGGCCTAGCCCCCATGTCGCACGGCGTTCTTCGGGGACCATCTTATAATCGTTCATATCACCTCAAATAGCCTTAAGTCACTAAAGAGTTCGACCCCTGTACTGTTGCCCGGAACGAGATGAGCGGGGAAACTATTCATTACCCGACATTGTATCTTTATCTGATGTAAATAAGTGAGTATTTAGATGGAAAGGATAATGCGCAGGGTGTCCATTATGGCTAAAAGGCGGGGGGAATGATTAAGTTAATTCAGTAAACCGGTGGCCATATAGCGTTTATATGGCCACCGGGCAAAGCTCAACAGTTACCAGACTAAGGTCATTAATGATTCCGAGATGGTTGCCTGTGAATAATCTACTGACATCATAATACTTAACGTGGTAATCGCGATAATGGAGAAGATAAATAGCTTTCTTGCCCAAATCCGATTGTCCGTTGTGGTATATCCGCTTAATGCCATAACTAACCAGCCGATACCGACAACCGCAGCCACGACCAGATAACTGTAACCTGCATATCCACTGATCGTCAGCATCAGTGTCGCAACGATAAATGCGATGATATACAGAGTAATGTGGTGCTTAGTGACCGGAATACCTCGTTTAACCGGAAGCACCGGTATCGAGGCCGCCAGATAGTCTTTGTAGCGAAAGATAGCGATCGCATAAGAGTGAGGCATTTGCCACAGGCTAAAGATCACTAACAGGATCAAGGCACCGGCATCAAACTGATTGCTTACGGCACAATAACCGATGACCGGCGGCGCTGCACCGGACAAGCTACCGATTAGGGTTCCGTATACTGATTTGCGTTTTAAATACAGGCTATATAGCCCGACGTAAATAACAAACCCCAGCACGGCAAACAGCACGGCCAGCATATTGGTATAAAAGTAGAGTAACCCAAAGCCAGCCACGCCCAGCAGACAGGCATACAGGATGGTATTCACCGGAGAAATGAGTCCTTTAACCAGAACTCGATTCTTGGTTCTTTCCATCATGCAATCGATGTCTCTGTCGATATAGTTGTTAAACACACAGCCGGAGGCCACAACTAAAGATACGCCGATGATGGTAGCAAACAGTAACACGAAGTCCACGCGCCCTTGGGACGCGAGGAGGAAACCACCGATGACGGAGACCATATTGCCAAAAATGATGCCCGGTTTAGTGACTAACAGATATTTCTTAATCATCAGATTAGCTCTTAGTGAACCATCATGTTGATATTAAGGTTGTACATTATCCATAGTGAACCCACAACAACGATAGCGATAATCAATCCGGTAAAGACTAGGGCGATAAAATTCCATCCCCCCTCTGATTTTGTATTCATGTGCAGGAAATAGATTAAATGAACAACAATCTGGACCACGGCAAACAGCGCAACCGCCACCACTAACGTGCTCGGGCTTGCTGATTTTGTCATGACCATCCAGAAAGGAATCGCCGTTAAAATAACCGAGAGCACGAAGCCAATAAGATATGACTTAACGCTGCCGTGGCTTGCTCCGGAAGAGTCTACAACTGTATTTTTCATTTAGATCACTCCCAGCAGATAGACTACGGTGAACACACAAATCCAGATAACATCCAGGAAGTGCCAGAATAGGCTCAGGCACATCAGTCGGGTGTTATTTTTAGGCGTTAACCCTTTTTGAGAAACCTGGATCATCATTACTGCCATCCAGATTAAACCTAAGGTGACGTGCAGTCCGTGAGTACCTACTAAGGTAAAGAATCCCGATAAGAATCCACTGGTTGAAGGGCCATAGCCCTCGCTCAGTAAAATATGGAATTCATTAATCTCCATACCGATAAAGCCAAGACCGAACAGGAAAGTAATGGCTAACCAACCGATAACATGGCTTTTATGGCCTTTGTACATTGAGATAATTGCCATACCGTAGGTAAAGCTACTCAGTAACAGCAGGGCCGTCTCGCCAAGTACGTAAGGCAGTTCAAAAATATCCTTACCGGAAGGGCCGTCAGCAATGTTATTTGCCAGCACCGCATAAGTTGCGAATACCGCGGCAAACAAAATACAGTCGCTCATCAGGTAGATCCAGAAACCGAATACGGTTTTGGAACTCGTCTCATGGTCGTGATCGTGGTGCTCGTGCCCGTGGGCATGAGCATTCGGGTTGACCAAGGTATCAGTTGACATGATTTACCCCTGCCTTACTTAATTGTTCAAAACGCTGATTTTCTATTTTCTCGATCTCTTCTACCGTGACATAGTAGTCAGTGTCGTCATTGAAGGTATGGGCAATATAAGTTACGGCCATGCCGATCAGTCCAACAATCGCCATCCACCAAATATGCCAGATCATGGCAAAGCCAAAGACTACGCTGAAGGCTGAGATAATAATGCCGGCGCCGGTATTTTTTGGCATATGAATAGGTTCATATTTCGCCGGGCGCTGATAGGCTGTGCCTGCTTCTTTCTCATCCCAGAACGGGTCGATATCTTTAATGTGCGGAGTAATCGCAAAGTTATAGAACGGGGCTGGTGATGAGGTTGCCCACTCAAGAGTACGTCCACCCCACGGGTCACCGGTTACATCCATATTCTTTTTGCGATCTTTGATACTGACAATGATTTGCAGAATCTGGAAGGCGATACCGATCATAATCAGTACAGCGCCACCGGCCGCAAGCAGTAATAAACCGCTCCACTCGCCGCTAACGGTATTCAGACGACGGGTCGCACCCATAAAGCCAAGAATGTACAGTGGCATAAAGGCAACGAAGAAGCCGACAATCCAGAACCAGAATGAACACTTACCTAATGTTTCATTCAGCTTGAAGCCGAAGGCTTTCGGGAACCAGAAGTTGAAGCCAGCCAGACAGCCGAATACCACACCGCCGATAATCACGTTATGGAAGTGAGCGATCAGGAACATACTGTTATGGATAACGTAGTTGGCACCCGGAACGGCTAACAGTACGCCAGTCATACCACCAATGGTGAATGTGATTAAGAAGCCCAGCGTCCATAAAATTGGCGTTGAGAACTTTAAACGGCCCTGATAAATGGTAAACAACCAGTTGAAAATCTTCACACCTGTCGGTATCGAGATAATCATGGTGGCTATACCGAAGAAGGCGTTAACGTTAGCGCCAGCGCCCATGGTGAAGAAGTGGTGCAGCCAAACGATAAACGACAAGATAGTAATTGCTACGGTTGCCCATACCAGTGAGGTATAGCCAAATAACCGCTTCTTACTGAACGTTGCCACCACCTCAGAGAAAATACCAAAGCAGGGCAGAATAAGAATATAAACTTCCGGATGACCCCAAGCCCAAATCAGGTTGACGTACATCATCTGATTACCACCGAGATCGTTGGTAAAGAAATGGAAGCCCAGATAACGGTCAAGGGTCAACATGGCTATCGTTGCGGTTAAAATTGGGAACGCAGCAATAATCAGGATGTTGGCGCACAGCGCGGTCCAGGTAAAGACCGGCATTTTCATCATGGTCATGCCCGGTGCGCGCATTTTCAGTATGGTGGCGAAGAAGTTTACCCCGGTGAGCAGCGTACCGACCCCGGATATCTGTAGACTCCATATCCAATAATCGACCCCGACCCCCGGTTTAAGTGAGAGCGGCGGATAAGCCAGCCAACCGGTTTGAGCAAATTCACCAACGCCCAGCGAGATATTAATCAGCACCACACCGGCAACAAATAGCCAGAAGCTTAGGGAGTTCAGGAATGGGAAGGCGACGTCACGGGCACCGATTTGCAACGGAACCACGATATTCATTAAACCAATAACAAACGGCATCGCCATGAAGAAAATCATGATTACGCCGTGAGCGGTAAATATCTGGTCGTAGTGGTGAGGTGGTAGGAACCCCTCACCGCCATCGGTAACCGAAGATATTGCCAGTTGAGTACGCATCATCAGTGCGTCAGCAAAGCCGCGCAGTAACATCACGATGGCAACCAGAATATACATTACACCGATTTTTTTATGGTCAACGCTGGTTAGCCATTCATTCCAAAGCCATTTCCATTTACCAAAATAAGTAAGCAGAGCAAGAACGGCGATGCCGCCAATGACGATCATCCCTACCGCACCCATAATAATAGGTTCGTGGTAAGGAATCGCCTCAAGTGTTAATTTTCCTAACATTATTTATTCCTCGGCTCCAGAATGTGAGTGCTTGCTCATATCCATACCCATATATTGATTAATGATCTCGAGGTACAGGCCAGGTTTAACAGTCGAAAAGAATTGAACCGGATTATTCTCACTCGGCTTAGCCAACTGTTTGTAATCTTCCCACTGAAGTTGATCGGGAGACTGTCTTACTTTCTCAACCCATTTCTCAAAGTCTTCCTGAGAAGTGACAATGGCGTTGAATTTCATGCCTGAGAATCCGGCTCCGCTATAGTTAGCCGACATGCCCGGATAAACGCCTTTCTCATTCGCAATTAAGTGAACGATATTTTGCATTCCGGCCATCGCATAAATCTGGCTACCGAGGCGAGGGATAAAGAAGGAGTTCATTACATCATCGGAGGTCACTTTGAATTTGACCGGTACGTTCTCTGGGAAAGAGATTTCGTTAACCGTGGCAATACCAAGCTCCGGATAAATAAACAGCCATTTCCAGTTCATGGCGATGGCTTCAACCGTTATGGTTTTAGCATCACTCTGGATTGGCTGGCGAGGGTCGAGTTCCTGAGTACTTTTCCAGGTCAAGACGCCTAAAATAATAATGATGATGCAGGGAATACCCCAAACGACCATCTCAATTTTATTTGAGTGAGCCCAGTTCGGTGTATATTTTGCGTTTTTGTTTGATTCTCGATACTTCCATGCAAAATAGAAAGTCATGAAGATGACGGGGATAACGACAATCAGCATGAGAAAGGTGGCAGTTAATATCAGGGTTCTTTGTTCCATCCCGATCTGCCCTTTAGGATTCATCAGCGCCATATCACAACCGCTGAGTAGCAACCCAACGATAGCCAGAATGAGCAGCTTAGAAAACTTATTGTATTGTTTGAGACTCATTGAACAACCTCATGACAAAGTACAAAAGCGCTTTGTTATATTACGTGTGGGGGCAATTTTATGTAAAAGTTACAAATATGTAAATAACATTAATTTATTGTCAGTGAATAATGTGATCTCTTGGCGTAACTTTAAGAGGATGATGCATATAAACTAGAGAAAACAGAAATAATGCTCTATTAAACCCGAGGTTAGAGCATATTTTTTATCAAAAATAGTGAAAACTTTTTAGAAGCAGGTAAATGAAGTATTTTATTAACATTTGACAGATAGCCAACGGAGAATGGACCAAATACTCTTTTTATCTGGCCTTAAACCCACCGGCTGAGAGCGCCGAAACGGGAAGGCCAGATATTGATGCCGCGTAATCATTCACACCTTGTAATAATAGTCACACTCATGCTTAGTTTCGGGATGACTGTGCATAATGGCATGAATAGCATTGAGCAAAGGCGCCACAGCCTGTAAAGGCTGCAGTTCTAAAATGCGGCGCTCCCACTCATAGCCATCAATCTGCTCATCGCGCTTAATCAGAAAACCATATTTATTGACTGCTATCTGAAAGTTTTCTTCAATATGTTCATACTGAGCGCACTGGCAGCAGTGGACAACTAATATGCCTGAATGGGTCCGGGTAACGACAAATTCATTCATAGGCCACCTCGATAAGAACCGTAAATTAAGGGTTCTTATATTAAGGTATAGCAAAAGAATGGTGATATGGATGTGCATAGCGCTATGAAGCAAAAAATTGTTGTGTCTGGAGCCGAACTATCGCTTGCCAACGTCGATCCGAATCCCTTAGTTTTCTGCTATCAGGCAGTTTGACGCTTGACTATCCTTGCGGTTATTAAGCCAAGCATTAGCGTAATTCCCGGCAACCAAACCCACAATAGCTCTGATTTAATCACGGCGATCCCCATCGGTTTAACATACTGACTTAATTGGAAAGGGGCGACTTTGATCACCTGTACCGGGGCGAAAAATCGCTCCTGAGACCAAGGCCAGAGCCAACCAACCCCCATTCCCCCGGTAGTTAAAGAATCAAGAACGCTGTGAGAAAGCAGGGATAGGGTTAAAAACCACCATATGCGCCAATAGCCGACGTTAAAATAACGCTGAAAGAGCAGGGCCAAGGTGGGCAATAAGAAAGCAAACAGCAATGAATGGGTAAAACCACGATGGCCAAATGCGTTTGCATAGGCAATGCCCAGTTTAAAGGATAGAACGTCAAGATCCGGCATGGTTGAAAAAACAATACCGGCAAATAATAGCGCAGGTGGTATGGTTTTTTTGCCAAGGCCTAGCCCGATACAGAGAGGGACTGCGGCATGAGTAATAATCGTCGGCATGATTAACGTCCTGTAAATAAAAAAGATAGCCCGAGGCAGAAACTAAAAATCAATAAGCAGCCCAAAGGATGCTGTCTCAGTGTGAAGATAAGATGAAGTCTTGCTGATTTATGACTATCCTGCTGTGCTATCTGGCTACGTCTCTGTAACTGACAGCGCGGCGGTTATCAATATTGACTGACACAATGAATTACAGATAGCGGTAAATAATAAACGGCGTTTTGCTTATCGGGCGAGTAAGATGTGCCAAGCTGTCACATCAGATTATAACTTCAGGTTATCGTTGGTATTTTTTTGGAGGTGCATTTAATGAAATGTTTGTCCCGTGCGGCAACGGCGCTGCTATTTCCCTGCCTGGTTAGCTTATTTATTTCACCGATAACGGCGTTGGCCAAATACGATCCGGCTAAGAATTATCAAGAAATTCCGGCTATCGTAAAACAGTTCCCGGTACCTAATGTTGATATGGGCACTCCGGCGCTGGTAAAGGATAAAACTGATTTCACCTCTCAAAAAGAGATGGAAACTTTCATTGATGAACTGAGTAAAAAATCCCCTTCATTACAAGTTCGTATTATTGGCCAGTCACAGCAGGGGCGTGATATTCCACTGCTGGTGTTTTCTGACTCCCACAGCCCCGCCTCGGCAGTATTGTTGAAAAATACTAAACCAACGGTGCTGATTATCGCTTTGCAACACGGCAATGAACCCGCATCCGGCGAAGCTGCTCTGGCCTATGCTAAAAGTTTAGCTGATGGTAAAGAGGGTAACGTGCTGTCACGGGTCAATGTGCTGATTATTCCACGGGCCAACCCTGATGGGGCTGAAAATTTCACCCGAGACTTGGCTAACGGCATTAATTTAAACCGCGACCACTTACTGTTAAGTACGCCTGAAAGCCGTGCGATTGCCGGCGTACTCAACCAATATCAACCGGATGTCGTTCTGGATAGTCACGAGTACAGCGTTGCTGGCCGTTGGGTTGAGAAGTTTGGTGCGCTACAGCGCTATGATGCCATGCTGCAATACGCCACCACGGTCAATTTGCCGGCACGCTTAACTAAAATGAGCGATAAACCGTTTCGCGACAGCATTATCACGACCTTGGAAACCAGTGGTTTGAGCAATAGCTGGTACTTCACGACCGATAAGAATGATATGAAAGATAAAACCTTATCGATGGGGGGCATTGGTGCTGATACCTTCCGAAATATTGCCGGTTTACGTAATTCGGTCTCTTTTTTATTGGAAACCCGCGGCGTAGGGTTGGGCAAAGCCCACTTTGCCCGCCGCGTTTATACCCAGCTTATTTCTATGCAGGCACTGGTTAAAACGGCGGCTAAAAACAGTGAAGACCTGACGGCGATGGGGAAAGAGATTCGGGCCGATATCGCCCAACAGGCGGGACAAGGGGCGATAGTTGTTGAGGGTAAGGCGACGATAGAAAAACACACCATTTCGATGATTGATGCTAAAACGGCCGATGGTAAAAAGGTTGATACTGACTGGCGTTCTTCGCTAAGTATCGCGCCGGTTATCACGCGGTCTCGACCATACGCTTATGTTCTGGCACCGACTGAGAAAAAGGCGGCTAAGAAACTTCAGGAATTGGGCGTTGATGTTTACACCGTAAGCCAGCCAGTGACCATTAAAACTCAGCAATACAATCTGCTGGAACGCAACGATGCCAACAAAAAAGATGTTACCGGCAGCGTGGGTAAGGCGGGTAACCAAATGATCGGCGTGAAAACCAGCCAGTCAGATAAAGAGCTGGAGCTGACTGAGGGCTATTATTATATTCCGTTAGAGCAGCCGTTGGCTAACCTGATAATCGCGGCACTGGAACCAGAAACTCAAAGTAGCTTTATTGCCAATGGTATTTTAAGTTTGCCTGCGAAACCCAAAGCGGTCACTAAAAAGAAAGCCAAGGATAAAGCAAAAGCTGAGACCGTGTTACCGGTGTTGCCGCTGTATCGCGTTCAGGAGCGTCCGCAAGTTTCACTCGTTCTGATGCAGTAATTTTTGAGGTTTTGTTTGAATACAGCACCGATAATCTTATTGGTTATCGGTGCTGTTTTAGCATGAGAACTACGATATTTCACCGCACTCATGGTTAGTCAGGCAGCCAGATATTGCGCATTTCTTTGGCAAAGGTCTCCAGACTTTTTGGCGGCTTGCCGGTAATGTCCTTCACTTCAGAAGTCAGGCGATCTTCGCAACCTCTGGAAACCAGCGTATCTAACATGGCGAGCGTTTTAGCGTATGGTTCACTCATGCCCAGATCGATTAATCGTCGTGAAAAATCCTCTTCGCTGAGCCTGATGTGTGAAACCGGGTGACCAATAGCACCGCCAATAATCTGGGCGACTTCAGCATAAGAGAGAGATTCCGGGCCGGTGATGATCACATCCCGATTAAGCGGCGTCGGATTTGTCAGTGCCGCATTGGCTACCGTAGCAATATCGTAGGTATCAACAAATGGAATGCGACCAAAAAAAGTCGCCGAGTAGATTCGGCCTTCATCCAAAATTGTCGACATATGAAACTCTTCAGAGAAATTTTGCATAAACCAGGTTGGCCGTAAAACGATCCACTCAGGCGCATGCTGCTTCAAATAGCGGTGTACCGCCCCCATCATCGGCCCGCCTTCTTCTAAAAGCGACGCGCTGAGCAACACAAATCGCCGAATTCCCCGATCTAATGCCAGATCGATAAATGGCTGCATAACCTCTAATGTGTCGGTTTCATTCGACGGAGCGACCAAATAGATAGCCTGAATGCCTTCAAGCATATCAGCATGGTTAGTTTTGTTATGCCAATCAAAACAGACGCCGGGATGCCCGTAAACTGAGGATCCTGAACGGGACGCTATCCGCGCCCGGCGACCTTCATTCTTGAGTTGAGATGCAATTCGACGGCCGGTTTTTCCGGTGCCTCCGGTAAGAAGAATCGTTGGGTTACCCATACAGCCTCCTTGATAACCGATACTGACCTTTGTCGCGCCAGCAGCAATAAATAGACTACGGTCGCCGTGATTTTGGCGATGATCCCTGATGTACGGTAATAACCGGAATATACCCGTGATACTTCAAGTTACAGATATTTAGGGTATAGATTGTTGCTTAAGATAAATTCACTTGCCGATTAACGCCGTTACATTTGAATTCGACGATGTTTACGCCGGAATCAATGATTTCTAGCCCGCTCTCCCGGCTATTAATCAAATCTGATGCTCTCTTAAACTTAGCAGGGAATGGCTAAAAATCGACCGTTTCATTATTTTGAAACAGTTAATTTATATTTAATGACCACACTGTCGCAAAATGAAGAAATTGATAGGGAAAATAAAAATAAGGCCATAGAAAAGAATAAAGGCCCGGCTGATTGTGATTCAGTCGGGCCAGAGGGTTTGGTCAGGCGGGGTTAATTATCAATTAATTCAAGGCCGGCAACTCGCTTCCAATAGCCGTTACAGTCAGCCTGATTTTGTAATAACAGCGGAGCCTGACCCTGCTCATTACTCCTGAATGAGGTGACTAAATCGAGAGTTTCATGGCCCTGAGGAGATAGCCGAACGATATCAACCAGCCCGTTCATTTCAGTTAAATTATTGCCCAGGTTATAGCAATAGCCACTCTGGGTTTGAATACCGTTGAGAACGAATACCTGCTGGTTCTCCTGAGAAATGACATTGCGTCCGGTAGGGTAATGAATGCAGCAGGTCTCACAATCATCTTTTGGCCGATCTTCTGAGCGGGCAGTAAAGCAGCGGGCCGAGTAAGCCAGCGGTAAGTTGCCATAGCTGAAAATTTCGACTTCAAATTTATGGCGAATATCGAGTTCTTCACACTGCTTGAGCAAATTGATCAGCCAGTCCCGGGATAGCTCAACCGGCATACACCAGCGCGACATACCCTGCTTGTAAAGGGATCTCAACGCATAGGCGTTGTAACAGTTAAGTGCCGGACCGGCGACAAACGGTAAATTGCGCTCAGCGGCCATATTTACCGCCCCCAGGTCATTAGCTTCTATCAGAAACTCGCCATTCTCGACATAGCGCTTAAGTTCGGTGAGTTCCGATGGTGCCTGAAGCAGGGCCAACGTTGATATCACGACCTGTTTGCCTGACTGTGCCACCGTTCTGGCTAACTCCAGCCAGTCATTAACCTTCATTTCCCGCCGTTTGCTACAAACGGCTTCACCCAGATAGATAATATCTGCGCTGCTTTCCATCGCCGCATGATAAAAAGCTTCGGTATCGTTTTTTGGCCAATAGTACAGCAGCGGGCCCAGTGAATATTTCATAGTTTCTCCGGCTTACTGCCACTTACGATGATAAGCGCCAAGGGTGGTTTGAGTTCCTTCAGACATCGAGCCTAAAGTGTCCATCCAGGCTTTATCGACGGCAAAATTTTGTGGATCGGCCAGACAACGGTCAATAGCCTGACGCCATACTTTAGCAACCTGACTGACATAGGCCGGACTCCGCTGGCGGCCTTCAATTTTCACCGATGCAATATTTGCTGCGAGCAAGTCAGGCAATAACTCCAGCGTATTCAGGCTAGTGGGTTCTTCCAGTGCATGATACAGCTCGCCGTCTACCCGATACCGACCTTTGCATAGGGTCGGGTAGCCAGCGTTTTCACCCTCTTTATAGCGATCGATTAAAACGTCATTCAGGCGAGACTCCAGCCCCTCTGGCGTTTGTTGCCAGCGGACAAATTTCGCCGGTGAGCAGGCGCCAACGGTATTGGGTGACTCGCCGGTCAAGTAAGAGGATAAATAGCAACGCCCTTCAGCCATGATACACAAGCTACCGAAAGCAAATACTTCCAGCGGTACCGGACTGGTTCGGGCTAGCTGCTTAACCTGATGCATGGATAGCACGCGTGGCAAAACGACCCGGGAAACGTCAAAGTTACGTTGATAAAAACGAATCGCTTCTTCATTGGTGGCCGATGCCTGAACGGAAACGTGGCGCTCCAGATCGGGATAGCGTTCTGAGGCATATTCCAGCATCGCGATATCGGCCAAAATCAGCGCGTCAGCCCCTAAATCAGCGGCTAAATCAACCGCCCGTTGCCAACGAACGTAACCGTCAGGATGAGCAAAGGTGTTAATTGCTATATGCAATTTTCGCTTATGGCGGTGCACATAGCTGACCGCTTCTTCCAGCTTTTTGTCAGTGAAGTTGAGTCCGGCAAAGTGGCGGGCATTAGTATCATCTTTAAAGCCGATATATACCGCATCGGCGCCGTTATCTACCGCGGCTTTTAGTGCCGGTAAGTTTCCGGCCGGGCAAAGCAGTTCCATCGATTATTCCTGCAAGAGAAAAGAGTTATCACCGTAAAGCCATGAATAACTCTCTGGTATGAAGGGCACGTGTGTTTCATGGGCTCATTGTAATTAACCTTTTGATAACGATTTTTGATTTGGGGCAGTTTATTGCTGATTGGCCGAAAAGGCCGGACATTGAATGACATACACATCACGCTTAATGCCAGCTTTATCCCACCACAGGTGACCTCTATCGACAAATTGATAATTTTTTGACCTGACTCGATGATCTTGAGCGTTGTTGTGGCAAAATAGCGAGAATATTTGTTCATCAGGAGTCAGAGCCAGTGTTAGAACAACTGAGAGCTCGTTTAGTCCGTCAGGGGCCGTCCCTTTTACGCTTGCCAATAAAGTTCACCCCTTTTGCATTGCAAAAGCAGGTTCTGCAGCAGTTACTGGGCTGGCAGTTTCGTCACGCTCTGGCCGAAGGGGATTTAGACTTTTTAGAAGGCCGCTGGCTGAAAGTAGAAGTTCGCGATCTGGCGTTGCGCTGGTTTGTAACGGTACGGGAAGGCATTCTGCTGGTGAGTGATAACCAACAAGAAGATGTCAGCTTTAGCGGAGATGCTAACGACCTGATTCTGATTGCGGCCCGTAAACAAGACCCCGATACGTTGTTTTTTCAGCGTCGTTTAGTTATCGAAGGCGATACGGAACTGGGGCTGTATGTTAAAAATCTGATGGATGCGGTTGAGCTGGAAAATATGCCAGCCCCGCTACGTATCGGTTTACATCAGTTAGCTGATTTTATTGAAGCCGGTTTGAAAGAGGGCGGCGAAGCTACTTCGCACGCACCGGCATCGTGTTAATTCGCGTAGAAATACCCGTTGATGCGGCCGGTATCGCTAAACTGCTGAGAAAAGTGTTTGGCGGTAACGACGAAGCCGATTTAATTCAGCAACTGCGAGAAGACGGGCTTATTACCCTTGGCGTAGTAGCAACTGACGATCATGGCGGAATTATTGGCTATGCTGCTTTTAGTCCGGTGATGGTTAACGGTGAAGATCGCCAATGGGTTGGCTTAGCACCGCTGGCCGTTGCTGAAAAGTATCAGGGTCAAGGCATTGGAAAAGCGCTGGTATATGAAGGGTTAGATACCCTAAATGAGTTCAGCTATTGTGCAGTAGCCGTATTGGGCGATCCGGGCTATTACGCTCCTTTTGGCTTTAAGTCCGCTGCTGAACATAACCTCCACTGTAAATGGCAGGGAATGGAATCGGCATTTCAGATTTATTCATTGGCTGATGATGCACTGATTGGCGTTTCCGGGCTGGTGGAGTATTCCGCACCCTTTGATCAACTACCCGCATAATTTAAGCTCTCTGAATAGAAAGGGTACGGAAGCCCTTTCCGTTCCCTTTCATAAGCTTCTACTATTTTGAGGTTACTGGCGTTTCCCGCACAAACCAGGACAAAATAAGGAAGACGCAGACAAAGCCAATTAGCGTATTGAAACCAAATCCAATTCCGTAAGTTTCCGACAGTAATCCGACCAGCCAGCCGGCAAATGCACCGCCAAGGCCTGAGGCGACATAGATAAGTCCCATCATACTTCCGCTTTTATCCGTCATGCGGGTACCGATAGCTGATGCGGTTGGAAACAGGACTGACATCGCAAATCCAAAGGCCATAAAGGCATAGATCCACTCATATACCATCATCCGGCTGATAATCAGGGTTACCAGAGATAATGCGGAGAATAGAATTAGCGTATTGCGTTCGCCTAAACGAATGTTAATAAAGCCACCGATAAAACGGCCGATGGTAAACAACACCGCAAAGCTGGCAATAACATAGGCTCCGGTTGCCGTTTTTTCTGCCACCGTGG
>NZ_ATYS01000005.1 GCF_000427805.1 Budvicia aquatica DSM 5075 = ATCC 35567 | reverse complement strand
TTCTATACACATATACATATTGATTGGGGTAGTTCTGAGTTGAATTAGATAGAATGGATATCTTCTGGATTGCAGGTATTAACTAGGTTTACTTGAGTTTTGGAGATTTGTGTTTAAGTAATGCAGGCGCCCTGAGCAAGAACGGGCCGGAGCCGTTGGGTTTTATACCTCCGGACAGTTTGTTGGGCTAGCATTCTTAACGCCGCTGCTGATTTGGATTCAGGAATTACTAAGCTGGCACTGGGTATTCTTTATTACCGGCGCTATTGGTATTGTCTGGGCGGCGGTGTGGCATTTTAATTACCAGAATCCAAGAAAAAGCAAAGGTATCAATAAGCAGGAACTGGAATATATTGAGTCCGGCGGCGGCATGGTTGATGGCGATGCATTTATCGAGAAGAAAGAGAAAGTTCAGTTTACCAAGTCTGACTGGAAATTGATTTTTCACCGTAAATTAATCGGTGTATATCTGGGGCAGTTTGCGATTACGTCTATGCTGTGGTTCTTTTTAACCTGGTTTCCTAACTACCTGACTCAGGAAAAGGGCATTGCAGCGCTGACTGCCGGTTTTATGACGACCGTTCCTTTTCTGGCCGCGTTTTTTGGCGTGCTGTTATCGGGTCAACTGGCCGATAAGCTGACGCGTAACGGTAAGTCTTTAGGTTTTGCTCGTAAAACGCCAATTATCTGTGGTCTGCTGCTTTCATCCTGCATTATGGGTGCTAACTACACCAACGATCCAATCTGGATTATGGTACTGATGGCATTAGCATTCTTTGGTAACGGTTTTGCCTCAATTACCTGGTCTCTGGTTTCTTCGTTGGCACCGGTACGCTTAATCGGCCTGACTGGCGGGGTGTTTAACTTTGTTGGCGGTCTGGGTGGTATTACTGTGCCTTTGATTGTGGGTTATTTAGCGCAGAATTACGGGTTTGCTCCTTCCCTGGTCTATATCTCATCGGTCGCTGTTCTCGGCGCTCTGTCCTACATTCTGTTGGTGGGCGAAGTGAAGAGAATTGAAGATCGCTAGTTATTAATACCAAAGGCCAGAGCTTACTCTGGCCTTTTGGCCTTTGTATCAACTCCGCGCTTCTGGTGACGAAAAAATTGAATAAGTTTTTTTTATAACCTTCCAGTGACAGTTCGGCTTTTATCTTGCAACATAAGGATTCGTATTGGCGAAAAGGTAGGAGCTCATCATATGCGCGAAACAGAAAAACAAATTACCTATACGCCCCGCAACCATCAGTTAACTAACGTTAACGTCTGGACCCCGGACAGCCAGTGGTTGATTTATGATGTCCGGCCAAGCGGTGCATCATTTACCGGTAAAACCATAGAGCGGGTGAATATCGATACGTGCGAAGTCGATATTATTTATCAGGCAGCGCAGGATACTTATGTCGGAGTGGCTACGGTAAGCCCGGTTGAACCTGTGCGTTATGCCTTTATTCATAGCCCCGATAATCCTGATGACCAGTGGCATTACGATTTTCATCATCGACGCGGTGTTATTGTTACCGAGCCTCTGCGCCGGCATGCTGTGACGCTGGATGCGATGGACATTACCCCACCTTTTACCCTCGGCGCATTGCGTGGCGGGTCTCACGTTCATGTTTTTAGCCCTGACGGTAGTCGCCTGAGCTTTACCTATAACGATCATCTGATGCATCAGCTTGGGGCTGAATTCGACCAGCGAAATGTCGGCGTTGCTGTCCCTCTGCATAATGTTGTGGTTGAGCCGCAGAATCCAAGAGAATACGGCGGTAGCCATTTTTGCGTCTTGGCCAGTTCTACGGTGACTGATCCTGAAGCCGGAAGCGATCAAATAAGCCGAGCTTATGAAGAGGGCTGGGTCGGCACTCAGGGATATCTTAAAGCCGATGGTTCAGTACAGCGTTGGGCATTGGCGTTTATCGGCAATACCAAAGCAGAAGATGGCAGCATGCTGCCAGAAGTGTTTATTGTTGACTTACCGGAGTCGCTGGCTGATTACGCAGTGGAAGGCGAATTACCGCTAAGTGGGACTGAAACCAGCTTACCTGCGCCTCCGGCGGGGGTAAAACAGCGCCGCCTGACGTATACCGGCGATCGTCGTTACCCCGGCGTGGTGACTTCGCCGCGCCACTGGATACGTAGTTCTCCGGATGGCAGCAAAATTGCATTTTTGATGAACGATGACTTTGATGTGGTTCAGGTCTGGCTGGTTTCTCCGTTAGGTGGCGATCTGATTCAAGTCACCAACGGTCAATATGGCGTTCAGTCGGCGTTTAGCTGGAGTCCGGATGGCCGTAGCCTGACCTTTATTATGGATAACAGCGTTGTGCTATGTGATGTTGCCAGTGGTGTCGTGAGCCGACTGACCGAAAAAACGGTTTCCCCACCCTTGCCTGATGCTGTGGTGTTTTCTCCGGATGGTCAGCATATTGCCTATATGCGTGAAGTTGATGATTTTACTCAAATATTCGTTACCGAGACCGAGGGTGAACTCATGTAAATTGGTAGGTTCTCCCATAAATTGACTATGATTATTGGGGGAGCTGCGTTGCTGAACCGTTTTGAACGGCTCGGCAACGTAAGCCATATTAACTATCACAGGGTTATTGGAGAGAACAATGGGGTTATTTAGCTTTGTTAAAGACGCGGGCGAAAAACTTTGGGATAGCGTGTCGGGCAGTAAGCCTGAAGATCAAAGTTCTAAGTTAAAACAGCATTTAGAGAAAGTCGGTTTACCTGGCGCAGACAAAGTCGACGTTAAGGTTGAAGATGGTACGGTTACCGTTGGTGGTGAAGCAGTAGACCAAGAGCTGAAAGAGAAAATTTTAGTAGTCTTAGGCAACGTAGCCGGTATTGGTAAAGTGCAGGATAATATTGCTGTAAGCCAGCCGTCAGAAGAAGGCAGTTTTTATACGGTGAAAAAAGGGGATACCCTGAGTGGAATTGCTAAAAGCCAATATGGCAATGCCAATCAATATATGAAGATTTTTGAAGCGAATAAGCCAATGTTAAGCCATCCGGACAAGATTTATCCGGGACAGGTTCTGCGTATTCCTAAGTAATATTTAGCGCTGGCTAAGCCAGTCTGTACCGACTAACCCGTCGCAGTCTTAATTGATTTCGGCGGGTTTTTTGTTATCTCACAGAGAGTCAGGGTACCGTTTAGGGAGAGTGCTTTAGGCGAGATACCTTTAACTAAGCCAGCCGGCCACCTAACAGGCGTGTTTGGTTATGTGGCATTTAATGGCCAGAGAGGGTTACTTTTTTCCCTTGTCTTTGGCTTTTGGTTTGGTATAGCCGGAACCGTTCATATGTCCTTTGGCCTGTTTTTCTTTTTCAGAAGCGGCAATCGTTTCTCTGGCGGATTTTCGTCCGTCGGTTGAACGGTAGTAGTCATAAGGTAGAAGAACCGTATCCAGGGCGGCGGAGAAGGGGAGATCAACCAATAACATGGTGCGCATCATCCAGCCATGTTCATCGTTTGAGGCCATTTCAATATCACGCGATGCGCCGGGATAGTAGCCTTCATAAGGGCCAGCGTGCGTCATAATGCTAGAACATCCGCTCAAAGTAAACATCGTCGAACAGGCATACAGAGGCAGTAATGAGCGCCTCACACTGTTTATCATTGAATGTCACCCACAAAGTACATAATCAGATCCTAAGGACTACTCACTATGAAGAGTAGTGTTATAGCACTCGGGCAGAAAAATTAGAATCATTACTGCTTGATTCTCATGCCTCTTCACTAAATCTAGTCATAAAATTTAATTTTGCTATTGAAATTTTTCAGTTAGCGCCCATTTAGTTAATGTGGGCAGTGAAGGGTTCCGCCGAAAGGGTTGCCAGCTCACATAAAAGCGTCTGTCCAATGATGGAAGACGATTATACCCTCTATTTTTCAGGTTTCCCGCAACTTGAATGATTTAGGGGTTATACCTACCTCGCTGATTATTTAGGAGGCGTTTAATGCGCAATTTTGATCTTTCCCCGTTATACCGTTCAGCCATTGGTTTCGATCGTATGCTGAATGCCATTGAGTCAGGCCAAAGCCACAGCAATGGAGGTTACCCTCCCTATAATGTTGAGTTAGTGGATGAACATCACTATCGCATTGCGATTGCCGTTGCCGGATTTGCTGAAAGTGAACTAGACATTACATCCCAGCCAAATTTGTTGATCGTGCGTGGCGCAAAACCAAGCCAGGAAAAAGAGAAAAGTTATTTATATCAGGGTATCGCTGAGCGTAACTTCGAACGTAAATTCCAACTGGCTGAAAATATTCAGGTAGAAGGTGCACATCTGGAAAACGGGCTGCTGTATATCGAGCTGGTACGGATTATTCCTGAAGAGTGCAAACCGCGCCGTATCGAAATTAAATAATTTTGTCATGCTGGCGCTTGGTGCCAGCGTAATAGAACCGCCTGCCGTAATGGGGGCTAACATCACTCGCTTCAAAGAAGGAGTTATATAATGCGTAACTATGATTTATCACCTTTATTTCGTCAGTGGATTGGTTTCGACAAGCTAGCTAATGCAATGCAAGGCAATGTTGATCCTCAGGGTTTTCCTCCTTACAACATTGAAAAAAGTGACGATAACCACTATCGGATCACGCTGGCCTTAGCCGGATTTAAACAAGACGAGTTGGAAATTGAAACGGAAGGTCCGCGTCTTACCGTGCGTGGTAATCCGACTCAGGTACAAAAAGACGTGAAGTATCTGCACCAAGGCTTGACCTGTAAGGCGTTTGAATTGAGCTTTACGCTGGCAGACCATATGCATGTTTCAGACGCTAAGTTTGATTTAGGCCTGTTGCATATTGATATCGTTCGCCATGTCCCGGAAGCGCTGCAGCCTCAGCGTATTGCGATTGGCTCAGGTAAGACTCCGGATGCCGGTGTACTGGAGCACCAGGCATAATTTCGCTTAAACCGAGATTATGATTAAAAAAAGAGGCCGTAGCTTTATCGCTACGGCCTCTTTTTAGTATGGATCTATCAGGGCTAACCTTCGCGATGTGCCCGCTCTAGCTCTTCAGCCAGAATAGCAATTCCCCGCTCAATCAGTTCCGGTTCAGGAACATAATTCATTCGCATACATTGCTGAGTATGGGGCCAGCTTTGCTCCAATCCGGGAAAGAAATAGTGCCCCGGAACCATCAGTACTCCGCGGGCTTTTAGCCGCTGGTACAGTGTCTGGCAACTGATGGGTAAATCTTTAAACCATAGCCAAAGGAAAATAGCGCCTTCAGGCTTATGAATAAGGCAGCGTTCAACCGGGATATAGCGACGGACAATGTCCATCGTTTGCTCAACCCGCTGTTGGTAGAACGGCCGAATAACCTGTTCTGAAAGTTTAAGCAGATCGCCGCGTTGGATCATCTCTAAAGCAATGGCTGGACCAATGCTGCCCGGAGACAGACTAATGATACCGTTCATATTGCTCAATGCCTGAATAGTCTCATCGTTGGCAATGACAATCCCGCAGCGGGTGCCCGGCAAGCCCAGCTTAGACAGGCTCATGCACAGGATAGTATTCGGGTTCCATAACGGCGTTGCCTGACTGAAAATAATGCCCGGGAACGGTACGCCATAGGCATTATCAATAATCAGCGGGATCCCTTTTTGGTTAGCGATAGCGTCTAAACGCATCACTTCTTCATCGGTTAAAACGTTACCGGTCGGGTTGGTCGGGCGGGAAACGCAGATCAGGCCAATATCATCACCGATATGCAGATGATCAAAGTCGACGTGATACTTAAACATGCCGTCAGGCAGTAGCTCGATAGTTGGCTTATAAGAAACCATCATATCGTCTTCCAGCCCGGTATCGGCGTAGCCAATATATTCCGGCGTCAGCGGGAATAGCACTTTCTTGACCTGCCCGTCCGGCTGGTGTCCGGCAAACAGATTAAATAGATAGAAAAAGGCGCTTTGGCTGCCGTTGGTCAGGGCAATATTTTTAGCTTCAATGGGCCAGCCTAATTCGTGACTTAGCAGTTCCGCCAGCGCAGTTAAAAAAGTGTTCTTACCCTGAGGGCCGTCGTAATTACACAATGCGTCGGTTAATTTTCCTTGCGCCAGCATCTCAGCACAGAGCTGAGTAAAATAATCCTGCATCGCTGGAATTTTTGCCGGGTTTCCGCCGCCAAGCATGATGGCACCGGGCGTTCTAAGCCCATCGTTCAAATCGCTCATTAACTGAGTGATACCGGAGAATTGGGTAAACTTATTGCCAAAAGATGAAAATGTCATGTTAACGCATTGATGTATTAAGCTGAAATGTAGAGTAACGATACCGACAGATAGCGGCGGGTGCAACGGGATAATAAAAAGGAGGTTTTGGCTAATTACGGGCTTATTTTTGTTTTGCGGAGAGATGTTCTGTGAAGGGCTTATCGACTGGAATAATTGTAATGATATTGGTTTTACTTTGATTTGATTATGCTAATCAAATCGGGGATATATTCATATTCCCGTTTACTGTTTTTTCACCTTTGAGGTGGTTACGCCGAGATTCAATTTAACGGGAGCCGTGAATCGGGCCCCCGTAGTCCGCTATTACTTGATAACCTGAGGGTTAACGCAGTTCTCTTTAATATTTCCGCTCAGCGCAGCGATTAAGTTATCTACGGCGCTCTCTGCCATAGCGTAGCGAGCTTCAAACGTGGCAGAGCCGATATGTGGAATAGCAACAACGTTAGGCATTGCCAACAAAGGAGAGCCGATATTAATCGGTTCTTGTTCAAACACGTCTAAACCGGCACCGGCAATTTTCTTTTGCTGTAATGCATCAATTAACGCTTTCTCATCAACGACCGGGCCACGGCCGGCATTAATAAAGAATGCTGATGGCTTCATCAGTGCAAAGCGTTGTGCGTTCATCAGGTGGTGAGTTTGATCTGTTAGCGGCAGAATCAGGCAGACAAAATCTGATTTAGCCAACAGGGAGTCTAACTCATGGTGAACGGCATTGAACCGCTGTTCAGCGTCAGGATTACGGCTGCGGGTATTGTAAATAATATCCATGCCAAAGCCGAAATGGGCGCGTTGAGCAAGGGCCATACCAATCCGGCCCATGCCGACAATTCCCATGGTTTTATGGTGAACATCGCTGCCAAACCAGTTTTCATCAACGCTGCCAGTCCATTCTCCGGACTTCACCCGCTCAGCGACGTTAACAATGCGGCGGGCGGTGGAAAGAACCAGAGCCATAATAGTATCGGCGACGGTTTCTGTCAGGGCGCCGGGGGTATGCATCAGCACAATTTTTCGCTGGGTCAAAGTATCAACGTCAAAGTTGTCATAACCGGCAGAAATAGTAGAAACGGCTTTGAGCTTAGGGCCGTTATCTAGCAGGTTTTTATCAACGGTGATACCTGAACCGACCATCCCTTCTGCCTCGCCCAGCGCTTTAATAAATGCCGGGCGGTTCTGGTCGGTAATACTGTCAAAGGCGGTAACGGTAAAGTGCTGCTCCAGCTTGGCATGGAGGTCCGCGGGAAGTGTCTTATAGGCGATGACCGATGGCTTCATTTCCTTTCCTCTGCGATTGAGATATGTGTTTTGAATCTAAAACAGTAGCACAACTTTAAGCATAAATAATGGGTTAGTTCAGCGATAAAGTTGGCGTAGAGTCAATCCCAAACTGGGGCAACAGTGACGCCTATTGGGATAGGCTCTTAATGCGAAATTGCCTGCGATATAATGACGGCGAAATATTGAGCGTTTTAGCAAAATGCTGACGTAATGACGTGGCGGAGCCAAAACCGGACTCCACGGCGATAGTTTCAACAGGCTGGCTGCCGGATTCCAGCATCCGCCGGGCCTTAGCAAGGCGCTGATCGAGTAACCATTGCATGACCGTTGTGCCGGTTATTTGGCGGATGTGGCGAGTAAACGTCCGACGGCTCATCATGGCCTTTTCTGCCAGGCTATCGATAGTGTGGGGGAGTTCAGGGTGCAGGGTTATCCATTGTAATAACTGAGACAAACGGTCGTCCTGACGGGATACTGGCAGCGGTTTATCAATGAACTGTGCCTGCCCGCCCTGCCGATGGGGGGCAACCACCATCTTGCGCGCGACCTGATTGGCGACTTCAGCCCCGCAGATCTGTCTGAGTAAGTGCAGGCAGCAGTCGATGGCTGCGGCAACGCCGGCGGAGGTGACGACATCACCCTGATCGATATAGAGCTGAGCGGCGTCAAGTCGCACCGCCGGATAGCGTTGAATAAAGGTATCGGCCCATTTCCAGTGTGTGGTAGCCAGTTTTCCATCCAGCAGGCCAGCTTCAGCCAATACAAAGGTACCCAGACATAAGCCAACAACTTTTGCTCCCCTTTGATGAGCAATCTTTAATGCTTCAATCAGCGGAGGAGGCACCGCGGCTTCAACGTTTTGCCATGAAGGCACGATAACAATCTGTGCCTGACTGAAATCTGCAATGGTATGTTGCGGGGTAATGCTAAATCCCATCGACGTTTTAATTTCCCCTTTTCTGGTGCCGCAAATCATCACCTTTAATCGTGGTGCACCGTCATCCTTATCACGACTGCTTTCAAATACCATCGAGGGAATGGAAAGGTGAAACGGATTGATACCGTCATAGGCAGCAACCGCAATAGTGACGATTTTTTCACATACAGCCATTGTTATCTCCATCGCAGACCATTAAATCAGACTAATGGCCCGATTCTATCTATAAAGGTCATTCGGGTCACTTTTTTGTTGGTCGATTAATCCGCAAAATTACCGCCAGAGAAACGTTATTGTCGAGAGTTCTTCGACGGGGAATGACCTTATGAAAGACATCGTGCGATCGCAAGCTGGTAATAATCAGGCTTCAAGAGCTTTATGGACATTGGCCGCCACCAGCTTTGGCTTTGTGGTTGTACAACTGGATGTCACCATCGTAAATGTGGCGATGCCGCAAATCGGTATCAGTATGGATTCTGATATGGCGGGTCTTCAATGGCTAGTAAATGCTTATACGTTAACCTTTGCCTCTTTTTTACTGACCGCGGGTACGCTGGGGGATTATTTTGGTAGCCGGCGCATATTTTGTTATGGATTAATCTTGTTTGGTTTCGCCTCTGCGGCCTGTGCCTTTGCACCTAACATACTGATACTCGTTATTGCCAGAGCACTACAAGGTATTGGCGCTGCGCTTATCTTTCCCACTTCACTTTCATTGCTTTCTCATGCCAGCGCGGGCGACGCGAATGCCCGTCATCATGCTATCGGATGGTGGAGCGCTATTGGGGGCGTCGTCAGTGCTATGGGACCGGTTATTGGCGGGGCGCTAACCGATTGGTTTGGCTGGCGGGCTATTTTTCTGGTCAATGTACCTATTTGCCTGTTCGGGCTGTGGGCTTGTCGGACTTATGTTTCTGAAACGGTAAAGGTGTCGTCCCGAAGATTCGATCTATCCGGTCAGATTCTGGCCGTATTGGCGTTGTTTTTTCTGACCCGGTCAATCATTGAGGCTGGCTCGCTGGGCTGGGATAACCGAATGGTTATATTGAGTTTTGCACTTGCCGCGATATTGGTCGTTGCCTTTATGGCTAACGAAATGCTGGTAACCGAGCCGATGCTGCCCTTGGGGTTATTTCGCCGTAAGAGGTTCACCGCCACCATTGTGCTCGGTGGGATCATGAATATGACATTTTATGGCTCAATCTTTGTGCTAAGTATTTATTTTCAGCGGGCCAGAGATTACACGCCGGTAATGGCCGGATTCGCACTTTTACCCTTTACTATCATTATGCTGGCTAATTTAATTAGTGCCCGGCTGTCTCTGCGATTTACCCCGAGAGTCACGGTATTAGTTGGCTTTATGCTGTCGGCATTCGCTTTTGTGATGTTATACGGTATTAATGCCACAACCACCTACTGGCAGATTCTTCCAGCATTGCTATTACTTGCCTTTGGCGCAGGTATTGGCACACCGACCCTGATTTCGATGATTATAGGGAGCGTTGAGCCTCAACGTTCGGCGACGGCATCGGCAATATTGAATACGGCGCGTCAGGTGGGGAGCGCAATAGGCGTTGCGGTATTTGGTTCATTTATCAGCGGCGAAGTTATTGATATTGCGACCGGTGCTGCCGGCGCTTTTGGCATTTCGGCCATACTCCGCTTTGTGGGGGCGTTAATTGCGATTTTCTGGCTATAAGGTTGGATGATGTTTTGGCCTGATACTTTCGTTAATGGTATTTCAGGCCACTTTTTTTACTTTCCGCAGATCTGCACAATAAAAACACTCAATAACGCACCGGATTAAATTATGCCAATATCACCTAAACGCGCCCTGATCGTGATTGATGTACAAAATGAGTATTTCATCGGAAGTTTACCCATTGAATATCCACCGACAGAACGGTCACTGAGTAATATTCTACTGGCCATGGATACGGCCAGTGCCAGCGGAATTCCGGTTGTTATCGTTCAGAACAGCGCCCCGGAGGAGTCACCAATCTTTGCTAAAGGCAGCGATGGTTGGGCGCTACACCCTTTAGTCGCCAGCCGTTCTTGTCAGCATTATGTTGAGAAAATGCTACCCAGCGCTTTTAGCGCCACGGATTTGATGGAATGGTTAACTGAACGTCAGATAGATACGCTAACCGTAGTGGGCTATATGACTCATAACTGTGATGCTTCAACGATTAATCATGCGGCCCATGCCGGGTTTAAGGTTGAGTTTTTGGCTGACGCCAGCGGGAGCCTTAGCTATAAGAATCAGGCCGGAAGTGCCAGTGCAGAAGAGATTCATCGGGTATTCAGCGTGGTGTTTCATTCCCGTTTCGCCAGCGTGGTGTCAACTAAAGAGTGGGTTGATGCGGTAAACGTCAATCAGGCCATTGAGCGGGATAGTATTTGGCGTTCTTATTGCCGGGCGCATATCTAGTACCCAGGCTTAGCGGTGAAAAATGAGCGATAACATAAAAAAGCCGAAGCGTTTTATCGCTTCGGCTTTTCAATATGATCCACGTATTTCAGCTTTCTGTTTTTTTAATTCACGTTATAGCGCCGCAGAATTACAGCGGGCTTAAGGTGATGGTGACCCGGCGGTTCTGTGCTTTGCCTTGCTCTGTGCTGTTAGAGGCTATTGGCTGGTCCGGACCTGCGCCCACGGTACGAATGCGGTTAGCGCCAACACCCTGAGTAATTAATGAGCTGGCTACGCTGTCAGCACGTTGCTGAGACAGATTCATATTCAGTGCCCGGGTACCGGTATTATCGGTATGACCAACGATATTTACCGCCGTTTTATTGTACTCTTTGAGTACCATAGCGACGCCAGTCAGCGTGTTTGCTCCGGCAGGTTTCAGCGTGCTGCTGCTGCTGTCGAAGGTCACATTGTTTGGCATATTCAAAATGATTTGATCGCCCTGGCGGGTTACGCTGACGCCCGTTCCGGACATTTTTTCACGTAACTTAGCTTCTTGTACGTCCATATAATAACCAGCACCACCGCCTAATGCGGCACCGGCCGCTGCACCAATCAGTGCACCTTTACCGCGGTCTTTTTTAGATGAAGACAGGGCTCCGATACCGGCGCCTACAGCGGCGCCAATTCCGGCACCAATACCTGCTTTTCCTGCTTCAGATTCACCGGTATAAGGGTTAGTGGTACAACCGGATACTGCCAACGTACCGCTAATAACCAGAGCGATGGCGATCATATGCTTTTTCATACTATTTCCTTACTGTTGCGAACCGGAACTACCCAAAGCAGCTCCGGAGGCTGCACCAACGGCTGCGCCAGCAGCAGCGCCAATCAGTGCGCCTTTCTTGTAATCTTTGTGTGAAGACGATAGTGCGCCAATGCCAGCTCCCACTACGGCACCAACGCCTGCCCCAACACCCACATTTCCGGCCTGATTACTTGACTGGGAATTTCCACCGTAGGGGTTTGAACAACCAGCCAGCGTCATCGCCGAGGCAGTAACAATGGTCATTACAGCAATAAATTTTTTCATCATAAAACCCTCATTCGTCGTCTGTCCGATAACGCAGATTAAAGACCAAATACGGCAGAATGGAAGTTCCTTTACACAAATTTTTCACTTGAGGTACAGTTCTTTAACAACGAAAAAATCGGTGGTTAATCCTCTCTGTACCCGTGTTTATGCGGCTATAAGCCATACTTCGGCACTGATTATAACAGCCCATCTAGGGAAAGTAGGGTAAATAATGCTGTTACCAGTTGTTTCTGCTGCTTTTGATGGGTTTCATCTCCCAATAAAAACGCTCTCTGTATCGGGTTTAATGTAATAGACTCAACGTCTATTTTCTGTTGATAAGCTATAGGGACATGGGTAAATGGAATTCATTAGGGTCAGACGCGTAATATTACCGTTGGCCACATTATTTTTGCTCGCCGGTTGTAAAGAACCCGAGATTCAGGGGACATGGAACGGATCGGACAGTAGCTTCAAACCCAGCGCTGTTGCGGCATTATTCTCCGGTGCACAAAAAGAACTTAACGGGCAAACGGTGTCTGTTTCTGGTCTGAGCGGGCCTGTCGGTAATAAAGTTTTTCAGGTAACGCTGGGTAGCAACGACACTTCTAAAGAGTGGGTAGAGACGGTTTTAGCTAAAACTCAGGAATATCAGGCATCATTCAACACCACCGTGACGGTGAATTTCATTGATGTCAATGATGTGACTGATGAAGATGAAAAGTCGATACTTGAGACCCTTAAACAGGTGGGTATGGGTCAGCAAGGCAGCTATTCGTCGCAAATAGATTGGGCAAGAACAGAGGTTCAGGTTTATACCCAGACGCTGAATATTCCCGGGGTAAAAAAGCCATATGGTGATAACACGGTTTATTGCCAGATTAAGGTGCCTTTAACTCAGGATTTGCCTGACTTGGTCATCAAAGGCCCATTGCCGAGAATGACCGAGGCCGATATTCCTGATGATAAACGCAGTCAGATGTCAAAAGAACAGCTGGCCCAGTTGATTGAAACCGAAAATGACTCTCGGGAATCTCTGAATATTGGCTTAAGGATGATGGAGCCGGACTACCCGAACCAAATCACGTTTAGTGATGAGTTTATGCGTCATATTCCATACAGCAGGCGCGCGTCTGAGGCCTATTATCTGGAAACCGACAGCATTACGATAGGCTTTGGCGCCATTCCTGATGCTAAGTCCGGTCCGATTAGCGGCAATGACTTAGGTGGCTTGCTGCACAGCCAATGTGAAAGCATCGTTAAAGAAAAGATGCCTGAGTTGGACGCAAAAAGAGCTAATTCATTAGGTTATAAAAATATCGGCAAACTAACGCTTAACCCAGAATGGAAGCCGGTGATTTAAATATCAGCCGTTCATCAGCCTGCAAGGACTCTCTTTTTAGGCTGATGAACTATACCCCGATAAATCTGCCATCCACTGCATAATTAATGTGATTTGATTGGTTTCAGGATGGGGCTGTTCACTGGCCGTGGTGAATCCCATTTTTTGATAAAAACTGACCGCAGTCAGGTTCTGCTGATAGACTTCCAGCAGTAGCTTAGGGTAGTGCTCTTGAGCTTGAGCCATCAGCGTCTTTCCCACTCCCTTTCCCTGTTCTGACTGTCGGACAAACAGCGCGCCAATAAATTGCTGCTCCATCACGCTGATAAATCCATCGATATCACCGCTGCGGCTATAAACCCAAGTTGTCGCATCAGGAATATAGACGTTGCGCACTAAGGGCTCGCTGTCCAGCCAATAGCTTTGGTCAATAAACGGATGGGCTTCAGTGGTGGTGGTTAACCACAGGCTCATCAGCGGTTCGAGATCCTGCGGTTGATAAAGACGAATCATTTAAGGTTATCCGGATGGCAGAAACATTCAATCATATGGTCATTGATTAACCCCATTGATTGCATATAGGCGTAACAGATAGTGGTGCCGACAAATTTAAAGCCGCGTTTTTTTAGCGCCTTGGCCATAGCATCTGATGCGGGCGTTGAGGTCGGAAACGTTTCCGGCGTTTTCAGCGAGTGGTGGTTAATCACCGGCTTGTTATCGACAAATGACCAAATAAATTCAGCAAAATCGTCGCCTTGTTCCTGCATAGCGAGGTAGGCTTTGGCATTATTTACAATAGCTTCCAGCTTACCTCTATGGCGGATTAATCCGGCGTTTAGCATCAGCGTATCGATATCTTCGGGCGTCATCGCTGCCACTTTTATCGGATCAAAGTGGTGGAAACACTGGCGATAGGTTTCGCGTTTTTTGAGTACGGTAATCCACGATAAGCCGGCCTGCTGGCCTTCAAGACAAATCTTTTCAAATAGCTTTTGCCCATCGTGAATAGGTTTACCCCACTCAGTATCATGGTAATCAATATAAAGAGGATCCTGATTTACCCAACTACAACGCTGCATTTTTTCACCCCGGTATGTAAGAAATCCTACGTCTAATATGGATTTGAGCTGTATATCTAGCCGTCTATAGGTATACTGATCCACTACATTTAAATCCACTTAATATCGCGTGCGGATCCAACATGCAGAAGTTCGATAATAAAACCTTTCAAGGATTAATCCTAACACTACAGGATTATTGGGCGCGTCAGGGCTGTACCATTATCCAACCATTGGATATGGAAGTCGGTGCCGGTACGTCACACCCGATTACCTGTTTACGGGCTTTAGGGCCTGAACCTATTGCAGCTGCTTATGTGCAGCCTTCTCGTCGTCCGACGGATGGCCGATATGGTGAAAACCCTAACCGCCTACAGCACTATTACCAGTTTCAGGTGATTATCAAACCCTCTCCGGACAATATTCAGGAGCTTTATTTAGGTTCCCTGAAAGAGTTGGGTGTGGATCCGACCATTCATGATATTCGCTTTGTTGAAGATAACTGGGAAAACCCAACGCTGGGTGCCTGGGGTCTTGGCTGGGAAGTTTGGCTGAACGGGATGGAAGTCACTCAGTTCACCTATTTCCAACAGGTTGGTGGCCTTGAGTGTAAACCGGTTACCGGTGAGATCACTTACGGGCTTGAGCGCTTAGCTATGTACATTCAGGGCGTAGACAGCGTTTACGATCTGGTATGGTGTGATGGCCCGCTGGGCAAAACCACTTACGGTGATATTTATCATCAAAATGAAGTGGAACAGTCGACCTATAACTTTGAATATGCTGACACTGACTTCTTGTTCACCTGCTTTGATCAGTATGAAAAAGAAGCCCAGAAGTTACTGGCATTAGAAACCCCGCTTCCTCTGCCTGCCTATGAGCGTATTTTAAAAGCGGCACACAGCTTCAACTTACTGGATGCCCGTAAAGCCATCTCTGTAACGGAGCGCCAGCGCTATATTCTGCGTATTCGTACGCTGACTAAAGGCGTGGCCGAAGCTTACTATGCTTCGCGTGAAGCATTAGGTTTCCCTATGTGTCACTCATCAGATAAGAAAAAGGTTTAAGAGGACGCCATGACTCAACAAACTTTCCTCGTGGAAATCGGCACGGAAGAGCTGCCACCGAAGGCGCTTCGTTCTCTTGCTGAATCTTTTGCTGCGAATTTCAAGGCTGAATTAGACAGCGCTAATTTGGTTTACGGTGGCGTTGAATGGTTTGCCGCGCCGCGTCGTCTGGCACTTAAAGTTGTCGGATTAAACGATTCTCAGCCCGATCGTGAAGTCGAAAAGCGCGGCCCTGCCGTATCTCAAGCATTTGATGCAGAAGGTAAACCAAGTAAAGCCGCCGAAGGTTGGGCGCGTGGCTGTGGTATTACCGTCGATCAGGCTGAACGTTTAGCTACCGATAAAGGCGAATGGCTTTTATACCGTGCTAACGTTAAAGGCCAGCCGGTTCAGGCTCTGCTTGCTGATTTAGTCGCTCAGTCACTGGCTAAACTGCCTATTCCAAAGCCAATGCGCTGGGGTGACAAAGAGACTCAGTTTATTCGACCTGTCCATACGGTGACTATGCTGTTTGGTAGCGAGCTGATTGCCGGAACTATTTTAGGTATTGAGTCTGCCCGCACCATTCGCGGCCATCGCTTTATGGGCGAGCAGGAATTCACTATTGATAATGCCGATCAGTACCCACAAATTCTGATTGAGCGCGGTAAGGTTATTGCTGATTACGACTCGCGTAAGTTACTGATCAAACGTGATGCAGAAGCCGCTGCCGAGAAGCTGGGCGGCGTGGCTGATATCAGTGATAGCCTGCTGGAAGAGGTGACGTCTCTGGTTGAATGGCCGGTGGTATTAACCGCGACCTTCGAAGAGAAGTTCTTGGCCGTGCCTTCTGAAGCGCTGGTGTACACCATGAAAGGGGATCAGAAGTATTTCCCGGTGTACGATAAGCAAGGCAACCTGATGCCGAACTTTATCTTTGTGACCAATATTGTCTCTAAAGATCCTCAGCAGATTATTTCCGGCAATGAAAAAGTTGTTCGCCCTCGTCTGGCTGATGCCGAATTTTTCTTCAAGACTGACCGCAAGCTCCGCCTGGAAGATCGTTTACCACGTTTAGATACCGTCCTGTTCCAACAGCAACTGGGTTCGCTGCGTGATAAAACCGATCGTATTGAAGCACTGGCGGGTTGGGTTGCCGGTCAGATCGGTGCAGACGTCAATAAAGCGACGCGTGCCGGCCTGCTGTCTAAATGCGATCTGATGACCAATATGGTGTTCGAATTCACCGATACTCAGGGCGTGATGGGCATGCACTATGCGCGCTTTGATGGTGAAGACGAAGAGGTTGCACTGGCCCTGAACGAGCAGTATATGCCGCGTTTTGCCGGTGATAACTTACCTGACTCATTGGTTTCTTGCTGTGTTGCTATTGCCGATAAGATGGATACCCTCGCGGGTATTTTTGGTATCGGTCAGCACCCTAAAGGCGATAAAGACCCGTTTGCCCTGCGCCGTGCGGCTCTTGGCGTGCTACGTATTATCGTTGAAAAGAATCTGCCATTAGATTTAACCACCTTAACCGAAGAAGCCGTTCGTCTGTATGGTGAGAAGCTGACTAATACCAAGGTTGTTGACGAGGTTGTTGAGTTTATGCTCGGCCGCTTCCGCGCATGGTATTTAGATGAAGGCTACAGCATCGACGTGATTCTGTCTGTTCTGGCCCGTCGCCCGACCAAGCCTGCTGACTTTGATGCCCGAGTTAAGGCGGTATCTCACTTCCGTACCCTGGCCGAATCATCTGCTTTGGCTGAGGCCAATAAGCGGGTAGCGAATATTCTGTCTAAGTCCGAAGATCGGCTGCATGATGCCATTAATGCCGCATTACTGAAAGAACCGGCAGAAGTTCGCTTGGCAACGCATATTGTTGTTCTGCGTGACAAGCTGGCGCCAATCTTTGCTGAAGGCCGCTATCAGGAAGGGTTAATGGAGCTGGCTGAACTGCATGAGCACATTAAAGCCTTCTTCGATCAGGTCATGGTTATGGACGAAGATGTTAACCTGCGGGTTAACCGTTTAACGTTGCTGAGTAAATTACGCGATCTGTTCTTGAAAGTGGCGGATATTTCTTTACTGCACTGATAGCGATATTTCTGCGTTATTTTAACCCTATTTAGAAGCCCACTTAGTGGGCTTTTTTTTATATTATGATAGGCCCGTTATTCATTCAATTACAGATGAATTAGTCGCTTTCTTGTTCCTCAAATTATTTAGGATGCAAATCTGGAATAATTAAATCCACTTATCGAATAACGGTGGGATATTGTAATTAAGTTATTATTATTTCTTTATATATCAATTCATTATTGTTTTTTATTGGTGTTAATCCCTTCTTGATATTTGTTCAGATATTAATGGATGTTTCTAAATATGAACCGGATCAAGTAATTGCTGATAGCGTTGCTTTAGATTGGTTAAATAACCTAACTAATTAGAGTTAATTGCGAGCAGTTATATTAACCAGCGGGGCTTTAATATATGCCTTGCTTCTGGGTTAATTTACTTTCGTAGTGCCCCGTATTTAATCTTTGCCGGCGTAGAACAAAGCTGAAAGGCCTATTAAATAATAACAGCGGCTCTCGACTACATAAGTACCACTAAGATCTTTGTTAATAACCGGCATGATGCATTTTTCTTTTTTGCTACCAAGGAGGTAGTGGTTATGAAAGCAACCCGTACGGTTTTATCCTTGCTCTGTGGTTTATGTCTATCGGGCTCAGTTATGGCTGCCGGGGGGTTAGACCAAGACCGCCCGCTAGTCGCTACCACCGATATTGTACCGTTTAAAGAAGGGCCATTAGGCGTAACGGAGGTTGGTGCATATAGCGGTATATTTCCGCTAACCGCCATTATCTATAAAGCTAATCATGATATCAGCAAGGTAAAAGTCACCGTTTTACCCAAAGGGGAGAAAGGCGTCACTATTAGTTATGATGTCGGCCCTCAGGCGTTGAATACGCATAACGGCATTCCGGTCTTCGGGCTGTACCCGGATTATGTGAATAAAGTGAAAATCGACTGGACCGAAGGCGGTAAGCCGCAGACGTATACCTGGTCTATTTATGCACCGCCGGTTTCGCTACCTGTAACCGCCGGACAAACCTCCATTCTACCCAACGTCGAGCCGGTAAAAGTCGACAAGTCTCTCGCTAACCGGCTGTACCTGTTCAACCATATTGTCGGCACGCCAAAAAATGGCCATGTGATGCACGTTAAAGGCGGGGCGGCGAACTGGGACTACACCAGCATTAACTGGATAAGCGATACTAACGGTGACGTTCGCTGGTATATGAATATCGACAAACTGCGCAATCCGACCGATATCACCCGCATTGGCTCAATGATGAGTTTTCATCAGACTGGCGATGGCAATATGATTTTTGGTCAGGGGCAGCGTTATTTCAAATATGACTTCCTGGGCCGCGTACTGTCAGAAAAACGCCTGCCTAAAGGTTTTATCGATTTTTCCCATGAAATTATTGAAACCCCGAATGACACCTATTTATTGCGGGTGGCTAAAGAGGATTACCCGCTAAAAGATAACTACACCATTAACACCGTACGTGACCATATTCTTGAAGTAGATAAAAATGGTAACACCGTCGACTATTGGGATTTGAACACCATTCTCGATCCATTCCGGGATAATGTGATTTTAGCCATGGACCAAGGGGCCGTTTGTCTGAGCGTTGATGAAGCCAGCTCGGGTAAAACCATTACTAAGGAAGAGCTGGCCAGATTACCATTTGGTGATGTGACCGGATCCGGTCCGGGTCGTAACTGGGCGCACGTTAACTCGATTAGCTATGACCCGCGCGATGACAGCATTATTCTCAGTTCTCGCCACCAGTCTGCGGTAATCAAGATTGGTCGTGATAAGCAGGTTAAGTGGATTATCTCCGATCCTACCGGATGGAAGGGCGAGTTAGCTAAGAAAGTCCTGACGCCGGTAGATAAATCAGGCAAGAAACTGACCTGTGAAAATCATCAGTGTGAAGGTGATTTTGATTGGACCTGGACTCAACATACCGCCTATCTGGTTCCGTCTAAGAGCACCAATGGTAAATCGATAGTCAGCGTATTTGATAATGGCGACGCTCGCGGCATGGAGCAACCTGCGTTACCCACCATGAAATATTCCCGCGGCGTTGAGTATACGGTCGATGAGAAAAATATGACGGTTCAACAGAACTGGGAATATGGTAAAGAGCGTGGCTTTGAGTGGTATAGCCCGATTACATCGGTGACTCAATTCCGCCCTGAAACAAAAACCATGTTTATGTATTCGGCAACGGCCGGCATGAGCGGTACCACGCCTTTAACCTCAGTACTCAATGAAGTTAAAGACGGTACTCAGGACGTTATGCTAGAGCTTAAAGTACACAGTAACCGGGCTACGATGCTGGGATACCGCGCATCGATTATCGATCCTACGGTGATGTTTAAAAAATAGTCAAAACTAAAACTACACCTTAATCGTTTTAACCCACTAAAAAGTGCGCCGCTGAGGCGCACTTTTATCATTAACAACGTATTGATTAGTTTTCAACGATTGTTTCCCCGATTATTTAGTCTATAGTTTTATAAATACCTCATTTATTCACTGAAGCCTTTATTCGGCTAACGCTGAATGTTAACGTATGCGGTGTTTTCCTGTGGCGTGGCAGCGCGGGTTGGTCTGTTTTAACGCCAAACATTAATGGATTTAGTGAACCTCACTTTTGGAGTAAGTATGTTTTTAACTAGCAAAAAAGTATGGGCTCGTTTTTTAGCGCCTTTATTTGTACTTGGTCTGGTATTTCAGTTAGCAGGCTGTGGTGATAATGAACCGGAACAGCGTAAAGCGTTCACTGAATATCTTCAGACTTCTATTATCAACGGCACCAAGGTTAAGTTACCTGCCCTGACCGAAGAGCAGAAGAAAGCTTTCGGTAACTACACCAAAGACTATGAGTTATTAACCGGCTTTTCCGACCAACTGAATACTGCGTTTTCAGAATCCATGCAGTCTTCTATGAATGAATTAAGATCGCTGAACAGCATGAAAGCGATGGTTGATGGTCGTGAGAAAGTAGAAAAAGCACAGACTGAAGTTAAAGCGGTTCAGACTAAACTGGATGAAATCATCAAGAAAACGGCTGACAGCTATGCCGCACTTAAGCAACCTGACGATTTAAAAGCGGTTTATGCGCAGGCATATGGCAAAATTGTTACTCAACAGGGTGACTTAGCTAAGCAAACTCTGGTTCTGCTGGATTCAACCTTTGATGACATTCTAAAAATCTCTGACTTCCTGAAAGCGCAGGGCGATAAGATTGAGTATCAAGGACAAGTTGTACAGTTCACTGAGCAAGATGCTCTGGACAAGTTCAACGAAATGAACAAATCTCTACAGAACAACCAACAGCAGCTGATGGCCGTTGCTCAGAAGATTGCTCAACTAATGTAATATCCTAACGTTTACGTTAGAAATAGAGATAACAGAACGGGCTGCATCATTCGATGTGGCCCGTTTTTTTTATCTCTGATTTACCCATACCGGAACTCTTTTCCTGTAAAGCGCTCTCTTCATTAGTACTGAGGTTGCGTTACGTTTATACTTTAGGCAGACAATTTGTTTTTTGGGAGCCGCTTCCCTCTTTAAGGTCAGGTTTATGAAACAGCAAACAGCAGAAATTAAACGTTTAAGTGATAAGCTTGATGCGTTAAATCGTAAAGAGAAAGAGATTATTAATACCGGTATTGAGGGTGACCTAGCCGCTATCGATGCTGAGAAGTTAACGATCACCACTGAAATTGAAAGACTGAGAAAAGAAAAGAGCAAAGTATTAAGCGCTCAGGCTCAAAAAATTCAGAAATTAGCCTTTAGCCGCCCGATTACTAAAGCAGAGCAGGCCGATATGGGTGCGCTGAAGAAAACCGTACGTGGCCTTGAAGTGGTACACCCAATGACCGCCCTGGGTCGTGAAATGGGGCTGAAAGAAGTGACCGGATTTGCTCGCAGCAAGTTCTGATAGTTTAATTGGCTGAATGTGCTGACCTTAAACAGGGTCGATCGGCAGGCCGTTTAAAATACCCGCTTTTGCGGGTATTTTATTATTGAACAACTCAACGCTTAATCAGGATCTTGCATAATTGCGCTGCGTCCGCCGTCCATCACGATAGTTGTTCCTGCAATAAAGCCAGCCGCATCACTGGATAAAAACAGACACAAATCCCCGACTTCTTCTGAGCGACCTAAACGGCCCACCGGATGTTTGGCGATGGTTTTAGCCCGGCTAAGCGCAGCATCTGGATGTGAATCGAACCAAGCCTGATTGCCCGCAGTATCAATAAATCCTGGTGCAATGCCGACAGTACGAATCTCTGGCCCCCATTCAATGGTCAGGCTTTGCACTAATGATAATAACGCTCGCTTGCTGATATTGTAAGGTGCGCAGCCAGGCATAGTCGAAAAGGCGTGATTAGACGTAATCACAATAATAACCCCCTGACTTTTTGTCAGTGCTGGCCTGCAGCACTTAGCCAAATGCCAGTGGGAACGCAGATTCAAATTGAAGTTGTGCTGCCAATCTTCTTCGTCGCAATCAATCCCTTTAAATACGTTTTTTCCCGCGTTGGAAACCACAATATCGATCCGGCCAAATTGATGTTCGGCAAGTTCAACAAATCGGCTGATGTCTTCGGTTTTTGTCACATCAACTGAATGGTAAACAAAGCGGTCTGGGAATTGTTGTAACAGTTGCTGGGCTTGCGGTGCTTTTTGAATATCAGAATAAGCACAGCCAATCACGGTGTCACCATGGTTTAAGAACGTAGTGGCAATTGCCAACCCAATTCCTTGACTTGCTCCGGTAACGATGACGATTCGCCCGGTTTTTATATTTAGCATAAAAGTACTCCACTCAAGGTTGCTTGAGAAAAAATAGGCTTATAATTCAAATTGCTGGATAAACTGAGTTATTAAACTGTGGTCTGTTTCAGACAGCGCCCAGCCGGGATGTCGACAATAATCACTGTCAATAATGCCTCTCTGCTTCAGAAGGGTTTTTTCTGCCTGAATAATATATTCGCAGTGCGTCATCCAAACCTGAATATAAGGCAGTAATGCACCGTGCAGGGCTTCGGCTTTATCTATTTCGCCCTGAATCCAGTGCTGATAAATACGGACATAAACCTCAGTAAATGAGCACCCCGGCATAACCCCTTTTCCTCCGGCGGCCAGCATGTTTAGCATATATAAACCGGCATAGCCGTTAAGCACTGACGCCTGAGGAGCTAGCTGTAGAAACTGTTTGGTGTAGTCAACCGGCGGATTACATTCAATTTTAAACACCGCATGAGGATAACGTTCGCAAACGTCTGCCAGCTGCTGAGGGGTAATCGCCAGGCCGGTTTCTCCGGGAGCATATTGAACTAATACTGGAATATCTACCGCTTCAAGTACGCTGAAAATATGGTGCTGTATAGCCTGTGGTGATGGCTGTAAAAAGAACGGCGGCAGCAGCATCAATGCATCGGCACCCAGTTTTTGATACCCACGGGCGCGTTTAACCGCCACCTCTGTTGAATGATCTGTGACTGACATGGCCCGGTAGACCGGGCTGCCGTTGAGCGTTGAAACAAATATCTCTGCAACCCGTTGGCGCTCACCATCTTCCAGTTTGGGAAATTCACTGGCGATACCAAACAGCGTCAGCCCCTGTGCTCCGGTCGTGGCTAAATGTTCCAGCATCCGGATAAAACTAGCCTCATCAACCTCGCCGCTAGCGGTAAATGGCATCGCTGCGATGGGGTTAACACCATAAATATCTTGTGCGCTTAGTATGGACATCGTTAGTCATCCTCCCGGTCGGCTAATACGGCACCTTGGGCAGCAGGAAGCGCCCAACGGCGATAAAGGCGTAAGAATCCGCGTGGAACCTGTTTTTCGACCGGTTTCCAGCTCTTTTGACGCTGGTCTAAAACGGCTTGTTCAACGTGCAGAGTGAGCGTGCGCTGAGGAATATCGATCGAAATCTTGTCGCCATTTTCCACCAGTGCCAGTTCGCCACCGTCTACGGCTTCCGGCGAGATATGGCCGACAAATAAACCACGGTTAGAACCGGAGAACCGGCCATCGGTAATTAATGCACAGCTATCAGATAAACCCATTCCTTCCAGCGATTTCATTGGCTTATACATCTCCGGCATGCCCGGTCCGCCTTTAGGACCTTCATAGCGTAGAACCAGAACGCTGCCCGGATGAATTTCGCCGGACATAATGGCATCAACGGATTCTTGTTCGCTGTTAAACACCACCGCGGGGCCTGTGAAGGTCATTAAGTTTTCAGGTACGGCGGCAGGCTTAACGACGCAGCCGAGAGGAGAAAGATTACCGTGCAGTACGGCAATACCCGCCTCATTTCGCACCGGTATTGCCAGCGTGTGAATGACTTCCGGGCGCGTGCTGCGACTGGCTGCACTCAATATTTGCTCTTTGGTCTGGCCGTTAACGGTCAGCGTATTCTGGTTTAGCAACTGGCGAATTTCATACTCGACGGCCTGTACGCCACCGGCTTCCCAAAAATCTATCATGTCATATTCAGAGGCAGGATAGAGCGAGGTGACCAGCGGAACATGATGACTCAGTTTGTCAAAGTCTGACAGCGGCAGGTGGCCCAGTTCAGCTTCATAATAAATAGCCTGAAGATGTAAAATGGCATTAGTTGAGCCGCCGGTAGCCAGCAGATAAACCATGGCATTACGGATTGATTCAGGGGTAATAATCTGACGGGCGTTGACTCCGCGTTTAACCAAATCAACAATGGTTTTGCCCGTTTGTACTGAAATATCGCGACGGGCCGGTGATATGGCTGGATGAGTCCCGTTACCCGGCAGGCTCATACCAAGCACTTCAGAAATGCAGCACATGGTGTTTGCCGTACCGTACATGGTGCATGAACCTACGCCCGGCTCGGCGATATTCTCAATATGGGCAAACTCTTCTTCACTGATCTCACCGCGTTTTTTCCAGCCGATGGCTTCAGTGACAATATTGCCGTCCCAGTGCTTGCCTTTGTACTCAGCCGGATACATTGGCCCACCGCTGACCAGAATGGCGGGCAAATCTAAGCGGGCTGCGGCCATCAGCATCGCCGGAACAATTTTATCGCAGGAACCGAGTAATACCATGCCGTCAAAACGATGAGCGCGCATCATGACTTCAATTGAGGCACAGATAATTTCGCGTGCTGCCAGAATATAGCGCATGCCTAAATGGCCTTCAGCAATACCATCGCACGGGGCAATAGTACCGAAAACCATACCAATACCGCCCGCTTGCTCAATGCCTTCCAATACTTTGGCAGTCAGCTCGTTAAGGTTGGCATGACCTGCCGTTGCATTGGTATAGCTATTGACCACGGCAATCACGGGCTTACGTAATTGCTCATCGGTATGGCCCATGGATTTATACAGTGCCCGTTTTAGTGCTCCGTCATCACCTTCCAGCACCGGATTAAAATGGGAACCACAATTGGAACATCCACCACATTCACTCATAGCAAACTCTCTGTATTAACTTATTTCACCGCGATGGCGATGGTAAAGGCACGCCCTTACCGGCGTGCCGCCGTGTCATATTTACTGTTTTAAATCAGGGCTTTTTTGTGGGTTAGCTAAACGTGCCGGTATCGTGAAAATTAGCGGGGCGCACAGCAAAATAAAGCCGGCTAGAATATACAGCCCCATATCTGTGCGACCCGTCTGGTCTTTTAACCAGCCAAGTACCGTGGGGCCGAAGAAGCCCGCAAGGTTACCTATCGAGTTCACTACGGCAATACCCGCGGCGGCGGCGGTGCCGGATAATATTGCGCCGGGCAGGCTGATATAGGTTGGGATTAAGGCTAAGGTGCCGCACATCGCCAGACAGATCCAAGCCATCATCCAGAAGGTGGAACCGCTACAGTAGGCGCTAAGCACTAACCCGATACAGCCAATGATTGCCGGAATCGCAATATGCCAGCGGCGCTCTTGCTTTAAGTCTGAATGTCGACTGTTCCATACCATTACGGCAGCACCGAAAACATAGGGTAGCGCGGCTAATAAACCAATTAAGAAGTCATCATTGACGCCGGAGGTTTTAATAATTGACGGCAGCCAGAAGTTAATGCCGTAATAACCGATGTTAAAGCAGAAGAATATTAGCGATAGCAGCCAAACATAAGGATTACGCAGCATGCTTTTAAGGCTACCGTCAATTTTTCCGTTATTGGCCAGTCGCTTATTTTCTAAATCTTTAGCCAAATCGCGAATAACAATATCTTTCTCTGCATCGGTCAGCCATTTGGCTGATTTCACATCATTATCCAGATAACGAAGAACCACAAACGCCAGAATAAATGAAGGAATCGCTTCAATTAGAAATAGCCATTGCCAGTTATGTAATCCGCCAACGTCTTCAAAAAGTTTAAGAATCAGGCCGGATAGCGGGCTGCCAATAATGGTGGAAAGCGGCGTGACCAGAATAAATAAGCCCAGAGTTCTGGCTGAGCGCCATGACGGAAACCATAGCGTGAGGTAAAACACGATACCAGGGAAGAAACCCGCTTCGGCCACGCCTAATAAAAAACGCAAAACGTAAAATGAGGTTGGCGTGGTAACAAACATCATCGCCGCTGATAATGCCGCCCAGGTGACCATAATTCGGGCAATCCAAAAGCGCGGGCCAAATTTCTGCATTAACAGGTTGCTGGGTAATTCAAAAATAAAATAGCCAATAAAGAATATACCGGCGCCTAAACCATAAACGGTATTACTAAAGCCTAATGCATCCTGCATATGCAGCTTAGCAAAGCCGACATTTACCCGATCAAGATAGGCAAAGAAATAACATAGGATAAGAAATGGAATTAGCCTGGTGGTTATTTTTTTATAAACCTTATTTTCTGCCTGAGTGGCTTTGCTGTGTTCGATTATTATTTCAGACATTGTTATTATTATCCTATGTAACCAAGTTAACTATGATAATTCCACCAGTCAGAGCCGGTTATTTGCTGAGAAATAACCGGAAGTGGATAAATAATGATTAAGAGTGACCAATTAAGCGCAAAGGCTGGCCTTTCATTAAGTTATGTTCTATTCGTTCCAATGAAATATTCTTAGTTTCAGGAATAAATAGCAGCGTTAATATTAGACAACCAATATTTAATAATCCGTATAGCGCAAACGTATTTGCGCTACCAATAGAGTCAATCAACGTCAGGAAGGTGGCGCCAATAATCATATTGGCGATCCAGTTGGCTGATGTTGAACAGGTAATACCAAAATCACGGCCAGATAGGGGTTGGATTTCTGAACATAAAACCCAGATTAGTGGTCCAGCGCTCATCGCGAAGCCGGTGATAAAGACCAATAATATACTGACGGAAAAATATTGTTCAGCCGGGGTGGTAATTCCGGTGTAGAACATATAGCTGAGAATGCCCATACAAATAGCCATGACGCAAAAGCCCAACTTTAAAATAGGTTTACGTCCCCAACGGTCGACTAAGCCAATAGCAATAAAGGTGGCTAATACATTGGTTAGTCCGGCAATAACGGTGCCCCACATTTGTTCACTGGTGGTCGCGAAGCCGGCAATCTCAAATATTTTTGGAGCATAGTACATAATAACGGTCATACCGGTGAACTGCTGCATAAACTGCAATAGAACACCGAGATATACCGAACGTCTGAAATTATGGTTACCTCGGAAAAGTTGCCATCCTTTCTGCTTTTCTTTAATGCTCTCCCGAATCTCATTGAGTTCACGTTTAGCTTCAGCATCGTTAGAGCGTAATAATATTAAGACTTTTTCAGCATTAACCGTATGCCCTTTCATCGCCAGCCAGCGTGGACTTTCGGGGAGTGTTAATACGCCGAAGAATAGGATCAGCGCGGGAAAAGTAATGATGCCTAACATCCACCGCCAGTTCCCGGAGGCGCTGAAAGCCGTATCAGAGAGAAATGCCGCCAGAATACCAATAGTGATCATCAACTGGTAAAGCGAAATCATACTGCCACGAATGCGCTCAGGCGCTATTTCTGACAGGTAGAGCGGGGCAGTAAACGATGCTACGCCAACGGCAATACCGAGCAACCAGCGAGAAATAACTAAAATTTCTAGAGAGTAGGCAAAGGCACAGCCAATTGAGCCGGCAACAAACAGTATGGCTGATAACAGCAGGCTCTTTTTCCGCCCAAAGCGGGTTGACATTGGTCCGGTACATATTGCACCGACCGTTGCACCTAACATCATAACGCTGACGACGATCTCTTGCTGGTGGCTGGTGAGTGAAAACTCTTGAGCAAGAAAAGGGAGCGCGCCGGCAATCACGCCCATATCCAGACCAAACAATAGCCCGGCCAGTGCAGCCAGAAAACAAATAAGTAGCGTTTTCTGGTTGGTTTTTTGAGGCAAACGATCGATTAATGAACTATTAAGAGTATTCATCATGTAGCCTTTATTGTTATTTTCAGTAGGATTTATAGTTTGAATTCGTCGGGTTCAGGTCCAGAGCAACCGATATCTATATGAAGTAATGCTCCTTCCAAACTGCTGCCGGACGTCAAACCGGTTTTTGCAGAAGTGATATAAAGTTCAGAAAGTTTCTTACCGCCAAACACACAGTTGCTTGGCTGTGTTACGGGTAGGGCAATGTCTTTTATATGCCGGGGGCCTCCTGCTCCCAGTTGATAGCAGGCTAAACGACTATCTCCCCAACAGGCATTAATCAGGATCTGCTGGGTGCTGAGCGCCGATCCGTCAGGCGTCGTTTTGGGTAACGGATAAATATCAATATCAGATAGTGGTCGGTCATCATTTGGAAAGTAATCTGCGCTGAAAAGCGAAGACAGTGCGCTATCAGAAAACCAGACCTTTCCTGAGGACCAAATGAGCGTATTAGGGATTTTCACTCCCGACAGTAATAGCGAGGGTTGTGCTGAACCGCTGGTATACCTGTACCAGCTACCCACGGAGTGCAGAGCATTCAGTTCCATGGTGCTAAACCATAATGAACCGTCTGGCGCTATAGCAGCTTCATTGGTTCTGGTTTGGTTACTGTCATCGGGATAATCACAGATTAATTTCTGAGTTTGGTGCGTATAGTCATAAACAAATATTCCCTGCTGTGAGACAACAAGAAATGACTCAGCCCTATCCGTTAGCAAAACAGCACTGGTGAATATCGGAAGTGGCCGGATATCAATAGCTCTGTCTTGCCCGGGCCAATAGCGTAATAATCGATGGTTCAGAATATCGACCCACAGCAATGACTGGCTACGCGGACACCAAACTGGAGTTTCTCCCAATTCAGCGCGATAGTCGCCGATCGGTGTGCCTGACGCTAATGGCAGTGTGTTCATTAAGCTAACAGGCTTTGCAGCCATGCCTCACGATAGCGTAATGCGTTAGAATGCAAGGTTTTCATCGACATCCCTGCCTGATATAAGCCGCCACCCAGACCGAATCCGGACGCTCCGGCATTGCAATATTCGCGCATTTGGTCTGCACTTGGTTGTATGCCGCCAACCGGTAAACAAGCAATGGTTGCGGGTAATACTGCGCGCATCGCTTTAGTCGCCGCTGGCGTAATCATTTCTGCCGGGTAGAGCTTAAGCCCACAGGCACCGGCGTGGATTGCTGCGAATGCTTCAGACGGTGTAGCAATGCCCGGCAGGCTGGTCAGCCCTAATGCCACGCTGGCCTTTACCACCGCTTCAGAATAGTTCGGAGAAATGATTAATTGGCCGCCGGCGTCCCGAACCTGACTGACTTGGGTTGTCGTTAATACGGTGCCAGCTCCGACCTGAGCCCGATCGCCAACGGTATCGGCCATAATGCGTAACGTTTTTAACGGTTCTGGACTGTTAAGCGGTACTTCCAGAAAGCGGAAGCCTGATTCAACCAGCAACAGTGCGGCTTCTTGTGCATCCTTCGGCGTAATTCCTCGAAGAATTGCGATGAGTGGCAACTGGCTTTGCTTCAGTTGATTGAGAAATATTTCAGCGTTCATGCGATTTCTCCGGACAGGTGTTGATACAGGTGGGTGATTCCGTGAATAAAGCAGCCATCGCCGTTGGTTATATTGAGCTTGAGGCCAATATATTCAGCCGCCTGAATATAACGCTGTGTCAGCTTTGGTGAGCCGACGCACCAAAGTGGGTGTGTACAACCGGTCAGCGCAGCCATTTCTGACCCAATCATCAGACCGGACAAGTAGTCAGCAATATGTGCTTCAGGGATCTGTTTATTCAGGCGGCGGGTGCGGGCAGAAAAGATCAAATGGCTAAGCGGCGTTCCGTTTTGGGCCATGCTAACGCCGGAAAGGAAAGCGCTTTGGCTCTCTTGCTGCTCTGGCAGAGCCTTACCTAAAATTGAGCGCTCAATCAGCAGAGAGTAAAGCTCTCCGGTCATATAGGTGGCATAGCCGGTAATCGCCCCCTGGCTGATGGTGACGTGCTTGCTGTGAGTGCCGGGAAGAATTACCCGACAGTTTTCAATAGCGTTCAATGCAATAAGCCCGGCGAGCTGAACTTCTTCACCGCGCATAACGTCGGGCTGATGATATGGGCTCTGGCAGCTAACGCCGGGAATAATCCAAACCGGGCTTAGCCAGGATGTGGTCAATGAGATGGCCTTTTGAGCCAGATCGGCAAAAGAACAAGGAGCGCTGACATAAGGGGCTTCTTTCCAGCCTTGTTGAGAACCAACCATTCCTGCCATGACGATGGGTAGCGGGCCCGCTTTTAGCCATGTTTCTAGCTGTTGGTAAAGGGTCTCTTGATATCGATGAGGTTCTACCTGCAATAATCCCAGCCCTTCAGACTGTTGTTCGATGCAGTGCTTACCTTGCATCAGGAACGCGCGAAAGTTGGTGGTTCCCCAGTCAACAGCAATCCAATTATTCATTAGTCATACAACCTTATGTATCTTGTAATACAAGAATCCTAAGGTAAAAAATGCCCTCGATCTGTGAAGGAGATCGAATTATGCAAAAATTGTATTTAACCGATGTTTAGCCGCAGGCGTAGTTAACCGGCCTGAAGCCGCATAGATGGCGGATATCGAGGTTAATCGATATGATTAAATATTTCCGGCTGATAGTTTTGTAAGCGCTTCTGGGCGGCTTTCAGCAGTATTTCACGCATTCGCTGGCGGGCCGTATCAACCTGCTTAAGGCGGATCGCATCCAGCAAGACAAAGTGCTGCTGGAGAGCTTCTTTGGTCAGGCGCACGTCATCTTCAAGGGTTTGCTTGAATGACAATGACATGGCAGAGGACAATGCGTTGCTTAAAGAAAGCAGAAATGGATTATGGCTGGCGCGTAATAGCGCGAGGTGAAAGGCCAGGTCTCCGCGCTCAAACAGCTCACGCTGATTATGACTCTGGCCTTCTGCCATCAATTGATAGGCATCTTCCAGTGCGGCTAAATCGTGGCCGGTTGCGTTAACTGCAGCCAGTGCGGCAACGTTAGGTTCAAAAATCAGACGGGCGACAATCAGCTGCTCAACCATCTTCTCTTCCATACCGCTTTCGGTTAGCCACAGCAATACTTCTGAGTCGAGAAAGTTCCACTGCTCCCGCGGCGTGACGACGCTACGACGCTTTGCCTGAATCGACAGCATACCTTTGGCACCCAGTGCCTGTAGCGCATTCCTGACGGAGGTCCGCGATACCTGATATTGCAAAGCCAGCTCATTCTCACCCGGCAGCGACTGATGCTCAGATAAGTCACCGTGCATAATACGTATTGCCAGATCGTGAGTTAGGGATTCAGCTATAGAAGGCGCGGTGGTTTTTGTCATCAACATGTCCATCATAGAGGCAAGGTTTCGGGCAACAGCTTTGCTGTTATTCATCTGCCTGATATCTTAACACGTATCCTGCCAGCGCCGAATCATGGCGATCGCTTTTTAAGCTAACCAACCAGCCGCCGCTCAAAGTCTTCAATGGATTTAGTCAGCAAGCGCATTTGCATATTCTTACTCCAACTGGCAGAGAGCCCTGCTGCGGCAAGCAGTCGGCGATACTGCTCTTCATCAAAGGGGGCGTTGAAGGCAATCGATATTGCTTCTGCAACCGAAACATCACTGTTACGGCTGACCAGCTCCAGAGGTTGTTTGGTATGAATATTACCGGCAACAATAACTCGGTATAACCAGCCACAGCGGCCGTTATTCTGCATCGTGCGGGCAAAGTCATCGATATCGCAGTGAAAATTAAGCTTGTAGCAGGGAGAGCGCGGCTGAGTTATTTGAATAAGGGTTTTGCCCCAGCGATAAATATCACCGATATATGCATCATGTTCAGTCAGGCCGGTGGTCGAAATATTCTCTCCGAACAGCGGGGCAATAAATTGATCGGCCTGTTCCGGGAATTGATGACGCCAGTATTCATAATGTTCACGCGGGTAATGGCATAGTGCGCGGTCCGGCCCGCCGTGGTGGCGAGTTTCCGCTTGCTCATCACCTTCAAATCCCAGGCTAGTCAGCATCAGTTCACCGTTTACAGCCCGCTTCTCAATTGCGCTGGGTGAATGCCCGGCATAGGGCGTAATTTTACCGATATAAACCTCTGGATAGTGCATGGCAGCCTCGCATAACGAATGGAAGATCGGTGTTTTAGCATACTGGGAGTTAAGGGGTTAATCTAGCAGATGTCATGCCACCAATCGGTGATTATTCACTATGACGCGTAAGCGTTTTCGAACAGCAGATAAAACAAAGCCACCGGCTAATTGCTTAACCCGTGGCTTTGTCACTACTGAAATCAGTTATCAGGCTTTTTTAACGAAGCAAGCCTTCAGCATGATGCTGGTGTTATCGATTTTGCAGTCGATTTCATGGTCACCGTCGACTAAGCGGATTGGCTTGCTCTTGCTGCCCACTTTCAGAACGGTTGAAGAACCTTTTAGCTTAAGGTCTTTAATCAGGGTTACGCAGTCGCCGTCGGCCAAGATGTTACCGTTGCTGTCTTTGACGACTCTTTCTTCACTGTCTGCGCTTGCTGCTTCTGCAGGATTCCACTCGTGGGCGCAATCAGGACAGATGATCATCGATTCATCCGGGTAGGTATTCTCTGATGAACAGACCGGGCAAGCTGGAATAGTATGCATGTCAATTTCCCTAAAAATATACCCTTTATCTTTCTAATAGCGATGATGACTCGCCGCCATTAAAATCTATTGGGTATAGAACATAAATAAAGTTAAGCCGCTATTCTACTACAAATAGCCACTTTTATCACAGGGATAAACCGTCGGGTTATGAATACGATAGGGATAAACGATGATGTTCACCAAGAATAATTACATTTTTGGTGGCGGAAATTTGGCTATATATCGCAAGAATAGTGGTGTTTTCACTCAAAGAATGGATAAAAAACAATGAACGGAAGATAAATGGATATTTATCACGGAGACAAGGCCGGTAGCCGGATTGTCTCCGTTATGTGGATTAAGTTTAATCCGCGGTATTATTTATTCGCTTCGGCAAAATGCTTAGCGGCTTCGTCCCAGTTCACCACGTTCCAGAACTCTTTAATGTAGTCCGGGCGACGGTTTTGGAACTTCAGGTAGTAAGCATGTTCCCACACGTCGAGGCCTACAATCGGCAAGCCTGATGCACCAGAAACGCTTTCACCCATCAACGGGCTGTCTTGGTTTGCAGTAGAAACGACCGCCAGCTTACCATCTTTAATCACTAGCCATGCCCAACCTGAACCAAAACGGGTTGCCGCAGCCTGTTCAAATTTCTCTTTGAAGCTGTCAACGCTACCGAAGTCGCGTTCAATCGCTGCTTTCAGGTCGCCGGCTAACGTGGTGCCCTTTTTCAGGCCTTTCCAGAAAAAGCTATGGTTAGCATGACCACCGGCGTTGTTTCTTAACACGGTGCGCTTTTCAGCAGGTACTTTATCTAACTGTGCAATCAGCTCTTCAGCCGACAGGTTTTTCAGATCGTCAGACAGAGTTTCCAGCGCAGCGTTGGAATTATTCACATAAGCCTGGTGGTGCTTACTATGGTGGATTTCCATAGTTTGTTTATCAAAATGAGGTTCTAGCGCGTCGTAAGCATAAGGCAGGGAAGGAAGTGTGTAGCTCATATTATTACTCCTCAATGAACGATTCTAATTATATAAACGATAGGTCATTTTCTTTTCACCCCAGAGTATAACACCTAATCTAGATTGATAATCATTATCATTAGTGTGGTTAATCAGTCGTTCTGTAACATATTATTAATAATAAGATCATTGAGATAACGTTATTTGAATTGCTGAGTCAGATGAATATATCGAATTGGCTATTTTTTGTAATGAATTAAAGGTAGTTATCTGTTTTGTTTAAAAAAATAACCGTTTTATCAGCAAGTAATGAGACTACCTAATCAGGGTTATATGTCTTTAAAATAACCAATTTTGACCGTTGCAGCTGGATATTAGCCATCATGCTAAGCATATCTAAATTGAATAATAACCACATAAATAATAATGCTATTAAATAGTCAATTGTTAAAATTTATACCTATAAGTGGGTAAAATCAATATTAAAAACAAATTGATACCAATAGGATCGAGATCAAGATCTCTCCAATGTGTTGGCCCTATAATTCGCGCGTAGAAATTTTAGCTAATGCATAACGGAGAGGAGAAATCCATGCAGGTCAGCAGAAGGCAGTTTTTTAAAATCTGCGCTGGCGGTATGGCGGGTACAACAGTAGCGGCACTTGGCTTTGCGCCAGCGATGGCGCTGGCACAGACGCGTAATTATAAATTATTACACGCCCGTGAAACGCGTAATACCTGCACTTACTGTTCTGTCGGTTGTGGGCTGTTAATGTACAGCCTTGGCGACGGAGCTAAAAATGCCAAAAGCAGTATTTTTCATATTGAAGGGGATCCGGATCATCCGGTAAACCGCGGTGCGCTTTGCCCTAAAGGGGCTGGCCTTATCGACTATATCCATAGTGAAGGTCGTCTGCAGTATCCGGAATACCGCGCGCCGGGTTCCGATAAATGGCAGCGTCTGAGTTGGGATGATGCATTAAATCGCATTGCCAAACTGATGAAAGACGATCGCGATGCTAATTTCGAGCATATCAATGCCAATGGCACCGTGGTTAACCGCTGGCTGAGCACCGGTATGTTGTGTGGCTCTGCGGCCAGTAATGAAACCGGTTTATTAACCCAAAAATTTACCCGAGCGCTCGGCATGCTCGGTATTGACCAAGTAGCGCGTATCTGACACGGACCAACGGTAGCAAGTCTTGCTCCAACATTTGGTCGCGGTGCGATGACCAACCACTGGGTTGATATAAAGAACGCCAACGTTGTTGTGGTGATGGGCGGTAACGCCGCTGAAGCACATCCGGTTGGGTTCCGCTGGGCACTTGAAGCGAAAAAGCACAACAACGCGAAAATCGTGGTTGTCGATCCGCGCTTCACCCGTACGGCTGCGGTGGCTGATATTTATGCCCCTATTCGTTCCGGTACCGACATTACCTTCCTGTCGGGCGTTATCCTGCACCTGATTAATAACAACAAGATTAATGCTGAGTACGTTAAGCATTACACCAATGCCAGTTATTTAATTCGGGAAGATTACGGCTTTGAAGACGGCTTATTCAGCGGCTTTGATGAAGAAAAACGTCAATATGATAAATCCAGTTGGAACTATCAGTTTGATGAACAAGGTCAACCACTGCGTGACCCGACCCTGACTCACCCGCGCTGCGTGTGGAATTTGTTAAAAGAGCACGTTAGCCGCTATACACCTGACGTGGTGGAAAACATCTGTGGTACGCCTCAGGAAGATTTCGCTAAGGTGTGTGAAGTCTTGGCTGAAACCAGCGCCGCAGATTTAACCACAACGTTCTTATATGCGTTAGGCTGGACTGAACATACGGTCGGTTCACAGAATATCCGCACCATGGCGATGATCCAGCTATTGCTGGGCAATATTGGTATGGCCGGCGGCGGCGTGAATGCATTGCGCGGTCACTCTAACGTACAGGGCACCACGGATATCGGATTGTTATCCCAGAGTCTGCCGGGATACTTAACGCTGCCTTCAGAGAAACATACCTCTCTGGAAAGTTATCTGGCTGCCAGCACGCCGAAAAGCATGTTGCCGGGTCAGGTCAACTACTGGAGCAACTATCCGAAATTCTTCGTTAGTCTGATGAAGAGTTTCTACGGTGATAAAGCGCAAAAAGACAACGACTGGGGCTATGACTGGTTACCAAAATGGGATCAGCCTTACGACTGGATGAACTATATCGAGCGTATGGAACAGGGCCTGGTCGGTGGTTTTATTTGTCAGGGTGTGAACGTCCTTGCGTCATCACCGAACAGAAATAAGACCGCGCGTGCGTTAGCAAAACTGAAGTTTCTGGTGGTCATGGATCCATTGGCGACCGAAACCGCCAGTTTCTGGGAAAACCACGGTGAGTTTAACGATGTCGATACCGCATCGATTCAAACTGAGGTCTTCCGTTTACCGTCGAGCTGCTTTGCGGAAGAAGATGGAACCATCGCCAACTCAGGCCGCTGGCTACAGTGGCACTGGAAAGGCGCAGAGCCACCGGGTGAAGCTAAAACCGACGGCGAAATGCTATCAGCATTACTGTTTAAGCTACGTGAGCTTTATCAGGCCGAGGGCGGAAATACCCCTGAACCTCTGATGAGTATGACGTGGAACTACAGTCGTCCGAAGCATCCTGATTCAGAAGAAGTGGCTAAAGAGCTGAATGGTTGGGCCGTTGAGGATGTGATCGATGCCAATGGCAACGTTATCCTTAAGAAAGGCCAGCAGCTATCTACTTTTGCTCAGCTTAAAGATGATGGTACTACGGCAAGCGCCTGCTGGATTTATGCCGGTAGCTGGACCGAAGCCGGTAACCAAATGGCGTTGCGGGATAATGCTGACCCATCAGGTTTAGGCTTAACGCCAAAATGGACCTGGGCATGGCCGGTTAACCGCCGCATTATCTATAACCGCGCATCGGCCGATGTGCAGGGTAAGCCGTGGGATCCGAAGCGGATGCTGATTGAGTGGGACGGTAAAAAGTGGGGCGGCAATGACGTGCCTGACTTTAACCTGACGGCGGCTCCGGGCTCGGAAACCGGTCCGTTTATTATGCAACCGGAAGGCGTTGGCCGCCTGTTTGCACTGAATAAACTGGCTGAAGGTCCGTTCCCTGAGCACTATGAACCGGTTGAAACACCGATCGGTACTAACCCACTGCACCCTAACGTGATATCCAACCCGGTTATTCGCCTGTTTGAAAGCGATAGGAAACAGATGGGTACCAGTGAGGAATTCCCTTATGTGGGAACAACTTATCGGTTAACTGAGCATTTCCATACCTGGACTAAGCACTCGAAGCTAAATGCGATTACTCAGCCAGAGCAATTCATTGAAATCAGTGAAGGTCTGGCTGCGAAAGTGGGTGTACAGAACGGTGATACGGTTAAGGTCAGCTCTAAGCGCGGCGAGATTAAAACCAAAGTGGTGGTGACCAAGCGTATCCGTACCCTGAAAGTAAACGGACAGGATGTGGAAACCGTGGGTATTCCGATTCACTGGGGCTTTAAAGGCACTGCCCGTAATGGCTTTATTGCCAATACGCTGACGCCGGCCGTGGGTGATGCTAACTCACAAACGCCAGAGTTTAAGGCGTTCCTGGTTAACGTGGAAAAGGTGTAACGGAGAGAAATTATGTCAATGCAATCTCAAGACATTATCAAGAGTTCCGCCACCAACGCCCTGACGCCACCTCCACAGGTACGTCACCATCAGGAAGAAGTGGCAAAGCTGATTGATGTAACCACCTGTATCGGCTGTAAAGCCTGTCAGGTGGCTTGCTCAGAGTGGAACAACCTGCGTGATGAAATCGGTCACAACGTCGGGGTGTATGACAACCCGGCGGACCTGACCGCCAAGTCATGGACCGTCATGCGCTTCTCTGAAGTTGAAGAGAACGGCAAGCTGGAATGGCTGATCCGCAAAGATGGTTGTATGCACTGTGCTGAACCGGGCTGTCTGAAGGCGTGCCCTTCAGCCGGCGCTATTGTTCAGTATGCCAACGGTATCGTTGATTTCCAGTCAGAGCACTGTATCGGTTGTGGCTATTGTATCGCTGGCTGCCCGTTCGACGTTCCGCGTCTGAACAGTGAAGACAACCGGGTCTACAAATGTACGCTGTGCGTAGACCGTGTCAGTGTCGGCCAAGAACCCGCCTGCGTGAAAACCTGTCCTACCGGTGCTATTCATTTCGGCACCAAGAAAGACATGATTCAAATGGCGGAAGAACGCGTTGCTGAACTGAATACCCGCGGTTACGCCAATGCCGGCCTGTACAATCCGGAAGGCGTCGGTGGTACCCACGTAATGTATGTTCTGCATCATGCGGACCGCCCTGAGTTGTATCACGGATTACCAAAAGATCCGGCGATTAATCCAGTGGTTGGCTTCTGGAAAGGTATTCTGAAGCCGTTATCCGCGATTGGTTTCGTGGCGACCTTTACCGGGCTTATTTTCCACTATGTGGGCGTTGGTCCGAATAAAGTGGATGAAGACGATGACGAGGGAGATCATCATGAAGAAAAGTAAGATGATTAAACGGAACTCGTTTATCGATCGGGCCTGTCACTGGACAGTGGTTATTTGCTTTTTTATGGTTGCGCTGTCCGGTATTGCGATGTTTTTCCCGTCGCTGCACTGGCTGACTCAGACTTTCGGTACACCGCAAATGGGGCGTATTCTGCACCCGTTCTTCGGTGTAGTGATCTTCTTTGTTCTGATCGTGATGTTCTTCCGCTTCGTCGGACATAACATTCCGAAACGTAACGATATTGGCTGGTTCCTGCACATTGTTGAAGTGTTAAAAGGCAACGAACATAAAGTCGCTGACGTGGGTAAATACAATCCGGGTCAGAAGATGATGTTCTGGAGCATTATGAGCTTAACGCTGGTATTGCTGGTGACCGGTGTAATTATCTGGCGCCCGTACTTTGCTCACTTCTTCCCGATGTGGTCGATCCGCCTGAGCCTGTTGGTTCATGCCGTGGCAGCTATCGTGCTGATCCATGCCATCCTGATCCATATGTATATGGCGTTCTGGGTGAAAGGATCAATTTCCGGTATGATTGAAGGTAAAGTCAGCCGTAAATGGGCCAGAAAGCATCACCCGCGCTGGGCCCGTCAGGTTGAAGCTGAAGAAGCCAAAGCTGAGGAAGCCAAAAAAGATGAGTAGCATCCGCATCGTCCCTCCGGGCGAAGTGGCAAAAACGGCGGGAGCGATCCCGCCGTTGTTATTTGCCAACTTAAAAAGTTTATATTCCCGCCGTGCTGAGCGCTTACGCCAACTGGCAGAAAGCCATCCGTTAGGCGATTACCTGCTGTTCGCCGCTTCGGTGGTTGAAGCCCAGCAGAATGCTCACCATGACCACCCGCTGACTATCGACTTAACCGGCGTACTTGAGGCTTCGGCTTCATCGGGGCGTGCTCCGCTGGCGGTGAAGTATTTCTCTCGCAGCCCCCACTGGCAAACGCTGTTAGCGGCGATTATTGCTGAGCTGGAACCTAACGCACCTGAACATGTTCAGCCGGTTCTGGAGTCATTGAGCAAAGCCAGCGCTCAGGAGCTGGAAGACTTGGCAACTGCCTTACTGGCCGGTGAAATTGCTCAGGTCGGTAGCGATAAAGCGCCGTTCTTGTGGGCTGCTCTCTCCATTTATTGGGCGCAAATAGCCACTCAGATTCCCGGCAAGGCGCGCGCTGAGTATGGGGAAGAACGCTATAACTGCCCGGTGTGTGACAGCCCGCCGGTCGCCAGCGTGGTGCATATTGGTACTGAAACCGGCCTGCGCTATTTACATTGCAGCCTGTGTGAAAGCGAATGGCACATGGTGAGAGTTAAGTGCAGTAACTGTGAACAAACCGGTCATCTTAATTACTGGTCGCTGGATACTGAACACGCCGCGGTAAAAGCGGAGAGCTGTGGTGATTGTGGCAGCTATCTGAAGATTCTGTATCAGGATAAAGATCAAAACGTTGAGCCGGTGGCTGACGACTTAGCCTCGCTGATATTAGATGCCAAGATGGAAGGGGAAAACTTCGCCAGAAGCGGTGTAAATCCTTTTCTGTTTCCATCCGGAGAGTAATGGCTACCTCTAGCTACGCCTTGCCATCCTTTGGTCCCGGCACCCGCATCCTCTAATTTCTTTGTTATCCCCGCGAAAGCGGGGATCCACGGTTTTAGCTAACAAATTATCGCTTAGCCTCCCCCCTTAACTACAGGCATCAAACCAACACTCCCACAATCTGAAATATGATAGCCCTGAAAGCTACCATATTGATTTTTCAGGGAAGGGTCACATTTTCTGCCGCCATTCTGACGTATTGTCTTAAATCATACCCATTAATTTTTTATGGCTATTAGCTATTACACACAGCCCAAAAGCCGTTGTCAGTGTGATATTTCGCGCTGAATCCCGGTTCGATAACGATAACCATCGGTTGTGTAGCTTTATAGGAAAAAGAGTTATGCGCAGATTTTTGATCTACATCGTCCTTGCTATAAGCGTTTTTCTTATCGGCTCTGGCCCGGCAATGGCTGAATCACCTGAGACTGTAGGACCTACCGCTATTAGCATGTCATATGCCGATAAACTGCTTGGTCAAAAAGACGTTTATTTCTTTGATGCTAATACCCCGGATATCTGGGCTTCAGGTCATCTGCCGGGGGCGATATTTATCAACAAGCCTGATTGGCAATCACTGCTGCCGGAAAATAAAGCGGCAACGCTGGTGTTCTACTGTGTCAACCGACTGTGCTACGCCAGCATTGAGGCCGGTACAGAAGCTATTCGCTTAGGCTATACCAATGTTCTTCAGATGCCTGAAGGCGTATACGGTTGGATCACCTCCGGGCGGCCGGTCGAGCGGGGTGAATAACGTGCCTTGGGAAGTGGAATGAACCCGCAACGCTGGCCCGGCGGCGGCATATTGCTGCTGGGGTTTCTGATAGCCATTGTTCCTCAGTACATTTTTCCGGTTTGTGATGGCACGCTGGAAACGATAAGCGGTAAGCATATTCCGATGAAGTGCCACTGGACGGCTATCGCAGAGCTGGGTACCGGCGGGCTGATTAGCCTTGGCGGAATATCGTTAATGATTTTCAAAGATTCAGGCATCCGCTTAGGTATCAGCCTGATGACGCTGTTTTCGGCCATTCTGGCCCTGTTATTTCCGGTCTGGTTAATTGGAGTATGTCCGTCACCGCTAATGCCATGCCATGCAGGTACTTTGCCCGCGCTCGTCATACTCAGTTCATTTACTGCCGCACTCTCGCTGGGAAATCTATTTTTTCTGTCCAAAAGGCATAAGGAATAAATGATGCAGCACAAGCCTCTTACCATTGTGACTATTTCTCTTGGCAATTTAAAACGCCGGCCTTTTCGCACTTTCGGGCTGGCGATGATGGTGGCAATGTTTGCTTTTACACTGTTTGGCGGTTCGATGCTGGCACAGAACCTCAGTAATGGAATTGAGAGCCTGTCAAAACGCCTGGGGGCCGATATTTTGGTGGTTCCCGGCGGCTTTACTAAAAATATGGAAGGGGCTTTGCTGCGCGGTGAACCCAGCACCTTCTATCTTGACGGTGCTTTAACGGAAAAAATACGCACCTTACCCGGGGTTCAACAGGCTTCCGGTCAGCTATTTGTGGCGTCTATTGATGCTGAATGCTGTGTGTTTCCGGTCCAGTTTATCGGCTATGAGCAGAGTACTGACTTCGTTATTCATTCATGGTTGCCTAAGCAGATCAATCGCCCGCTTGAAGAGGATGAAGTAATTGTTGGCAGTTACATTCTGAGCAAGCCCGGTGAAACTCTGACGTTCTTTGGTCGCCCGGTTAAAGTGGTCGGGGTGCTCGACAGAACGGGCATGGGGTTTGATACCTCGATATTTATGACTCAGTCTACCGCGCTGCATATGATGCAGGCTGCCCATAAGATTAAACCTTTCCCGTCAGAACCCTCCGACAGTTGGATCTCCAGCGTGATGGTCAAAGTGCCTAAAGACCAAGATGTGGATGCTGTCGCCTACAGCATTCTTAAAAAGTACGCCAGTGAGTTTGATATTCGAGTGGTGATTGCGAAAAACATCATGAGAGATATCTCAACCAAATTGAGCCGCTTAACCTATTTAATCTACGGGCTGTCGCTGGTGTTCTGGATCATTGCCGTCGGGGTATTAGTCATTATGTTCTCGGTTTCGTTTAACGAACGAAAACGCGAGTTCAGCCTGCTCAGAGTCATGGGGGCAACCCGACGTAAGCTGGTGGCGCTGGTACTATGTGAATCGTTGATGGTGAGTACGCTTGGCACGTTGATTGGCATCGGAATGTCGGGGCTGGTGGTGTTCTCATTCAGCACGCTGATTGGCTCCGCGATCGGCCTGCCTTATCTGCACCCTCCGCTATCAACCATTCTGATGATTGCCGGTACCAGTAGCTTGTTATCGCTGTTGGTCGGGCCGATCGCCAGCGTCTATTCAGCCATACGCCTCGGGCGCTCCGATATTTATATGATGATACGGGAGAATGAATGATGCTGCTGGAGATAAAAGAGCTAAGCAAAGAGTACCAGCGAGGTACGCGTCGGTTCGTTGCGGTATCGGACGTTAGCCTGTCGCTTAAAACCGGCGACTTCTTACGCATTGAAGGGCGCTCTGGCAGCGGAAAAAGTACCTTGCTGAATATGATTATCGGATTATTAAAACCGACTTCCGGTCGGGTATTCTTCAACGGTATCGATATATTTTCCTTAAACGATTCTGACCTTTCTGCGCTGCGAAATGGCTGCATCGGTTATATTCCGCAAGGGGCCAGCCTGCTGAGTAACCTGACGGTATTGGATAACGTTCGCCTGCCTTGGTTTTTGGCCGATAGGCAGGGTGACCCTACGGACCGAGCCTATGAATTACTGGAGCGGGTTGGTTTACCGAATTACCACCATCAGTATCCGGCTCACCTTTCCGGCGGGGAAATGCGCCGGGTGGCGATCGCCAGAGCGATGATTAACCAGCCGGTGCTGCTGATTGCCGATGAGCCGACCAGCGATCTGGATATTGAAACCACCGGAGAAATACTCGGGCAGATGAAAGACCTGCAAAAGCAGGGAGCGACAGTACTGATGGTAACCCATGAAAAATACAGTGCTGCGCTGGGGAACCGGCTATGTACGATGGCCGGCGGCAGATTGAAAGAGATTCCGCTGGCCTATGAGCGAAATCAATCCGGCCAGGTTAAGGGAAGATGATAGATTTTTGTCACTTCTTCGACCTTTGACCGAATCTGCGGGATCTCTGAAGCAGATATTAACGCCAGTTTTTCAATCGCCAGCGACGTGGCAATTTTAGCCAGTCCGTAAATTGAGTTTGAGTTGAGCATATAGCTGCCGTCTTCACCTCTTTCATCATCCAGATAATCAAATTCAGATAAGGCACAGCGGTAAAATGCCTCAGTCAGGTCGTCATCTTTTCCCAGTTTAAGCGATTCCAGCGCCCAAATAACGTCTTCATGGCGGGTATGCAACGGATTATCTAATAGATTGATCAATGTTCCTTTATCTGCCGGGGCAAAGCCAAAGCGAAAGCCAAGGTTTAGCGCTGTCTCCACTCGTTCAGAGTCGGCTGGTGAGCCGGAAACACACTGAGTGGCTGCGTTATTCAGTATGGTTGATACCCATTCAGAAAGGCTTTGTTCCCCTTGAGGAAACTGCTGTAAAAACGTTTTCTCAGAGAGTTGACCTGAGTTGCTATAGAGAAATTCGTCGGTTAATTTTTGTTGTCTTTCGTCCATGGTAAGCCATTGTTAAATATTATGAATAGGATTGTATAGCGATGTCATCTACGCCAGTAATCGCGTAAGGAAATTTCCCCGGCCGTCATCCCGTTGAAAAACCACTGCTGTCCGGGATAAATAGAGTCCACTTCAACCAATTGATGACAAAATGATTCAATTTAGTTTTATCGTCAATTTCGTCCGCAAAAAGAATGTCGAAATATAATCTTTTTCTAGCGGCCGAGGGGCGATGTTTTTAAGCTCAATGGGCTCCGGGCCTTGGGCTAAGCGATAATTTGTGAGCTCAAACCTGGGTCCCCGCTTTCGCGGGGATGACGAACAGGCGGCGGGGTATTATGCCTAACCCCCAATAATCCGCTGCGGATGGGTATACACCGTCGCTCTGCCCGGTTTACTAAACCCGACCAGCGTCAGGTTACACTTCTCTGCCACCTGCACCGCCAGCGTGGTGGTGGCCGAAACGGCAAACAGTATCTCAACGCCGCACATTGCTGCTTTCTGTACCATCTCATAGCTGGCGCGGCTGGAGACTAACACCGCTCCCTGCTGCCAGCCTTGCTGTGCCCGCACGCCAAGGAGTTTATCTAATGCCACGTGACGGCCTACGTCTTCGCACCCGCCGAGCATTTTTCCTTCAGGGGATATCCAGCCTGCGGCATGAGTACAGCCGGTGAGCTGGCCGACGATTTGTACATGGTTAAGCTGAGGTAATACACCGTCTAACAGGCTGAGATCAAAGGTTTGGGTAAACGGCAGAGGCTTAATTGGCCGTAGAACTTCACCTAATTGTTCAACGCCGCACACCCCGCAGCCGGTTCTGCCTTCCATCGCTCTGCGACGCTCTTTCAGACCGACAAAACGACGGGTCGCCAGTTCGATTTCAACTTCAATTCCGTTGCAGTTTTCACGGACATCAATACCGTAAATTTCTTTGGGCGATTCGATAATACCTTCCGCCAAAGAGAAGCCAATGGCGAACTCCTCCAACTCTTTGGGTGTGGCCATCATCACCACGTGAGAAATGCCGTTGTAGCTTAAGGCTACGGGAACTTCTTCAGCAACCCAGTCTTGTTCTGGTGAATTTAAAGCGTTGTGGCGCCGGATAGTCAGCTGCTTAACGCCGGTAATCGATGGGTTACGATCGCTATCTGAACAAGTTATTTCTTTCACGTTTATAGACCCTTGCAAACCTACTCTTGATGATTATTTTTTTCGCGTTAACATTAGAGGTACAAATCTGGTAAAAACCGCCAACAATCAGTTAATTTTTGTAACATTTGGATCAAGATCAATTTAATCGGTATATTATATCCGTACAATTGCAAAGTCTTTAACTCAACGGTGATAAATAGCAGGCTTATCAAACAGTAAAAAAGGTGAGTTTTTAGTTGTTTGAATTATAAACCTTATTTTTCCGTTATTGAGAAATGAATTAAGAAACAAAGTATTTAAAGGTATTAAAAGAGTAACAGGGCACACGCGTTTAGTTTCGAGCAATGTGATAGTTAATAATAAGAAGGAGAAAACCATGCAGGTCAGCAGAAGGCAGTTTTTTAAAATCTGCGCTGGCGGTATGGCAGGTACAACGGCGGCAGTGTTGGGATTCGCTCCCTCATTAGCACTGGCTGAGACACGGAGTTATAAACTACTCCGTGCAAGCGAAGTCCGTAATACTTGTACTTACTGTTCCGTAGGTTGTGGGCTGTTAATGTACAGCATGGGTGATGGCGCCAAAAACGCCAAAGCTAGCATTTTTCATATCGAAGGGGATCCGGATCATCCGGTAAACCGCGGTGCTCTTTGCCCTAAAGGTGCAGGACTCATCGATTATGTTAATAGCGCCAGTCGACTCAAATATCCTGAATACCGCGCGCCGGGTTCAGATAAATGGCAACGTTTAAGCTGGGATGAAGCATTTACCCGTATCGCTAAGCTGATGAAGGCTGACCGTGATGCCAACTTCCAGCAGACCACCGCTGAAGGCGTCACCGTTAACCGTTGGTTAACCACCGGTCTTTTAGCCGCATCGGCTTCCAGTAATGAAAATGGCTTACTGACTCAAAAATTCTCCCGTGCGCTCGGTATGCTCGCGGTAGACAACCAAGCACGTGTTTGACACGGACCAACGGTAGCAAGTCTTGCTCCAACATTTGGCCGCGGTGCGATGACCAACCATTGGGTTGACATCAAAAACGCTAACTTAGTTGTTGTTATGGGTGGTAATGCGGCAGAAGCGCATCCGGTGGGATTCCGCTGGGCGATGGAAGCTAAAATTCATAACAATGCCAAGCTACTGGTAGTCGATCCTCGATTTACCCGTACGGCATCCGTTGCCGATTTCTATACCCCGATTCGTTCCGGTACTGACATTGCCTTCCTGTCAGGGGTTATTCTGTACCTGATGGAAAATAATAAGGTTAACGCTGAATACGTTAAAGCGTATACCAACGCCAGCCTGTTAGTACGCGAAGATTTTGCCTTCGATGATGGCCTGTTCAGCGGCTATGACGAAGAAAAACGTGTATATGATAAAACCACCTGGAACTATCAGGTTGGTGAAGACGGCTTCGCCAAGCGCGATCCGACTCTGACCGATCCTAACTGCGTGTGGAATTTATTGAAGAAACACGTTAGTCGTTATACTCCGGAAGTTGTTAGTAACATTTGTGGTACACCTCAGGACGACTTCCTGAAAGTGTGCGAAATGATTGCTGAAACCAGCGCCCCGGATAAAACCACTTCATTCCTGTATGCCCTTGGCTGGACTCAACACTCAGTCGGCGCTCAGAATATCCGTACTATGGCCATGATTCAGCTTCTGCTGGGTAACATGGGTATGGCCGGTGGTGGTGTTAACGCCCTGCGCGGACACTCCAATATTCAAGGGTTAACCGACCTTGGCCTGTTGTCTCAGTCTCTGCCGGGATATATGACCTTACCGTCAGAAAAACAAACCACGCTGGAAACCTATCTGAATGCCAATACGCCGAAAAAAGCGCTGGCCGATCAGGTTAACTACTGGGGTAACTACCCGAAATTCTTCGTCAGCATGATGAAGAGCTTCTACGGTGATAAAGCTCAGAAAAGCAATGACTGGGGTTATGACTGGTTACCGAAGTGGGATCAGGGCTATGACGTTCTGAGATACTTCGAAATGATGGATCAGGGCAAAGTGAATGGCTATATCTGCCAGGGCTTTAACCCGGTTGCATCGTTCCCGGATAAAAACAAGATCGTTCGTTCACTGTCGAAACTGAAGTTCTTGGTGACTATCGATCCGCTGAATACTGAAACCGCGACTTTCTGGCAAAATCACGGTAAACAGAATGATGTGGATACGGCGTCTATCCAGACTGAAGTCTTCCGCCTGCCTTGTACCTGTTTTGCTGAAGAAGACGGCTCTATCGTCAACTCAGGACGTTGGTTACAGTGGCACTGGAAGGGCGCTGATGGCCCGGGTGATGCGATTACCGATGGCCAAATTCTGGCAGGTCTGCTGTTCAAAATCCGTGAGCTTTACGCTCAGGACGGCGATAACGCCGTTGGCAGAGAACCGCTGATGAACATGAGCTGGGATTATCTGGTGCCAATGCATCCGGCTTCAGAAGAGATGGCTAAAGAGTCTAACGGCTATGCGCTGGAAGATATCACTGACGCCACCGGTAAAGTGATTCTGAAGAAAGGTCAGCTTTTGGACAGTTTCGCACAGTTGCGCGATGACGGTACAACCTCCAGCGCCTGCTGGATCTTTACCGGTAGCTGGACTCAGGCCGGTAACCAAATGGCCCGTCGTGATAACTCTGACCCGTCCGGTCTGGGTAATACGCTGGCGTGGGCATGGGCATGGCCTCTAAACCGTCGAATCCTGTATAACCGTGCATCGGCTGACGTTCAGGGTAAACCTTGGGATCCAAAACGTACTCTGATTGAGTGGGATGGAACCAAGTGGACCGGTGTTGATGTTCCTGACTACGGCGCAGCCCCTCCGGGTAGCGATGTCGGTCCGTTTATCATGCAAAACGAAGGCATGGGCCGCCTGTTTGCTACCGATAAAATGGCTGAAGGTCCGTTCCCTGAGCATTATGAACCCTTTGAAACGCCGATCAGCACTAACCCGCTGCACAGCAAGGTGATCTCTAACCCTGCCGCGCGCATGTTTAAAGCGGATATTGCTAATCTGGGCAATGCCAAAGACTTCCCTTATGTCGGTACCACTTACCGCTTAACGGAGCACTTCCACTTCTGGACTAAACACTCAGTACTGAATGCGATTACTCAGCCGGAACAGTTCATTGAAATGGGCGAAAACCTGGCTAAAGCAAAAGGCATCCAGAACGGTGATACGGTTAAAGTGAGCTCCCACCGTGGTTATATTGAAGCCAAAGCCGTGGTCACTAAGCGTATTCGTACGCTCAAGGTCAACGGTCAGGACGTAGAAACCATTGGTATTCCTATTCACTGGGGATACGAAGGGGTAGCCCGTAAAGGCTATCTGGCCAATACGCTGACGCCGTTTGTCGGTGATGCCAATACGCAAACGCCGGAATATAAGGCGTTCCTGGTTAACGTGGAAAAGGTGTAACGGAGATAAATTATGTCAATGCAATCTCAAGACATTATCAAGAGTTCCGCCACCAACGCCCTGACGCCACCTCCACAGGTGCGTCATCATCAGGAAGAAGTGGCAAAGCTGATTGACGTGACCACCTGTATCGGCTGTAAAGCCTGTCAGGTGGCCTGTTCAGAGTGGAATGATATTCGTGATGAAATTGGTCACAACGTCGGGGTGTATGACAACCCGGCGGATCTGACCGCCAAGTCATGGACCGTCATGCGCTTCTCTGAAGTTGAAGAGAACGGCAAGCTGGAATGGCTGATCCGTAAAGACGGCTGTATGCACTGTGCGGATCCGGGCTGCTTAAAGGCCTGTCCGTCTGCCGGTGCTATCGTTCAGTATGCCAACGGTATCGTTGATTTCCAGTCGGAACACTGTATCGGCTGTGGCTATTGTATCGCCGGCTGTCCGTTCGACGTTCCGCGTCTGAACAAAGAGGACAACCGGGTTTACAAGTGCACCCTGTGCGTTGACCGTGTCAGCGTAGGCCAGGAACCCGCCTGTGTGAAAACCTGTCCGACCGGTGCCATTCATTTTGGTACTAAGGCAGACATGATTGAACTGGCGGAAGGACGCGTCGCTGAACTGAACACGCGCGGTTACACCAATGCAGGCCTGTATAATCCGGCTGGCGTTGGCGGTACTCACGTTATGTACGTTCTGCATCATGCGGATCGCCCTGAGCTTTATCATGGCCTACCGAAAGATCCATCCATCAGTCCGGTGGTTGGCTTCTGGAAAGGCGTATTAAAACCACTGTCAGCCGCGGCATTTGTTGTCAGCTTCGCCGGTCTGATCTACCACTATATCGGCGTTGGTCCGAACAAAGTGGATGAAGACGATGACGAGGAGGATCATCATGAAACAAAATAAGATGATTAAGCGTTACTCGTTTGTTGACCGGGCTTGCCACTGGACCGTGGTAATCTGCTTCTTTTTAGTTGCGCTGTCCGGCATTGCGATGTTTTTCCCGACCTTAAGCTGGCTGACTCAGACTTTCGGTACACCACAAATGGGACGTATTCTTCACCCGTTCTTTGGCGTATTGATTTTCTGTGTGCTGGTAGTGATGTTCTTCCGCTTTGTTAGCCATAACATCCCGAAACGGGATGATATCGGCTGGTTTGTACACATTGTTGAAGTCCTGAAAGGCAACGAACATAAAGTGGCTGACGTGGGCAAATATAACCCGGGTCAGAAAGCGATGTTCTGGAGCATTATGAGTTTAATTCTCGTACTGCTGGTGAGCGGCGTGATTATCTGGCGCCCGTACTTTGCCGAGTTCTTCCCGATCTGGGCCATTCGCTTAGGGCTGATGGTTCATGCGGTAGCCGCGATTGTGTTGATTCACGCCATCCTGATCCATATGTATATGGCATTCTGGGTGAAGGGATCGATTACCGGTATGGTTGAGGGTAAAGTTAGCCGTAAGTGGGCTAAACGCCACCACCCTCGCTGGTATCGCGAAGTTGTCGCCGAAGAAGCTGAGGAAGCTAAAAAAGATGAGTAGTATCCGCATCGTCCCTCCGGGCGAAGTGGCAAAAACGGCGGGAGCGATCCCGCCGTTGTTATTTGCCAACTTAAAAAGCTTATATTCCCGCCGTGCTGAACGTTTACGTCAGTTGGCGAAAGAGCACGCACTGGGTGATTATCTGACATTTGCCGCTACGGTAGTGGATGCTCAGCAGAATGCCCATCATGACCATCCGCTAGTTATTGATTTAGCCGAAGTGTTAAAGGCCTCTTCGGTTACCGACCATGCACCGCTGTCCGTCAAATATTTACCCCGCAGTAAGCACTGGCAAACGCTGTTAACGTCTATCATTGCTGAGCTGGAGCCTGATGCGCCTGAACACGTTGCACCAGTGCTTGAAGTGCTGAAAAAGGCCGGTTCTCAGGAACTGGAAGATTTAGCCACGGCGCTGTTAAGCGGTGATATTGCCAAAGTGGGCAGTGATAAGGCGCCGTTCCTGTGGGCTGCGCTGTCTCTTTACTGGGCACAAATGGCGACACAGATTCCCGGAAAAGCGCGCGCTGAATACGGCGAAGAGCGCCATAACTGTCCGGTGTGCGATAGCCCCCCGGTTGCCAGCGTGGTGCACATCGGTACCGAAACCGGGCTTCGCTATTTGCATTGCAGCCTGTGTGAAAGTGAATGGCATATGGTACGGGTGAAGTGCAGTAACTGTGAGCAAACCGGTAAGTTAGATTACTGGTCGCTGGATACTGAACAAGCCGCAATAAAAGCTGAAAGCTGTGGTGACTGTGGGAGTTATCTGAAGATTTTGTATCAGGATAAAGACCAGTACGTCGAACCCGTGGCCGATGACCTAGCCTCGCTGGTGCTGGACGCTAAAATGGAAGGGGAAAACTTCGCCAGAAGCGGCGTGAATCCTTTCCTGTTTCCGTCCGGTGAGTAGAGCGTTACTGTCACTCTCCGTCATCTCCGTTTTCACGGGGATGACGGCCTTGAGGGGGTGATGGTGTCACGCTCTGTTTCTCCCGTGGATAACCAGAGCGTGACACCATCGAGCAAGGAATTACTCCTTGGCAAACACCCAAACCTGATCCATCGGCATCGATAATCGACACTGCCCGTCGTGCTGTTGGTGGCTACCAAACGCGCGCAGCACCGGGGAGTTATCATCAGACTCGCGGAACAGATATTCCCAGTGGCTGCCAAGGTACATTTTGGTCAACAGCGGTAGTTCCAGATAATTCTCTTCACTAGTCTCGTTAAGTTTTACCTGTTCTACCCGAATAATAGCGGTGACCTCTTGGCCAATGCTTAAATCACCTACCGGTTTTCCCCATAGCGTCCAGCTAGAGCCCTGAATGCGAGCATAGCCGTCTTTTAATTCGCTAATCTGGCCATTAAGCCGATTGTTGCTGCCCATAAACTCGGCGGTAAACAGAGACTTTGGCGTGCCGTACATCTCCTGAGGCGTGCCCTGTTGCTCAATAACTCCGTTATTCAACAGCAGAATTCGATCGGAAATCGCCATCGCTTCGTTTTGGTCGTGCGTGACCATCAGCGCCGATAGCCCCAGATCGACGATCAGACGGCGTAAAAACACTCTGGCCTCTTCGCGCAGTTTGGCATCCAGATTAGACAGCGGTTCATCCAGTAGCAGGACGGGCGGGTTATAGACCAGTCCGCGACCGATAGCCACCCGTTGCTGCTGCCCGCCGGATAGCTGATGAGGATAACGCTGGCCTAAATGGCCCAATCCCAATTGATCTAATACTGCCTGAACCCGCTGTTTTATTTCTGCCGACGGCACTTTACGCAGCTTTAGCGGGTAACCGATATTGTCAGAAATCGTCATATGGGGCCAAAGGGCATAAGACTGGAATACCAGGCCTAAGTTACGCTCTTCTACCGGCACCTCTTCGCCGGTAGTGCCTTCATATACTACGCGGTTGCCGATAGTGATACGCCCTTTGCTCGGGCCTTCCAACCCGGCTACCGCGCGTAACAATGTGGTTTTTCCGCTACCGGAAGGCCCCAATAAGGTGACAACTTCGCCTTTGTGCAACTGCATCGAAACCCCTTTCAGCACCGGGTTGGTGCCGTAGTCCAGATGCAGGTTCTCTACAGTAAGTTCAGTCATTAAGTTTTACTCCAAAACGCAGGGCGATGCCTAATCCGAGCATAACCAACACAATATTAATAAACGACAGTGCAGCAACGATATCTACCGCGCCGGTAGCCCACAGGGAAACCAACATCGAGCCGATGGTTTCCGTGCCGGGAGATAACAGATAGACGCCGGTAGAGTATTCCCGCTCAAAGATGAGAAACATCAGTAACCACGAGCCGATTAGCCCATAGCGCGCCAGCGGAACGGTAATGTGGCGGGTAACCTGACCACGCTGCGCGCCGGTGCTGCGCGCCGCTTCTTCCAGCTCTGCGCCAACCTGTAACAGCGCCGATGAAATAAGCCGCAGGCCGTAAGCCAGCCACACCACGGTATAGGCCAGCCATACGCTGAAGATGGTGTTACGTATGCTGCGCATCCAGACAATAACGTTCTCCCGTATCCATTCAGAGCCCGGAATGATCGACATATAGCCATTAGCCAGAGACTTATCCATCCACATTGGGGTGAACAGGAATACCCATAAAAATGCCAGACCGGCCAGAATGCCCGGAACGGCCCGCGGAACCAAAACGCTGTAATCTAAGAACTGAGTTACGCGGTCCGGTTTACGATGCATGGCCAGGCCGATAAAGGTGTAGCAGATAACCGCAAGGGCTCCACCGACCACGCCGATAGCGACCGAGTTGACAATCGCCCTGATTAAGTTCGGCTGGGAGAATACCGTGCGGAAGGTATCAAGAGAAAGATGGTCAAACAGTGAAACACCGATCCCCCAATTAGAGACAAATGCGCGCAGCAATATGCCGGTCAGAGGAATAAATATGGTAATAATCAGCCAAAACACAACGATGCCGGAAGAGACCCAACGCCACTTCCCTAGCGGCAATACGTGGGATTTTGATGCTTTGCCTTTTACCGTGACAAACCGGTTGCTGGTCCGCATTAAACGGCGCTGAATCATAATTAACGGCACGGTGATGCTGATTAAGACCACGGCGACAACCGCCATCAGGTGGTAAGAGGGTATACCCAGCTTATTGGTTAATTTATATAAATAGGTCGCCAGTACCAGATTGCCTTCCGGGTCTCCTAATACCAGCATTAAACCGAAAACTTCCAGCCCGAGGAAAAACAGCAATACGGTGGCATATAAGATAGCCGGCCTGACCATCGGCAGGCTGACCGCCACCATTACCTGCAGCGGTGATGCGCCGGAAATACGGGCCGCTTCTTCAACGTCGGACCCCATATTGCGCAGTGCCGATGAGATATACAGATAAGCATGAGGAACGTGCATCAGCCCGGCAATAATCACAATGCTGGTCATTGAATAGATATTCCATGGCACAAAGCCAATAATATCCTGTACCCACAGTGAGAAAAATCCTACCGGGCCGGCGGCGACCACATAGCCAAAACCTAAAACCATCGGTGAAACAAATACCGGCACCAATATCATCGGTTCAATCCAGCGCCGACCGGGAAGGTCACATCTGACGATCAGAAACGCCAGAATACCGCCAAGAGGGATCACAATAACCACCAGGCCGGTTGCTAAGATAAAGCTGCTTTTTAACGCTTTATAGAAATCAGGATCGTCAAAAACAAATCGGTAGGCATCCAGGCTAAAGGTTTTATCCGCCACAAAAAATGGAGCGGACAGAAAGCTCTGGGTGACAATAAGCGCCAGTGGTCCGTAGATAAATAATGCCGTTAGCAGCACTACGACACCGCGCGGTAAGCTCTGCTTTATTTTGCGCAATGAATACATAGTCGAACCAATCCTATTCAATCCAATTGAGAAGGAAGATGTTAGCCATAAAGGCCACAGCCTTTATGGCTAAAGCAGCTTGCGGTTATTTTCCGGTGGTCGCCCGCCATTTTTTCAGGTAATCCAGACGCTTATTCTGTTCCAGATATTCCAACAGGCTTTCATTAACCGGGATTGGTTTTAATGCATTGCCGAGCAGTTTTGTTGTACCTGCTACGTCGTTATCTCCGGTGATATCGTCACGAATAGAGGTGATATTGGCCTGATTGGCTAAAATATCCTGCCCTTTTTGCGAGAGTAAATAGTCCAGCCATAGCTTGGCCGCATTAGGATGGGCCGCCTGATCGCTGATAAAGCTTACCCGCGACAGTACTAAGGTGTAATCCTCAGGATAGGCAATGCCGAGAGAAGGATCTTTTACCGCACGGCTTTTGGCATAAGGCTCGAGTATGTTGTAACCAATCAGATTCTCACCGGAAGAGACGCGCTCTAGCATGGTGCCGGTCGATGACTGAACCACCATGCCTGCACTGGCGATATCTTTGAGGTGATCAAAGTATTTAGGATCGTTTTTCATATCTTCGACCGACAGCATAAAGCCCAGAGCAGATTTTTCGATATCATAGGTGGTAACTTTATTTTTGAATCGGTCGGGCTGTGATTTGATTAATGTGGCTAAATCGGCGTGAGATTTCGGTACTTCATCTTCTTTTATCAGGCGTTTATTGTAGATAAAGACCAGCGGTTCGTAGGTGGTTCCGTAGGCGGTTTCTTTCCAGACGGCCCAGGAAGGGAGTTTGTCAGCTTCCGGTGATTTATAGGGCATAGCGTAGTCTTTGGCGAGCTTTAACCCGGTATCCATGGCTGAGCTCCAGACTACATCGCCGCTGCCGCTGGACGATGCCTGCTCGCTGATATAGCGGTTATATAACTCAGTACTGTTCATATCATTATATTCGACTGAAATTCCCGGATAGAGCGCTTCAAAGCCTTTAATGATAGGGGCTGCTGCTGCGGTATCTGTGGTGGAATAGATAACCACTTTGCCTTCTTTTTTAGCCGCATCGATAATTTTTTGGTAGTCGGCCGGATAGTTGTCAGGAGCAGCACTTGCAGCACCGATATTGAGGGCTAGCATACTGATCATCAGGAGATTCATTTTTTTTGACATGCTTTTGTTCCCATTTTTATATCGTTGGTACCTGAAGTTGTGGCCTCAGGTATTTTGGACGTTTATCAACCCGTAGATCAGTAAGTATGATTACAAAACAACCAATGACAAGAAAATGATAACAAAATGTTAATTAATTGTGACATTATTCAAAGTTATGACCGTTATGGGAAGCAAATGGAGACGCGGCTTAATCTTGTTCGAGGCGGAGGGATAATACTGCCATCACGATAGAGAACGGATGGCAGCATTCGGGCTGATAACGTTGAGAACTAGGCTTTCTCTTCCGTTTCAATCGACTTCATATCAATAACAAACCGGTATCTCACATCGCTGTTTAGCATGCGGGTATAGGCCTGATTAATTTCCTGAATATTAATCATCTCTACATCACAGGTAATGCCGTGTTGCGCACAAAAGTCGAGCATTTCTTGGGTCTCAGGAATTCCGCCAATCAGTGAACCCGCCAGAGTTTTTCGGCCCAATACCAATGGCCCGCTGTGGAACGTAGGCTCAATCGGTTCCAGTAACCCGACCAGCACCAGTGCACCATCGCGTTTTAGCGTGGCAATATACGGATTGAGGTCGTGCTGTTGAGGGACGGTATCGAGAATAAAATCGAAGTGATTTGCAACCGCCTTCATTTGGTCTGGATTGGTAGATAGCACCACATGGTCGGCACCTAAGCGCAATGCTTCTTGCTCTTTTCCGGCGGAGCGGGTGAATAGGGTAACGTCAGCGCCCATCGCTTTGGCAAATTTCAGTCCCATATGACCTAGGCCGCCCAGGCCAACCACCGCGACTTTATGGCCTTGACCAATATTCCAGTGGCGAAGCGGGGAATAGGTTGTAATACCGGCGCACAGCAGCGGTGCTGCAGATTTAGGATCGAGTTTTTCCGGCAGGGATAAGACAAACTTATCTGAAACGACGATTTGTTCAGAGTAGCCACCGTAAGTCACGGTGCCGTCGTGGCGGTCTTTGCCGTTATAAGTAAAGGTTGCGCCATTTTCACAGAACTGTTCAAGCCCTTCAGTACAGGATGCACAGTGCTGGCAGGAATCAACCATACAGCCGACGCCCACCCAGTCACCCGGCTTAAATTTAGTCACGCTTTTGCCCACGGAGGTCACCTGACCGATAATCTCATGCCCCGGTACCACCGGATAAATGGTGTTATGCCATTCGTTGCGGGCCTGATGGATATCGGAGTGGCAAACGCCACAGTAGGCAATGTTAATCACGACGTCATTTTCACGCGGATCCCGGCGGATAATATGGTGTAAGGCAACCGGCGTGGTTTCAGAAGTGGCAGCAAAGCTGCGAATGTTGATAGACATAATGAGACTCACCTTATGGTTTTTATGAAATTTAACGAATGGGGGATAATAAAAATGGCTAGGTTGGCAACGATGGCTAATGCATTTACATCCTTTAAGTTTAGTCGGTGTTATTTATTTTCACCATTTTCTTGATATCAGCCGCGACCTGCGCACCTCGTACTTCACCTTAAGGCCGGTTGCCGATATATTAGCACCATGATTTTTAACAGGTCTCCGATAATGAATAACCAAGCTCAATCTCTTTATAGCCAGATACCCTCAGTGGATCGCCTGCTTAATGAACCTGCGATGTCAGCGCTGGTTGTAGAGTACGGTCAGCATTTAGTGGTTGAGTCACTGCGTTATTTACAACAGCAGGCCCGACAGCAAATTACTCACAGTGCCAGCCTGCCGGAATGGTGCCACGACTGGGCCAGTGAAGTTAGTCGTTATCTGATGATCAAACAGCGTGCCGGCCTGCAACCGGTGTTTAATCTTAGCGGTACGGTGTTACATACTAATCTAGGTCGTGCATTGCTGGCCGAAGAGGCCATCGATGCCGTTGCCAGTGCTATGCGCAACGCGGTGACGTTGGAATACGATCTGGACGGCGCAGGGCGCGGTCATCGGGATAACGTCATTTCTGAACTGTTGTGTGAGCTGACCGGCGCGCAAGCCGCCTGCATCGTTAATAATAATGCGGCGGCCGTACTGCTTATGTTAGCCGCCGTTGCGCCGGATAAAGAAGTGGTGGTCTCGCGTGGAGAACTGGTTGAGATTGGTGGTGCATTCCGCGTGCCGGACGTTATGCGCCAGGCCGGTTGCAAACTGGTTGAAGTCGGCACCACCAATCGCACTCATTTACGTGATTATCGCGACGCTGCCAATGACAATACCGGTCTGTTAATGAAGGTTCATACCAGCAACTACAGCATTGAGGGGTTTACTGCGGCGGTTGATGAAAAAGAGCTGGTGGCGTTAGGTCGTGAGCTCAATCTTCCGGTTGCCACCGATCTTGGCAGTGGCTCGCTGATTGATTTACAACAGTACGGATTACCGGCCGAACCGATGCCTCAGAACTTGATTGCTGCAGGCGTAGATTTAGTCACCTTCTCCGGTGACAAACTGCTCGGTGGCCCTCAGGCGGGAATTATTGTCGGTGCTAAGCATTGGATTGAAAAAATACAGCGCCATCCGCTGAAACGGGCATTACGCGCGGGCAAAATTACGTTGGCGGCTTTAGAGGCAACGCTCAGGCTCTATCAGCAACCAGAACGATTACAGTCAGCCCTGCCGACCCTGCGCTTGCTCAGCCGAGATACATCAGAAATGAAACGGATGGCGGCAGACATGCTGTCTCCGCTGCAGCAAAGATATGGCGAAGAATTCAATGTTTCTGCGGAACCTTGCCTGTCACAAATTGGCAGTGGTTCTTTGCCGGTCGACCGTCTGCCGAGCTACGCCTTAACTTTCTCGCCTAAAGACGGGCGCGGTCGGACGCTGGAAGCGCTGGCCGAACGGTGGCGTGGATTGCCGGTGCCGGTGATTGGCCGCTTACAGGAAGGTAAACTGTGGCTGGATTTACGCTGCCTTCAGGATGAACGCTCGCTGCTGGAGATGTTACTCGCATGATTATTGCTACCGCCGGACACGTTGACCACGGTAAATCTACCTTGCTACAGGCGCTTACCGGCAGCGGAGAAACAGATCGACTACCGGAAGAGAAACGCCGGGGAATGACTATCGATTTGGGCTACGCCTATCTTCCATTGGCCGACGGTCAGGTCTTAGGCTTTATCGACGTTCCCGGCCATGAAAAATTCTTAGCCAATATGCTGGCCGGTGTCGACGGCGTTCAACATGCTTTATTAGTGGTTGCCTGCGATGACGGCATTATGGCTCAGACCCGTGAGCATCTGGCTATTCTTCGTCTGGTTGGCATTCCGGCTATTACCGTTGCCCTGACAAAAGCCGACCGCGTTACGGCAGAAAGAGTTGATCAGGTCAGGCAACAGATTAACGATGAGCTGGCCGCTCAGAACTGGCACCATTGCCCGATCTTCGTGACCGCAGCTCCGGCAGGAACCGGTATTGACGAGCTGCGTGACCATCTTATTGCTCTCTATCAACAGCGAGTTGAAGATATTCAGGCGACCGGCAGCCGTTTCCGCTTAGCGGTCGACCGGGTTTTTACCATCAAAGGCAGTGGGTTAGTGGTAACCGGTACCGCCTTTAGCGGAAAGGTCAGCGTCGGAGATTCCCTGTGGATGACCGGCGCAAACCGACCGGTACGGGTCAGGGGAATTCACGCCCAGAACCAGCCGTCGGAACAGGCGGGAGCCGGCGATCGTATTGCGTTGAATATTGCCGGTGATATCAGTAAACAAGAAGTGAATCGCGGCGATTGGCTGCTTGAGCAACGTCCGCCGGAAAGCAGCGATCGCGTGCTGGCACTGCTTCATTGTGATAAACCCTTACGCCACTGGCAGTCGGTGCACCTTCATCACTCAGTCAATCATATCACCGGCCGTGTTTCTCAGTTACAGGAAGGGGCTATCAGCGCCGGTAGTGATGTGCTGGTCGAACTGGTGCTTGATGAGCCTCTGCTGTTAGTTGAAAACGATCGAATTATTGTCCGCGATATCAATGCGCGTGAAACCTTAGGCGGAGCCCGGGTTCTGTCTCTTCAGCCTCCGCGCCGGGGCAAGCGTCAGCCTGAATATTTGGGCAAGCTGCATCAATTAAGTGAAGCAACGCTGGATTCTCAGGTGCTGGATTTACGTCTGGCCGAAGGCTGCCTGTCTCTTAGCGAGTTTGGCTGGGCGCGCCAGCTTACCGACAGCGGTTTGAACGATCTATTGGCCGGAGCGCAGGCTAAAGTGGTCGGTGATACGGCTCTGGCTCCGGGCAACGTTGAGGCGTTTAGGCAACATCTGATTGCCACCCTAAGAACATTCCATCAACAGCATCTGGACCAGCTTGGCTTAGGGCGTGCCCGATTGCGGCGCATGGCATTGCCTTCTGAACCGGAAGGGCTGGTTTTTGCGCTGATTGATAGTTTACTCAGTGACTCGCTGATTAATAACAGTCGGGGCTGGTTGCATCTGCCTGAGTTCAGCCTGGCGTTTAGCGCTGACGAACAGGCCGTATGGGATCGTCTGCAAGCGCAGTTTGGTGATGACCCCTATTGGGTTCGCGATCTGGCCACTGAACTGGGGCTGGATGAGCAACAGGTTAGGGCGGTATTGCGCAAAGGGGCTCAGCTAGGGCACGTGACCGCCGTCGTTCGGGATCGCTACTATCTGAGCAGTCGGATTCGTCAATTTGCCGACTTAATCCGCACCATGCATGCAACTCAGGGGAGTACCAGCGCCGCAGACTTCCGCGATCGCCTCGGCGTAGGGCGTAAGCTGGCTATTCAGGTACTGGAGTTTTTTGACCGCAGCGGATTTACCCGGCGGCGCGGCAATGACCATGTATTACGAGACAGCGGGCTATTTATGGACTGAGGAAGCACAATTAGTCTGAATTTTCAGTCATGTCCGGTATTCTTGCCGGACATGTGACAGCGACTCTGGATTTATCTATTTTTGACCCTGTGAATTTTCTTTTATCTCTGCCGTAGCGCTTTCTTTCCCCTCAGCCTCTTTGGCTTTAACTATCCGGCTTTCTACCGCAAATGGATCAATGCCGCGTTTTTGCATGCGATAGAAGCGTATGATATTAAAGCCGTTCATGACTAAAAAGCTGGACTCGATCAGTGAACCGCCGATGGAGCCAATCCAGATATTGTGGGTAACCCAGCAGGCAGTAGAACACCACATGATGCTGCGCATTTTTAAACCGTGGGTACGAAACATTGCCCAGGTACTGGCGATAGTGCCGGCGATCGGTAGAATTTCAATCGGATGTTTGATGTTAATCGTGGCTAAGATCAGCGTCAGGGTGATAAACACCATCATGACCCAAATACTGCGCCACCAAATTGATGTGACGGTGCGGATTGCGCTGAGTAATACGCTCATGCCGGCGGCGTTGGCGCCCATCATAAAAAAATGGATGCTCATAATGGTCGAATAGCCTGAAAGCTGGTATTTAAAACCACGTTCGTTGCGGTTAAAAAACATAGTAATACCGACCAGAAATGCTAAGCCACCAAGAGACTGAGCAATCCAATAAACTGTCATGACAAAATGTCCTTGTAGTAAATGATGTGTCGTTCTGTATAGATTATAGACGCGTAACGAGGTAGATGAATCGATTCATCTAGGCTAGGAAAGAATATGCTCTATTAGGTCATTATGGGGAGTGGCTGTATTGAAGGACAACTTGTATGGTAATTTATCATGCTTTATCTGACCCGACTATAACCCGACTGTTGAAGGGTGGAAATAAAGTCAAATATCAGGCTGTTTCTGGATTATATAGTGTTTCCGTTTTCTTTATTCTGAAATCATAACCGATAATAAACCGGAGTATGGAATGAAAATCGTTAAGCTAAAACAATTATCTGAACGCAAGGCATCGCCATATGGGGATTAATCGCTCTCAGCTTCCTCTGAATGAAGACTTACGCGTATTTCTTACCGTGGTAAGAAAGCACAGTTTTGCTAAAGCAGCGGTAGAACTCGGCGTTTCTCCGGCCTATATCAGTAAGCGGATTAATATTCTGGAAGCGGTGTTAGACGTTCGTCTGTTTCACCGTAGTACGCGCAGTATCGTGCTGACCGAAGACGGCGAGAAGGCCCGACGCTGGGCTGACCGAATCTTAGATGACGTTGATGATTTCTTGAGTGACGTGTCTGCTAGCCGTCGTGCACCTCAGGGAACGTTGCGAATTGTCTGCTCTTTCGGTTTTGGTCGCCATTATGTGGCTCCGGCGATTTCACTGTTGGCAAAACGCTACCCACAGTTAGCGATTCAGCTGGTAACCTCTGACAACGTCGTCGATCTGGTGGCTGAAGGTTACGATCTGGAAATTCGGGTCGGCAGTGATTTACCCAATCACTATCGGGCTAAAAAGCTGCTGGATAACAACCGAATACTCTGTGCTTCACCGGCCTATTTAGCCGAAAAGGGAATGCCGCAGAATCTGGATGACTTAGTTCACCACGATTGTCTGGTGATCAAAGAGCGGGATACGCCGTTTGGAAGCTGGCGGCTCAGCGCCAAAGGTGACAAAGAGCAGGTCGTGCGGGTTGACGGGCGGCTTTCATCTAACAGCGGTGCCATTGTGATGAAATGGGGGTTGGATGGTCACGGTATATTTCTGCGTTCTGACTGGGATGCTAAGCCTCATATTGATGAGGGAAGGCTGGTGAGGGTATTACCTGATTATGCGCAGGATGCGGATGTTTGGGCGGTGTATCCGGTGCGGTTATCGAATTCGGCCAAGTTGAAGGTGTGTGTGGAGTTTTTAGAGGAATATTTCAAAAAATAAAGGTGATGCCGGTCTGTCTGCATAGATTTGCCTATAGGTTTCGTCCGTCAGTGGTGAAGTGTAAGACTAAGTCCCCGCACCCCGCACCCCGCACCCCGCACCCCGCGGCCCCGCCCCGAATATTGACCGCTGCTTTGCAGCGGCAACCTCAGTCAGCAAAAAGGCTTAACGCACCGGTACGGATTGGTTTACTCGCCTCATCCATGAGACTCGCCCTTTCAGGGCCAGCACAGAAGTGCTGTTCAAAATTGTTCCTACAATTTTTTCCGACGAAGCCGTACCTCGACCCGCATCCATGCGGGCCGTGCTACTTTTGTGCTTCTTTCGGCAATATTCGTACGCTCGATTAGAAGATCAACTGAAAAGGACAAGACCAAGGAGGCTATTGATTCACTACCAGCCACGGATTCTGCGCTAAGTAATTTTTCTCGAACTCTGTTATATCCTGTTTGTATTCCATCGTAACGCCGATGGCGTCGAGGCCTTTTATTAGGGCTTCTTTATTGCGGTCATCGATCTGGAAGGCGATGGTTTTACCCTCGCTGAGGATGATTTTTTGTTCCGGTAGGTCGATGGTGAGCGTATTGGTTTGTGGCTGGCTTGCCGCCCGGCCGATTTCGGCCAGCTGTTCTTCAGATAATCGGATTAGCAATACGCCGTTGCGCTGGCAGTTATCACCAAAGATACCGGCAAATGAAGTGCCAATCAGCGCGCGGATGCCCGATTGTTGCATACCCCATACCGCATGCTCACGGCTTGAGCCGCAGCCGAAGTTGGGACCAACCACTAAGAATTGGCTGCCCTGCCAGTCTGGGCGGTTAAGAATAAAGTCAGGGTTAAGGCTGCCGTCGGCCAGGGTGCGTTGATCGAAGAACAGGCCGCGATCGAGGTTTTGCCGGTCAATGCCTTTCAGAAACTGCTTTGGCATAATAACGTCTGTATCGATATTGGCGTCCAGCATTGGTGCCGCCTTTGCTTGTACTCGGGTAAATGTGTGCATTATTTTGCTCCACCGTTAATTAAGCGAACGTCGGCTAAATGGCCGGCGATTGCGGCGGCTGCCACCATTGACGGGCTCATCAGATGGGTTTTAGAACCGGCACCTTGGCGTCCGGCAAAGTTGCGGTTGGTGCTGGAGGCACAGCGGTCGCCCGGTTGGAGTACGTCTTCGTTCATCGCCAGACACATCGAACACCCTGACTGACGCCACTCAAATCCGGCATCGGTGAATATTTTTGCCAAACCTTCCCGCTCAGCCTGCTGTCTGACTAAGGTTGAGCCGGGAATAATCATGGCTCTGACGTGGGCAGCGACTTTACGGCCTTTGAGTACCTCTGCCGCTAAGCGCAGATCTTCAATCCGACCGTTGGTGCATGAGCCAATAAAGGCATGGGAAATGCGGATATCCGTCAGGCGGGTTTTGGGCGCAAGTTCCATATAGGCAAGGGCTTTTTCCTGTGCCAAACGCTTGTGTGGATCTTTTTCATCAGACGGATCGGGCAGGCTTCCATTGATATTATCGGCCTGATCGGGACTGATCCCCCATGTCACCATAGGTTCCAGCATATTGCAGTCCAGGGCGACTTCAAGATCGAATACGGCACCGGGGTCGGAACGTAGCTGGCGCCATGACTGCACCGCCTGCTGCCATAGCTCGCCTTTTGGCGCGCGCGGTTTGTTCTGCAGATATTGATAAACTTTTTCATCCGGGGCCATAAAGGCGCCGCGAGCTCCGGCTTCAACCGCCATATTGCAGATGGTCATTCGTCCTTCAACGCTCAGCTCATCGATAGCCGGCCCGGCGAATTCAATGGCAAATCCGGTCGCGCCCGATGCGCCAATTTTTTGAATCAGCGCCATAATAATGTCTTTGGCCGTCACTGCGATGCCTAAGCGGCCGGTGACCGTGACCCGCATAGTTTTAAGTCGTTTATAAACCAACGTTTGGGTTGCCAGATAATGTTCAATTTCTGACGTACCGATTCCGAACCCGAATGCACCCAGCGCGCCGTAAGTGGTGGTATGGCTGTCACCGGCGGCAATCACCATGCCGGGCAGAACAAATCCCTGCTCCGGCGCAACGACGTGCTCAATGCCCTGGCGCACGTCCAATACGTCAAACAGTTCGATACCGAAGTCACGACTGTTTTCACGGAAGTAATCGACCTGTAGCTGCCCGCCGGGGTCGGTCATATTGGCATCGCGCAGCGGGCGGGTCGGATTAACGTGATCAACGTTCAGCAGCGTGCTTTCAGGGCGCCATGCTTTACGTTTATTGTCTCTAAGGCCGCTAAAGGCCTGCGGGCTGGTGTATTCATTCAGAATTGAGCGGTCAATATAGAGCAGCACGTTACCCTGATTATCCAGTTCGCGTACCGTATGGGAATCGATAAACTTCTGATACAGCGTTTTTGCTGAGGCCATGGTGTTGTCTCTTATAGGTCATTGATGGATGAGAAAAAGCTCAGCGCTTCGGCAATCAGCAGCTCAGGGACTTCTTCAGCAATATAGTGGCCCGACGGCATGGCTTTACCCTCGACCTGAGCCGCGACTTTTTTCCACTCGTTTAATGGTTCAAAACATTGTTCAATGGCACCGTTTTTACCCCAAAGGGCCATTAACGGACAGGTCAGGTGATTGCCCTGTCTGATATCTTCTTCATCATGTTCAAGGTCGATACCCGCGCTGGCCCGATAGTCTTCACAAATGCCATAGGCGGTGCCCGGCAGGCTCAGGCAACGCTGATATTCGGCCAGTACTTCAGGGGTGAAGGGTTTCATGCCTGCGCTGCGCGCACCCATTACGCTACGTAAATAGAGTTCAGGATCGCTCTCGATTAGGGTTTCAGGGAAAGGCGTCGGGCGGATAAGGGTAAACCAGTGCCAATATGCCCGGGCAAAGGCTTCGTTGGTCTGCCGGTACATTGCCAGCGTCGGGGCGATATCTAATAGCATCATACCGAGAACCGCATCGGGGTGATCTAAACCCAAACGATGGGCGACCCGAGCACCGCGGTCATGGGCTAATACCGCGAACTTATTGAACCCGAGCGAAGCCATCAGCTCACGCATATCCTGCGCCATAATACGTTTAGAGTAGAGGCTCTGAGATGGCGGAGAAACGGGCTTGTCGCTGTCACCATAGCCGCGCAGATCGGCCGTGACCAAGGTGAAATGTTGAGACAGGGCGGGAACCACCTTATGCCACATCATATGATTTTGCGGATGGCCGTGCAGCATCAACAGGGCAGGTCCCTGACCGGTAGTACGAAAACTAATATCAATCTGATTAACTTTACGTTTTTGTTGTTTTAATCCAGCTAACATTGCAGCTTCCTCTTGCGAACCGATGTTCTCTGACAGTGTAGAGCGGTTATTTTCTGACACAATAGGACGTTATGTGAACGGATTGAGTACGAATCGTGTTTAATTAGCTTTTACGATAAGAAATAAAACACAAGAAAGGGATATTGATGTTAGTGGTTACTAACATAAAAATGAATGAAGTGCCTATCTATTTAATAAATAATGATTTTATCTATATTGATGCGTAGTGGCATGTTAGCGAATTTTTTGCCGAGGAGATCGTGGCAGGTTAATCATGTTAGTGAGTGCTTACAGGGAGAGGGGTATTTTGCCGTTGCCGTTGTTCTTGACCTTTATTTCAGCCCTTGTCCCTGACCTTGTTCCCTAATGTCGTCATCCCGTTGAAAAACGGGCTACAGTCCTTGAATTTGACCGTGAACTGGTCGTTGATTTGCCCTTTAAGAGCAGGTCAACTGCTGGATCCCGTTTTTCAACGGGATGACGATCCTACTGCAAGTACCAAGTACCAAAAACTAATACCATCAACCCTTCTTCTTCTTACCGCCCTGCACCGCTTTAAACCGCGGGTTTGACTTACATATCACATATATCTTGCCGTTACGGCGAACAATTTTACAGTCGGGGTGGCGCTGCTTAGCGGAGCGTAAAGAGCTTAAAACCTGCATAAATACCTTCTTAATTGATATGTTATAATATAACAATAATATGCGCCTATCTACGCCAGGTTTCAACCGGGAATTTTATGGCTGAAGCCAGAAAGGAATTAATTAATTGAAGAATAAAGACAATAAACTAACGGAGCGGTGTGAAAGGGCTTTGTTAATCGTCTGGATTTTAGCGAATCAACCACATTTAGCCTAAGGGCCGGATCCCCGTTTTCACGGGGATGACGGGAGTGTGGGGATGACGGGGTGTGGGGACGACGATATCGTAGGTCTATATGATGTAGTCGGTTTATATGATGCAGTCAGCTTATATGTTGTAGTCGGTTTATATGATGTAGAAATACTTAACTGACAAGCACTATGAATTAGGCGGCTTTTTTCAGACAAGTTGCCATAAAGGTTTTGCGGTCTTCGCCTTTTAGCTCTTTACCGGCGGCTTCAGTACTGCAGTCGGCCATTTTCTTTTGCTGTGGGGTCAGATCTTTCTTATCTGTGGCAGCAGGTTCAGCCTTCAGGCAGTTGCTCATAAAGGTTTTGCGCTCATCCCCTTTCAGACCTTTGCCGGCGGCTTCGGTATTACAGGTGCCCATTTTTTGCTGCTGCGGAGTCATTTTCTTCGCTTCTTCTGCCGCCGGTTTAGCTTTCAGGCAGTCGGCCATAAAGGTTTTACGCTCATCACCTTTCAATGATTTATCTGTTGCCTGCTTATTACAGCTGGCCATTTTATCTCGCTGCGCTGTCTGAGCTTCTGACGGGGCTTTGGTGGTTTCAGCGGCGATGACACCACTGGCAAAACACAAACTGAATAGTATTGGTAAAGCGGTCATTATACGCATAGCTAATTCCTTTAAATGGATGGATAACGCTATAAGCATAGACCCGATCGGTTTAAAGAAACATGCAATGAAAAGGGGAATATTGTTATCAGTTCAAATTATCAGAGGAGAAAAAATCTATTTATCAGCCGATTGCAGAAGTACCGGCCATTTGAGCATGGCCGGTAGGTGAATACTGATTTAACACAGCGGGAGTAATTGTTGATAAAGCTGCTTAAAAATCTCTCGCCTCTGCTGGTAATACTGATGACGCTCGGCAACAGGAGTGTGTAATTGCTCAAGCAACAGCTCAGGACAGAGATCGGCAAGATCGACGGTCGGATTAGTGGCAATCTGAGCCAGCCTTGCAGCACCTAATGCAGGGCCAACGTCGCCGCCGGTGCGGTATTCCAAAGTTTGTCCGCTAATATCAGCCAGCATTTGGCGCCAGTACGGGCTGCGGGCTCCGCCACCGATCAGGGCAATTTGTTCCGGCTGTAAACCCGTAGCATGAAGAACGTCCATGCCGTCAGCCAACGCAAAGCTGACGCCTTCCAGTACTGCTCTGGCCAGATCGGTTGCATTATGTTGATGAGTGAATCCCCAGAATGCGCCTTTCGCGTCAGGATTATTATGAGGCGTCCGCTCTCCGGAAAGGTAAGGCAGGAACCAGACCGGGCTGTCTGACGGCGGTGTGCGTTCAATATCGGCTAGCAGTGCCGGAACGCTGGCGACGTTGGTCAGCTTGCAGGCCCAGTCGAGGCAGGATGCGGCGCTCAACATCACCGACATCAAATGCCAAGTGTTGGGTAAAGCATGGCAGAAGCTGTGAACCGCGCTCTCCGGATTACTGAGAAAACCGTCGCTAACGGCAAAATAGACACCGGAGGTTCCCAGTGACAGCATTGCCTGGCCGGCGCGATATAAGCCAATCCCCACTGCACCGGCAGCATTATCACCGCCGCCGGCAGCAACCGGAATTTGGCCAATGCCCCAGCGCTGGGCGATGTCTGCCCGTACGTTGCCGGTAATTTGCGAGCCTTCGAATAGGGCCGGCATATTGTCCCGGCTTAGCTGACAGGCGGCGAGCATTTCATCGCTCCAGTCGCGGCGGGCCACGTCCATCCACATTGTTCCGGCAGCATCAGACATATCGCTGGCAAGTTCGCCGGTAATCAGCAGGCGCAGGTAGTCTTTAGGGAGTAATACTTTGTCGATAGCACGGAAGGTGTCTGGTTCATATTCAGCCAGCCACTTCAGTTTCGGTGCGGTAAAGCCCGGCATCATCAGGTTACCGGTGATATTTCTCGACTGAGGAACCTGTTTTTCCAGCTCTGAGCACTGGGCGCCGCTTCGTCCGTCGTTCCATAAAATAGCCGGGCGTAAAACCTGATGGTGTTTATCCAACAGCGTAGCACCGTGCATTTGCCCGGTCAGCCCCATGGCTTTAACCTGAGACAAATTATGCTGTGCTGCCAGCGACTGCATGGCGGAATCCGTTGCCTGCCACCATTCCTGTGGGTTTTGTTCTGACCAGAGAGGATGAGGGCGAGAAATAGATAGCGGCTGAGTATGGGTAGCAATGACCTGCTGCTGTTCACTGAGCAGGATGGCTTTTACACCGGAAGTACCGAGGTCGATACCGATATACATGGACGAAATCCTCCTTGTCAGGCCAGTGCCGATCGTTGATATGGCGAGACTTTTGTGGATAAAACAGCGGGCGGCTGCCGATCAATATGATACCGAGTTCGCCCGCTGGGTTTTTATATCCGTTATACTTCAAGTTGCATCTTGGTTAGCGACGTTCGTTTACCCGAACCACTGACTTGAGTAAGCTCACCGGGGCCGACTCTCTTGCCGCCGCAGTGCAACTCGAATTATTTTGGATATATCGAATTGGCTTTTACCAAATTGCCATTAACCAAATAAATAGCGATTAACCAGATTCTCTAACAGCTCCTGACGTCCGCTCTGATGCTGTGGCTTAATGTCATGACTTTCAACATATTTAGCCAGTGATTCCAGTGAGCTTTCGCCCTGCAAAATTTGCTGGCCCAGTTTACCGTTCCAGCCCGCGTAGCGCTCTGCAACTTTTTGGTTTAGCTGGCCGTCTTCAATCATTTTGGCCGCCACTTTCAACGACAGCGCCATAGTATCCATTGCGCCGATATGGCCGTAGAACAGATCGTATTTATCGGTGCTTTGGCGACGAACCTTAGCATCAAAGTTCAGTCCTCCGGTGGTGAATCCCCCGGCTTTGAGAATTTCGTACATCACCAGTGCGTTTTCTTCTACGCTAATCGGGAACTGGTCGGTATCCCAACCCAGTTGCGGGTCACCCCGGTTGGCATCCACAGAGCCTAAAATACCCAGCGCAATGGCCGATGCAATTTCGTGATGGAAGCTATGACCGGCCAGAGTGGCGTGGTTGGCTTCGATATTAACCTTCACCTCTTTTTCCAGACCGAACTGCTTAAGGAAGCCATAAACGGTTGCTACATCATAATCATATTGATGCTTGGTGGGCTCCTGCGGTTTTGGCTCAATCAGCAGCGTGCCTTTAAAGCCAATTTTGTGTTTATGTTCTACTACCATCTGCATAAAGCGGCCTAGTTGCTCGCGTTCCTGACGCAGATCGGTATTGAGCAGGGTTTCATAGCCTTCGCGCCCGCCCCATAAAACGTAGTTCTCACCGCCCAGGGTTTGTGTCGCTTTCATAGCACTGAAGACCTGTGTTGCCGCATAGGCAAAAATTTCCGGATCCGGGTTCGTTGCCGCACCTGCGCCATAGCGCGGGTGAGTAAAGCAGTTAGCCGTGCCCCACAGTAGCTTAACGCCAGACGATTTTTGCTTTTCAGCCAGCACATCGGTCATTACCGCTAAGTTGTTCAGATACTCTTTAATTGATGCGCCTTCAGGTGAAACGTCGATGTCGTGGAAGCAGTAAAAAGGAACGTTGAGCTTATGATAAAACTCAAATGCCACGTCCGCTTTGGCTTTGGCGCGGGTCAGTGCATCACCGGCTTCCTGCCACGGGCGCTGGAATGAACCTATGCCAAACATATCGGCACCGTTCCAGCAGAAGGTATGCCAGTAACAGGCGGCAAAGCGTAAATGATCCTCCATCCGCTTCCCTAAAATAAGCTCGTCCGGGTTGTAATGACGAAAAGCCAGAGGATTATTGCTGTCTGTGCCTTCGTAGCGCACGCGGTCGAGTTTATCGAAATACTGAGTCATGATGATTTCCTTTACGCTATTTGATTTATACCCGTCATCCTTCAAGCTGCATTTTTGTTGGCTGTGCTCACTTGCCCGAATCACTTACTTGAGTAAGCTCATCGGGACTCGTTCTCTTGCCGCCGTAATGCAATTCGAAATATTTTGGGTAAAGGTTTTCAGGGAGTTGAATTCCGTTATAAGCAACATTTAAGGTGGACATAGAAAAATGGTCCGGATGATGAATACCGGAGAAATTAATAGGCTTTTTAAATTTATTGCCGCTGTTGGCATGGCCAATAATGGTATTAGCCATTTCTAGTCCAGCTAAATTAAACGGTTTAGTGGGCAATTTACGGATAGGCAATTTATTCTTCACATCATTATCAATTATATTTATTGACGTATTTTTGTTTTTATTGATGATAAAGCCGGTATGTACGCCATCTGCAATGATAAATGCGTTGTGACCAATTTTTTGATTAAATAATTCAGTTAATCCACTATTGGTCGATGTTATTCCGATTAAATTACCAGAGGGGAGTGAAATAAATTCACTGGCATTTTTTGATTGACTATCAGGATCGTCAAAACCAATAGAATGGCGGCTATTTTGACAGCGTAATTGGCTCTCAGAACCCTGCCTGTCGTTAGCTGAAACGATATTGCTAACAGGGCGGTAAAAGAGCGGGGAAACGACAGTTTTGTCCTGATATTGAGTGGCTTTTTGAATAGGCAGGGAAACAGCCTGAATAACCCGCGAGAAAAAGATAACCCAATCAGATTTGATTTTCCACTGATACTGCCTTTTTATCCAATTAGTTACGATTTTATTCCAATTTGTACTCGGGCTGGTATAACCGTAAATATCTTTTTGATTTAGTTCGGCCAGTTTCTTGATAACTTGGGGCGGAGCAGGGATATCCATATCAGCAACGGATAGCGGAATGATGCCAGATTCAGTTATTCGGCTATTCCACTTAGCGCTATGAGTACCGGCACGAACGCTGGTTTTATCAAAGTCATCATGCTGATTATCCATTTTATATTCCGCGTTTCTATTTATATTTATGGACAGGGTAGGATGATAATAGAACCTTAAATCTATAATGGTTATTCCTAGATTTGAGATATGAATTATGAAATTTAACTAGTGTGATTAGAGTCACATTAATATAGGGAGGTAAATTAGCGCCAATATTTATTCACCCTAGTGTTGTAAGCGTTATTGAATGAATGTGTTTATCTTGATTTTATTTTCGTAAAGTATGACCTCTCTCAAAAAAATGAAAAGAAACTAAAAAACGTAATAACAGGGTAAGAATCTGTAATTGATCCTTGAGTTATATCTGATAACACTGTAGACGGTTAATATTTATCTGTAATGAGTAGAACGGAAATAAAAACACCCTCTTAACTGAAATAGCTAAACCAAAATAGGATGTTATCAAATGAATTTAAAGCATATCTTACTTGCCGTTTGTGCATCACTGGCGCTATCAGGACATATGGTCAATGCCAAAGAAATAAAGATAGGCATGGCGATTGACGACCTGCGGCTAGAGCGCTGGCAGAAAGACCGCGATATCTTTGTGAGCAAGGCTGAATCACTCGGGGCCAAAGTATTTGTCCAGTCGGCTAACGGCAACGAAGAGACCCAAATGTCTCAAATTGAGAATATGATCAACCGCGGTGTTGATGTGTTGGTTATCATTCCCTATAACGGGCAGGTTCTGAGTAACGTGATCGCCGAAGCCAAACGCGAGGGCATCAAGGTGCTGGCCTATGACCGCATGATTAACGATGCAGACATTGATTTTTATATCTCCTTCAACAATGAAAAAGTGGGTGAGTTACAGGCTCAAAGCCTGATCGAAAGGGTACCGGAAGGTAATTATTTTCTGATGGGCGGATCGCCGGTAGATAACAACGCTAAATTGTTCCGTCAGGGGCAAATGAACGTACTTAATCCGCTGATCAAAGAAGGAAAAATTAAGATTGTCGGTGACCAATGGGTTGATGCCTGGTTACCGGAGAATGCGCTGAAGATTATGGAAAATGCGCTGACGGCTAACAACAATAAAATTGATGCCGTGGTGGCTTCAAACGATGCGACTGCCGGCGGTGCCGTTCAGGCATTAGTGGCTCAGGGATTAGCAGGCAAAGTGGCGATTTCCGGTCAGGATGCAGACCTTGCCGGTATTAAACGTATCGTTGCCGGCACCCAAACCATGACGGTATATAAGCCTATCAGCAAGTTAGCGAATGATGCCGCTGAAATAGCCGTTACGCTGGGTAAAGGTGAAACTCCGGCGTCCAATGCAACCCTGAATAACGGTAAGAAAGAGGTTCCGTCATTCCTGCTGACGCCGGTTCAAGTTGATAAATCCAATATCGACGCGACCGTTGTGGCCGATGGCTTCCACTCAAAAGAAAGTATTTATAACTGATTAAAGGCGACATCACGGGTGCCGCGCTAACGGCGGCATTCCGGATGACGTTAGCCTGTGTTATGTCTTGGTGGAGTACATCGTAATGCCACACCTGTTAGAAATGAAAAACATCACCAAGGCCTTTGGTGATGTTAAAGCGGTTGATGATATTTCTTTAACGCTGAATGCCGGTCAGGTGCTTTCTCTCTGTGGAGAGAACGGTTCAGGCAAGTCAACGTTAATGAAAGTACTGTGCGGGATCTACCCTCATGGTCAGTATCAAGGAGATATTTTGTTCTCCGGTGACCTGATTCAGGCCAAAAATATTCGCGATACCGAACAAAAAGGCATTGCGATCATTCATCAGGAACTGGCATTGGTAAAAGAGATGACGGTGCTTGAGAATATTTTTCTCGGCTCGGAACGCGGGCGCTTCGGCATTATGGACTATGACTCAATGTATCTGCGCTGCCAGCGTCTGTTACAGCAGGTCAAGTTAGCGGTCAGCCCGAATACTAAGGTGGGTGAGTTAGGTTTAGGGCAGCAACAGCTGGTAGAGATTGCCAAAGCGCTGAATAAACAGGTTCGTTTATTGGTGCTGGATGAGCCGACGGCTTCCCTGACGGAAAGCGAAACTGAAATCCTGTTGAATATTATCCGCGACCTGCAAAGCCACGATATCGCCTGTATCTATATTTCCCACAAGCTTAATGAAGTAAAAGCCATTTCAGATCTGATCTGTGTTATTCGCGATGGCAAGCATATCGGTACCCGTCAGGCCAGCGAAATGGATGAAGATGCCATTATTGCCATGATGGTCGGACGAGAGCTGAAAGAGCTTTATCCTCAGTCTGAACACACTATCGGCGAAGAGATTCTGCGGGTTGATAACCTGACGGCCTGGCACCCGATTAACCGCCATATCAAACGGGTGAATGATGTCTCCTTTTCTCTGCATCGCGGCGAGATTCTGGGCATTGCCGGTTTGGTGGGCGCCGGTCGTACTGAAACCGTCCAGTGTCTGTTCGGGGCCTATCGGGGGCGCTGGCAGGGGGAGATTAAAATTGACGGTCAGCCGGTAAAAATTCGCAGCTGTCAGGACGCAATTAAACATGGCATAGCGATGGTGCCGGAGGATCGTAAGAAAGACGGCATTATTCCGGTGATGGGCGTCGGTGCCAATATGACCTTGGCCGCCTTGGATGACTTCAGCGGCTGGTTAAGCATATTGGATGATGCCAAAGAGCAGTCAACCATTCAGCAATCCATTCAGCGCTTAAAAGTTAAAACATCTTCACCGGAGCTGGCCATTGCCCGCCTGAGTGGCGGTAATCAACAAAAAGCAATTTTGGCTAAATGCCTGCTGCTTAATCCTAAAATTTTGATTCTTGATGAGCCAACGCGCGGTATTGATATTGGCGCCAAATATGAAATTTATAAGCTGATTAATCAACTGGTAGAACAGGGGATTGCGTTAATCGTGATCTCATCTGAATTACCGGAGGTACTGGGTTTAAGCGATCGGGTATTGGTGATGCATGAAGGTTGTATCAAAGCCGATTTAGTCAATCAGTCTCTGACTCAGGAAAAAATTATGGAAGCAGCACTCAGGAGTGAACATCATGTTTAAAAAAGCGTTATCACCCGCAGACGGTGCTAAGAAGATCAACCTTCAGGTTTTTGTCATGCTGGCCGCTATTGTGGCGATTATCATCTTTTTTAGCGTAGCGACTGACGGAGCCTATATCAGCCCGAGAAATATCTCCAACCTGCTCAGACAAACGGCAATCACCGGGATTCTGGCCGTCGGTATGGTCTTTGTGATTATTTCTGCCGAGATCGATCTGTCTGTTGGTTCAATGATGGGGCTTTTAGGCGGTGCAGCGGCTATTTTTGACGTCTGGTTTGGCTGGCCATTACCGTTAACGATTGTGGTCACTCTGGTGATGGGGCTACTACTCGGGGCTTGGAATGGCTGGTGGGTTGCCTACCGTAAGGTACCTTCTTTTATTGTAACTCTGGCCGGTATGCTGGCCTTCCGCGGTATTTTAGTCGGGATCACTAACGGAACCACGGTGTCTCCGACCAGCAACGCGATGTCTCAGATTGGGCAGAGCTATCTTTCAGACGGTCTGGGCTTTGGCATTGGCTTTGCCGTTATGGTGCTGTTTGTTATCTGGCAGTGGCGGCAGAGAACCCATCGCCAGTCGCTGGGGCTACCGGTCACCTCAAAGAGCAGCGACGTCGGGCGCCAAACTATGATGGCCATCGTTCTACTGGGGGCGATTTATCTACTCAATGATTACCGGGGCGTACCAACGCCGGTTCTGCTGCTGGCAGCCCTGATGTTAGTCGGTATTTTTATGGCGACCCGAACCGCGTTTGGCCGCCGGATTTATGCTATTGGCGGCAATATTGATGCCGCGCGGCTATCGGGGATTAACGTTGAGCGTACCAAGCTGGCGGTATTTGCCATCAACGGCCTGATGGTTGCCATTGCCGGTTTGATTTTAAGCTCCCGCTTGGGGGCCGGTTCGCCTTCTGCCGGTAATATCGCTGAACTTGATGCCATCGCCGCCTGTGTGATTGGCGGTACCAGCCTGGCCGGTGGTATTGGTAGCGTCGGCGGGGCAGTGATGGGGGCCTTTATTATGGCATCACTGGATAACGGCATGAGCATGCTGGACGTGCCGACCTTCTGGCAGTATATCGTCAAAGGCGCGATTTTATTACTGGCAGTATGGATGGATTCTGCAACTAAAAAGAGAGCCTGATATATCCGTCATACTTCAAGTTACAGGTGCATTGGCTGCAACTTGAATTATTTAGGCTATAGATTAGGTTTTTCTACAGCTCCGTATATTTTTAGGAAAGGTTGTATAAATCTTTGTTAAGAATGTGCGGAGCGTTGTAGTTTTGGGATGGTTATCTAACATTTTATCAGAGGCTGTGGTACAGAAGTTGCGGTTAGCTATTTAACCGTATTGTTCCCGGCTATGGTGCTTATATCGCTATCCCGTTGGACAATGAGAACCCGTCATTGACCTTAGGTTATTCATCAGGAATTCCCGCGCCATGTTTGAAAAACGCTTTCGTATTACCTTGTTATTTAACGCCAACAAAGTGTATGACCGACAGGTTGTTGAAGGTGTTGGTGAGTACTTACAGGCATCTCAGTGTGACTGGGATATTTTCATTGATGAAGACTTCCGCTGCCGGATCGACAATGTTAAAGACTGGCTGGGTGACGGGGTTATTGCTGACTTTGACGATCCTCAAATTGAGCTGGCGCTGAGCCACGTTACGGTGCCGGTGGTTGGCGTCGGTGGTTCTTATCATCGGGCGCAAGATTATCCGCCGGTTAACTATATTGCGACTGACAACTATGCACTGGTTAGCGCTGCGTTTATGCACCTGAAAGAGAAAGGGCTGAACCACTTTGCTTTTTATAGCATTCCCCCCGATCCGAACCGCCGCTGGGCCTCTGAACGGGAACATGCCTTCCGGCAGCTAGTTAGCGAAGGAAGCTACCGCAGTTCGGTGTATCAGGGGATGGAGACCGCTCCGGAGAACTGGAAGCATGCTCAAAATCGGCTGGCCGACTGGCTACAAAACCTGCCGGCCCATACCGGTATTATTGCCGTAACCGATGCCCGTGCCCGCCATTTGCTGCAGGTGTGTGAACACCTGGATATTGCAGTGCCGGAAAAGCTATGCGTTATAGGTATTGATAATGAAGAGCTCACCCGTTACCTGTCGCGGGTTGCCCTTTCATCCGTGGCTCAGGGGTCTCGCCAGATGGGGTATCAGGCCGCTAAGTTACTGCATAAAATGCTGCGGCAGGCCGATATGCCGGTTCAGAAGATTCTGGTCCCGCCGATTAAAGTGGTCGAGCGGCGCTCAACCGATTACCGTTCATTGCACGATCCCGCGGTTATTCAGGCCATGCACTTTATTCGTTATCACGCCTGTAAAGGGATTAAGGTGGAACAGGTACTGGATGCGGTGGGAATTTCCCGTTCCAATCTGGAAAAGCGCTTTAAAGATGAAACCGGCAATACGATTCATGGGCTGATTCATCAGGAAAAACTCAATCGGGCCAGCGAGTTTTTGGCTGCCAGTACGCTGGCAATCAATGAGATTTCGCAGATGTGCGGCTACCCGTCGTTGCAGTACTTCTATTCAGTTTTTAAGAAAGAGCATGGCATCACGCCTAAAGAGTATCGTGAGAAGTACGGTGAAATTATTTTTTAAAAACAGAAAGATAGAATCAGAAGAGGATCGGCTAGTAAGCAATGACAATACAACAGTTTTGGTCATTTAATGGGGTGTTATTAGCGCTTGAGCACAAAATAAGGGATACGAATCTTAGGGGTTTAGATGTATAATCATCGGCCTAGCTTATAGTACCTATCCGACTAAATGGAAGGTCATCGCTCCCGGTGGGGCGGCTGGACTTCAAATCCAGATGGGGCCGCCAGCGGTCCCTGGCAGGTTCGACTCCTGTGACTTTCCGCCACTTTGGCTACACCATCTCAATAGAACTCAATAAATTAAAACTATATCAAATAGTTATAAAACCTTTCTTGTCTACTAACCTGGCGAAGTCAGTGACGGTAGAATAATCTCAACGACGTAAACACACATCGCCCGCTAAGTTCTCTTTGCGGGCGATGTGCATTTCATCCCTCCTGCAGCGGCCAGTGATCGAAATAGATATGTGCTGCCTGACGATCGACCTTCTCGACCTGCTCGGTCAGTAGCATTTTGCCAACGGTAAAGGCGAACTCAAAGCTGACGCCAAATCCCTTGCCGCTGATAAAGCGACCATCAACCACCACTTTGCGATCGACAAACTGGCCATCCTGAAATTTTTTCTCCAGCCCGCCACCGGTGGTATAGCGACGGCCGGCCAATAGCCCGTGTGCGGCCAATACCTTGGCCGCAGAGGAGCAGAGGGCACAGATATATTTATCGGCGGCGATATGCTGGCGAATAAAAGCGATCGCCTGCGGGTTGGCCGATAGATTATCCGTCCCTTTGGGGCCGCCAGGCAGCATGACGGCATCGTAGATAGCATCGATTCGGTTACTCAGCCGATCCTCCGCAGATATGCGGGTGGCGTAGGCGCTGCTCAGTTCGAGGCGATCCTGACAGGCGAGGACATCGACCTGAATATCCAGCCTGCGCATAATATCGATAAAGATAACGGCTTCACCTTCCTCAAAGCCATCGGCCAATAGCACGGCTACCCGTTTTGCCATTTTCATATTCCTTTATAGCTTGCCTTCGCTGCCACATACGGCAATTTTCGCTTGAACGACCTGCTTCATCGCCTCTTTGGCGGGGATAAGGTAGTGACGGGGATCGTTGGCGGTAGGGTGCTGCTCGAAATACTGTTTGATGGCGGCGGAGAAGGCGATCTTGAGCTCGGTTGCGACGTTGACCTTGGTTATCCCCAGTGCGATGCAACGTTGTACATCGGCGGCGGGAATACCGGATGCACCGTGCAGTACCAGCGGTGTATCGGTTTTGCTACGGATCAGTGCCAGGCGTTCAAAGTCGAGGTTGGGTTGCTCTTTATACATGCCGTGTGCGGTGCCTATGGCGATCGCCAGAGAATCGATGCCGGTAGCCTCAATAAAAGCGACCGCCGCGTCGGGATCGGTATAGCGTGCATCTTGTGCTTCAACCACCAGATCGTCTTCTTGCCCGCCGAGGCGGCCGAGCTCTGCTTCGACAGAGCAGTCCCAGCGGTGACAGAGTTGCACCACTTCCCGCACCAGACTGATATTTTTTTCGAAACTGAAATGCGAGGCATCGATCATGGCAGATTTTACACCGGCCTCAACTTTCTGGCGGATATCGTTGAAGGACTCATGATGATCCAGATGCAGCGCGATCGGGATACTGTAGCGCCGAGCGGCCTCTTGGCACATGCTGACCAGATACGCCGTGCCAGCATAGCTGAAGGTACCTGGCGTACCCGCCAGGATCACCGGTGAAGCCATTTCGGCAGCGGTTTCGACCACCACCTGCAGAGTCTCTAGGTTATGGATATTAAAGGCGGGAACGGCGTAACCCCCCGCCTGTGCTTGCAACAGCATTTCCCTGGTTGATACAAGAAACATGATAGGGCCTCTTTGATTTTCATTTGCTTTCGAATTTCATATTATGCGAAATAAAAAGAAAATGGAAAGACTTTGATCACATAAAATCGTTTAATCGAAAGGTTATGAAATTAAAAAAAATGAGACATTTTCGATGTGTAACAGGTAATACCTTTCCTTAACAGGTTGTTTTTCGGCCTTCTTGCTCGCCCAGAGACCCTTTCCAGCAGGCGATCAGTGGTGGATTGGGTCAATAAGCGGCGGGTTAGTGGCGTCTGTTCGGTGGTGTATTCCGATCGAAAGGTGACGATCACCTCTTTCGTTGCGAAAACGCCAATAAACCGTGCGTCGATGGCGGGGATCATCAGGTCGAAATCGCCTTGTTCGACAGCCAGTGGCAGCTCTTCGGCCTGCCATAACCCCGAACGTTCGCCGCTGAACAGCGCAATATTCAGCGCCCGTAACGACCAGAAGCTGCTGGCAGGCCCACTGTAGTTATCCACCAGGCGGAAATCATCGGCAAACAGCCCCGGTGTCGGTGCGCCGTTGCGCAGGGCGCCCTGGCCGATAAAGTAACGCAGGCTGGTGCTGAAGGCTCGTTTGGCTTCGCCGGGGGCCAGGAGTGGATCCTCTTGATCGATAGCGGCGAGCAAAGGGGCTGCGGCGGCAAGCCGGTAACACAGGCTGCGACCAAAGAAAGGCAGCCCCTGAGGGGTAAAGAGATAGCGGTAGTTGGCGACAAAAGCGGCCAGTGACGGTGAGATAAACTCTGGGTCGAAGGTGGGGTCGATGCGATCCAACCAGTAGAGAGAGTAGAAGAAACCCCAGGCATTGTAGTAGTCATAGTTTCCCTTCGCTCCGTCGCGAAACCACCCGTCTCCGACATAGAAGGCCTTGATACGCTGGTAACGGGCGTGCTCGACCTGGTCTTCGCCGGTCAGCGCCTTGAACACGATCTGTACGGTCAATGGGAACAGGTGCCAGTTGTTATCGACGGTTTTGCAGTGATTGACCTGCTGAAACCAGCGCTGAACTTGCTGTTGCTGCTCAGCGGTAAAGCGATCCCAGACCCAGGCTCTACTGAGCCATAATGCCAGCGCCAGATCGGCGCTCTCGCAGATGCGCTGATCGTAATCCTGTATCTCACCCCAGTAACCTTTGTGCTGTGGTTGGGTACCCGCCAGAAAGCTTTTGCGCAGGATCTCGGCTACATCGAGACTTGTGCCGTTCAACCCCAGTAATGGGCTATCGCCGTTGGCATTCAGCCAGGCAGCCAGTGTGGGCAGCACTCTGCTAACCCCTTCCATCGCATCCATACGGGCATTCTGCTGGCTGGGTCGGCCAGGGTAATAGGCGTGGCTGTAATCCCATACTGCATAATGATTAAAGGCTTCCGCAACATAGCGTACCAGCTGTTCGCACTGTTGGCGGAGATCGCCATTGTGCTGATTGAACTGTGCCTGAATATCGGCGTCATGGCGCGGGTAACGCGCTTTTTTCACCACGGTGCGGATCAGGTTCTCCTTGAATAACGCCAGATAGCGGCGTGCATCGGGATGTTCGTAGGGGATCTTCGGGCGTGGTTCGGCATTGATTTGTTTTACGGTCATCAGGGTTATCCAGAGCAGGAGCCTTATCGTGCGAGTCGGGGCATCACGTTGGCGGCAACACCGCCGCGTTGGATCTCTTGCGCCATCATATTGAGCGCAGGCGCCAGGTGGTTGAAGATCTGCTGGTAGGAAGTACACAGATAGTTATGCGGGTGCTTCTCACCTTCGAGGGGGGTGATCCGGTGTTTAGGGCAGCCGCCGTGGCAGAGTGGCCGAAACTCGCAGCGCAGGCACTGTCCGGTCAGTTTATCGTGTTTGGCACTGCCGAAGCGCCGCTGCTGCTTGCTGCCCGCCAGTGTGCCGAGGGGAGTCACCTGCATATTACCCAGCTTATTCGCGGGATAGACATAGTGATCGCAGGAGTAGACATCGCCATTGGTCTCGATCACCAGCGCCTGACCACACTCGCGGGCGAGCACACAAACCGAGGCGGGATAGCCGAGCCAACTTGCCAGCAGGCTATCAAACTCGCGTATGAAGATCTGGCCTACATCCTGTTGCACCCATTGGTCGAAGACATCGGTCATAAACTGGCCGTAGCCATGGGGAGGGACGGAGAAGGGCGCGAGCTTGGCGGTTTTGCCGGGCGAATAGCGCTCCTCCTGTTGGCGCCCGTCGATCTCCACGATAGGGATAAACTGCATAAACTGCGACCCCAGCGCTTTCAGTGCCTGATAAGTTTCCTTGCCCCGCTGCCAGTTTTGATCGTTGATCACCGTCAGGGTATTGAAATCGACCTGATGTGTTTTCAGTAGCTCGATGGCGCGTTTGACCCGCTCGAATGTGGGGCGCCCGTTAACCGAAATCCGGTAGCGATCGTGGATCTCCGGCATACCATCGATGGAGACACCGATCAGGAAGCCATGTTCGGCGAAAAACTCGGCCCACTGATGGTTGATCGCCACTGCGTTGGTCTGAAAGCTGTTGGTAATACGCTTGCCATCGGCATAACGCTGCTGATATTTCACTACCTGGCGGTAGAAATCCAACCCGGCGAGTGTCGGCTCCCCTCCCTGCCAGGCGAAATCGATCTCTTCGTCGTCTTGTGCGCGAATATAGTCGCGCACATAGCGTTTCAGCAGGCCGTCGTTCATGCGCTCCGACGGATGTGTCGCCATCATGTCTTCTTTTTCGAGGTAAAAACAGTAGTCACACTTCAGGTTACAGCGGTAACTGACGGGCTTCGCCATCATGTGAAATCGGGTGGATTGAGAATGTGACTTCGCCATTTTGTTGATCGCTTTCCTCGGCAGATCTTGATATATCCATCGATTATACGTAAGTAAACGAAGGTTTTAGTGATTTTTATCACAACTATCGAAAGGTTTTGTAAGTGGTGGTTATTCTCTAAAATATTCGGTAAATTAATGGATGTTGTTACGTAAAAGGCTATATTTCCTGTGTAATTCGGTTTATTGATGATTGTTATATTAACATTAATTATGAATAAGTGAAAAATCGATCCTCTAAATTGAAAGGTAATGAATATGAATAACAGTAGCAAAACGCAATATGTGGAGAATCTGGAACCGGGCGGTTACATGTACTTTTTTGAGAATCAGGTACCGGCAACCATAACGACCGATGGCGGTTCTACTCTGACTATCAGCTCGCAGCATGCCCGCGACGGCCAACAATCGCTGCAATGGTTATTTACCCAGGGTTCACGGCTGATCTTGAACCAGGAAGTGGGCTTCCAGCCACAAGCCGATGAGGCAACACCACATACTTTTCTCACCTGGCTATACCATGCAGAGCCGCTCGATGAGCAACTGACATTCCATTTTGGCCAAGGAGAGGCGGTTAACGCCAGTTTCAGTATCAGCCTGGCGTTTTCGGGCTGGCGTGGGATCGCCGTTCCCTTTCGCGATATGCAAGGGGAGGCCATCGAGGGGATGGATCGTCTGACCATTATTGCTCCGGAGAGCGCGGGGCAACTCTTGTTTGATCAGATAATTCTGTCTATTCCCGTCGATCATCGCTGGCCGACGCCAGACTATGTGGTGCCCTTTATCAATCCAGCGGTCAATACCGGCCCCAACAAAAACTGGATGGCGGTATTAATGTACGATCAGATGCTGCGTGAGCATTACGATGATTTTAACTTCACGCTGCCGTTTGACGATACCAGTGGCGATACGGCGATCTTGTATAAAAATTTCGATCGCCATCTGGCGGTCAACAGCAGCAGTACCATTTCACAGGAAAAGATCGACGCCAACCTGGCGAAATATACTCAGTTTATGCTCCGTGATAACCCGGATGGCTCGATTACCGGCAAGCCACTGGATCATCCCAAGCGTCAGAATTTTATGCGGGTTGATGGGATCCTGTCGCCGGAGAGCCTGGCGTTATTGACCGATACCATCAATATCAGCGTGCTGGGGAAAGCGCTGCTGGAGACCGCCAAATTCTTGCGTACTGATTCGCTCTCCGCAGAGAATCGCCGTCAGTTGGAAGCCCGCTTTATCGATGGCAGCCGCTATGCCTTTGAGCAAGGTTGGCAAGGAGGGTCTGGCTATCAGATCGTCAGCCATGTGGGCTACCAGACGCGTGAACTGTTCGATGCCTGGTTTATCGGCCGACGGGTACTGGCTCAACGGGGATGGTTGGCGTCGGCACAGCAGGCCATGATGTGGTTCAGTGCCACCGGGCGTATTTACGAAGCCGATGAGACGATTATCGATTCCAATGTCGACATCTTGAATACCCAATTGCAGTGGATGATCAAGAGCTTCCTGTTGCTACCCGAAATCACGGTACGTGAAGCGTTGCTGACACAGCTTCAGTCCTGGCTGAGTAAAACGCTGCTGGCATCGGACGGTGTTGGTGGGGGATTCAAGCCGGAGGGGTCGGTATTCCACCACTGTCAGCACTACCCCGCCTACGGTAAAGATGCCTTTAATGGCTTGGGCGTTGCGATCTACGGCCTCAGCGGCAGTCCGTTCAGACTCAGCCAAGCGGCGCATCAGCGCGCCAAAGAGGTGTTGCTGAAAATGCGCATCTACACCAAAGAGACGCATATCCCGCTGCCGCTAAGCGGACGTCATCCCGATGATAAACAAGTGATCTCCGCAGCGCCCTATCAATGGATGGCGCGGGCGGGCTCTCCCGATGGGACGCAGACTGTCGATAGGGAACTGGCCGCTGCCTATGCCTATCTGGCCAATAAGCCCGATTTCGAAGGTATTCCTGCAGAGAGTGAACCGGTCGGTGCCTGGGCGATGAACTATGCGTCAATGGCCGTACAGCGGGGCCGCAGTGCGGTGCTGGCCGACAAGTCATGGCTGGTGATCGCCAGAGGTTTCAGCCGCTATCTCGTCGGCAATGAAACCTACGAGGCCAACAATCTGTATGGTCGTTATCTGCAATATGGGCATGTGGCCATCGAGCCTGCCGACTATAGCCTGCGTGCCTTCAGCCATGATGGCTGGAACTGGAGCCGCTATCCGGGGACGACGGCGATCCAGCTACCGAATGATCAACTTATCGCCACACTACATCAGTTACCGGGCGCGGGTATCGAGGAGATGTTGCTCTCCACAGAGACCTATTCAGGAGCGACTACGCTGGGGGATGAAAGCAGCCTGTTTGCCGTTAAGTTGCACGGCCACGCCAAGTATCAGCAGCAGAGCTTCCGGGCGCGCAAATCCTGTTTTATTTTCGCCAATCGCATCATTGCGCTGGGTTCGGCGATCGACAATCGAGATACTGAACACCACACCGAGACAACCCTGTTCCAGCATAAGGTACCCGCGGGAGAGGTGGTTGAGGTGAACGGTGAGGCGATCAATAGCATAGGAACCCATCTGTCGCTGCAGGGGGAGACCCGATTTAAAGATCCGGCAGGCAACCGTTATTTTATTCCCGCAGGCCAGCAGGTCCGCTTCTCTTACGATAATCAGGCATCCAACCATGAAGACGATGGGACGCCAACTCAGGGGCTCTTCGCGACCGCGGTGATCGATCACGGTAAGGCTCCGCAGCAACAGAGCTATGAGTATGCGGTGGTTATCGAGGCGAGCGGCTCAAGCAAGCCGGACTATCAGGTGCTCAGGCAAGATGTTTCCGCACATATTGTGCGTGATGGCGTGACAGGAACCGAGGGTTATGCGTTCTTTTCACCGGTGGCGGGGCTGACGGAAACCCTGATCATCGGGAGCGACAGCCCGGCGATGGTGCTGGCAAATCAGCTCAACGCACAGGAAATGCATCTGAGTATCGTCAATCCCGATCTGGCGCTGTATCGCGGCCAGGATCCCGATCAAATCGATGCCAACGGCGATCAGGTTGAGGTTAGTATCTACAGCCGCCCCTGGGGTAGCAATCTCTCCAAGATTCAGGTAACGCAGATCCTTATCGCAGGGAGCTGGTCACTGGCTGAGCCATACAGCGCCGTTACCTTGGTAAGGCAGCAGAATAACTCGCTGCTGACGATAGAGACGCGGGATGCACGGCCCGAATACATTCGATTGTTGAAAATTTAGCGATTGGTGAAAATCTAGCTGTGCTAGTAAGCAACAGAGAGCAGATAGGATTATCTGCTCTCTGATATCGCAGTATATACCCAAAATAATTGGCGTTGCATCGCGGCGGCAAGTGAGCGTAGCCAACAAAGAGGCAGCTTCAAGTATGACGGGTATAAGATTAACGGGCGGTCAGTGTCGCCACTTCCATTGCCGCCAACAGAAAAGCGCCGGCGCCATAGTCCATATTGTGGTCGCGGCTTACGTCGCGTGGATTGAAGGCGGGAAGCTGTACCCAGCCGATCATACCGTTGTCGTGGACGGCGGTCTGTAGCGCCCGCCAGGCCCGCTCAACCACCGGCAGATAAATATCGGCATCCAGCACCCCCTGATTGATCCCCCAAGCCAGACCGTAGCAGAACAGCGCGGTGGCACTGCTCTCCGGTGCGGGGAAGCGATCGGGATCGAGCAGGCTGGTACGCCAGAAGCCATCGGGTTGCTGATAAGGCGTAATGGAGGCCGCGAGCTGCTGAAACAGTGCCAGGTAGCGTACTCGATCGGCAAACTGCTCCGGCATCCGGGCCAGCAGGCGTGGAAGGGCGGCGAGCACCCAGCCGTTACCCCGACTCCAGAACACCTTGTGGCCATTGGCTTCGCGCAGTTCAGTGCCCTGACCATCGGGAATATAGCGGTGATCGCGGTAGAACAGCCCGGTTTCGCTATCTTGCAGGTAGTCGATAGCATCCCACCAGGCGGTGTTCATATAGTCGAGATAGCGCTGATCGCCGGTCTGCTGCGTCAGCGCGGCAAACGCAGGGGGAGCCATAAACAGCGCATCGCACCACCACCAATCTTTTCTGCCCGGCTCGGGGGCATTAACCATCAGATCCAGCGCGGCCAGAGTTGGCTCCAGCGCCTCGGTTTTGCCGAACAGCGGATACACGTCGAGATAGGCCTGACAACAGACCATATCGTCGGCAAAACGCGGGTTGGGGCCAGTTCTGAATCCGGTATGCAGGGTGTAGTTCATTACGCCCTGTAGATAGTCGTCATCTTGCGTGGACTGCCAGGCGGCAGCGACGCAGGACCAGAAGACACCGCGCTCCCAGTCGGTATCTTTGATAAAACGGGTTTTGCCTGTGCGACGGAGCACGGAGCGGGTCTGATTAGCTGCTTGCCAGCGGTAGACCCGTTTCATCAGGTCCAGCGCCTGCTGTTGCGTCCCTAAAAGCGAATGGGTTGTCATTGATTGATTCTCATCGTTAGCCGCCAAATGGCGGCGGGTATGATTATGGGCGCAGCCTTAGCTGGCTGAGTCATTAAGGACTGCCGTGAGGGCGGGATGGCGATAGGCCCACTCGCCCTTGAGCAGCGTGCCTTGCACCTGGAGATCGTCGTTCATCAGTGTCAGATTGGCATCTCTACCCAGCGCGATATGGCCGAGGCGGTGCTCAAGGCCAAGATAGTGCGCCGGTACCGAGGTCACCATCTGTACAGCTTCCCACAACGGCACCGCAGACTGCTGTACCAGAGTACGTAGCGCCAGATCCAGGCTACAGGTGCTGCCTGCCAGAGAACCGCTGGCGGTACGCGCCTCACCGTGGGTGACCCGGATCGTCTGTACGCCGAACTGATACTCGCCATCGCCTAAGCCACCGGCACGCATGCAATCGGTGATCAGCGCTATCTTACGGTAGCCCTTGATACGATAGGCGAGCTGCATCACGGCGGGATGGACGTGAATACCGTCGGCGATCAGCTCGGCCAGCATGTCGTGATACAGCACCGCACCGCAGCAGCCCGGCTCACGGTGGTGCAGACCCCGCATGCCATTAAACAGATGCACACCGCAATCTGCGCCGCGTTGGTAGGCTTCGGTAACCTGTTGGAACGAAGCATCGGTGTGGGCTACGGCGACCTTGATACCCTGGCGAACCAACCAGTCAATGCTGTCCATGGCACCGGTTATCTCCGGTGCTACAGCGACACGCAGCAGGCTGTCTCCTGCACAGTCGTGCAGCTTTGCCAACTGGTCGAGGGTGGGAGCCGTCAGGTATTCCGTGGGGTGTGAGCCACGGTGCAGTGCGGTAAAGTAGGGGCCTTCGAGAAAGCTGCCGAGCAATTCGGCACCTTGGTACTGCGGTTGCTCGGTAAATTGACGGATAGCCTCCAGCGCGGTGAAAATACTGTCCCAGGGCGCGGTTACCGTGGTGCCGACCCAGGCGACAACACCAGTCTGAGGCAGTGAGTTAGCGATAGTCTGCAGCGCCCGGGCCTCGCCATCCATGACATCCGCACCGGCTCTGCCGTGCATATGGATATCGATAAACCCCGGCATCAGCGAGCAGCCAGCAAGCCGCACCAGTTCGCAGTCGGCGGGTGGCTCCTGACCGATAGCGGCAATCTTGCCCGCAGCGATGGTCACAACACCATTTTCGACAATACCCTCGGGGGTAAAGACGCGGTCGGGTAACAGGGCGTAGCGCATCATCTAGAGTCCGTCTTCGCTAGGTATTTCCGGTGCAGACTGCATCGCCATTTCGAGCTGTGCACGCATATCCTGCATGCTGGAGGTACCTATCTCCAATAGCGTGGTAACCAGTGCCTGCAGCGTTGTCCCCTCCCGCTCGAAGGCGGCGTTGGCGATCATCGGCAGATTCGCGCCGCTGATCGCCTCGATGGCGGGTGTATCCTGCAGGATATTCAGCGCGCGGTTGGCGGGGGAACCACCGGGGATATCGGTAAGAAACAGTACGCCCTCACCGCTATCAACTGCGCTGGCAGCCTGACGCAGCGCGAGCTCAAGCGCATCGGTAGACATCGACTCGGTAAAGTCGACAAAGGCCATCTGTGTCTGTTGGCCGGTGATCGCCACTACCGCAGACTGCATGCCTGAGGCGAAATGAATATGTCCAGATACCACAATTCCAATCATAACTATTGCTCCTGTACCTGGGGGAGCGTGGCTCCCCCCTGTGTTAGGGATCAGAGGATCCCCAGCAGATGAAAGATCACGCCACCAGCCAGCGTGGAGAAGATTAACACCGGTGGTTTTGCCCAGAAGCCGGTACCTTTCACCATCTTGAACATGAAAAACACCAGCGCCAATGGCAGCAGATTTGGCATGATCTTGTCGAACAGCGCGCTTTGCAGTTCGACAACTTTGCCCCCCAGCTCCAACGATGCCGTGGTTTGTACCTTGATAAAGGTGGCAGACAGCGCACCGATAACAAAGATCCCCATGATATTGGCGGCCTTGGCCAGCTTCTCGGTCGCATCGCCCATATTGACCACGGCAGCGGTACCTGCGCGGTAGCCCATAAACATCAGGCCGAAATAGACAAAGAAATGGACCAGCTGGTACAGGATAAAGAACACGAACGGACCGGCGATCGAGCCCTCCATGGCGATGGAGGCGCCGAGCGCCAGCGTCAGTGGCATCAGCGTCATATGGTCGATAGCATCGCCGATACCACCGGTCGGCCCCATACCTGCCACCTTCATCACGTTAACGGTGGACGGCTTTTCCTTGTTCTCCTCCATTGCCACGGCGGTGCCGAGCAAAAAGGTGAACAGCTTAGGGCTGGCGTTAAAGAACTGAAGATGATTTTTCAGTGACTTGGCCAGATCGCGCGGGTTGTTACCGTGAATTTTCTTCAGCGCGGGGATGATGGAGTAGGCAAACCCGCCGCCCTGCATACGTTCGAAGTTAAAGTTGCCCTCCATAAACAGCCCACGGAAGGCGCACTTCCAGAGATCGCCCTTGGTAATTACCTTGCGGGGCGTACTGTCCTCATAGGCATCAATGTTGTCGATCAGGCTGGTGGAAGCCTGAGACGTGGTGACGCCGGTGTTCTTAGCCATATCAGATGCCATCTTCGAAGTCCTCGGGTTGGTTGTGGTTATTGCCGTTATTACCGTTACCGCTGAAGAAGAAGTACAGAGCTGCAGCGGAGGCACCGATGATGGCGACCGCCATGATCGGCAGTTTCAGATAGGTGGTGGTGACGAAGCCGATAAAGAACACGCCGGCTACCTCTTTCGACCACATGATCTTCAGCAACATGGCGAAACCGATGGCTGGCACCATCTTCGCGCCGATCCCCAGGCCGACCAGCAGGGCTTTCGGGGCATTCTCATCGATCCAGGAAGCGGCATGTTCACCGAAGTAGACCGTCACAAAGGCCACGACGGCGTACAGTAACGCGCGTAGCCCGAGCGTGCCGAGCAGGAGTCGGTCGATGCCATTGGGCTCTGCCCGTTCGGCATATTGATCGGCTTTCCCCATGGTGAAAGAGGTGACGGCGAAGAAGCCGATCACCAGCATCTGCATCAGCACCGCGATAGGCATACCGATACCCATGGCAACGGCTGCGGGCTGTCCGGTCATGATGGCAAAGGCCACTGCGGCGATAGTGCCGAGTGTAACATCCGGCGGCTGGGCGCCCGCGTTAGGTACCAGCCCAAGCCAGGCCAGCTCCAGCGTGGCGCCCGCAATCAGCCCGACTTTCATATCGCCCATGATCAGGCCGACCACCGGCCCGGTGATCAACGGCCGGTGAATATTAAGTGCGACATCATACTTATCTATACCGCAGAAAAAGGCCCAGATAGCGACGATCGAAGCTTCGAAAATCATAGCGACTCCTTATGCGCCCACCTGGGCGAGTTCGAGTACATTAACCGGTGTCTGCTCCGGTGTGTTCTGCACGGTGCAGCTCACGCCGAGCTTTACCATCCGTTCAAAGGCGTCGATGTCCTGTTGGTTGACAGAGACGGTCTTTGCGATTTGGCGTCGGCCTTCGTGGAAGTGCATATTGCCGACATTACAATGGGTAATAGGCACGCCCCCTTCGACCAGGCGGGCAACGTCGGTCGGTGTGTTGCACAGGATAAACACCCGCTGTTTTGGCGAAGCTTTGTGGATCACCTCGATGGTTTTCTGGATGGAGAAAAAGCGCACGGCATACTCGCCGCCCGCGGAGGCCTTCATCCCTGCCTGCATAAAGGCCGCATTCGGGCCCTCCGCTGCTTCATCATTGGCAACCAGAATCAGGTTGGCTTCAGTGTGTTTTCCCCAAGTGATGCGGATCTGACCGTGAAGTAAACGTTCATCAATGCGGGTCCAGACAATATTTGGTGCGCTCATGTTCTCTACCTATTATTTATTGAATTCATGGAGAGTGACACCCTGAACGACGCGGTTAACCTCACCGGTCGGACAAGGGTTATCGGGAGTTTTGCTCAGGGCTAGCGAGCGGTGGAAGGCGTACATCTGGGCGAATAAGGCGTAAGGGAATAACAGCTCTGCATCCGTTGCTGTAGCCATATCATCGACCAGCCAGAAATCACCTTCCGCGACGATCTCATCCTGCTGTGCCGTGATAGCGATAATCTTAGCTGCTACATTATCGCGGCGGAGTTCCTGCAGGAGGTCCAGATCAAATTTACGGGTGTAGGGATGGTTGGAAATATACACAATAATCAAAGTGCTACTATTCACTATGGATTTCGGCCCGTGGCGGAAACCCAGAGGTGAGTCGTAACTGGCGACAACCTGCCCAGCGGTGAGCTCGAGCAATTTTAATGCAGATTCCTGGGCCAGACCTTGCAAGCCACCACTGCCCAAGTAGATAACCCTATCAAATTTTTGAACCGCTATTTTACTAATTTTGGAATTAAATTCTGGGATTAGATCCTCAGAACTCCTACAAATTCTTTCAGCACGTTGTGTTGAGTTGTAATCTGCTGAAAGTATCAATAGCGCGGACAGCATCATGGAGGAGAAGCTGGAGGTCATGGCGAAGCTTTTATCGTGGGTCTCTTCCGGCATGAGCAAAGCGAAAGCGCGCGGATTGTCGATACTCTGCTGATACAGCTGTCCCGCCGCGTTGCAGGTGAGTACCAGGTGATAGCACTCGCTGAGGCATTGGTTGGCCAGTGCAACGGCGGCCAGGCTTTCCGGGCTGTTACCGGAGCGGCCAAACGAGACGAGCAGCGTCGGCACATTTTCGCTGAGATACTGGTAGGGGTTGGACACTAGGTCGGTGGTGGCGACACTATCGATGCGTTTACCGCTGATCTGGTTCAGCGTTGGGGCGAGTGCGTCGCCGATAAAGGCGGAGGTGCCTGCACCGGTCATGATAATGCGCAGATCGCGCTTGGCGAGCAGCGGGGCCATAAAGGCCTGCAGTGCTGTCTGGCATGCCACGATGCTGGCACTGGTTTTCCGCCAGGCGTTGGGCTGCTGGCAAATTTCTTTTGCCGTCATCAGTGCTTTCAGGCGAGTCAGTTCATCGGTTGCGTGACCGAGATAGTGGTGCATATCATGTTTCCCTTAAAAATTAATTGAGTTGGCAGGCGCTGGCGTAATGGCGAAGTACCTGGCGGATCTTGTGTAAAACCAGAGCATTGGGTGTGGGCTCTAGCTGACCATCACGCACGGCACTAAACTGTTCCGGCAGATACTGGCTCAGCAGTGGCAGTGGGATCTCTACGCGTGACAGGTTGCTGAACAGAGTTTCCTGCGCACGGTGGATTGCCGGGTTGGGCCAGTAATAGCGGATACGGTCGCTGAAGCTGTAGAGACGGGCGAAGCGCTGCTGCTGTGCATCGCCGTGATAATATTTCTGCCAATATTCGGGGGCATCGCACATCTGTTGTTCTATCTCTTGCACCAGGTTTGAACGCTGGTCTGCTGGCATGATTGCCTGCTCGATGGCACAGAGGCTAAACAGCGCTTCGCGCAGGGCAAAGGTGAGTGCCGGGCCGACTTTCAAAATAGCGAAGTGATCGGTGACTAAAGCCTGATAGGCAGAGGGGGTTTGGTAATCGGTGGAGTGAGCCTCAAACACCAGGTTAGGGTAAGCCTCGACCACTTTGCTGAGTGCTTGCGCCTGCTTGGGGTGATAGTCGATGACGTGGGTATGGTCGAACTCCACGCCGGGCTGAACCACCAGGCCAATCACGCGCGGCCAGCAGGTGGCGACGCCTGCCCGATCAAAGGCCTGGCGATGACATTCCAGCGTCTTGCGTGCGGCATCCGGGGCGGTCACCACCAGCCCTTCTAGTGCCTCGGCAGCCCCCCCGGGTACCGGTACCTCGGTGCCGACGATATAGACGATATCGCTGCTGCCCCAGTGGGTGATGGCGGTTTTTTCGGCGATTGCCGTCAGGCGAGCGGCGCGTTCAGCTACCACCTCATCGGTCAGCGGTACCGGGTCATCGGCACATGACATGCTGCAGTCCAGATGGATTTTTTTGAAGCCGGCAGTCACATAGGCCGCGATCAGATCGTCAGCATGTTGCATCGCCTCGCTGGCGGGGAGATTCTGCCAGCGATTAGGTCCGAGATGATCGCCACCCAGAATCAGTTGCTCTGCAGGGAAGTGCAGCGACGCCGCCATCTCGAGAACGAAATGACGGAAGTCTGCGGGGGTCATACCGGTGTAGCCGCCAAATTGATCGACCTGGTTAGAGGTTGCTTCGATCAACAGGATCGAATGATCATTGGATGCCTGAGCAAGCGCGGCTTCGATAACCAGTGGGTGTGCGGAACAGACGGCGTAGATACCGTTGTTTTCACCCGCTTTGTGGCGTTTGACGAGATTTAAAAGGGTACCCATGACTCAACTCCATAAACAACATCTGTCTTGTCTGTTGCTATGGAGTCAGTGGGTTATTTCTCTTTATCTACGTCTACGATGATCACTTCGACCTTCATATCCTTGAAACCCTGTAGGTAGTCTTCAGGAATGTTGGAATCGGTGACCAGAATATCGATATCGCCAAATTCGCGGATCATATGGCAGCTGCGAAGACCAAACTTACTGGAGTCAGCAACGGCGATAACCTGCCCGGAAATTTCACACATCAAGCGGTTAAGGCTGGCTTCCTGCTCGCTGTGTGTGGTGATACCAACGCGTAAATCGATGCCATCAACGCCCAAGAACACCTTATCGAAACGGTAGTTTTTTAAACTGTTCTCGGCCTGAGAGCCAGAAAAAGAGAGTGCATTCTTACGAAGCACACCACCCGACATCAACACTTCTACGCCGGGGACTGAGGCTAACTCCATCGCTACATCCAGACCGTTGGACATCACGACTACATTCTCCAGCGTACGAGATTTCAGACTGCTGGCGATTTCGAAGGTAGTCGTACCTGAATCTAGAATAACGGTGTCACCACTCTCTATCAGCTTGGCGGCCTCGTTGCCGATCAACGATTTTATCCCGGCGTTCTGACGCCGTTTTTCGTGGACGGTCAACTCGGCAATCATCCCAACATTTGGAATCGCAGCGCCGTGAGAACGCACGACGTAGCCATTTTTTTCCAGGAAGCTGAGGTCGCTTCGAATAGTGACACTAGAGACACCAAACCTGGCGGCAAGGTCTTCGACACGGGCTTTCCCTTCTTGGTTAACCACGTTGACGATTTCCATACGCCTTTCGACAGCGCTTTTCACTTGTCTAGTCTCCTTATGTGAAATCAATGATTTTCTTTCATTTGATTTCGATTTTAGGTTACATCAAAAAAAAAAGGCCTCAATATGAAACTTCAAAAGTTTTGATCTCTTTCATAAATTTTCAAATTAGGACTTTTATCTTACGCACACTTACGCATATGTTGTTTATCATATAGCTTGAAAGAGATTTTGCCAAATAATAACCACTTACCGGTGCTTTTTTGGGTGGTATGTTTCGGTTATGTGGTTTGTTAATTTGCGAATCGCTTCATTTTTAAACTTTCGTTTGCTTTTTTGTGATCTTTAACACAGCTGCGACGGTTTCGATGGCTTACGATTTAGGCTAAAAAATAGTGTTTCGAAAACAAAAGAAGTAAAAAGAGAAACAATTTTTTGATGTCGTATTGATTAATTGTTTCAAATTCAATCACTTTTTCTAGGAGTATAGCAATGTCGTTAACTCGTCGAAATCTGCTGAAAGGGATCGCAGCTTCCAGTGCCGCTGCGGCAACAGTCGCTGCCACCGGGGGTCTCTCAACCAGCTTGGCGGCAGATCAGGTTGCCGCTGCTGCAGGGCTGAATGGAAAAAAGCCTAACCTACTGATTATTTTCCCTGATGAGATGCGCGCGCAAGCGCAGGGATTCATGGGGCAAGACCCCTCAATGACGCCTCATCTCAATAAGTTCGCCAGCCAGGGGGTGGTATTGCGCCAGGCGGTGTCCAACTACCCACTCTGTACCCCGTTTCGCGGCATGTTGATGACCGGGCAGTATCCCTATCGCAACGGCCTGCAGGGCAATAGCCATACCGGAACCGCCGGTAATTTTGGTGGCCGGGACTTTGGTATTGAATTGAAAAAGAGCGCGGTGACCTGGTCTGATATCCTGAAGAAGCAGGGATACAGCATGGGCTATATCGGCAAGTGGCACCTCGATGTACCGGAAGAGCCATTTATCACCAGCTATAACAACCCGATGGAAGGGCGCCACTGGAATGACTGGACGGCACCCGACCGCCGCCACGGTTTCGATTTCTGGTACAGCTACGGTACCTACGACCTGCATATGACGCCGATGTACTGGACCAACGACACCCCGCGTGACAAACCACTGAAGATCAATCAGTGGAGCCCCGAGCACGAGGCGGATATCGCGATTAAATATCTGCGCAACGAAAACGGCAAATATCGTGATAACAGCAAGCCCTTTACGCTGGTGGTGTCGATGAACCCTCCGCATTCTCCTTATGACCAGGTGCCGCAGAAATACCTCGATCGCTATAAGGGCGAGACGTCAGAGTCGTTGAATACTCGGCCTAACGTGCATTGGGATAAGGAGTATCAGGAGGGATACGGGCCAAAATACTTCAAAGAGTATATGGCAATGGTAAATGGTGTCGACGAGCAGTTTGGCCGGATCGTCGATGAACTGGATCGGTTGAATCTGGCGGAAGACACGCTGGTGGTGTTTTTCTCCGACCATGGATGTTGCATGGGCTCCAATGGTCATCCGACCAAGAACGTGCACTATGAAGAGTCGATGCGGGTACCGATGATCTTCCGCTGGCCGGGTAAGCTAGCGCCACGCCATGACGATATTCTGTTCTCTGCCCCGGATATTTACCCCACGTTACTGGGCTTGATGGGGCTGGAAAGCCTGATCCCCGATACCGTTGAGGGCAGTAATTTCGCCAAGACAGTGGCGACAGGGAAGGGTGACACGCGGCCTACCTCGCAGTTTTACACCTTTATGCCTTATGGCGGCCAGTCCTACGGTAAGCGCGGAGTGAGAACTGAGCGCTATACGCTGTCTATCGATCGCAAGATCGGTAAGCCGCTGAACTATGTTCTGCATGACAATAAGCAGGACCCTTATCAGATGGTGAATATTGCCGAAGGCAATATGGCACTGGTAAACCAACTGATCGAAGAAGAGCTGATACCTTGGCTGGAGCATACCGGTGACCCTTGGCGGGCAACGGAAGTCCCCGCTAATTCGGCAAAAGCCTATACATAAATATATTGTCTAGGGTCTATCCCTCTGGGCCCTATTTTAATAATAATTAAATGACTCCAAGGATTATGATGAATACCTCAATAAAATATATTATTGCTTCCGCATGCCTTTTTTCTGCGACATCAGCAATGGCTAATGATCATAAAACCACGATAGAATATCGTCACGACTATCGTGATGGTGTTAAAAAACATGGTGATAGAGTAAAAGTATTTCTGGATACCGGGCAGAATATCGGCTTCGAACTCGATGCCCGCTATAATAACGAAGATGATGGCATGTATAATCACATGACCATGAACGGCTCGGAATTTACTGCTTTTTATTACGATAAAATTAACGCCAACACCAATTGGCTGGCAGGAACCTCATTAGACTTTACCAAAGAGGGCCTGGTTTATATCCCGTTCGTTCGTCTCAACTATCAATTCGATAATGGTATTCGGCTACAAGGGCGCTATAAGTGGAAAGTGTGGGACTACGATGTGAATGGCGTTGATGGTACGCCCTATCGCTCTAAGATCCAGCAGTTTGACACCTTTGTCGGTTATCGCTATCACGATTGGAATTTCCAATATCAGTTCGATATTTTCCGTGAAATGGAAAGTAATGGTTTGCCACTATATGATGATAAAAAATGGGATTACCAACATAACGTGGTAGTCACCTATTCTCTTAATAAAAACTGGCGACCATTTGTTGAGGTCGGCAATATCAAAGAGTCCCGCTATACCGACGAGCGCCAGACGCGCTATCGTGTAGGGATCAAATATACTTGGTAATATCCCCGTATACTTGAAGCCGCATCTTTGTTTGCTAAGCCCACTCACCTGAGTAAGCTCGTCGGGACTATGAATCTCATCCTTGAGGTTTATCCTGCGGGCCAGCGCTTACCGCCTCGATGCAACGCCAATTATTTAGGCTATAGGTATACTTATGGTGCAGGTCGGTGGTCAACAACACCGATCTGTACCCTCTTCTGGCAACCCATCACTACAGCTCCTCGCTACTGTCATATAACTGAACCGAACCGGGTTTATCGGAGACTAAACTCTCTGAAAGGTATTGAATATGACATCAAGACAGTTTTCACCCGAAGTTCGTGAACGCTCAGTTCGTCTGGTTCTGGGACATCAACAGGATCACCCATCCTTATGGGCTGCTATTGTGGCTATTGCCATGTGCGCCTGAGAGCCTTATGCGCTGGCTAATACAGCACGACAGGCTTTTGGCCAACGTTCTGTCGTATCTACCCAAGATCGTGACCAGATTAAAGCGCTAGAACTCGAAAGTTGAATTTGTGCCCGAGATTGTCCGTGCTTTCGTACATTTTTTGTGTTTTCACAATAATGATAGAAAGGCCTTTTATCTATATTTTTGAATTTAATTCAATTGATTAGGGTGATAAAAAAGCCCGCAATAATAAGTGCGGGCTTTTGATTGACGAATTATCAGAACTTATATTTAAACCCGACGGTTAACGTCGTATCGCTGTAGCCATCATCACCCAACTGCTGAGCCACGTTGGTCCATAGATTGACATTCTTATTCAGTTGGCCTTCAGTACCCAGTTTCAGCTCAGCCAGATTACGCCCACCTGATTGCTTAACTTCAACACCGTTTAGGACAGCACCGGCTTGCTGACTGTTATTCAGCCAGTTTGCTTCAGCATATACGGTAAAGAGTTTATCTTTACCCATATCACCATCACTCACGCCATCACGGGAGACTTTCACGCCCAGACGGGTCTGAATGTTATTGTCTCCGGATGACGTGACTCGGGTACCGTTAATTTCACGGTGATCGTCGGCCTTAATACCGCTCCAGGTGACCTGAGCCTGAGGTGTAACATAGACATCGCTATTCTTACCCTGATACACAGGCATACGGTAGCCAGTCTCAACCGAGGCACTTAGGCCATCAATGTTGTAGCTTTCACTAGACAGTTGATCGCCTTTTACCTCCCCGTTCAGCCAGCTGTATTGCATCCAGCTGTCCACATAGACACCATTTAGACTGGCTGCGTCCTGATACCAGGTAGCATAAACGCCGGTACTGTAGCCATCAACGGTACCTTTTGCGCTATACCCGGTGCGGTTAGAGCCCGTTTTACTGCTGGCATTGCCATAGGCCGCCATCAGGCCAATGCCTAAACGGTCATTGTCATTAAAGTGGCTACCCCATACTTCAGCGCCCCCTTGAACCACATAGGTATTGGTGACCGTGCGTGACTGACCGGTGGTATCACGAAACTTGGTTCTTGACCCCACCTGACGTAGCCACATGCTGGAGTTTTCAGCCCGGCCTTCACGGTCTTCCAGACGTAAATTAAACATCTTGCTAGCAGCGGCCATATTGGCCATGTAGCTGCCCGCTTCAGGGCGGATAATATTGTCCGTTGGCGTTGGGTTAACCGGATCAACTGGATCAACTGTGCTCGGCAATTGAGAGCGCAGGTACCAGTTACCATCTGCAGTTTCTACACCATCTTTATGTAGGAAGTACTCGTAAGCACCAGCCACCGCACGGTTATTGAGCTTAAACGTTCCGTCAGACAGACCGCCGACATTAACCACCTCAATACCGTTAACGGTTTGCTGACCTTTTCCTCGGATATTATTGACGATAACTCCAGTTTCACCGGAAGTATTGCCGGTCACAATCAGTTTATCGGTGGCAGAGCTGTCGTCATTTAATACGGCATTAATCACTAAGGTTCCGCCGCCAGTATAGTCACCGTTGACCGTTAAGGTATTACCGATATTTTTACCCGCCAACTGAATCACGCCGCCGTTAGTCAGTGAACCGACATTCAGGTTACTAGCCGTTGCACTCTCATAACCGGCTAAGGCATTCAGCGCAGCAATCGTGCCCTGGTTGTCAACTTCGCCGGTAATGTTACCCAGTCCGCTTAATACCGCACCTGACAGCACGTTGACTTTCGAACTACCTGACAACATACCATCATTACCGAGAGCAAATGCACCAACATCCGACGCAGAATCACCAATAATTAACCCACCAGACTCAACCGTAGTTTCACCGGTATAGGCCAGTTCGTGGTTGATGACCAGAATATCTGCACCTTGCTTAACCAGCGCACCGCTACCGGTAATGGTATTTTCCAAATCCCACTTAGCATCAGCGATTAAATAAGTAATACCTTGATTTTCAATCACTGAGCTTCCTAAATGTTTCTGCTCAGCTGCGCGTAATACGGCATCGGTTTCAACGCTGAATATGCCAGTGAAATCAGTGTTATCGCCGGTCACGGTCAGGTCTGTCACATTTTGAGTGGTAACTAAACCTTCACCAGACAGCGACTTGCTCAGGTTGGTGCTATTACCAGACAAGGGATTGATATTAATATCTAAACGGTCGCCAGCCGCGGCAAAGTGAATGGTACCCTGAGTACCTAAACCTTGGGCACCGTTTAAGGTGGCCAACGATGTACCGGACAGGTTAACGTCACCGATATAACCCGCGTTTGCGCCGTTAACCACCAGTTCGCTGCTAGCTATATTCAGTTCACCTGCGCCTGATAGCGTACCGTTGGCAATAGTGCCGCCTTCAACAATGCCAGCAGCCCGTTGTACATCACTAATGGTCAGCGCACTGCCTTCGGCAATCACTACGGATGCACCATTAACTGTATTTAACGCACCTACGGTCTGGCTGTAACTGCCTACACGATCGTTGGTTTTAAAGGTCGCACCATTTTCTACCGTTAAGTTGGCCGTTTTACCCAATACATTATCGTTAGCCATCACCAGCGTACCGTTACGCACGGTGGTGTCACCGGTGTAGTCATTTAACTTGTTAGACAGGGAGACGGTTTGTGTACCCGACTCAATAGCTAGGTCACCGGTGCCGGTGACTTTGGCACTTAAATCGGACGCCTTACCAGTAGCGCCTGCGTTCGATGTCAGGATTAATGCGTCATCCGCCGTACCTTGTAGGTCAAGCTGAGTCAGGCCATAACCAATATACAAACCATCTACGGTGTTACCATCGCCATTCATTAGTTTGTAATCGTAAGTCCCCTCAGCGACAAGGGTACCATTTTGATTAATATCGAAGGTTTGAGCATTACTGATAACGTTACCATTTTCATCGTTCAACAAAATGGCGCTACCGTTACCTAGAACATTACCTTCCGCTGTAACTAGTTTAACCAGCGTGGTTTCATCATCCTGCTCAAACAGGCTCTTACGGGTATCAAGTGCAGGCACATCGTTAATCACTTCTATCGGCATCGTGACCTGAACGATTCCGGTACCCCGAATGTCCAGCGTTCCTGTCGCAGAGGTGACAATACTGTTTTCAGACACTTTGTCGCCAGGCATAACAGAGCCAAAAAGCAACTTGCCGCCATTGATAGTCAGACCGCCAATATTCTGCACTCCGGTGCCGACAGTGGTGGTGTTGCCGGAATCAGACTGCAAGGTTGCCTGACTTAAAACAGAAGCATTAACGTTTGCTAAATTGAAGCTGCTTGTTGACAGACGCAAGGTACCTTTAAAGCCTGAACCAACATGAGTGCTCAGATTAAACGCAGAGGTATCAGCATCAAGTTCAGCCGATAAAATACCAGCGCCGGTCAGTAATGGGTTAAATACGAAGTCACCGGCCAGCGTTGGCTTAATTGCCATTTCACTGCCAGATTCAATATCGACTGCACCAGTACCCGTACCGCCATCAGTCAATATTAATGCTTCGTTAAGTATCACTGTTGACTGGTTCTTCAGCTTCAAATGTTCAAAGTTCTGCAATTTTACAGCCTGAGCAATAGTGTGAGTCGCCGCATCAAAAACCAGTGAGTCTTCCACTCCTAATCCACCATCCAGAAGATTATAAGTAGCGCCAGTGCCTTTAATGATAAAGGTATTCACGCCGCTGCCAGCGGTGACTTCATCCGTATGAGCGGTGCCGTTCAGCGTAACCTGATTATTACCCTGGCCCAGTGTCACTTTACCGGTTAGCGTACTGCCGGTATCAAATAGCATCGTATTATCATTGTCAGCAGCGCTGATGGTGCCGGTAATTAGCCCTTTGTTTGTGAAATTATTTTTTCCGCCGTTTAGCGCCACAACGCCCTGAATTTCAGCACCCGTATCATTGAGCACTACGGTATTGATTGTTCCGTCAAAGGACATGGCTCCAGCAGTGATCGAATTAGCAATAATTTTACCTGTATTGGTAAAACTATTTGCCTTCTCCGCCAGTACCACTGCAGCAGTCATTGATGATGAAATCAGATTTCCGCTCTGGATCACCTCTTTAGCGAAGTTATTTACCACTAACGCAGAACCGCCGTCAGCTTTGTTAATATTAACGCTAGCACCGGATTTTACCGTCGCACCATCACGCGTATTGGCTAAAATCCCCGTCCCACCGGTTCCATTCAGATTAACGACCAATCCTGATGACTGTGACATATCCAAATCGTTTTCTATTTGGTCACCGGTAGTAGTCTGGAACGCCAGACCAATACCACTACCATCAACATTTACGGTGCCACTATTCTCTTGCGCTAAGCTTGCTGAAGTTCTGACGCCAATCCCGTTGGCAACATTAATAACCGTCGTACCCATCAATTGAATACCTGAAATTTCAGCCCGGTTCTCAATGCCATATCCTGTCGCACCAGCTGCATTAACATCAATACGAGCACCGTCAACGATCAGGCCTACTGCACCAACATCAAGTAAAACACCGTGAGCTAACCCCTGTCCTTCGATGATACCAAAACCACTACCGGCTAAATCTAATGATGCTCCGTTACCTAACTTAATCGCAGCTTCACCATCAGTGGCTAACAATTTACCTCCGCTGCTGGTAATTACGGAATCAGTACCTTCAACGTACAGTACAACGCCGTTAACTTTGATTTCGTTACCTTGGTTATCAAACTTACCGTTATCAACCCACACCCCAATGTTATTGTTGCCTGCAGTAAAGTTAATATTACCCGTATTGACCATTAAGCCTTTGTTACGGGTAATAAATCCAATCGCATCCCTCAGCGGAGTAGTAATATCAGCTTTATTAGTCAGTTTAGATCCTGTATCGACGTTTGTAACTGAACCATCCAAAGCATACTCATTACCGTCTACTTCCCCGACAACTGCACCAAAACCGACTAAGTTGACGCTAACGCCTGAATTCATTAGCCCGGTTGCCCCGCCAGTAATGTAAACACCCTGTGCTCTAGCGCCTAAAACCTGAAAGTCACTGCCTGCATCTGCAACAACGCTGGTTCCTGCATCGGTTGCCCAAATTCCTCGACTACCGGTACCTGATGTTTTCATCTGTAATATGCCGGTTTGTTGGGCTGACTGCTCAATACGAAATAGCGTAGAGTTTGTACCGGAGGCATCCAATAAAGTACCTGTACCAACATTAGTGGTAATTGATGCATCATCACCAATAATACGAAAAGCAATTTGGTCAGTAATACCGGAATCATTGTCTGCAAATTTTGGAACGGCTGTTCCGCTTAAATTAACGGTACCGCCATTAGAGACCTCAACACCAATCGCACCTTGTCCCTGTAGGTCAATCACACCGTCGGTCATGTTAACCGTTACTGAATTACCGGATCCCAAGATTCCTTTAGTTCTATTGCTGTTAGAGCCCCCTCTTAGAATCAGATTTCCTGAGTTATTGATCTCAGTGGTTAAGTTACTGGAGTTTGCGATTAAGCCTATGCCACCATCCTGAACAGTGATACTTCCGCCATTCTCACCAATAGAACCATCCAGAACCTGAATACCGATAGTATTTGCTCCGGTAAATTCAATATTCCCCGTATTGATTAGCTTAGCCTTGTTACGTGCAATATAGCCCGTTACTTTATCCTGAGATGAAGATAAGCGTTGGGCCGCAGTAAGGAGCGTGCTAGGGTCGCTACTGTTTATTATATTACCGGCCAAATCGTGACCATTACCATCGGCAATACCAGCAATAGCGTTGGTCTGATTCAGATGAATAATTGCAGAATTTTCAATTAATCCCTCGGCTCCACCTTCAATTAATACACCCGTTGAACCGCTTCCTGTTAGCTCAATAGTCATTGACCCAGAGGTGAATTTACTGGTGTTCCCACCGTCTTTGCCGGTGACAAATAACGCATAAGCGTTTTCACCTGAAGCAGTGACCTTAGCGATATCTACGCCACCAACAAACTTTGCACCGCTTGCAATACGGAATAATGTTGACCCCATTGTTGATACATTCATGCCATGGGTACTGGTGTTCTTGATATTACTGTCCGTACCGTAAACGTAGAATCCGATCTGATTTGCAGCACCGAAGTTAACAGCTCCATCGCCTGACAAATTGACCTGACCGCCATCACGAGCATGAAGTCCGATCGCGTTTTCGCCCAATAGATTGATGGTGCCGGATAAATTAACGGTACTCCCAACACCTTCAATCCACCCTCCGTAGTTACGTAATCCCTCGGTTGTCCCGCCAACTCTAATAAGGCTACTACCAACGGAGTCAATAGAACCACCATTGACAGCTTTAATACCGATAGCATTAATGCCCGTGATATCGATTAGACCTTTGTTGAGAAGACCTTTAGACGCTTTTGCATATATACCTACATTCTGAGAGTCACCTGAGGTACCACCAATAATGATTTCACCGTTATTCTGTACATTGACTGTACCGGCATTCTCGGCATTAAGGCCAACAGCACCTTTTGCCATATCCCCAAATGAAATAGTGCCGTTGTTAATCACCGTACCGGCACCGCTTACCACATCAACCGCAATGGTATTATTAGCGGTAGTGAAGCCATTGCCCAACCTAATCTCTGCCGTTTCAGTATTGGTGAAAGAGCCACCGGAACTCACGAGTACTCCGGTTACTGCTGAAACAGTATCGTTCAATATCGCAGATGGACTGAGGTCAATCAGATTATTATTTTCTGCATAACCGCCATCGGCACTTCTCATGCCAATATTTCTATCTAGTGGATTGACTGAAGCGTTGTTATAAGGACGTACAGAAAGAGAGCCATTATTGATTGCCGTTGCACCACTACCGGTAGCATACATGCCCAAGCCCGTAGCGCGTTGTGCTGCTGTTGTAGTGAACCATACATAAATATTGCCGTTGTTCACTACACTTGAATTATTTCTAGCCGTCATTGATACATTACTCATATCAATAACACCATCATTGATACCTTTTCCGCCGCCAATTGCCAATATGGCACCGTTACTTGGCGCAACACCACTTAACTGGCCAGTATTTGACACTCTGACTGTCGCATTAGGACCATTTGCAGTCATAATAGTGGTCGTACCATTTGGTGCAATATAGGGTGCTGTATCTATCGTTCCGCCCGAGGTACGGTCTACATCATAAGTATGAACGGTTATATCAAAGGCTTTATTGAACTCATCAGCATATTGTGCAGCAGTCAAAGTCGTATTGGTCTGCTGCATTTGCATAATCAACCAGTTGTTATAGTCTCGAAGCTCGTCAACATTGTTGACATGATGAATAGAGCCATCAAATGCGGTGACTAAACCTGCATATTCCATACTTTTAATATCTTGGGAAGCGGTTAAATCAGCGGGTGTGACAACCGCGCCGCGGGACATATAAAAATTGTTCTGGGAGTTCCAATTAATCACGCTGGTGGCGCTTCCTGTCCCGTCGGCATAGGCTAATTGAGAGTCTTTAAAGTAAGAACCAATGTTCTTAGCGGCAACGTCAAGTTCAACCATGCCACCGGTACTATCCACATGGACTAATCGAGTTTGATAAAAAAAGTCGGAGGTTCGGTTTAAACCGAGAATGATTTCATTCGCAGACGAGCCTGCAGCCCGTTGAGAGAATGTATTAGAATCAAAAACAAAAACATCTTTGTAGGAGTTGGTGATACTGTCAAAAACCTTGACCGCTTTAGTTTGAGTACCAGTATTAATAAATACTTTACCAACTAAGGAATCACCCGATGCATACCCTTGAGCAATTGCATCTTCGATCATTAGTTGAACGTAACCAGATGAATTACCCTGAATAAACGTTGGTCCATCAATATTAACAACGGAACCTCCACCAACGGTATAGGTACCATTACCACTATTATTCGTGGTTGGTATCCAGTCTGGGGCTAAGCTTACAGCCGATGCCGTACCGTATATACTTAGTAGGATAGCCAGAGTTACTGTAGTTAATGAACGTGTTTTGACTGATATTCTTTCTGGGGCATCAGAGGTCAGTTTACTGGATTTTTTTTTGCCACAAGTAAGTTCAGAAGCTACCACCCATAATCCTAAAGCGTTATTCCAGATAACTCTATATATTTTATTCACAAATATTATGCCTTATACTTTAATCCAATAAAGTGGTGGCAATCTATTAAAAATATAGAGAAGTAATCATTATCCATAAATAAAACATTCCTATATCGAGAGCAAGAAAATGCCCTACCAATCACTTTAATGAGTAGTTAATAATGTTCAATGCTTGGCGCTCGATTTCTAAAAACGCAAGATTGCTCTTAATTTATTTATTTGGTATTACCGAATAAATAACAAATAAAATTATTTTAAAAATAAAAGGAATAATGTCCTCTCGCCTATATTTTGTTGTGTTTATGATACATAAATCAACAGTTATCGACAATATAGATCGAAATATTAAAAATAATTGAAATTAAATTTCATGTAAATATGAATTGTCGATATATATATCTATATGAGATAGTTGTATAGAACGAATAGATAATAAACATAAAAATAAGTGGCATTTAAAATATCATCAGTCAGTTTTAGTGTAATTGATTAAAAAATATTGATTAATCACACTAAAGTACTGTGTAGGTATATTATTTAGTTTTATATACTTTAAAATTGAAGGTTTGTCACTTATAAATGGGGCGGTCAACGAACATCCTTGGCTAACCGCCATCGATGGAACGGAATTAATTGGGCCTAAAAGAGATATTAAACCGGTTAGGACTCTACCCACGTATGTTCTATCTTGACTTTCAATTCCACGCTAAATGGGGCCAAATATCGTTGGTGTAAAACACGATCTTTATCGAACTAAGAGGGTGTGTTACAAAAATACCGGATAACGTTCGAGGATATTCATTGAGAAACGCAGCCCCTACGACAAGTCCGGAGAATATAGCTTGAAGCAGGGCTCGCAAGATTTTTATTGAGTCAGGTTAGGGCTGTCGAATGTGAGTTTTTTGGTACCTGCTTCCAGGTAAAGTAATTTGAAAGCGTGCGGTGATAGGACGAGAGGAATTAATACGTTACTGACCGGACAATTAAATATGTTATTCCTTCATAAGATAAGCTTGCGCAGTAAGAAAATACTCAGCCCTGACTACATTCAACGTTGCCTTTCCCCCTCATCACTGATTTTACTGCGCTCTTTAGCCAGCGCCTCAGACGATAGCCTCCGCTTAATCCAATATAAAATTCCATTCGTATGGGTATCTGGCATTTTATTGACTAATAAATAAGCTTCTTTCGCTAATTTTTGCTATAGTCAGAATATACCCTTCCCAAATTCCCATCCTGCTGTGAAGTTTTCTACCCATCCTGCTTCACGATTTTCGCACTATTTTTTCCGTTTCAGCGACTGCCTATTGGTGTCTGTTACGCTACGGAGTGTTTGAGTGAAAATGAATTTTATTAATTGGTTTAAGCCGAAGTCCACTCTGGATCGTGCCGCAAAAGGACGTCAGAGTTCAATGGAGACGCACAGGGTCGAGACAATAATAGAATCTGAGTTATTTTCTATCGACCAGATGGAACACTACGGGCAAAAGTTGGCCCATTCACATCAGTTGACCAGCAAAAAAGTTCCCTACTACCTATTAAAACGCCTTGATGACAATGAAGCGGTATTGACTCGCAGTTGCCATATTCTTAGTACTGCGGGAAACGCCAGTATTGCCCCTGCTGCGGAGTGGCTGCTGGATAACTACTATTTGGTTGAAGAACAGATCCGTCTGGTACGCCATCACTTGCCGAAGAACTTCGGTAAAGGGCTGCCTCAACTGTCTTCCCCCCATAACTGTCCGCGTATTTATGATATTGCCACTGAGGCCATTGCTCACAGCGACGGGCGCTGGGACACCGCCAGCCTGACCCGCTATATTGCAGCATACCAAAAAGTATCAATTTTGACCTTGGGTGAACTATGGGCCTTTCCTGCTATGCTCCGTCTGGCACTGATTGAAAACCTAAGGCGGGTCAGTATCGAAATTGCGGTCACTCAGCAAGAGCGAAATTTAGCCGATAGCTGGGTAACTAAAATGCTCGATAGTGCCGAAAACGACCCGGCCAATTTGATCATTGTTATCGCCAACATGGCAAGCTCAAATCCTCCCAGAGCTAGCGCCTTCGTCGCCGAACTGGTTCGTTGTTTAAAAGGCCATGGTAAAATGCTGGCCCTCCCACTGACGTGGGTCGAACAACGACTGTCTGAAGTGGGATTAACCAGCGATCAGATCATTCTTACCTTTAACCAACAGTTGGCTAACAGCCAGCTTTCAGTCAGTAACAGCATTACCAGCCTTCGTCAGCTAAGTGATATGAACTGGGCTGAGTTTGCCGAAACGATCAGCTTGGTTGAGCAAACCCTAAGCCAAGATCCCGCTGAAATTTATTCCAAGATGCATTTCGATACCCGCGATCGCTACCGGCATATTATTGAAATACTGTCTCGCCACTGCCAGTACAGTGAAACGGAAGTCGCCCAACATGTATTATCAATGGCGTTGGCTACCACAGACCAAGGATGCAGGCGTCACGTTGGCTACTACTTAATTGATAAAGGCCGTACAGAACTGGAGAAACGTCTTAACGTTCGTTTTTCACCGCTGGCCAGGCTGCGTGCAAGCCTCAGCAAATCATCCCTATTAATATGGCTGGGTAGCCTGAGCTTAGTGACGATTATCGGTAGCAGCTATCTGTTATCCAATACTGATTTCAGTCGCTCTAATTGGCTATTCTGGTTACTTATCATCCCAACTGTGATTGTCGTTAGTCAGTTCGCCATTAACTTACAGAGTGAAATCGCCAATCGGCTCAAAAAGCCGAAACTTTTACCTCGAATGGATTTCTCCTGTGAAATTCCATCCCAGTTTCGATCGCTAATCGTTATGCCCTGCCTGCTGATCGACAGGGAAGGTACTGATAAGTTGATCAACAGTCTGGAAGTCTGCTATCTGGGTAACGCGATGCAAAATCTACATTTTGCGTTACTCACCGACTTTACTGATGCACCGGCACAGAGCCTGCCCGGTGATGCAGAATTACTAAACTATGCAATACAACGGATAGAACAGCTTAACCAGCGCTATCCTAATAATTATGGAACCTCATTTTTTTTGTTGCATCGGGAACGTGAATGGAACGAACAGCAAAATGTATGGATGGGCTATGAGCGTAAGCGCGGTAAGCTATTAGCGTTAAACCTGTGGTTGCGCCATTCGAAAGATCAATTTTCGACTATTGCCGGTAACCATCACGAAATACTCAGTAACGTAAAGTATGTGATTACTCTCGATACCGATACAATACTGCCGCGCGAAACTGCCCACCAGCTAGTGGCGACCATGGCGCACCCACTCAACTATCCTGTATATAACCCCAAAAATAAGCGCATTGTGAGTGGCTATACCATTTTACAACCTCGTTTAGCGGAAGAAATTCCACGCTATGGGCAGAGCCGTTATGCGGCAATGTCCAGTAGTATTCCCGGTAATGATCCATACTCGTTAATGTCTTCCGACATTTATCAGGATCTGTTTCAGGAAGGTTCGTTTGTTGGTAAAGGTATCTATGATGTCGATATGTTTATCCGTGCGACCGACTGCGTGTGCCCGGACAATCTGGTACTCAGCCACGATCTGTTAGAGGGATGCTACGGGCGCTCCGGACTCTTGAGTAACGTATTACTTTATGAGCAGTATCCGGCTAACTATCTGGTTGACGTTACCCGACGTACCCGGTGGATCCGCGGAGACTGGCAGTTAATTAACTGGCTACGCTTACGGGTCCGAACGGCCGACGGTAGCCGTATCGCTAACCCTCTCAGCCTCCTTTCAAGATGGAAAATTGCCGATAACTTGCGCCGTAGTCTGGTCGCTCCGGCTTTGTTGGTACTACTGTTCAGTAGCTTTAGCATGGGCGCTAATTCGCTGTTCTGGCTATTGACCTTAGCCGTTATGTTACTGTTTCCAACCTTATTGGTGTTATTACAAGGATTAATCAGCAAGCCACGCCGTCGCCCGCTGGTACAGCACGTTAATATTGTGCTCAACGGCACGCTAAAACGCCTGTCTCACATTAGTTTGCATCTGGTAACCCTGGCGCATGAAAGTGCATACTCGGTACAGGCTATTTTAGTGACGCTATGGCGGCTAACGATCAGCAAACGTGACCTTCAGGAATGGACCAGCTTTGAGCAGGGCAAAACGGGTTTTTCACCGCGGCCGATAGATTTTTATCGCACCATGTGGATAAGTCCGGTCGCTGCTATCTTACTGGTATTACTGACCGCGCAATATAATCCAATCATGCTCATTGGTGCCTTACCCTTTGCACTCTTATGGCTTACTGCGCCCCTCCTGCTCAGTTGGCTAAGCAGGAAACCTATCCGTTCATCGATTGAGATCAACGATCGGCAGCGCCATTTTCTGCGCCAGATTAGCCGAGAAACCTGGTCATTCTTTGAAACCTTTGCCAATCAGCAAGAAAACTGGTTACCGCCGGATAATTATCAGGAAGTACCGATACCGACTATTGCTCACCGTACTTCACCTACCAATATCGGCCTGTCGTTATTGGCTAACCTGACAGCATGGGACTTTGGCTATATTCCCCAAGGTGAGGTATTACAGCGCATCACGCTAACGCTGGATACCATGGACAAAATGGAGCATTACCGCGGCCATTTGTATAACTGGTACGACACTCGGACATTGGCACCGCTAAGCCCTCGTTATATTTCCAGCGTCGACAGCGGCAATCTTGCCGGGCATTTGTTAACGCTCAGCTCTGGCTTACGCGAGCTAAAAAATCAGCCGATACTCGATATTCCGCGCATAGTGGCCGGACTGAATGACACATTATCGATTATTGAAAATCGTTGGGGCAAGGCTGCACCCGGTGAACTAAAACAGATGCGTAAAGGCCTGTCTGAAATCGCGTCTCTTCCAACCCATGCCATATTTGAACGGCTAAGTAGCCTGATTACGTTAGTGTCCAGCCTGCAACGCTTAGACATCAATAAAGACAGCGTTTTAAATGACTGGTTGGAAAAACTCCATAAACAGCTCAGCCTGATCTGCCAAGAATGGTCTCTATTATTAAGTTGGATTGACCTCAGCACTGACTTAAAAGTCCTGCCGTCTATTTGTTGGCTCGCCGTGGCAGATAAGCAAACAGCGACTATCACCTCACAGCAACTGACCAATATGCAACAAGCCATCAGGCTTGCCCACCAGCGGCTAGCCATTTTGGCCGAGTTGGAAGAACGGCTGAATAACCACGCGATTATGGATTTCCAATTTTTGTACCACAAAGCCAGCAAACAGCTTAGCGTGGGCTATAACTGTGACATCACCAAAATGGATAGCGGTAAGTACGATCTCCTGCCTTCTGAAATTCGCCTCACCAACTTCTATGCTATTGCCGTAAACCAATTACCGATGAAAAGCTGGTTTGCTTTAGGCCGGCTGTTTACCCTGATTAATAATCAACCCGCTCTTATGTCGTGGAGTGGTTCAATGTTTGAATATTTGATGCCACAGCTGATTATGCCCGCCTATCCTGACACCTTACTAACCCGTATGTGCCAGTCAGCGGTCGATCGCCAGATTGATTGGGGCAAAGAGTGCGGGGTACCTTGGGGTATTTCAGAGTCCGGCTATGACTCTTTTGATCCACTGCAGAATTATCAGTATCACGCGTTTGGCGTTCCGGGGCTAGGGTTGAGGCGCGGGCTGGGGGATGACGTTGTTATCGCGCCTTATGCCACTCTTATGGCGCTGATTATTGCGCCTCAGCAGGCCTACGATAACTTGCTGGTACTGGAAAAAAATGGCGCCAGAGGCCAGTTTGGATTTTATGAAGCGCTGGATTACACCGCCTCTCGCATGGCTCGTGGTCAGGTCTATGCGATAGTCCAGTCATATATGGCTCACCATCAGGGAATGGGGTTTCTCGCACTGTCCCATTTGCTGCTCGATGCACCGATGGTCGATCGCTTTGCGGCCAATCCATCATTTCAATCAGCTCGGCTCCTCTTACAGGAGAGGGTGCCCGATGCCGTTGAGCTTTATAGCCCGCGACGCCAGTTTGAATCTTATGAAGGTCGGCTTAAATCGGCAACTTATGATATTCGTGAATTTAATAACGTTGACAGCGCGATCCCGGAAGTTCAGCTACTTTCTAATGCCAACTATCACCTGATGGTCACACAGGCCGGAGGAGGATATAGCCGCTGGAAAGACATCGCATTGACCCGATGGCGTGAAGACTCTACCAAAGATAGCAGGGGAACATTCTGTTATCTCAGCGACCCTAAAACCGGTGAGATGTGGAGCAGTACTTGGCAGCCGGTCGGTAAAAAATCAACGCACTATCACGTTGAGCTTACTGATGCCGGCGCGGAGTTTAAACGTACTGAGGGCAGCCTCAGCGTAAAAACTAAAATTGTGGTATCACCGGAAGACGACGTTGAACTACGCCGTATGACGTTAATCCACCGAGGGCGCAATGCCCGCGTAATTGAAATTACCACCTATGCCGAAGTGGTACTGGCTCCCGCCGCCAATGAATTAGCTCATCCGGCATTTAATAATCTGTTTATTCAAACCGAATTGATACCCGAGCACGAAGCTATTTTATGCCATCGACGCCAAAGGGAACCTGATGAACAGTGCCCGTGGCTGCTTCATATGATGGTGATACATGGTGATATCAATCGGGAAACCTCATTTGAAACCGATCGGGCGAAGTTTATCGGGCGCGGGCATACGCCCGCCAGCCCACAGGCGTTGAAAAATGCAGGGGCACTCAGTAATAGTTCAGGACCTGTGCTCGATCCTATTGTGGCAATACGTCAGCGTATCAGGCTTGAACCCGGGGTCGCGATTATTATTGATGCAATTTATGGCGTAACCCAAGATCGCCATACAATTTTAGCTTTGATGGAAAAATACCGTGATAGCCATCTGGCTGACCGCGCTTTTGAAATGGTGAAATCCCACAGTCAGGTGGTACTGCGTCAGATCAATGCTAACGAAGACGATGTCAATCTGTTTAATCGCCTTGCGAGCGCCGTGCTATTTCCATCACGTGAACTGCGGGCCGATCCACGCGTGATTGCGCAAAACCGACGCGGGCAATCGTCCCTCTGGGGGCACTCCATTTCTGGTGACTTACCTATTGTTCTGCTCACCATCACGGATAGCCAAAATATGAATATAGTCACTACGCTAATTCGCGCGCATAACTACTGGCGCCAGAAGGGATTATGCGCCGATCTGGTGATTATTAACGAAAATATGGGCGGCTACCGTCAGGACCTGCAAAATCAAATTGTTGATCTGATTGCCGCAGATGCCCAAAGCGATCGGAACAATAAATTCGGCAGGATACTGGTGCGTAACGGAGAACAGATTTCTCAGGAAGACCGAATCTTACTGATGAGCGTCGCCTGCATTGTATTTGATGACCAAAGCGGAGGGATTCTTGAACAAATCAACCTGCGTATGCAGGCAACCTTATCCATTCAGCAGCCGCTGATCCCTAAGGTTAACATACTTCATAATCAGCAGCCTATCCGCCAGTTTGATGCTAAAAACCTAACCTACTTTAATGGATTCGGCGGATTTTCAACCGACGGGCGTGAATACCACATCATACTGGAGGACGGTAAAAATACGCCGGCACCTTGGTCTAACGTTATCGCCAATGCGGAATTTGGTACCGTTCTGTCTGAAAGTGGCCAAGCCTATACTTGGTATGAAAATGCACATGAATATCGACTAACGCCATGGGAAAATGATCCGGTGTGTGACAGTTCCGGCGAAGCTTTCTACCTGAGAGATGAAGAGAGCGGAGACCTGTGGTCTCCAATGCCTCTGCCTATACGCGGCCAGGGTAGCTACCTGACCCGTCATGGCTTTGGCTATAGCGTATTTGAGCACCAAGAAACGGGTATTAACAGTGAGTTTACGGTGATGGTCGCTGAACATGCCCCGGTTAAATTATTTATTCTTACCCTGACCAACAACTCTGGCCGCAGCCGGTCATTGTCAGTAACCGGCTACGTTGAGTGGGTGCTCGGGAGCTTACGCTCAAAATCATCAATGCATGTGGTGACATCTAGCGCCCAAGTCCCTAACGGCTGTGGCGTACTGGCAACCAACTATTACAGTAGTGATAGTGCAGACAGAACGGCATTCTTTGCCGTTACCGGAGCCCATTGTTCAGTCAGCGGCGACCGACGTGAGTTTTTAGGGCGTAATGGCTCACCGGCCGATCCGGCAGCGCTGAAACTACGGCGATTATCTAATAAAACGGGCGCCGGATTAGATCCGTGCGCTGCCGTCCAGTCGGCAACGACCTTGATTAACGGCGATCAGCGTACCTTTATCTTTACCTTAGGGTTAGGCCAGAATGTTCAAGATGCGCAGGCGCTAATTCATCAGTTTCTGGGTGAGAAGGCTGCTAACGCAGAATTAAGCCATATTCACCATCACTGGCACCAAATATTAGATAAAATTCAAATATCCACCCCCGACCCGGCACTTAATCTGCTAACCAATGGCTGGCTTATGTATCAGACGCTAGCCTGCCGTATGTTAGCGCGCAGCGGATATTACCAGTCCGGCGGAGCCTATGGATTTCGCGATCAGTTGCAAGACAGTCTGGCTCTCACCCATACCGCACCAGAAAAGATGCGCGAGCAAATTTTATTATGCGCCTCACGCCAATTTATTGAGGGAGATGTCCAGCACTGGTGGCATCCGCCGTTGGGTAATGGTGTCCGCACTCGCTGCTCTGATGACTACCTGTGGTTGCCTTTGGCTATCTGCCACTACGTTAAAGTGACCGGTGATACCACTATTCTCCAACAGAAGGTCGGTTACCTTGAAGCCCGCAGGCTCAATCCTGGCGAAGAGTCCAGCTATGAACACCCGACGATAAGTTCGATTGAAGAAACGCTTTGGCAGCATGGGGTTAAGGCAATTACATACGGCTTAACCTTTGGCAAGCATGGGTTACCGTTAATTGGCGGTGGTGACTGGAATGACGGCATGAACATGGTTGGTTTAGAAGGGCGCGGAGAAAGTATTTGGCTAGGCTTTTTCCTCTATACCGTGTTGCAACGCTACGGCACATTAGCACAGCAGCTCAATGATATTGAGACCGAAACCTTATGTTTGAAACAGGCCGCCACGCTTAAACAAAATTTGCATGACCACGGCTGGGATGGCCAATGGTATCTCCGCGGCTATTTCGATAACGGAGAACCACTCGGTTCTCATACTGCCAAGGAGTGCCAAATAGATGCTATCGCCCAAAGCTGGTCGGTATTATCCGGTGCAGGAGACCCTGAGCGCAGCCAGCAGGGAATGCAGCAGTTGGATCAACGGTTGGTTGATAGCGATGCAGGCCTAATCAAATTGCTTATGCCTCCGTTTAACGGCAACGGCCCTAATCCCGGTTATATCGGCGGGTACTTACCCGGCGTGCGGGAAAATGGCGGTCAATATACCCACGGCGCGATTTGGGCCGTTATGGCATTTGCTGAAATGGGGGAAGTCGAACGCGCATGGCAACTGATGTCGATGATTAACCCGATCAATCACAGCCTCGATGGTGCTGGGGTTGAACGTTATAAAGTCGAGCCTTACGTCATGTCTGCTGATATCTACGCAGTAGATCCTCACTCCGGGCGCGGTGGCTGGAGTTGGTATACCGGCTCGGCTGGCTGGACCTATCGATTAATTACTGAATCATTGTTAGGGTTGCAGCGTCATGGTGAATTTATCACTATTCATACGCGCCTTCCCGCCAGTTGGCCGAAGGTTTCAATGACCTATCAACAAGGCAGCAGCCAATATCAAATAACCGTACAGCCAGGCGATGGCCAATATCAGGTGATAATGGATAATAATCTGCTTGTCGGCGATATGATTCATATAAAAGATGATGGTATTGACCACCAGATCGAGGTTTTTCTCGGCCAGTTGAAAGAAAGTTTGTAGGTAAGGTTTACGGATGAATAAGGATATTAAAGCTGTCAGCGATGATAGAAGGCATCCTGCGACAGTGTGAAACCCGATAACAGCTGTTTGAGTTATCGGCTGAGTGAGTACCGAGATAAACCGCCTGACAGAGAGCCCGATGGTATATCCGGTTCGGTATCATGACATCACTCGGGAGCTGAGCCTGTTAGAACCGCTACTTCAACAGCGGGTCACGGCGCAAGTGTATCGTTATCAACTCACGTCGGGCGAGTATATAAGATAGCCGTTGGTATATCTGTTACGTGACTGGGTTTACCTATACGGTGACGCCGTTTGGTGAGCACCTATGCTGTCGATTTTGATTTTAGTACTGAAACCGGTTACCCGTTAAATATGACTCCGGAATCTATTACCCCCTTATGATAATAAAACTTTTACAATGAAGAAATTAGCTCCCTCCTCTATACCTTACAATACAAAAGATTACCTTGCTTATTATTAATGGTCGCTATTATTAAGGTAAAAATAGTTTTTCATGCTGTGTTCTGAAAAATACACTTCCCTGCTCTTGAGTGAAATGCTGATTTTAATATATTTATATCGTTAATATAATCAGGATTTTTAACGTTACTTGTTATTTAAAAGCGTAATCAATAAAACATTTCATTAACAATTTTCTGTTTTTAATTTACAATTAAATATTGTTGTAAATTTTTCAAATAAAGATTGTTTCAATTTTTATTTAATCGTATAGGCGTTTTATTCTAAAAAAATAATATTGATTTAAACCAAATTTTGTACATATCAAATGCGTTGATATTGGCTTGGTTAAATTATACACTTAATGAGTTGTTTCTGTTTTATATAGAGAGACTCAACAATATTTGACTGTATTTGCTTGAAATATAAAGAAAAAATAATTTTCTGGAATTGTACGCAATAGGGGTAACTCATTCATCACAATAATATAGATGGATGAATATTCATTATACACCCCAATGAAAAGGAACTTCACACCATGAAATCAATATCTATTTCCATATTTAGTTATAGCAAGCTAAGACTAAATCACGCCTTCACATTCCCGATGATTCATCACTCTATCACTCATTAATTTAAAGTGACCACGTTAAAAATCAGACCTTCAGCCTCTTTTACGCTCGGCTTAATCTACTAACTTATTAGATGGAAAATAAACATGAATAAGATATATAGAATCATCTGGAACAGTACGTTAATGCAGTGGGTTGTAACATCTGAGCTAGGTCGTGGAAAAGTAAAAAGCGCCTCCTCTAAGGCGTTGTCCGGTATAGCATTAGCAGCGATAGTTTCTGGCTCAGCATTAGGGGCTAATGCGTGTGACGATGTTGCATTCACCTGCGACCTCGGTTCATCATGGACCTCGACAGCGAATAATTTTGGTAACGGTAGCGTCACCATCAGTGATGGTAAAACCTATGACGTTAAAGGCCCGGATCTCTTTAAGATCGCCAGCGGCTCTCAGGCATCCTATAGTTCAATTAATGATCTTATCAATGCTAATGCAGGCTACCTGCCGGGCAATACTCCATTAATTTCAGACTCTGACAAAAAAATAAATCATGGAACATTAAGTAAGATCATTACGGTTACTGACAAGATAACCGGCAGCAGCAAAACGGTCGCCGTGTATGACTCAACGGTGATGAGTGAGTGGAATTCCGGCTATGACAATGCTGGCTTTGCCGTGATGCGCGGCGGCTTTGCGGATGTGTATGCTAAAAGCCGTTTTGTTACGGTAACCAGTGGTGTGGCTAATATTGATGCAGGTACACAAGTTATCGGTGGCGGAGTCAGGGATACCCAGTTCGTATTTGCTGACGGAACAGGAGCCGGTACCGCTCAGGCAAATTGGGTATCGAAAAATGAGGTTAGATTTCAGTCAGAAGTCGATTTTTTAGCGGCTCCGACTCAGAATTATGCGGCGCAGAAAGACACCTACAACGGCACGTTTACCACCTTTAACAGCAGTAGCTATACCGTCAATTCGCTGGCTGAGTTTCAAAACTATAACAACTGGCTAATCGCTCAGTTAGGTGATAATAAACTGGATTATGACGATTATAAATCTGAGTTAGCTAAAGCCTATACCTCTCAAACCACAAATTATGTGATTAGTAACATCCCCACTAATGCGGATGACGCCATACTGAATACCGCACCGGGCATGGTGGCATTACTGTATGGCAAAGGTCCAAATGCAACCGTTGAGTTGACTTCAACGGGGAGAATCACTGGCGATCCTCGGGGTGTGTCAGGCAACTCGAGCATATTCCGCCTTGAAGACCGTGCTATTGGTATTAATAATGGTGAAATCGAGGTCGGCTTCTTCGCCGCAAAAATTCAGACCGGGTCAACATTTACCAATAAAAACCGTATAACGGCGGGGGTGTTGGCAAGCGGAATTCCGGCAAATGGTATCGACGTTCACGGTTCTGGCAGCAAGTTTATTAATGATGGTGTATTAAATATTAATCCGGCCTACTGGTCCGGCGTAGCAAACGGTACAAACTACGGATTAACCCTGACCGACGGAGCCGAAGGGGTCAACAACCGTGTGATTAATGCCGGAATAACCGAGGGCAATAAAGGCCGTAACGCAGTGGGTAATGTTCAGGCAGTGCGGGTAAACGGGGCTAACTCCACGTTTACTAATGCTAGCGGTGGCCATATTAATATTGGTTTTGCTGAGAATGGCGATCTGACCTATGTTAAGCCCGGCTCTTACGGCATATATGCATACGGAGCTTCTCAGGTTGATAATCAAGGAACCATTACTCTGGGCAGTAAGGTTGAGGGTTCATCCGCCATCTACACCGCGAACATTACCAACGGCGGTCAGGTTGTTAACAGTGGCAGCATTATTATTGCCGGTGACGGCGACAAGGGTAATTTTACACCTCAGACTAATACGGGAATACTGGCGGTTGACAACTCTCGGGGGGTTTACAACACCGGAACTATTGATATTACCGGTGTTAATGCCATTGGTATCAAAACCCTTTCGGGCGGTCAGGTTATCTCCAGCGGCACGATTAATATTACCGGCGGTGCTGACCCGTCAACCGGGCTGCGTAACTACGGCGCATGGTCTGAAGGCGTCAATTCTTTGGTAGACATTGCCAACACGGTAAACCTCAAGGGACAGGGCGCGATTGGCGTTCATGCCAGAGATAAAGGCACCATTAACCTATCCGGTACCGGTCAGGTCACCTTTGCCGACGGTGAAAACCAAATCGGTTACTTTATTTATGGCTCCGGATCGGCGATTAATAATACCAGTTCCGGCAGTCAGGATGTTACGACTAAAAATTCAACCCTAATGCGTCTGGACGGCGGAGCAAGCTTTACCGGCTCCTCTGCCGCCACCTCAACGATGTCAGCATCCGGTGAGAAGTCTACCGTGATTACGGCCACGGGCCTCGGTACTACCGTCAATTCAGGCGGAATGACCGTCAATGTGAAGGGTAAAGATGCCACCGGATTCTTAATTGAAGGCGGCGCTAATGGCACGATCAGTGATACGGCTAATATCCATTTGCTGGCTGAAGGCACCACTGCAGGTATCGCTGACGGACAAGGCCATGACCTGACCGGAGCAGACAGTGATATGACCGATGTAGAGAGAAAGCTCACATCGTTAACCACCAAAGCTAACCTCAACTCCAGCCTGGCCAGCGTCGTTGGGTACATTGCCCGTAATATGGCTATCTTAACCAACACCGGTAATATTACCTTTAGCGGCGAAAGCAGCACCGGTATTCAGGTTGGCGAAGGTGCGACCGGCGTCAATAGCGGAAATATTACGCTGGGCGGTGTGGGCAGCGTCGGTTTGCAGGCCTCCGCCAATAACACCGAAACCCGCTTAAGTTCTACCGGAAATATCACCCTTAACGGTGACTGGGTGAATACTAACGATAGCACCCGCTCTACCGGAGTCAGGGCCAGCGGTAGCAAGGTATTAGTTACCATGGGTGATGGCACAACGCCGTCGGCCATTAATCTTAACGGTAGCGGTAGCATTGGCGTACATGCCAGCGCCGGTAGCCAGATTACCTTTACCGACAATACCTCAATCAATTTTAACAGCGCCAAATCGGACCAGATTGCATTCTGGGCTGAAGGCACCGGTTCTAAAATTATAAGTCAGGCCAGCACCTCCAATCAGGTTAACGGCGATGGCATTACCCTATTCTACGTGACCGACGGGGCGACAATGGAAGGCGGCCTGACTATGGAGCTCTCCGGCCTAACCAACAGTAGTAAAGAGACGTCGGCTATTCGTGTTAACGGTACGGGCTCTTTAGCGACACTAACGGCAGGCAGCCTATTAACCATCGGTGAAAACGCGATAGGTATTCTGGCGGAAAACGCAGGCGGTGTAGACGTTAAGCAAGGCTCAGCCTTCGTGATTAAAGATAATCAGTCGATTGTCGGTCAAGTTACCGGAGACAGTAGCACTATTAATAACGGTGCCTCGGTAAGCTCGCTGGCAGGAAGTGACAGTTCAACGGCTTTTGTTGCCGAGAACGGGGGCTTACTGACTAACTCTGGCAATATAGATCTTTCACTTGGTGCTAACCATACCGCTATCGATCTGAATAACGGCCACGTCATTAATCAGGGTAATATTCTGGCTAACGGCACGGCTATCTACATCAGAGGAGCCGATAGCTCTCTGGCAAACTCAGGCACCATTACCGCTGTAGACGGGCTGGCGGCTATTCGGGTCGGCGCCGGAGCCGGTCTGGATTTAAGCGCAGTTTCAACCGTCGGTACCATTGTAGCCAAAGGCACTGCTGACGGAATTTTATTAGATGCCGGCGCAACGCACCTCAACGTGGCTGACACCATTATCGATATGAGTGACCCATCAGCCCGTGGTATTGGTATTCATAACGTTGCCGGCGTTAGCGGTATTAGATTAGATAACACCGATATAAAAATGGGCGGTAGCGGGATCGGGATTAAGACCGGTGCCGCACTATCGAAAGAGAACTCCGGCACCATAGCTGTCACCAACGGTACCGGCATTCTGTATCAGAATGAAAACGGTAGCGATGTTGCGGCTAATTTGGACTTATCCGAATCAGAAGAACTGACCATTAAAGTCACGGGTAGCGGGAGTGGAATAACCGCGTTATTAGACGGTAATGACCGCGAAGTGAACACCAATGTTCGCGTTGATGTTACTAGTGCTACCGGTGGCTCGGCTATTAATGTCAGCGGAGCGAAAACGGTAACTAACTCCGGCATACTGACGTCAGCCTCAACGGCTGCAACGGGTAACGTGCTGAATGTGGATGATGCCGAGGTCATTACCAACAGCGGTACTATTCAGGCTTCATCCGCCAATATGGCGGCCATTGGGATGTCTAATACCGGCGATAAAACCTTCACTAACAGCGGTGATATTACCGGCTTCTTAGACTTTTCCAGCGGCGATAATTTAATCACCCTAACCGGTGGTAAAGTCGATGGGAATATTTTAGCCAATGGGGGGGCTAATACCCTGACCCTGTCAGGCGGGGCTAAACAGATCGGCACTGTTACATTGGCCGGCAATCAGGCCAATACCGTTGATGTCAGCGGTGAGAATACGGCTCTTGGCAATCTGGTGATGTCAGGAACCGGTAATCATCAGGTTGATGTGACGGATAATGCCACTACGGGTGATATTACTGTCGGTACTGGCAACAATAGCCTGACGCTAAAAGACCTCGCCCATATCGGCCACTTTATTGCCGGTAATAACGGTGAGAACAGCGTACTGGTAAAAAATAGTGCCACCTTTGATTCACTTGATGCAGGTACTGGCGGAAGCAATGACCGCCTGACCTTCGACAATACCAATTACACCTTAAGCAACACCAATGATATTCAACATTTTGACCTGCTGAACCTGACGAATGACTCGGCATTTACTACCGATCGGCTTATTCAGATGGGTGATTCGGCGCTGACATCCGGGCGTATCGCTATTGATAGCACTTCGTCTCTGGTCTTCACGCCTGCGGGTGCCTATACCCTTAACCACGGCCTGAGCGGTAACGGCCTGATCGACGTTCAGTCCGGTACAGCATTTGATTTTGGCTCAGATGCAGGTAGTCAGTTCACCGGCCTGGTTAAGATGAACAGCGACCGCTTTACGTTGCAAAACCTCAACACGACTGCGCTGACCAATGCCACCCTGTCGGTTATGGCAAACAATATCACTACGGTAGGGCAGGGTTCACAAGCTATTGGCGGTCTGGTATTGAGTGGCGGAACCGTGAATTTTGGTACTTCAATTCCAAACTCGGTGGTGTCTAACAACTTTATTCAGGCCAATACGCTGGATGCCAGCGGTACCGGTAAAGTACAAATTGATAGCGACGGCTTTGATAACGGGGTCGCTCCGATAGTTGACCAAACTCAGGGTCTACTGGACCAGCAGACTAAAACGTTAGTCCAGCTAGTGAGTGCAGCTACGGTAACGGGAGATGCAGGCGCGTTGAAACTGGTTGGCCTAGATGGCAATGAGATTACTGATGCCACCGAGTTAGCTATCAGCCAGAACGGTACTCATGCTGCCAATGCCCATTATGATTACCGTTTAACCACCAAAGATGATAACGCCATCGCTAACGGTTTATATGCCAGTTATGGTCTGACCCAGTTAGATTTATTGACCAATGGCTCAACCAAGCTGGTGATCAATACTGACCACAGCTTGAATAAAGTGTTATCCGCTAAAGTGACCGGAACCGGAGATTTAGGCATTCTGGCAGGTCACGGATCTGATGCGCTTACCCTGAGCAATCAGGATAACAGCTATAGCGGAGAAACCGATCTGAAAGAAGGTACGCTGATTTTAGGCAACGATAACGCCTTTGGTCAGACTTCAAAATTAAACTTAGCGATAAACACCATCGCAGATATGAATAGTCACTCCCAGACTATCGGTGAACTGAACGGTGCAGCAACCTCTACGCTGAACCTAAACAATGGTGCCTTAACCTTAACCAATGGCGGAACGTCATCCGGTAGCTTAACCGGTAGCGGTAACCTGGCCTTGACCGGCGGCACTCTGACAGTCGCTAACGCTAACAATACATTAAGTGCAACGACCACGGTCGGCATCTCTGCCAGCGCCTTATTACAAGACGTAAAGGCGCTCGGTACCGGCAGCGTAGTGGCAAACGGCCAGGTCACGTTAGATAACGCCAGTGGCACCTTTGCTAACGCCGTGTCCGGCAGCGGACAGTTGAACAGCTACAGGGGGAGTGATGTTCGCCTTAGCGGCAACAACGCTAACTTCACCGGCATGATGGATATCGATTCAACCTCGACGTTAACGGTCAGTGAAAACAAACATATTGGCCAAACAACCGGGATTAAGAACGCCGGAGAGTTTATTGTCGACAACAGCGCAGCAATGACGCTGGCGGCAATCGTCAGCGGTACCGGCGATCTGATTAAGAAAAATACGGGTACGCTAACCTTAAGCGGCAGCAGTAGCTATTCAGGCCAAACGCAGATTCAAAACGGTATTGTGGCAATATCGGCAGATGAGAATCTGGGGAATGGCTCCGCGACCAATAAAACCGTACTGAACGGCGGTAACCTACAGATTACAGCCAATCTGGAATCTGAACGCGATGTCACCCTGCAACAGGCTGGCAGTATTATGGTGAATGCCGGCGTAACTGCCAGCATGAACGGCTGGGACGATAGCGGCCAGTTGGCGAATGCCTTTACCAAAGCCGGTGATGGTACCTTGATCTGGACCGGCGAAATTAGCGACAACAGCAGCAATATAGCGAACGTTAACGTGACTGGCGGTACCCTGCAGGTAGACTCTCTGCTCAATCTGGCCAGTGCGGCCGGTGAAGTCAGCTTAGGCGCCAACGGTACGCTTTCTATCCTCAAAACCTCTGCGTTGGCGGGCGATGTAGACTTTACCCGCACATTAACCGGGAGCGGTGAGCTAAAGGTTAATTTGGGTAACAGAAACCAAGAATTCACCTTTAACAGTAGCGCTGCGGGCGGTGATTTTACTGGCCGAGTCACCATGGACGACGGGCGTTTTATCTTAAACAACGACGCTGATAACGCCATGGGGCTTGCTACCCTGCAGCTTAACGGTAGTGCCGGCAAGCTGGGCAGCAGTAAGCTGGAAGGAACGCACACGTTAGGCGGCTTGACCATGAACGGAGGTCAGCTAGAGGTCGATTACAGCACTATCGACCATCGCCCTAAAGGCTTCCTGACCGTTGACAAGCTGGATACTACCGGTGGTGGCAACTTAGCCATCACGACACCAAGCAACCTGCCAAACCCAATGCCAGTGACCGGCGAATCGCTGTTTGATCAAGATGACAATATCTACGACCAGATCGTAGCAGCAGCAACGGTTAACGGTGACGGTACGCAGTTAGCCGTGACTCAGGTTGACGGTACGCCGGTGGCACCGGACACCATTGTCGCCCTGACTCAGGGCGGAGCTACTGCCGGTAATGCTCATTACAATTATTTTGGTGCAGTCAAGTCTGACGGCCTGTACTTAGGTTACGGTTTAACCCAATTAGATGCCTTTTCCGGCCAGTCGATAATGCTGACCAATAGCAATGCAACGGATAATAAACTGGGCGCTAAACTGACAGGCGACGGCGGCTTTACGGTTAATGCTATCGGTACGGTACATATTGGCAATGCCACCAGCAATTACACCGGAGCAACCGACCTGAACTCAGGTAACGTGGTACTGATAACCGATAACGGTTTTGGTCACACTTCGGCATTGAATATGCTGAATAATACCCAGGTTGATCTGAACGGTAACAGCCAAACTGTCGGGCAGCTCAACATGGCGGCCAACAGCCTGTTTAACCTGCATAACGGTGAACTTACCGTCACTAATGGCGGACAGGTTGACGGCAATCTGGCCGGGGCCGGGCAGCTTAACCTGACCGGTAGCAGCTTAAACCTGACCCAAAACAACGGTCAGTTTACCGGCACCACTGTGATTGAAACCAACGCAACGGCCAGGCTGACAATGCCACAAGGTTTAGGCCAAGGCGCAATTCACAATGATGGTACTCTGAATCTCGATACCGCCCGCGGAACCCTGCTCAATAGCCTGACGGGGCAGGGTGATGTGATGTTAACCAATGCCGCAGATATGTATTTGGGCGGCAATAACAGCGGTTTCAACGGCAGCTTTACCACTAAAACCGGCACAACGTTAACCGCCACGGCAGAAAATCAGTTAGGCTCGGCGAATGTGAATAACGCCGGTAAGCTGGTGCTGGATACCGCTAACCTTTGGTCTCTGACTAACGCGATTAGTGGTAGCGGAACGCTGGTAAAACGCGGCACCGGTACACTGCAGTTAGACGGCGATAATGTCTCTGTCGGTCTGACCGATATTGAGAACGGTCTGGTCTTAATCGGCGGACTACCGGAAAGCGCCCGCTCCCGGGCTGCCTCTACACCGGCCAATTTGACCGGTAATGTTGTTATTCGTCAGAACGGCGCGCTGGGCGGTTACGGTAAAGTGACAGGCAGCGTGGATAACAGCGGTAATCTGATTATGGGCCATGCCTTAACCGGCGCCGGTCACGGCATATTTACCATTGACGGTAACTATAACGGCGGTGATAAGAGTAAGGTGATTTTTAATACCTATCTTGAAGATGACCGCTCATCCACCGATAAACTGGTGATTACCGGCAATACCACTGGCAACAGTAATGTCGTTGTCATGAGCCTTCGGGGGGACGGTGCTCAAACGTCTGAGGGTATTAAGCTGATTGATGTACAGGGTTCTTCTGACGGTAAATTTACCCTAAGTGGTCGTGCTATTGCCGGGGCTTATGAATACTTCCTGTATCAGGGCGCGATTAGCACACCGGATGACGGTGACTGGTACCTGCGCTCTTCATTAAACGGACTGAACCCGAATCCATCGGTGTTTAGCCCAGATGCCGGTGGCTACATGGCCAATATGGCGGCGGCCGGCAAACTGTTTAATCTCCGCTTAGAAGATCGCGAAGGCCGGGCAGAGAACTCCAGCATGTGGCTACGCCAGGAAGGCTCTCGCACTAAGCACCGTGACAGCAGCGGCCAACTGCGTACCGCAACTAACAGCTATGTGATTCAGGGTGGTGGCGAAGTCTTCGATACTCACTTTACCGATACCGACCGCTTTGGTTTAGGCCTGATGGCCGCCTACGGTAAAGCTGACAGCAAAGTGGGTTCTCTGAGGTCTAAAGCCAACAGCAGCATTGATGGTTACAGCGCCGGCGTATACGGGACCTGGTATCAGGATGCCAAGACGCTGAACGGGGCTTATGTTGACAGCTGGGTTCAGTACAGCTGGCTGGATGCGGAAGTGAACGGTCAGGGTAAGGCGACAGAGTCCTATAATATGGACGGCTTCAGTGCCTCGGTTGAGGCGGGATATCGCCTACCGGTTTATCAGGGCTTAAACGGTGATGTGTTTATCACCCCGCAGGGCCAGATTACCTGGAGCGGCATCACCGCTGATGACCATCAGGTCGATAGAACGAAAATCTCTTCCAGCGGCCATGACAACGTGACCACCCGTTTAGGTGTCAAAGTCTCCCGCGACGGTGTGAGCGACCAAGACAAGGGCACCAACAAGCTGTTTACCGTCTATGCCGAAGCTAACTGGTTACACAATAGCCAACAGGCTGGTGCAGTGTTAGATGGTACAGAAGTTAAGCTGGCAGGAAACCGCAACGTTGGTGAACTGAAGCTGGGTACCGAAGGCCAAGTCAATACCAACCTCAACCTGTGGACTAACGTGGCTCAGCAGTTGGGTGACAATGGTTATAGCGATACAACGGTGACATTGGGCGTTAAATATCGCTTCTGATAACACAATAAATGGGCGTGCAGTCACGGCAGAAATGCCGGGCTGTACGCTTTTTTACGAAAATAGGGTGCGTAGCAATAAAGCTACAAAGCCCGATATATTCCTAATGGAATCTCTGCTAATTTAGTTCCTCCGACGTCAACCAACTTCAATCAACGCCTATCTCTCGGGTTCTATCCCTGACGTCAGATTTTTAAATCGGAGCGAATCAATGTCCCATTCTTCATCAAGGAAAGGCGCAAGAAATGAGGCTTATCCTCTGGCTCAGCGAGCCTCTCACGTACGATCGTGCTTAAACCATGTCGCCAATCGACTGGGCATGAAAAGAGCTGAACTTATTGAAAAGGTATTGGCTGATACCGGTGTTGATCTGAATTATCCGGAAAACGAAAGCGACCTAATGCGGGCATTCGATTATTTTGAGTCGCTATAAATCATTTAAAATCAATGTGTAGCCTGAAAGCCAGATAGGGGAGGAAAGGGAGGTCGTCATTCAACACATTACTCTCCCAATCGCCCTTTATATTTTACAGCCTTATGATATCGGTTCTGGTACCTGAGGGCTTGGTATCGGGCAACCTACCGGCCCGGCTTCTTCTGCCTGAAATATTTGTTCAATCGCCAGCGATCGGAACTTTTTCGGGCTGACGCCAACGTGCTTACGGAAAAAGCGAGTGAAGTAGGCTTCATCGGTAAAACCCAGCGAGGCAGCCAGCTGTTTAATCGTTTTAGAGGTATAAACCAATTCCCGCTGTGCTTCTTGTATAACCCGCATATTGATCACATCCAGGCTGGACATCCCCAGTGCCAGGCGGCATAGCCGCGACAGGTGGCCGGGAGTCATGCCCATTTTATTGGCATAGTCATCAATGGTGAGGCGCATTCTGAACTTCTGTTCGACGATCTTAAGAAACTTATCGATTTGCTCAGCCTTACGCGAAAACAGCGCCTGCTGGCTATTCTTCGGCAGTATATTGCTAATTCGCAGAATTTGAATAAACAGGGCGGTCACCAATGACAGGCACATTGCCTGTTGGCCCAGCGCAGGGGCGGATAATTCTTGTTCTATGGCCATATAAAGCTGTAGCACTCGTTCATCGCCGTTGAGCGGGATAATTCGGGGTTCACGCATTAGCGGCAACAGGTTGGGTATCAGCAAGTGAATCATTGATTCCAGGGCTTTTTGCGAAATGGTTACCGTCAGGCCTTCGGTATCTGAGGTGTAGTGAAGGCTATGAACCGTTTGTGCCGGGACTAATATCAAGCACGGAGAACGCGCGCTCTGTTTAGAGTAGTTGAGTAATACGTCGACGTTACCACGCTGTATAAAGAGCACCTGAATAAGGTTCTCATGAACGTGAGGGTGTATTTTCCAGTTATGCTTCTTGGAGCGCTGAGAAATCCACTCAAGGTTAAAAAAGTTGTCCCAGCTTAATTCAGAGGGTTCCCCATATAATGAATAGTTGGGGATTACGGTAGCCATGGTACTTCTCCCTTATCATCTGTCCGAGCGTTCGGTTAATCATCATGGAATACAGGCAGGGGATTATGGAGCGATTTATTGGTCTCCAAAGGTGTTGTTAACACCGCCAACTATTCAAACTTCATCCTATAATATTTATGCGGTAGTTTTTGTTTCGGCGGTCACTGATTACTCAATTTTTCTTTGAAAATAAGCTGACCATCGCCCGGCGTTCACCGGGCGATGGTGACACTATTTGGCGCTGACAACCGCACCTTCTTCATGGAACCGGGCAATGTCCTGCGGTGAATAACCGTATTCGCTGAGTATTTGTTGTGAATGGTACCCCAGCGCCCGTGACGGAATAATCCGCGACTCCCCCATGCTTTTAATATTTACCGGTGGTGTAGTTAATATTCGCTTACTGCCGGTGGGATATTCTACCCAGCGTAGGCAGTCGTTAGCCCAGGCCTGTTGATCATCAATGATTTCATCCGGGGTATAGCCTTTCTCATGGGCGAAGTCGTTTTCTTTCAGCAGGGCAGTGATTTCGGCCAGGTTATGCTTGGCAACCTGCTGGCTAATAATTTCAATAATGTCGCTGTTTTTGCCGTGCAGATTAACGTCGCTGATGCGGCAAAAATCCGGATGATCGGTAAGATCTTCACGGCCTAATAGCATCATAAATTTATTAAAGTAGCGGTCGTATTCGGGAATACAAATTACCATCCAGCGGCCGTCTTTGGTCTGATAGGTATTATTGAACGGATTTGCGACCTCTTTGCGCGATTTCGGATAACTATTGCCATACTGGGCGGAGACCACCGCCACGCTCATCATAAACAGTGCGGTGTGGTGCAAACTTACCGTGACTTTATCGCCTTTACCGGTTTTATGACGGGCTACCAGAGCGGCACAAATACCGGCGGATAAGCACATCGATGCCTGAAAGTCGCCAAACCCATTGACTGAGTTAATCGGCGTTTCGCCCCGTTCATTGGTGGAGCCCAGAATGCCGCCCCGGCAGACATAGGCCGTGGCATCAAAGCCCGCAGTATCTTTCTCCGGGCCATTTTCACCATAACCCAGTATTTGAGCGAAAATCAGTCGGGGGAAGCGCGTGCTGAGCTCTTCGTAAGAGAAACCCAGCCTTTTTAGCGCGTTAGTCCGGTAGTTGGTGACGATCACATCTGCGCTAGCCAGTAATTTATAGGCTATTTGTTTAGCCTGTTCATTTTTCAGGTTAAGGCACATAAAGCGTTTATTGGCGTTGGCCATATCAAAGGCCGGGTTCTCTTCATCGCTGTGTGGCATATTGAATACCGATGCCTGAGTACGGCCGGGGTCACCAGCCGGTGGCTCAATTTTAATCACATCGGCACCCCAGTCGCCCAAAATTCGGGGCACGGTAGGCGCTGCAAGGAATGATGTCAGATCTATAATTTTGACACCTTCTAATGGTCGCATTGGATTTACTCCGTACAATAATTGCGCCTGCCGGATCTGGGTGATGCGGGAAGTTAAAGCACCCGAGAATCCGGCCAGCGACAATGCGTTAAGTCAGTATAGGATTGTCAGTTTCAATTAAAATACCGACAGATCCTGCCATTAATTGGATAAATTGGGCCTGCGTTGGGTATTGAGATCGCCGGCTACATTTCTGCCTGCGTCACGTATTTACCCTCACACTTGCCGAATGCAATGGCTGCCTTTTTTCGATTGGTCGAATATGGGTCAGTAACATGAAGGCCGCACCGATAATGGCGACCGTAGCCCCCAGATACAGCGCATACTCATATTTTCCTGACAGATCGATAATCAACCCTGAACAGACCGGCGAAAGGATGCCGGCAGTCGTGCCGAACAGGCCATTCAGACCGACGATAATTCCGGTATTTTTCTGTGAGAACACCATAGAAATGGAGAAGTGGGATGCCATGGTTAAACACAGGAAAAAGTTTGAGGCCGAGATCAGCGCCGCTGCCGTGCCAAGGCTGGTTGCCCGGGTACCCAGAATCAGGAAGGTTCCGGCTAACAATAGGCCAAAAATTGGGCACAGTTTACGGCCCTTATTTTCACCAAAGCGTTTGGCCGCCGCATCAGCCACTAATCCGCCGAGCGGATAAGCCAGTATGGCTACCAGATAAGGCAGCATCGAATAAATTGCGCTTTGTTTAAGGTCAATCCCCCGGCCCATAGCAAAATAAGTCGGTAGCCAGGTCATAAACAGGAAGAACAGATAGTTAGTGCAGAAATAGCACATGGCACAACCCCAGACTGAAGGGGTAGAGAAAATATCCTTCTTGGATAATGTGGTTGACGAAGCCGAGCCTTGGGATTGATTTCCCTTAACCACCTGGCCGGCTTTAATATAGGCTAATTCTGCCGGGCTGATTTTAGGATCGAGCTCTGGTTTATTTTTACCTAGTCGCCACCATAGCAGGCACCATAGCGGGCCGAGCAGTGAGAATGAGTAAAATACCGTGCGCCAGCCCCACATTTGAATAATCCATGCGGCAAGCATCATTGACGTTGCTATTCCCGCCGGACAGCCTATTTGCAAAAGGCCGGTTGCCTTGCCTGATTCACTTTTAGGCACCCAGTTTGCCAATAGTGAAAAGTTGGCGGGAACCAGTAATCCCTGACCAATGCCCATTAAAATACGTACCAACATCATTAAGCCAAGGGTAGTACCAAACGGCGTAAGGAAGGTAAAAATAGCCCACCACAGCGTTCCGGTAACTAAGATTACCCCGCCGCCAAAGCGGTCCGCCAGCGCGCCGGCCGGAAGCATGGTGACGGCATAGCCGATAAAGAAGGCGGTGGATACCCAACCAAATTCGGTGGCGGTCCATCCATATTCGGCCATTAAGGCCGGGCCACTCATTGACATGCTGGTCCGGGCAATAAACATCACGAAATAGTCTAAAATCAGCAGAACTGCAATGCCCCAGCGTCTATTACCAACTGATGTATTCATGGTGACTCCCCGTTGATTAAAACGGAAAATGGCTACACCTCAGTGAAATAGATGCAGCCATTGTTATATTTAGGATGAAATTAATAATCAGGGATTAGTTAATCTCACCGGAGCTTGCAATCAACGGCCGGGCGATGGTCAGGCGCTGTACTGTGCGCGGGCCTTCTTCAAACCACAGGGCACGGGCGTCGCGGTACATTCTTTCTACCGGGCCATAAGGGTTATCTTCGAAATAGCCAATACCGCCGAAGATTTCCAGACAGCTGTCAGAAACGGTGCGTACCGTATCGATACCGTGCAATTTACACATGGCCGAAACCATTTCGATATCTTCACCACGGTCAAATTTACGGGCGCAGTCTTGTAACATGGTACGCAGGGCATGAACCTGGGTGCCCATATCAGCAATAGTTTGCTGAATGGCCTGGCGATGAACTAAGGCTTTACCGAAGGTGACGCGATCTTTCGCTCTGGCAATGGCCAACTCAAGAAAGCGCTGGGACATGCCCAGACAGGTTACGGCGATCATGGCGCGGGAGTGGGCCAATGCGTCCATGAAGATATCCAGACCATCACCCTCTTTCCCCATAATGTTATGGGCAGGAACTTCGCAGTTTTCAAAGCGTAAATAGGCATGGCCGGCACCGCGACAGCCCATCATGTGCGGCATCGGGTCAATGTAATAACCCGGGGAGTTAGTCTCAATTAAGAACGCGGTTAAGCCGCCTTTCTTACGTTTGGTTTCATCGGTGACGGCAATAACGTAGCTGGCGTCAGAGATATCAGTATGGGAGATTAGCGTTTTAGTGCCGTTCAGTACGTAAGAGTCACCCTTTTTCACCGCGGTGGTGCGGATATCCGCGCCGGAACCACAGTCAGCTTCGGTCAGGGCAAAGTTGATATAGAAATCTTTGTTGGCCAGTAACGGCAACCATTTGGCTTTTAAATCTTCAGCACCGTGATCGCGTAAAATTCGCCAGTTAAGTCCGTTGGCGTGGTGTAAGTTCATACGCATGCCGCCGGGGCCTCGACAGAACTCTTCCATTACTGAGAAGAATTGTTCACAGTTTAGCCCTAAGCCGCCGTACTCCTCCGGAATGGCTAAACGGAATAAATCACTTTTCCGGCAGACGTCGTAATAGGCATCGGGAAAGACGTTGGTTCTTTCAACTTCGAGCTGTAGTTCTTCCAGTTCAGTTTCGGTGACGTTACGGACTTTCATTTTTAACGCAGCAAGTTCTTGTGCTGATAATATAGCCATGGGATAACCTCTATATATATTGATATCGGTTTTAGATTTACTTAATTATGAATTTATAAATATGCTTATCGCATTCAGTATAATCACGTAACTTCAGGATAAAGAATTGACATATTAAGCAATTGAATGGACAAATTGTGCAATGTCCGAATAAAGAGATGTCATAACATATTCATCTGAAATAAATTATTTATTTAGATTGCCGGTGGTAACTGCTATTTAAATAAAATGAGATCTTGATCGGCTTTTTAAATTTTGAAGCATTAAATAGGTTAAACGTAATTAAATTTAATCATTTGGTTAGGTGCCAAGTACGATTTGTACCAGTCAGCGCCTGCTGTGGCGCAGGTTGGCGTGGCTGCTGCAGGATCGCGTGTACGATTTATCCTGTTAATGGCTGGAATTGTCAGTGTCGGCTGTTTTAATCAGAACTTATACTCGCCTTATATAAAAATTCGTCATTAATTTTATGAGCAATAGTGGGTGTATTTAATTAATGGCGCTGATTACCGGTATTTATTATTAAAAATCTCGCCAATCAACATTATCGTTGCCATTTATTATCAGGAGACGTTATGCATTTCCCAATAGGTAATACACAGGGGGTAACATGGACTTTAGTTTAACTGAAGAGCAAGAGCTTTTATTGGCAAGCATTCGTGAATTAATAACGCGTGACTTTCCCGATGAATATTTCAGAACCTGTGATGAAAATCGCAAATTCCCCACTGAGTTTTTTAACGCTTTAGCTGAAAGCGGCGTAGGGTTGCTCGGTATTCCCGATGAACTAGGCGGCGTTAGCGCAGACATGATGACTCAGGTTCTGGTGCTGGAAGAGATCGCCCGCATGGGTGCCCCTGCCTATATTATGACGGAAGGGCAATGTATCCATAATATGGAACGTTTTGGTAATAAAGAGCAGTTGGCCAAAACGGCGGAAGCGGGCCTTACCGGCATTCCGGCTTTCTCGCTGGCGTTCACTGAGCCGCAGGCCGGTTCCGATAACAATCGTATCGCCACTACCTATACCCGCAAGAATGGCAAAGTGTATCTCAACGGTCAGAAAACCTTTATCACCGGAGCTAAAGATTACCCCTATATGCTGGTGCTGGCGCGCAACCCTGAGCCTGAAGATCCTAAACGCTGTTTTACATTGTGGTGGATCGAGCCAACCGCGCCGGGGGTTAAGCTTAACAGCCTGCACAAAATTGGCTGGCATATGGTCAGCAACTGTGAGGTTTTCCTCGACAATGTTGAAGTGGAAGAGAGCGCCATGGTGGGTAAAGAGGGCTATGGCTTTATCCATATGATGGAAAACTTTGATATTGAGCGTTTGGTTATCGCGGCTCATTCCCTCGGGGTGGCGGAATGTGCCTTTGAAGACGCCGCCCGTTATGCCAATCAGCGCGTTCAGTTCGGCAAAGCTATCGGCCAATTTCAGCTGATTCAGCTCAAACTGACGCAGATGGCCATCAAAATTCAGAATATGAAGAACTTCGTTTATCGGGTGGCCTGGGAGTGTGATAACAAGTTGCCGATGCGTCTTTCTGCCCCGATGTGCAAAATTTATTGTGCTCAGTCCGCCTGTGAAGTGATTGACGATGCCATGCAAATTCTCGGTGGGCTAGGTTATACCGACGATAGCCGTATTTCCCGATTCTGGCGCGATACGCGGGTTAACCGTATTGGCGGCGGTACTGACGAAATCATGGTCTATATTGCCGGCCGGCAAATCCTTAAACAATACGAAAATAAATAGGGGGCGCGATGAATATCATTACTTGTTACAAGCTGGTGCCTGAAGAGCAAGACATCGTGGTCGCGGCCGATCGTAGCCTGAATTTTGATCGGGCTGAATCTAAAATCAGCCCGTTTGATCTGAATGCGGTTGAAGCGGGCATGCAGCTCGCCGGAGAAAGTGGTCAGGTATTTGCGCTCAGCGTGGGCGGGAAAGTGCTGGATAATTCCAAAGCGCGAAAAGATATTTTGTCGCGCGGACCACAGGCGCTTTATCTGGTGCAAGATCCACAGCTCGATCGGGCTTTACCACATCAAACTGCCAGCGCGTTGGCCGCAGCCGTCGGCAAACTCGAATTTGATTTAGTGTTATGCGGTGAAGGGTCGGGGGACCTCTATGCCCAACAGGTCGGGCTGCTGTTAGGGGAGTTGTTACAGCTGCCAACGGTAAATGCCGTCAGCAAAATAACGGCAGCGGACGGCTATGTCATCGTCGAGCGAACGCTTGAGGATGAAGTTGAAGTGCTGAATGTGCCACTGCCGGCAGTGCTGTGCGTGACGTCGGATATCAATACGCCCAAGATCCCGGCGATGAAGGCGATTCTGGGTGCCGGTAAAAAGCCGGTGACTCAATGGAGTGCGGCAGATATCAACTGGGTACCGGTCCCTGAGCAGGTAAAGTTCGTTTCTCTTTCTGCTCCTCAACAGGCTGAGCGTAAGCGCGTGGTTATCGAAGGCGATTCTCCGCAAGCCATCAGTGAGCTGGCCGATCATCTGCGTAAAGCGATGAACTAATCCTGAATAAGCCATAGGGGAAAGAATAATGAGTAAATTAGCAAACGTATGGGTTTTCAGTGATATCAACGATCGCTATGCCGAACTTTTGGCCGCCGCCCGTCAGTTAGGCGATAACGTCACGGCGCTGGTATTAGGTACCAAAGATGACGTGGCTCAGGCTATATCCATGGGCGCTGACGTGGTGTACGACCTGGGTGAACAAGATGCTCAGCGGCGCACAGAAGATTACGCCGACACTATTGCTGCGGTAATGGGGGGTAAATCGGCAAGTGCCCCGTTGTTGCTGAGTGCGACCAAACGCTGCAAATCACTGGCCGCCCGGTTAAGCATATTGATGGATGCCGGGCTGGTTAATGACGCGGTTACGCTAAATATTGATGATGGTCATGTGGTGGTCGAGCACCGATTCTATGGCGGCCTGGCCTTTGGCGCCGAAAAAATAGTAACGCCAGCGGCGATTATCAGCGTGCTTGCGGGCGTTTTCGAACCTCTTGCTGAAGACCTACAGCGTCAGGGGCAGGTGATTCAGGTGAATTATGTTCAGCCTGCGGTCACATTGGCCTGTATTGAGCGTCGGCCTAAGCAGGGCAGCAGCGTTGACCTGAGTAAAGCTAAACGAGTTATTGGCATTGGCCGGGGTCTGGCTGCGCAGGACGATCTCAAGATGGTGCAAGAGCTGGCTAAGGTTCTGGATGCGGAGCTCGGCTGCTCACGCCCGATTGCCGAGGGTGAACACTGGATGGAGCGCGAACGGTATATCGGGGTATCCGGCGTGTTGCTGAAGTCCGATCTTTATCTGGCGCTGGGCATTTCCGGTCAGATACAGCACATGGTCGGTGGCAACGGCGCCCGCACCATTGTGGCCGTCAATAAAGATAAAAATGCCCCGGTTTTCCAATATGCCGATTACGGGCTGGTGGGGGATATCTACAAGGTTGTTCCGGCGTTGATAGACCAGTTAAAGCGCTAAGGAATAACGCAGTCGTTTGGCGTTTTGAGTCAGGCCTTTTCTCTTATGTCGTCTATGCCGTTGCCCTGTTTTTCAACGGGGCGACGACATAAGGCGGGGCCGGCGCTAAGACAATCAGCGACAAGGAATTAAAGATAAGCGGGTGCCCCGGCCTTTGGCCTAACGTCTATAACGATATTCCATAGCAATATTCCATAACGATAAGAACATCAGCAGCAACAGGAGCTCACATGTCAGATGATAGATTCGATGCCATTGTGGTCGGTGCCGGCGTAGCGGGTTGTATTGCCGGGTATGTAATGGCACAAGCCGGGCTTGAAGTTTTAGTCATTGAACGGGGCTCCACCGCCGGCAGTAAGAATATGACCGGCGGCCGGCTTTATGCCCACAGTCTGGAAAAAATCATACCGGGGTTTGCTGCCCGGGCCCCGGTTGAACGTAAGGTCACCCACGAGAAAATTTCTTTTCTGACGCAAGACAGTGCCGTGACGTTGGATTATCACGCCGAACGGCCTGATATCCCGTTACAGGCTTCATATACCGTATTGCGCGGTCAGTTTGATACGTGGCTGATGGAAGAAGCAGAAGCGGTCGGCGCACAGTTTATTCCCGGTGTCAGGGTTGATTCGTTACTGATGGAGAACGGGCAGGTATTCGGTGTGCGGGCCGGCGATGAAGTTCTGGAAGCAAATATCGTGATTCTGGCCGACGGTGTGAATTCACTATTAGGTCAAGCCGCCGGGCTAACGGCGACGCTTTCGCCACATCATGTGGCCGTCGGCGTTAAAGAGCTGATTGAGTTACCTCAGGGGCAGCTAGAGGATCGCTTTAATCTGGCCAATGGTGAAGGTACTGCATGGATGTTTGCCGGCTCTCCGTCTAACGGGTTGCTCGGCGGAGGATTTTTGTATACCAATCGGGATTCGATTTCACTGGGCGTAGTTTGCGGGCTGGCCGGTATTGAAACATCCAGTAAAAGCGTGCCGCAAATGCTGGAGGATTTTAAACAACATCCGGCTATTCGCCCGTTGATTCAGGGTGGAAAAATGGTTGAGTATTCTGCCCATATGGTCCCGGAAGCCGGAATGAATATGCTACCGGCTCTGAGTGCTGACGGGGTTATGATTGTTGGGGATGCCGCGGGAATGTGTCTCAACCTTGGTTACACTATTCGTGGAATGGATTTAGCCATTGCCTCGGCACAGGCTGCCGCACTGACGGCTATCGAAGCCAAAGAAACCCAGGATTTTACCACCTCCGGTCTGGCGGGGTATCAGCGCCGTTTAGAAAGCAATTTTGTTCTGAAAGATCTCAAACTGTATAAAAAATTGCCCGCCTTTTTAGAAAACCCTCGCATGTTCAATCAATATCCGCAGATGGCCGCAGGCGTTATGTCCGATTTGTTTGTGATTGATGGTCAGCCCAGCCGACCAATACTCAGTAAATTAATCGGCCATGGTAAACAAGTGGGTATCCTTAACTTATTAAAAGATAGTATTAAAGGGGTGCGTTCGCTATGAGCATATTGAATGTAGACGTGAAATTAGGCGTCAATAAATTTCGCGTAGACGAAGAGAATCCTCATATCGTTCTGGTGGATAATCCCGACCGGGATGAATTAAACAAATTGATCAAAGCTTGTCCGGCCAACCTGTATAAGTTGGCAGACGACGGTTCAGTGCGTTTTGATTATGCCGGATGCCTTGAGTGCGGAACTTGTCGGGTATTGTGTGGGGATACTATTTTACAAAAATGGGAATATCCTCAGGGAACATTCGGCATTGAGTTCCGCTTTGGATAAATTATCCATGGAGCATGTCTATGTCCAGTCAACAACGTGTTGATGTATGTACCTTTCTCGATGACAGGCCCGTCAGCCTGCGGCAATGGCTGATTATTTTTCTGGGGTTTATTACCTTGTCAGTTGACGGGTTTGATGTCACCGCTATGGGATTTATTGCCCCTGCGTTGATTGACGACTGGCAGGTTGCCCGCCATGACCTCGGGCCACTGATGATGAGCGGTTTATTCGGGCTGGCGGCAGGATCTATGATATCCGGGCCTTTGGCCGATCGCTTCGGGCGAAAAATTGTCATTGTCGGGTCGGTGGCCTTCTTTGGCTTAGCCAGCCTGATATCGGCCTGGGCTTGGGATTTACATAGCCTGACCGTGCTGCGCTTTATTACCGGTATCGGCCTTGGCGCTGCTATGCCGAATATTACGACGCTGATTGCCGAATTTGCCCCAAAGCGCTGTCGTTCACATATGTCGACGGCCATACACTGCGGTTTTAATACCGGAGCAGCACTGGGCGGGCTAGCCAGTGATTATCTGATCAATTTTTTCGGCTGGCGGGCGGTGTTGGTCGCCGGGGGCATTCTGCCTATCTGCCTGACGTTTATCCTGATTTTATTGTTGCCTGAGTCGGCCCGTTTTCTGGCACAGCATCAGCGATATCAGGAACGGCTACGCACTATGGTGAATGGCTTCGTTGCCGGGCTGGCGGACAGCCGTACCGTATTTTTTAATTCCGAGCAGCAAATAAATGAAAAAAGCGCCGTGAAGTCGCTATTTTTACCGGCTTATGGCTTTGGCACGCTGATGATCTGGCTGACGCTGTTTATCGGTTTATTCAGCGTGTATTTACTGGCCAGCTGGCTGCCATTGTTAGTCCGAGATTCTGGCCTGACGATTTCACAGGCGGTGGTGATTGGTGCCATGTTCCAGATGGGCGGTATGGTCGGTAACTTTTGTATGGGACTGGCAATGGATAAATGGGGGCAACACCGTGCTATTGCCATGACCATTCTGGGGGGAGCAATCGGGGCCGGGGTGCTCGCGCTCAATGAGCCAAGCATGGCGGTTTTGTGTCCTTTAGTGTTGGTGCTGGGCTTTACGATAAACGGCATTAACCCCGGTTGTTATGCATTGGCAGCACAATTTTACCCAACGCGCATGCGGGCAACCGGCGTCAGCTGGGCTACGGGGATTGGCCGATTTGGCGCGATTACCGGCGCCGGTATTGGTGCCATGATGCTCTCGGCGAACTGGTCGTTTAACCAAGTATTTATGTTCCTTCCCATTCCGCTGCTGGTCGGGGTATGGGCGGTGTGTGCCAAACGCCGCCATGGCCTGCGGGTTAATGCCGAACAATCATCAGGGGGCTAAAGACATGCCTGTAGCGATGCCGCAATATGCGCACAGAAAACCGTCTGCGGAGCGCAGAGCCAAGTACCGGTGCGACGGGCACTGGGGCGATGCTACTCTGGCTGAGTATTGGCAGATGGCGGTGCGTATGTCGCCGGATAAAATGGCCGTGACCGACCGCCAGGGCGCTGCTTATACCTATGCTGAAATGGATCGGGCCGCGTCGCGTATTGCCTCCGCCCTGTTAGATTTTGGCGTTAAACCCGGAGAGTGCGTGGCTTTTCAGCTACCGGGCTGGTCTGAGTTTACGCAGATTTATCTTGCCTGCCTTAAAGTCGGCGCGATTGCCGTTCCACTGCTACCAAGCTATCTCGAAACCGAACTGACTTACATTCTGAATAAATGTGAGGCGCGGGTCCTGTTTATTTCCACGGCGTTTAAAAAATATGATCCGCCCTCGATGCTCAGAGCCTTAAGGCCACAGTTACCTTTTGTGCAGCAAATTATTGCCGTCGATAAAATCCAACCGGGCTGTGAATTTTCGACGCTGAGTCAACTGCTGGAGAATTATCCGCCGCTCGAAACCAACGTAGCGACTCATGGTGATGACATTGCAGCGGTGCTGTTTACCTCCGGTACCGAAGGGTCACCTAAAGGTGTGATGCTGACCCATAATAATATTATTGCCAGCGAACGGGCCTATTGCGCGACGTTAAATCTCTCTTACCTTGATACCATTATGATGCCCGCGCCGTTGGCCCACGCTACTGGCTTTTTACATGGCGTCACCGCCCCTTTTCTGATTGGGGCTCGTAGCGTTTTACTGGATATTTTTACCCCGCAGGACTGCTTGGCGTTATTGGTTCAGGAGAAATGTACCTGCATCATGGGGGCTACGCCTTTTGTTTATGACCTACTGTGTGCGGTACAAAAGCAGCAATACGATCTGTCAGCGCTGCGTTTTTTTCTGTGCGGCGGAACTACGGTACCTAAACATATGATGAAAGATTGCCTGAAAGCCGGTTTTAAAGTGTTGAGCGTTTACGGTGCGACAGAAAGTGCGCCCCATACGTTGGTGAAGCTTGATGACCCGTTTTCGCGGGTGATGAACACCGACGGTACGGCAGCACCGGGCATTGAGGTTAAAGTGGTCGACAGGGCAAGAAAGATCGTAGCAGACGGGGTCATTGGTGAAGAGGCTTCGCGCGGGCCTAACGTCTTTGTCGGTTATTTGCATGAACCGGAACTAACGGCGCTGGTATTGGATGATGACGGTTGGTATTACAGCGGTGACCTGTGTCGTAAAGATGCTGACGGCTACATTAAAATAACCGGACGCAAAAAGGATATGATCATCCGTGGCGGAGAAAATATCAGCAGCCGCGAGTTAGAAGATATTTTATTACAGCACCCGAAAGTACGGGATGCCGGAGTGGTTGCGATGCCTGATGAACGCCTCGGCGAACGGGTATGTGCCTATGTGGTGTCAAAAGATAACCAACATCCGCTGACCTTTGATGATATGACGGCGTTTTTTCGCAGTAAGCGGGTGGCGAAATATAAGTGTCCTGAGCGTTTGGAACGGGTGATTTGCCTGCCTCGTACAGCCTCCGGCAAGATCAAAAAATTTCTGCTGCGTGAAGATATTTTGTTCAAGCTTGAGGCTGAAAAAAGCAGTTCCCCGGCATGCGGAGCCCAGTCACAACCGCAGATTAACCGAGCAAGTTCGTCGTTGAGGTAACATATGAGTGAGCGCATAACGATTGCACCGCGTCAGAAAGTTCCCCGGGTCAATACGCGAATTAAGAACAGCACTAAGCCTGGGTTTGTTACCAGTGAGCCGCAGTTCTATCGTTGTGAACACTGCCACCGGCTGCTAATAAATGAAAATTATATTGGTGAAAATCAGTCGTCAGATGAAATAGGCATTCGCTGCTGTCATGCTTGGATGACGAAATTGATTGCTCACGCAACGTCAGACGATCAAGCCATTGAACATCAGGTCAGTATGGTGATTTCCGGAGGTTTTGATGCCAATGTCATCACTATTCAGGTCGGGGAACCCGCTCATCCGATGCAGGCAGATCATGCCCTACAGTGGATTTATTTACATACCTTTCAGGGCGGACAAATCAAGTTTATTCCACCAAGTAAAACGCCTGCCACAGACCAATCCAAGGTTGAGAATAAGACCGTAGCAATCTTTGCGTTATCGGATAGTGATGCCTATGTCTATTGCGACCGCCGGGTATGCAAAGGGAATCAATGTAAGTTTAACTGCAAGCGGGGCTTCACCGCATACGCCTATTGTAATCTGCATGGCCTGTGGAAAACGACGATGTAGCGGGTTACGTATTCTTGTTTTCACGCCAATATTTAGGTCATCAGCAGTGTAATTTTAAAACAAATAAACCTCATTTCCTTTCGCCATGCGGGATGTTGCGCATGTCTGTCATTCGCAGCTAACCGCCAGTGCTTCAGCGGGCAACAGCATAAACCGTCACCGCTTTATGTTCCTATCATCACTCGCTTGAAATCGCCGGATACGTTAAAATCGCCAAAGACCCCACCCTTCATGTTGATAACGGCAGCCTATCTTTGATTAAAATACGTAACCTGAGTAAGCATTACGCCGATCGACAAATATTGCGTGATATTAACCTGGAGATTTGTCGGGGCGAAATTCATGGGCTTTTAGGCATCAGCGGAGCAGGTAAGTCAACGCTGTTGCGCTGTATCAATGGCCTTGAGTCATTTGATGACAATGGCAGCTTAACTGTCGATGGCGTAGAAATAAACCGTTTACCGGTTAAAAGACTGCGTGAATTTAGAAAAAAAATCGGCATGATTTTTCAGGATTTTGCCCTGTTGCAAAGAAAAACCGTGATTGAAAACGTTATGTTGCCAATGCAGTGCTGGCAACAGGATATTGGCGATATACCACAGCGGGCTTGGGCACTATTAAAATTGGTAGGCATTGAAGATAAAGCTCATTTTCGGCCCCAGCAGATATCCGGCGGGCAAAAGCAGCGGGTAGCCATCGCCAGAGCGCTGGCACTAGAACCACAAATTCTGCTGTGTGATGAAGCAACTTCAGCGCTTGATCCAATAACAACTAAATCAATACTGGATTTATTAAAAGAAATTAACCAGCGGTTAAATATCACGATTGTGATGGTTACCCATCAAATGGATGTGGTTAAAGCCGCCTGCGATAGGCTGTCAATTATTGAGCAAGGCGAGCTGATTGCCACCAATAGCGTTGAACAAATTTTTATTGAAAATCCGCCGGCCCTACAACGAATTACCGGTGATATTGCTATGCGCTTTATGCCGGGACAGGTGGGTTTTAAAATCACGCTACCCTCTACAGAGCTAAGTACATCAATCCTGTTGGGATTATCCGCGGTGGTTAATCAGGCATTTACTATTTTCTTTACTCAAACTGATTACTGTAAAACGGCGTCTATCGTTCATTACTACATCACCACTGAGAACCAATACCACCGGCAGGTTATCGCCTATCTGAAGAGTAATGCCGTGGCCTTTCAGGAATTAACATCGCCGATAATCGGAATGACGCATAACTAAAAAATCAGCAAAGGGTACGTATGTTTTTCGATCTGACCATGACACGCCTATTTGAGTATCTGCCTAAAATTATCTGGCCCGCTATTATCGCCACGATCAAAATGCTATCGGCATCTTTAGTTATTGGTGCTCTGCTCGGCTTGATTGTTGCCATTATTTTGGTATTAACCAATCCATCCGGCCTATCGCCGAATAGATTTATCTACCGTGTTTTAAACGCCATTGTCGATGCCATTCGCTCATTTCCGGCGATTATTCTGATTGTCGCTCTCACTCCGCTAACGCGTTTGATTATCGGTACTTCAGTTGGTTGGATGGCCGCCGTTGTTCCGCTCACCATTGCCGCATTTCCTGCGATTGCCCGACTTATTGAGCATTCACTGTTAGAAGTGGATAAAAACGTCATTCTGGCGGCAAAGTCGTTTGGCGCGAGCAACGGGCAAATTATTTTTAAGGTTATGTTTGTTGAAGCGACCCCTTCGATCGTTTCCAACATGACTTTCGCATCAATTCAACTGTTAGCCAATACAACGCTGGCTGGTGCGGTTGGTGCAGGAGGGTTGGGTGCCGTTGCATTAACCTATGGCTATCAAAGATTTGACGATGTCATGATGTATGCAATCGTATTTATCCTATCAGTGATGGTTCTTTCCCTACAGTTCTTAGGGCGAGCCATTTATCGAATTCTTAAGTAGCTAACATACTGTCAGCAGGGGCAAGAAATTGAGAAATGATAATTTATGGTTAAACGTCATGCTGGACTTAAAGCGTTCACCGGTTGGTATCCGATTTTTATTCAGTCAGCAGGACTATGACGCCTGTTCGACACCTGAAATAAAGGCGCCTTTACCCTATTGTGCGGCAGTCAAAAACGCTTCTACCGGTACGCCGTGTAAGTTAAATCTAAAAAATACCGCCTGCCTTTCCGGTGCCCGTGCTTTAGGGTTGCTGAAACCTGAGGATGATATTGTTGACCCGAATGAAATCATTTCAGGTCAACGCCATCATAAAATGGGGTTATATGCCGATTACTCTATTAGCCGCCAAATTGCAAAAGATATGGTTTACTGCACCCATCAGGTATATGGCATTGAAATTGCCGAACTGGCCTTATATACCGACTACAACCCCGACTTAGTGATTATTACCACCGATGCAACAAACGCAATGCGGATTATTCAAGGGTACTCATATCACTTCGGCCAGCTGAAAAATGTCAAAGTGGCGGGCAATCAGGCGATTTGCCAAGAGTGTACCTCCTACCCGTTTGAGATGAACCAGGTTAATTTATCCCTGCTTTGCTCCGGTACTCGCCAGGTGGCTAAATGGGAAGGGGATGAAATGGGGATCGGGATTCCATTTAATCAGTTAGATAAGATTGTTGATGGTATTCGAAAAACATCCAACCCGATGGATAGCAATAAAACCAAAAAAAGCATTTTAGAAAAGGCCAAAGCGATGGGTGTTGAAGAGCAGGCTGGAATTGAGATGAGCAGTAATTACTATACCGGCGGTTATGGCACGATTGAGTACCATAAACGCAAAAAAGCGCAGTCAAATACATAACGTTTATATTCTATTAAGGAAGTAGCATGAAAAAACTATTGGCAGGTCTGTCTTGTTTTCTGATTATATTGGGCTTAACCGCGTGCGATAGCGCCGATAAGCCATCGGAGGCTAAACTCAAAATAGCCTGTAATGAAGTGTCTTGCGCAATTATTGAACCGGGCTTGAGCTGGATTAAGCAGCACGGGCTGAACGTTGAGCTGGTGATGATGGACAATAATGTCAACATTATCAAATCAGTTAATGACGGCAGCGTCGATGCCGGTGTCGGTGTTCACAGCAAGTTTATGGAAAGCTTTAATCAACAAAATAATGGCAAGTTAGTCATGGTGAAACCTTATCCCTTTACCACCGGCATCGGCTTCTATTCTGAGCGCTATACATCCTTAGATGCCCTCCCTGAACACGCTAAAATTGCGATTATGAATGACGCCATGAATATGGACCGTGGTTTACGCATGTTACAAAGCGCCGGATTGATCGAGCTGGATAAAACCAAGAACGATAGCTATAGCCTGCTAGATATCACTAAAAATCCGAAGCAGCTCGAGTTTATCGATATGGATCAAACGCAAACCGTGCGCTCGTTGCAAGACGTTGACGGCGCTGTCGTTTTCTTTACTCATATGCGTAATGCCAATAAAGACTTCCGCTCTTATATTGTTCGCGATAAGAGTGCCAACGAGTTTCCAATGGGATTAGTTGTCCGTCAGGATAATACCGAACAGCCATGGGCTAATACGCTGGCTGAAGCATTGAGATCGGAGAGCGTACGACAAGGGATTACAAAAAACTTCGACGGTGTATTTGAATATTTAGATTAAAGATATCATCAAATTATCTTGAGGATGGTGCTGAGTCATTGATTGTTCAGCACCATTTTTTATGGCTAACGCTTTGTTGGCTTAGCATGATGATAGCGTCCATTCCTGTGGCTTCCAGTGCAAATACGCTTTAGCCCGATTGGCTAATCAGAAACTAGCCGTTTAGGGTGTTAAGGTGAGTTTTATGACAATCCCTTTCCAGAGGACATCCGCTACAGCAGGGCTTAGCCGCACAGTGCTCTTTACCCAGCGCCACAATTAACGCATGGTATTCATTATATAGCTCAACGCTTGGCGGCAGCTGTTGCTCAATCAATAGCCGAAAATGTTCATAACTCTCCGGCACATCATAACCGATACGGCTAAACAGCCGGCGGGTATAAGTATCAATGATAAAAAATGGCTTATCGAAGGCATACACCAGCATGCAGTCGGCCGTTTCCCGACCAACGCCTTTCAGGCTTAACAGTGTATGCCGTAACAATGCTCCGTCGATCCTGCGGATAGCATTCACATCACAGTCATAGCTGATAAACCATTGGCTCAACAGCCTGAGCCGCTCGGCTTTTTGGTTATAGTAACCGCTGGGGCGCAATAGGTTTGCTAGCTGGTCATGGGGCATTGCGCTAATCACCTGAGGTTTCAGTTGGTTACCAAGATTGCCCAGCGCTTTCTCAACGTTTCGCCAGTGGGTATTTTGCGTCAGAACAGCCCCGACCAACATTTCATAAGCTGACTCTGCCGGCCACCAATGTTGTTGACCATAGCGTTCAAATAATCGCTGATAGATCTCCGGCACGGATAACATGGTATTCCTTATTCACGGTGATTAACGGATTTGACCGGATAACCTCTTAGCTATCGGTGGCCGCGATAAACTGTATTTGTTCGCCGCGAACCGTTGAGGGTTTTACCCACCAGCCGGTTTGCCACGCTGATTTCAGCACATCAGGAACGTTGACCAGCGTTACTCGTTTAGCCCCATGCCAGTGAGCACAGCTATTAATTGCCTGCCAAATATCCTCTAACCGTTGCTTACCGGTTCGAACCCCTTTTTCAAACCATAGGCCTTTGACTTCAAACACTGCCTGACTGCGGTGCATTTTAGCATCCAGCCGCCCGACCAGTTCACCTCGTTGTAATATGGGTAAAACAAAGTAGCCGAATTGCCGCTTAGCCTCCGGCGTATAACACTCAATTCGATAGTCAAAGCCAAACAGTTCACTGGCGCGTTTGCGATGCCAGACTATCGGATCAAACGGCGATAACAGCGCCGTTTTTGTTGGGCTAAGACGATCATCAAGGGCTAAGGCTAAATTGTCTGCCTGTGAAGCCGATACATAAAAATCCCCCCTCAGCCCTTCAACGCTAACCGCTATCAACTCCCCGGCGTCTGTTAATTGAGCAAGTAGTGGTTTAGCCTGTACCCGTTTAAGACGATAATAGTCGGCCATCCATTCAGCCTTAACCAACCCCAGATACTGACAGCTGCGGCGTAACATTTCCCGTTCGGCATCCGCTAATGATAGCGCTCGCTCATCCTGCCAGTGTGGTAGTACCCGCTCGGTTAAATCATATACCCGCTGAAAATTACGACGTTCGCGTACCATAAGATGACCGGCGGTAAATAGGGTTTCCAGATGGCGTTTTTCCGGCTTCCAATCCCACCACCCGCCGCCTTTACCTTTGGTGCGGGTAAAATCAGCCGATCTGACCGGGCCATTTTGCCGAATATGCAGCAATAACTGGTCAATATCGTGCTGATGTTTTTCCTGCCATTCAGACGAGTATTTCCAGCCGAGGTTATCCAGTCGCTGCATGCGATGGCGCAGTAACGCATAGTCCTCAATCGGGATAAAGCAGGCTTCATGTGCCCAATACTCAAACAAATCACCTTGGGCTAAGGCTTGCTCCAGCAAGCCTGTCGGATAGTTGCCCAGCCGGCTAAACAGCACAAAATACGGGCTTCTGGCCACCACATGAATAGTGTCAATTTGCAATAAACCCATCCGGCGAATGGCATCAACCACATCATTAACGGTTACCTGACTACGGTTGGCTTTAATCATGCCCTGAGCAGAAAGGTGCAACGCTCTGGCTGCGCGTAAAGACAACATAGGTAAAGCCATTAGGCAACTCCCCTTTATCAATAGTGACAGGCAGAAAATCTAGTTGTAACGTATCAAAACTTGAGGCAAAAGTATGATAAATCAGAGTGTGAGCGTGGTATTAAATTGTCATTTCAGGGGCGTGGGTTTTAGTGCTTCAGCCTAAATATGGGGTATTGGCGCTAAGATAGTGCACCAAAGGCAGAGCCGCATCGCAGAGAGCGCATTTTTCCCCTTCAGCCAGAAAGCCATTGGGTTACAGGCGCCAGAGGGGAGGTAAAGGAAACGCCAAATAGCATAATAGTAAAAATCCGCCTTTATAGAAGTCGGATTCAGAGTGATGATAAAGTGGTTTAATTTGATTTCAGCGCGAATTTCGTCCGCATAGTTAGCATCGGAATATTGGTTTTTCCTAGCGGCCGAAGGGCGATGTTTTTGAGTACTGTGGGCTCCGGGCTTAGAATCCCTAGGGGCACTCCGGCTGGCAAGCCAGCTACGACCCCAACGGATAAAGCCGTAGGGAACGGCTTTGAACAACACAGAGTGTTGGCCCAAAGGGCAGGCTACAGGAAGTAGCCTGTAATTCTTTCCCTACGTTTAAGCTTTTTTAAGAGCAAAACGCTGATGTCCGAGCGTTTGTCAGCAGTCTGAAAAATCCGCCTTATAGAAGGCGGATTGTTTAAGCGATTAAATCAAGGGTTAAAAATTGATTCTGAAACCGATATTGGCTTTGATCGGCGACTCAATATTCCGGCCGTTGACATAATCGACTTCCGCAAACATTGACGTATGCTTATTCAACGACAGATTGATACCCACACCGTATTTACCCGCAGTACCGGAAAAATCGTTGGTAAATTTACTCGTCTCATTGATATAGACAGAGTTATCAGAGATAAACTCATGCTCAGCCGCAATCTTGATATATGGGCTCAGAATGGCTGTTTCTGCTACCAAGAACTCAGCACCCAGCGAGAAGCCGACTTCCCCCAACAGGGATTTCTGATCGTCGATTTTTGCCTGCATACCGTTATTCAGGCGGAACTCTTTGCCTTCAACGGTCAAGTAGCTCATACGTCCATAGGGTTCTGCAAACAGACCGGCGCTGTTGTTTTCAAACTGGTGTTTATATCCCAGCTCCAATGATGCACCGAGACCATTTTGCTTATATTTGGCCTGCGCCAGGCTATTGTTAGTGGTTTTTGCACTCAGCCTATTATCAAAATGGGCATACTTTATGACAGCATCAAGATAGACATTGTTTGCTGTCACATACGTTCCGTAGATACCCCCGGTATAGGTATTAATATTGCTGCTACCGCCGCGGTTATGCTTCACTTTATCGTCTGACAGCGATGTACTAACCCCGACCATTAACTTATCGTTGCCGATATCAAAGGCTTTATCGCCACCCAGTTCCATACCGCTACGGTCCATCTCATAGGCAGAATTTTCAGGGCCACTTACTCGTAAAGTACGGGTTAAAATCCGCCCCCAAACGTTAGAGCCCTCGCTGATGTTTCTCATCACATCACCTCGGCGCATACGTAAGTTTTCCAACTCATCATTCATGATGAACTGAGTGGCGGAAGCCATGCTTAATACACCATCGGTAGACGGGCTGGTCTTAGGCCTCTTTGGTGGTGAACCTTTTGGATCAGTTGTCGTGGCAGGCGCCGACGGAGTCAGGAACCAAGTATAGCGTTCGCCATTGCTGACAGAATCCAGAGAATAGGTATAGGCACCAATATCCACGCCTCGGCTTTCGTTCAACTGGAACTGTTCACTTTCACCTTTATCAACATAAATCAGCGAGAGGCCTTTTTTGCTGGTGGGCTCTTTGCCGCTGTCCTGAATTGCCACATTGAATTTCCCGATCGCCTGTTTAATATCCAGCTGATCGCCGGTTAGCGCGGAAACATCAGTATTCATGGTAATAATGGCACTGCCATCGGAGGTCATCCGATCAACGTATAACCGCTTAAATTCGCCCTGAGGCGAAAACACAAAGTTAGAGTTTCCGCTGATATTGATCTCATGAATATAGGAATCATAATAATGCGGGTTCTCAGACAGTGGATTTACGTTACTACCGCATGAATAGCAGTCGTCCTCGATTAGGTAGCTATTACAATTGCCGGAAGCGGAACAATCTCCTTGGTAATTAAACACCGAGCTATTACTCAGGTTGAGTGAAGTATTGGTTAAGCGAAAACTACCGTAGTATTCGCTGTATATGCCGGAAGAAACCGTGGAATTATCCAGATTGACCTGAACCGCATCGTTGATAGCTTTGACATCATATCTATCAGTACTGCCGTTAATCAACAGGTTGTCAAACTGGCCCTCACTATCCGTCAGATTAATCGCAATAGTATTACCGCTATCTTCCGCCCCGCTATGGCTGCAGCAGCCCCCTCCTTGATTGATGCCCGCCAGCGCTTCTGAACTTAAGAAACTCTGATTGAAATTATACCCAACGGTTAAATCCCGTTGTTCCCAATCTGCCCAGTCAGAAATCGGATAAACGTTTAATATACTGCCTAAGCGGGTATTCAGAATCGCCTGTTCGATCTCGCCGTTATTGTCTGAAATATGCTGTTTATCATTAATAATGATAGAGTTATTCACAGATAAAGCATTAACGGTGCCTGCATCTAACAACTCTGGAAAATAGGTAATGGTATGAAAAATGGTATCCGCATTAGCGCGGATGGACGAATTGTTTAATGAGAGTAAATCGCTGGTCATTTCACTATTCATGTAATAGTTATTCATGTAAAACAGTGAGGTAACTCTTTCTGTTGTATCAATATTCCATGATTCAAATCGTAAACCCCCGGGACTGCTGCCACCGTGCAACAGGGAGTCGTTGTAATCATCGGTGTCGTCATCCCTATCAAATTCAATATTATTATCACTAATACTTAAATTTTTAATGACCAAATCATCAACTGAAGAATTATCTATATGGAAATGGGAACCTAGATTGATACCCGATCCGCCAAAGTCAAGCGTAGTACCTGCTTGTCCATCCTCCAGAATACAGCCATCGGAATCACAATAATCTTCCGGCTCACCCGCTGCTGCATAGCCAGAAAATACCATGCTTAAGAATGCTGTAATCAATGCAGCTTTATACATATATTTCATTATAATTAACTTTCCTTGTGGCTTTAAGTTTGTAGTTCTATGCTATGCAATTGGCTAACAATAGATGAACACTTGTTATTAATATATTGCATGCAATTTTTTTATTAACAATTTAAATACAACTTTAGATTTAATAACTCTGCTAAATTAATTTAACAACCCAATAAGTAATGATTGTTATTGTTGTTTTGTTGTCTTAGGTGTATAAGTGAAAAACTTATTTGTTATCCTTATTTTTATATATTAACAGCCGTTTAGCTGTCGTCAATGCAAATCACTATGATGTCGTCAATATCCGATCTATTGCTTCAAATATCAATATTTAATGAAATTAAATTCTGCATTATTGATTTTTTATGGGTTTATAGGTCGATTGTTGGGCTTTTTTGGTGTTTTACGGCTTTTTTATTATAAATAACTTCTTAAAGTAAATTATTAACATGAATAATGTGTTTTTTATTTAAGTTTAAACTCATTGATTTGGTTAGTAATTATCAATTCATACATATGATTTTATTTGAATAATGGATTAAACCCCCTGATTTTTTCAATGTCTTTCTTCATGCTTTAATATTGAATTTACTATTTTTCATTAAAATACAATAAGTTGTATTTTGGTTTGTATAGAGTGACGCGACTAGGTTTTTTAATCATTGAGCTTGAGGGGAGTCTTGCCTTTACCATTTATAAGTTAAGCCAGGGCACGCAGAACGTTGTCTACATTTGCCAAAAAAGTCTAGGTTGACTTCACTTGATAAATAGTTGGAATCCGTAGGTAATACCAGAGATATAGTCTGTTCTAAACCTGCAGTAGCCAAGGGCTATCGAAGGATCTTCCCAGTTTAAAATGATTTTTTTATGTGAATTTAAGATGATTTCTAATCTATTTTTTTAGTTTTACCAGATTATCTGGCTCAATATAAACATCGCTTCCGTTTTTCAACTCTTTTGTAATTTTATATTTAACTTAATGAAATTATTGATTAATGCAATTCATTCAGTGTGCTTTCTTATTTTATTGTCGGTATGTGTAAAAGTGAGTAAATTATTGCTTTGATTGAGATTCTTTAAGGGCTGTTAAGCGGCTATTTAGTGATATAAATAAGTGAAATAGGTTTATTCATCACGCTTAGTATGCTCTTGGTGATTGTTTGTGCAATTTAATTTTATTTGGTATTTTAAATCACACACATTGGTTTTGGATTTTTCTTCATGGAAGAAATCCATCTTATTTAATTAAATAAGATGGTGTTTTCCATAACATCAATTAAATATGGAATATTAAACATGGACGAAATCTATTGTATGACTAATTCAAAACCCGCCAGAAGAGTTGACGGACGTCGTTCTTCTCATTTTTCTACAGATGCCGGCAATTTTATACACTCAAGCAAAATGAAGAATGTATTCCGGCATAGCTGTTTATTTGCGGCCATTTCTAGTTCGCTTATCGGCACCTCTTCGGCCTACGCGGCCTATATGGATATCATTAATGACGACCAGATCGTCACCGTTACAGCAACACAAAACCCAGCTTGGACGATGAATAATCTGGTGGTTGGTAACACCACCCATGGCACGTTGCTGATTCAAGATGGGGGGAATGTAACAAGCGAGCTGTCCGCGGATATCGGTAGGCTTGAGGGGGCGACGGGTGTTGTCGAGATGTCCGGTCTTGGTTCAGTGTGGACTATTGGCGATCTCCTCTCGGTTGGTTACTTGGGGGATGGCCGGCTGACAATGACCGGTGGCAGCGTGGTTAACGTTACCAACTCTTCTTATCTCGGCTACAGTGCCGGTTCGAGTGGCGTGGTCGAGGTGTCCGGTATCGGAACCCAGTGGAATACCGTGACCATCAATCTTGGCTTCTACGGTGAGGGCTCGCTCACCATTAACGACGGCGGCAAGGTGACCAACACTGGACTTGGCATTATCGGTGACCGGGCTGGTTCGTCGGGTGCCGCCATAGTGTCGACTGGCGGTTTGTGGGATATAACCCAGAGCCTGTTTGTTGGCCGCTACGGCACCGGCACGCTCACCATTAGCGAGGGTGGCGTGGTGAACAGTGCAACAAGGAACACTGCCACCGGCGAAATCGGCATGGAGACAGGCACAACGGGCATAGTCAAAGTGTCCGATGTTGGCTCGCAATGGAATAACTACGGCGACCTCGTGGTTGGCAGTTCCGGTAATGGCCGGCTCACCATTAGCGAGGGCGGTGTGGTGAACAATGCCAAGGATATCTATATCGGCCGCTACGCTGCAGGTTCGGGCCTTGTTGAGGTGTCCGATAGCGGATCGCAGTTGAATAGCACCAAAAACCTCTATGTTGGCAACTCCGCTAATGGTGAACTTAACATTGACCATGGCGGCGTGGTGAGCAATATAAGAGCCTATATCGGTTACAATGCCGGTTCGACAGGCATTGTCTGGGTGTCTGATGCTGGTTCGCAGTGGAACAGCGACGCTCTTATTGTTGGCAATTATGGTACTGGCACGCTCACCATTGACCGGGGCGGGGTGGTGAACAATACGACGGGCTATATTGCCCAAAACGGCACGTCGGGCCTTGTCTCGGTGTCCGGCGCTGGGTCGCAGTGGAATAACAGCGGCAGCCTGGTTGTTGGTCACTCCGGTACTGGCAAGCTCACCATTGACCAGGGCGGTGCGGTGAGTAATACCACGGCCTTTGTCGCCTCCAATACCGGTTCGACCGGCGTTGTCGAGATATCCGGTAGCGGTTCGCTGTGGAATAACAGCAGCACTCTCTATGTTGGCCACTTTGGTAATGGCACACTGACGCTTGCCGATCGGGCGCAGGTGTCTACCAGTGCCATCAATCTTGCCATGTATAACGGCTCCACGGGTAGCTTGAATATCGGCGACGGTAATTTGGCCGGTACCCTCACAGCGGCCAGCATCACGGGTGGGGCGGGATCGGCAACCGTCAACTTTAACCACACCGATGATATCGATTTCTCACCGCGAATGACCGGAAAGCTGGCGGTTAATCATCTCACCGGCGGCACCACTCGCCTGTTAGCGGCAAACAACTATACCGGCGCGACCACCATCAGCGCGGGAACCTTGCAGGCAGGGGCACTGAATACGTTTAGCTCCGTGTCTAACTTCGCGGTAGGGACTGGGGGCCAGTTGGATTTGGCTAGTTATGACCAGACTCTGACCAGCCTGAATAATGCCGGCGTGGTCAGTTTTAACGGTGCACCGGGTACCGTGCTGACGGTAACCGGTGACTACACCGGCAATAACGGTTTACTCAATTTCAACACTGCACTGAATGACGATACCTCAGTAACCGATAAACTGATTGTCGAAGGCAATACTTTTGGTACCACGCGGGTTAGCGTAGCCAATGCCGGTGGCAGCGGTGCCGCGACTCTGAACGGTATTGAACTGGTGCAGGTAAACGGAACGTCTGACGGCGAATTTATTCAGCATGGTCGTATCGTTGCCGGTGCCTATGATTATACCTTGGCTCGGGGGGCAGATGTGAATGCCAGTAACTGGTATCTGACCAGTGCAATTTCACCGGTGATACCAATACCTGAACCAACACCTGAACCAACACCTGAACCAACACCAACACCCGATCCAGGTCTGGAGCCTGACCCAACGCCAGATCCGGGTTCAAAACCGATCCGAGGCGCAGACCCTTCAATATCACCGACTGAATCGACCATGGTTGAAAGGCCTGAGGCTAGTGGCTATGCCGCTAATCTGGCTGCGGCAAACAATCTGTTTGTGACGCGTTTGCACGATCGTTTGGGTGAAACTCAATATATCGATGCACTGACCGGCGAGCAGAAGGTGACCAGCCTGTGGCTGCGTAATGAAGGCGGTCATACTCGCTTTCGTGATAGTCAGGATCAACTGAAGACTCAGGCTAACCGTTATGTCATGCAGCTGGGCGGTGATATTGCTCAGTGGAGTAGTAATGACCAAAACCGCCTGCACCTGGGTGTGATGGCGGGCTATGCTAACAGTAAGAGCCGGACTGAATCCCATGTGTCGGGCTATAGCGCTCGCGCTGCCATCGACGGTTACAGCGCTGGATTGTATGGAACCTGGTATGCCAATGAGGTCGATAAGACGGGTTTATATGTGGATACCTGGGCGCTATATAACTGGTTCAACAATCGGGTTGATGGTCAGTATTTGCATACCGAAGAGTACAAATCCAGCGGTGTAACTGCGTCAGTGGAGAGTGGCTATACCTTTAAAATTGGCGAAAATAAGGAGAAAAACACGAGCTACTTTATCCAACCTAAAGCGCAGGTTACCTGGATGGGCGTGAAGGCTGACGATCATAAAGAAGCCAACGGCACTAACGTGTCTGGCGAAGGGGATGGCAATATTCAGACCCGCTTAGGCGTGAGAGCCTTTATGAACGGCTACAGCGATCAAGATAAAGGTAAAGATCGGGTGTTCCAGCCGTTTATTGAAGCCAACTGGATTCACAATACTCAAGAGTTTGGTACCAAGATGGACGGTATAACGGTGAAGCAAGACGGTGCCGCCAACATTGGTGAGCTAAAACTGGGGGTAGAAGGTCAAATTAATAAACAGCTAAATCTCTGGGGTAATGTTGGTCAACAAATGGGTGATAAAGGCTACAGCGATACGGCCGTGATTTTTGGCGTGAAGTATAACTTCTAGTTAATAGATAAATGGCGTGATGAATACAGGCCCACTAAAAAATTCAGTGGGCCTTGTAACAAATATAAGACAGCGTTTTTAGTTATCTAAAGCATCAAAAGACTCATCACAGCGATGAAGTTATCTCAGGGTTAATTTAAGGGCAATATATTACGGACAGGAAGGTGCTTTATGCTATTGCAATCGTTTCTCCAACCGCAGGTAAAATGTCGATATTGTAATAAAACTGAATATACCAAAAGACATGGTAAAAGCCGTGCTGGTTTATCTCGTTACTTTTGTAAGTCTTGCAATAAGACTTTTCAGATCCGATATATCTATAAAGGCAATGAGAACAAGATGATTCAGGCTACAGGCACAGTGCCCGCGTTAAAACTTAGCTGATAAAAGGTTTGCATGCCTGAATGCGTGTGAACGACGGCTGCTATGCGTTATATATTATTTTCTAATCTTTTCTTTTAGAGACACTCCGGCCCATCAGGCTGGCGTGTCTCTATTCTTATTTATGTCAATACGGGCTGAAATCCTGGCCATTAATATATACATCTACTTTTAGACTTTCTGCTGATTCAGCACTTCTGACGTACGCATAACCTCACGCCCGAAACCAGACAAAAAACAACCCCGGAGGCCAAGCCAAATGCCATGGTGAATAAAATCTCAGTAAGATGCGTTCGGTTGAATGTCGTTGATAGCCCGTTTAGCAATAGACTATAAATAAACATGGTTATTGGCCCTAAAGCGGTGCACCAAATGCAGAGCCGAATCGCAGAGAGCGCATTTTTTCCCTTTAGCCAGAAAGCCATTGGGGCGACAAGTGCCAGAGTGACAATATAGGTAAAGGAAACGCCAAATAACACGATCATAAAAAACAGCTCAATAGCAACATTTATGGATGGCATCTCTTTAAATGTGTCAGTGAGTATGACGACGAAAATGCCCAGAGGAACTATCCAGGGGGTAACAAGCGTCCCTACCCATAAGCTTCGTTTGTGCTGCAATGGTGTCATATAGACTCCCTTAATCGCCAGAAGGTAATGGTACCGTAACAAGAAAACAAGAAAACAAGAAAACAAGAAAACAATAAGGGGAGGATATCATGGTGCCGGATAGTTTACCTGTAGGGATAACCTGATTATCTGAGTGTTTTCAGCATCATGATGAGTGATAGGCGGAGAACAAAGCGCTTAATAATAGAAATTAAACTGGATTTAACTTATTAAATCTGTTTTTATATTTAAGGCCTATTATTTTTAAGCTTAACCATGGTATTTATTTTATAAAAACGAATTAATTTAATAAAAGTTATTACATAACAATTGGTTATGTTTGATTTTATGTTGTGAAATCAAATCATTCTTGCTGTTTCCAATATCAAACTTCGCAAAACTGAATAAACATAAAGATGTGCCTAAAAATTATATTCAGGCTTATATTTTTTTTAGATGTCTGGCTATTGATCTATCGCTATAAGTATCGATATTATTAACGCGATTTTAATGGAGTAATAAAAAGCCACAAGGAAGGTGTGTGAAAATTAAAACTATAATCTCACCTAAATTACCCAAATCCTGAAGTAATATTTCAGGATTTGGTGCTATGTTTGGTGGGTTGCTATTATATAACTAATGCCTAATAAGCATATCTACCATTAAGTAAATACTATTTAAAACACTGATGAAAATCCATCTAATAAAATGGTGTTTTATAGATAGTGCATGTACGTATGAATAAATAAGCATAATTTAATACCTAATTATGCTTATTTATTTCTACGATTTAAATAAACGTAAGGAATAAATAACTATAAACCAAGGTAGGTTTATATCTCATTATTTTTAATATGAATTATCCCCGAGGATATTATGACTTTTAACAAAACTTTACTTTTAGCTCCGGTTGCTGCATTTATCATGTCTGTAGGTACTGCTCAGGCGGCAACTAACGCGCAAGTTACCATTACTGGTCAAATCGCGGCTGCAACTTGTGATCTAAACGTAACCAACAGCAATATTGACTTAGGTACAGTGGTTTCAAGTGATGTTACCGTTGCCGGCCCAATCGCTACCACCAGCAAAGACTTCACGTTGAACCTGTCTAACTGTACTCAGGATGGCGAAACTGGCACCGTAGTCAGCATGCTGTCTAAAGGTACTGCATTAGCGGCTAACACTAACTACTTCAACAACGTTGATGGCGGAACCGTTGGTGTTCAATTAACTGCAAATGGTCAGGCGGTAAAACCTAACGCAAGTACTCCACTGACTGCGCTGGCTGGCGAAGTATTAACAGCAGGCGGTTCAGCTCAAGTATTAATGAATGCTCAATTGAACTCAACCGTTGCTAAACCAGCTACACAACAAATTGAAGCGCCAATTACATTCTCTGTAGCTTATAACTAAGTTGTTTATAGCTAAGTTGCTTATCGCTAAGTTAATTATAACTGCCTAGCTTATAACTGATAATAATTCAGAATTAGGCAACTCTCTTATATTCGGGTTGCTTAATTCTTTATATTTTGGAGACCCCTATGTTATTTAAGAATAAATTATCCCAAATAATACTCTTCCTATTTGTTGGGGTAATTTCTATATCTCAATCATTTGCGGCAGGCGTAGGTATAAATGCAACTCGGGTTATTTTTAACGAAGGGAGCACATCAGCGCCCGTCGTTATTAGAAATAGCAGCTCGGATGATTCTTACTTAATCCAATCTTATATGACTAACGATCGGCAACAAAATAATTCAGTGCCTTTTGAAGTATTACCACCCATGTTTCGGCTACAGCCAGATAGCCGTAGTGAAGTGCGGATAGTTGAAAAGGTAAATGGATTACCTAAGGATCGGGAATCTGTTTTTTATCTGCACGTCAGAGCGATTCCGGCCAGCAGCGCCAGCACCGAATCAAAGGCTAATAGCGGGGTAATTAAAATTGCCTTAGAGAGTGCGATTAAAGTTTTTTATCGCCCTAAAGGCTTGTCGTCATCGGCTCAGCAGGCACAAAGCGGACTGATCTTTGAATCGGCGGCCGGTGGATTAAAGGTCAAAAACCCGTCGCCTTACTACATTAGCCTATCAAAACTCAGCGTAGGTAATAAGGCGATCCCGCTCAGTCTGGAAAAGAACAATGCCATGCTGGCGCCGTTTAGCGAGCTGTTTTATGCCACGCCGGTCAATAAAGGCAATGTGTCATGGAGCACGATTAATGATTTGGGAGGGTTCGATGCCCATAGTCAGAAACTCTAAATCCGCGGCGATACTCGCAGTCGCCTTACTGCTGCTGCCGGCAACGTTACTTGCCGCAGACAATAATACCGTCAGGGTAACCGCTGAAATAACAAAAGGCAGCTGCGAGTTTTCGACCAGCACTGATTCCGTTGAGTTTGCCCCGCAAACTGTCAGTAGCTTTAGTTCTGGCAATGCTGCCGCCGTGACGCCTTTAACACTGCAATATCACTGCGAAGGGTACGAAGCTAATGCCAAGATCGGCATTGTCGCCATTGGTGTTGTATCGCCAGATGATGGGCTGTTTTTGTCCAGTGCTTCCACGGCAGCCGGCGTTGGTTTTATGCTGAAAAATGGCGTAGTGACCGATAAGGTCGGATTTTATAGCGCCGGTACCACGATGAAGAGCGGTGTTAAGTTCTTGGTTGATATGGTCACTGAGGGTGAATATCCCCTTACCGTTGGCTTTGTTAAGCAAAATACATCCACCGCGGTGACATCGGGTGATGTTAAAGCGTCGATAATGTTTATGTTTGTGATGCCTTGAGGGTATTAATATGTTCTTTATTATTCAACATTATAAGACCGTTTTACTTCTGCTTTTTGCCAGTCTGACCCCTGCTACCGGTCTGGCCGCCACCAACTCTGTCACCGTGACGTTTGAAGCCAGTTTTTATGCCCGTACCTGCAAAATTGATGTCTCAGAACCCCTGATCGAATATGACAAGGTTCATGCACAGAACATTGTTGGTAGTGATAACGGAAAGTTTAGTGCCTTAACGCGCGAGATTATTTTGACCTTAAGTGAATGTACCGGCACCGGCAGCTTAGGCGGCAGTTCGGTGATTGTTTCCGGTAATACGGTGGTGGTAAATGGTCAAAGCCTGTTTAAAGACGGCGGAAGCGCACAGGGCGTAGGTGTCAAACTGACATCGAATGGCGCGACTAAAACTAACAGGGACAGCGTTTGGGATCTGACCAGCAGCTCTGCCGAGAGCGATCGGCAGCCCGTCGAGCTCGCCCTATCCTGCGGTGGCTGTAGTAATACCGATAGCATTACCACGGGCGACTTTCAGGCATCAATGACCTTCACCGTCATCACTAACTAATTTATGGAATTTAACAACGCTATGCGGATAACTCGCTGTTTTAATCGCACATTAACATATTCAGTGCTGATGCTGTCATTAGTGTTACCCGCTATAGCACAGGCAGGCATTGGTTTGGATCAAAGCCGGATTATTTTCAGGTCGTCACAAAAAAACCAAAACGTCACTATTCAAAATAGCGGCGAAAAGACCTATTTAATTCAGGCAAGAGTGCAGGATGGCGCTATCGAGGGGCCAACCTCTGAGCATTTTTTAGTGGTTCCGCCGCTGTTCCGTCTTGAGGCGAATAGCCAACATGTGATGTTGCTGATGCCAAAAGAGACACAGTCATTGGCTAAAGACCGTGAGTCGCTGTTCTATTTCAGCGCCACGGCGATTCCGGCAGGTAAGAAACCTGCTGAACAGCCAGAGAATGTCGCCAAACTCTCTATTGCGACACGCGTGATGATCAAGCTGTTTTATCGCCCGGACGGACTACCTGAATCTTATGAACAGGCGGCCGGCCGCCTGCAGTTTACCTCGCTGGCTCAGGGCGTTTGTTTTATTAATCCCACCCCTTATTACATCACGCTCGATCGGCTGTGGGCTGACGGCGTAGCGGTTGCTGATAGCGCCGGGTTAATGATTGCACCTAAAAGCGCAATCAGCGTCAAGCAAGCCGGCAAAGGGAAACAGATGAGCTGGCAGGCGATTAATGACTACGGTGGCCTGACGGAAAAACACCAGACCACGATCACTGCCGCTGGAGCGAAATCATGTCAATTCGTCGATTAATCACATTTATTTTGCTGCTGATTTTAAGCCAGACCTTACCGGCCTATGCAGAAACGCCGGTAGGTTTTCGCTTTTCAAATATGCGCATTGTGTTTTTAGAAAAGGTTAACGGCGGGGCGTTTGTCGAGCTGGAGAACGCTAACAAAGACCCTTACCTGATCCAAAGCTGGATTGTTGCGGCAGATGAGCAAACCGGCTTACCCATGGATAAAAATACCCAGCAAAGCGCGGTTCCTTTTGTGATAACGCCACCGTTGCATCGGCTGGAAGTCGGGGAACGCTATCGCTGGCGGATCCAGCGGGTGGGTAATCAAGGACTGGCATCAGATCGGGAGTCGATATTTTATGTCGCCCTAAAAGCGATCCCGACTACGGATAAACAGGCTCAGGATAAGGGTGAGTTTGTGTTAAGCCCGGTGATTTATCAAAAATTGTTGTATCGGCCGGCAGCATTGGAGGAATTACGCACCGATATGCTGGCGGATAAAGCCACCTTTCGGCGTGAAGGCAACCAGTTAGTTGTACGTAATGATTCACCGCTGTATATGACCTTTGCCACCCTGCAGGTGGGTGATTATCAGATGCCTGAAAGTGAGCTTTATAAAATGGTCCCCCCTTTTGCTGAACAGCGTTATCCGCTGCCGGCCAGCGCCAAAGGCAATGTGATGTGGCGGTTACTCAACGAATATGGCATTGCCACCAAAGCAGAGTTAAAGCCACTTTAAGCCGATATGGACATTAAAAAGATAATCATGATGAAGACGTTAAAAACACAACGATTCGAGATCGATACACAGGGACAATCTCAGGCCTATAGGATGCCATATCGTCTGTCGCTGTTAGCGTTATTCATGGCTACAGCGCCGCTGGCCTGTGCCGAAGACTATTTTGATCCCAGCCTGTTGAACCTGCCTGCGGGTAGCGACCCAAGTCAGATTGACCTATCGTCTTTCTCTGCCGCCGGATCTACGCCGACCGGGCGCTATATGGTGACATTGCTGATCAATCAGCAGGACGTCGGTAACCGAGAGATCAATTTCTCCCCTGATGAACAGGGCAAGGTGATTGCCGAGCTAACGCCTGAGCTACTTAACGAGCTGGGTGTGAATATTGCCGCTATCGCTGGCTTAAAAGCCCTGCCGCCAGAGGCTAAAATTAACGATCTGAACGTCTATATTCCTGATGCCAAAGTGACTTTTGATCTGGCTAAGCTGCGGCTAAACCTGAGCATACCCCAGGTTGCAATGAAGCCCGACAGTCGCGGCTATGTTGACCCAAAACTGCTCGACCAGGGGATCCCGGCAATATTGCTTAACTATCAGGTAAGCGGTGGCCGGCAATGGATTCAAGGTGACGACTCCTCGCAGAATTCTACCAATGATAACGTGTTTGCCAGCGTACGCGGTGGAATCAACCTTGATGCCTGGCGTTTACGCAGCACCATGACCTATAACCAAACCTCTTCTGATATGCAGGGAACTACCCAGCGTACCAATAATACCCGTTTTACCAATACCTATATCATGCGGGATATTCAGCGCTGGAATTCAGAAATGGTCATCGGTGAAAGCAGTACCCGAAATGACGTTCTGGACAGTATTCCATTTAAAGGTGTACGGCTTGGCTCCAATGAACAGATGTTGCCAAGCAGCATGCGTGGGTTTGCCCCTGAGATTAACGGTATTGCACAAACCAATGCCAGAGTGACCATCCGCCAAAACGGCAACGTGGTTTATCAAACCTTTGTGGCGCCCGGTCCTTTTAGTATTAGAGATCTTTACCCGACCGGTACCGCCGGCGACCTTGACGTCACCGTGACCGAAACTGACGGCGTAGAGCGTACCTTTACCCAAGCGTTCTCAACGCTGCCGGTTATGTTACGGCCGGGCGGGGTTAAGTATGAACTGACCGCCGGGCGCTATGACGGCGGCATCACCATTGGCTCTAAAGAGTCAGACTTTGTGCAGGGTACCTTGGTTTATGGCTTGCCGCAGTCGCTAACCCTGTATGGTGGTGCTATTGCTGCACAAGACTACTGGTCTGGCGCTTTCGGAACCGGTATTTCATTAGGTTCATTCGGTGCTTTATCCGCGGATATTACCCATGCTTCGGCCATTATCGATGATGAAAAACAGGTCGGTCAGTCTTATCGCCTGCGCTATTCCAAAAGCCTGTTGACCACCGGCACCTCGGTTGACCTGACGGCGCTGCGTTTTTCTACCAAACACTATTACAGCTTTGCTGACTTTAATAATAGCGGCCATAGCCTAAAGGACGATGTCTCTCCTTGGTTAAACGAGCGTGAGCGTAACAGTTTCCAAACCTTTATTAACCAGTCAATGGGGGATTGGGGATCGATTTATGTACAGGGTTCGCGCAGTGACTATTGGGAAAAAAACCAAAAGGTCACCAACCTGTCGGTAGGCTATAACAACAGCTATAAAGGCGTTAACTATGGGGTTAACTACGGCATCTCCCGCACTAAAGGGGACGGCGACTGGCCGGAAAACCGCCAAATTACCTTTAATATCAATATGCCTTTGAACATATTTAGCCCGCGGCATGAGTTGAGTAATATCAGCAGCAACTACCAAATTAGCAAAGATAATCAGGGCAGAACCACTCAGCAGTTGGGGGTTAATGGCCATTTTCTGGATAACAAAGTCAACTATAGCCTGACCCAAGGGCATGATAATCAGGATCAGGGTAATAACGGAACGGCTAACCTTGGTTATCACGGTAACTATGGCGATATTAGCGGTGGCTACAGCTATAGCCGCAATTCACAAAGCGTCAATATGAATGCCAATGGCGGCATGATTGTCCATTCTGGCGGCGTAACCTTAGGCCGCTCGCTGGGCAGTAGCATGGCGCTGATTGAAGCCCCCGATGCTGCCGGTACCACATTAAGCAACGGCGATGCAGCAATCGACTATTTTGGCTATGCCATTAGCCCTTATATGACCGATTACAGTAAGAATACCGTTAGCCTGAATGTCAACACCCTGCCGGAAAATGTGATGCCGGAAAATACCTCGGTCAATTTATATCCGACCAAAGGGGCGGTGGTGAAAGCTAAGTTTGCCACCCGTAAGGGGTATCAGGCGTTGATTGATTTAAAAGCCAGCCAGCTATTACCGCTAGGCGCGATGGCATCCATTATCGATAAACAGAATCCGGACGATATTAATAGCAGTATTGTTGGTGAGAATGGTCAGGTCTATTTCAGCGGTATGCCTGAACAGGGCCAGATCTCAGTAACATGGGGAACGGCGGCTAATCAGTCTTGTATTGCTAATTTCGACTTTGCCGACGTGGCTGAAAACCCGTTCTCGGCGGTACGTCAGTTCGCCGCAGCCTGTAACTAATCCATTTAATCGCGATAGCACAAAGAAGACAGACTATGATTTTTTTAACATTGATAGACAAAATAACAGCGTTAGTTAGCCGGTTGCCACGATGGAAGGTGGCACTGACTCTGCTATTGCTGGCAGATGCTCCCGGCGCACTGGCTGCTACCCTGATCCAGAACGGGCGCGGTTTAGTCGGGGTTATCAATAACAATTATTCAACTAGCCTCACCGGCCCGTCTCGTTACTGGGCGGAAGGTAACCAAGATTATGTATTTTTATCCTGGTATATCAACACCGCCAGCTGTAACCCTTCACTAATGATGGAGATTGACGGCGTTCAAGGCATTAAGTTTAATACTGCCGGCACCTTAATGTTGGTTCCTGAAGTCACCTTTGTCGATAACCGTTCTTGGAGCGTTAGCACGACAAATTATTCTGATACCATCACCGGTTTTTTTAATGGTAACGGTTCAAATACCAGTGAGAATAGAGGTGCATCCAGTAGCTGCTATTGGAAACCTTATCAGTCGACGCCGGCAACGTCCGTCGACCGATATATTACGCATCAGGTCACGGCAACAGGGCGGATGTTGATTTATGGTACCGGCCAACAGGTCTCTGGTACGGCATCGTTAGCTCAGCCTATAAGGTTAGGGATCGCCGATCCCATCGGTACCCCGGCAAATTATAAATACTCTACGCTGGTAGCCGCGGGCTCTTATCCGATCGTTGTCAGCGATTTAGGGTGCACAATATCCACGCCAACTCGGATTGATTTTGGCCCACAGCCGGCAAGTTCAGTCGCCAATGAAGAGCTGGCATCCAGAACCAATAATCTGTCAATTAGCTGCACGCAGACCAAGAACCCCATCGGCGCGACGTTAACCTTAGTGACCGGCACCAATCTGGCTTATTATTCTAGTAATGAATATGAGGTCAACCTGCTAAAAAATGGCTCAGGTGCCGCCGGGGCTTACGTTAAAATGAGTATTGACGTTAATGGTGCGGTGACACCGGTAGCCTTTAACCGAAAGTTTATTGATATTGGCAGTATCACTTCAGCGCAAAACGCCGTTAGCTTTAATCATCCGGTTACTTATACCCTCTATTCCAGAGGGACGGGAATGACCGGAAAAGTCAGCGGTAGCGCTGAACTCTCGATAGTTATGCGTTGATATTAACTGATGCCGTTATGTGTACGGCATAACGGTTCAACACTTTAATTCAGTATCCGGCCTAAAAAATAGCCCGGCAATTAATATGCCTACCATAAATTAAGAAAATAAAAACGCCATATTAAGAGTACATTAAGAAACGTTACCTGTTTATGGCTGTTAGCTCAGCCAGTTTAGTTCTTTTTACGTCAGGCAATTTAAATAAATATCAATTAAATCATGGTAATAATATGTTCTTGTTGATTGAGGTTAACTAATCATACTGTGATTGTGAGGGTTGTTATTATCAAATATAACAGGTTGAATCAGTATTAGGCCGGTATGTTTTAGCTTTTTAAAATTCATCCAGTGAATATATTTATCATCAATCAAACAACAAAAAAGAATTAATGCCATTTTGCTCTACTTTTGCTGCCTAAATTACTTGAAATGAAAAAGTTGTTCTATGCTGAAAGTAATGATTTTTCAATTACTCCTGACAATAAGTGACTAATAAAGGAGCATTCTATGTCACATATGCGGTTGGTTAAGGCCCCGGAGGCCCATTCAGGCGGTTGCCTCTGTCATAGTCCAGCGTTCAAACGTATTAATACGGTATTCTCTCAAAAAGCGGCTCATGCAGCGCCGATCACTGCCGATACCGTGGCGGCAGCCATACCCACAGCTAAATCACAAAATAATAAAGATGCCTCAGCGCAGGTGGCTGCGGTGACTGCCTTTATTAATATTCGTATTTTTGACGGTGTTTCTGATGATTTAATAGATGGTCTACAGGTCTTGGTAGAAGGTAACAAAATCAAATCGGTAGAGCCCGCCGGTACTAAGTTACCGCCGGAAGTGACATGCATTGATGGCGGCGGCGGCGTTTTGATGCCGGGTCTGATCGACGCTCACTGGCATGCCATTATGGCCCGCCCGTCAATGATGACGGCGATGACGGCAGATTTTAACTATATTCAGGCTCTGGCAATTGCAGAGGCCGATGCCACGATAATGCGTGGTTTCACTACGGTGCGTGATATGGGCGGGCCCGTTTTTGGACTAAAGCGGGCGATTGACGAACATATTGCCCGCGGCCCGCGTATTTTTCCCTCAGGGGCCTTTATTACCCAAACCGGAGGGCACGGCGATTTCCGTTTGCTCGGCGAGTTGCCTCATGCCCCCGCCGATCCCCTTAGCTATGCAGAACGGGTAGGCATGACGGCGATTGCCGACGGTGCCGATAAGGTATTGTTGCGCGCCAGAGAACAGCTGATGAGAGGCGCATCGCAGCTTAAGTATATGGCCGGCGGTGGCGTCGTTTCGATGTATGACTCGATTGATGTTACCGAAGGCTCGGTTGAGGAAATTCGTGCCGCGGTGACTGCCGCAGAGAACTGGGGCACCTACGTGACCGTTCATGCCTATACCGCCAGAGCCGTGACTATGGCGATTACAGGGGGCGTGAAATGTATCGAACATGGCCAACTGATTGATGAAGAAACGGCCCGGCTGATAGCCGAAAAAGATATTTGGTGGAGCCTGCAGCCTTTTCTTGATGATGAAGATGCGGTACCAACGGCAACGCCGGCGTCACGGGCCAAGCAGCTGCAAATGGTGGCCGGCACAGACACGGCTTATAGGCTGGCGAAAAAGTACAAGATTAAAACCGCATGGGGGACCGATACGCTGTTCAACGAGCATCTGGCAACCCGGCAGGGGGCCCAGTTAGCCAAGCTAGTTCGCTGGTATACCCCGGTTGAAGTCTTAAAAATGGCCACCAGCGTTAACGCCGAGCTTTGTGGTTTCTCCGGGCCGAGAAACCCTTACCCGGGCAAGCTGGGGGTTGTAGAGAATAATGCGCTGGCGGATTTAATCTTAGTGGCGGGTAATCCGCTCAGTGATATTCAACTGGTTGCTCAACCCGACAGCGCATTTAAAGTCATTATGAAAGATGGAAAAATCTTTAAGAATACGCTTGGAGAATAGCGGCCAGTGGGCGCTTAGCTTGCATGTTGAGAATAATAATGAATGGACATTCTGATTTTTTGGCGCGGTATTTGGCGTTAATCGGGGCGGGCGTAATGAATAAGATAACCTCTATAAACCAATGGCAGTGGGCTTTTTTCCGGCTGGCCGCTACTGCTGCCCGGCTTTTAGTGAGGCGGGTTCTGCCTGTATTACTGGTTATTGGCCTTTGTGGCTGTAGTCGCACGGAGGCACCGTCATTCTCGCTATTAGGTTCCTATTTTCCCTCATGGTTGGCCTGTGCCTTTATCGGCATTATTGCGGCGGTGATAGCCAGAATCCTGTTTATTCGTATTGGTATTGATGACCTATTGCCTTGGCGGTTGCTGGTCTATGTTTGCCTGGCACTTGCCGTGGCATTTACCTCTTCCCTTTTGTTGTTTGCATGATGAATGATGATGATGAATAAACTACAAAATAGCGGACGTAAGCGGAAACTGGCGATGATTGTCAGCGGTTTGATTATTGTCGCGGCGGCAATATCAGGCTGGATATCATTACGCCAGACTACCCTGAATCCGTTGTCTGAGGATGCGGAGCTGGGGGCCAGCGTAGTGCACGTTGCTGCATCGGTTCCCGGTCGAATTGCCTCTTTAAACGTGCGAGAGAACGGTAAAGTTCGGCGTGGCGATCTGTTATTTACTCTTGACCCTGAGGTTTATCGCCTGCGGGTTGAACAGGCTCAGGCAGAGCTAAAAATGGCGGAGGCGACGCGCGACACCCAGCAAAGAACGGTGGTTGCCGAACAGACTAATGCCGAAATTACTAATCAACAGGTCGTTCGGGCGCAGGCTAACCTCAAGCTCGCCAGCCAGACGCTGGCAAGGCTGCAGCCTTTATTACCCAAAGGCTATGTAACCGCTCAACAGGTTGATGATGCCGCTACCGCAAAGCACGATGCAGAGGTAAGCCTTAATCAGGCACTGAAACAGTCGGTGGCCGCGCAGGCGCTGGTGAGCAGCACCGCCGCGACTGAAGCATTAGTCGCGGCACGCCGTACTGCCCTGGCCATTGCTGAACGGGAACTGGCTAATACTGAAGTGCGGGCTCCTCATGATGGACGCGTTGTCGGGCTTAACGTCTCAACCGGCGAGTTCGTGGCCCCGGATCAGGCTATTTTTACGCTAATCAATACCGAGCATTGGCACGCCTCGGCATTCTTTCGCGAGACTGAGCTGAAAAATATCAAAGTCGGTGACTGTGCAACGGTGTATGTCATGGCCGATCGCCAGCGTGCCATTCAAGGAAAAGTTGAGGGTATTGGCTGGGGGATAAGTTCTGAAGATCTGGTCAATATTCCGCGTATTTTGCCCTATGTTCCGAAATCACTAAATTGGGTGCGCGTTGTTCAACGTTTTCCGGTGCGAATTAGTTTAGATAACCCACCGGAAGAGCTGATGCGTATTGGTGCTACTGCCGTAGTGGTCGTACGACATGACACGGATTGCTGATAGTGCCTTAGGTGGCATGCTGCGTCAGGTCAGGGCCGATCTGGCCTATTTCCCCGGGCGGTTGGCGATGACCTGGCGCGTTGCTGCGCTGTGTGCGCTGATGTCTGCTGTTGCGATGGTGTACGGCATTCCTGAATCAGCTATCAGCTGCTATCTGATTATTTTCGTTATGAAGCCTGACGCCGTCGAAAGCATGGTTATGGCCATTGCGGTAACCCTCTTAGTGTCGCTGGTGGTCGGGCTGGTATTCTTGCTGATTCATTTTACCCTGGAGGCTCCGCCTTTACGCATGGCGGCCCTGCTTCTGAGCTCGTTTCTGTTTGTCTATTTGGGCTCGGCCAGCAAGCTTGGCCCGGTAGGTAATATTATTGCGCTGGTGATTGCTTTTGTGATGACGCTGCTCAGTGATATTCCTCTCGGTGAAGTGGCGACAAGGGCGCTGCTGTATGCCTGGTTGATGGCCGTCGCCCCGATGATGCTGATCGTTGGCTTTAATCTTTTTCTTGGCCGTACTCCGCAACGGGTGCTGCGGGTGAGCTTATCTGAACGCTTGCTGGCCGCCGGGGATATGCTGCAACGTCCTGATTCCGCCAACAGGGCCCGCATTCATTCTCTGTTAAAAGAAGGGCAGACTGAACATCAGCAGCGGGCCCTTTTTGTGCGAATTTTTCATCTTCGTCCTGCGGCTGAAGCGGCTGAGCTTGATAATGCAGTCATCAATAGCTATCGCCTGCTGCTGGCGGTATCAGCCTTGCCGACAAGCATAGAAAACAACGATGAAAACAACAATGAAAACAACAATGAAAACAATGATGAAAACAACAATATCGTTGAGGCCGAACGCCTGGCGTTTTCCGCATATTGCGCTGCAACTGCGCAAGCGATAGCCGCCGGCAACCCTATTCCCGCTGCCGAATTTAGCCAAGAGGAAAGTACCGGTAGTGATATGCGTGAAATCAGGGACTGTTTGATAGCGCTGACGCACCCTGTGAATATGAAAGACCCCACCGCGCCGAAAGCAACATTCTTTGCCGCTGATGCGGTAACTAACCCTGTCCATCAGCGCTTCGCATTAAAGACAACGATTGCGGCATTTATCTGTTATCTCACCTATACCGCCCTGGACTGGCAGGATATTCATACGGCAATGATTACCTGTTATGTCGCCGCGTTGGGGACCACCGGTGAAACCATACATAAACTGATATTGCGCATTATTGGCTGCCTGATTGGGGCGGCGATGGGCGTATTGGCGATTATTTTTATTATTCCGCACCTGAATGATGTTGGTGAACTTATGGCGCTGGTGTTTGCCGGTATCCTGCTCGCTGCCTGGGTCTCGAGCGGTAATGAGCGAATCGCGTATGCCGGCGTACAAATCGGCCTGGCCTTTCTGCTGACGGTATTACAGGGCTTCGGGCCGAGCATTGATATGGGCGTTGCGCTCGACAGGGTGCTTGGCATTTTGTTGGGGAATCTGGTGGTGTATGTGACCTTTACCTTACTGTGGCCGGTGGCGATTGTTGACTCTGTGCGCCAACGCATCAGCCGGGCATTGGTCGGCCTGACCAATTTGGCGGCGTTGCCGCCCGATGCCCGAGCCAGTGCTTTAAGAGAGGCGACAGAGGTTGAGGCTGAGCTGGCCAGTGCACAAGAGGAACTGGTACTGATTCCCTTTGAACCTGCACAGCTACGGCCTGCGCATGAAGAACGTGCTCGCCTGAAGGCAATACTTACCGAAATGAGCGTTCTGTGCCCGGTTCTGTTTCTGCCGACTGAAAAAAAACACGGTGATGTCCGACGGCTGCGGCATCTTTCTGTCGACAGTGACGCGGTGAGCCCATCACCTGAGGCTAAACAACCAGATGGCGAATCGGCAAGGTCACATTTATCGACAATCGAGCTAACGATTCAACGGCATATAAATCGGCTTGAGAAACTTTTGAGAACGGGATGACATGATGATGCGTGGTGTATTCACGGCACGGTTAACGAATATCGGCTTTGTTTTCAAGGTCGCGGGCCTGTGTGCGTTGATTTCAGGCTGTGCTACGCAACAGCTCGATCTGGCCCCGGCCTCTTATACTGAACCCTGGGCGCCCAGTTTGGACAGCGGAATGTCGACGGGAGCCGGCGGTTTTTCTGTCCCCGCCAACCCCAAAGTGGCTGAACTTCCGCCACTGCCGGCGACAGATAAAGGGCATGTATATCGGTTGGATGAACTGATTGATATTGCCCAGAACCAAAATTCTGATACCCGGATTGCCTGGCAACAGGCCCGGCAGGCTGCATTGGGCGTCGGAATGGGGGAGGCGGTTTTTCTGCCGATGATCACTGCCAGCGTTATTGGTGGCTACCAGAAAACCCGTTCCCCTTTGCCTTATGCTATCGGCGATCAACAGGATATTGATACCACTGAGAGTGCGGTGGTGCCTGCATTGGCATTGCAGTGGTTGATCTTTGATTTCGGGCAGCGCAGCGCGCTGCTTGAGGCTGCCCGGAAAAATTCTTACGCGGCCAACGTGATGTTTAATGGGATGCATCAGAAGCTCATCTATGATGTTACCCGCACCTATTTTCAGTACGGAGCGGCATTAACTCAAACTAAGCTGGCAGAGCAGGCACTACGCAATAGCCGCCAGATTCAGGATGCGGCCGAACAGCGTAGAAAAAATGGCATTGCCACAACGGTAGAGGTGGCGATGGCACAGCAGCAGGTTGCCCAGTCTGAACTGCGTCGAGTGGTAACCAAGAATATGGAGCGAGATGCTTATCAAGCGCTGCTTGGTGCGATGGGGGTCTCTCCGTCATTGGCGATTAAGGTCGGTTATAGTGAAGATCGTGCTCTGCCTAAGGCAACCAGTGCGCCTACCGAAAAAATGATAAAGCTGGCTCTTTCACAACGACCAGATGTTTTAGCCAGCTATGCGGCAACAGAAGCGGCCATGGCAGGTATCAAGGCGACGGAAGCCGATTTTTTACCTAAGGTTTATCTTGGCGGTGCAGTTGCCGGTGGCAATGGGCGCTTCGATATTCAGGGGCTACCGGCGGTTGGGCCACAGATGTCTTCATCCAGTATTTTGCTGGGTGTCAGCATGCCTATTTACGACGGCGGAATTCGTGCCGCCCGGGTTAAAGAGGCTGAATCCCGGGCCGCGGTAGCGGCTGAAGATTTTAAGAAAACCCAGGAACTGGCGGCGCGTGAAATTGTACTAGCCGCCAATATGCTGAGCTCGGCCCTTGAGTCTTATCAGGCCGCCTTAAGCTTAGTGAAAATGTCGGCTATTACTTATGATGCGGCTCTCGAATCTTACCGTAGCGGCGTCGGAACGATTACCATGGCAAACGAGACGGCGAATGGCTTGTTGAGCGCGAAGCAAATGAGTACTGATGCCTATGCGGCGTCTTTGGTTGCTGCGGCTAATCTGGCTTTTGTTATGGGGCAGATGACCCGTTCCCCGGAGGATTTGGTAAGCGTCAAATCAACGACAGCAGGCTCTCTTTATTGAGAGAGTGAAGGCCATATAAATGATTAATCAGGCAGATTACAGCAAGCCTGATTTGAATTAAAGCAGAGCGACAGAACGATCGCCTGTAGCCTATTTTTATTAGCTATCACTTTTTCTCCAGCAACATACCGCTACGTATCTAGACGCCAAAAGATGGCTATAGATATGGGGCAATGAAATTCGAATATCTCAAATAATAAATAAACCAGCGTTGGCTGGTTTATTTTTGGTGGTAAAAAAAACACTTTATTTAGATAAATTTCTCGAGAATTAATAATTATCGAATGAAATTCTAGTTATTAAGTTTTAGGTGGTTTGATATGCCTTCAAATAATGGTTGTTTCATTTGAAATGGTTGCTATGGTTTATTTTAAGTTTTTTGTTTCAAATAATTTAAATATTTATGATTTTTTAGATCTTTTTGATCGTTAATCCGATCTTGGCTAGGCTTTTGACCTTTAAAAATGATTTTATTTTATATTAAATTCCATCATGCAAACTCAACTCGATCTAATCTGTTGATATATCACTACTCACTGGTAACATATGTTGTTAAATCATCTGTGAGCAGTATCTTGTTTTTATGTGGCGAGAGTTGCAACTAATCTATCGTCTCTAAAAGAGCAGCAGAATGAATATTTATATCACAATGAGTGTGATCTGATAAGTTTTTTGTAATGAGTGACATGGAAGTTATTGATTTTATTTGTTTCTTCCATGTTGATATGTCAGTTATATATTGATGTTTGGAGCTTTCATGGAATTTGAATATAAGTCACTTGGCAAGAAGCCAGCGATAAATAATCTAAGTTTAAATATGCCTAAGTGGAATAGAAATATTCTGTCTTTATTAATCTGTAGCAGCATTATCAGTTTCCCTTTAATGTTAAGCGCTGCGCCAATAACTGCACCTAAAACAATAACGGCTGATGATGCTGAAGAAGTGTGGGGGGCTAGCGATCCGATTACAATTAATAACGCCAACGGCATATTTATTAATGGGGGTAAATTAACGCTAAATGAAGTCTCTGCTGAGATATTAAACACAAAAAATGGCGGATATGGCCTATTCGTTAATAATAATGGGAAGCTGACAATTAACGGTGGTACTTATAATCATTCTGCGATTTCTGGTGCATCACCGGCTCTAAGAGTACAGGGCGGGGGAGAACTGGTTGTTGATAATCTGACGGTAACGGACTCCGGGCCTAACGTGGGAGACTATATGTTATCGGTAGGCGGGGCCGGAGATGTTAAAAAGGGCGGAATCGCTAAGATTACTAATTCAAATTTCACCAGCAATAATTCCTATATGATGGAAGCCGTCGGTGATGGCGTTATTGATATCAGCAACAGCCGGTTGCACCTTTTAGGTAACGGCAGCGATCAGGAAGCCGTTTACTACTCTATTCAGACTCATTCCAGTGGCACCATTATTGGTGACAGATTGACGGTAGTTTCAGATGTGAATGCAGATCTGAATAACGGAATCCTATTTTTGGGCAGCGGGCATATTCAGTTAACCAATAGTCAGATCCAAAGCAATAAAGGCCAGACCATATTCGAAGGTAATATTACCGGTGATAATTTAACATTGGATTATGTCAGTAATACCGCAGACGGAGCCAAAGGCCGCTACGCCACTACAGTTAGCGGTGGCAGCATTTTAAAGCTGGATAACACTACGCTAAACGTGTCAGGCGATCATGCCTTTTTAGGTACCCATGTCGCCTCCGGCGGTACTCTGCTGGGCAACAATCTGGTTATTAATGCCAACGAAAATGTACAGGCGATTCAGATTACCGGTGAGACCAGCCTGGTCGATTTAACCAATAGCGTTATTAATAACCAAAAAGATACCCAGACCTCCATCAGAGTATTCAGATCGGGGACGGTTGATTTAAAAGATAGCCAAATTAACGCCAATGGATTAGCCATCGACTCCATTGACGGTCAGGCCATTGTTAATGCCTCCGGCAGTCAGACATTGATTGAAGGTAAAAACGGTGCATTAAAGGTACAGGCTAAAAGAGCGGATACCGGCCTTGAAATGAACCTGTCTGATAGCGCCTCGATGGTCGGCAATATATCGACATTCCAAGTCGATGATTATCTGGCAACGTTAAATCTCAATTTGTCGCAGGGCGCTAACTGGCAGGGTTCTGCTGCTAATATTGATAATGATGTTAAAAATGGCGTAGTCAATATTGCGATTGATAACGCTAATTGGGTCATGAATAGCGACTCTTCGATTGATTCTTTGTCATTACTGAATAATGGCGAAGTGACGCTGTTTAATGCTCAGAATTCGGATTCGCAGCGCAACGTATTAACCGTTGAAAACTTAAGCGGGCAGGGTAGTTTTAAACTGCGCACCGATATTGTCGGTGATGGCAGCGGTAATAATAGCTCAGACCTGCTGCGGGTAACCGGAACCACCGAAGGTAGCCATACACTAACCGTAATTAACAATGGTTCTGCTGCAACCAACGGCGCTGAAACCTTAACCGTGGTGGAAACTGCCGATGGTAATGGCCAGTTCTCAATGAACAGTAAAGTTGAGTTGGGCGGATACCAATACGACTTAAGAAAGGCCGGGACTGGCTGGGAGTTGTTCGGTGCGTCTACTGATACAGGGTTACCGCCAACAGAGCCAGAAATCACTACCACCGCCGATGCGGGTGCTAACTTCCTGAATATCGGTTACCTGATGAACTATGCCGAAACCCAGACTCTGTTACAGCGTATGGGGGATTTACGTCAGAACGGNGAACGCGGAGATATGTGGCTGCGCGGCTTTGCCGGTAAGTTTGACTCCTTCTCCGGCGGAAAGCTCAGCCAGTTTGATATGTCCTATAGCGGTATGCAGATTGGTGCTGATAAGCGTATTTCACCGGAAGTACCGCTGTTTGTCGGGGTATTTATGGGGCAGACCCAGGGTAGCCCGGATTACCGCTCCGGCGACGGCACAACCAAGTCCAGCAACGCCGGTATTTATGGTTCATATATGGCCGCTAACGGTTTCTATACGGATGCGGTGGCTAAGTATTCCCATATCAAAAATAACTTTAACGTCAGAGACAGTCAGGACAATCGCGTCAGGGGTAATGGTAATTCTGACGGTGTCAGTCTTTCGCTGGAAGCCGGCCAAAAATTTAACCTGACCGAGCAAAATAGCGGCTTCTATGTTGAGCCACAGCTCCAACTGACCTACGGCCATCAGGATGCAACCCATATTACGGCATCAAACGGACTGAAGGTGGACTTAGGCAGCTATGAGTCACTGATGGGCAGAGCGAGTGCGTTACTGGGCTACGAGCTCAATCAGGGTGATAACAAAGTGAACGTCTACCTAAAAACCGGCCTGGTGCGTGAGTTTGAAGGCGATGTGGATTATCAGTTGAACGGATCAACCGAGAGCCATACCTTTAAAGGGAATTGGTGGAACAACGGTATTGGTGTCAGCGCTCAGGTAGGAAAGCAGCATACCTTATATCTGGACCTGGATAGTTCAACGGGGAATAAATTTGACCAGCGCCAGATCAACGGCGGCTATCGCTTCAGCTTTTAATCGCGTCTGATTTAAGCCGATAAAGTATAAAAAAGGCCCGTTACGGTGATGCGATAATTTCGATAGCTGTAATGGGTTTTTTGTTTAAGGACAATGCGTTACGGACAGGAGTGTGATCTATGCTAATGCAAACGTTATTTCAACCGAAAGTAAAATGCCGATATTGTCATAAAACGGAATACGTCAAAAGACACGGTAAAGGCCGGTCGGGTTATCAACGGTATCGGTGTCTGGAATGTCGAAAAACCTTTCAGGATAAGTATATTTATAACGTGTATACGCAAAGTGATGGTGCGGAAAAAGGGTGTTTATAACGACACATCGGGTCAGTGAAGCATGCCGTTAATTATTTTTACATACCACGTCTTATGATGTGGTATTTCGACTGATGACAACCCCTGATAGTTCATTATGGGGTGTTGAAAATAGGCAATCGGATCAGGCCCGGAGCTCATTGAACTCAAAAATATCGCCCCCTCGCCCGCCAGAAAAAACCAATATTTTGATACTGATTATGCGGGCGAAATCTATACTGAAATCAAGTTAAACCATTTGTCTGCAATCCCACATCTTATGATGTAGCACCTACAGCCTAATCTCTTTTAAATCTACATACTCCGGCAGCATATGGGCTAATTGAACCGGTGAGTCGCTGCCCATTTTTTATCATTTTATGATAATGGATTTCTAGCGTGCGTAATGCCAAATACAGACGGTCAGCGATCGCTTTCTAAGGCCAGCAAAAGGGCGGTTAGTCCTTATCTATGGCTTCGTGAACCATGCGGATGCACACAATTTTGCGTTAAGTATCATTGTTGGTATGGCACTAATACTGTGTATAAGGTGATACAGCATAATTATATAAGATTGATGACGGTAATACTTAATCATTGCCAATTTATTTAGGCGTGTTTCTTGAAGGTTGATTGTTGGTGAATGGATTGTTATTGGTTTATTTTTATATTTTTGTATGTGTTTTTAATGAAATTAATTTCATTTGAAATTGTTGTTTTTTGTTATTTAAAGTTTTTTATTTCGAATGTACTAAATATTTGTTGTTTTTAGATCGTCAATCAGTTCCCGGCTGGTTTTTTGGTCTTTAAAATAGAGTTAATTTTAAATTAAATGTCATTTTTACAAACTAATTCGATCTTATGTATTATCTTTACGTATGTGAATGGTAAGATGTGTTGTATTGATAGTTGTTTGTAGTATCTTATTTTATAACGCAATGATTTTATTTGATTTGCCATCTATATGGTTGAAATTAAGTAATTAACCTATGCCAGAAATTTTATTTCTCGATGAGTGCTGTGTAGTAAATGTTATGTATGTTGATGAATTTATTAATAATCAATATGTCGATATAAGTGTAATATATGGATAGTAGAGGTTTTTCATGGAATTTGAATGTAAATCATATGGTAATGGGTTAGCTGTAAAGAATTTGAATTTAAATGTGTTTGTGTTTAATAAGATAGCCCTGTCATTATTAATGTGTACGAGTATTGTTTCCTTCCCTTTAACGTCAAGTGCCTCACCCGTAACGGCTCCAAGGACAATAACATCTAATGACGCTGAAGAAGTGTGGGGTGCTGGCGATCCTATTACAATTAATAACTCTAATGGGATTTTTATTAACGGGGGTAAATTAACGCTAAATGAAGTATCTACCGAAATTTTAAACACTCGAAATGGCGGGTATGGCCTATTCGTTAATAACAACGGAAAGTTGACAATTAACGGTGGTACTTATAACCATTCTGCGGCTTCTAACTCATCTCCGGCTCTGCGAGCACAGGCCGGAGGAGAGTTGATTGTTGATAATCTGACGATAACTCATAAAGCAGTTGATGATGGAGACTACATGTTATCGGTAGATGAGGGGGGAATCGCTAAGATTACCAACTCAAATTTCACCGTTAATGAATCTTATATGATGCAAGCCACCGGCGATGGCGTTATTAATATCAGCAACAGCCGATTGCACCTTTTGGGTAACCGCAGCGATGGGGAAGACGTTTACTACTCGATTCAGACTCATCCCGATGGCCGCATTATTGGTGACAGATTGACGGTGATTTCAGATGTGAATGCAGATCTGAATAACGGAGTCATATTTTTAGGTAACGGGAATATCCAGTTAACCAACAGTCTGATCCAAAGTAATAAAGGCCAGACCATATTTTCTGATAATGTTACCGGTGATAATTTGATATTGAATTATGTCAGTAATACCGCAGACGGAGCCAAAGGCCGCTACGCGACCACAGTCACCTATGACAGCGTTTTAAAGCTGAGTAACTCTACGCTAAACGTATCAGGCGATCATGCTTATTTGGGGGCGCATGTCTACGGCGGCGCAACTCTGCTGGGTAATAACCTGACTATTAATGCCAAAGATAATGTGCAAGCTATCCAGATTAGTGATGAGACCAGCCTGGTCGATTTAACCAATAGCGTTATTAATAATGAAAAAGATACCCAGACCTCCATCAGAGTATTCAGGTCGGGGCAGGTTAATCTAAAAGATAGCCAAATTAACGCTAATGGAATAGCCATCGACTCTATTAACGGCCAGGCCATTGTTAATGCCTCCGGCAGCCAAACGCTGATTGAAGGCAAAAACGGTGCATTAAAAGTCGTTGCCAGAAATATGGATACTGGTTTTGAGATGAACTTATCCGATAGTGCTTCAATGGTTGGTGATATGTCTACATCACAGGTTGATGACTATGTGGCAACGTTAAATCTCAATCTGTCGCAAGGGGCACACTGGCAGGGTGCCTCCGTTAATACGACTAATGATATTAAAAATGGTGTAATCAATATTGCGATTGATAATGCCAGTTGGACAATGAATAGCGACTCTTCCATTGATTCTTTGTCATTGCTGAATAATGGCGAAGTAACGCTGTTTAATGCTCAGAATTCGCATCCGCAGCGTAACGTATTAACCGTTGAGAACTTAAGCGGGCAGGGTAGTTTTAAACTGCGCACCGATATTGTCGGCGATGGCAGCGGTAATAATAGCGGAGACCTGCTGCGGGTAACCGGAACCACTGAAGGCAGCCATACATTAACCGTGATGAATAATGGTTCTGCTGCAACCGACGGTACTGAAACCTTAACCGTGGTCGAAACCGCCGATGGCAATGGTCAGTTCTCACTGAACAGTAAAGTTGAGCTGGGCGGATATGAGTACGATTTAAGAAAGATCGAAACTCATTGGCAGTTGTTCGGTGCGCCAGCGACTAGTCAGATAGAGATGCCACAGCCACCACCGGAACCAAGAATCACTTCAACTGCTGATGCCAGCGCTAACTTCCTGAATATCGGTTACCTGATGAACTATGCCGAAACCCAGACTCTGTTACAGCGTATGGGGGATTTACGTCAGAACGGTGAACGCGGAGATATGTGGCTGCGCGGCTTTGCCGGTAAGTTTGACTCCTTCTCCGGCGGAAAGCTCAGCCAGTTTGATATGTCCTATAGCGGTATGCAGATTGGTGCTGATAAGCGTATTTCACCGGAAGTGCCGCTGTTTGTCGGCGTATTTATGGGGCAGACCCAGGGTAGCCCGGATTACCGCTCCGGCGACGGTACAACCAAGTCCAGCAACGCCGGTATTTATGGTTCATATATGGCCGCTAACGGTTTCTATACGGATGCGGTGGCTAAGTATTCCCATGTGAAAAATAACTTCAGCGTCCGGGATAGCCAGGACAATCGCGTCAGGGGTAATGGTAATTCTGACGGCGTCAGTCTTTCGCTGGAAGCCGGCCAAAAATTTAACCTGACCGAGCAAAACCGCGGCTTCTATGTTGAGCCACAGCTCCAACTGACCTACGGCCATCAGGATGCAGCCCAGATTAAGGCATCAAACGGGTTGAAGGTGGACTTAGGCAGTTATGAGTCACTGATGGGCAGAGCGAGTGCGTTACTGGGCTACGAGCTCAATCAGGGTGATAACAAAGTGAACGTCTACCTAAAAACCGGCCTGGTGCGTGAGTTTGAAGGCGACGTGGATTATCAACTGAACGGGTCAACCGAGAGCCATACCTTTAAAGGGAACTGGTGGAACAACGGTATTGGTGTCAGCGCTCAGGTAGGAAAACAGCATACGCTATATCTGGATCTGGACAGTTCAACGGGGAATAAATTTGACCAACGCCAGATCAACGGCGGCTATCGCTTCAGCTTTTAATCGCGTCTGATTTAAGCCGATAAAGTATAAAAAAGGCCCGTTACGGTGATGCGATAATTTCGATGGCTGTAATGGGTTTTTTATTGAAGGACAATGGGTTACGGACAGGGTGGGGTATGCTAATGCGAACGTTATTTCAACCAAAAGTAAAATGCCGATATTGTCATAAAACGGAATACGTCAAAAGACACGGTAAAGGTCGATCGGGTTATCCGCGGTACCGGTGTCTGGAATGCCGAAAAACCTTTCAGGATAAGTATATTTATAACGTGTATACGCAGAGTGATGGTGCGGAGAAAGGATGTTCATAACGACACATCGGGTCAGTGAAGCATGCCGTCAATTATTTTCACAATACCACGTCTTATGATGTGGTATTTCGATTGGTGACAAACCTTGATGGTTCATCATGGGGTGTTGAAAATAGGCTATCGGATCAGGCCCGGAGCCCATTGAACTCAAAATATCGCCCCTTTTATCGCCAGAAAAAACGAATATTCCGATACTGCTTATACGGACGAAATTTAGGCTAAAATCAAATTAAACTACGTTGTCTGCAATCCCATATCTTATGATGTGGTACCTACAGCCTAATCTCTTTTAAATCTACGTATTTCGACAGCATATGGGCTAATTGAACCGGTGAGTCGCTGCCCATTTTTTTCATCATTTTATGGCGATGAATTTCTACCGTACGTAATGCCAAATACAGACGGTCGGCGATCACTTTATTGGGGTGGCCTTCTAATACCAGCATTAAGATCTGCTTTTCTCTGCCGGTCAGGCTGTCTAAAGCCTCCTTTAACTGGTGATATTTCTCAAGCCAACTAAATTTTTCCACGCTGGCCTGTCGGGCAGACTGTAAAACTCGCAGCAGCTCACCCACATCAACCGGCTTTTCTAACAGATCAAAAGCGCCGTTCTTAAATATCTTACTGGCGGTCGGTACATCGGCATGACCGGATAAAAAGATAATGCTTAAGACATTATCGTTGCGCAGTAACTGCTCCTGGAGCTCTACGCCGGTCATTTGCGGCATACAGATATCTAACAGCACGCAGCCCGGTTGAGTAATATCGACCTGCTTGAGAAAATGATCGGCACCAGAAAAGCTGATTAAGTTTACTCCCGCTGCCTCCAGTAGCCAGGTCAGCGAGTCCCTGATCGCCGGGTCGTCATCAACCAAATATACGTTACTGGTTATCATGCTGTGCTCCTTCGGCTAAGGGGAGTGAGATAAAAATACCGCTACCGGCTGGTTGGCTTTGTGCCCAGATACGCCCGTGGTGTGCCTCAATAATGCGTTTGCAAATCGTCATCCCTAAGCCAAGCCCGTTGTCTTTACTGGTGACAAAAGGGACAAATAGCTTACCCAACTGCTCGCCGGTCATGCCAATGCCGTTATCTGCGATCTTTAAAATAACGTCTGATTCGGTTATCTGCATATCAAAAATAATCTGAGGCTTAGCGACCGGCGGCACGCACTGCTTGATAGCATCCAGCGCATTGCGAATAAGATTAACCAAAACCTGCTGAATTAAGATTTCATCGGCAAAAACCGTTACCGAAGCCTGTGACGGCCCGATAACGGTAATTCCGTCACGCTTCAGATCGTTAGTAAACAATGCTAAGGCATTGGCGATCACGTTATTCAGCACAATATTCTGCTGCTGCTCCGGGTGCTTCTTAATAAAGTGTCTCATATGCCGGATAACTTCTTTGGCATTGTTGGTCTGATTAATTGCAGATTCCAATGCCTTATCCAACGCCGCAATATCCAGTGGCTGTTGCTGCAAACGCATGCGACAGCCGACAACATAGTTATTGATTGCCATCAGTGGTTGGTTAAGCTCGTGGGCCATACCCGCCGCCATTTCCCCTGAAAGCAGGATTCGTTGGGCGGAATAGAACTGTTCCTGCTGCTTGCGAATCCACTCTGCGGACTCTTGGTTGAGCTCCATCATCTGCTGTAACTGCTTGGTTCGGGTGCGAACCAAGTAGCTAACGCGCAGATGGTAACCAATCAGCAAGAGCCCGTAGCCCAACGCAATAAACAGCCAGCCACGGTATTTTTGCCATAGAACGTTAAGATGGTCGTTATTGCCGGCTAGGCCAAGGTCGGTCATTAAGCCAATAATACTGCTGTCGTTAATCGGTACCGTCCAGCCCTGATAGTTTCCTTGAACGGCAGGAGCGTCGTCTGATTTTATGGATAATAAGGCTTGAGCTATTTCACTGGCTAGCTGTTCATGGACATGCTTCATGCGGGATAATGTCCAGTAAGGGTAAAGCGGAGTAGAGCTCTGGCAGGGCAGCGTCGTCTGCGGATAAATATCTAAAACTTTAAACTGTTCCGGACTAAAATGGCCGGACTTTATTGCCTGTTCCAGCACGCAGGTTGGTAAAATAGCAATGTCGGCTTCTCGGTTGGCTAACTGGGATAGCAGGCTCTCCTGCGGTAATCCGACAAAGCGCAAATAAGGAAAATCACGTACGGGATCAATGCCGCTTTTCAGCCACTCTCGCTTAATTATCTGAAAGCCGCCAAATGCCTGCGGCGTAGTAGCAATAATATTTTTGTCTCTGATCTCATTCCAGTTAGCAATATCAGGGATATCGCTGCGGGCGATAACGGTTGAACCGATCGCAAACTGAGGGTCGGCATGCAAAGGCTTTAAGTTCAGCATCCGCACGGCTTCATGCTGATTCTGATACATCAAAAACTTCACGCCGTTAGTAATCGCGAAATCAATGGTTTCGCTGGAAACTAATTGATCGATACTTTTAATGTCGCCAATAACCAGCGTGAATTGATATTGAGGGAAGCGTTGATTTAAGTAGTCAATGGTTGGCTGCCAGCGGTATATATCCTTATTGATATCATCAAATGACAATACCCCAATGCGAATGGCCGGGCGTTGCTGATATACATCCGCAATAGCCATCGGGCTAATCAACATACCGATGAGCAACAGTCCTCTGAATAACCTATACACCATGTGATTCCTCGTTATTTGTTGTAGAAAACATGACCTGTTATGCCAGCGGCAATATTGATATAGGTCAACTGGCTACGGTATATGCGGTAAACCACTATAGAGAAGAGAAAGTCTCTACCGCAGAGTGTCGTCATTGTCATCACAATGAAAAGGCACCGATATGGAAAATAACAACAAATCCAGACGCCAGTTTATTCGCTTAGGCATTACCTCTGCTGCCGTTGCACCGCTGGCCGCTATGCTCCCGTTAAACGCTAACGCTAATCAAACGCCCCCTGAGATTCACTGGGACGAAGAGATGGATATTCTGGTTATGGGAACCGGAATGGCGGGCTCAATTGCGGCCATTAAAGCGGCAGAAACTACGCCGGGAATGAAAATTATTCTGGCCGACAAGATGTCGCGCTTAGGCGGTTCTTCCCTAATATCCGGTCTGAATATGGCGGTTGTCGGTTCACCGTGGCAAAAAGAGATCGGGGTACTTGATGATTCATGGGAGCTGTTACTGGCCGATATAGAAAAAGAATCTAAAGGCTACAACCATATTGAGATCACCAAAACCATCGCGCAGAACACCTTGCCCCTGTTTAACTTTCTCTGCGACCACGGCGTTGAGTTTGATAAATCAATCGGCAACGGTACGGGAATAAAGCCGTTGGGAGGGCACTCTCGTGCCCGTTGCGTATGGCCGGTCAACGGCGGCAGCGGCATTGTAAAAAGCCTGCAAAAGCACATGAAAGAAAATATTGCGGAAATTGAAATTCGTAAACAGATCCTGCTGGAAGAGATTATCCGTAATCCTGAAGGCCGGGTGATTGGTGCCAAAGTGCGGGAAAATTACGTTTTTAACCGCGAAGTGAAAGACTTTGGGGAAAACGATAATCCGTCGTTTAACGCCACCGGAAACACCCGTTATTACAAAATCAAACGCGGTCTGATCATGGCCACCGGCGGTTATAATCAGGATCGTAAATTCCGCGGTGATGAAGTCGGCGTGCTGTATAACTCGGTTTCTACCGCCAATCCGGGGGCCACGGCCGGCGCTTTAAAAGCGATGATCAAAGCCGGCTTTAAGCCGATTCATATGACGCTGTTCCGCTTTGCTTTCCCTATTCCGACTGAAGATATTCTATGGGGAATCCTGGTTAACCCGAGAACCTGTAAACGTTTTATTGATGAGTTCAATAATAATGACCGTCAGGGGTTAGGCTTGGCAATTCTCTCTGAACGCCGCCGGATTAACGGTGAGCAGATTGTGCTGATTTATGACCAAATCGGTATTGAGAATTATCACGATAAACAGCGGCTCCATTTATCCCTTGAGGGGAAAAACGGCACCGAAGGAACTATGTGGAAATTTGAGACCCTTGAAGAGCTGGCCCAGAACTTCAATATGGATATCAATCAACTGCAAAAGACCATTGCTGAATACAATCAGAATATGGCTGACAATAAAGACCAGTTTGGTAAGCCAAAAGCCATGATGAAAACCTCCACCTCTATCGGTAAAGCACCTTACTACGCCATGTGGCTTAACCCGCGTTATAACTACAGTCAGGGCGGGGCGATGATAACCCCTCAGGCACAGCCGATTGATGTCGTCACTGAACAACCCATTCCCGGCGTATTTGTCTGCGGTGAGGCCTCTGCGGGGAGCTATGGCTATATCCGTTTAACCGCCTGCGGCAGCCTTGACTGTGGCGTTTTTGGCATGATTGCCGGAGAAAATGCCGGTAAAGAAACGCCGTGGGAATAACCGGTGAATAACAGGAGATCGTCATGAAAAAAATATCACTGATATTTGCCTTACTGTGCGCGCTTTTCTCGCCGCCGCTGTTATCTGACACCGGTAAAACATCGCCGGATGAGCAAGTCAGTTCAGCCAATGTACAAAGTGAATTTGCGCTAAAAGCGCATCATCAAAAACTACAGTTGCCCTGTACTGCCTGCCATAAGGAGCAAGACCCTGCGCAATATAAACCTCTGGCAACCAAAGAGTGCCTGACCTGCCACGGCAGTGCTGAAAAAGTCGCTAAGCGTACCGGATTTATGGATGCGAATCAGACTAACCCGCACCGCTCGCTCCATGACGGGCTCGACTTAGACTGCTACGAATGTCATGCCGAACATAAACCTTCAACCAATCTCTGTGAGACTTGTCATGACAATACCCGGGACTGGTTCGGACCGACACCTTAAGGAAGGAAAAGAGCATGAGTAGAACACGTTTTATCATTTTACTTGCTTGCGTTATCGGTCTGGTTAGCGTTGGTATCAGCCTGCTCGGGGCTGAAGCGGTAAAACAGACCGGCGGCGAGAACTTTTGCGGTTCTTGCCATGAGATGCAACCGATGGTGAAAACCTTTCAGCAGGATATTCACGGGGGAAATAACCCGCACGGGTTCAGTGCGGAGTGCGTGGACTGTCATTTACCGCATACCAGCACCTTCAGCTATTTGGTTTCTAAGGGAGTGCAGGGCACCAATGACGTGGTTAAAGTGATGTTTACTGATACCTCTAAAATAGACTGGATAAGCCGCCGCAAGCAGCGAGAAGAGTTTGTTTTTGATTCCGGCTGCCTGACTTGCCATAACAAGCTGTTAGACAAAACGACGGCAGATAATTCGAAATCCCTTGAGATGCATCAGCACTATAAAGATATGCAGCAAACCACCACGCCGGTTAACTGCGTTTCTTGCCATGTTACCGTGGGCCATAACGGGGAACTGCGCAGTGAACTTAACCAAACTCAGCCTGAATATAAGTTTTCTCAGGATTTGATTAAGAATAAAAAGTAACCAATGAGTGCTTGGTCTAAGGGCTGGACCCTGTTTTTCAACGGAGTGACGACGAAATTAGCCCCCTCGTTATTCCCGTTGTCCAACGGGGTGGCGACGAAGTTCCCTCCTCCGTCATCCCCGCGAAAGCGGGGACCCAGGTTTTGGCTAACCGGTTAGCGCTTGGCTTAAGGGCTGGACCTCGTTTTTCAACGGGGTGACGAAGAAATTTGCCCCCTCGTTATTCCCGTTGCCCAATGGGGTGGCGACGAAGTTCCCTCCCTCGTCATCCCCGCGAAAGCGGGGACCCAGGTTTTGGCTAACCGGTTAGCCCTTGGCCCAAAGGCGAAACGTTGATCGCTGAGGCTCTTAATGTTCAACCAAGTGCAATATGGCCAAGCCGGTATTATGATTCAGCGAGCACAAAGCTTAAGCAGCGAAATAGCGATAAATAATAAAAGGACTGTGGGTCGAAAACCTGACAAACCGAATAAACTCCGTTCTTAGTCGGCTAAATAGCGATCATATCCTAATGTTCTATTGGCGGACGAGACGTTTAAGTCTTTATAGATAATATCCAGATAAAATAATTTCTATTTATTGCAACTTTTTTACCTTGGAATTAAATAACAGGTGTAATTATATTTGGTTGAGTGGCTAAATGCTGAAAACAGCGATAAAAAACATTATTGATTAACATTGGTTAGTGAAATACATAAATTACTTTAATGAGATGTTATATCTAGGTTAATCGGGAATTTTGTGTTTTATTCTTAATTAATGCGGTTTACACGATAATTTAGATCGAATACACTTGTCTAACTAACGCATTGGCTAATATTTATAATATTAAGAATAGACAATAAAAACACATTGGGGTTTTTAGGTTTTAATGTCTTTGCTTGCCGATTTTAACTCGTTGTAAATATTAAAAATATCTTTTTAAGTCATGCTTTAATTAATCTACCTTAAAGCAATAACAACTCGTTATTGTTAGTGTTACAAATCGATTAAATAGCTGTTTAACTCCGATTAATAGGTAGGGGCTAAATTTTATATTGGTCAGAATTTATTTTTTCTTAATAAATGATTAGGTAATTATTTAGCAACGGGATAATCAAGAAGTAAGAGATTTATTATTGAATTGAAAGGATATTTTCTCATAAAGCGACGTCGATAAACGTTTCTTTATGTAGGCATTAATAAGGATATAATTGTATGCAAAGAAAAAACCAACCCTTCGGATTTTTAAAAAAGCCTTTAGTCATTTTAATCGGTGCTTTGTGCTGTGGTGCTTATGCACAGGCGGCTTCCTTTACCTGGCAGGGCAGCGCAACAGGACATTGGCACGACGCTGTTAACTGGGATAATGGCGTACCAAATGCAGATAGTACCGCCACTATTAGCGGCGGGCCCTCCGTTAATGTCACTCAGCCAACAGATCTGGTTAAATATTTTTACGCTAATGATGCCACTTTAAATATCAATGCCGGTGGCGTTCTGGCCCTTGAACAACTTAATTTAGGTCATGAAGCCAATACTAAAACAACGGTTTTAGTCAGCGGTATTGGTTCAGCCATTAACTCCGGTGCTGATTTTGCCGTTTGGCGTATTGGCAATAGCGGAGAGGCGGTTATTACTCTGGAAAATGGCGGGCAACTGACAAGCAATGGTGCCGCTTCTCCCCCTATTCTTCAATTGGGAGAGAATGCCGGAGCTAGCGGTACCATTATTGCCAATGGGGCTGCTCTTGATGTGCTTGGTAATAAGATTGCCGCCATTGATATTAATGCGCTGATGCGAGTCGGGCAATGGGGTAACGGGTCGCTCCAGATCCTCAATGGTGCACTTGCTAATATCGGGATTGTACATGTTGGCCACTATGCGGGCAGCCAAGGAAGCGTCGTTATTTCCGGTCAGGGAAGTACCCTGAATACGGTTAAAGAGATTGTGGTTGGTCATGGTGGTACAGGAACGCTGGTTCTTGAAAACGGCGGCGTAATGAACATTGGTGGTAGTAGTCAGGTTAACGGTAGCATCGATTCTTGGGCATTGGTAACCGGTCCGGGTTCGGTCTGGAACGCTAACGGTGGATTTGTGCTCAACACTGCCGCCAGACCGGATGTTCAACACCGGTTAGATATTCGTAACGGTGGGACAATAAATTCTAAGGGTGTGTTTGAGATCAGTGTGTTTACCACTGAGAGCGAAGGCATTCTTACCGTAGCAGACAGAGGCTCTGTCTTGAACGTTACTGACGATCCGGTTTCTGGCGGCGGAATGTATATCGGTAGTGGTAGTAAAGGCACCATGCAAATAACCAACCAAGGCGAAGTAAACTCCGTCAACGTTATGGTGGGTACAAACGCCACCGGTGCTGGTGAAATATTGGTCTCTGATGCAGGCTCCCGCTGGATTAATGATAAACAGATGCTGTTGGGGCGCAGAGGTCAGGCAACGATGGTTGTTCAGCATCAGGGCTATGTTGAGTCCGGCTCATCTTCTGTTGGCGTATTCGCCGATGCTAAAGGTGAAGTTCTGCTGACCGGAGGCGCAAGCTGGAATAATTTAGGTGATATGACTCTCGGCGATGCGGGGAGCGGTATTCTTACGCTAAATCGTAATGCAGAGCTTACCGTTGGCGGAGTATTGAATATCGGTGCTCAGGTCGGAGGTGAGGGTACGCTTAACGTCGGCTCCGCTCTGGGCTATGCGGCAACCGACGCTGGTACATTAAATCTAAGCAGTATCGTATTAGGTAACGTTGATAGCTCGGGGGTTAATACCGGCGGCGATGGCACTATTGTCTTTAACCATACTCATAGCGGCTACAACTTTAATGCTAATACCTCAGGTGATGGTTCCGTAATAGTACAAAGTGGTACCACTCGATTTAACGGGCAGAATACCTACGCGGGAATAACCGAAATTCATAGCCAAGGTATCGCTCGTGCAGGCGGTGAAAATACCTTTAGCAGCAACGCTGACTACCAGATTGACGCCGGTGGTTGGCTGGATATGGCCAGCCATAACCAAACGTTGGGCAATACGACAAACGCAGGCTTAATTACCTTCCATACCGATGCTAACGCTAACGGTAGTGGTCATAACCTGCTGACAGTGAACGGTGACTATCACGGCGACAACGGAACAATTGTCTACAATACCGCATTGGCTTCTAACGATGCTCCTACCGACCTTTTAGTGGTCACGGGCAATACCTCGGGAACGACTCATGTAAAAGTGGTTAACGCCGGCGGAACCGGAGCGGAAACGCAAGACGGCATTAAGTTGGTTGATGTGAGAGGAGACTCGAGCGGTCGCTTCAATCTGGAAGGGCGTGCAGTAGCCGGAGCCTATGAATACTTCTTGTATCAGGGCGGAATGACCACGCCAACCGATGGCGACTGGTATCTTCGTTCAACGTTTGATTCACCAACGGCAACGCCGTCTATTTATCGCCCGGAAGCCGGCGGCTATATGGCTAATATGGCAGCGGCAGGTAATCTGTTCAGCCTGCGGTTAGAAGATCGTGAAGGCCGGGCAGAAAACTCCAGCCTGTGGCTACGTCAGGTCGGATCGCGTACCAAACACCGCGACAGCACTGGCCAGCTACACACTGCCACTAACAGCTACGTAATTCAGGGCGGCGGAGAAGTATTTGGGACTCAATTTATAGACAGCGACCGTTTTGGCTTAGGTGTGATGGCGGCCTATGGTCAGGCTGACAGCAAGTCGGGTTCTAAACTAACCGGTTATCGGGCTGACAGTCGCATTGATGGTTACAGTACCGGCATCTATGGTACTTGGTATCAGGATGCCAAGACGCTGAACGGGGCTTATGTTGACAGTTGGGTTCAGTACAGCTGGTTAGATGCAGAAGTTAACGGTCAGAGCGTAGCGAAAGAGTCCTACGATATGGACGGCTTTAGCGCTTCGATTGAAGCGGGTTATCGCCTACCGGTCTATCAGGGGCTGAACAGTGAAGTATTTATTACTCCACAGGCTCAGGTTGTCTGGAGTGGTATTCAGGCCGATGACCATCGTGAAGCTAACGGCACCAAGGTGAGTTCCAGCGGCAGCGATAATGTTCAAACCCGCCTGGGTGTAAAAATCTCCCGTGACGGGGTGAGTGATAAAGACATTGGTCGCGATAAGCAGTTTACCGTGTATGCCGAAGCTAACTGGTTGAACAACAGTCAACAGGCCGGTGCCATTATGGACGGTGTCGAAGTCAAACAGGCGGGTAGCCGGAATATCGGTGAACTAAAGCTGGGTACGGAAGGTAAGCTGAATCAGAACCTGAACCTATGGACTAACGTCGGGCAACAGCTCGGCGATAAAGGCTATAGCGATACTTCAGTTAATTTTGGTATTAAATATAGCTTCTAGGTGAGTTTAATTATTAATACTCCCCTCGTCATCCCGTTGCCCAATGGAGTGGCGACGAAGTTCCCTCCTCCGTCATCCCCGCGAAAGCGGGGACCCAGGTTTTGGCTAATCCGTTAGCGCTTGGCTTAAGGGCTGGACCCCGTTTTTCAACCACTACTGTCCGGGATAAACACCACAATATGTTGGTTTTAAAAGGGTCAAACGCAGGGAGAGCTTTCCGTTGGGGTCGTAGCGGCGAAAGCCGCCGGAGCGCCCGTAGGAAAGGTAGGCCCGGAGCCTATTGAGCTTAAAAACATCACCCCTCGGCCGCTAGAAAAAGATTATATTTCGACATTCTTTTTGCGGACGAAATTTACGATAAAACTAAATTGAATCATTTTGTCATCAATTGGTTGAAGTGGACTCTATTTATCCCGGACAGCAGTGGTTTTTCAACGGGGTGACGAAGAAATTTGCACCCTCGTTATTCCCGTTGCCCAACGGGGTGGCGACGAAGTTCCCTCCCTCGTCATCCCCGCGAAAACGGGGAGCTATTTTATGCAGGCATGATTAAAATGAGGTTCGCTTATAGCGGCGGTACTGAGGTTGCCAGAAGCTCTTGGTGATATTTTCCCTGAGCGTATCGTCCGAAATATTGGCCGCAACACCGGCCGCCTGCGCCTCTTTCGCGACGTTATAGGCGATAGCCTGAGTTACCTGCTGAATATCGTTAATATCCGGCAGCAGCGGGCCATAGCCGTCACGGGCCAGCGGTGAGAAGTCGGCCAGCGTTCGGCTTGCCGCCATCAGCATACTTTCGGTTACGCGCCGGGCCTGACTGGCTATGACGCCAAGTCCTATGCCGGGGAAGATATACACGTTATTACACTGAACAATCGGATAGACCTTATCTTTATAGGTCACCGGCTCAAACGGGCTGCCGGTCGCGATAATGGCATTGCCATCGGTCCAGCGCAGAATATCTTCCGGGCGGGCTTCTACCCGAGAAGTCGGGTTGGAAAGCGGCATCACAATCGGTTTCTGGCAGTGGCTATGCATTTCCCTGATAACGTCTTCGCTGAATAGCCCCGGTTGACCGGTTACGCCAATCAGCACCGTCGGTTTAGCATTGCGGATAACATCGATAAACGAGAACGCATCGCTTTGGTTTTCCCAATTGGCTAACGCTGAGCGCGGCTGCGCCAGATTACCTTGGAAAGGCGCCAGATTAGTCTGGTCGTCGGTTAGCAGGCCAAAACGGTCGACCATATAGATATTGGCGCGGGCCTGTGCATCGGTTAAACCTTCAGACACCATTTGCGCCACGATATGCTCGGCAATACCGCACCCGGCAGAGCCGGCACCCAAGAATACCACTCGATGATCGCGCAGCGGATTATTCGCGGCGCGGCAGGCGGCCATTAAGGTACCCAATGCGACAGAGGCCGTACCCTGAATATCATCGTTAAAGCAGCAGATTTGATCCTGATAGCGGTTTAGCAGAGGCATGGCGGTATGCTGGGCAAAGTCTTCAAACTGTAGCAGTACGTCAGGCCAGCGGCGCTTAACGGCGCTGATAAACATATCGACGAATTCAAAGTACTCATCGCCGGTGATGCGCGGATGGCGCCAGCCCATATAGAGCGGGTCATTAAGTAACTGAGAATTGTTAGTTCCCACATCGAGCAAAATAGGCAATGTCTGAGTCGGGCTGATACCGCCGCACACGGTATATAGCGAGAGTTTACCAATCGGGATCCCCATACCGCCAATACCCTGATCGCCAAGACCGAGTATGCGTTCACCGTCAGTCACCACAATCACTTTAATATTCTGTTTGGTGGCATTATGCAAAATGTCGTCAATCATATGCCGGTCGGGCCAGGAGATAAAAAGCCCCCGGGCCCGGCGGTAAATATCAGAGAAGTGCTCACAGGCATGGCCGACAACCGGGGTGTAAATGATGGGCATCATTTCTGAAATATGGGTACCGACCAAATGATAAAACAGCGTCTCGTTGGTATCCTGAATGTTGCGCAGGTAGATATGGCGTGCAATATCAGATTTGATATCGAGAAACTGTTGGTAGGCCCGCTGCGACTGCTCTTCAATGGTTTCTACCGCCGCCGGTAGCAGCCCGTGTAAATTAAAGGTTTCCCGTTCATTACTGGTAAATCCACTGCCTTTATTTAGCAGTGGGGATTCCATCAATACTGAGCCCGTATAGGGGATATACAGTGCATTCTCGCTTGCTTCATGAAACATATTAAATATCCAAATACCTAACGATGAAGATGTTCAGTCGAAATAATTCAAGCTGCAGCCAAGGTGCCTGCAACTTGAATTAAGAGTTAGAAGGGATTGCTATAAATGTCTTGGGTTAGAACAACATAAAGTTAACCAGTAGCATGGTTATGATGCCGCCTATCGCCGGAATCAGCGTTCGCCTGACTATCATAAACGGAGAGCATTCACCGGCCTTACTGACGGCAATAATGATACCCGCGACCGGAGAAATGGAGCGTCCCATACCGGCCATCAGCTGCATCGGCAGAATCATATGAACCGCTTCCTGACCAAACTTGCTGGCGATAGACGGGGCCATGCCTGAGAAGGAGAAGAAGGCGGCAACACCGGAACCGGTTAGTACCGCAGTCACACCAACCAGCAGCGTCATCAGAATAGTCATGCTGACGAAGCCAAAGCCGGCGTTTTGCACCGATACCAGCAGATAGTCGATGGCCCCGATTTTTTGCATACCCTGAGCGTAGATATCGGCACAAACCAGTAACGAAACAATACTGGTAAACATGCTGCCCATGCCCTTGAAGAACACCTGAACCCCTTTACAGCAGGCGCGGAAATCACGCTTCACCAGCAGTTCGCAGAGAAATGCCGTCATGGTGCCAAGGATCATGGCGGTAACCACGTCTATTTTGATGGTATCAATGATCAGCGGGCTGAATATCAGCACCAGCGCTACCGGGAAGATAGGCAATAATGCATAGAACGTTGGCACTCGCTCTTCCTCTGCATTTTCAACCTTGGTAACGTCTTGAACCACGACAACGTGACCATCTTTTTTATCGTAATATTTAGCGGTAAAGAACACTAATATCGACACAACCAACATAACGGCAACGGCTACCGGCATCTGGTAATGGGCGAAGTAGATAGCCGTTTCCATTCCGGCATGCTTTGCCGCCAGGTTGGCTGTTCCTACGGCCGGGCCGAGGTCCATAAAGGCACACAGACCAATCATCGAAGCCGCAGCGGCTTTACTCACGCCTAAACGAACCAGCACCGGGAAGAAGGTAACCAATAACAACATGGCTAATCCGGCGGCGCTTGAAATCGCTACGTGCAGCATCTGCGCGCAAATATAGCCCAGTGCCAGAATCAGGTACGGTGCTTTAATAATTTGCAGAGGACGAATACAGACGTTAACCATGGCGTTTGACGCTTTGATATGGTCCATGTAGCTTGCGAAGCCGCCCGCCGCCATGATGATCAAACCGATACCGGCCACCTGAGTTGAGAGTGAACCTTTTGCGAAGGCAAAAATATCAATCCAAACTGAGCCCGTCGACTTTGCTTTTTCGTATAAGATACTGTTGTCGGGGTAGAAAATGGCGGTGATAGTCAGTAAAGAAAGACCGGCCAGTAATAATACCGTCTGGGGTTGGTAGTTCTTGATGATTAACCATGCAGCAATGATAGTAATCACTATTGCGATTATAAATGCAGTCATGAGGGTGCCCTTTTATTTGTTTTTCCGAGTAGAAAAAACTGCTGTTAAATAACTTTTGTACTTAGCTGGAGCTGGTGGCACGATATAATCTATATGCCGGTTAGTTATGCGGTCATAGTAGGAGTAAGGCGCGGCGGGCAGAATGAGAAAATAGTTTTCTCACAATAATTTGTGCGCAGGATCTCATAACGCCAAAGCATGAGTGACAACGTTTAACCAACTCTTTTTTATTTTCAGCTTTAGCGATCGTTAACAAGACTTTTTTATTTAGCATATATTTAATATTAGCGGGTCAACTGGAATACCAAGAGACAGAGACGAATGAAAAATAATGATTTATTGACGCTAGAAAAATATATTTCACAGACTACGCAATTACATTCATTAACTGAATCAGAGTGTCGATTGGATGCTTACATTCAGGCTCATTTCAATGAGCTGCCATTTCATGGCATTGTCGATCTCGCCCGTAATGCCTCGGTAAGCAAAGCCACGGTTGGCCGTTTTTTAAATAAGTTGGGATTTACCGGTTATTCGGCCTTTAGGCGTGAACTGGAAGAAGCACTGTCGCAGCAGAAACTGGTGCCGCCGTTCGAGCTGGCCTCCCGGGCTCAGGGAAAAGCCAAAGTGACTACGGCGGAGATCGTCTCTGAGTTTAATAAGAATGTCACCATGCTGTTTGATAGCTTCAAAGATAATATCGATATTGACAGTCTGGATGAGTTTATCGATCTTATTCTCGATACAGACCGGCATCTCTATGTAATAGGTCCTTCTTCGTCTCACGCCATGGCCAAACATTTTACCACCCTGATTAACTATTTTAGGGATCGGGTAACGCTGCTTTCGGTAGACGTTGGTGATTTGCCGAAAGCCTTACTGAATTTATCCAGTAAGGATGTGCTGATTGCCTTTTCCTACTATCGGTTTAACCGGGTGGTTATTCGGGTGACCGAATGGTTTCGCAAGAAGGATGCGGTGGTGGTGGTAGTCACTAACTCAGAATCTAATCCGTACGGTAAATTCTGTAATCTACAGTTTGTGCTGCCCAGCGATGTTCAGTCGGTATTTAAAAGTCGAATTATCGGGTTCTTTTTTGTCGAGCTGGTACTGCATTTAGCCTATGAGAAGGGAGAAGGAGAAGGGAATTTTGAACAGTTGGAAGAGCTGTTTGTATTTTTTGAACTCTTTTCACCATTGCCTAAGTAAATAACTATGTGAGTAAAGATCCCCAAGCGGTAGCCCGCTTGAGGAATCTTAGCAATATCAATCGGTTGTTTTTATTTCGTTATGTTTTTATCAGTAGCATCAAAGAACGCCAGCGTTTCGTCGATCAGCGCGTCATTACATCCTAAGTAAGATAATGGATCGCAGGCAGCAACGATCTCTTCTTCGGTTAAGGTTTCGCGAATTTGGGCATTGCCGAGCACCAACTGCTGTAGATCCTGAGTTCCGTCCGCCTCTTTAACTAACGTTTTCATAATGTGGTAGCCCTGATCCCGGCCGATCTTATCTGCCAGCCTCATGGATACAGATTCCGACATAATGAAGTTTTTCGACGCGCTAAAGTTATCTCTCATCTTCTGCTTATCTACCACTAGGTGGGCGATCAGGCGGCAAGCTCGCTCCAGGCTGGTGGAAAGGCTTAGTGCCGACTCCGGAACCAAAGACCAGTTCAGCACGCGCATCGAAGCGGCCCGCACATCTTGCTGATCGAGCAGGTTTGTTGCGCCTGATGCATACATCCAGCCCATACGGGACAGGGTTTGGATCATATTACTGGCCCGCGGGTTCGTTTTGTGCGGCATGGTACTGGAACCGCCACCGCCTTCACCCTCTCTGAGCTCTGCAAAGGACGGGCGACCCATGGTTTCCACGTCGTTAGCTATCCGGCACAGGGTGCCGTGCACCAGCGCAAAAAATTGAATAACCTGCACGATGTTATCCTGACTGGCGTTCATCATGCCGATTGGCTTAGATAAGCCTAGTGATTTCATCAGATTATTGCGGGTAGCGATGCCATCATGACCTACCGATGCAAGGTTTCCTACCGCGCCGCCGAATAAACCGGTCGTTGCCGTAGGGTAGAGATTATCAAGACGATGAATATGCCGGGTTAACTCGCTCAGATAGCTACTGACCTGCAGCCCCCAGGTGGTTGCAGACGCGTCGACGGAGTTCGTTCTGGCCACCATCACGGTCGCTTTGTGTTCCAGCGCCATAGTTTTTAGGTTTTCACCAAGTTCCATCAGCTGGCGGCGCAGCAAAAGCAGCGTCTGTTTCATTCTCATCGCCAGTGCGGTATCTAATAGATCCTGAGTAGTGCAGCCCCAGTGCAGGTATTTCTTCACCAGCGGGGTACCGGCATCGGTGATTTGATCTACCAGCGGCTTGATCGCCATTCCGACGATGCGTGTTTCTTTCGCCAGTCGTTCCCAGTCAATGTCTAAAGACCGACAGGTTGAAGCTATTTCTTCGGCGGCCTGAGCCGGAATAATATCTAACTCTGCCTGTACGCGGGCTATCGTCACTTCAAATTCCAGCCAGCAGCGAATTAAGTTTTCATCAGACCAAATCTGCTTCATCTCCGGCTGAGTAAACAGGGATGAATACAGCTCTGAATCAAATACTGAACTATGACTACCTCGCATTATTGACTCCAAATATAAGTAGATGAACGATATTAGTGCATGGTTTATGCCCGCCATACGTCAATTGTAGGGGAGGGGGACGGCGCTCGCTTACCTGCGACTTCAACCATTTTGGGCATATATCTATTGCGGTCGATAACGCAAAGTCTGGTCTAATTACCGGCTTATAAAAATGAGAATATGAATTTCCCCTGAGCCTCCCCGATTTTATTGCCAAAAACGTGATGTGCTTAACACTAATCTATTGGGCGGTTGGGCATGCGGTTTGGAGGCATGAATTTTCAGCAGAATATTAGATTTATCTCGAAATTGACATCAGGTGGCGGTATCCCAAATCGGTTTTTCAACGCTATTTTTGATGATTCAAATCAGCCTATCACCTTATTTTTCTTATCTTTTTTTATTTTTCAGTGGATATCCCCCATTTTTGGGGTGGTTTGAATAAGGAATTGCAATTTCATATATTATATATAATATATGAAATCCCAAGATAATAAGAAGGATCAGAGAATGAAAGATTTGGGAATAACCTACCAAGATGTATATGACCTGCTCCACCGGGCCTGTACAACAATCTCGCCGGATGTTCTTTATCTGATGCGAAACGCCGTCGTACAGGAGAGTCATCCGGAAGCGAAGGTATTTTTAGAAACGATGATCGACAATGTTGCACAAGCTACGTTACAGGATAAACCGGTATGCCAGTCACCCGGCTTTCCGACTGTTTGGATCCGTTTTGGTGAATATTTTGATATGGGACCACTGTTAAGTTATTTACCAAAGGCGCTGACTCAGGCCACGCAAGAAGGGTTAATTCGCCCGAGTATTGTTCACCCTCTAACCCGCCACAACCCGGGAGACAGTACCGGTCTGGGTGTTCCTAATATCGAACTTCGTTATGTTCCGGACCAGCCATTTGTCGAAATTATCATGAGTGCAAAAGGCTGCGGCGCTGAACTGGGAAATATCTCTAAAATTTTGACGCCGGCGACGTTAGGTAAAAACTATAGTGGTCTGAAACAACTGGTACTGGATACCGTAATTAATGCCGGTGGTTTCCCTTGTCCGCCTTCAGCAATAGGAATTGGTCTTGGTGGGCAAATGGATATCAGCGCGAAGCTTAGTCGTGAGGCGATCAGTACGCGAAGTTGGCTCGATCATAATCCGGATGCGTTGCTGGATGAACTAGAACAAGAGCTACTGGAGGACATCAATAAGCTGGGTATTGGCCCCGGAGGTATCGGTGGGAAAACCACGACGCTAGCGGTCAAAATAGCTTATGCGGCCACTCATACCGCTATATGCCCGGTAACGATTAATTTCCATTGCTGGGTGGCTCGTCGTTTTGGCGTGCGGATATACCCTGACGGCCGCCGTGAATCACTATTTCAGGTGGAGGAATAAGAATGGCAATTTATGAACTGACCCTGCCTTTACAGGATGCCGATGTCGAAAAGCTGGCCGTTGGTGATGCAGTTTATCTATACGGTACCTTATGTACGGCACGTGATATGGCGCATTTGCAAATGCGAGAACGGGTTGAAAGCGGTAAACAACTCCCGGAGCAGATGAAAGGTGGTGCCATTTTTCATGCCGGTCCGGTAATGATAAAAGACGCCGAGAATAACTGGCAACTACACGTAATAGGGCCGACAACCTCTATTCGTATGGAGCCTCATGCTGAATTTGTCGGTAGTCTGGGCGTTAAGCTTATTATAGGCAAAGGTGGTATGAGTTCCGATAGCCTGCAAGCTTTTCGCCAATATAAACAGGCTTATCTTCAAGCTGCTCCGGGCTGTGCAGTAGTTTTAGCCACGGGAATCAAAAAGGTTAAAGCCGTTCACTGGTTGGAGAATGGTATGCCGGAAGCCATGTGGGTATTAGAGGCACAACGCTTTGGTCCGTTTATCGTTACTATGGATTGTCATGGCAATAGCAGGTATGACCTTGTTAAAAAGCAGGCGCGTGAAATAGCAGAAAAAGTGATGGCTGAAAAAAACAGCGGATAGAAAAATCTCTTCTCCGTCACTCCGTTTCTCAATGGAGTGACGACATAAATGGCTTACATCATGTAGATATAATTTCTGGCAGCTATTCGTTAGCTTCATGACTTAACTTGGAAAAGTAATCCTGCAGTTTTCCATAGGAACGGGATTTGTGCATTAGCATCAGTTCTGCAATTTCTTGCCCTTTTTTAGCCTCTATCAGGCGTATCATCTGCCTGTGCTCTTTTAATGAAACGGTCACAATATCCGGGAATAAGTCAAAAATAGTCTTGGTACGGCGCTCATTACTGAGCAGTTCACTGAGAATTTTTTTTAGGTAGGTATTGTCACTGGCTTCGACAATAAGCTGGTGGAACTCCCGGTTAACGTTAGAGTATTCCGAGTAATTTTTCTCTTCAGCCAATTTTTCGCTTCGGTGAAAGACCCCTTCTAGCGCCGCTATAAGTTCCGGCGTTGAATTTTCAGCAGCCAAACGTGCCGCTAAAGGCTCAAGGTTCTTTCTTATCTCTAGCATATCTTGCATTTCTTTGACTGAAAGTTTCTTAACCCGCGAGCCTTTATGCGGGCTCATTTCAATCAAATCTTCCGCCGCCAGCTCTTTTAGAGCTTCCCGAACCGGAATATCACTACTGTCATAAGAGACGGCTAACTGATGAATAACTAAACGCACATCCGCTTTTAATTCTCCGGACAGTATCCTGCGCTTCAAATCGTCGTAAATCATCTTTGCTTTTGTTTTTGTTATCATTGTCATAGAGAACCAACTTCAAATTACGGAACAGCAATCAGCGGATTTATTCGCCAATTCTACTAAATAAGAGCGCTAATTAGTAGAACTATACTTTTATCGCACGGGCTCAATATAAGAAAAATCAAACGCATATTGTTAACGATAAGAAGAATAGTCTTAAGAAGGGAAACCAATAGTTAGCAATCACCCCATAGTTTGCGGTAATCCATTTGAGCAAGATACGATTTGTGCCGTAGTAACGGTGAGAAATAACGCGACTTCAGGCCCTGAAGCGTAAACCTGTGCGGGAACCTTTACCTAAAGGTTCCCGCAGTAATAGGCCTGATTTACTCACATTAGCCGAAGGTAATTGATTAATGGCGTTATACCTGCATATTGGTCCATCGTTTTAATATAATAAATAACACTTTCAGATGCGTTGAGATCAATGGCCTGTGCAGCATCGAAAAATTTCTTCTCAATCAAATCATAATCAGCTATATCGCAAGAGTCTGAAACTGAATCAGTATATTTCTGTCCATTATTCAACGTAATAGTCACACTGGCCTGTCGTTTAGGAAAACGTTGTGTTGCCTGTGAAGACTCTGTAACAACGATCTTTTTAGCTAACGCCCTAACCGCCGGATCGCTTAAAACATCCGGCTTAAACTGCTGTAATGACACTTTGCCGAACAGGATGGCAACGGCCATGCAATAAGGCAAAGAGAACTTAGCCTGATCTTCATTATCAGCCTTAAATTCACCGGTCAGCGAGACTGCTATCCGGTAGGTTTCTACTTCGATCTTTACAATATTATTTGGATCTGGTCGATGGCTGTTTAATAGATTGAACGTGGCATCCAACGGAGAGTTTGTATGCCCGCATGAGGCATAAACCTTGTAAAACGCGGTATCTGATAGCAGTCCTGTTTCACCACAATGGATTAAGCTATCATGGTTATCTTGTGTACTTGTTGCCGCAATAAACCCTTTTTTACCGGTAATCGCATCCGGTGCGCCGGTAAATCCACCTTCAGCTAAACAGGCGGCATAAATACCGTTCTGACAGGCATGGCCTATATTTAGTGCTTTTGCATGCGATCCAAAAGAGACGGTAAGGCCACCGCTCAAGGTTGCGACAATACCTAATGCATTATTGGTCTGCTCCGCGGTCAACTTCATTATTGAAGCTGCCGTCGCCGTTGCAGCAAAAGCGCCACAGGTTCCGGTGGTATGCCAATAAGCATAATGGGAAGGGTTTACCGTTTGTCCAAGGCGGATAAACAGGTCGTAACCAATAGCCAGCGCCTGTAGAAACTCCTTACCGGTGATATTGAGTTTCTCACCTAACGCTAAAGCCACTGGTAACGTCACCGAGCCCGGGTGTCCGATCGCTTTACGATGACCATCATCCAGCTCAGAAACGTGACCAATTATACCATTAACCATAGCTGCACAGGCCGCGGGGTATTTTCCGCTCGCCCCGATGATAACGGCGTCTTGTTTACCACCGATGTCTGCAAAAAGCTGGCGCCCGATAATAGCCTGGGGATAGTCAGCTCCGGCAATGGCACAGCCTAACCAGTCGATAACCCGGTATTTCATATCAGTAATCAACCGCGGTTCTATACTTTCATAACGACAATTGACAATAAAGTTGGCCAGATTTTGTTGAATCTTATCTTCCATCATTGACTCCTCAAAAAAGCATACCTGAGAGAGCTATTTTCCCAAGTATGCTTCTATCTTTTTATGCATGCGTTATCACGGAAGTACAATGGTAAACGTCAGAATAAAATTGACGATGGCACACAGAATCAGCTGAATTGCGTTGCGTTTCACAATCTGGAAAGGTGAAACTCCAGCGATACCGGCGACGGCAACAATTGCGCCGGTAACCGGTGATAATGTACGGCCAAAGCCGGTCATGGTTTGTAGTGGTAATAGCATCGCGGCGGAAGGGACGCCAAGCTTAGCGGCAATCGCCGGGATTAAAGCAGCAAACGAGAAGAATGGTGCATTACCGGACCCCATGAGAAAAGCAACGACGCCAATAATCAGGCTCATTACAATAATCATAAAGCCAGCCCCCATTCCGGCACTTTCAACGCCGGAGATCAGCGAATTAACGGCACCTATCGCAATAAGACCTTCGCCGAAAACCTGACCGGCGATGATCAAGGCAACAACGATGGTTAATTGCTTGCCCAGCCCCTCAAAGAAAGACTTCATACCATTTAGCACTTCTAAGGTGTCGCGACGACGCAGAAAATCAAAAGCCATCGCAATTAAGGTGCTCAAAATAATTGCGGAAGGAACGCCAACGTTTATATCAATACCAAATTGCCCCAGAACTACCGGGTTAAATGACAAGAGAATAATTAATGGAATAATCGGCAACAATGCATAAATCTTAGGTACCGAAATGCCAGCTTCAGCCTGCTCCCTGTGAAATTTTTCCTGCAAAAGAATGTCTTCCGGATCGGGACCTTCACGCCGCTCCCAAAAACGCTGAACAAAATAGTGGGAGATCAACATCACCAGCAGCAGTGGAAAGTAAATTTTCATCTGCCAACTGAAAAAGTATTCAGCCCATTCAATGCCGGAAGTTTTAGCCGCCAACAGACAGTTAGCCGAGCCGGGCCCTAAATCAAAGAACCGGCTAGAACCGATAATTGCAACGGCGGTAAGCCGCGAAACTCCGGCTCGAATCATCACCGGGTAGAGCGTCACCATTAGCATCAACGCCAGCCCGGACGCACTGGGAATAGCCATGCCGATAATCTGAGAAATAATGAAGCCCATGCAGGCCAGCATATAAGGTGATTTAATGTATTTTAGTGGTCCACCAACAACAGAGTAGAGAGCCTGTCCGGCGTTGAGAGTATCCATATAGCGTGAGAAGCCCCCCATCGCCATAATGGATAAACCAAGTCCCCCTAGATTGGAAGACATAATGTTCTGAACTACCTGAAATATATCAAAAAAACTGCTACCTGTTGACTTCTTAACTGCTAGGCCTGGTCCCAAATCGAGTAAAACAGAGGTACCGAGTAAAATAACGCCAGCGACCAGTAATACTGCGGTAGCATAGCCTTTTCTCGCAATCATCCACGCAACCCAGGCGATGACAACGAGCGAAATTGTTAATCCCATAGCTTTATCCCCCACGAAGAAGCAACATATTGGTGTCAGCAACTTCGCTCAAAACAACAGTCTATTAATGAGTAGTAATAACCTACTCACGTAACCATGGACGTCGTCCTTGCCTATGTATCCTTACAGAAAGGGCAAAGCCGGATAAAAATCGGTTGCATCTTAAGCGTTAAAAATAACGGATAATAATTTTGGATATATTGATTTTTCTCCGTTAATTAACCGGCTTGATTGTTCTATTTAGCTGCGCTTGATTTTTTCCCCGACTTTGCCACAAACAACGTCTTTTTTGTCGTTTAGCTAAACCTTACTGAACCGTCACTTTTGGCGACTCAGCAATAGATTTATCCGTCAACTCCTGACCGATGCCCGGCAAATCCGGGATCTCGTATTTCCCATTTTTAGGTAGATAATCGTATTTACAGGTATCGCGGTTGCCTTCAAGTAACGCATAGCGGTGTAATTCATGAATACCGAAGTTTGGAATAGCGCATTCCAACTGCAGCGAGGCCGCAGTCATAATCGGCCCACCGCATACGTGGATCTGGCAGGTTGTGTCATAGATATGGCCCATATCGCATATTTTCTTCGCTTCGGTGATACCGCCGCAGGTACCAAGGTCAGGTTGAATTAAATCGATAATGTGCTCTTCAAAGAATGGACGGAATCCCCAGCGGGTATAGATGCGCTCACCGGCAGCGATCGGTATATTAATATTGTTTTTAACTTCTTTGAGCTGGCCGTGATTTAACGCCATGACCGGTTCTTCATAGGCAGAAATACGCAGGTCTTCGATCATTCGGCCAAAACGGATCGCTGAAGCGGTATCGGTTAACGCATGAGCTTCAACGATAATATCCACTTCATCGCCAACCGCGTCGCGGATGGCTTTTAAACGTTTATATCCGACCATCAGCTCACGGTCAGCAAACACACCATATAGGTTACGTTTCTTAGCTACGCCCTGTTCATCAATTTCATTTACGTCTACTTTTATTGCATCATAGCCGTCGGCCAGGGCCTTCTCTGCCGCTGCAGCATACTGTTGTGGCGTGGTAAGTATCTCTTTTTTAGCCGCATCACCCCAGCCAAACTGTAGCTGACTGGCATAAGTCCGCAGCGTATCCCGACACTTCCCGCCCAGCAGTTGATAACAGGGTACATTTAAGGCTTTTCCTTTGATATCCCAAAGTGCAATATCGATAGCACTCATCCCGGCAGATACAACCGTTCCTCCCCCTTGTCCCCAAAAGGTTTTTTTCTGCATCTTGTCCCAGATTTTTTCACTCTCCATTGGGTCCATACCGATAATAATGCTGGCTAAATCTTTAGCCATACCAAAGCCGGCTGAAGCACCAATACCGTAAGCCATGCCGACTTCACCGAAGCCAGAAATACCTTCATCGGTATTAATACGCACAACGATAGGGCGCCATTTAGAGACCGCTGACTGCAACGGATTTTTCACATCAATAATATCGACGCTGACAATTTTCATTCTGTTTCCCCTTTATGACAAAAATGTATTAAGACGCTATGGCAACTGAGATATAGGCCTTTTTGCTGAAATCATATATTATATATAATATATTTTTTGGGAATGATAGTAGAAAATTGCACAGAAAACAGACATGCGGCATAACTGTGACGCATGTCTGTTTTCTAGGTTTAGCGGGTGGAACCCCAGAATGAATGGCTAAAAGTCGAGGGAACTGTGTTAATTGGAGGAAAAAGAGTTAGCTGGAAGTATGGTGCTACTTATTATGGGTGAATTTTTAACAGCGAAGCCGTAATCAATGAAAGTATATACCCAGCCCCAAACGGATATCAGAAGAGGACGTTTTCTGATTTAGCCGTTATGAGCTGTTAGGGCTGGAGTAAAAATTTAGGCTTTGATATCCAGGGGAACAGATTCAAATAAAAAGCGGTCGAAGGAGGGTTCTTTTGACTCAAGCTGCTTAGTCACTCGGTCATTAATATTTTCCAGATGCTGCCACATGGCTAATTTTGCCGCCATAGGATCTTTACGCTGTAGTGCCTGTAAAATGGCCTTGTGCTCTTCATACCCTCTTTGGCTATATTCGCGCTGTTCGTCCTGTTGCTTTAACTCTTGCCATATCGGGTCGCGTTTACGGACGTCCCAGATATAGCGGACAAGATCGGTTAACAGGGCGTTTTGCGTCGCGCCGGCAACCAAGCAGTGGAAATAGCGGTCGAGTTCTTCGTTGGGGGGCAAGTCGAGATACTCTTTTTCCTGCTCCAGAACGTCACTGAGCTTTTCAAGATCGCTTTTCACTATTTGCGTAGCGGCAAATGCAGCAATGGTACTTTCAATCAGTTGTCTTGCCTGGAGAAGCTCAAACGGCCCGACCTTTCCGGTAAGAAAAGAGTCCATGCCGATCTCATTTTTGATCACATAAATGCCCGAGCTTTTTCGGATTTCGATAAAGCCCTCAACTTCCAGCAAGATCAGGGCTTCTCGGATAACCGTACGCCCGACACCAAACGTTTCAGTCAACTCTCTTTCGGTTGGCAGTTTGTCGCCAATCTTGTAAATACCCGATAAAAGCTGCTTCTTTATTTTAGCGCCAACTTCTTTATACAACCGATCGTTACTACCCATAAAACCTGAGTCCTTTAAATTCGGCACTATTATCAATACTCGGAATAATCAGCGTTGCTAGGGGAACGTAAAAGAGCCCCGATAAGATTACATAAGTAAGTCATTCGGGCGAACTAGTACGACTAATACGAAAAGCCCCTTCAAGTATCAAGCCTATTCGGCTTGCTACCCTACCAACAAATACCACGTAGATCTATGCTAAGTCTAAACTTCCGCCCGGCGATTGCCAATTCTTATACGCGAAAAGATAAAAAGCGTTCTGGATCTATATATAGAGGGAGGAATAGCCAAGAATGCAGGCACAGTGAGAAATAATGAAATGAGAATAGGACTGGGGTTAGATATAACCAAGGCACGTACGAATTTATCGTACGTGCCTTATGTAAGAGCGCGTTACTTCGCGCCCTGTACGGCCTGTGCAGCTAACTGAGTGATTTTTTCGAAGTCGCCCTGAGCGATAACATCGGTCGGAACAAACCAAGAACCACCGACACAAATCACGTTATTCAGCGCCAGATAGCTACGGTAGTTCGCCAAATTAATCCCGCCGGTCGGGCAGAATTTCATTTCCGGGCAGGGGCCGGCAAAGGCTTTCAGCGCGGCAACGCCGCCATTAATTTCCGCCGGGAAAAACTTCAGCGCGGTTAAGCCGGCTTCTTTCGCCATGAGTAGCTCAGAAAGCGTGGCAACACCGGGAATAACCGGTACCGTTCCTGCGACCGCCGCGCTTAAAATAGCCGGTGTAATACCGGGAGTAATAATAAATTGAGCGCCAATGGCGGTGACTTCACGCAGCTGTTCAACGGATGTTACGGTTCCTGCCCCGACAATGGCCTGAGGAACTTCTTTAATGATCTTCGCCATCGCTTCCATTGCGCAGGCGGTTCTTAACGTGACCTCAAGGACTTTCACGCCGCCGGCAACCAATGCTTTAGCCAGAGGCACCGCATCTTCAATGTTCTCAATCACAATGACCGGAACAACCGGACTGCTGCTTAAGATCTCTTCCGCACTTCTTTTCCAGTTTTTCATATCAATACCTTAGGTTGAATTAAATAAACATATTAATGGCCAGGCAACCCAGCAGGCCGCAGACAGAGATAACGGTTTCCAGTACTGACCAGGACTTTAGCGTTTCGCCAACCGTTAAATTGAAATACTCTTTAATCATCCAGAAGCCCGGATCGTTCACGTGTGAGAAGAATACGCTGCCGGAACCAACGGCAAGAACCATCAGTTCAGGGCTGACGCCCGTTGCTTCGATAAGAGGAAATACGATACCGCCGGTGGTTAATGCTGTTACCGTTGCTGAACCTAATGCTAAACGTAATGACACAGCAATCAACCATGCCAGCAGCAAAGGTGAGAAGCTGAACGCATGCATTATGCTGGCAATATAATCTTTAACTCCGCTATCAATAAGGACCTGCTTAAAGGCACCGCCGGCACCAATGATCAGTAGCATCATGGCAATCAGCTTGGCTGAAGACTCTATACTTGCGGTAATTTCAGCCACCGTTTTGCCGCGGTTAAAGCCGAAGGTGTATAAAGCAACCAGTGCTGCAATTAGGGTTGCGATAACCGGATCGCCAAAAAACTCAGCGTACGGGAGAATGGCGTTACCCTTAGGCAGTACCATTTCAAACACGGCGCGCAGTGCCATTAGGATCACTGGGATGAGCGCGGTGAATACGCTGATACCAAAGCCGGGCATCTCTTGTTCACTAAACTCTCGGTTAGCAAAGCCCATATGGATTTCTGGGTTAATCTTTTTAAGATAAGGCAGGCGAGCAAACAGCGGGCCGGAAATAATCACCGTTGGAATAGCAATCATCACGCCATAAATAAGGGTTAAACCCATATCGGCGTAGAACAGGTTGGCAATAGCAGTCGGGCCGGGATGGGGCGGTAAGAAGCAGTGGGTAACCGATATTGCGGCCGCCATAGGAATACCGACATACAGGATAGAAACGCGTAATGTCAGTGCTAAGGTGATCACCAACGGCATTAATAAAATAATACCGACTTCAAAGAACAGTGCGAAACCAACAATAAAGCCGGTAATGGCAACGGCCCACTGAATATTTTTCTCACCGAACTTATTGACCAACGTCATCGCTATGCGTTGGGCTCCGCCGCAGTCGCCGAGTAATTTACCCAGCATGGCACCAAATCCCATAATCAGGGCTAAATTACTTAAGGTGCCGCCAACACCGCTTTTAACCGAGTTCAGAACGCCAACAATCGACATTCCCTGTAATAAACCAACAAATAATGCGACGAGGATCAACGCAATAAAACAATGGATTTTGAACCGCATCATAAGGATAAGTAATAATGCAACGCCTGCAATAACAATTAATATAGGCATGTTATTTCCCTTTAAATAGGACTTATTAAAATCTGTTGTTATTCACCTTATGTAGGATGAATAACAACATTTAAGGTTATGTTTATTGTTTTAAATTTTTAAGGCGAAGCCCCGGTTAGCGGCCCATCCAGCCGCCGTCGACCACAATGGTATGTCCGTCAATATAATCAGATGCCGGCGAGGCTAAGAATACCGCAGCACCACCTAAATCAGACGGCTGACCCCAGCGACCGGCAGGTATTCTTTCCATAATTTGACGATTACGCGTTTCATCATTCATTAATGGAATATTCATTTCGGTTGCAATATAGCCGGGGGCAATACAGTTAACGTTAATACCCTTGGAGGCCCATTCATTTGATAATGATTTAGAGAAACCCATTACGGCTGATTTTGCCGCGGTATAGGCCGGAATGGTAAATCCGCCCTGGAATGCCAGCAATGAGGCGATATTAATAATTTTGCCCTGACCCTGTTTAATCATGTGGCGACCGAATGCCTGACACATAAAGAAGACCGCGTTTAGATTAACGTTAAGCACTAAGTCCCAGTCAGATTTAGGGAAGTCGACGGAAGGGTGACGACGCTGAACGCCGGCATTGTTGACCAAAATATCAATATGCTGATACTTATTAACGATGCTATTTACCAGATCGTCATATTGTTCAAAGTTAGCTAAATCAAAGGTAATGCTTTCGCAAGAAACGCCGTAAGCCTTAATCTCTTTTTCGGTTTGTTCATTGCGATCGACATCAACAATAATGATATTGGCTCCGGCATTAGCCAGACTTTCAGCGAATGCTTTACCTAAGCCTCTTGAACCGCCGGTGACGATTGCATTTTTACCTGATAAATCAAATGGATTACTTTTCATTCTTATGCCTCATTGATATTATTTTTCATATAGATTGGCTATACAAACTCATACATGACTTTAATGACATCGCCGCCATTCAAGCACATATCGAAGCCGTCTTTGGCCTGCTCAGGGGAATAAACAGTAATCAACCGCTCATAAGGGAAACCTTTTGAAATCAGGTTGATAGCGGTATTGAAATCACGCTTGGTATAGACACGAGTGCCAATGACGGTGAGCTCTTTAAATTCAATATCAAGCAGCTGGAACTCGGCCGGTTTCTTATAAGAACCGACGATTTCAATCATGCCCTGTACTTTCACGACCTTGGTCAGCAATGCGGCAACAACCGGATGGGCGGCACAGTCATACACGACATCAGCGCCGATGCCTTTAGTCAGTTCTGATACGCGGGCTGTGATATCAATTTCTGCCGGGTTAAGCGCAATAAACCCAAGTTCACTTGCCAGCTGTAAACGATAAGGGTTAGTTTCAACGACAATAATCTGTTTCGCTCCCCCGGCCTGCAGAACACTGGCCATACAAAGGCCGATAGTACCGGCACCAAATACCACCACTGAGTCACCAACGTTAAAATTAGTCCGGCTCACCGCGTGAACGGCAACGGCTAAAGGCTCAACAAATGCACCAATAGTCATCGGCATATCTGCAGGTAATTGATGAACAACATTGGCCGGAACCTTGACATACTCAGCCATGCCGCCGGCAGTATCGATACCGTAAAGTTTCAGGCTACTACAGACATGGCTCACGCCATTTTCACAGGGTGCACAGTGCTGACAAGAGATCAGCGGCCGGACGGTAACCGGCGTTCCTTCTTTAAAGTGCCCGTTGCCTTTAGCGATCACGCCGGAAAATTCATGACCAGTGATTAGCGGGCTTTTCGCTCTGGGATGGGCTCCGACATAAATATTTAAATCAGAACCGCAGATACCGGCGTAATGAACTTTGATGAGTACTTCATCCTGATTAATTTCCGGAACAGGGACGTCGTCTAACGAGATCTCTTTCGGGCCGTGATAAACAATCGCTTTCATTTTTTATTACTCCTAATTGCATTTACGGATATAAAAGTCACTATTTCACCGCATAGTGCGGGAGCTCTTCAGACAGTACCCGTAGCACTTCCTGAGCCGCAATAATCAGCGAATTTTCTGACGCTTCTGAGGTGAATGCGCCGGTGTGTGGAGTGAGAATAACGTTATTTAGCTTGAAGAAACGTTGGTCAGTCATGGGCTCATCTTTGAACGCGTCTAACCCCGCGCCCCCTAAATGGCCGCGATCGAGCGCATCATAAAGTGCATCTTCATCAATCAGTTCGCCGCGGGCCGTATTGATAATAAAAGTGCCTTTTTGCATTTTCTCAATCGCTTCGCGGTTAATCATATTTCGGGTGGAGTCGGTGGCCGGCAGGTGCAACGAGATGTAGTTTGATTCACGATAAATTCGGTCTAAATCATCGGTGTACTCAACTTGATAGTTATCAATAAGCTCTTGATTTGGTTTTAAATCATAGGCTAATACCCGCATGCCAAATGCCCTACAGCGCTTAATTAATTCGTAGCCAATAGCGCCGGTTCCGAGCACGCCAATGGTTTTTCCATCAATCTCTACTCCCGGGACTCGGCTCCAGGAACCGGTGCGGACGTTATGGTCCATCAGATGGATTTTTCGTGAGAGGCCGGTGATAAATGAAAATGCCAGTTCACACACCGAAATGCTGTTAGCACCGGGAGTAATTGTGACTATCACGTTATTTTTTCCGGCGGCGATCAGATCGACTTTGTCATAGCCGACGCCGTTACGGGCAATCACCTTTAATGAAGGGGCTCCCGCATTGATGACCTGCTCATCAATTTGGTCTAACCCAACGATCATGGCGTCAAAATCGGCCACCAGAGGCAAAAGTTCCTGCGCGGTATAGGGCCTGGACGGTGTCATAATTTCTAACTGATGCCCGGCAGCGGTTAGAATTTGTTGTGCCGCTGGGCAAACGGCAAAGGATCTTGCCGTGGTAAGGATTCTGGCCATAGTAAAAAGCTCCGATAATATTAAATATTCATTGAGACTTACTGCATTTCATTGCGCTGAAATGATGAAATTGCCTTAAATTGATCCTGTAAATTCCAATAAACCTGAGCGTAGATTTGGTAGAGTTCGCAGTAAGTTTGGTGATGCTTTGGATTAGGTTTGTAAACCTGATGAATACCTATAAGGTCGCTGGCTTCATCGATAGAGGTCAGTTGCCCTAAGGCGTAGAAGCCGAAGATTGCAGCACCGTAGGCGGCACCTTCATCAACATCAGGAATGCAGATTTCACGACCAAGAATGTCGGAGAGAATTTGTAGCCAGACGGGGGAGCGGGTAAAACTGCCGCTTACGCGAATTTGCTCGGCGGTTCCGGTCAGCTCTTCCAATGACTCCAGAACGCTACGCATGCGATAGCAAATGCCTTCAAGCGTTGCGCGGATAATATGACGTTTGTCATGATTTAGGGTCAGGCCGAACATGATGCCTCTGGCATCAGCATTCCAGTAAGGGGCGCGCTCACCGGTAAAGAATGGCAGTACTACCAGCCCGTTGGATCCTGCTGATACTTTGTCGGCATAGCTGGCGAGCAGAGAGTAAGAGTCAAGCCCGAGTTTTTCAGATACTCGTTGTTCTGTTTCAGCAAATTTATCTCTGGCCCAGCGAAACGAAATACCACCGTTATTAATTGCGCCGCCCAGCATCCAGCGATCTTCGGTGATGTTGTAGCACCAGGTACGGCGTTTAATATCGGTTTCAGGCTGTTTGGCGGCCATACGGATTGCGCCACTGGTGCCGATAGTAATATTGATCTGCCCCGGGCGAATGGCGCCGACGCCGACGTTCGCCATCATGCCGTCTCCGGCTCCGATAATGACGGGAACCGGTCCCTGCAAACCCAGCCGTTTTGCCATTGCCTCAGTTAGTGATTCGAAGTGGGTAGTCGCAACCACTATTGGCATCTGCTTTTCATCAATCGATAGCAGGCTGAGTACTTCTTTGTCCCACTCCAAATTTTTGATGTTGTAACAGCCGCTGCCGCTGGCAATTGAGCGGTCAACAACGCGCTTTCCCGTCAGGCTTTGAAAAACATAGTCTTTGATGGAGCCAAACCACTTGGTGCGAGCGAATATTTCCGGCTGATTGTTTTTCATCCAAAAAATTTTAAGCAGCGGATACATCGGGTGTAGCGGGCAGCCGGTTCGATGATAGAGCCGTTCGCTATCGGTCTTACTTTTCATCTCATCGAGGTAAATTTGGCTGCGACTATCGGCCCATGTCATCAGTCTGGTTAGCGGATGGCCGTCTTCAGCAATGGCTAAAAAGCTATGAAAAACGGCGCTGAGTGCGATGCCTTTGACGTTATTAGCCTCATCTCCCAGTAGCGAAATTGTTCGAGTAATGACCGCGATAGTTGATGCCAAAATAGAGTTAGCATCTTGCTCTGCTGCTCCGGATTGGTCGGTAAACAGCGGATATTCGTCCGTTGCCGTCGCATATGCCTTGGTGCTGCCGTTCCGGTAAGCGACAGCCCTTACCCCGGTGGTGCCGATATCGACCCCTATAACAATATTGGTATTCATTTAAGCTCCATTGATCGACTAACAATCAATTATTGGCATGCCAATTAATATTGTTGGTATGATACAAACAAGTTTTTATATTACTGTTATATGGATCACAAAGATGATTTTTTGATCTTTGTTACGAAAAAGTAATAATTGGTTAAACTAATAAGCTCTTTAGATTAAATGTTAATGATGTAATTGACTGAAAATTATAATTAAAATGATTTTTTGATGTTGTCTCTATTTGATGAATGGTGGGTAGATTAATTATCGATCAATTTAATTGGTCGACCAATAATTTGTATGGAATGACGAGAAAGGGAAGAAAAGCCGTTTTAGCGGCTAAAAGTAACAGGTAGGAGTCGGGCAGGGGATGGGCAGAAAGGGTGTCAGAATTCGTAATATATAAATAAAAAGCTCGGCAATTAAGGGATTTATTTACGCGATAATAAGATAGGTTTTATTAATATATAATCACTCGCGGGAAGTTTGATCTAAATATTTATTGATAAAAATGAGAATATAGTTTTCCCCCGTAATATTCTATTTTATGACTGAAAGCGTGACGAACTTAACATAATATGTTTACTTATTGTTATTTATATAATTTATGGTAAGAAATATCTCCCTGTATTTAATGTTTAATAATGAATGTAAACTGATAAATTGTGATTTAAATCCGGTTTAATTCGTTTTATGGGCGGGTTGTCACATTTCAAGCTGAGAAATAAATATTCCCGTACCCCGCATTTTTATTCGTTGATAATAATAATGGCGATAAAAATAGATTATTATTTTTTATTAAATAACAGCCTTGTGGTTGGGGTTTTTTACACTCTTTTGTTTATGGATTAAATATGAAAAATAAAATAATAATGATGATGTTATTTGCGGGAATAAGTTCATCTGCATTAGCCGTAAATGTCTATAAAGATAAAGACACTACGTTAGATATTTATGGGCGATTAGAATATCAGTTTGCCCATGGAGATGCTTCTTTTGCAGGAAATGATTCGAGAAATCAATTGGGTGGCCGTCTGGGTATTTATGTCACCCGCGATCTTTCATTATTAGAAGAGACTAAAGTGATTGGCCGCCTTGAATGGCAGGTCCGTACTGAAAAAAATGATAATAAAACAAAGGATAAAGATCTTGATGCACGTTATGCCTGGCTTGGATTATCTCACGCCCGTTACGGTGAATTAATTGGCGGGCGTACTCAGAACCCGTTATATCAGGTAATGAGAATGACGGATAAATATAAAAACTTTACGCCAAACGTTTATAACTACGGTATTAGTACCATTGATACTTCATACCAGTTTAATCGCCAGGACGGTACTCTTCAGTGGAATGGTGATTTCGACGGCCATCAGATTCGGGCCGCATACGTTGCCGGTAATGGTAATAGTGATAATGAAGTACTGGATAACGCCATGATGCTTAGCTATCGTAAAATGCTAAAGGTGGGGGATCTGAAAATAACGCCGGCTATTGCTGCCAGTGAATTTAATCGTAAGGATAATATTCAGAAAAAGGTCACCGATGACCGTAAGAAACATCAGCAGGTGATGGGCGGATTACAGTTTGATTATGATGCGATGTCGTTGGCAGTAACGGCCGGAAAACTCGCTATCGAACGTGATAATAAGTCTGACAATGATTACGTTAGCTTCGATTCGGTGGCTTCATATCAGTTTGAAAAAGTTAAGATCTTGGGTGGATATAGCTTTCTGGATGAAGACGGTCAAGATATCTATGAAAAAGAGGGCTGGAGAGCCGAAGCCCAGCTAACCATGGCGAAAAATACCTATTTGTCGGTGAGCTATATTAAACAGCTGGCGGATAAAAATGTAAAAACTAATGATGATGCTGTCATTGTCGGGTTGCGTTTCGACTTCTAAGGATAATTATTATGAAAAAAGTCATGTTATTACTGGTATGTGGCGTACTTTCTATGGTCAGTGCCCAAGCGAATACGATTATTGCTCCACAGCCGCAGGCGAAAATAGACGGAGAGAACAAGACGGTTGCGCTCTACGGGAATTCATATATGCATTACAACAACCATTTGAATACCCGGCTGCGTGATTTAAGCCGTTCGTTGCTGGCCGATCGGGCTAAAGACAATATGTATCGTGGAATAACTATTTCCAGCGGGCGATTAGGTTGGCATGTTCCGAACCTGAGCTTTCAGAATTCACTGCAAAAGTGGGATATTGTTGTGCTTCAGGGGAACTCTACCGAGTCTATTTCAGCTAAAGAAGAGACGCGTAAGTACTTTACCGACTCGGCCCGATTAATGGCAGATACCGCTCATCAGGCCGGGTCTAAAGTGCTGTACTTTATGACCTGGGCCAATAAAGACAAGCCAGAACAGACCGATAAACTGGCGAAAGCCTATATGGATATTGCTACCCAAACCGGCGGATATGTTGCTCCGGTCGGTCTGGCATTTAGCCGGGCCATTGCGACCCATCCAGAGATCGATTTGTATCACAGTGACGGTAATCATCCTTCGTTAGCCGGTACCTATCTGGCTGCCTGTGTGCTGTTTGCCACTATTTACGACCAATCTCCGGTTGGCGGAGCGCTGCCGGTCGATAGTGATATGACTGAGCAGACGGCTCGGGCTTTACAGCAGGTTGCATGGGATACGGTGACCCAGTTCCGTAAGTAGGAGAAATAGGTCTACTGTTGATGGCGGCGGGATAGCCGTGAGTTTGGAAGCATAGCTTTCGGATGCTTCAGCGATGAGATTGATAAAAAGGCGTGCAGTTTTAACCCTGCACGCCGGATTGATGATAACGTAATTTAGTCGGGCTTCAGCATCGCTTTCGTCGGCAAAAAAGTGTCGATATATGACTTTCTTCCGGCGGCGCGAGGCAAGGTTTCTGTCAAAAGAAGGTTTCCATTTGAATACCGAAACTCCACTCGCCACCGGCAGTAAAGTTTTTCTCGCCGAGCGTATCGTGTGGGCTGTAATTATCCAGCGATTTATCCCAGTTCATCCAGGTTGCGAAGACGCGTAATTCAGGACGACTAAAGAATGGCGAAATATTGTCAGCACGGAAGGTTGGGGCAAAGGTCAACTTGTAAAAGTTGCCGTGGACTTTTTGGTAGTCAAGATAACCATTCGGGTCTAAGTCCATATATTGCCAGGAGGCTTCGTAACCTAATACAAAGTTTTCGGTGATATTTTGCATTAAGCGGCCATTGAGGGTGACCCAGCTGTAGTCGTCATTTTTTACGTAACGGTCGCTACTATGTTGGGCCAGCACCGAAGGGGCAAAATCCCAGTCTTTGGCGAGATTCACGATACCGTAGCTGGCCAGACGCAGCGTTTTCGCATCCGACAGTAATGCAGGGTCTGTACCGATATTTTTAACTTCAGCACCCAGGCCTTGCCCCCAGGAAATAGCACTGCGTGATTCACCTTTAGTCAGGCCATAGAAGCTATCGGTTTTGTAGCCCAGTAATGTAGTGTAACCCTGGTCTGCAGCATTAAAGACTTTTATCCCATTCGGGATTTGTCGTTCATCATTATCTTTAGCCTTCATGCCACTGATATATAACTGCACCGGGCCAACGTAGTTATTTGCCGTCAGGATATAGTTTTGAACGTCATTATTTACGATGTCCACATCACCAAAACTACGACCAATAAATGAAAAATTACTGTGGATGTCGTCGCTCCACTTGATGTCGTAAATACCGCCACCTGTACCATTAAGCGCGATAAATTTTGAATCAAGCCACGGGATTTCAAAGTTGTCACGATCCACTCGTTTGCCGGCCCATAACGTGGTGTCTTTAAAAATACTGGTAAAACTTGGCAATGAGGCTATTTCAGCGAACACCTGACTGACGTTTAAGGTACTGGAGTCTGCCGTCCAGTCGTTATAACTTTTTTGCTGATCGGCGATCATCGTCATAAAGCGTGTTGTTGCACCGTTATCAAGGCGTTGCTTTTTCTCCAGATAAACTTCGACGTACGTATCTGGTTCATTGCCAAGACGCCCAACCGCGCCCCCCGTTTGCCCGGCAGGAGTCAAATAAGGGCCACCCTGAGCGTGACGTGCATTTTGCGTTGTCATCATTCCGGAACGTGCATAGCCATGCAGTTCGAAATAACCATTGTCATCTGGGGTGACTTTCTCAATATGTTTGGTGCGTTTTTCTAAATCCTGAGTCATCTTTTGCGCCTGCTGAGCTTGTTGTTCGCTGTGTTGTATTTGAGCCTGTAATCGCTCATTTTTTTGCTCGGCAATAGTGGCTCGGGATTCTGCTTTTTGTAGTCGTAATTCTAATTGGTTAAGGCGTTCTTCGATGGTTAATTTAGGGGCAGCAATGACATGAGGAATCGATAATATATTTATAAGCCCGCAGCCTATAAATGCAGCAGAAATCATTTTCATATTATTCTCGTTAATAGGTTGTCAGATATAAAACGATAATGAAAAGCCCTACGCCAGTTAAATGGCGCAAGAGCAGGGTCTATTTATTTTTCAGTTAATCGAGGTGATATATTTCTTCCATCTCAACCCATAGCGTTCCTTCTGGCTCTCCATCTAGTGGTTTCTGGCACGGGCCAGTTTCTTGCCACCACTCTTGAGTTTTCAGGTGCGCCGCCATCTTTTTCTGATCGGCTTCGTAATCGTCACCGATATATTCAAGATAACTGAACAGCAATCCATTTTTATAATAAATAGAGAAATTACGTAAGTGACACTCTTTAATCATGGCATTCACTTCAGGCCACGGGTTGGCATGTAACGTTTTATAATATTCCAGCTTCTCAGGCCTGACCTGAACAACACAGCCGAAACGGCGTATATTACTCATGTGCTACTCCTTGTCGTTAAGCGCAGGCGAGGGCGCTCGCACCTATTAATAAGTGCGACCTTGCCTGCAATTAAAACGTTTTTTTATTTAACTGATTTTATCGGTAATACAAAAAATGATGATGCAAAAACAAAGATGATTGCGGCAATAAATAGAGTCGAATAGTCATTGTTAAATGTTGATAATAACCATGCGGATAATATTGGGCTGAAAGATTGTGGTAACACGGTGGCAATGGTCAAAATCCCCATGTCTTTGCCGGCTTGTTTTCCACCACCGGGTAATACCTGTGTCATCAGTGCCATATCAATGGAGGTATAAGCACCGTAACCAAGACCCATAATCGCCGCATAATAATACATACCGTTGAGCGTCGGCACGAATAACGGGATCATCAGGCCAATTGCCATCATAATACTTGAGGCAAAAACAAAGATTTTACGGCGCTGATACTTATCGGAAAGATAGCCCGACACCAGGCCGGAGAACAACAATGTCACCAGAGTGATAGCCGAAATAGTCCCGATGGCATAGTTAGAGTCTTTAACACTTAAACCAATGTAGTCCTGAAGAATATACAGCTGATAGGTTACAACCCCTTGATACCCCAGGAACATGGCGAAGCGGCCAAAGAACGCCCATCCAAAATCAGGATATTGGCGCGGGCTTACCCAGAAGCTCTTGAAGAAGGTGCCCCATTTGAATGGTTCAACTTCAAGTGCGCGGGTAGAGGGCTCGCGGTTTATCAGGACAAACGCTACACAACAAGCGATGATCGCAAGACCAAACACCAGGTAACCGAGTTGCAGGTTATATGCCAGGTAACCGGCGACAATAATACCGACCGTACCGCCAGCCGTTGAGCCAGCCCCCACAAACCCAGAAGCAATACCACGGTTTTCCGGTAAGAAGCGGTCTGCGACTACGGTGGCGAGTGGCCCGTTCATACAGTTAAGTGAAACGGCTGCCATAAGCCAAAACACGGCGATACCGGCAACGGTGGTGGTCATTGAAATCCCAAAAATTGCCAGACCGCCAATCAACGCGCCCCCAACAATCCACGGCGAACGACGCCCCCAGGTTGAACGGCAACGGTCGGATAATGCGCCCGCAATTGGTTGAGCAAAAATGGTAAATAACAACGCCGATGTCATGACAATCGCCAGGTTATTGGCTTTATTTGCCGGATCGATTTGCGCTATATGGTTAGGTAATAAAACAGAAATAACACCGCAATAGAGAGCCAGTAATACGAAGAAGTTAGTAAACAATGAAGCAAGAAGTATCCGCTTTCTTCTTCCGGTTACGTGCAATGTATTTTCTGATGCCTTATCTTTAAACTTATCGCCTGCATTTGTAGGGTGCAGTGCATTACTATTATCAGACATGCTTATTTCCTCAATTATTTTTTTCAGTAGGGTGCTGCGAAATAAACGACATCCAGACCTTGTTCCTTATTTGTCATTCCCCTCCTGAATCTGATAAATAAATATTACGAGCATTCCCGCCCATAACGGCGTGTTTGTCGCTGGCATGCAGATTGGCGATTGCCTTTTCGACACATTGTTTCCAGCGAGAATACCCCCCGGCTAAATTGACCACTGGCCAGTCCCCCCCAAATAAACAGCGATGAGGTCCAAAGCTGTTAATCGCGTGATGGATCCACGGAGCGAGTTGTTCATCGTCCCATGTTTGCCAGTCCGCCTCGGTAGGTAGCCCGGAAATCTTGCAACACAGGGAAGGGAACTCAGCCAGTTGCGCGAATGCGTCTTGCCATTCTTGCCAGGCGTTGTTGATAATTCCCGGCTTCCCCATATGGTCCAGCACTACCCTGGCATTGGGTTGGTGTGCAAACAGCCAACTCAATAGATGATGCACTGCCGGTAATTGATGTGCCCGGACACATAAATCGAGAACAAAACCTTCCTGAGCGGCTGCCAGCAAACCTGCGCGGTAATGGGTATCGTAAAACAATGCATCAGGCTCATTTTGAAGCGAGCGACGAATACCGACTACGCGCGGCAGGGTGCGTAACTGGCGTAGCAGTGGTATTGCCGCTGTTCCGTTTTCTAGCGGTGCCCAGGCCACGATACCGGCAATTTGAAAAGGCGAATGTTTTGCCAATCCGTTAATCCAGTTCACCTCCGCCAGCGCCTGATCCGCTACGCAGTCTGCCTGTACCACAATGGCGGCATTCGGGGCCGTACCTTCTGCGGCTAAATCTTCCGGCAAATGTGGATGGTTGAGCGCCGGAACATCACTAAGCCAGTCGTAATGCAGAATACGTGGGTCCCACAGGTGCAGGTGGCTGTCTATTAGCGTCATTTTTGGGCCTTGCCCCCGTTGCCAGGCAGCACATCCCAGCCAATATTGAGAACGGGGGCGATCAACTCATCAATTTTTTGCAGCAACGCGGCATCCAGCGGTTGTTCACACCAGTGTATGTTATCGAGCATGTTTTCTTTGCTGGCGGTGCCGATGACGGTGGTGGCAATACCCTGTTCAGCCGCCGTGGTCAGTGCAAACTGCAACGCAACCTGAGAAATATTCACGCCTTCACGATCGCACAATGCAGAGACGGCGCGGCAGGCGTTCTGTACATCTTCGTGTGCCGGGTGCCAGGTTGGCGCGCCGCCGCGAGTGAGTAATCCCATCGAAAGTGGGGAGGCATTCAACACACCGATCCCGGCCTGGTTTAATCGTCTGGCAACATCGCCTAACCGACGGTCCTGTAACGTCCAGGTACAGTAGGCCATGACGGTATCGACTTTCTGCTCCACAGCCAGTTTTTCCAGCAGTGCAAGGTCGTAGCCAGTGATGCCAACATGTCGCACTAGGCCACTTTGTTGGAGTTCACGAAGCATCGGGAGTGCTTCTTCAACTAACTGGTGCAAATCACCGTATTCGATGTCATGACACTGAATGACGTCGATGTAGTCAGTACCCAGGCGAGCGAGGCTTTCATCAATGCTGCGCAAAGTGGCTTCGCGTGAGAAATCCCATTGGCTGTCGCCATAGCGACCTACTTTGGTTGCGAGGGTATAGCTTGCACGTGGGACACCCTTCAATGCGCCACCCAATGCGGTTTCTGCTTTGGTTAAACCGTAATAAGGTGCGACATCGAAATAGTTAACGCCGTGTTCAAGTGCCGTAGTGACCGTATCGTTAGCTTGTTGTTGTGATACCGGGTGATAAATACTGCCAAGTGAGGCGGCACCCATTGCCAGTACGGGAACCTGAATGCCTGTGCGCCCTAAAGCTACTGTTTTCATTTTTTCTGTTCCTTGTTCATTCATTATTTTGCTCAACCCTGAGAGACAAGCGCAGCCCGGAACGTTCTGGACGAACATGAGGCCCTTGTGGAAGCGTCCAGCTACCTTCATTCAATTGTTGTGCAAGCGTGGTTTCATCAAACGTGATGCCAAGCCCTGGCGTGTTGCCCAGCATGATCCCGCCATTTTCGATGCGCTGGTCAACGTGCAAGCCCAGAGGGAAACTGAGATCCTGTATTTCACAACTCATATGGTTGGGAACAGCCGCCGCAGCGTGAGCAACAGGGTTTGCGTTATAACCAACGGGGCTTACCGGTAAACTGAAAGCATGAGCAAGGTTTGCCACGCGCAGGAAATGGCTTATTCCCCAACACATGCCCGCCTGCAAGACATCTACCGCCTGTTCGCGTAACAATGGCTGGAACTGTTCGATACCCGTGAGGTTTTCCCCGGTCGCTACAGCACAGTTTGTTTGTTGGCGAATAAGGGCGTGGCCTGCTGCATCCCAACGTCTGACAGGTTCTTCAATCCAGGTCAGGTCAAGCGTTTCTTCGAGGCGTCGCACATAACGCACCGCTTGTTTGGCGTTCATCGATTCATTCACATCAATCATCATTGCGGGAGACGGCGAGTTGCGGAGATACACTTCCCGCACTGCCCGTAAGCGCTCAATATCCTGTTCAACATCAAGGCCACCTTTCAGCTTAAAGGCACTGAAGCCACGTTCGGCAAAACGGCTGTGCAAGTTGACGAGTTCTTCCAGCGATAAAGGGAAATCCAGCCCGGAGGCATAACCTGGAACAAAGGGCTGACGCGCGCCAAGTAACCGCCATAACGGTTGGTTCGCCAGTTTTGCTTTCAGGTCCCACAGCGCCATGTCCACCACACCAATTGCTCCAAAGACACTGCCCGCATGGCCACTTTTAAATACCCATGACTGCATACGGTCATAAAGTGCGGTTACCGCGCGTGGGTCTTCGCCCTCAATTGCCGGAAAGATGCGTGCAATATCGGCATGCCCACCGAGGCCGATGCCAGAAACTCCCTCATCTGTTTCCAGGATAAGCAGGGGAACTTCTGTTACGCCAGACTCAACGGTGCCGTTAACGTCGCCAATCGGGCGACCCCAGCGATGAACAGTTTTTAGCGTGCGCCAGCCGGTGATTTTCATGCGGTCAACTCCTGTTCCAGGTCCGGTTTTTTACAAAGGGGCGGGCGCAAATCAATCACCATGCGACCTCGAATACTGCCGTTCTCCATTTCTGAGAAAATGGCATTGATTTCTTCGAGTTGACGAGACTGAACCACCGGCTTAACGCGCCCGGCAAGCGCATGTTCGAAGGCTTCGGCTAAATCTTGGCGAGTACCGACCAGGCTGCCGACAATCTCAATACCATCAAGAACAGTTTTGACGATATTCAAATCCAGGTTACCAGGAGGGACGGCGACGCAAACGACTTTGCCACCGGCTCTGAGACTGTCTACCGCTTGATTAAACGCGGTGCGAGCCACGGCAACGACAACGGCGCTGTGCGCCCCACCCGAGGTGATTTCATGGATCCGCGCAGGCACGTCATCACGCATGGCGTTTAGCGTTATCTCAGCTCCTGATTCACGAGCCAGAGCAAGTTTATCGTCCTGAATATCGATGGCGATAACCCGGGCGTTAAAGACATTGCGTGCATACTGAATCGCCATGTTGCCAAGCCCGCCTGCACCCCAAATAGCCAGCCACTGACCAGGACGAGTACCTGAAACTTTGATGGCTTTATAAGTGGTGACGCCGGCGCAGGTAATACTGCTGGCGATTAATGGGTCAAGCCCGGCAGGCACTTTTACCGCGTAATCAGCTTTGACAATACATTGCTCAGCCATAGCACCATCAACGCTATAGCCTGCATTTTTAACCTTACGACAGAAGGTTTCTCGTCCACTAACGCAGTATTCACAGACTCCACATCCTTCATAGAACCAGGCAATACTGACGCGGTCACCAATACGCAAACTGCTGACGTCATTGGCGATAGCACGCACGATACCAATACCTTCGTGCCCAGGAACACGGCCCGGTACGGGGCCAAAATTCCCCTGAATCACATGTAAATCGGTATGGCATACGCCACAGCATTCCACTTCGACTAAAGCTTCCCCGGCCTCTAACGCGCGTAGCGTTATCTTTTGGATTTCGACTTTACCGGGATGGCGTTGGCTAACGACGGCTGCTTTCATGATCGTTCCCTGTTATTTAAGTTCTGGTACTACGTTGTCACGGATACGCTGGCGTCTTGCTACGTAAGCGGGCAAGGGCTGCACACCCGATTGTTCAGTAAACCAGGCAAAGGGATCGGTGCTGGCAACTAGCGCAAAATTAGCCCATGGATTGAATGAACCCGAGCGGATGACCACCTTTGCACGATGGGCAATGTCGTGGCATAACGTTTCGTGGCTGGCTTCGTGAAATTCCGCGCCGGAGCCGGTATAGATGGTTTGCACATCACGATAAAGCTGCGGATGGCAATCACGCACTTCACTGGCAAAATGCACTTCTTCGGCAAAAATCTCCTGACGCAGCACGCGCAGGATCTCCAGTACGTCAACAGTGCCAGGCCAGAATCCCAAATCAATACGTTTTGCATGTGGTGGGATCGGGAAGCCGGCATCCGTCACTAATACAATGTCGGTGTGACCGAGAGTGGCTAATGCAGCGGCGAGTTCAGGGTGTAAGATTCTATCGGGTCTCATTTTTGTTATTCCTCTGCAACGAGCATGGTTTTCATAAAGGCATCGACATCTGCGCGGTAGCGATAGGAAGGGACAGTCTCCCAGTCGGTACAACATAAGGCCGCAGTGGCATTCGCCAGCAAGATGGCTTCGGCTATCGGTTGGCCTTCATCAAGTGCTACGGCGAGTGCCGCATTAAAGCTGTCGCCAGCACCATTACTGTCCACAACGTCGACTTTACATGGTGGGATTTCTTGCGTGTCGTTGTGACTAAAAACAGCGGAACCCGCGTCACCCAATGTCATCACGACATATTTGCAGCCTGTTTCCAGCAAAAGATCGGCAATTTCCCGGTTGCTGCGGGCATCATCTGGTTCAAGCCCCAGCGCGACGCGCGCTTCGGTTTCATTGGGTGTAAGGTAATCAATTGCACTTAGGTCAATGCCGCGCAAATTGCGGGCGGGTGCTGGGTTGAGGATCGTTGTTTTGCCTAAATCCTTCGCTTTCCGTAGCCCGTAGAGTGCGGTTTCCAGAGGGATTTCAAGCTGCGCTAGGGCAACGTTGCTTTGCTTGAGTTGTGGCAACGCCTGATCTACCAGCGCCGGGGTAAAGAGCTTGTTGGCACCCATATCCACAACAATGATATTGCGTGCTTCGTTATCTTTAATGATGAGCCCGGCGCCCGTTGGCAATTCGGCAGACAGTGTCAGCGCCTGGATATTGACGCCTTCTTGCTGCATCAGGCTGACAAATTCATGTCCAAACGCATCATCACCCACCACACCCGCATAAGAGACATCAGCCCCCAGGCGTGCTGCTTGCACCGCCATGTCAGAACCTTTGCCTCCCCAAGTTTGGCGAAAATCCTGGCCAATTAGCGTTTCGCCAGCCAGTGGAATACGGTCAGCCGTCATAACCAATGCTTTCGCATAGCTACCGAGAATAAATACACTCATCACATACTCCGTTAATTGTGCTGTTTGTTTTCATTGAGAATGCCGTCGGTCAGATGCCGACGGCTTCCATCGATCAGTAAGCGTTGATGTCCCCGGTCAGACCTTTCACCAGTTCAGGGCCTGAGCTGGTACCTACCAGTTCTGCACCGGCAATGAACATCTCTCTCATTTTTTCCAGCGTGTTGACTTTACCGGAAACTTTTACGCGGCAAGGTGCCTGAATATTCGCTTTGAGAAGTTGAACATCTTCCACGGTTGCAGCACATCCACCTTTGCCCCAACCACTCGATTGTTTCACCCAATCAATGCCTGCTTCATAGGCAAAACGCGTGGCTTTGATTTTCATTGCTTCTTCGGTAATGAAGCCAAATTCCAGCATCGCTTTGACTTTCATGCCCAAATCATGTGCCACGTGGGTGACTTCTTTGAGCTCGTTGAAATAAAGATCATCCATACCACCGAGTAAAAAGCCTGGATTTGGTGGGAAGTCGAACTCGTCCGCACCTTCTTTAGCCAGTTCACGCACCACAGCAATCTTCATTGCTGTGGTGTCATTGGCTTGCGGGAAGTTCACGGTGGTTGCAACACGTACGCCACTGCCTTTGAGTACATCTTTTGCCACGGATACCCAACAAGGCGCGATCATCGCAGCGTCAAACTGATACTCCAGGCAAATATTCAGATGCTGGGTGAGTCCTTCACGAGTCAAATCTGGGTTGACGTTAGTGAACTGGATGGCCTTGGCTACCTGACGGGGATCGTTAAAATCAATCATTTACTTCTACTCCTGTTGGCTAAGTTAACGCACGGCTAGTTATGCGGTGAATCTGACGTTTACTTTAGGCAGCTTTGGCAGCAAGCGTGATAGTTGGAATTCCCTGCAATATGGACAGAATTTCCATATCAACAAAGTTGTGAGCTTGTTCAAAAATCTATCAGTGCTCTGACGACATAACATGTTTTTGACACGAGTTCATGCCACGATAAGCTAAGGTGTCTGCAGTATTTTCTTGTTTAAAATGGAAATCTGGAATGGGAAAGCTCGCGCAACAAACACAGGTCCTGGCGAACTGGTATCGGGAGTCAGATAAGTTTTCAACCTTGATGAATTACCAAATTCTGCGCGCGGGTCATATCCGGACAGCAGAAAATTTTCATGTGCGGCGGCAGTCGGTTGTTGGGCATGAGCTGATTTTCTGCCTGAAGGGAAGCGGTTTCGTCCGGTTAGAACATAGCCTCTATGAAGTGAAGGAAGGGTGTCTGGTGTGGTTACCCGTTCGTTGGCCACATGAGCATTTCCCCCATAAAGATGAGCCATGGGAAATGTTGTGGTTACGCATTGATAGCGAAAAACTAAGTAATATCATGCAGATATTGGATGTTCTGCAAAACCCGGTTTTCCAGTTCGACAATCCTGAAAAGGTCACTGACATTTATCACCATATTTTTAGCTTGATGAAAAGCCACACTTTAGTGACTGATGCGCACTGTGACGAACTTTGTTCCAGACTTATTTTTACCTTGCTGGAGAATCGCAGTTCCGAGCTGACTAAGTCTCCAGTCATTACTCACCGCGGGCTTGGTCGGCTCATTTATCAGATACATAGTCATTACAGCGATGACTGGGATATTGATAAGTTTATGCAGTATTGCCAGGTCAGTAAGTCGCAACTATTTCGTTTATTTCAAAAGACGTTTAACCAAAGCCCATTACGCTGGTTAAAAAATTACCGCCTGTCGCAGGCTCGCCGCTTGCTGGTGGAGACGCAGGAATCGATAGGCCGAATTTCAGGGCAGGTGGGGTATAATGATCCGCTCCATTTTTCCCGCGATTTTCATCGTGCGGTTGGGTTATCGCCCAGTGAGTTTCGCCGCCGGGAACAACGAATGGATTGAGGATGAACTCGGGTTTTGGTTTCCTATACAGTAAAGAACAAGACGGTTGCGCTCTACGGGAATTCATATATGCATTACAACAATCATTTGAATACCCGGCTGCGTGATTTAAGCCGCTCGTTGCTTTCGTCGGCAAAAAAGTATCGATATATGACTTTCTTCCGGCGGCGCGAGGCAAGGTTTTACCTGATGCCATTAGAAGTTATATTTTACCCCTAGGACTATCGCGGTATCACTGTATCCCTTATCACCTAGCTGCTGGCCTACGTTACCCCATAGATTTAATCTCGGGCTCCATTGACCTTCGACGCCTAACTTAAGTTCGCCTCTGTTTTTAGCACCGGCCTGTGTCACGGTGACACCGTTCATGGTGGTGCCAAAATCGTCGCTATTATGGATCCAATTGGCTTCAATAAACGGCTGGAACTGACGATCTTTACCATCGTCAATTGCGCTATGACCCTGCATATAAGCCCGCAGGCCTAAACGGGTCATAACATTACCATCGCCTTTTCCACTGACACGGGTTCCGTTGGCTTCATGATGATCATCGGCACTGACGCCCATCCAAATCACCTGTAATTTGGGCTGAATAAAATAGCTCTCACGATTGCTATCGCTGTTAATCGTTTCACCCATCTTAAAGGTATAGCCGCTTTCAACCGATGCTGTGATACCGCTGGAATGATAATTTTCCTGACCGATGTCCTGGCCGTTGACCTGATTATCAAACCAACCGTACTGTGCCCAGCTATCAAGGTACAGGCCGGATTTATCCTGCTGGTTGGCATACCATGTGCCGTAAATGCCTAGGCTATAGCCATCAACGGAACCGTCAGAACTATAACCTGACAGGCGGGAGCCGCTGTTACTCTGGCTATTACCGTAACCGGCCATCAGTCCTAAATGCCAACGATCAAGGCCGTCAGTGCTCCACTGGGCAATATCACCGCCCATCTGGATAACATAGCGGTCGCTCTGGGTTTTTATCTGGTCGCTGCCGTCACGCCAGCGGTTATGTCCGCCGATACTGCGTAACCACATACTGGTGACTTTTTTCTCGCCGCTCAGTGCATCAATATACTGGGTTTCACCTAGCCGATCGTGCAGGCTGGTGATAAACAGCGTATTGGCTGCGGCAAGATTGGCAATATAGCTGCCCGCTTCCGGACGTTTAATCTCCGGTAGCGGCTCCGGGCTGGGATTGGGTTTTGGCGCTAATGACGTCAGGTACCAGTTATTGGCTCTGTCTTCGGTTCCGCGTACCAGCGAGTAGTCGTAGGCACCGGCCACAATACGCCCGTTCTGAACAAACTCACCGTTCGACGCGCCTTTTACTTCAATCAGCTCAATGCCTTTTAAGGTTTGGGCTCCGCTGCCGCCGGCATTGGTCACTTTAACCAAGGTTGAACCGGAGGTATCGCCATCAATCACTAATTTATCCGTGATGGCATCATCGCCGCCGAGTGCACTGTACAAACTGATGCTGCCACCGTCCCCGGCCCAGTTCGCCACATTGAGCGTTCGCCCGGCATTTAGCGGGCCTTCCGGCTGGGAAAAATTAACAGTACCTGCCAACGTAAGATGATTAACCTGAGAGCTGGCGGTCATATTCCACAGGCTGTCGCGATCAATATTCACATCGGCAGGATCGATAGCCCCGGTCAGGCTTGCCCCGTGAATAAGGTTCAGCGTGCTGCCGCTGCTGCCAATAATATCACTAACCAGCTGGGCCCCGCCGTTACTGCCGTCGAGCGTGAGGGTACCTGCCTGTAGCTCGGTATTACCGGTCCAGCCGGTATAGCCAGCCAGAATCAGTTCACCATTTCCGGTCTTACTCAGGCTTCCTTCGGCCGTAATAAAATCACCGCTAAATAACGTATCCGTCGCATTATTGACCGTCAACGTTTTGTCACCAAGGATAATCTGACTGCCGGCTACGCCGGTCAGGTTGTGTATCGTGCGGGCGGCGCTATTAACCTGACTAATATTAAAATTAGCATCAGCGCCGTTCAGGCTGAGCTGACGACTATAAGAAATATCACCGTTGCCTAATAGTGAGAGTCCGCCTTGCTCAATAACCGTATCGCCGGTATAAGTATTGGCTTCAGAGAGCAGCAGAGTACCTTGCCCTTTTTTAGTCAGGCTCTGGCCGTCCCAATAATCAGCATCTCCTGACTGACCATAGCTCGATTCGTTATTCAGTGCAGCATCAACCTGAAAAACCTCATTGACATTGGTCAACGTGAAGTTACCGGTTGGCAGGTACCCGGCCGGTAAATTGAAGTGAGCGCCATACCAGGATAAACCCACTCCGATGTTATAGTCGGTTCCGCCAATTTGCTTACCTTCAACCACTAAATAATCTACCGAGGAACCTGCACCGCCTACGCCCAGCGTGGCAAAATCAGTAGCGCCGTGAGTAAAGTTCAGTCCATTAAGGGTGTGAAGTACCGTGATATCGGTCAGATGGTAATCACTGCTGTTAGGTAAACCATAGGTAGCAGAGAAACCAGCGATATTCAGCGTGGTATCTGAACCTATCTGTGCTTGCTGAGCATAAATGTCGGTATACTGAACGCCCACCTTCGGATCGATAAATACGTTCAACGTTGAGCCATCCTGCATATTGAAATTGCTATCAACGGTTAAGTAGCTACCAGGATTGCCAAGATCGAGCGCTGCTCCGCCCATCAGGGTAAAGTCACCAATGCTTGTTATAACGCCAACTTGGTTTAACCGCAGCGTACCGGCTTCTACCGTACTACTCCCGAACAGTGAATCAGCCATGCTTAACGTCAGTATGCCGTTGCCACGTTTTATCAAGGTGCTGTCAGCACTTCCGGTAATTAAACCGGCATACTCACTGTTATCAGCGCGGTTAAAAATAACGGTGCTGTTATCGGCAATGGTCAGTTGAGCGCTCATCAAACTACCGCTGGTCCCGCCCGAGCCAATAAAAAGCGATCCTTCATCAACCGCAGTCATACCGGTATAGGTATTATCACCCGATAGCGTCAGCGAACCGGCTCCGGTTTTGGTCAGATTACTGCCCAAACCCGCATCGTCAATCACGCCGGAAAACTCGGTATTACCATTGCTGTCGGCATTTGCGACGTTATGGATAACCAACGTTTTGGCCGAAAGATTGGCAGGGTTACCGCCTGAAAGCGTCACTCGGGAACCGGAAACGCCGGCAAGATTATTGATGGTGGTTGAAGAACCCGTCAGATAGCTGATATCAAACCGACTATCGCTGCCGGATAACAAAAGCTGGCTGCTGGCACCAATATCTCCGTTGCCAGCCAAAGAAAGACTTCCGCCCATCACATCAGTCTTTCCGCTGTAGGTATTCAATGCAGAAAGGACCAGTAAACCGGCACCTTTTTTAGTTAAAGTGGTACCACTCCAACCGCTGTCAAAACCACCGGATGGTACACTTTGATTGTGTAACGCTAAATCAACATTAAAAGCGTCGTTGACATCATTAAGCGTAAAGTCGCCGCTACCTTGGGATTGCCCGCCATCAGTCCAGGCCATACGAAAACCAATATTATAATCTTGGTTATCAGCGCTGATATATCCTTGCTCAAGCAGATAATCAATACCGAGATCGGATCCAACCTGGTTGGTGAAGTTACCGCTAATACCCAGCGGGCCGGTAGTGTGGATTATGGTGTAAGGATTAGCTTCAACCTCGCTGGCCTTAACCGGATATGTGTCACGTTGAAAGCCGCTAATCACCAGTTCGCCATCGAGAATGGCATGGTCCGCCACAATATCGGGACGGGCGCCAACCGTCACATCTAAGGTTGAACCGGATTCTTGAGTGAAGGTGCCGCCGACATTGATCTGAGTCGGAATAAACCCGAGTTGGGTGGTCGCACCGTTACGGGTAATAAAATCGCCGGAAGTAGAGAAAGTACCGCTTTGGCCGAAGTTCAGCACGCCGCTTTGAACATCCACGCTACCTATAGAACTGCCTGTACTGGTTAAGGTTAATGTACCGGCACCGCTTTTGAGCAGTTGGCCATTACCCTGTAGCTGATTAGCAAAGCTAACGTTCAGCCCGTTAGAATCAAATTCGCCGCCGTTTCCGCTCAGTGTTACCGGGCTATTGGTGGTAATCGCCGCATTGGCGGAAAAAATCAATTTTCCGTCATTAAAGGCCAGGCTGCTGAGCTGGGAATTGGCAGTCAGCTCCCATGTGGCACCGCTATTCAGTAACAGATCGCTGGTGCCCGTGGCAAGCATCTGGGTAGAGCCTGTGACCCGTTGACTATCCTTGAGGGTAACCTGAGCACTAGCTCCGGCAGCAACGTTAAGCCATGGACGGGTTCCGGCAGTTACTGAACCACCGCTAAGTTCAATATTTGCAGAACCGCTGGCGATATTAATCGCACTGGCTTGCGCGCTGCTGAGTGACACATTATTCAGATTGACGCTATTGGCGGTGGCGGGTCCGGCTAAATAAAGCGCGTTTGCACCAGAACCCTGAGTGGTAATGGTGGTGCCGCTGGCAGTTAAACCATTGAGGGTGGCGCCGTTTAGCACCGCTAAACCATGCCCGTTCGCACCGTTAGTGGTAATGGTATTTCCGGCATTAAGGTTAATCTGTGTGCCACTGCCTGAGCCGACTACCGCCTGAGAGCCGTCGCCGGTGGCCTGAATCGTCATATTGGTTAGGCTGGCTGTGGCGCCATTTTGAATCTGAATCCCAGTCACGCCTTGGCCGACTGTCGGACTACTGCGCGATACCGTTACCGAACTATCGCTACCGGTAAAATTATTGCCGGTACCGCTAAGCAGTACCCCATAAGAACCCCCGTAATTAGCCGAATATCCACCAACCACGTTAATTTTACTGCCGTTTAGCAACTGAATTTGCGAGCCGGTGTTTCCCTGGGCTGCTGTAGCGCCGATTACTCGAAGATTACCGGATAATGCGTTGATATCAATAAGCGTATTATCTGCAATAATTGATGCGGCTCCATGAATATAAAGCCCCACGCCATTAATGTTTGAAGTTGCTCCCCCTTTTTGCATAACAACGGTGGCATCTTTGAGGTTGACTCGGGAATTAAGCACGGCAGCATATACCAATGTCATTCCTTGCGTTGGGGTACTGCTTATTGTACCACCGGTAAAGTTAAGCACCCCGCCATTAGCCGCACTGACTAATTGGCTACCATTAGATTTGGCGGTTGAAACATTAAAATTATTTGCGTTCAGAACGGAATTATTACCGTTGCTGCTTAATCCGGAGGTGATCCCGTTGCCGCTAATGCTGCCGCCGTTAAGGGTCAGTGCTCCACCGGATATCGCCTGCATAGCGGTAATAATCTGATTAGCCGTTGCGGTTGCGGTACCAATCAGGGTGGTATTGTTTAAAGTCACATTGGTTCCGCTACCAGAGCTGGCAATAGCTACCTGCGGCCCGGCAGTACCCGAGCTTAGGTTGATGGTTAAATCATGGCCCACTACCGTAGCCTGCCCATTAACCATCAGGCCACTCATCCCGCCGCCGCGGGTGGATACCGTCGATAAATTAAGCTCTACCTGGTCCAGGTTAGCTGTGGTACCTACACCAGATATATAGATGCCCACAGGTCCACTCTGACTATCTTGAGTTCCGCCAACCACAGAAATGGTTGAGTCAGTCAGGTTCAGGCTGGCGCCTGCCAGTGCAACCACACTTTGGGTGAAATTATTGACTGAGCTGGTGTTACCGTGAATGGTTGCCCCGGTTAAATCCACGCTAGTCCCGTTTCCGGTTGCCACAATAATCGGCACTGATGAGCCGCTGTTTTGATTTGAAAGGTCTAAGACACCACCGGTTCCATTCAGTACAATTTGGCCGCCTGATTCAGCATAAAGGGCCGAACTCAGTGCCGATGCCACCGATATTTGATTGGTACTTGCGCTAATTTGGCCGCCGTTTTGCGCCCATAATCCATAGCCGGGCGTGCCGCTGGCCGCCAGCGAGATATTAACATCCTGATCGAGCACGATGTTGTTAGCATTGGCCCGCTGTTGAGTGGTAATTTGCCCATAGGCAGGGAAGATAAAACTTGCGCCGAATAAAACAGCCAGAGTATGTAACTTAAATTGCCGTGGTAATACAGGGAAAGCGTTAATGAATGATTTTTTTGATAAAGATAACGTATGCTTCGAAGAAACGTTATTTTTTGAAGCATTGGCTATTTCTGACACCGCCACCCATACACCCAGTGACGTGTTCCATATCGTCCTAAAAATTCTATTCATTATTCCCTTCCATGAAATAATAGGCTGTAGCTGAAGAACAGATTATTAATTATATAATACGCTATATTTACAGTTAGAAATTTTGCATTGAAAACTTAAGTGTTACAAATGATGGAATTTGTTGTCCACCAATGCATTATAAAAAACTAATATAGCTAAGTAATATATAGCTAACTAATGTAGAAGTAAAAATAAAATTTAAATGTTAATTGAAAATATAGCTTTTTACATTACATTAATATGTTAGTGATAAACTTAATCGTTATAACATAATGGATTTTGATATGATGACCTATCTTGATAACGGCTATCCTGCCGAAGCGTTAACCACTCAGCCAGTAAAAAGGCCAGCGAACACTTCCCCTATCAGGTGATAGAATAATTACCGGTTATTGATATTACTATATTTATACTATTGAAAAACTGAATGCGGAAAAGGTGCCGAATTAGCATGGTGGACTTATATCTATCGGGACCATGTAAGGGTTGGTTATTTTTATAATGGCAAAAAAATGGTCGAAAAAACCGACCATTATTAGGCTGTTGATCAAGTGGTTTTATTTTAGCGTAAGGGGGTTCTTTTTTACCAGATAGAATATCCCTAAGTCATTACCAACATGCTGAGTACTCAAAGAGGCATTCTGTACTCAATCATGCCCGGTTTTTCGCCAATCCAATTATACAGGCGCTGAGCGGTTAAATTGGTTTCCTGAGTGTGCCAGTATAGTCGGGCTGATTGATGCTGCTGAGCCTGCTGTTGTACATATTCAATAAGCTGCTTACCGATATTTTTGCCCCGGATTTCAGGGGTAACAAACAGATCTTCCAGATAGCAGTAATCATTGATAGCCCAGGTTGAGGCATGGAAAAGATAGTGAACGAAACCTACTATTTTCTGACCTTCTCTGGCAACGGCGCAATACACCGGGGTACCAGCTTCAAAGAAGCGTTTCCAAGTGGTTAAGGTTATCTCTTCGGAAAGCTGGACTTTGTAGAACTGCTGGTAGCTTAACCAATGAGGCAGCCACTGGGCGTAGTCGTCTTCCTTTACCGGGCTTACTGAAACAGCCAGTTTGTTATTATTCATATCAACCTCTGTAGCTAAATGTTTAAGAAGCTGAATGATAGTTTTTATAGTGGTTCTTAATAAGATACACTTTTTTTATTTTTAATGGAGCCACTTTTCTTATGAAAAAGCATGATGCTAATTTCCCCAGTCTATTACTTAAGAACGGGAAGATTAAAGAGCAGTTTCATCATGCTCTGAAGGCGGTGATTCTTAACGGGCAATTAAAACCCGGCGCTAAGCTTCCTTCCAGCAGAACGCTTTGCGAAACGATGTCGATTTCCAGAAACTCGGTGATTGCCGGCTTTGAGCGTTTGATTGATGAAGGTTACCTGATTAGCAAAAAAGGCTCCGGGACTTATGTTTCCCCGATCATTCCTGATGAAATGATCCATATTCCGGCCGTTGCTCATTCTGAGCATCGCGGTGACGACGGCTCAAGCCTCAATATCAGCCCGCATATGCAGGCTATGTTTGAGGTCTGGGATAAAACCGCACCCTATATGACGCAAAACCGAATGTTTAATATCGGGGTTGGCTGTACCGATTTATTTCCTCATGAACTTTGGGGACGCCTGCTGGGGCGAACCTGGCGGCAATTTCGCAAGCAAATGGGCCAGTTAAACGATCCCTTGGGGTTTAAGCCTCTGAGGCTGGCGATATCCGACTATATTCGGACAACGCGCGGGCTAAATTGTACCCAAGACCAAATTGTGATTGTGAACGGCACTCAGCAGGCGATGAATCTGGCCGCACAGGTTCTTTTGCAAGCCGGCGACGAAGTTTGGCTCGATGAGCCCGGCTATGATGGTGCTTTAGGGGCATTTACCGCGATTGGCGCTAAAGTTCGCCCGATTGTCAGTGATAAGCAGGGCATGGATATCGCCTACGGTATTCAACGCTGGCCGCAGGCAAAAATGATTTTTACCGCTCCCTCTCATCAATTTCCGCTCGGCGGAACCCTAAGCTTATCCAGGCGGATGGCGTTACTTGATTGGGCCGCTGAAAATAAGGCGTGGATTTTTGAAGATGATTACAACAGTGAGTTCAGGTATACCGCTCAGCCGATACAGGCACTTCAAGGGTTAGATCAACAGCGGCGGGTTATTTATGCCGGAACCTTCTCAAAAATGATGTTCCCTGAATTCCGTTTAGGCTTTTTGGTGGTACCTAACAATCTGATTGAATCTTTTAAGCTGGCAAAATACTACGCAGACACGCGCACTTCCTATTTAGAACAGGCCACGCTTGCCGCCTTTATTGCCGACGGTCATTATGCCCGCCACGTCAGGCGAGTCAGAAAGGCCTGTTATGAGCGCCAGCAGGCACTTATTGAGGCTATCCGACTGTACTTGCCGAATAGCTTTCGGGTTGAACCTTCTGATTCCGGTATTCACCTTGTTTGCTGGTTGGCAGGCCATTTACAGGAGCAGGACATTATCGATAAGTGCCGTGAAGTCGGGCTAGGTGCACAGCCTTTGTCCCGCTATTGTCAGACAGAATCTACCGGGCAGGCTGTTCTGCTGGGTTTTGCAGATCATCCCGCTTCTGAACTGGTTGAAGGCGTGCGGAAGCTGGCTGTGATAATGGATTAAACTTTATAAAAAAGGCTTTTCGACAAAATAGCGGCTAATTCGGGCTGTTGCTCATTTCAGGACAAAATAGAATTCAATGTGACTCAGCCACTCACTGTCCAGCACATATCGATTAATGATATCGACGTGATGGAAATAATCCGATATTCCACGCCAAATGGCCGAACGATATAGTTTGAACATTGTTTTAGTGCTGACGATATTCTGAATATACCTATAACCGGTTACTTTTTGGCCTGATTCTAAGGCAACTTTTCTATTTGTACTAAACTAATAAGTCTAAAGGCCTGCAAATATTGAAGGTGTCTTATGGTGGCAATAGATGTGCTGTGGGTAGGACTCGGTGGTGGATTAGGCTCACTGCTACGTTGGTGGATTGGCTTAGCGGTTGGCAAGGTTTATAAGGGGAACTTCCCGCTGGGAACTTTTCTTATCAATATCAGCGGCGCACTGCTTATTGGTTATCTTAGCACCCTCTTTAATATCGAGTGGCACCACCGCTATGGGAGCTTTCTCAATTCTGCGGTTATTACCGGCGTTTTAGGCGGATACACCACGTTCAGTAGTATGCAACTCGACGCCGCAAAACTGGCTAGCGCCGGAGCACGCATGATGGCGGGCGGTTACCTTATTCTTTCGGTATTAACCGGCTTGCTCGCGGCAGCATTTGGCGCCTGGCTAGCTTATTTGTAAGGATAGAGATTATGCTGAATTTTATTATTTTAGTTTTTATCGGCGGGGCTTTTGGTGCGATGTGCAGAGAGCTCATTATGGCCTCTACCCCGAGCTTGTCCGATGGCTTTCCGATGGATATTTTTATTGCCAATATTGTCGCTGCCTTCTTGTTAGGGTTAGCCACTTCGTTATCCAAGAAAAATAAAATAAATCAATATGTCTACCTGATGGTGGGTACCGGCATTATGGGCGGGCTTTCGACCTTCTCCAGCTTTATTTTTGGAGCAACAGAGATTATGAAAGATCCGACTAAGCTATTGGTAGCCGTCGGCTATTTGGTTATTAGCCTGATTGTTGGTTTTATTGCCGTTGAGTTAGGTTTGATGTTGGGAAATAAAGTAAAACCGAGCCCCCAACAAACATGATGGTTTTAGGCTAATGCTCGATTATTGGCAGAATGAGTTTTGCTGTCCATACTAAAATTGCTAAAGCAAAAAGGTGTGATTTGTTTTAAACAACCATAACAAGTCATGTGTGTACGTCAATTGGATATAAGTTTTAATTTTTCATATTTAATCGGTAAATAAGGAGAAGGTATGCTTTATAAATCAATTCGTAATATGGCGATGGCGGGAATATTACTTGCTGTGGCAGGAACTTCTTTTGCTGCAACAACGCCTGATGGAATGACCTGTAAACAGTTTATTAATCTTGATCCTCAGGCAGCGACGCCGGTGGCTTTTTGGGTGCTGAATAGCTATTCCGAATATAAAGGGGGGGATTATGTGGCGTTGAATGAGGTTGATACCATGTTGACTCCTCAGCTTATTAAGCTGTGTAAAGAGAATCCGGATAAAAAGCTGACGGATATGAAGCAAGACATTTTAAACCTGTCGAAAAAGAAATAAGTCATTGTAGCCCCCATCAGGCCGGTGGGGGTTCTTTTTAACCAACCGTAGCCTGTTGTTGCATTTAGAATCCGCACCTATCTACCTCGCCATTTAAATAATCTTTATCGTCGTTTGATGCCAGTCAGCTAAGGGTTCTTCGCGTTACATAATTTAAATGATAATCTTTCTCAATAAAATATTGTCCTGACTGTGGGTATGGGTTTTAATATCGGTACCTTGATTTCTATCGCGTTGAGAACATCAGAATGAATAACAAAAAGGCGTTAACGAGCATTATCTTTGCCACTTTTTTAGCTATTTCCTTTAATCTTCAGGCCCATACCAGCGATCACCATCATAATGAAAAAGGTGCCAGTCAGCTCAGTTCAGGGGTGCCTGAAATGCACCATACCACCGGTACGGTGACTCAGGTGGATGCTTCTCGTGGCCAAATTATTATCCACCACCCACCGATAGAAAGCCTTGAATGGGAAGAGATGACTATGCCGTTTCCGATTGTGGATAAGACCATGTTGAACGGCATCAAGGTCGGCGATAAAGTGAAACTCGATTTGACGATGCCGGATGACGTTGCGACCATCAGTAAAATTGAGGTTGTTAAGGATTAATCAAACCTTCCCTGCCGAATAGTACGGCGGGGTAGTGTAATAAAGGATAACCCGTGTTTTTTAGAAATAACAACGAAGTGAAATTAAAAACAATAGACGCTGACTTTAAAACCTTTGTTGTCGATGAAGGATGCCTTTTATCAGATTTAAGCGTAAATGATGGTTTCACTCTGTTTCTTAAGTTTTATCAAACAAAAAGAGTCAAAACATACGATATTCAAAAAGATGAAGATATGCTGTTATTTGAATATGGGGTGTATGACTGGGGCGATGGAGAAAGCTTTTATCTCTCATTCACCCGCCAATTATCCTCCGCCAATCCGCGGGCAAAAATGTGGCAGTTTAAGCTCCAGTTTAAATTCCCGGTTGAAGAACGATTAACTGAAATACCGGGCGATAATCTTTGGTGCTCAGATTTGAACGGTCTGGAGGTATTTATAGATAAGGTTGTTACATCACCTGCTTTTCAGACAGTCTCTGATAGTCGAAATGGAGAGGTCGGGTTGACGCTTTTTTCTGTATAGATGATTGACCGAACGATCGGATAGTAAACGCACAAACTATAAAGAAAGTCAGAACTGCCGCTTCAGATGGGTTCCGGTTTCGTGGCTGAATTTTACTGCGGGTTAACCGGTTAGGTTGATAAAGAGCCAGCCTCAGTGCTAACGCTTGTCAGCTAAGCATTTTTGCATCATATAAGCCTACTATCCCCTCATCCCCGTTTTTACGGGGATGAGGGGAGGGGATAATTGAGGGGAGTCACAAGGTATTAGACATGCTTAGCTGATAAGCATTAAGCCGCCAAGCTATCTAATAATATCGACCTAAGGCTGACACTCAATAACAACCGGCTTTTCATGGCTAATCACCTTAACCAGAGTTGCCACGTCAAAATCATCATTTTCTGCTTGGTTAACGCTATAGTCTTTCACTTCAGCCGTGATATTTGCTTTAAAGCCACAGCCTTTCTCTGGCGCAGCTTCAGGGATATCTAATGCAACTCTGGCCTGTTCAAAATCAGTAAAACAGAACCACACATCGCGGGCATCGCCTTTTGGGCGCGGCACTAATTTAGCGGTATTGGCATCGGGAAACATGCAGATATTCTGCCCCATCATCTCCAGACTCATTTCATCAGTGTAATAGGTGTACTCTCCGGAAAGGGTCAGACTCTTTCCGGCCGCAGCCACATTCAGGCTGGCTATCAGCGTAAATATGGCGATAAAGATGACGTTAAAACTTTTCATTTTCAATCCCTGTAAAAGTGAGCCTTAGATGAGTAATAGCCCGTCGATATTATGTGGTTCACAGGATAAATGCTATTAGATATCAGAATAATGACACCTATTATTTATTGCCCCAGATCTATCGTCGTGATGGGCGATACGCTTAAGGCATTTACCTGAACCGCTGGCGGTATTCACTGGGTGATACGCCCGTTGCCCGGCTAAATACCGCAGAAAAGTAGTTACTGTCTTCAAAGCCACATTCGGATGAAATTTCACTGATATGCGACGTTTTTTGCCTGAGCATCGCCATGGCCTTACACAGCCGGAGTTGGCGAAGATAATGGCTAACGCTGACGCCGGTATGTTGCTTAAACAGCGCCTGAATGCTTCTTGGCGAAAGGCTATGCTGTTGGCAGAAGTCTTCCATGCGAAAGGATTTACTGATTCCGGAATGCAGGGCGAGCATTAAGAGATCGAGTAATTGGCCGTCGGCTAACTGGTAGCTGTTTGGCGGGTGGCGATAGCGTTTTAACAGTAGGGATAGCTGGAGAAACAGCGATTCGCTGAGCTGGACCGACAGTCTGTCTGACTTCATACACTCTTTAGTTAGCGTATCTATCACCGGCCTGATTTCTGACATCCCTTGAACGCTAAGTCGCCAATAGCGTTGGTCCTGATGGCTTTCATCACCGGGAAGCAGGCTTGGCCAGTCGGACAATAGGTTTAGCCGGTCAGGGCAGTACAAAATATTATTTAGTTCCAGAGAGTCTACCGACTCATAGCCATGACGATCGTTGGCGTTAATATAAAACAGGTCACCGCAGGTAATGTAATAAGGAACGTCATTAACGATGTGCAGGCCGTTGCCGCGCAGAACGATAACCAGTTCATAAAAATCATGGGTATGAATCGGAAAAATGGGCTGAGGCAGCCGATCCTCTACAGTAACTGCATGATTATCAGTGAAAAAGAAGTCGCTGGTATGCAGCTTTAATTGAGACATGCTATCCATTATTCCTGTTAGTGCTCCTTAGGCGGCAGTGTGGCATATTTGCCGTCGCCTGACGTTGACGGTGCTCTGAATATCAGGGTAACCATCTGTTCTTTAATATCCGGTTGTTATGAGAGCAGATGGTTTACAGGCACCGTTATTGTTGATTAACGAATAGAGTTACGTAACTGCAGGGGAGAAAGGGAAAACTCCCGCCGGAACTGAACTGAAAAGTTATTGCTGTCACTAAAGCCGCAGTCGTAAGCAATGTCGGTAATGCTGTCGTCGGTCTGAAATAGGCGGTGTCTGGCTTCTAACAGGCGCAGGCGGTTAAGGTAACGCTGAGGAGTCATACCGGTGTACTGCTTTACCTGACGATGCATCGTTCTTAATGCCAGTGAAAAACGATCGGCCAGCTCTTCCCAGTTAATCTCTTCACTGTAATTATTGCGCAGCCAGTTCAGCAGGGAACCGACGCAGGCTTCACGACTGTCGTGTTTGTAGGTTTCAAAACAGCTTTGACGCAGTAACATCAGAAGTTGCAAAAATACCCCTTCATTGGTGGCGATATCATCCAGCTCGGTACTGCCGGCTTTCTCTTCCAGACAGGTAATGCAGCTTTTTGCTTTTTTTAATGCGGTCTGGTTGATTTGCCAGTGGGATTGTTGCTTCTCATCCTGACCATGGCCGGGCAGAAACTGTTCAATATCGGACAGAAATCGAAAAGACTTAGGCGAACGATAAAGCACATTGGTCAGGTGTAGCTGGTCGACGTTTTCGAACTGATGATAATCGCTGTCACGCACAAAGCATACGGTGCCGCTGCACAGGGCGTAAGGGCTGTCATTAAAGATATGGACGCCCGAGCCGTGTTCTACCAAAACGATTTCATAAAAGTCATGGCTGTGTTCAGGAAACACACATTGAGGGGCCCGGTTTTCTATTGCGATGGTTGAAGCTCCTGACGCAAAAAAACCATCACTCTTCAGTAAGGTCATATGAGACTCCTTTCAACGTAATGAGTCTGCATCTTAGAAGGGAGTGACCTGTCTTCGCCTTAAAATTAAGACGCGACATCGTGCGAAAGCGTTCGGTTTTCTAAGATTTGGCGATTATTTGGCCGAATTGTGGCGGGGGTCACATAACGTCACCAGCCTCGAACCGTGGCATACATTTGCTATTTTTGTGATCGGTTTCACATAGGCCTTTGTCTTTTTGCCAATCCCCGTAGCCCAGTGGCAACCACCGGAAGGTGGTGATTGAACACATTCCTTAGACTTTCCCCCATAGATAAATAGGGGAAGGTTGCTATGACTGAACGCAATATCGTCGCGATTGATTTAGGGGCTTCCAGCGGGCGAGTGATGCTGGCGACGTGGCAGGCTGAGTCACGCGGTCTGACGCTTAAAGAGATTCACCGTTTTGTTAACAGGCTAACGCCGGTAGACGGGCACGACACTTGGGATCTTGAAACGCTCGAACGAGAAATTTTGCACGGGCTGGTGGCTATCGATAGTGCCGGTATCCGCATCGACAGTATTGGTATCGACACCTGGGGCGTAGATTACGTTCTGCTGGATAGCGAGGGGCGCCGGGTCGGGTTGCCCTATGCCTACCGTGACCACCGCACTGATGGGGTGATGGCTCAGGTGATTAATCAGCTCGGGCGGGAAAACCTTTACCGCAAAACCGGAATTCAGTTTCTGCCGTTTAATACGCTATATCAGTTAAAAGCGCTGGCGGATCAACAGCCTGAATTAATTCCTCAGGTTGAACATTTATTACTGATTCCGGACTATCTTCACTATCGCCTGACCGGCAGTTTCAATCATGAATATACCAATGCCAGCACGACCCAGTTGCTTAATCTGGAGACCGGTGACTGGGATCAAGAATTGCTGGAATATCTGGGCATTCCCCGTTCATGGTTTACCAAACCGTCTCAGCCGGGGCATCAGCTCGGGCATTGGACCAGTCCTTCAGGCCAGAAAGTGCCGGTGACCTCAGTCGCTACTCATGATACCGGTAGCGCAGTTATTGCCGCACCGTTAAAGGCCAGCGGCTGTGTTTACCTCAGTTCCGGCACTTGGTCTTTGATGGGTATTGAAAGCCCGCAGCCGTTTAATGATGCCAGAGCCATGGCCGCCAACGTAACAAATGAAGGCGGCATCAACGGCACTTACCGGGTGCTGAAAAATATTATGGGGCTGTGGCTGCTACAGCGGGTTTGTCAGGAGCTCCAGATAACCGACTTGCCGGCGTTAATTCTTGAAGCCGCTGAACTGCCTGCATTTACCTACTTGGTCAACCCGAATGACGATCGGTTTATTAATCCGACGTCGATGGTAGATGAAATCCGTAAAGCCTGTCATGAGCATCAGCAGCCGGTTCCTCAAAGTCAGGCCGAGCTGGCTCGTTGTATTTTTGACAGCCTGGCGATGTTTTATCGTCAGGTGGTTCTGGAACTGGAAGACCTGCAAGGAAAACCGGTACGCCGGCTAAACATTGTCGGCGGTGGTTGCCAGAATGAGTTCCTGAATCAGCTATGTGCCGACGTGTGCGACCTGACGGTGTTTGCCGGCCCGGTCGAAGCCTCAACGCTGGGAAATCTGGGCTGTCAGCTTATGGCTCTGAATGAGGTCAGCGATGTAAAAAGCTACCGCAGCGTGCTGGCTGATAACTTCCCGCTTTGCTGCTATCTCCCTAACAAACCTTCCGATTTTGCTCAACATTGGCGTCGTTTTCAGGCGCTTAGCCACTCTCATGAGGAATTTTTACTATGACAACATCAACCGAACAGGCCTGGAATCTGGCCAAGGCGCGTTACGCTGAACTAAACGTAGACGTGGAGTCTGTGCTGAAGTTGCTTGATACGCTACCGGTCTCGATGCATTGCTGGCAGGGCGATGATGTCGCCGGTTTCGAGAACACCGGCGGGGCATTGACCGGCGGTATTCAGGCCACCGGTAACTATCCGGGCAAAGCCCGTAGCGCGGTGGAACTCCGGGCCGATCTGGAGCAGGCGCTAGCGTTAATTCCGGGGCCGAAGCGCCTTAACCTGCACGCTATTTATCTGGAGTCCGATGAGCCGGTTGCGCGTAATGAAATTGAACCTAAGCATTTTAGCAACTGGGTTGACTGGGCGCGTAAGCAGGGGCTGGGCCTGGATTTCAACCCTAGCTGTTTTTCTCATCCGCTGAGCGCAGACGGTTTTACGCTGTCTCATGCGAACCCTGAAATTCGCCAGTTCTGGATTGAGCACTGTCAGGCCAGCCGTCGTGTTTCTGCCTATTTTGGCCGTGAGCTGGGTACTGCATCGGTGATGAATATTTGGGTTCCGGACGGAATGAAAGATCTGACGGTCGACCGTTTTGCCTTCCGTGAGCGCCTGATGACCGCGTTAGATGAAGTGATTAGCGAGAAGATCGACCAGAAATACCATATCGATGCCGTGGAAAGTAAGCTGTTCGGTATTGGGGCTGAAAGCTTTACCGTGGGTTCTAATGAGTTCTGCCTTGGCTATGCCGCCAGCCGTGAAACGGCGCTGTGTCTGGATGCCGGTCACTTCCACCCGACTGAAGTTATCTCCGATAAAATTTCAACCGTTATGCTGTTTGTAAAACATCTGCTGCTGCACGTGAGCCGCCCGGTGCGTTGGGACAGCGACCACGTGATTTTGTTGGATGATGAAACGCAGGCCATTGCCCACGAAATTATCCGCAACAAGCTGTTTGACCGCGTTCATATTGGCCTGGATTTCTTTGACGCTTCTATTAACCGCATTGCGGCCTGGGTTATCGGCACCCGCAATATGAAGAAAGCTCTGCTGCGTGCCTTACTGGAGCCGACTGAGATGTTGCGTCAGCTGGAAGTTGACGGTGATTACACCGCCCGTCTGGCCCTGTTAGAAGAGCAAAAATGCTTACCGTGGCAGGCAGTGTGGGAAACCTACTGTTTACGCCATAACACACCGGCGGGTAGCGAATGGCTACAGACCGTCCGTCAATACGAACAATCTGTTCTTAGCAAACGTTAAGGTTTTTTATTATGCAAAATATTATTTCTTCATGGTTTGTGCAGGGCATGATTAAAGCCACCGGTGATATGTGGCTGAAAGGTTGGGATGAACGTAACGGCGGCAACATCAGCCTGCGTTTATTACCGGAAGACGTCGCACCCTATCGGTCAGATCTCTACCCTCAGCCGCGTCAGGAGCCGCTGACTCAACCGATGCCAGAGCTGGCTAATGCCTATTTTATTGTGACCGGTTCGGGTAAGTTTTTCCGCAACGTGCAGATTAATCCGTCTGAAAATCTGGTGGTTTTACAGATTAACGGGCAGGGCAACGGCTATCAGATTTTATGGGGCTTAGATAAAGGCGGTTTACCGACGTCTGAACTGGCCGCTCATTTCCAGTCACATATTGTGCGTATGAAGCTCAGCAATGGCAGCGATCGGGTGATTATGCACTGTCATGCCACCAACCTGATTGCGTTGAGCTATGTGCTGGAACTTAAAAATGAAGTCCTGACCCGTGAACTTTGGGAAGGCAGCACCGAGTGTTTGGTGGTGTTCCCGGACGGCGTAGGTATTGTTCCTTGGATGGTGCCGGGCACCGATGGTATCGGCACCAGTACCGCAGAGCAGATGGCGCATCATCCGCTGGTGCTATGGCCGTTCCACGGTATTTTTGGTACCGGGCCGACGTTGGATGATGCCTTTGGCCTGATCGATACTGCCGAGAAGTCGGCAGAAATCATGGTGAAAGTGCGCTCAATGGGCGGTAAGAAACAGACAATTTCTTCGCAGCAGTTGGTTGACTTGGCGAAACGGTTTGGGGTTACGCCGATGGCAGCCGCCGTTGCGCTGTAAGTGGTGAAGATGGCCGGTGGAGTCCACCGGCTTATCCCATGAGGCTCAACATGTCGTCCCTCGGCCGCTAGGAAAAACTGATATTCCGGTGCTGATTATGCGGACGAAATTTGTGATGGAATCAAATTAAACCACTTTGTCATCAATCCGGGCCGGTGGAATCCATCGGCTTTTTATTAGCCTGAAACGGGAGAGTTAAAATGTTTCGTAAAGCTTTTGTGATGAGCGTTAATCCGGATGCTCACGCTGAATACCAGCAGCGACATAGCCCGATATGGCCTGAACTGGCACAGGTGCTGAAGTCTCACGGGGCGCACCATTACAGTATTTTTATTGATGAAAAACGCCATCTGCTGTTTGGTTACGTTGAGATAGAGTCAGAAGAGCGCTGGAATGCGGTGGCTCAAACGGAGGTGTGTCAGCGCTGGTGGAAACATATGTCGGACGTAATGCCGTCGAATGCAGACAATAGCCCGGTCAGCGATGAGCTGAGGCAGGTTTTTTATTTGGATTAGCATCAGCGTTTTTAATAAGGAGCCGTCAAGTATTCGCTCGTGAAACGTAAATCCCCCGGTTACCCTTAATATACGCAGTCTTCAAGGTGCCATTAATCGGGTACCTTGAACCGCACTTCTGACAGTTGAAAATAGAATATTTAGACACTCTTTCCAAAATGAAACTTACGCTGAATCTGAATTAAATGACATGGCGTTTTTTCATTTATCCAAGCCTTGAAATTGCCTTTCTCGGAGTAATTATTGTTTTAATTCACTAATTTGTGACTTCGCTCACCCCTATCTTTTGATTTTTGCCAACACCTCACCGACAGTGGCACTCACGTAAAGGCTGAGGGTATTGATTCATTTTTAAACTGTAACCACTGTGGTTATGGGGCTTTCCTCATGAACTCATAATGCCGTAATTCAGATTACGGCCCCTGCTGTTAATAATATTTAATAATAAAGGGTTACCAGTATGAGTGGTTCTATTCTCCTTGGTATTTTCTGGCATTTTGTCGGGGCTGCCAGCGCGGCGTGTTTTTATGCACCGTTTAAACAGGTAAAAAATTGGTCATGGGAGACTATGTGGTCTCTCGGTGGTTTTTTCTCATGGATTATTCTGCCCTGGACGGTCAGCTATCTGTTACTGCCTGACTTCTGGGCCTATTACGGTTCTTTCTCTTTTGCCACCTTGATGCCGGTGTTCCTGTTCGGTGCGATGTGGGGTATCGGTAATATTAACTATGGCCTGACCATGCGTTACCTCGGAATGTCTTTGGGTATCGGTATTGCCATTGGTGTGACGCTAATTATCGGTACGCTGATGACGCCGGTACTACAGGGTAAATTCGATTTGTTGCTAACAACGTCCGGCGGCCAGATGACGCTGCTTGGCGTTGCGGTAGCGGTTGTTGGTGTCGGTATTGTGAGCTATGCCGGCCTGCTTAAAGAACGTGCACTGGGTATTCAGGCGGAAGAGTTCGACTTAAAGAAGGGTCTGATTCTGGCCGTGATGTGCGGCATTTTCTCTGCCGGTATGTCGTTTGCAATGGATGCGGCTAAACCCATGCATCAGGCCGCTGAGCAGGTAGGCGTTAGCCCGCTTTATGTCGCCTTGCCTAGCTATGTGGTGATTATGGGCGGCGGTGCGATTGTTAACCTCGGTTTCTGTTTTGTCCGGCTGGCCGTGAAATCAAATCTGTCGATTAAAGCTGACCTCTCAGTGGCTAAAAAACTGCTGATCACCAATGCGCTGTTTTCTATTCTCGGCGGCGCTATGTGGTACTTCCAGTTCTTCTTCTATGCATGGGGCCACGCCAACGTGCCTGAGCAGTACGGCTATATGAGCTGGATGCTGCATATGAGTTTCTACGTGCTGTGCGGCGGTATCGTTGGTCTGCTGCTCAAAGAGTGGATAGGCGTAGGGCGCAAGCCGGTGCGAATACTGTGTCTTGGCTGTTTAGTGATTATCTTGGCGGCCAATATTGTCGGCATGGGGATGGCTTCGTAACTCCTCTTTCTGTTTGGTTAACCTCAGCCGACAGGCGTTTCTGGTGATATGCCTGTCGGTCAGCTTAAAGGACCCTTTTTTATCACCAAGGCAGGGAATATCAGAATCAAGAAATGATCAACAATCTGATGGTCATCATGAGTATCAAAAGGAGTAACAGGTGAAAAATAAAATAAAATCGCTGATTAGTCTTATTTTTGTTATGACGGTGGCATGGGCTCCGGCTTCTGCTTTTTCTCAACCTTCTGGTAGTGCAGGCCAAGGGCAGGCAGCGACTGACCAGTCAAAGGTGCTGCGTTTCTATTTAGTCAGGCATGGTCAGACTTATTCTAATATCAAAGAGATGACCATCGGCGGCGGTGGTAATGCGCAGTTGACCCAAAAAGGGCGTTACGACGCCAGTAGCCTTGGGTTGGGTTTGTCTGAGGTTGATTTTATTGCCGGTTATAGCAGTACGCTTGGCCGCGCTTATGAGACGGCTAATCAAATCCTGCGTGGGCGGGATATGAAAGTAACCCAAATTGAAGATCTTAAGGATATCTCGTGGGGCGATGCCGAAGGCGGACGAATCGAAGAGCTAACCGGGAAATTCGGCCACTCAGGTAATGATTTTGAGTACTATTTTGGTCACTACAATGACCCGAATTTTAAGTCTCCGGTTAACGCCGAGAATATGTATAAATTTTCTCAGCGTTTTGACGGCGCGCTGCGGGATATCGCTCAGCGCCATAAAGGGCAGAGCGGTAATATTTTAGTGACGGCTCATTCATCCATGGCATTTTACCTGCAGAAGTATCGTGCCGGTCAGCCATTATCAGGTTTGTCTAATACCAGCGTTTCAGTGCTTGAACTTAAAGACGGTGAGTTTACCTTAACGGACTTTAATAATAGTGACTATCTGAAGTCAGGCTATGCCAAAGAGAAGGCATTACCGCCTCTCGAAATTACCGTAGTGGTGAATCCGTTGACCATACTAAACCGCGCAGGCGTGATGGAAGGCACCTCGGATTCAGACTTTACGCCTGCGGGCGACAAGGCAAATCAACAGCTGAAAGCCAGCTTAAAGAATACCCAGTTTATCGGTGCTTACAGTAGCGAACTTGGGCGAGGTTATAAAACCGCCAAGGCGGTATTGCCGGAAAGTGGCGTTGCTTTGGTTGAAGATAAAAACCTGAATGAAATTTTTCTGGGCCATTGGGAAGCCGAGAAGGTAGCGACCATTAAAGGCAGCGGCACGCCTGCGGCAGCTAATCTGTTCTCATCAGATAAGGTGATTCAATTTGTGTCACCGGATGATGGTGAGCGCGGTGATATTGCCGCATATCGCTTGGATTCATTCTTATCCGCTATCGGTTATCAATATGAATTCAGCAACGGTAAAGTCGCGGTGTTTACCCATCCGTTAATCTTAAAAGCCTTTCTTAATAAGCGTATTCCTGATTATCAGCTAAAAGACAGTCAGGGAATGCAGGTGATTACGCTGCAATATAAAAATGAAAACTTTAACGTAAAAGATAGCAAAGAGATTGCGCCGAAAAATTAAGCTGTAGTGATATTCTTTTGGTTAAGCGTTAAACCAACCCCGTGCATATACCTCGCGGGGTTTTCTTTTTTATTGCTTGTGCACAGTCGCTATAGTTTTTATATTGCCTTAAATGGTTCATAAGACGGGCGTCGTTTTTTGCTGTCGTCAGTCATGATAAATCTGAGGGATATGATGAAATTAACGGTTTTACTTGATAATAATACGCTGATCGATCGGTACCTGATTGGCGAGCCGGGCGTGTGTTATCACATTGAAATTGGCGGGCGTAATATTCTTTTTGATACCGGATATTCAGATATCTTTATCAAAAATGCAGAATTCCTCGGACTTGATTTAAAAGCGGTTGATACCATCGTTTTATCTCACGGACATAATGACCATAGTTGGGGATTAGGCTACCTGATGCAGCATTTTGATCGCATTAGCTTTAACCCGGCACCTAAAATTAATCTTGTTGCTCACCCTGCAGCATTTTCCCCTAAGTTTGACGGTAATAAATCGATTGGTGCTAATTTCCCTGCCGATTGCTACAGCCTGTATTTGAATAAGGTTGAGACTAAGCAGCCCTATTACATCGCGGATAATTTGATTTTTCTCCGTGAAATTAAGCGGTTAAATGATTTTGAAGGCCTGCGGCCGGCGGGAGAAACGCTTGACTGCTGCGGTGAGCGGGTAGGCGACTGGGTACCGGATGACAGTGCCATTGTATATACCAGTGCGGAAGGTATTGTGGTGATTACCGGCTGCTCACATTCGGGAATTTGTAATATTGTCGATTATGCCATCAGCGTCACCGGGGATAGCCGAGTGTTGGCGGTGATTGGTGGCTTCCATTTGCTGAATGCCAATGAAAACGTATTAACTAAAACGGCAGACCATTTGAGCCAGATTAATCCTCAGCACCTTTATCCCTGCCACTGTACCGATCTGAACGCTAAACTGGCCTTAGCCAAACGAGTTGACATTGATGAAGTGGGCGTTGGAACGGTGCTGGAGTTTGCATAGCAAACGGGAGGTATCGAGTTGAATATTAGCGTCAGACATACTCAGTATGGAGATGCCGCGGCCATTGCCGCCATCTATTCCCAGCCACTAGTTTATGCCGCAACCTTACAATTGCCATACCCGGCGACGGCCGTTTGGGAAAAGCGTCTGAGTGAGTCATCCGACGCTGGCAGCCATAGCCTGGTGGCTTTGGTTGACGAGGAGATTGTTGGCCATATCTATCTGGCAGCATCACCGGCGGTGCGTCGCCGCCACGTGGCGACTATCGGCATGGGCGTCAGCGAAGATTTTTTTGGTCAGGGTGTCGGTTCTGTGCTGCTTGCTGCGGCGATCGATCTGGCCGAGAATTGGATGGCCGTTACCCGAATTGAGTTGGAAGTATATGCCGATAATCAACCGGCGATTGGCCTGTACCGAAAATTTGGCTTTATAGATGAAGGTATTGCTAAGGATTACGCGTTTAGAAACGGGCACTATGTTGATGCAATGCGCATGGCGCGTTTAACGCGCAATAAACCATAAATTAAGGGAGATATTGATTGTGGAACAAACTGTCATCAGAACGGTTTCAGAAAATGATGTAGACCGATGCTATGAGATAGAAACTGTCTCATATGAAGGTGATGAAGCAGCGACCAAAGAGAAAATAGCTAAAAGAAGCCGGGTTTATCCGCAGGGCTTTATCGTTTTAGAAAATGAAAATGGCGTTGCCGGCTTTATTAACAGCGGCTGTGCCCACGATGTGGTGATGTCAGATGAAGAATTTAAACAGTTAGTCGGTCACGATCCTGATGCACCTAACGTGGTAATTATGTCGGTTGTGGTCCATCCTGACTATCAGGGAAAAGGCTATGCCGGTTTGCTGATGACGGCTTTTATTGAGCATATGAAAGGGCTGGGGAAACAGACTATTCACCTGATGTGTAAAGAGCGACACGTTGGACTGTATGAGAAGTTCGGCTTCGGCTATGTGAAACAGTCTGAGTCAGATCACGGCGGAATGTCGTGGCATGAGATGGTTATGGTGTTGTAGCAACCGTTTAGCATTCAATTGTTCTGACCGATTATCTGGGGATTATTTGAATCCCCAGAATTCGATGAGTTGATAATTTTTTAATGACAGAAGTAGCGTCATACCCGGGCCACCCTGTGGGATATCCATCCAACTTTGACCCGGTTTTATTCTTGGCATGATACTGATTTCAATCCAGTGATACTTTTCAAAAACGTTATAATGAAGCTCATAGTCTTCTAGTGAAATAGCCGTATCCTCAGGTCGCCCGTATTCCAAAAAATAGCGGTAAGCATGGGAGACTGCCTGAAAATACCTGCCGCCGACTACAGCACTATATGTAGGAGTATGGCTTCTGTATTCAGCTAAGTGTTTTTTATATTCAGTTCGCTCGATAAGGCTACGATAACTGGCGTCTAAACCCAATTTTGCTGCGATATCAGATAATGATATGCGCATTGGCGTGGGCAGATATAACTCACTTTCCTCGATGAGTAGAATCAATAGCTCAAGGCAATGCTTAGCGTTGTTTTGCTCAAGCATCACCAGTAATCCATTGACATCAATCTGTTTTTTCTCAGCAAGTAACGCTAAAGCTTGCTTAAGCAGGTTTTGCGTTGAGAGGTCTTTCATCTTTTGTTTGTTCCAAAAAAATCACTGTGCGTGGGCATAACCCCATAGCGTCACCAATATCCATGCAGCTATGCCCCAAACTACGCAGGCCATTAATAATGATGGAATTAACCGAAAGTGGCCGACCAGAATGTACAGTGAAACTAAATAGCTCAGCATCGGCAGAGTGGCGAGCCCGGTGAACAGAATCGTTTCTCTCAGGTCGGCCGTCGGGCGGATAGACCCTACGCTGTAGTGAGCGATAAGTGCAAAAGTTGGAAAGAGCGGAGCAAGCCCGGCAATATAGTAAAACTTTGATTTAGACAGCAGAGATATGATGATAACGACCACCGCTCCGATTAGGGATTTTAGTAACAGTGCCATGTTGAAATGCTGCGCTCTCTAAAATGAATATTGTCGAAAGGGCATACTATATGGCCCTTTGAGTATAAACAAATGGTTTAAATTACCCACGATTTCAGCAGGCTAGGATTGCCTTCTTTTTGCTATTCGTAGGGACACCATAGTGCGCTATAATTCGAATTCTACAAGCCGGGAGGATGAACAATGAGTGATGATATTTTCGATTTTGATATCGATGCTGAGCTGGAAGCCGCAGAGAAGAAAGCTGAGCAAAAAGTAAATGAAGTGCCTGAGATAACATCCGGCGAAGATGATTGTGAAGGTTGCAAGATTTAGCGGTCGTTTTAATACTCGTGACGTTTTTAGCAACCACCTTCGGGTGGTTTCTTTTTATGTAAAAGAAACATGTTCTGTTTTATGAAAATTAACTCGATAGATTTTATTATTTAATTCTTTCACTATTATTTGCGGAAATTATCATTCTCAGCAGTCAATTGTATTATTTATTATGTTTATTCACCTGTTTAATTAAAACATCCCATTAACAACGCCTTAACCCACCTTAATTGAGACTGCAATCTAAATTAATCTCATTAAAATAGTATGGTATTTATATTTTAAGAATTAATAACAGAAACTTTATCTGTATCAATAAAACATTTAAATAAACGCTATATAGTCATAATGTTATTAAACTCTAGGTAAATCATTGGATTTAATGATTCTTTGCGTCATTGCTTAGATAATTAATATGATAGTGATAGAAGATATCACCAACCCATAAATGAAAACGAAAGTTAATAACGTGATAGATATCACTTATACAATAAAATAATAAAATATTGAGTATTAAGAAATCTTTTTCTTTTTTAGTTTAATCATTATTGATGTTCGCGGGGGTATTCATGGAATTTGCTTTACAACTTATCATTATATTGATCTGCCTATTTTACGGTGCGCGTAAAGGCGGAATCGCTCTCGGTTTATTAGGGGGTATTGGCTTAGTTATTTTGGTGTTCGTTTTCCATCTTAAGCCGGGTAAACCACCAGTCGACGTTATGCTGGTGATTATTGCGGTGGTAGCAGCTTCCGCAACCTTACAGGCCTCGGGCGGTCTGGATGTTATGCTACAAATTGCAGAGAAATTACTGAGAAAGAATCCAAAGTATGTCTCTATTGTGGCGCCTTTTGTGACCTGTGTTTTGACCATTCTTTGTGGTACGGGCCACGTGGTTTATACCATCCTGCCTATTATTTATGACGTTGCAATTAAAAATAATATCCGGCCTGAGCGACCAATGGCGGCGAGTTCCGTGGGGTCTCAGATGGGGATAATTGCCAGTCCGGTGTCGGTTGCCGTGGTGTCGCTGGTTGCGATGCTCGGTAACTTCACCTTTGATGGCAAGCATCTTCAGTTTTTAGACCTGCTGGCAATTACCATTCCGTCTACGCTGTTAGGTATTCTGGCGATTGGTATTTTTAGCTGGTTCAGAGGCAAAGATCTTGATAAGGATGAAGAGTTCCAGGCATTTATTGCTGTCCCTGAGAACAAACATTACGTTTATGGTGATACTGCGACACTGTTAGACCGAAAATTACCCATGAGAAACTGGGTGGCAATGTGGATCTTCTTAGGTTCAATTGCCGTTGTTGCTATTCTTGGTGCATTTGAAGGCTTACGTCCGACCTTTGATGACAAGCCGCTTTCTATGGTGCTGGTCATTCAGATGTTCATGCTGTTAGCCGGTGCTCTGATTATCATCATTACTAAAACGAATGCCGCTTCTATCTCTAAGAATGAAGTATTCCGTTCAGGCATGATCGCAATCGTCGCGGTATATGGTATTGCATGGATGGCCGAAACCATGTTCGGCGCCCATATGACAGAGATTAAAGCTGTTTTAGGCGATATGGTGAAGGAGTTCCCGTGGGCCTATGCCATTGTCCTGCTGCTGGTTTCGAAGTTTGTTAACTCACAGGCTGCCGCTTTGGCGGCGATAGTTCCGGTTGCGTTAGCGATTGGCGTTGATCCTGCCTATATCGTGGCTTCTGCTCCGGCTTGTTATGGATACTATATTCTGCCTACTTATCCAAGCGATCTGGCGGCGATTCAATTTGACCGTTCAGGAACGACTAAAATCGGCCGCTTCGTTATCAACCATAGCTTTATACTGCCGGGCCTAATCGGGGTTGGCGTATCTTGCGTATTTGGTTGGATATTCGCCGGAATGTACGGTTTCTTATAACCGCAAAATAGCGTGCGCTAGGGACGCTCCGGCGCACGCTTTTTATACCCTTCCTATTTCAAACCGTATCTGCGCTTAGTCACTCGAATTATTTAGGGTATATGGTTGTTGTCTGGTTCGGGATCATGGAATCAAGCCTTGGCCAGACGCATAATGAAAAAGTCAGGAAAAATAATCAGAGTATTCAGACTGTTCAAACAACACCTGTCACATCCTGAATGTTAAATTATTGTATAAATAGTTACCTTGTCTTATGGTGTCGGCGTCGTTCAGACATCAGAAATAACGATCAATGTCGGGTTAATTTTTTCAAAAAACATAAAAGGCTGGAAGCATATGTCAACGATTGAGTTTAAATATCAGGACACTTATCCATTAGGAAAAGACGACACAGAATATTACTTACTGACTAAGGATCATGTTTCAGTCGGTGAGTTTGAAGGAAATGAAATTCTTAAGGTTGATCCCGAAGCGCTGACGTTAGTTGCTCAGCATGCTTTACACGATGCCTCTTTTTTACTGCGCCCGTCGCATCAGGCACAGGTTGCTCAAATTCTGGCGGATCCGGAAGCCAGTGAAAATGATAAGTATGTAGCGCTGACTTTCCTGCGTAACGCTGAAATTTCGGCTAAAGGTATTTTGCCTTTCTGTCAGGATACCGGTACTGCCATTATTATGGGTAAGAAAGGACAAAAAGTCTGGACCGGTGGTAATGATGAAGAAGCGTTATCTAAAGGCGTATTTAATACCTTTGTTGAAGATAACCTGCGTTATTCGCAAAACGCCGCGCTGGATATGTATAACGAAATCAACACCTGCTGCAACCTGCCGGCACAGATTGATTTATATAGCACTGAAGGCGATGAGTATAAGTTCCTGTGTGTCATTAAAGGTGGCGGTTCTGCTAACAAAACGGCGCTTTTCCAGGAAACTAAAGCCCTGCTGACGCCTGAGAAATTAGAAAAATACCTGATTGAAAAAATGAAGAGCCTGGGTACTGCGGCTTGCCCTCCTTATCACGTGGTGTTTGTTATCGGTGGCACATCTGCTGAAACTAACCTGAAGGTCGTTAAGCTGGCTTCGGCTAAGTATTACGATTCGCTACCGACTAAGGGTAATGAAGGTGGTCAGGCATTCCGCGATCTGGATATGGAAGCTAAGCTATTAAAAGCGGCTCATAATCTGGGCATTGGTGCTCAGTTCGGCGGTAAATATTTTGCGCATGACATTCGCGTTATCCGTCTGCCGCGCCACGGAGCTTCTTGCCCGGTAGGTATGGGAGTATCTTGCTCTGCTGACCGTAATATTAAAGCGAAGATTAATAAAGAAGGTATCTGGATCGAGAAGCTGGAAGATAATCCGGGTAAATATATTCCGGAAGAGTACCGCAACGTTGGTGAAGGCGATGCGGTGCATATTAACCTGAATCGTCCGATGCCTGAGATTCTGGCAGACCTGTCGAAGTATCCGGTTTCTACCCGCGTTCTGTTAACCGGTACTATCATTGTGGGTCGTGATATCGCTCATGCCCGGTTACAGGCGATGCTAGATAAAGGTGAAGACCTGCCGCAGTACATTAAAGATCACCCAATCTATTATGCCGGACCGGCCAAGAAGCCTGAAGGCTATGCATCCGGTTCATTGGGCCCGACAACGGCGGGTCGTATGGATTCTTACGTTGATGCTTTCCAGTCACACGGTGGGAGCTTAATTATGCTGTCTAAAGGTAATCGTAGCCAGCAGGTTACGGATGCTTGTAAGAAGCACGGTGGTTTCTATTTAGGCAGTATCGGTGGCCCGGCTGCGATTCTGGCACAGAACAGCATCAAGAAGTTGGAATGTATTGCGTATCCTGAACTGGATATGGAAGCCATCTGGAAAATTGAAGTTGAAGACTTCCCGGCCTTTATTCTGGTTGATGATAAAGGCAATGACTTCTTCCAGAAATTTAAGTAACAGATTGATGTTATAGCTAAAAGTTATTTTGGCCTAAGCCCTGAAGGATTACACCTTCAGGGCTTTTTTATTATGGAATTCAAAGCATACAATGGCTATGCCGACGGTAACTTCTCGGGCACTAGTTTTTTATGCTGATAACCGTTCTCGATGAGTGAAACTTCAGGATAAACTGTTGTTGCGTAATTTTTGACCTATCTTAGTGTGATCGGTCTGACAAAAGTTATCGGTAAATTTCATCTAACCCATTTTGATTATTTGCTTTAGCTCGCCTGTTTATCTTTTATATTGGCGTTATCAAAGGTTATTTAATGCCCGGCTGGTAGATAGTGAAAATAATAAATTCTTTATAATTCAAGTGGATGTCGATACCGGCCTTCTTTTAACATCTTCATTACCTCTTCATCTGCCAATTCATGGAAAATATTTCTGACATATTGCTCTGATTGGAGAAATATATTCTCCTTATGTTTAGCATGGTTATTAATTAGGGAAGAAATTTCTATCAGCAGGCGAGTAACATTTATTAGGTAGTAAGACACAGAACTAAATTTATTATCTCCCCTATGACTGCTTTAATTAACACTAATTTATTGATAATAAGCAGAAAGAGTTATCAAAACTAAGAAGAAGCTATCTTAATAACACCAATAATAAGAGAGTGTGAAATGGAAACGGTAACAAATCAAAATGATGCTCTTGTCGGCGAGCCCTGTGCGGCAGCCCGTCGAGCAGGAATGAGTGAACAAGAGTGGCGTGAAGCCATTAAGTTTGACAGTACCGATGCCGGTTGGGTCATTATGAGTATCGGTATGGCTATCGGTGCCGGTATCGTCTTTTTACCGGTGCAGGTTGGTTTGATGGGGCTGTGGGTTTTCCTGCTTTCATCCGTTATTGGCTATCCTGCGATGTATTTATTCCAACGGTTATTTATCAATACGCTGGCGGAGTCACCGGAATGTAAAGATTACCCTAGCGTCATTACCGGATATCTAGGTAAGAACTGGGGAATTTTGCTCGGTGCACTTTATTTCATCATGTTAGTTATCTGGATGTTTGTTTATTCCACCGCAATTACCAACGACAGTGCTTCATATCTGCATACTTTCGGCGTTACTGATTCGCTGCTGTCTGAAAACCCATTCTATGGCTTAGTGCTGATCTGTATTCTGGTAGCGATTTCATCCCGGGGTGAAAAGCTGCTGTTTAAAGTCTCAAGTTTTATGGTGCTGACCAAGCTTTTTGTGGTGGCGGCATTGGGTGTATCAATGGTGGGAATGTGGCATTTATACAATGCCGGTGAGCTCCCGCCTCTGGGCTTGCTGATTAAAAATGCCATTATTACACTGCCGTTTACCCTCACTTCAATCCTGTTTATTCAAACTCTTAGCCCGATGGTGATCTCCTATCGTGCCAGAGAGAAATCGGTAGAAGTTGCCCGCCATAAGGCACTGAGAGCGATGAATATCGCCTTCGGTATCTTGTTCTGTACCGTATTTTTCTATGCGGTTTCGTTCACCTTAGCTATGGGGCACGACGAGGCAGTAAAAGCTTATGAGCAAAATATTTCTGCGCTGGCCATTGCTGCCCAGTTCTTCCCCGGCGGGTGGGTTACGGTTGTTAGCGTAGTACTGAATATTTTCGCCGTAATGACCGCGTTCTTTGGTGTCTATCTTGGTTTCCGCGAGGCCTGTCAGGGCATTGTGATGAACATTCTGCAGCGCATGATGCCGGTAGAGCGTATTAGTGAAAAATGGGTACAGAACGGCATCATGATTTTCGCGGTATTGCTGGCCTGGAGCGCCATTGTACTGAATGCTCCTGTTCTGAGCTTTACCTCAATCTGTAGCCCGATTTTCGGTATGGTCGGCTGTCTCATCCCTGCTTATCTGGTGTATCGGGTTCCGGCGTTGCATAAGTATAAGGGGCTGTCTTTGATGCTGATTATCATCACTGGCCTGCTGTTGTGCATCTCGCCATTCCTGGCCTTTACCTAGAAATAGTTTCTGGCTCCCTCTTGGTTCTGACAGTAAGAACTAAGAGGGGGCAGATGGCAGGAAACGAGTGTGTTTAACCACGATGTTTGATTTTGTAAAAGTAGTTTGTAGAAGGTAGAGATTATGAGCCAGCAACAAAGCCCCGCTCTGTGGGCCGAATTTATTAAGGCTGTTAAGCAGGAAGTTGTTCCGGCGATTGGTTGTACTGAACCGATATCACTGGCGCTGGCTTCTGCAATTGCTGCCTCTTATCTGGAACAAAAGCCTGAGCGCATTGAGGCCAAAGTCTCAATGAACTTAATGAAAAACGGTATGGGTGTTACCGTGCCGGGTACCGGAATGGTCGGGTTGCCAATCGCTGCCGCAGTGGGTGCAATCGGCGGTGACGCTAAGGCCGGTCTGGAAGTCCTTAAGCATCTTAGCCCTGACTCAGTCAGCCAAGGGAAAGTGATGTTGGCAGAAGGTCGGGTCTCGGTGTGTATTGCTGAGTGCTCACAAACGCTTTATTCCGAAGCAACCCTGTATGCTGGTAGTGATAAAGTTCGGGTGTGTATTGCTGATAGCCACACTCATGTCGTACGCATTGAGAAAAATGATCGGTTGCTGTTTGAAACCGATCGGACCGGTACCTCACTGGATCAGCAGGGATATTGTATGGAGTCTGCCCGGGCAGATGATGTTTATCAATTTGCTATCAATGCTCCGTTTGAGGATCTGGAATTTATCCTGCAGGCTGCGGCCTTAAACAGTGCTCTGTCGGTTGAAGGACTTAAGTCCAGCTATGGACTGCATATTGGAGCCACTCTGCAAAAGCAGATGTCGCTGGGGCTGCTTTCGCCCGATTTATTAACTCAGATAATGATCCGGACTACATCGGCTTCTGACGCCCGAATGGGGGGCGCACTGTTACCGGCCATGAGTAATTCCGGTTCCGGTAATCAGGGGATTGCGGCAACGATGCCGGTGGTGGTGGTGGCTGAATTTGTTGGTGCAGATAAAGAGAAGCTGGCTCGGGCGCTGATGCTGTCTCATCTGATGGCGATCTATATTCATACTAAGTTGCCTAAGCTGTCGGCCCTGTGTGCTGCAACCACGGCTTCGATGGGCGCTGCTGCCGGTATGGCATGGCTGCTAAGCGATCGTTTTGATACGGTAGGAATGGCGATTTCAAGCATGATTGGTGATGTCAGCGGCATGATCTGTGACGGCGCCTCTAACAGCTGTGCCATGAAAGTATCGACCAGTGCCTCTTCGGCCTATAAGGCCGTTTTAATGGCGCTGGACGGGTGCTGTGTCACCGGTAATGAAGGTATTGTTGAAAGCGACGTGGATAAGTCGATTGCTAATCTTGGCGCATTAGCCTGCGGAAGTATGTGTCAGACTGATACTCAGATTATTGAGATAATGACCCGCAAGGCTTCCTGATAGCGATTGCTAGCCAGATAGGTTTAAATTTCTCAGCCATTTGGCTTTTAAGCTCGATGGCTGAGGCGTTTTCTGGCCTATTTCTTTACTCTCATAAATCATTATCTTTATTTAACTTATTGTATTAAATATTATTTAATACTCACTCTTCCTCAATTCTATTTTTTATTCATCGTTTTCAATCCCATGCAATTAATCTGGTTATTTTGCTGAAATACGCACAATGTGTTCTTTTGGGTTGTAATGAAAACGTTATTATATTTGAGATTTCATGTTAATTATCATGATTGCAGCTCATAAAATAAGCTAATAAAAATTTATAATATTGAGGAAGCATATGTTTGGTAAAAAATACTCCAACTCAAGACGTGAATTTTTACGCAAGGGGTTGGGAGTTATACCTGTTGTTGCTATCGCCAGCGGTAGCTTAGTGACTCAGGTTGTACAGGCAGACTCTCAATCGACTTCATCCACTCACTACAATCCCACATTTTTTACCACTGAAGAATGGGCCTTTATTCAGTCAGCCTGTGATTTATTAATTCCTGAAGATGAATACGGCGCTGGCGCAATTAAGGCCTGCGTGCCTGAATTTATCGATCGTCAAATGGATACCCCTTATGGCCGGGGAGAATTGTGGTATATGCAGGGGCCTTTCCACCCGGAGTCCGCGCCTGAGTTCGGTTATCAGCTTAAGCTGGCGCCGAGGAGTTTATACCGCCTTGGTATCTCCGGATGTGACAAATGGTGTCAGCAACAATTTAAAAAAACCTTTGCCGAACTGGATAAAGCACAGCAGGTTTCGGTTCTTAAACAGCTGGAAGGCGGAAAAATCGAACTGGGCGAAGTGCCGTCTAAAACGTTCTTTTCCTATCTGTTAGCGAATACTAAAGAAGGCTTTTTTGCCGATCCGCAGTATGGTGGTAATCGTCATATGGTGGGGTGGAAGATGGTTGGATTCCCTGGCGCCCGGGCCGACTTTATGGATTGGGTAGACCATTCTGACCGGCCTTATCCGTTAGGCCCGGTATCTATCTCAGGGGAACGGGGATAATAAAAATGACAATAAAAAAAGAAGCTGTTGATGTCGTGCTGGTTGGTTTTGGCTGGACCGGTGCCATTATGGGGCAGGAACTGACCGAGGCCGGATTAAATGTATTAGCGCTGGAACGCGGTGAAATGCAGGATACCCCCACCGCCGGGAAATACCCTAACGTGGCGGATGAACTGAAGTTCTCAGTGCGCGGTAAGCTATTTCAGGATTTATCTAAAGAGACGGTGACTATCCGCCATACCATGAGCGAACAGGCCGTGCCTTATCGCCAGCACGGTTCCTTTTTGCTGGGAACGGGCGTTGGCGGCGCCGGCCTTCACTGGAATGGTCTCCACTGGCGGGCATTACCTGAAGAGCTAAAAATTCGTAGCCACTATGAAGAACGTTACGGTAAAGACTTTATTCCTGACGGTATGACAATTCAGGATTTTGGTGTCAGTTATGAAGAGTTGGAGCCCTATTTTACCCAGTTCGAGTATGTCTGTGGTGTATCGGGGAAAGCCGGTAATGTTAACGGTGAGAAGCAAGAGGGCGGAAATCAGTTTGAAGCTTTCCGAAGTAAACCTTACCCCCTTCCACCATTAAAAGATGTTTATAGCGCCCAGATGTTTGCCAAAGCGGCTACGGAGTTAGGGTATAAGCCATTCCCTATCCCTGCATCGAATGCTTCAGAAGCTTATACTAACCCCTACGGCGTCAGACTCGGTCCGTGTAACTATTGCGGTTATTGTGAGCATTATGCCTGTTACCTGTATTCGAAAGCCTCTCCTCAAACTACGATCCTGCCGGTGTTATTAAGAAAACCTAACTTTGAGCTACGTACTCAGTCTCAGGTTATTCGGGTTAATTTAGATTCAACCGGCAAGCAAGCGACCGGAGTGACTTATATCGATGCTCAGGGACGTGAAGTTGAACAGCCGGCTAAAATCGTTATTTTGAGCGCTTTCCAGATGCATAACGTTCGCCTGTTGTTGCTATCGAAAATCGGTCAACCTTATAACCCGATCACTAATGAAGGCGTGGTAGGGAAAAACTATGCCTATCAGATGCTGACATCCGTCAGCGTTATGATGCCAAAGGGAACCACCCTTAATCCATTTATTGGTACCGGTGCCGGCGGTCAGGCTATTGATGAGTTTAACGGTGATAATTTTGACCATGGTCCATTAGGTTTTATCGGCGGTGCTAATATTAACCACCACCGCTCGGGAGGCCGACCAATTAAGCAGGCAACGGTGCCCGCCGGGACTCCTTCATGGGGAACTGAGTGGAAAGGGGCGGTTCAGGATAGCTACCAGCGAGCAATGAGTATCAGTTCATCCGGCTCAGTGATGGCCTACCGGGACAGTTTTCTCGATTTAGACCCTAACTATACCGACAGCAATGGCCAGCCGTTGTTGAGGATGACCTTTAACTGGCACGATAATGAAATTAAAATGGCCCAGTACACAACCGGTAAAGCGGGAGAGATAGCCAAGGCAATGAATCCGGAGTCTTATAAGGTCAATGCTAAAAAGCCCGGCGCACTTTACGACACTCGTCCTTATCAAACCACCCATACTACCGGAGGGGCGATTATGGGGACAGATCCTAAAAACAGCGTAGTTAATCGGTATTTACAGAGCTGGGATGTACCTAACCTATTTGTTATGGGGGCCTGTGTTTTTCCTCAGAACTTTGGGTATAACCCGACCGGTCTTATCGGAGCATTGACCTACTGGTCAGCTAAAGCAATCCGTGAGCAATACCTCCCAAATCCGGGCCCAATGGTGCAGGCATAACAGGAGACAGATAAATGAAAAAATTTCTTCTTGCTGCCGGCCTGTCGATGGGCCTCGCAGCTCCGGCATTTGCCGCAGAAACAGTAAACTATCAGGATGAAAATCTTATCAAGCAGGGAGAGTATCTTGCGCGTGCGGGGGATTGTGTGGCTTGCCATACCGCTTCCGGCGGTCAGCCGTTTGCCGGTGGATTACCGATTGAATCACCGATAGGAACCATTTTTTCTACTAACATTACGCCGGATAAGTCGACCGGTATCGGAGATTATAGCTTTACTGACTTTGATAATGCCGTTCGTCACGGTATCGGCAAAGATTCTACGCTGTATCCGGCGATGCCTTATCCGTCTTATGCCCGAGTGACCGATGCGGATATGCAGGCTCTTTATGCTTACTTTATGCATGGTGTAAAACCGGTTAATCAGGCCAATAAACCGACCGATATTGTCTGGCCGCTTTCAATGCGCTGGCCTCTTTCTTTCTGGCGTTGGACTTTTGCACCTGAAGTGAAAGAGTTTAAGGCTCCGGTTGATCAAGATCCTGTTGTTGCACGCGGTGCCTATCTGGTTGAAGGGCTTGGTCACTGTGGTGCCTGTCATAGCCCGCGCGGTATCGGAATGCAGGAAAAAGCGTTAACGGCTGAAGACGGGGAACTGTATTTATCCGGCGGTGAGCCAATGGACGGTTGGGTGCCTAAAAACTTACGCGGAGACCTGAAGGATGGGCTGGGAAGCTGGACTGAAGCTCAATTGGTGCAGTTTTTAACAACCGGCCGGACTGAGCACACTGCGGTGTTTGGCGGAATGAGTGATGTTATCGTCCAGAGCATGCAATATATGACTGATGATGACTTAACGGCTATTGTCCGTTATCTCAAAACGTTGCCGGGAACAACATATAACGAGACTCCGTTTAAATACGACGATGCGGCTTACAACGCCTTGTATAACGGTGATGATAGTGCCGTTGGTGCCAGTGTCTATGTTGATAACTGTGCTGCCTGCCACCGGACTGACGGTAAAGGTTATGCTGAGGTTTTTCCTGCTTTTACCGGTAATCCGGTCTTGCTTGGTAATGATGCCACTTCGCTGATCCACATCGTGCTGAAAGGGGATACGTTACCCTCAACCTTTAAAGCACCTACGTCTTATAATATGCCTGCGTTTGATACCCGGTTAACGGATAAACAAGTGGCTGACGTGGTTAACTTTATTCGTAATAGCTGGGGGAATCAGGCTTCTCCGGTAACGGAAAAACAGGTTGCGGATGTACGTAGTGATGTGAAAGCCGCTGCTTATGGGGCGGTGTCTAAAGCGGAGTAATCTATTCTTCTCTTTAGCTAGCTAAAATAGAAAAGGCCGGCAGGATAAACCTGTTGGCCTTTTCATTGCTCGGGAAATACTTGCTTTGCAGACTCGTCGTTATTGTAACTGTAAGGCAAGCATTGGCCAGCGGGCTTCAAACTCTTCCGTAGGCCGATAGCGAAATTCCGATCGCACAAACCGGGACATCATACCTTCACAAAAGGCCAGAAGCTGGCTGGCAATTAATCCTTCATCATAGGCAAAGGCCTGTCCTTCGCGCAGTTTACGCTCGCGTAATACCTGGCGAAGTTGAGTTTCTATACGCTCAAACAGCTGATTAATCCGGCTTTGCAGGCGGTCTTGTTCAAACATCAACGCATGGCCGGTCATGATGCGGGTCAGGCCGGGGTTCTTCTCAGCGAAGCCAAGAACCAGAAGCATGATTAAGCGTACGCGATTAAACGTATCTTTTTCATCCTGCAGGATCAGGTTAATACGGCTATTCAGGCTGTCTTCAATAAACTCGATCAGACTGTCAAACATGCGCATTTTGCTGGGAAAGTGGCGATAAAGTGCCGCTTCTGAAACCCCAACGTTTGCGGCAAGCTTTGCCGTAGTGATTCGCTGACTACCGTCACTTGACTCCAGCATTTGTGCCAGAGCCTGCAGTATGTCTTCCCTGCGATTTTTCTTTACTTTTTCTACCATGCCTAATGACATCCTAATAAGGAACAGGCTTTCACCCATTCCTAAGCAATCAGCGATGGTGCTGATTCACACTATTTTATTTTTATACCCGTCATTCGTCGAGTTGCAGGTGCGTTGGCTGCATTCGTTTGCCCGAATCACTTACCTAAGCAAGCTCATCGAGATTCACTCACTTGCCGCCTTCCTGCACCATAAATGATTTTGGGTATATATTCAGAAAAGAAACGTGTTATTGACGACCTGAGTGACCAAAACCACCTTCACCACGATCGCTGCTTTCAAAGTCATCAACAATATTGAACTCGGCCTGAACCACCGGAACAAAGACCATTTGAGCAATGCGTTCACCGGGTTCGATAACAAATGCTGTCTGGCCACGGTTCCATACAGAAACCATTAATTGCCCTTGATAATCTGAGTCAATCAGACCAACCAGGTTACCCAGCACGACGCCGTGTTTATGCCCCAGGCCTGAACGCGGTAAAATGACCGCAGCAAGGCTGGCATCGGCAATATGAATAGCTAAGCCGGTTGGCAATAGCTGAGTTTCACCCGGATTTAATGTTACTGCAGCATCTAAGCAAGCTCTTAAATCAAGACCCGCAGAGCCGGTAGTCGCATAGGTTGGCAAAGGAAATGTGCTGCCAATACGGGCATCCAGAATTTTTACGTCAATTTTTTTCATCATAGCGATTGGCTATTTCGTCCATCAGTTTTTGACCCAGCAAAGATTTGTCGCTCAGCGGCAGACTCATTTCGCCATTTGGCCAGTATAGGTGTAAGGCATTCGTATCGCTGTTAAAGCCTTGGCCTGACAGTGATACATCATTAGCACAGATGAGATCGAGATTCTTACGGGCTAATTTCAACCGTGCGTATTCTTCCACATTTTGTGTTTCGGCGGCAAATCCTACGACAAAAGGTCGGTTTTCAGTCATTGCCGCAACTTCGGCAACGATATCCGGGTTTTTTACCATTTTTAACAGTAAATCGTCGCCCTGTTTTTTTATTTTTTCACTGGCAATTTGCTCTGCACGGTAATCTGCAACGGCTGCGCAGGCAATAAAAATATTTTGTGAAGCCGCTCGCTGCATAACGGCTGCGCGCATTTCTAGCGCACTGATGACGTTCACTCTGTCGACGCCTGCAGGCGTTGTTAATTCAACCGGCCCGCTGACCAAGGTGACAGACGCTCCGCGATCGGCCGCCGCTTTGGCTATCGCATAGCCCATTTTACCCGAACTGTGATTAGTGATAAATCGTACCGGATCTAATGCTTCTCTGGTCGGCCCCGCGGTTATCATGATATTTATTCCGGCGAGATCCTGAGTATAGGAGAAGAAGTCGACACAGCGGGCAACAATATTCAGCGGCTCTAGCATTCTTCCCGGACCAACGTCTCCACAGGCCTGATTACCGCTGTCCGGGCCCCAAAGATGAATACCCCGTGAAGCCAGTAACTGGAGATTGTGCTGAGTTGGTTTCGCTTGGTACATTTGTTGGTTCATCGCTGGCGCAGCCACAATAGGTGCACTGGTTGCCAGACAGAGGGTACTTAGCAAATCGTTTGCCATTCCTGCGGCTAAGCGGGCTAATAAATCTGCAGTAGCCGGCGCCAATAATACCATATCGGCCCATTTACCTAATTCAATGTGTCCCATTGAGGCTTCTGCGGCCGGATCTAGTAAGTCATCAGAAACCGGATAACCGGATACGGCCTGTAGTGTTAACGGGGTAATAAAAGCTTTGGCTGCATCGGTCATAACGACGCGAACCTCAGCTCCTCTGTCACGCAAACGGCGCACAATCTCGGGGCATTTATAAGCAGCAATGCCACCGCTGATACCCAGAACTATTTTCTTACCGTTTAGCATAGACATGTGACCGCCCTATTTTTTAACAGAAGATGACGCAGATTCTTAAAATGAGTGTGAGGATTTTATCATAACCTCAGCAAAGGGGATCTATATGCCAGAAAAACCGCACAGGGTGTAGCTAATAAAATTATTTTTGCGGAACGTTTCTAATGAATAACAGACAACTCGTTGTGTTACCTCGGAATTTATTCACCAAGATGTCAGTATCCGATAAACAGGAGGACATTATGGCAAAAAACGGAGCAGATATCTGGCCGGAGGGGCAGGGCCCGAGGGAGAAATTACTCAAGCTTGGCGCAATTACGCTGTCTGACCAAGAGCTGTTGGCAATATTTTTACGAACAGGCCTGCCGGGAGTTAATGTGTCTGAAATGGCGGGGCAGCTGTTAAAAGAGTTCGGTTCTTTGTATGCATTAATGTCTGCTGACTATATCTCTTTCTGCCAGAAACGGGGGTTAGGGCTATCAAAATATACTCAGTTGCATGCGGCAGTAGAGCTATCGCGGCGGTTCTTAGGTCATCAGTTAGCGCAGGAATGTACCATTAAAAATCCTCAGATTACCCGTCAGTATTTACAGGGATTATTAGCCCAACGGGATCGCGAAGTGTTTATTGTGATGTTCTTAGATAACCAAAATAGGGTGATTTATCACAAAGAGATGTTTACCGGAACATTTAACTGTGTTGAAGTACACCCGCGAGAAATTGTACGTGAAGCGCTAAAGTCTAATGCAGCTTCGGTAATATTAGCGCATAATCACCCATCCGGCGTTGTGGAGCCCAGTCAGGCAGACCGTAGCGTGACCGATCAAGTGTTAAAAGCCTGCTCGGTATTGGATATTAAGGTGCTCGATCATATCGTTATTGGTCGCGGCGAGTACGTCTCATTTGCTGAGCGCGGGTGGATTTAACGGATTTTTTTACGATCTTGAGGGATCTTTGTCCGTTCGGCACTTGAGCCCTAAAGGCTAAGAGCGTATACTACGCCACCTTTGAGGATCACGGGTGCGGTATTAAGAGCCTATCTCAGCAGGTTCCAACAACCTGACTCAGCGTCTCATCTCAGCGGAATTTGCTGAGATTGGCTCTAAAAGCCTGACGAGGCAGCCAACATCCTAACGAAGCTCGAGCTGATTTGATTTTTGGAGAATTTTGACATGTCACGAGTCTGCCAAGTTACCGGCAAGCGCCCAGTGAGTGGTAACAACCGCTCTCACGCAATGAATGCGACTAAGCGTCGTTTTCTGCCTAACCTGCACTCACATCGTTTTTGGATTGAGAGTGAAAAGCGCTTTGTAACTTTGCGTGTATCTGCTAAAGGTATGCGTGTAATTGATAAAAAGGGTATCGATGCGGTGTTAGCCGATCTTCGTGCCCGCGGTGAGAAGTTTTAAGGAACTGAACCATGGCTAAAGGTATTCGCGAGAAAATCAAGCTGGTTTCTTCAGCTGGTACAGGTCACTACTATACCACCACGAAGAACAAGCGTACTAAGCCGGAGAAATTGGAACTGAAGAAATTCGATCCAGTGGTCCGTCAACACGTTCTGTACAAAGAAGCTAAAATTAAATAATTTTAATTTCTTATACAAATCGATACCAAAACCCGGCTTAGGCCGGGTTTTTTTATCGCCTAAAATTAGCGATCGCCCGGTTGGTGGTGATACCTTCCATCACTTTGTCTTTTGCGTGTATGATTCAACTATCAGCTTAATTATCAGAGGATATTTCTTCGTGCCAGAATTACCGGAAATAGAGACTAGCCGCCGTGGTATTGAACCCTACTTGGTTAACCATAAAATTATTAAGGCTATTGTCCGCCAGCCTAAATTACGCTGGCCGGTTTCACCGCAGATTATTGCTTTGGAAAATCAGCCGGTATTAAGCGTTCAGCGGCGGGCAAAATATCTACTTATTGAGTTGCCTGACGGCTGGCTTGTTGGCCACTTAGGCATGTCCGGTAGCGTAAGAATTCTGCCAGAGTTTCTGGAGGCGGGTAAACACGACCACGTTGATTTTCTGATTTCCGGCGGGAAGGTTCTACGCTATACCGATCCAAGGCGATTTGGCGCATGGCTATGGGCTGATGATTTAGAGACTTGTAGCGCCTTGAAGCATTTAGGCCCTGAGCCATTGAGCGATGAGTTTAGCGGGGCGTATCTGCTAAAAAAATCTCAAGGCAAAAAGACGTTAATTAAGCCTTGGCTGATGGATAATAAACTGGTGGTTGGGGTAGGGAATATTTACGCCAGTGAATCTCTGTTTGAAGCCAGAATATCGCCGCTGCGCGCCGCTGGTACCTTGACAGGGTCTGAGGCAGATAATCTGGCGCTTACGATTAAGCGGGTTCTACAGCGTTCAATTGAGCAGGGCGGGACTACGTTACGGGATTTTCTTCAGGCTGATGGTAAACCCGGTTATTTTGCCCAAGAATTACAGGTCTATGGTCGGACCGGAGAACCCTGCCATGCTTGTGGGGAACTGATTGAAAGTGAGAAGCACGGGCAAAGGACAACCTTTTTTTGCCGTCATTGCCAACGCTGACTAAGCGAGTTTATTACTCAGCGCCTGTGCCACAATTGGCGGCAAAAATGATGTTACATCGCCGCCATGACGGGCAACTTCTTTCACTAATGAAGAAGAAACAAATGACCACTTCTCTGACGGCATCAGGAAAATACTTTCCAGATCGGCCATCAAATGACGGTTCATACTGGCCAACTGCAGTTCATATTCAAAATCAGATATAGCTCTAAGCCCGCGAATTAATACGTTTGCCCGTTGTTTTTGTGCAAAATGAGCCATTAACTCACTGAAACCAACAACTTCAACGTTAGATAAATGGGCCGTTACTGACTGAGCTAACGCCACCCGTTCTTCAAGCGTAAACAGGGTATTTTTGCTAGGGCTTTTAGCGATAGCAATGATCAGGTGATCGAACATGCGGGCACTGCGGGTAATAATATCCAGATGACCGTTTGTCATTGGGTCAAAAGTACCCGGGTAGATTGCTTTAGTAAATTCCGCCTGATGAGTGGTCATTTTTCAGCCTTCTTTTGTTGGCCTAAAGTCCAAAGAGCCGCATATTTATTAAATGTATATTGGGCGTTGATACAGGCGAGAAGGAATCCATGTTTGCCATCAGCAAAGCCGCGTCGGATGACCAGCGTTTTGAAGAATGCGCCTAAGCCGTGGCCCACAGCCGACGTCATTGATGCGCTTTTTCCACGCTGATAGCTCTGAAACGCCCAGCTTTCAGCATAGCTGAACTGTTTGCGTTGGAAAACAAAGTAATCCCGGCAGGTTAAATGCAGCAGGTCTCCGTCAAGGCGAATAACCTGAGCATCTGAATAATCCAAAGATTCATGGACTAAGTTATCATTATAACCATACAGCTTATTTTGATAGAGACGGATGGTTCGATCCGGATACCAGCCGCTATGGCGCATAAATTTGCCAAGAAAAAAATTGCGGCGGGCGCAGCTGTAAACCTGTTTTTCTTGTGTCGGACTCGTGATGATTTTTTCTATAGAGAGACGTAGCTCCGGCGTAATACGTTCATCGGCGTCAATCATAAAGATATAGTCACCGCCGGCATAGCTTTGCGCTATCTGGCGCTGTTTACCATAACCTTGCCATTGTGTATTTGTGTAGACTTTTGCACCAAGCCGCTGGGCTATTTGCACTGTATCATCAGTACTGCCGCCATCCAGCAGGATTATTTCATCCGCCCACTCAGCAGAAATTAAACAATCGCTAATCAGCTCTGCTTCATTTTTAGCAATAACAACTACAGACAGACGTTTCTTATCCACGAGTTAATGGCTCCGGGCAGGTAAGTAAGGTTCTAGCAGCCCTAATAGCTTTTCCAGAGCCCCCTGATTTTGCAACAGCACGTTGACAGCCTGCTGCCCGCGATGTTGGCGGTACTCTTCATCACTCAGTAATAGCGTAATTTGTTCTGCCAGCGAGTCAACATCATTAATGGTAATCAGGCCATTAGCCTGTTCCAGCTTGTTACAGATATCTTTGAAATTAAAGATATGGGGGCCCATAAGAACCGGGACCGCATGAGCTGCCGGCTCCAGTGGATTATGGCCTCCACGTTCAACCAGGCTACCACCAACAAAGGCTAAATCAGCAATTCCATATAGCAACATGAGCTCGCCCATGGTGTCACCAATAATCACCTGAGTTTGCTCTGAAGGAATTTCGCCGCTGCTGCGGGTGATATAGCGCATTCCTGCCTGAGTTGTTAGCTGCTGTGCCGTTGAAAAACGTTCCGGGTGACGAGGAACTAAGATCAATAACAAATCCGGAAAGCGTTGCAGTAACTTCGCATGGGCTTCCAGCAAAATACTTTCTTCACCATCATGCGTGCTGGCCGCAATCCAGACCGGGCGATGGGAAGCCCATTGGCGTCTGAGCGTTAATGCCCGTGCCGATAGTTCCGGCGTAACTGAAATATCAAATTTTAAACTTCCGGTAACGGTTAAGTGAGAACGCTTGAGGCCTAGCTGGATAAAACGCTCGCCGTCTTCGCTATTCTGTGCAGCAATCAGCGTGATCTTTTGTAGCATGGTCCGGATGGACTTGCCCAGCTTCGCGTAGCCTTTTGCCGAGCGCTCTGATAGTCGGGCATTAGCAATGACTAACGGGATTTTACGCTTATTAAGCTGATGAATCAGATTAGGCCAAAGCTCCGTTTCCATAACGATGACTAGCTTAGGGCTGACCTGATTTAAAAAGCGATTGACTGAACCGGGGAGATCATAAGGCAAATAGACATGGTGCACATCATCGCCAAATGCTGACATTACGCGCTCTGAGCCCGTAGGTGTCATGGTTGTCACTGTAATTGGCAGGGTCGGATAGCGATAACGCAGCGCCCTGACTAATGGAATTGCCGTTAACGTTTCGCCCACGGAAACGGAGTGAAGCATGATGCCGCCCGGTTCAACTTTTCCACGGCAAAAACCATATCTCTCAGCCCAGCGCTTTCTATAGGCAGGAGCCTTCCTGCCCCGTAGGTATAACCGGAGCCAGATTAGGGGTTGGAGCAAGTAGAGTAGAACTGAATATAATTGACGCATCTAATTATTTTATTAAGGAAATATACTGGTTGAGTATTTTATCATAACTAAACTTTTCTATCATATTATCCTCAATAACCGGTGGGTTGTTATAGGCTAAAGATATTTTCTCGGCGAGGCTTTTCGCATTCATATCTGATAAATAGTAGCTAAGATTACCAACCATGATTTCACTGACCCCTCCAGGGCAGTTAGTACTAACAATCGGGGTATTACATATTAGTGATTCGATTAAAACGGTCGGTAATCCTTCACTATCTGAACTGATTATTGTGACTTTAGCACCACGAATAATCGGCAATGGATTACTGTGAAAACCAGCTAGAATGACTCTGTCGGTTAAACCTAGCTCAGTAATTTTACGTTTAATCGATTCCTCAGCCCTAGAGTCCCCTTTACCAAGAATGATCAGTTTTGCAGCAATATCTGTCAGGCTATAGGCTTCTAATAATCTGTCATGACGCTTAACTGAATGAAATCTACCTACATGAATAATATAGTTTTCGGACTCAAATGGATTATTTTCTAATGATAGTTTTCTGATTTTTTCTATATCAAACGGGTTATATATTACTTTTATTGACTTAGGCTTAATGTCAAATTTATTGATTAGATCTTCAGCAACGGAGGATGAAACAGTAATAATATTCCGGTTATTGTAAACGCGTTTTATTTTTGATTTCTTGAGTAAATAGCTAAATTTATTTCTATTAGCAAGATAAGAATTAGATAGCATCCCATGTATACAATGCCAGACATTATAGGTCGCTAACTTTTGTGATTTGATAACAATACGATCGGTTTTGTGTAAGCTTGAAACAACCAAACTTGGTTTTCCATACTTAAGTTCTATTAATTCCAGCGCCTTATCAAGCTGTTTTGCTCGGCGAGATAGCTCAGTTAATTTTCTAAACGGACCTCGATAATCGTCTGGTACAAGCTGGTAGTTAACCTTATCGGGAATCACATAATCCAATTTATTTTGTAAGGATATTAATGAAACATTGAAGTCTTTACTGCTCAGTCCTGCAGCAAGGGTTAAGGTAACGTTTTCGGCTCCGCCACCGGGGAGACCGTCAATAATAAATAAAATATGTTGCTTCATTTTTGTAGTACTTTTTCATAAAGATTAATCAAACTGCGCGATAGATTTTCTGGCGTATAATCCATAATTCGGCATCTCGCAGCTTGTGACATTTTTTCGGCATCGGCGGCTTTAGGTAAAGCGGTAATTGCATCTTTTAATGCATTAATATCAAGGGCATCACAAACGTAGCCTTCATGTCCTTGATTAATAAACTCAGCACCGCCACAGGTCGTACTGGTTACGACGGGTAGTCCACATGACAGAGCTTCGAGAATAACGTTAGGGAAAGGATCGTAAAGTGTCGGCAATAAGAGCCCATCGCACGCCTGATAATAGGGCAGGGTTTCATTTTTCATGCCTAAGAACCGGACTCTATTATGGCATCCAAGGGTTTTCGCTTGAGCTTCATATTGACTGCTTTTCTTATCTTTGCCGATGACTATCAGATAATGATCTGTCTTAGCGATAGCTTGAATTGCTGCGGATAGCCCCTTTCTTTCGAAGCCGGAACCGACAAAAATCAGACAGGATGCTGTTAAGGGGATCGATAACTTATTCCGGACCTCTATTCGATTAATCTCAGAACCTGGAGTAAAATGATTGTGGTCTATTGAGTTGTATATGACCGTTATTTTATCTTCTGGCAGGTTAAAATTTTGGATGATCTCTTGTTTGACCATCTCAGCATTACAGATAACAGCTTTTAGCTCTGGCGCTGTATACATCTCTTGTTCAGCGTTCATGACATATCTATGGTAACGATCGGTAAACAACAATTTTTGTTTCCAGTTCGGTAAAATTCTTGCCCGCTGTTGTAACCACTGTCGGTGAACACCATCTCCGGCTCTATAAATGTCACAACCTGCAATGCGTTCGTGGCTTTGTACTAAGTCAAATTTTTCTCGTTCCCATATCGCTCTGGCGGCGAAAGCGAATCCCCTTTCGCGGCTAATGCGTCCCCATTTTATCGGGTTACATGTAAGGATATTCCAGTCAGGGCTCTTTTCACCTTGCCACTCACGAGTGATGACGTTGAGGGATAAATTATGCTGATTGAGTGCCGACAGCGCGCGGGAAATGAATCGCTCAGCTCCGCCGTCCGGGCGATATTTTTGGCGAACAATAGCGAGGCGAATTTGGCTCATTAAGCGCAGCTCCTTTTGGGAATAGACAGAGTATTTTTAACCATTACATTATGTATGGTAGCAAAATGGTTTAGCTATATTCATACATAATCTAGCTTATAAGTATATGCTTGGTCATAACAAATAAGCATGTAGACAAATATTCCCCATTTTATGGTTATTGCATAGGATGGTCGGTATGCGTAGCATGGAACCCATTATTTTTTAGATATAGTGAACGATTACTCTCATGAAAAAACCGGCTTTTCTTATCTCAATCGATACTGAAGGTGATAACTTATGGGGATCCCCTGAGGTTATCTCTACTGAGAATGCTAAATATCTTCAGCGTTTTCAGGATATCTGTGAAAAGTACGGATTCAAACCAACCTATTTGACTAACTATGAAATGGCCGTTTCTCCCGAGTATATCTCTTTTGCTAAAGGTGTTATTGAACGCAATCAGGGAGAAGTCGGTATGCACTTACATGCATGGAATAGCCCGCCAATATATCCATTAACTCCTGATGATAATCGCCATAAACCCTATTTGATAGAGTATCCTGAAAATGTCATTCTGGAAAAAGTCACCTTTATGACTGAGTTATTGGAAAATACATTTGGTATAAAAATGTTAAGTCATCGGGCTGGGCGCTGGGCATTTAATGCTTATTACGCCAAGTTGTTGCATCAGCTTGGTTATCTGGTTGACTGCTCGGTGACACCTTATGTCGATTGGAGTGGTGTTAAAGGTAATCCACAAGGGAATGGTGGAACGGACTACAGCCAGTTTCCTGATGGTGCCTATTTTATGGATTTGGATAACATTGCTAAGCCCGGTTCATCAACTCTCCTACAGGTGCCGATGAGTACTCGTCTAAAGTATGGCGCATTTCATAACGGCTTTAAGCTGATTTACGATCGTTTACGTGGAAAAAAGCGCCCGCCTTCTACACGCTGGCTTCGGCCTAGTGGAAATAACGTCACGGATATGAAACTCGTTGCCCAGCAGTGTCTTGATGAAGGCAAAGATTATGTCGAGTTTATGCTTCACTCATCCGAGTTTATGCCGGGAGGAAGCCCGACGTTTAAAGATCAGGCTGCTATAGAGCAGCTTTATCAAGATCTTGATGAATTATTCGAGTGGTTAAGCCAGCGTTGTATTGGGATGACGATGGCTGAGTTTTATCAGTATAAATTAATGGGCTAAGTTAAACTCCCAATCGTATATGTATATACTGTGAGTTTAGTGTGTCTTTAAAATATATCTTATCCATGATGTAAATTTATCTATGCGGTTATATTTCATTTGTAAATATGTCTTGAAATTAATATATTTCATATCATAGTGTGATAGTGATCTACTTATATCTTTACTGGTTTCTTCTTTATAATTATAGTGACCATATAACTTATTTTACATCTTTCTTACTTCTTTGAAATAATTAATTAACATATGTATTGTTAGTTTTTTAGATACTGACTATCCCCTTGAACAGTCTTCTTGATGTAATTAATCATTTTTTGTACAGAAAAAACAACATTATGGATATTACTTTCTTTAACATTACTAGTAATACTATCAGGGATATCTCGATATAAATAAAACACCTTATTTAGAGGTAATGTTCTCTCAGAACGCAGATATGCATAAGGAGTATAAAGCATATCTTCATAACGCTTCTCTATTTAAAATTAGCTCTATCTTTTCTTATTATTTGAGTCCATACATGCCACTCAGATAATGAATCTACTTGCTTGGTTATTTTATTTTTTTTAATATATTAAATTTCCCATTTTTATCAAAAAAACGATGGTAATTGAAATCAATAAGGTCATGTTTTCTTGAGTCTATTATTGGCTCAAGAACAGACCAATAATTATTTTCTAACATATCATCATAATTACCAGTGGAATCATCATCAATAACAATTTGAACATGATGATTCACTTGAGAAACTATCGAGTTTAAGTATGATATTATATCTCTCTCGCTATTATAATGCTAAGTGAGAAGTTATTTCTCATTATAATTAATCTTTGGCTTTTTGTTACCCAATAGATTACTTATTATTAGGCATAATATAAATGTAAATGTGAATTCTTTACTAAAAAACAATACATCACTTAGTCCATATATTATGATACTTAACGTTATAATGAATGTTGATATGTTCATGCCATTTCTTAATGAAGAGTATAATAAAGACATATAGATAAGCAATAATGAGATAACGCCAAAGATACCTTTAATAGATAAATTATCTACTATTTCATTATGTAAATGAACGTTTGTGTATATTCCCGCTCCAAATAAAGAACCATCATTGGTGATTAATTGATTAATTTCTTTGGTTCTATTTTCTGCCGATTGCCCATATATATTATCATGGCCAGTTTTTAATCCTGAAATGACCATTGCAAATCGAGCTCCGATTGAAGAATTACTGTTTGATTGTTGATATAAAAAAATGTCATTTTTCATTTCATTATAACGGGATTCTAGTGTTGATTTAAATAAAAAACATAGCCCTATTAATGGGATTAGACAAATACATAAGGTTTTTGCTAGATTTTTTTTAGATATGTCCTTGTCCATTATTATCATTAATAAAGATAATAATGGAAATGTAATAATAGCAGCTCGAGTCTGTGTTAGTGTTATTGCAGAAAGGCTAAAAATAAAATAACATAACGCAATATAAGGTTTGAAGCTTATTTTTAATTTAAATATAATTGAAAGTGTTAGTGAGCTTATAATGCTAATTATATAGGCTGCAATTGTAGCTCGTTCGGTTCCTAATTCAGCTCGTCTAATTCCTAAGGAAAAATGCTCATAAAAAACATACAAATTTATAATAACACTTATTAATAATATATAGTTTTTTATATTAAACTTTAACTTTTCACTAGATAAGAACAAATATAAAAAAGATGACATAACTAGTATTTTCCCTATCCTTATAAGAATAGGATAAATTGGACTATTGCCATCTATAGGTTTATAGATAAAAACCCATAAAATATTTACTAGACCAAATAATAGTATGGAAATGCTAATGATAATATCTTCTTTTTTTATTTCATAAAAAGATTTATTGATATTTATTAAAAGACCAGCTAGAGAAATATAAAAGGACCAGTAAAATATTTTTCGCCCGATAGATATGCCTAATGGGGCTAGTACTAAAGCTAATAAACAACAGATTATAGTAGTTGTGTATAAAATAGATCTAACTCTACTAATGTTAATAATCATTATATTTGTTTTCTTTTTTCTTTTTTCTGATTTATAGTAATTAATGCAGTGCGTAATTCATCTTTGAATTTGTTATGTTGAAAAGATTCATCTACATAATTAAATGCATTTTTTCTATATTCTTTATAATGATTGTTAATTATATTTTCAATGGCATCTGCACATTCAATATGAGAAAGAACGAGTGCTTCAGATAAACAGTCATTAATTGGATCATAGATTTCATGTGGGAAATCAACATTAATACCTGTATCTGCATAATGTTCTTCAGGTGTAACTTTAGGGATTAACCCAATGCCACAATATTTATCGAGTATAACTTCTGGCTGCCCATCTATCATCGGGAATATAACTGGAACACCATAATATAGAGCCTCCATACAGGATAAACCAAAGGGTTCCGTTATAGGCGTGCTCATGTATATATCAATATTATTAAAAAAATCAGATAGGTCACTCTGAAAACCTAAGAATTTAACATGATTTTGTAAGTTAAGTTTATTTACTAGCTCTTCTAGATGTTCTTGGTCAGGACCTTTCCCAGCAATAACCAATGAAATATCCACACCTCGTTCAACTAATTCCTTGATTGTAAGAATAGATACGCTTATACCTTTTAATCCAACCAGTCTGGATGCCGTTCCTAGCCTTATTTGGTGCCCAATATTTCTCGGTGAATGATCAATATTTTGTGGAACGACAATTCTATTGGCAATAACGTATATATCACAAGGTAAGTTAAATCTTAATTGCATCACTCTTTTTGATGCGATTGATGCAGCAAGGCAGCCATCTAACATAGCAAAAAATTGTAACGTCTTTTTATTATGCTTATACCGCCATGAACATCCATGGTCATAATATACTATTTTGCCTTTTGAAGGTTTGGCCGGAAGGCTGAGAACGAGATCCCATACAATAACCAAATCTGCATTGGCCTGCTCAATTTTTCTTTTTAGAACATACTTTCTAATAAACGAAGGGTATTTAATTTTTAAAGTAGAACAAATTCGATTCGCGAAACGGATGTTTTTATTTTTTAACTGACTGAATATTTCTTCACCAATATGATCGCCAATACAAAGTATTTGGTCATTCTTTGCATTTTCACCATTGATATATTCAAGAAAAAGTCTCTCAACGCCACCGAGCTTACCTAAGTTGATAACATGTAGTGTTTTCATTGTATGAATTTTCTCAACTTTGTTTCAACTGCTGGAGCTTCCAGCAATGATAAATTATTATCAGGCGCCCGTACTTCAGCCTGATTCTCCCCATACCCCCCAATCAACCCCGGATCTGTCGGCCCGTATAACGTAATATTCGGACGATCCAGAGCGGCGGTTAGGTGGCTTAGGCCGGTATCCACGGAAACCACGGCTTTTGCGCCAGCTAAGACCTGAGCTATTTCTCCAAGGGATAGTTTAGGCAAAACTTCGACATGTTGAAAGCCTTCGGCTAAACGTATTGCTCTTTCGTGTTCATGGGGAGCTCCCCATGGAAGCTTAATCTTTAGTCCTGATACCGCTGTCAGAGCGATTAGCTCTCGCCAGTGCTGCTCCGGCCAGTGTTTATTGTCACGGGTTGTCGCATGCAGGAAAACTAAGTATTGATTAGCATCTTCACAAGGCGTTGCGTTAAAACGCGAGGCAATACCGTAATCACCTTTTTGGGTTGGTATCTCATAGCCCAAGCTCATTGCAAATAGTTGCCGAGTTCGCTCTACCGCATGTTGGTTTTTAGCCACTGAATGTTTAATATCGTAAAACCAACTGGCTACCGCCTCTCTGGCACTGTTCCAGTCTGGCCCATGTTTTACGCCTCTGGCTTTACGCGTGACTAATATTGCACTCTTAATCAAACCTTGAGCATCAATAACGGCATCGTATTGATATTGTTGCAGGCTGGTAATAAACGCCTTTCTTTCTTTACGGGTATCTGAATGAAACCACGATTTTCTCCAGCGCCTTATGGCTACAGGAATCGTACGGTCAACGGCAGAATGCCAGCCAGGTATTTGAGAAAAGCCTTCCTCAACTACCCAGTCAAATTGTATATCAGGTATTGCCAGCCGGGCATCCGTCAGTGCGGGTAGCGTATGCAGGACATCACCCATAGATGAAGTTTTGACGATCAGAACCCGCATTATTTAGGACCTTCATTGGCTAATAACATATTGAGTTCAACCAAAACCCGTTCAGGCAGGATATCTATCAGGCTTTGGTGATAACCTTGCTGGGCATCACCTTTACGAATTTTAAAGTAGCCTTCGATAAGGCGAATAACTTTTGCCTGATGTGACAATGGTGGCGTGAAGTCTGGGCTGCTTGGGCCATATAGCGCAATCAGTGGCTTATTGAGTGCGGCAGCAATATGCATCAGACCTGAATCATTACTTATCACAGCAGCGCAGCCCGCAATAAGAATAACCGCCTGTTCTAGCTGAGTATCTCCAGCAAGATTATAACAATGTGGCTGTAAATCCTGCGGAAGGGCGCTTCGAATCTGCTCTCCGGCCTCTTTATCCTTTGCCGAACCAAACAGGGCGATTTGATAACCTTGGTCGATTAAGTTTTTGGCTAACTCCGCGTAGTGATAGTGCGGCCAGCGTTTAGCCGGGCCGAATTCCGCTCCAGGGCAAAAGCCAATGGTTAAACGGTCGCCTGAAAGATTGAATTTAGCCGTGGTATCAACGATCTCTTGTTGATTAACATGTAGCTGAGGCCAAAGAATAGGCTGAGGTATATCTTCTGCACTATGAATATCGTTTTTATCGTATGCCAACGCGGCATAGCGCTGAACCATCAAAGGAAAAGCGATTTTATCTAATACCCTAACGTCATTTAACAGGCCATAACGCATCTCGCCGCGCCAGCCGGTTCGTTTTGGGATTTGAGCAAAGAAGGGGACTAGCGCAGACTTAAATGAATTGGGTAAGACAATAGCCTGTTTATAGCTTTGGTCGCGAAGCTGTTTTCCTAGCTGATAACGCTGTCCAATAGCCAAGGCACCATGCCCCAGGGGCATGGGTAGTGCTTGATTAACTTCCGGCATGCGAGCCAGCAGCGGGCGACACCACGCCGGGGCCATGACGTCTATTACAACATCAGGATTTTGAACTTTCAGTGAACGATAAAGGCTTTGGGACATCATCATGTCACCGACCCAGGATGGCCCTATAATCAGCGTTTTCATGCTCTGTTTTGCTCCGATGACACAGTCTCAGCTCTTTATAACAATATTTTAAATTAGAACCAAAGCCTGAGTTTTTAACTCAGGCTTTGTATCAGTATCTGGCAACGAATTATTATTTATAGGTTATCTTTATTCAGCCAGATCATATATTCGGCAACGCCTTCTGCCACGGTTTTGAACGGCGCGTTATAACCGGCGTCTTTTAGCTTAGTCAGGTCAGCCTGAGTAAAGGACTGGTAGCGGCCCTTTAGTTTTTCCGGGAATGGAATATATTCGACGTGACCTTTTTTGTGGAATTCTAAAACAGCATCAGCAACGGCCTGGAAGGACTCTGAGCGGCCGGTTCCACAGTTGTAAATACCTGAGACACCGTTCTTCCAGAACCAAAGATTAACATCAGCCACATCACCGACGTAAATAAAATCGCGCTTAAAGCCTTCGCTTCCTGAGAATAACTTTGGATTCTCTCCATTGTTAATCTGGTTATTCAGATGAAAAGCAACGCTGGCCATGCTGCCTTTGTGGTTTTCTCTTGGCCCATAAACGTTGAAGTAACGGAAACCACAAATTTGTGATTCAGCCTGTGGCAGAATCTGGCGAACATATTGATCGAAAAGAAACTTAGAGTACCCGTAAACGTTCAGCGGTTGTTCAAACTCTCTATTTTCAACAAAGTTATCGCTACGTCCGCCGTAGGTTGCTGCTGAAGAAGCATAGAGGAATGGAATTTGACGATCTAAACAATAATGGAGCAGATCTTTGGAGTACTGATAGTTGTTATCCATCATATACTTGCCATCCCACTCTGTGGTTGATGAACAAGCGCCCTGATGGAAGACTGCATCGATATCACCGAGGTCATCACCGGCCATAATATTGGCAATAAAGTCTTCTTTGTCGATGTAGTCGGCAATTTCTAAATCAACCAGATTGGCAAATTTAGTTCCATCTTTTAAGTTATCGACAACCAGAATGTCCTGATAGCCCATTTTATTTAATGCTTTAATGATATTGCTGCCAATAAATCCAGCACCGCCGGTAACGATAATCATGGTCTCACCATTTATTCCGATATAAGTACTTATCTGATGTAGCCGGAGACTACACCTTCATGAGCGATTATTATACTACTAGCCATACTTCAATGGCATAACGCGCCTAGCAATAGACACCAGGCTAGAATGAGTAGTTCTATTGAATATGATAAATTTCAGTTAATTACTTACGCTTGCCGTCATGTTGATACCAGGCTTTCAAGTATTTCATTAAGCTATAGGCAACGGCATAAGTACCTGTGATTATATCAACTTTGCCATCTCTTCAGCCACTGTTGAACATATGTTATTTCGAGAGCAAGCTAAGTGTGCTGAAGGATCCACGAACAAGAGAAAGGGGAACTCTTTTATAACTTATCAAGCACGAACCAACAGAGTGACATACAGAAAACTATCTTTTTGATCTCTCTACTTTTTTTATCAATGATTTCATCGCTGTCCATGCAGAGGACCCACGAATTGTTGGTCAGTGAGATGGCGAAGTTCATCTGTTCGCCATGCGTAGTATAAGCCCGGTAGCTTGGGGTTATGCTGAACTCTTGGCATATGCTTAAGGTGTCGTCAGAACTTCCTGAGTCGACAATGATGAGTTCATCAGCGATATCAACTAACGGCGATAAGACGTCTTTTAATAAGCGCGCAGAATTAAACGTCAAAACGCATACAGATAAAGAAAACATAGACAGACCGCCATTGAACAGAGAGGAGCGAATAGTAACGTAGAGACTGTTTTTGTTCAATTAACCATGCTTAATTGGCATGCAAGAATAGGTGAGTGGTTACTTTTTTACCATCGGTTTAGATGGTGATAGGTTTTGATAAGAGGCGCTACAGTAGGCTAAATAAGAATAGACTGACAGCGCCAAAGGAGACGCGCCCACGGTGTTTTTTACCGTCGCATAGGTAGCCGTAGGATTAATTGTGTTGATTGATTCCGGGCTAGGGCAACGTTGAGCCATTGTCAGCTCAGGAAGCTTTTGCTGTGTATTCTCATGCGAAGGTAGTGTGATTGGTGGGGCTGAAGGCAAGAGGGCGCTAACGGGAACCAGCACCACGTCAGCCGGTAATGTGGGTAGCCTATTCTGCAAAACGCGTACAGTACTTGGATGTGGGTGACCTATGGCGATGGCTGAACCATTTTTCTGCGCCATTTTGACGGCAAGATTAAACTGCTTTAGCACTGCCGCATCACTTTGGTCATCATCAAGAAAAACTTTTCTTTTCACAACTTGTACTCCGGTACCCTGTGCCGCTTGAGTGGCCTTACTGCTACCAATCGTCATGCTATCAAGAAAGTAAAGTTGATAATGGCTAAGCGTCCCCATTACTCGCTGCATTGCGGCGAGATCTGAAGTCATTGCGCTTCCCATATGGTTATTCATGCCCTTTGCATTAGGGACGTTATGGATAGCTTGGGCAATAATTCGCTGAATTTCCTGTTTATTCATCGTCGGGCGTAAAGTATCCCGTTCCAATGGCTGTTTACTGATGGGTTCCATCGGCATATGAATCAAAATTTCATGACCTTGTTGATGCGCTTTCTTAGCCATTTCTTTAGATAACGGCGCATTGGGCAATATAGCGACAGAGATTGCCGCCGGGAGCTGTAAAATTTGCTCTTCGTTATGCCGACGATAGCCAAAATCATCAATAACAATAGCCAGTTTAGCCGGGGTTGCCAGTGCATTCGGGCTCAGCATGGCTAATAGCAGAGGGATGGCGAGCCTAATATTAATCATAACTATTTGCCCAGCCATGGTTGAGGATTAACCGCCTGACCCTGACGACGAATTTCAAAGTATAAAGAAGGTTCACCTTGGCCGCCGCTGGTACCGACCAGCGCAATAGGCTGCCCTGCTTTGACCTGAGCTCCGACACTGACAATGGCGCTTTGGTTATAGCCATACAGGCTCATATCACTTTTGCCGTGTTCGATAACGACCACTAAGCCATAGCCCTGTAACCAATCGGCAAGTAGCACGCGTCCGTCCGCAATAGCCCGAACTTCACTGCCTTCCGGAGCATTGATGACCATGCCTTTCCAACGTAATTCACCCTGTAATGCTTCACCAAATCGGTGGCTGACTTGGCCTTTTACCGGCCATATTGCTTGTCCTGCTGGTCGACCTAGTCCGCCAGTACGGGACATTAATGCCCGCTCTTCTTCAGTTGGTTTGTAGGAAGATCCTTTTTTTACTGCCTGCTGCTGTTTTTGTCTTAATTTTTCAGCTTCTTTTTGTTCTCTTTCTGCTCGGGCTTTTGCTTCACGTTCAGCCTTGGCTATTTGATCTCTCAGGCGGGACTCATTTTTCTTTAACTCAGCCAGCTTTTGACGGTCGGCTTGTATAGAGACATCGAGTTCTCCCAGCGTTTGTTTACGTGCCTGTCTGGCCGATTCAAGTTTTTCTTGCGCCAGTTTCTGCTGATCCAGCAAGGTTTTCTGTTGGCTTTGCTTTTGTTGTAATTTATTTTTTTCAAGCGCCAAATCGGTTTGAGTCTCTTTGAGTTCATTGATGGCGTTTTGACGTGATTCATTCAGATAGCCGTAATAAGCCAGAATTCGCTCACTGCGATGGCTGTCTTCACCTTCAAGGATGAGCTGAAACTCGGAGCTTTTCCCAAGGCGGAATGCGGCATCTAACTGCTTAGCCAGATAATCCTGTTGGATATTCTGTTGTTTCTGAAGTTTTTTGATATTTGACGTTAGTGAGCCAATTTCACCGCCAATGGCCGTGAGGTCGGATTGGGTACTACGCAGGGTTAAGCTGGATTGGGCTATAGATTTTTCTTGTTCCCGCAACTGCTCTTGCAGTGAATCTCGTTTTTGTTGCTGTTGTTGAACGTTTTTTTCTTTTTCTGCAATGTCCTGCAGTATGGTATTGAGCTGTTGCTTATTATCTTCGGCGTGTGCGGCCTGAGGATATAAAAGCGCGCCAGCATAAAGTGCACTGGCGCAAATAACCGAAAAACCAAAATGGAGGGCCGATGTGAATAGTGCATTGTGACAATTATATACTTGCACCATCGACCCCCAAATCATTTGTGGACAGTAAAAAATCTTTTCCTTCATAGGAAAGGATTATTCCACGATGAATAGCGGCTTACCAGTCATCTCTGGTGGAATTTCCATACCCATCAGGCTTAGCATGGTTGGAGCAAGGTCTGATAACTTGCCACCTTCCAGTGTTTTAGCCGGTTTCCCGACATAAATAAGCGGAACTGGCAAGCTGGTATGAGCCGTATGAGCCTGACCAGTTGCAGGATCGCGCATTTGTTCCGCGTTACCATGGTCTGCCGTTACTAGTAGTTGACCACCGACTTCTTTAACCGCTTGAACTACTTGGCCAACGCATGCATCCAGCGTTTCAACTGCCTTGATTGCCGCATCATAAATACCGGTATGTCCGACCATATCACCATTTGGGTAGTTACAGATAATCGCGTCGTACTTACCACTCTTAATGGCACCAACCAATTTTTCTGTCAGCTCAGCTGAACTCATTTCCGGCTGGAGATCGTAAGTCGCGACTTTAGGGGAATTGATCAGAATACGGTCTTCACCAGTAAATGGTTCTTCAACACCACCATTATAGAAGAAGGTGACATGAGCGTATTTTTCAGTTTCAGAGATACGTAATTGGGTCTTATCGTGCTTCATTAACCACTCACCAAACGTATTGTTAAGTGATTCCGGTGGGTAAGCGCACGAGGCTTTAATATCCGCCGCGTATTCAGTTAACATCACAAATTCGCCAAAGTTAACCACGCGATTACGTTTAAAACCGTCAAAGTCAGGGTTAATAAATGTACGGGTGATCTGGCGTGCTCGGTCGGCGCGGAAATTCATAAATATTAAGGTGTCACCATCTTGCATTGCTGCAGAAGGTTCGCCTGCTTGTTGAATTACCGTTGGTTTGACGAACTCATCATTTTCATCGCGCGCGTAAGCTGCTTGTAATGCGCTTACTGCATTATCTGCAGTAAACTCACCTTTAGCATCAACCATCAGGTCATAGGCTAACTGTACGCGGTCCCAGCGGTTATCACGATCCATTGCGTAGTAACGGCCAATGATGGTGGCAACCCGGCCAGTACCCAGTTTTTTAAATTCATCAGTGAATCGTTTCAGTGTTGATTCCGCACTACGGGGTGGGGTATCGCGACCATCCAGGAATGCATGCAGGTAGACAGCCTTAGCGCCGCGTTTTGACGCCAGTTCAATCATCGCTAAGATATGGTCTTCATGGCTATGTACGCCACCAGGTGACATTAAGCCCATGATGTGCACGGCTTTGCCTGCAGCAACCGCTTTATCAACGGCTGAGGTTAATGTGGCATTGGTGAAGAAGTCGCCATCTTTAATTTCTTTATCTAAACGGGTCAGATCCTGATAAACGATACGACCGGCGCCAAGGTTAACGTGACCTACTTCAGAGTTACCCATTTGGCCATCAGGTAAACCAACGTCTAATCCCGAAGCCGCGATGAGAGTGTGTGGATAATTTTTCCACAATTCGTCCATGACCGGCTTTTTTGCATTAACAATGGCGTTGTCTTGTTGCTCTTCACGATGGCCGTAACCATCAAGAATCACGAGTACTATTGGTTTTTTTACGGTCGACATTACAATAACCTCTTAAATAACATCATATTAAAGTTTATGGCTCGTAGTATCTTTATACCACGTTAAGAAATAGGAGGTAACGATAGGTGCTATAGACATCGTCATTTACATTAATTTTACTACAGTCAGAAAAAAATAAGCGTAAAAATCAGACATTGGTATCTGTTTTTGCTATTTTTCAATGTATGTAGTCCTGACTCTTGATAAAATTCTTAGAGATGCACCGTATTTTCTACAATAGTGTCGGTATATTTGGCTGTAATTGATGCGGTGCGCAGGTATACTCCATAACCTTAATTATAAATCCCAAAACAGCGAGAGTCGTTATCCTCCATGATGGAACAAGCTATTCAATTTGTTACTGCCCACCCAATATTGAGCTTTGCTTGGGTTGGGTTACTGGTCGCCGTAATTTTTACGACATTTAAGACTACACTTTCAAAAGTAAAGGAAGTGAGTAATTCAGATGTTACCCGCCTTATTAATTCCGAAGAGGCTGTGGTTGTTGATACCCGTACTATTGATGAGTTCCGTAAAGGGCACATTGTTGGTGCTATTAACTTAACGCCAACGGATATCAAAAACGGTACGTTAGCCGTTTTAGATAAACATAAAGAGCGTCCGGTTATCGTTCTTTGTGCTAATGGAACCAGTGCAAGAGCGCCGGCTGATGCGTTAGTGAAAGAAGGTTTTACACAGGTTTATATACTGAAGAATGGTTTGTCTGGCTGGACCGCAGATAATTTACCGTTAGTTCGTGGTAAATAATAAATTTGTGCAGGCGCAGTCCAGCGTTCTTTTTTAATACATTCCGGATGGTTGCTTTAGGCTAAAGCCTTACGGCAACATTAAAAGGACATTTAACTTACAAGGTAATATTCATATGTCAGAACAAAGTAGCCCAGAAATGGCTTTTCAAATCCAGCGTATTTACACCAAAGACGTCTCTTTTGAAGCTCCTGGCGCACCGCTTATTTTCCAAAAAGAGTGGGAACCGGAAGTGAAGTTGGATTTAGATACGGCCTCTAATCAGCTGGCTGATGGTGTATTTGAAGTTGTTCTTCGCGTTACCGTGACTTCAGCATTGGGCGACGATACTGCTTTTCTATGTGAAGTGCAGCAAGCTGGTATTTTCAATGTGACAGGCCTTGATGATTCACAAATGGCACATTGTTTAGGTGCATATTGCCCGAATATTCTGTTCCCTTATGCCCGTGAATGTATTACTAGCCTAGTTTCTCGCGGAACCTTCCCTCAGTTAAATTTAGCTCCGGTTAATTTTGATGCGCTGTTCATGAATTATTTACAACAGCAAGCCGAGGCCGAACAAGGTGCAGCTGCACCGCGTCAGGACGCGTAATGAAACAGGTCGATATGACTGTAATCGGTGCCGGTTCATACGGCACCGCATTAGCCATTACGCTAGCGCGTAATGGTCACTCTGTCGTGTTGTGGGGGCACGATCCCAAACATATTAATACGCTACAACAAGATAGAAAAAATCAGGCTTTCCTTCCAGACGTAACCTTCCCCGATAATCTACAGCTTCAAACAGACCTCCAACTGGCTATTAGTGCCAGTCGTGACATTTTGGTGGTTGTACCAAGCCATGTGTTTGGGAATGTTCTTCGTCAGATTAAACCTTATTTAAAATCTGATGCTCGTATTGTCTGGGCAACTAAAGGATTGGAGGCGGATACCGGCCGTTTATTGCAAGAGGTCGCCAGAGAAGCTTTGGGCGATGCTATCCCGCTCGCCGTTATTTCCGGGCCCACGTTTGCCAAAGAACTGGCTGCAGGTTTGCCTACGGCTATCGCGGTGTCTTCATCGGATCCTACTTTTACTGACGATCTGCAAAAACTTTTACACTGCGGTAAGAGCTTCAGGGTGTACAGTAATCCTGACTTTATCGGGGTGCAGCTTGGCGGTGCGGTAAAAAATGTGATCGCAATTGGCGCCGGAATGTCAGATGGTATTGGCTTTGGTGCTAACGCTCGTACTGCATTGATCACTCGTGGATTGGCTGAAATGAGCCGTCTGGGAGAAGCCTTAGGTGCTAAACCTGCCACATTTATGGGCATGGCTGGCTTAGGGGATTTGGTGTTGACCTGTACTGATAATCAATCCCGTAACCGTCGTTTCGGTATTATGCTGGGCGAAGGTAAAAGCGTCGATGAGGCTCAAAAGCAAATCGGGCAAGTGGTTGAAGGTTATAGGAATACTAAAGAGGTCTGGATATTGTCTCAACGCTACGGCGTAGAAATGCCAATTACAGAACAAATATATCAAGTACTTTACGCTGGCAAAGATGCTCGTGAAGCGGCGATAGCGTTACTTAGCCGAACCAGTAAAGACGAAAAAACAACAAATTAATTTATATCATGACCTGTTTTACTTTATCAGCGTCAATGGTGTGAGCAGGAGCCGGAATGTCATTAGAATCAACACAAGTCTGGAATGAAATTAAAGTTGAAGCGCGGAAATTGGTGGAGTGTGAACCAATATTAGCCAGCTTTTTCCATTCGACGCTCTTGAATCATGAATTTCTGGGTAATGCTCTTAGCTATATTTTGGCCAATAAATTGGCCAGTGCAACCATGCCGGCAATCTCCGTCAGAGAGATTATCGAAGCCGCTTTTAAGTCAGACAGTAATATGATTGAGTCTGCGGCACGCGATATTTTAGCCGTGCGTCAGCGTGACCCTGCGGTTGATAAATATTCCACCCCGCTGCTTTATCTGAAAGGTTTTCATGCTTTACAGGCCTATCGGGTAGGTCATTGGCTTTGGCAGCAGAATCGTAAAGCCCTGGCTATTTACCTTCAAAATCAGGTTTCTGTCGTATTTGGCGTAGATATCCATCCGGCTGCTCGTATTGGCTGCGGCATTATGCTGGACCATGCCACCGGTATTGTTATCGGCGAAACGGCGGTGGTTGATAACGACGTATCGATTTTACAGTCAGTGACTTTAGGTGGTACCGGTAAAGAAGGCGGAGATCGACATCCTAAGATTCGTGAAGGCGTTATGATTGGCGCCGGCGCTAAAATTTTAGGTAACATTGAGGTCGGTCGCGGAGCTAAGATTGGTGCTGGCTCCGTGGTTTTACAGGAAGTACCTCCCCATACTACCGTCGCGGGTGTTCCTGCGCGCATTGTTGGTCAATCAGGCAGTGATAAACCATCAATGGAAATGGACCAGAACTTCAATGGCCTAAAAGAAGATATCTAATCTGACAACGACGCTTAGCTTAAGCGTCGTTGTGTTATTCCCTTCCAACGCGTCTGTAATTCATCTAGAACGCATTACTCTTTATGCAGGGCGCCTGAGTAACCTAATTGCCTCCACGCTTCATATACAACCACTGAGACCGCATTTGATAAATTCATGCTGCGGCTATCCGGTTGCATAGGAATACGAATTTTTTGATTCTTCGGCAGGCTATCCAGTATCTCCATCGGTAACCCCCGAGTTTCCGGGCCAAACAGCAGGTAATCTCCGGCCTGATAAGTAACCGCACTGTGTGCAGGCGTTCCTTTAGTCGTTAGCGCAAAAAGGCGTGCAGGGGCTTCATTTAAGATAAATGCCTGATAGTTTTTGTAGCGCTTGATGGCTGCAAATTCATGGTAATCCAGCCCGGCACGACGGAGCCTTTTATCATCCCAAGTAAAACCTAGTGGTTCAATCAGATGCAACTGAAAGCCAGTATTGGCACATAAGCGGATAATATTACCGGTATTTGGTGGTATTTCTGGTTCGAATAAAACGATATTTAACATGCGCCCCCCGATTAGAGAGGCGCAGAATAACAGAAATTAAGCATCGCTAGAACTAGCGAGAATAGAGTGGTAGCCAAATAGTCAAACGCAGGCCGCCCAAGGGGCTCTTATCCGCTTTAGCCCATCCGCCATGTTGGCTGATGGCTGATTCGACAATGGCAAGGCCTAAACCAGAGCCTCCGGAGTTACGATCCCGTGCTTCATCCGTGCGGTAGAACGGCCTGAATATCTGCTCGCGGTCTTCTTCTGCAACACCCGGACCATCATCATCAACATGAATCTCAATGCCTTGATCGTCACAGTGAAAAGTCACGACAATATGATTATGCGAGTAGCGGAATGCATTGCGAATAACGTTTTCCAGGGCGCTGTCTAGCGCAGTCCGATTGCCAAAAATTGGCCATGGCCCCGGAGGTACGGCTATTTCCAATTTTTTATCGGTGTGTTCAGCTTCAAATTTTGCATTATCCAGTACATCAGCCCATAGCTCATTAGCTAACAGGCGTTCTCTGGAGATTTCACTTTTATACTGATTGCGTGAAAGAGCCAAAAGATGATTGATCATGTTATCCAGACGCTGAGCTTCAGTTTCTATTCTGGCCAGTTCTTTGAATTCGCCATGACGCCGGCGCATTAAGGCTGTGGCTAATTGAAGGCGGGTTAACGGAGTGCGTAGCTCATGAGAAATATCGGATATCAGACGCTGTTGGGCTTTTACCATTCGATCAAGACCGCTGACCATTTGGTTAAAACTGGCTCCTGCCGCGCGAAATTCCAGCGGGCCAAACTCCAGCTCGGGCGATTCTTTAAGGTTACCTCTGGCGACTTCATCGGCGGCCTGTTTAAGCTTGCGAGCCGGTTTTGCCAGACTCCATGCCAGCCACAATAACAGCGGAATGCTGATTACCATGGTAACTGCCAGCATAAGTAACGGGCGGTCAAATAACAGGTTAATAAAATCGGACTGAGGGCTGTTAGCCGGGCGCATTAAATAAAGCTGATAATGCTCTTCTCTATCGCGGACAGAGAACGGGCCCAGCATTTCGAGCAGGCCATATTTTTTCTTCATCGGATAGTCAGCGTTATCGGCCTGACCGATGAAGTTACGCACCATCTGCATTTCATTACGTTTGAGAACGCCGACAATCCGGCCTTCACTGGTGACTAAAAGCATCCGCTGACCGGGTGGAGACCACTTTTCAATGGTTTGGAGTAATCTGCGCCACCACATGAGGTCGCTGTTTGGCGTACTGGCCAGTTCAGCTTCAACGTGCTGCTCTAGCATTGTTCCCTGGCGGCGTTCGTTATCAAGCACTGGTGCCAACTGGCGGGAATCCAGTTTAGGCACCATTAATACCACCATTAACACCAGCGTTAATGTCAGCCAGAAAATCGCAAAAATGCGGGTTGTCAGGCTATTAAGGGTTATCATGTTACGGTCACCATCAGATAGCCGCGCCCGCGCAGGGTTTTAAACCAAGGTAGCCCGTCATGGCGTTCAGGGAGTTTGCGCCTTAGGTTTGAAATATGCATATCAATGGCGCGGTCAAACGGGGTTAATCGTTTCCCCAGCACTTCCTGACTTAAATATTCGCGGGAAACAACCTGACCTAAGCGCTGTGCTAACAGATAGAGTAAAGTAAATTCTGTACCGGTGAGGTCCAACGTTACGCCGTCAAAGCTGGCTTCCTGACGCCCCGGATTCAGACGCAGTTTATCAACTTGTAATGTATTAGAACTGTTTTCAGGTTCTTGTTGCTGCTCACTCCAGTTTGAACGTCTTAGAATTGCACGAATACGAGCAATTAATTCACGATCGTTAAACGGTTTTGGCAGGTAATCATCGGCACCCAGTTCAAGGCCCAGAACGCGATCTAATTCACTGCCGCGGGCCGTAAGCATAATGACCGGAGTTTGGTAGTTTTGGCGTAACTCTTTTAATGTATCAATGCCATTTTTCTTTGGCATCATAATATCGAGTAACAGTAGGTCTACACTATCGTCCATCATACTTATTGCTTGTTCACCATCATAAGCAACAATAACGTCGAATCCTTCTAACTCTAGCAATTCTTCTAATAATGACGTGATTTCACGATCGTCATCAACAAGCAATATTTTACTCATAATGTTTCCTCCGGCAGCAAAATTACTCGATTAGATGGCGGTATTCCATGACTTTACACACATTTACATGCACTGACGCTAGTTTTCATCCGGTGCAGTAGACTCTCTTCATCGGTTCAACATAGCGAAGTTTGCGGAGAGTATGATGCGTAAAGTAAATACCTTAATTATGGCATCAATGTTAGCACTGAGCACATCAACAGTGTTGGCTGCAGAAGCAAAACCGTCTGAGCTAATAAATTCTAGTCCTGTTTCTACGGATAACGGTGAAGCAATGAAGCATCACAAAGTGATGCATAAGCATGGCATGTTTGACGGTTTAAATCTAACCGAAAAACAACGTCAGCAAATGCGTGACCTGATGCGTCAGAATTATCACGACGCGATGCCAAAGATGCATATGGACAACATAGAAGCGATGCATAAATTTATCACCGCTGACAAATTTGATGAAGATGCTGTTCGTGCACAGGCTGAGACCATAGCTAAAGCACAAATAGAACGGCAGGTAGCATCGGCAAAAGTTAATAATCAGTTTTATAACTTATTAACGCCGGAGCAGAAGGCTAAATTTAATCAAAACCATGCAGAAATGATGGTGAAGATGCAAAAGAATTTAGACCAAATGCTGAAGTACCAAGAACCAAACCCGCAGTAATTGTATGTAGTTGTATGTAGTATCCTATGATGTATGTTTTTCCTTGCCTTAGACACCATCCATGTCTTCCCCGCCATTGACGGCGGGGNTTTTTTTGTCTAAAAATCGCTATACTAACGGCTAAATAAGTCAGGTTTGGGGATTAGGTAGTGATTGAACAATACGGGCGATTAGTCAGGCGAGCAGCAATATGTGCCACTCTGACAGCATCTGTTTTGCTATTAGTTAAAGTTATCGCTTGGTGGTTAACCGGTTCAGTCAGTTTACTGGCGGCCTTAGTTGACTCGTTTGTTGATATCGCCGCTTCGTTAACAAATTTACTGGTTGTGCGCTATTCCTTGCAGCCTGCCGATCATCAGCATACTTTTGGTCACGGTAAGGCTGAATCATTAGCCGCGCTGGCACAAAGCATGTTTATCAGCGGTAGTGCGATTTTTCTATTTTTAACCGGTTTCCAGCATTTAGTTAATCCTCAGCCGATAAAATTCGCCGGTGTAGGTATTGCCGTCACTCTTATTTCTTTAGTCACAACCCTTTGTTTGGTGACATTTCAGCGTTGGGTAGTAAGAAAGACGGAGAGTCAGGCTATTCGTGCAGATATGTTGCATTACCAGTCTGATATTTTTATGAACGGTGCGATCCTTATTGCTTTAGGCCTGAGTATGTATGGTTTTCTTCATGCAGATGCTATTTTTGCTCTGGCTATTGGCGTATATATTTTATATAGCGCACTTCGTATGGCTTACGATGCGGTACAGACCTTGCTCGATAGGGCCCTGCCTGACGAAGAACGGCAAGAAATTATGAGAATTGCGCTATCCTGGCCCGGAATTATCGGCGCTCACGATCTGCGTACCCGACAATCTGGGCCGACTCGATTTATTCAGATGCATGTGGAAATGGCAGATGAGTTACCTTTAATTGAGGCTCATCAGATTGCGGATAACGTTGAGAAGGACATTCTTAAGCATTTTCCAAATTCCGAAGTTATTATCCATCAGGATCCCTACTCGGTTATTGCCCAGTAAGATAAGCTGAGCTATCGCTTTTCCGTCTTGTACTATTATTAGTGAAGTATAGCCAGATAAGTAAAAGCATTAATTATTATTATCTGGTATAAATTATTACTGTTTTTAACATAAACTGAATCAATTCAGCAGTGGGTTTTTGCTATACTCTTTGAGAGTTGGTGATAACGTATCTATCTGAAATAAGGCCTGATAGCTTATCTGACCGGAATTACCCTACAAATTGTTCCGGTATGTTTGGCTTGTTGCAGTGAGCCTCAGTATTTAGGCCTGATTTACGTTTACTCAGTCTCTCCGCCATGCACGTCATGGCATTATCGTAAAATGATTTCTAAAAATAACAGCTGTTAGTTTAGAGGTAGTCATGATCAAAAGAATCGGCGTTTTAACGAGTGGTGGTGATGCACCGGGGATGAATGCAGCCATTCGTGGTGTAGTAAGAGCTGCGCTGTCTGACGGTTTAGAAGTTTTCGGTATTTATGATGGCTATCAAGGGCTGTGTGAAGACCGTATGGAACAGTTAGATCGCTATAGCGTATCCGACGTAATCAACCGCGGCGGGACTTTTTTAGGTTCTGTTCGTTACCCTGGATTCCGTGATCCTGCCGTGCGTGAAAAAGGTATTGCTAATTTACGCAAGAGAGAAATTGATGCACTGGTCGTTATCGGTGGTGACGGCTCTTATATGGGCGCAAAACTTCTGACAGAAGAAGGCTTTCCGTGCATTGGTTTGCCGGGAACAATAGATAATGATGTTGCAGGAACCGATTATACCATCGGCTTTTTCACCGCTTTGGGCACCGTGGTTGAAGCCATTGACCGTCTACGGGATACCTCATCATCGCATCAGCGGATCTCTATTGTTGAAGTGATGGGGCGTCACTGCGGTGATTTAACTCTAGCTGCGGCTATTGCCGGTGGCTGTGAGTTTATTGTTCTGCCTGAAATTGAGTTTGATCGCGATGATTTAGTTTGTGAAATCATGGCAGGAATCAGCAAAGGTAAAAAGCACGCTATCGTGGCAATTACCGAACATATTTGCGATATCGATGAGTTAGCCCGTTATATTCAGGAAAAAACTCAGCGCGACACCCGAGCGACCGTATTAGGTCACATTCAGCGCGGTGGCTCACCGGTTCCTTATGACCGGATTTTAGCTTCACGTATGGGGGCTTATTCCATTGAGCTTCTGCTTCAGGGCTACGGTGGTCGTTGTGTTGGTATCCAGAATGAAAAAATGGTTCATCATGACATTATCGATGCCATTGAAAATATGAAGCGTCCGTTTAAAGGCGACTGGCTGAAAACCGCGAAGAAGCTATTTTAAACCATCGTTTTATGGCCTGTTAATATCAAACAGATATGAAAAAGCCCCGCAATTCACATTGCGGGGCTTTTACTATTGTAGAGAATTACTTCGCTTTCTTAGCGGCTGCGGCTGCTTTTACAATCACAGCAAACGCGTCAGCTTTTAATGATGCGCCACCGACTAATGCGCCATCGATATCTGGCTGAGAGAAAAGTTCTGCAGCATTGTCTGCGTTGACTGAGCCGCCGTATTGAATGATAACTTTAGCTGCGGTCTCCGCATCGTGCTTAGCAATATGATCGCGGATAAATTTGTGAACAGCCTGCGCTTGCGCAGGCGTTGCTGATTTACCCGTGCCGATAGCCCATACTGGCTCATAGGCAATAACAGTATTCTCAAATACTTTAGCACCCATGGTTTTTAATACCGCATCCAGCTGTTTTGCACAGACGGCTTCAGTCTGGCCTGCTTCATTTTCTGCTTCAGTTTCACCAATACACAGAACCGGAACTAAGCCCGCTTCTTTTACTACGGCAAATTTTTCAGCGATTAGCTCATCACTTTCTTTGTGGTAAGTCCGGCGCTCTGAGTGACCGATAATGATGAATTTTGCACCAATATCTTTCAGCATATTGGCAGAGGTTTCGCCAGTAAATGCGCCAGACAGATTGATATCAACGTTTTGTGCACCAAGTACAATTCTTCCACCGGATAACTGATGTTTAGCCTGATCCAGATAAATGAACGGCGGGGCGATAGCAACATCACAGCCATCGACGCTGCTCAGTTCATTGCGCAAACCGGTAATTAACTCATTGACCATATTTTTATTGCCGTTGAGTTTCCAGTTGCCCATAACTAATGGATGACGCATATTTTTTCTCCAATCAGATTGTACAGTAATACTTAAATTACAGTGGGTTAGATGTTTCAGATATAAAATTAATTGTCAGGACGGTGTCCATGCTGTTTTACAGTATAGAGCGACTCAGAGCATAAGGCTTGGCTTTTATTTATTAGTGCATCTTTACCTTACTTATTTGTCAGATAGCGACAGCTTAATCGGTTCAATAGCGAATGTTATACCTTTTTCATTATGATCGGCTATAACAAAGCGTAGGGTACCTTCAGTTTGCTGATAAAAGGGCGCACCTTTGCCTTTTGCCAGTAATTCTGTTGCTTTCTGCTGGCTTTTTTCTGCGGTCAGAGTGGGTTCAAACAAATTGATAAATGCCGCAATGTAGTTTGTTAAAGTAGCCCTGTTGATTTTTTCAGTTTTAGCCAATGTTTCGGCTTTTTCAGTTTTTTCTTCCGTCGGCTCTGCGGGTATATAGGTCAGTTGTAAACTACGAATAGTACGTTGATTTTTATCCAGTGCCACTGATGAATACAGGGTGCTATTGATTCTGCTGGCTGCCCGAGTCAGGGGGGACTTCACTTCCGGTGTTTTTATTGGTTTATACTCGGCCAGTGCCATATGAGGATAAGCCGCATTGAATTTTTCTCTGAATTGGGCGGCAGTGAGATTAAAAACCGGAGCATCCTCTCTGAGATAAGGCGCGACAACCTGTTCTGCACTGGTGGCTGCTTTAGGCTTTTCGGACACGGGAGTATTATCCGCCAGCACGGCAGTACTGAACGTTACAGCCAGAATAATTGCACTACATGCACTACATGCACTACAGATGACGGATTTTGCCAAAGGATTTGTCCCGATCGAATGAACGTTATACCTGATACTGATTAAAACCGGTTGTCAGTAGCTTGTCAAAATACGGCCATAAAATATTCAATTTTAGTGACCACCATCATCCGATAGCTACTTACCAGTATTGCTCACTGGTTATGTGCCCGGGCTTCCGGCGCAGGTGTTTTGTCATATGACGCTGTTCTTTCAACAATTGTTGGGTATCTTTTACCATTTGCGGGTTACCGCACAACATCACATGGCTGCTTTCAGCATTGATGGGCAAACCGATGCTGGACTCTAGCTGACCATCTTCAATCAGGGCGGGTACTCTTCCAACCAGTGAACCCTTTGCCTGTTCGCGGCTGACCACCGTTTGAATGCGTAACTTGCCGTTATATCGGTTCTCCAGCTCACGCATTAGCGGCAGATAGCTTAAATCTTTGCTGTAGCGGACGGCATGGACGAGAACGATATGTTTAAAGCGTTCCAGGTCAATGCCTTGCTGAAGAATGGACAAGAACGGGCCAATGGCTGTTCCGGTAGATAGCATCCACAGGGTCTCGCAGTCAGGAATTTCTTCTAAGACAAAGAATCCGGCCGCATCTTGAGTGATCAATAATTGATCGCCGACCTTGAGTTGATGCAGCTTAGGGCTGAGTTTTCCGCCGGATGCGGTGACCAGATAAAATTCCAAATCGGGGTTATCCGGTGAGTTCACGTAAGAATAGGCTCGTTGTACACGTTCACCGTTGATATCTAAAGCAAGTTTAGCAAATTGCCCGGCGGTAAAAGGGCGTACCGGTGCATGAATGCGTAAGCTAAATAAATCATCTGTCCAGTTGTCGATGTGTACTACGGAACCTGAAACCCAATCAGCCATGAACTTATTCCTCTTAGAGAACGTTTTGTTTAGGACTTTATCTTTTATTTGTTACTACTGGCTCGAGATTCTGTTTTTAGCTGAGCCGAGGCTGAAGAGTATCATTTATTCGTGACAATTCTGAGAGATTTACAGTGAAAAATAATTTTGTTATCAAGACCTAACCCTCATTTTTTCTGGGGATACATTGTTTATTTGACCTATATATAACCATCTTGATGGTTTTATCTACGATCGCCAGTAGGAATATGGAAAGAGGTTGACGTTAAGATAAAGCAGCAGTAACATTCGCCCCGCTTCATCGGCGAGTAGCGCAGCTTGGTAGCGCAACTGGTTTGGGACCAGTGGGTCGGAGGTTCGAATCCTCTCTCGCCGACCAATTTTAAGAAACCTGCTTTCGAGCAGGTTTTTTTACG
>NZ_KE386586.1:7881-61072 GCF_000427805.1 Budvicia aquatica DSM 5075 = ATCC 35567 | reverse complement strand
TATCACTATAATAGGCTGCTAACAATATCATAATAGCTATCTAAAAGGCATCGTTAAATACTGATAACGCCAAAGACTAATAAACATAGCTGACTTAATCAATTAAAAATGAAACTTACTGAAAAAATAGATTATTTGATAACATTTGTGTATCTCTTTCTTTATATGCTTTATAGATAAAGTCCAATTGAAACGTTTTGTTGCAGGTAGTACAAAAATAGCGGGGGTAGCCTGACCGACCTTTACCGTGCTTCCTAATTGTCTCTGACTTTTTACAAAAACGGCATAACACCTGATTTTTAGACATTGATATCCCCATGAGATTAAAATCATTCATTAATACCAGTCCTATAAAAAGGTTAATTAGCTTTTTCACTTAAACATTTGGCAACAGAAATTATTTAGCCTTTATATTTTGCTCAGTCACAGTACGGTTAGAACTAAATCGCCTTACTCAAATTAATTATTGGCAATCAATGATTCAGGTCGTTAATACGTATAGGCGCCGAGATGAATACTGGTCTCAGAAAATTTTATCGATAATATCGGTGTAAGACTTCCGGGTGGCAAACTTAATATTCTTACTGAACCTGATATTGTCAACCAAAACCCACGTAGTCAGACCGGTCCACACTCTGAAGTCAATCGTTACCGAGATGGCTCAACTGCTCACTGATTTATCGTTAGCGGCGCTAGTGTTGTCTTTGGTATCGTCAATATTAGGTACAGTTCAAAACAGCCCGATTTACCTTGACAACAATTATACCGATAAATTATTTTTTTAAAGTCAAATAGTGATAATGCTTTAAAAAATAGAATTAAATGCCTTAATACTTAATGACATTATTTTTTTATTTTATAAAATGCAACAAGTGGCATTAGAGATGATAAAGCATACGATTGATGATGTGAGTTCCCCCGTGCATCGACGAGAACGGACCACCTCGGATTGAGAAATGTGACCCGTTATTGTTAACTACTGTATGGCCCTCCAGATGAGGAGCCAGTTTTCTTATCATGAGAAAACACCTTACATAACGTATGGCATTAACAAAAGATAAGCAAATAAAGTCAATGACTGAACTGCAAGTCTGTTATATTGCACTTTCAGAAAGAATGATAACGACATATAATAGTAAAGTTTTAATTAAGTCGCTTTCCATTAAGGAATATAAAAGCATGCCATTAATATCAAATAAATTGATGCGCATCAACAAATCACGAATAAACTAGTTATATTCCCTCTACAAAGAAGCAATCAGCATCTTCATGTAAATCAGCCTTAACTGAGTGACACCTGATTAAATCCGATAGTATTAATGATATGTTCATCATTAATACTGAGCTTGAAAATATTTTTATTTTTATATATAAACTCGTACAGTTAGATTATTATGATAGCTAGCTTAGGCATCAAATTACAATAATTTAAATGATAGCGTTCTTGAAACGACTTATCGTCATACTCAGAACAACAAGAAATAATGCAACTGTCCATCACTATGAATAAAAGGTCATCTAATGAGCACTGTATATAGGTATGAAATTGTCAGAATCAATGTCTCACCAACGATGAACGCGAACTACCTTCATACGTTCGTCAATCCTGTTTTCGTGGGTGATAAAGTCAATCCAAATACACAAGATTCGGAACTACTCACGGTCATTGCAATTGAACATTATCAGGAATCCTCTGTTCTTTATTGTGAATAACGTTAACTAAACAGTCAGCGCCACAAAACCATTCACTGGACGTTATCAATACCCCTTGATGCTTGGAGCCGATATATCCTAGCGTTAGGTTCTACGTGAGAAAACACAAGACCTACGGGATAGCCGCCTATGCATCGCATTTCATTGAAACTATTTTATTCACCCCACAATGATAAATAACCTCATCATCTCTCTATACAAATCGTCACTGGAGAATTAAGGTTACTCACGATATAAGCATTGTCATATATTTTTTTAAGTTTAAAAATACGGAGTGGTTGTGATGTATTACCCATAACAAATGTCTCAATAACATTATGAGGTGATTTATCATGCTCCAAGGAAATACTGTTCACCGTATAAAAAGAAACATAATCATCATCGTTATTTTTATATTTAACATTGATTAGTTTTGATACTGGATACTTAACACCTTGCCATTCAACCACTCCAGAGAGCGAAAAAAAGCCATTCTCATCATTTTTGTTCAAATTAACCTCAATTACACCCTGTATAATGGGCCCTTCAGAAAAACCATCCGATAAATGTAAATTGATATTTGCCGAACATTTCAGCCCATCAACTTTATTCTCATTAGAATTTAGAATATAGAAACAAAAAATAGTCCATGGCAATACAATAGCCATCAATAACAAAACATTAATCATTCTCATTTCATACCCTTCAAATAATAATAATTATCGCATGAGTATACTGTCCCATTATCAATTTCACATAAAGCATAGAAGGCGCGACTATTTCTTAAGTTAGATTGATTGCTTAAACCATCGTCTTGCAAATCAATGATAAAAATATGGGTATCTAAACACGTAATGTTTTTTTCAGTAATGTACTGATTCGCTGCAATTGTAAGATTAGCAACGTCATTCGGTGATGATTTTTTCGATGAGTAGGTATGACATCCATGAATAATGCCCACATCATTAAGCCTTGAGAACGGTTCTTGATTATAAATTTTATAAGAAAGTGAAAGCAGAGAAAGAGATATGACTGAAAGTAAGATAAAAAAATAAGGGATATTCTTACGTTTACTTGTTTTTTCATTTGCTTTTATTGGTTGTTCTTCGTCAAAAATCAGTTCTATAGTGATATCACTATGAATTGAAATACCTACCTTGGGTACGGTAACAATAAACTCCTCGATACCACAATCTCTGAATGCTTTTCGCAGAAAACTTAAATGATTATTCAGACTGGTATTGGAGGGAACTAACCCACAATCCTCCCACACAAATGCATAAATCACATCTCTTGAAACAGGTTGTCCTTTATTTTTAATCAAAAGACACAGAATACGTGATGATAACGAAGATAATTTTATTTCAACTTCAGTTGAATGAACAAAATAAAGCCCCTCATTCTCTACAAAAATAACGGTATTATTGATAATATATTTCACAAAAATCTTAATCCATTATTTTAAATAATTGATATTAAATATAATATATCACACCGCTTTAGTCTAAATAACTGCGCTTAATAGTAGATCACTGAAGGGAACTCAATCCGGTTTGAGCGATCTGATCAATCGCCAAACATCACAAATCCTCAAAACCGGACCGAGTTATGCCGATCATAGCAGCTATCCCTCGAAATGAACGTCTACATATGGAAAAAATTGTTCAGAAAACAAAGGACAAAAATCATTCCAGACGTCTTATCGCCATGCTTATGCTACATCGTGGCGAATCATTAACTTATGTCGCTAAAACATTATGTGCGGCTCGTTCATCCATCGGGCGCTGGATTAACTGGTTCACATTATTTGGTGTTGAAGGTCTAAAAAGCCTTCCTTCCGGACGGCAAAGAAAGTGGCCTGTCGAGGAAATGTTGCACATGCTGGATTTACTTGTCCAGCGTTCCCCTCAGGGTTTCGGCTATTTACGTTCTCGCTGGAGTACTGAGATGTTAACGATTGAAATTAATAAGTTATTTAACTCAACATTACATCCAGGCTCGCTCCGTCGTTGGTTACCGAGTGCCGGTATTGTCTGGCGTAGAGCTGCTCCGACATTACATATCAGGGATCCTCATAAAGAAGAAAAGCTGGCTGCCATAGACGAAGCATTAAAAAAGAACAGTTCAGAACATCCTGTATTTTATGAAGATGAAGTGGATATCGATCTCAACCCTAAAATAGGGTCAGACTGGCAGAAAAAGGGTCAACAGAAGCGTATCCCAACACCGGGAAAAAATGAAAAACATTACCTTGCCGGAGCCCTGCATGCAGGAACAGGACGAGTGGATTACGTTAGCGGAACGAGTAAGAACTCAGTATTATTTATCAATATATTAGCCAGGCTGAGAAAGACTTATCGCAGCGCAAAAACGATAACGCTGATCGTTGATAATTACATCATCCATAAGAGTAAAAAGACGTTGAAATGGTTGAAGGAAAACCCAAAGTTTATTGTTATTTATCAACCGGTTTATTCGCCATGGATAAATAAAATAGAACTATTGTGGTTAGCGTTGCACGAGACAGTTACGCGGAACCATCGGTGCCGAACGATGTGGCAATTACTGGAAAATATCAGACAGTTTATGAAAGCCGCTTCACCTTTCCCAGGCAGTAAACATGGATTAACAAAAGTGGAGCGGTATTAGGCGCAGTTATTTAGGTATTTGCATAATTATAGAAATAAGCTAAAACCATTATACTACTAATTTAATTGTACTTAGTTTAAGTTAACTAACGAGACAAACGCTTTAGAAGAATTTCTCGGTTATTCATGAGAGTGGCCAATTTGGCCCGACGCCTACTCCAGTATTGCGTTTGGTACCCTCTCGTGTTAGCTATTCTATTTAGACCACCTTTTAGCAAATTGGTCTTGAAGCAACCTAATTTCACTTAACATAGTCCAGTTAAACCAGCGCCAATAGTGAGACTTCTCTACCGCTAAGACTGATAGCAATCGCAACCCATCCCACCAAATCGTTCTGTTTTTCCTTTCAAGCCTTAAAGAGCAACCGAACAGGTGACATACGTTGAACCATCCAATGGAAAACTGAATAAACTGCCGTTCCCTAAATAAACATAATGCCGAGCGCTACCATCACTGGTCAGTTCGTTCACCCAGTAATTACCCGAGAACCAACCATTCGCGTACCGGTTCATCGCGCCCCATTCATTCCATAATTTACCGTTCGCGTCACGATGCGACCCAGTAGGAAGATCAGGAACTCGGTCTGTCATTTGACTCGCATCCGGAATGGTGTAGCCATTCTCTTGAGATCCACACCATGCTTCAGCACTCATGATGTTCATAATCACGGAGCCGTTATTTCTAAACCAACGCCTTGTGGTAAACCGGTAACTGAGTAATGAATTGCTCTCGATATGCTTTGCGGTAATAGTGACTGTATTATTGGCCGAGTTGGGCTCTTGATTCAATCTGACATTACCCCTGTTGTCCACGCTGACCCAGTTCTGATCAGACTCCCAATGATAATCAGTATTCTCCGCCGGGTTCTCACCGATAACTAACTGAAATTCCGCACCAGTAAATCCGGTTTCAGGGAAGCTATCATTCACCGAGAAAGACACACCATTAACTAGAATATGTGTCAGTTGTATTTCATTGAAAAATCCAACGGTGACCGTATCCGCCATGCCATTACTCGTCGTGGCTGTGACGTCACTGGTCACAGCCGCATTACTGGTCAGCGCGACGGTCACCTCTCCCTGAGCGTCAGACTGCCCCTGCGTAGAAAGCAACGTCACACCATTCGTTGCCGTGAAATTAACCGTTTCACCCACAATATTATTACTATGGCTGTCCTTCACATTGACCTGTACCCGATTATCGTCTGAACCATTTGCTACCGCGTTGTTTTGTGTCACTTCTGCGTGAACCGACTCGACGGGACCAGCCATAAACACGGTATTGATCGACTTAGAGTCCTCATCAACCCGCGCGGTGACCTGAGTGGTCCCGGCAATAACATTCGTGACACGCGCAATCGCAACGCCATCCCCCCCACTAGGCAAACTTGTCACAATGGTGCCCAGATTATCTGCCTCAAATAAAACTGCCGAGCCCACGGCCGGCGTGCCATCCAAATACTGAACCGTTGCACGTACGGTGTTCACTGCCTGTCCATCGGCAACAGCCCCGAGTGGTGCCTCGACCCATTCCAGACTCAAGAGACCCCGTTGCCATTTGATATTTATTGGACCGGGTAATTGAACAGGCAACCCGACACTGGGTTCAGTGATGTTGGGGTCCGTCTGTGGTATAACGATGACGTTCAACTCACGACCCGCAAAGATATCACTGAGATGCAGAGTGTAATTTGGCGTTGTCTCACCATCAATGATGACACCGTCTAACATCCACTGATAGGTTGTTCCAAGTTCAGCATCACCATCGGCATCATTGAAACTGGGGGTCACGGTGATAACATCCCCGACCTGCGGTTTTATTGTATTCACCGAAAGCGTTGATGTAGGGGCTCGCCCCTGCACGGGCATCGTTGATTGCTGTACCGCGTGCACCGACAAACTCGCCGTGGCGAGCAACGTCACTAACAGGTTGAATAACAAACCATTAAAAAGACAAGAACAGTGCCGCATCGCGTGTATCCATCATACTGAACCGTTGAATTCATGGGCCCGGACAGGCTTAAATCACTCAGCCTGTTCGGGTGACCCTTTATGGCTATCTCAGGGCGTTGCTAACGGTAACCTGAACCTTCAACTTCTGATCTGTCCTGACTGGCGTATAAGTATTACTCGTTGCGCCACTAATCGTGCTGTAAGTATTGCTTCCTAATCCCGTTTCAATTTCCCACTGATAGGTCACACCATTGCAGGTACCGCCCGCACAGGTTGCTGTTGCTGTCAGGATAGAATCAACTTGAGGATAACCGCCTACGTCACCAGTAATGGCCACGTCAGTCACTGTACCCCCCGCAATAACCGTCAAACCATTCGAGGCAACGGGTGAACCGACGGACGGATCGGTGATCGCTGGGTCGGTATTTGGTGTTACTAACAGCGTGAGCGTTTTGCCTAAGTCACCAACAACGATACCGTAGGTCTGACTGGTGGCACCTGAGATATCAACACCATCGGCCTGCCACTGATAGGTTTCGGGTGTTGCCGCATCACCATCGGCATCACTAAATCCGCCAACAGTACTGACACTTAAGGTATCACCGGCATCAAGCAAACCATTGCCGTTGGCATTATCAGAAACAATCGTGCTTTGCGCCACTACCGGGGCGCGTCCTTTTACAGTAAGCGTCGGGCTGGATGTAACAGCGGCTGAAGCAGAACCGGTTATCAGCATGCTCAGCAGCACGCCAGATATCAGTAACCCGAGCATTGTTCGTGAGACTCGCTTGCTTTTCATTATTGTCTTCCTCTTTTGTACTCAGTATCAATGAGTGGAATGCCATTCAACATTGCGCCGAATGATGATAAAAACCGGGCCCTAATACGAGACCACGCGAATTGCTCTTTTCTGTAAATTTTTTGTCACCGTTAATGTCTCTGATGTAGCACCTGAAATAGCGATGAATACCCCCGACCCCGCAAAAGACTCCATTTCCCACTGAACATTTATGGCAGTTGCATTACATAACGCCGTTGAACACATAGGAACAGCAACAAGCGTTTCATCGACGACCGGATTGTCAGTCAGTGCCACGCCATTACGATAAACCAACACACTGACCGGCGGCTCGACGATAAAGGACGTATCAACACGCTGACTATATCCATTGATATCCGCGGTCACGGTTGTAATACCTGAATGAGTGTTAGTCAATGTCACCAAAGCCACGCCATTAACATCGGTCAGCGCAGAGGCAACCATAATTGCACCATTATTCGCCGTGAAGGCCACCCGGTGAGCCTGAACGGGATTTCCCTGCCTGTCGTTCACGCTCGCCTGAACGGCATTTGTTGCCACACCATTCGCGAATACACCATCAGTCATTACCGTCAAGCTAAGTATCGCCGAGCTGTTATCGGCGACGAGTACAACGCTTGACGACAGGTTAACTATCGGTATGCCGTTCACTGACGGTATCACCGTTGCAGTTCCTGCCAATACTCCACCTAATTTCGCACTGTATACACCATTATTTTCTGTTATCGATGTTAGAGTCATCCCACCGACACCAGTGACATTAAACACCACAGCTAATCCCTTAACCGGATTATTATGGATATCTCGAGCAGTCAAACTCAGGGTGCTACGCTCAATGCCATCAGCAATAATAGTGTCAGGAATAAGGCTAAAAAGCGTGTTATCCGGACTCATTGCCGACGTATCTTCAGTTAATATAATGCTAGCCGATGCGAGACGCTGTTGACCGATGGCAGGAACAATAATGGCTTCCCCTAAGACTAAACCGGCTGTCAACTGCGAGGTATAAACACCTGGGGCGGTCTCAGTAATGACACTCAACGCTGGAATGGATGAGGGTAAAACCACCCCACTATCTGGCGTAAAATGGACATCCAATGTTAATTGTGTCCCCATCCCTTGAACGGGTTGGTTATTTTCATCATTTAGACGAACCGTAACTAGACTGGTTGACATACCATCCGCGGGTATTGACGGATGTGATAAGGCGGTTATCGAGTTCAATTCGCTAATACGCTGTTGCGTGACAACAATCTGGGTTGTACTTCGTTTAGATGCATTGCCCTGATTGTCGTAAGCGACAGCACCCAGCATGTAAATATTACGATTATCGCCCGTTAACTGATAGGGAGGTAATCGTATTGAGATAGCTTGCAGAGAGGTTTGCGTAACCACAGCACCTGCGGAAACTAACGGTACGACATCCCAGTCGATCCGTTTAAGCCCGTGCTTAACAGTTACTTGTGCATTTATTTTGGTCGTTTCAAAAGCGCTTCCCGTCATTTGCTCTGGTAGCGACAGTTGTATCAACTCGATTTTCTTATAATCCAGAACAATATTATTATTACGCTCAACCAAATCATATCGGCTACCCGTCAGTGCCCGGCGAGTAATAACGTCGGATGGAGTGATATGTGACTGCCATGACTCACCCAATCGATAGTTCAGTTGGGAATGAATGCGAGTATCACGATTATCGCCTTTCCCCGTACGACGTTCAGCCCCAACGGTAAATAAGGGAATGGGCGTGTAATTAATACCCGAGGTCATCGCATAAGGATTTTTCTGCCGATTGTCTTTGCCAAATAATGCCACCTCATTCCCTCGGTATTTTTCATACATCAGTCGTCCCCCTAACTGAGGATAAGCGGGCAAATAAGCTTCGGCACGGAAGTCATACCCGTTCGCAGGGCGTTCATTATAATCAACAATGTCACGAGACGGGTGCCAACCAGTAAGTCCGACATAACGATTAGCAGACAACTTCAGGTAATCGGTCCAGGCCTCAACCCCCGCTCCAACTCGACGATTATTGCCCGTCATATCATGGTCAAAAAACGTATTCGCACCGTACATCCAGTCATGATGATTCACCCGCACGCCAGCGCCGATATTTACCGTATTCCGGTTATCTTTTTGTCGAACACCTAATTGGCTGAACAACAGAGAGGTTTTGTTATCCTGAATCGGGATAAGTATATCAACCGCACTCCCCTCCAGACGGAAGTTATCATCCATATTCAGTTGGACACGCGCTGTACCGAATTGATTTAGCCATTGTTGCGTTGAGTTGTTGACGTCATTAACCACTGCCGAGTGCGCCATATTAACCACGGCCCCCCGAGTGTCATTACCCGATAATAACGCCCCCCCCGTCATCATTCCCCGAGCCAAAAGTTCTTCCTGAGGGGATGGGGGTATTGTATCGGAAACCTCGTTACCACTACCCATTAGCGGTAACGAAATTCTGCGCGGAATATCAATTTCATCGCCCACACTTAGAGACTTGAATGGTTTTGAAAACGAGCGAAATTGATTTAATTGTGTGAGTTCATCCAGGGTAAGATTATTTATTTTAGCGATACTATCAACAGATTCACCGGTTTTAAGAATATAAGGGACCGTGTCAGATATTTTACTTGGCGCCATCACGGAAGAAGATAGTACCTTTGCGATTGCCGGAGAAAAATAGAGGTTCAACGGCAGGAGCAGTTGAAGTCCGATACTCATCCATACGGCACCCACTCTCAATTTCATGATGGAGTACTCCAATGGAATAGACTTTATAGTAGGTCTGCCTCAATTTTATTCACTAGATTAAGCGAATAAAATAATTTGACAGTCATATCGGACATTCAATTCATTGTCATCGATGAGAATGCACCATGAGTTGACAGCACATATCAGCGAGTTATGTCCAATCGCTACGCGTTCAGCCCGCCATCCGACGATATCACACCTGCGGCTATCCCTCACCTTGCCCTGAACAACAATAGAAGGGATAACAATAATCAAAGCAGTATTACTGCCCTAACTATAGTACACAATCTTAAGTTAATCAGTATTCATTAAAGATTTTCTGAATATCAACCCAGTTTTGGATTTAAGTTAAGGCCTATGAAAAATAACACCCTCATCATTTTGCTGGTTCAATATATCGGCTATTACAAATTTATATTTAACATTGTCAATTTCAGCATTTTGAGAGATTAAGTTTATTGGTACTCGTAATAAACGAACCACGACAATTCATTTACCTCTGGATTGAACCGACGCATTGAATAGGGAATGATACTCCGACATGGACCAACACGTTTAGAAATCTTGTCTACAAATATTAATACCGTATTAGGCCGTCGTATCGGCAATAATTGAAAGAACCTATAGTCGTCTAACTCATTTTTCACCTTTCTCGTACTTTTATATACAACGAGTGTACTTACAGTACCAATGATAGATATCTGCAGGATGATAAGCTCTGGTAATCAAACACATTATCAAACTCTGGGTACCTATTTTGTGGGCTACCGAGCACGATCTTGTGCAACCGCACTGATAAATATTTGTTCTCTATGCGATTGTTGGACATTTGCCTAATAGGATAAAAACCATCCGCCTCTATACTAATGCTGGCTATTCTTGCGAGTTATTCCACACCAACGTTCTTGATTAAAAAGTAGGACGGCCAACAACGACAATCAACTCAAAATAATTATTAATAATGGAGTTTATAATATGAGTATAGAGACAAAGCGTCCCGTGGGTGTGAAAGAAAAACGGACAAATGCTCGCTGGATGATGGTGATATTTCTCTTCATTGTGACGGCTATTAATTATGGTGATCGTGCAACACTCGGTATTGCAGGTAAAAGCATGTCAGGTGAGCTTGGATTTAATGCCGTTGATATGGGTTGGGTGATGTCTTCATTTAGTATTGCTTATGTCATCGGGCAATTACCAGGAGGATGGCTACTTGACCGATTCGGTTCTAAAAAGGTTTACTTCCTAAGTATCTTTTTCTGGTCAATATTTACCCTACTACAAGGTACGGTCCATTTCTTTATTGGTGCATGGGCATTAATTATGCTGTTTACCTTTCGTTTCTTAATGGGGTTAGCAGAGGCGCCTTCATTCCCAGGTAATAGCCGAATTACGGCAGCTTGGTTCCCTGCCAAAGAGCGAGCCACTGCAGTATCTATTTTTAACTCTGCACAATACTTTGCCACCGTCATTTTTGCCCCCATCATGGGTTGGCTAACCTATGAATATGGATGGCAGTCAGTATTCTTTTTCATGGGGGGACTTGGCATTTTTGTGAGTTTCTTTGCGCTATTTATGTTACGCAATCCAAGACATCATCCAATGGCTAATCAAACCGAAGTTGATTATATCACTGAAGGTGGTGGTCTGGTTGACATGGATCAGACAAAATCTGCTGGCGAAAGTAATGGCCCCAAAATGTCTTACTTAGGGCAATTATTAACCAATAGAATGTTATTAGGTGTTTATCTTGGTCAATATTGTATTAACGTATTAACATTCTTTTTCATTACTTGGTTCCCTATTTACCTAGCGACCGAACGTGGTATTGACATCAAAACCGTTGGCTTCTTAGCGGCTATCCCAGCAATATGTGGTTTCGTTGGGGGGATTTCTGGTGGTGTATTCTCTGATTTCTTAATGAGAAAAACCAATTCACTCTCGATCGCTCGTAAAACCCCCATCGTTCTGGGTATGCTATTCTCCATGACCATGGTGTTCTGTAACTACGTTGATTCAATCACGATGATTATCATTTTCATGGGGATGGCATTCTTCGGTAAAGGTGTTGGAGCATTAGGTTGGGCTGTTATGGCAGATACTGCACCAAAACAAATCAGTGGGCTCGCGGGTGGCTTGTTCAATATGTGTGGGAATGCCTCAAGTATTATCTCACCTGTTGCTATTGGTTATATTGTTCAGGCAACAGGTAAATTTGAGTGGGCATTGGTCTTTGTTGCAATTCATGCACTTATCGCCGCATTTAGTTATTTATTTATTGTTGGGCCAATTAAGCGCATGGAACTTAAAGAGTAATTAGATTATTACAATAATCCGTAATGATGAATAATCGCCCCACTTTCGCGGCATGTTTTTAAGCCTATTTTTTACGACTAATAATGCCCATTTCATTTTTGACAATGGGCATTATGTCTATATATCAACAGAGTAAAAGTAAGCGTGCAGTGAAAAATAATGAAGCCACTGAAGATGGCTACTGCTGGATAAACGGTCTATCGCCGGATATCTGACTGAATCTCTGGTTAGTTAAAATTATCTATATGGTCAGAAACTCGGTGTAGGTGCTACCCTTATGTCGGATTTCTCCAAATTTAAGCAATATAACCACGCTGGTAATCATCTACCCGGTTTGTAACTTCACGGATAGCTAACTCACTTGGTGAGGAACCAAATTAGAGATGTGGATTATATACCGACAAAAACCTCGTTTTAGACAAACCGCTAATATGTGATTGGCTTGAATTCCTCCATTAGTGGCAAGGGTTAGGCTTGAATCTTCACCTATCCTAGTTAAGCCAATAGATTGCAATATTCAGACTCGAGGCAACGCCAACCCATACAGCATAGGGAATAAACAACACAGAGGCTATCTTATCGTATTTCTTTGCTCGGATAATAAAGAGCAAGATCGTCATCAACATCAATATGATAATTATCATAGCCATTTCCGGTTGATGTGCTACAAAAAATGCGGGGGACCATAACCAGTTCAACCCCATTTGCATCGCCCATAACCCCATTGGAATACTCTTACATGCTACTCGCCAAATCCGCCAACCAGCAACCGCAATCATGGTATAGAGGATAGTCCAAACCAGTGGGAAAACGACATTAGGTGGATTGAAGGATGGCTTCACCAGATTTGCATACCAAGCATCTGGCCCAGTTAAAAAGCCCAGTGTAAATCCAACTCCTAGCACAAGGGTCAGAAAGCAAAGCAACGAGAGAAAATCAACGAAACGTTTCTTGGCATTAAGCACCACATTACTCATCAAACCCAGCCCATAGAAGGTAAGTCGATGAGGTATATCCCCACCGTTATTACTCAATACCATATTCTGATCGAGCGCGTGTCGGAATTTATATCACTGCCAAGCCACATCGCCTGTAACTAGCCATAACAATATGTTCGGCTCGTACTTTACAACTCACCCAATTGATAAGACCTTCCGCTAGTTTGATTTCGCCCCTTATCTTTTGCCAGATACAATTGTGTATCTGCTTGGTGCAAAAAAGTGGCAGCCATACCAACACTTGGAGCGTCTTTACAACAAACACCAAGACTGATACTGACAAAAGGGTAGATTGTAGAACCAACATGAGGAATGTTCTGTGCAAGAATTCGTACTCTAATATCCTCAGCAATACTCATAGCACCTGTTAACAAGGTGTCGGGGAGCAGGCAAACAAACTCTTCTCCACCATACCGAGCAACCAAATCAGTAGGACGCTTGAGAGTATCACTAATGATTTTCGCCACCTGCTGCAAACAATTATCACCGGCTTGATGTCCGTATAAATCATTATATTTTTTGAAAAAATCCACATCAATCATAATCAGGCTGAGTGGTGTCTGATTACGATTCGCTAGCTTCCATTCGATCTCCAATCTTTCATCAAAATAACGCCGGTTATGTACCTTGGTTAATCCATCTAAATAAACTAATTGACGTAACAAGTCCGATTGGCTTTTGAGTAACAAATGGGTTTTCACTCTGGCTCGTACTGTATTACGATTAATTGGCTTGCTGATGAAATCAACAGCTCCCTCGTTAAAACAACGAGTTTCCGTCTCTTCATCAATATGAGCGGTAACAAAGATAATAGGAATATCCCAAGTGTCCGCAGAGGCTTTGAGTTTTTCACAGACCTCAAAACCATTCATATCAGGCATTTCAACATCAAGTAAAATCAGATCAGGATGCTGACTATGGCTGACATCGAGTGCCTGCTTGCCACTAATCGCCATACAGACATCATAATCAGCGGAAAATGCTTGATACAACACCTGAATATTTATCGGATGGTCGTCAACAATAAGGATTTTAGACTTCTTGCCGCCAGGTAAGTTAAAGGCAACCTTCTGAGGAAAAAGCTGACCGATAGTCATAGCTTTTTAGCCCTCTGGTTAAACAAGTTTTCCATCAATCTTTCACATAGTTGAATCGCCTTCGCAAAATCTAATTGATTAATGGCCTCATGGAGTGACAGTAACTGTCCATCAAGCTGCTGACCAAAGTTTAACTGTAACTGGTTCATGGCCCCCAGCGCAGCCATATCTGAATTTTTTAATAATAAAGTCAAATTGTTAATTTCAAGTTCAAAGGATTGCATACTCAGCGTATCTACTGAGATTCCCCCTTTACTTTCTGCGGATAAAAATTGAATTAAGGTCACGATATCGCGCTGTACAGTAAGTACTGTATTTTGTATTTTAACCAATAGTTGACTAGTCATCTCGGCAGTAGAGCCATTATTAAGTAATATCTCTCCCTGCCCGGCACACAAGGACAGTTCCGTAGCGCCTAATTGTGCAGCAAGACCTTTGATGGTATGTAGCAGACGAGATGCTGACAAATTGTCCCCCTTAGCTATCTCGATCTCTAATTGTGCAGGGAAAGTTGCTAAATCGGCAGCAAACAACGATAACATTTTTTGATATAGGGCAGTATCTCCACCTAACCGATGAAGAGCTGCTTTCGCTTCAATTCCAGTGCTCTCCACAATGCTTTCCCGTTCAATAGAAAATGATACAAGGCTTGCATGGCTAACAGTAGTACTGTTCTCTTTATGCCCACAGTATTTACGGATGACATGTATCAGATGATTTAAGTCAAAAGGTTTACCAATATGATCATTCATGCCAGCAGCAAGGCAGGCCTCACGATCAGAATCCATCGCATTGGCAGTCATGGCAATAATTGGCAAGGCCTTCAGTCCGATAGTTTCGCGAATATATTGCGTAGCATTAAACCCATCCATCACAGGCATCTGTAAATCCATTAAGACGAGGTCAAATGAGGTCGGCATCGCACCTAATATCTCGATAGCTTCTTTACCATGATTAGCAATAGTAACCGTAGCCCCTTCACCTTCCAGTAATTCACGAGCTATTTGCTGGTTATTCAGGTTATCTTCTACGATTAACAGTTTTAAACCCGAGAGTTGATGCGCAGATATAACCATTTTTGGTTGCGAAAGGTTCGGTTGAATGCGCTCACTTACTGCATCAATGACGGAATCCAACAACATTGATGCAGTAATAGGTTTTACCAGATATCCATCCAGTAATGCCTGATCTTCTTCACTGCGCTGTAACAACATTTCACGATCATGAGCCGTTATCATGACAATCACCGGGACACTGTCAGTTGGCATTAATTCACGAACATATTTACTGGTCTGCCAACCATCTAACCCTGGCATTTGCCAGTCAATAAATAATGCACCATAGGATACACCGTTATCACGTTGTTGCCTCATCAGTTCCAGAGCCTGATTGCCACTAATGGCGACATCGACTTTCCATTTTAATGACTCCCCCATCCGTTTAATCAGATCACAAGCAGTCGGATTATCATCAACAACTAATACATGTAAATGATTTAATACCTGAGCTCTGGCCGCCAGTGTATTTGGTAATTCATTATCAAAAACCAAACTCGAAGAAGATAGCGGTAGAGTTATCGTAAAATGAAATAAGCTCCCCTGCTTTAATTGACTTTCTAACGTTAGCGCTCCCCCCATTAATGCAACAAAACGTTGACTTATCACTAAGCCTAATCCAGTACCACCAAAACGACGAGTAGTAGACGCTTCTGCTTGGGTAAAACCACTGAAAATACGTTCCTGCTGCTCTGGTGCGATACCAATTCCAGTATCGCGTACGCCAAAATGAAGGGTGACCTGATGACTATCATGTTTTAGCACCTTGATAAACAGTACCACTTCGCCTTGTTCAGTGAATTTGAGCGCATTCCCCCCTAAATTGGTTAAAATTTGCTGAAGCCGCATACTATCGCCCTCAACAAACTGTGGTAATTCAGGATCAATATCAAACAAAACTTCCACGTTCTTAATCTTCAGATTACTCGACAAAATAACAGCCAGATCGCGCAACATCACATGAATATCAAACGGGATAGACTCTAGCGTCATTTTACCGGATTCAATTTTAGAAAAGTCCAGTATATCGTTCAGCAATCTCAGTAAGGTACGTGTAGCTGCTTCACTTTTCACGGCATAGTCGGCTTGCTTATTATTAAGCCCCGTTTTACGTAATAATGTCAGCATCCCCAAAATAGCATTCATTGGAGTACGCAGTTCATGACTCATATTAGCTAAAAATTCAGACTTGGCCTTATTGGCTTCTTCTGCTGTTTTCTTTGCCGCTTGTAATATATTTTCGGCTTCTCGTTGCTGAGTAATATCGCGATTTATCCCCATCATTAAAACAGCGGTCCCCTTTTCATCACGTTCAACCGCACCAGTTGATTGAATAAAACGAACTTGTTTGTGTACATTAATACGGAAAATTTGGCGATAAACACTTCCATTATTCAACGCGACCTTGATTGCACGCTCAACATCAGCACGGTCATCTGGATGTATAACGCTATACCAATAATTTAGGGGAAGAGATGTATTACGTAGCTCCGCTGACAGCTCATAAATATCACTCATACGATCGTCGAAAGTAAACGTGCCTTCTGGAATGTTCCAAGTCCAGATACCTAACTCGGCAACATCTGCCGCTCTGACTAATTGATTGCGAGCAATGATCAGGTTGGTTTGTTGATTTTTATTGGCGGTAATATCAATTTGGATGGAAATAAATCGTTCAATTTCGCCAGAACTATTTTTAAATGGCGCAATAGTGGTATCAACCCAATATAAACATCCATCCTTCGCCTTATTGCAGATCTCCCCACGCCAAGAGATACCATTAGCAATATCATTCCACATAGACTGCCAAAAAGTGCTCGAGTGAGTAAGAGAATCAATTAAGTGGTAGTTCTGCCCGATAAGTTCTGCTCGACTATAGCCACTGATATTACAAAAAGCATCATTCACATCAATAATTAACCCAGCGCTGTCGGCAGTAGAAATAATACCGTGTAAATTAAGGGTGCTGAGTAAGGCATCGTTTTCACGTAAGGCAGTTTCAAGACGCTGATACGTTGTTTTACGCTCACTAATATCCGACTCTATAGCCATAAAACCGACAGGTTGATTCTGATCGTTATAACGAGGCTGAATTTCCAACTCTATCCAGTATTCTTGACCTGATTTAGAACAATTTAATATTTCACCATTAAATGGTTCACCAGCATTTAACGCGGCCTTGATTGCTTTAACTACATGTTGGTCGGTGCTTGGGCATTGAAGCAATTTACCCGGTGACAGACCAAGTACCTCATCTTGACAATAACCGGTAATACGTTCAAACCCCTCGTTAACCCAAACTATCTTACGATTTATATCGGTAATCACCACCGCATTGGAAGTATTTTTCGCCACCAACGCAAGACGTTCAAGGTCGGCGGTCATATTGCGAGCCAGTTTCTCTGCCCGATTACGTCCACTAACTTGCTGGCGAATAAGTAGGACCAAAGCTGAAGTTAGCAACAGACCAAAAAGAAACAATAACCAAGGTGTGTAGCGTTGAGTTAACTCTTCAAATGCAGGAGTACTACTGACTCGTAGTGTCATATTGTGACCAGGCAGAGGCAACACATTGATGCTATTAAATACTCTAGTCGCTATTACTTCATCATCGTGCTTTTTATTTGAAATGAAGTTGGCACTTTTGCTGTCATCGGCATCGAAAACCAAGTTTTTATTCGATAAATCTTGCAGACTGTCAAACAACTCAATATCCACTCGCCCATTCATAAACTCAGGAATGTCACGCAATAGCTCGGCAATCACTATAGGTGAATAGAGAAGACCAACTAATAATGCCTGTCGCTCAGTTGGTGTAGTAGGATTGGCCCCCGATTTATAGACAGGGACAAAAAGCAAGACACCGGGGGTTTTGGTATTAGATTGAGCCAGTTGAAGGGTGCCTGATAGCGTGGGTTTACCACTATTTATAGCTAAGAGTGCGGCATCCCGTCTCACTGATTCGGAGCCAATATCCAGTCCTTCGACACCTTCATTGTTTTCTATTGGCGCAATATATTTGATAATAAATAAATCATCATATTGGATATCCCCAAGTCGACGAAGAGAAAATGTCGGCGCACCATCAATCTTAGCTTCAGCAATAAATGCACTCAACTGACTACGAGCCACCCGCTGAATAAAGCCAAACCCGCGAACTCCTGGAAACTCGACCGGCAAATTACGCGATGCCACATAAGCATAAAATTGCTTACGGGTTAAATGACCGTTAGCTGCATAAACACCTCTTGCACCATTTAAACCATAAATAGGCTGAGAAAAACGGCGAGTAATCTCACCGGAAACTCGATCAACATTACGTTGAAAATCGACTTTAGCATTGGCTTCAATTTCATTATAAAGCCACCATGCTCCAGTTCCAGAGATAATCGTACCAACAACAAATAGCATCAACGGTAGCAAGATAGCACGTTGCAGCTTTCGAGGGCTCCAAGAGAAGTAGGTTTTCCCCCTATGTGAATAAGCCTTTAGCCGGGAAGAGTTCATATAAAATTTGTACCTTTATAATTATCATTTACTCAGTATAGAACTGCTATGTGATTCAAGACCGTTTAGGCTACTCTAAATGTTATAGCCAGACTGATAATGCTATTTGTCTGTAGGTACAACATAGGCTATGGCTATGGTTGAACTAGAAGTTGTAATTCATTGTGACCTAATACTTCGCCCCCGCTACTGAGAATGTCACTCTCCACCGTTATCGTTCGATTACTACGCGGTGTGATTGGTAATTCAATCACTTTCTGTCCGCTGTCAGCCATCAAATTTATCGCCTGCTCACCTTCGGATAACGTCTTATCATCTTGGACGATTTTCCAATGTAGTGATGCATGAAAGTAATTGCGCCAATGATCGTTAATTGCCCATAAACCAATATGCCCGGTTTCCCCCTGAACCCAAGACTCGGCTTTAGGCTCAATAGAGGGTAAAACCGGTTGATAAGCACGCTGTAAAGCTAAATAACCTGGTTTCGGGTGACGTTGATAGTCAACGATCCCCCAATTAATTGATGGCCAAGTTTCAGTAAACATAAAATGAAATAAGGCCGCTACTGGTTGATAACGCTGGCGCCGATAACTTTCTGCCGCTAGCTGAATTAAGCTTGCCTGATACTCTTGGCTATTTATAATGAAAGTATCAATCCCCCCCCCACGAGTAACCTTAGCTAATTCAAATGTCTCATGAGGCTGAAAATTATGGTATGACCAAATCTGCCAGCCCTCATCATTTTTATCCGTGGTCTTCGGCCACAGATCAGCCAGTGGAATAATCGTTTTTAACGTAACTAAATCAGGTAGAGCTTGGGCACCAAACTCACTGATTATCGAGCTATTTGCCGGTTTAAGATGATCACTTTTCTCCCCAGAATACCAACCCTGCCAGTAATGTTCAGCTGTTGATGAATAAGCATGGGTGATGCGGCTACGATCTTGTCTGAGTACATTAGCAACGCTGGCGGTTAAAAAGCGGTTAACATCCGGTTGCCAGTCAGAGTAACGGTATTGCATCCAAGTAGCATCCCAAGGCGGTTCATTGTGTCCAGACCACAACACGATGGCTGGGTGGCTACCGAATTGCCGAGTCATCTCAGCGGCTTGTTCAGCGGCTTCTTGGGCAAAAGTTGTTGAATTGTCATAACCCCATTGCAGCGGGAAGTCTTGCCAGAGCAGCATGCCCATCTCATCAGCTAAATCGTACAACGCCCGGCCAGAAACATGGGCGTGTATCCTGATAGCATTGATATTTGCCTGCTGCATCATCGATAAGTCGCGACGATAATCGGCTGAAGTCAAACTTCCCAGCCAAGGGCTGCCAATATAATTAGTCCCACGAATAAATAGGCGCTTACCATTGATTGACCAACTATTTTCTTTTGGGTCTATAGTTATTTTCCGTAAGCCAGTACGTAAATAGGCGGTATCCATGATGCCCATATCATCGGAAAAACTGATCTCAAAGCGATAAAGATTTTGCTTCCCATGTCCAGTTGGCCACCATAGTTCGGGATTATCGAGGAGGAAATTAGCTGTAAGATTTTGTTTATTGTGCGGGCTGGCAACCAATGAAACATTTTTCCTTAATTGATATGATGGTCCAATAAAATTATAGGGAACCAACCGTAACAACATCACAGCCGACCGATTGCGATTCGCACGATAATCCAAACTCACTTTCAAAATAGGATGTTGTAATCCCCGTTGCCAATCAGGCACGGCCAATACATTATCGATAACAGCACCACGGCTGATATGTGATACAACTGGCGCCCAAATTCCTCCTGAATTAGCATCTTGTCCACGTTCGGACCATGCTCCGCCGGGGCGAGTATCATGATGGTTGAATACCCCCTTAATCAGTTGTTTATGAAACGACCAGATTTCACCCGGTATTTCGTAAGGGCTATCCACCCGTACGGCCAATACATTATCAATACGCGATACATCAGTAATATCGGCGCTAAATCTCTGGAAATACCCCTTATGCTGCCCTACTTTTTGATTGTTGAGCCAAATATCGGCTTGATAATCAACTCCATCGAATACTAATGTTGCCATATCATCCGCAGCTAATACTGGCAACGTAAAACGCGTGCGATACCACAATACGCCTTGATGATCGACACCCTCACTATACCAATTAGCCGGGACTTTTATGCTTTGCCACTGGCTGTCATCCAGAGTGTCACTCCAAGCTTCAGTTGAAGGTGGATTACCATTTCGTATCTGCCATTCACCCGCCAAATTTTTCGTTGATGGCAACTGGGCAATAACTAACGACGGGACAATTAGCAAGAAAAAACCCCAAATTAGGGTAGATTGTTGGCACCGAGAATTAATATTCATTTCTATAGCCCACCATACTCGTCATTCTTTCCTGTGGCAGACATGATTGTGGTCGTGAAAAAACATCATTCATACGTACGTCTAGATATCCGACAGCAGACTCGGTATTGATTAGTCGACCCGAAGTTTTGTAAAGCAAAGACTCTAGTACTATGGCGTTAGTGGTCAAACTAATAGTCTTATTATACGCTCCATTACTTTCATAACGGCCTTCATACCAACCACGTTGTTCATCGTACTGCATTTGAGTTAACTGCATCAACGCATCGGTATAAGGGCTATTCCATAAGGCCCATAAGCCAAAAACTGCCTTCGTTGATACCTGAGCCAGATCAGGATAGAACTGTCCATCTTGGCTGATAGTATTCCAGTGGTAACCGTTAGCGAATACCGTATCGTAAACATGATAAGGCGAAACCGAGGTAAAATAATCACTTCGAGCAGTCAATATATGTTCCTTATACCAGCGTTTTTCCTGTACCCGATAGACATTCTCAATGCGCTCTTTTTGCTGTTTAAATATATGCGTATTCTTTAACTCCATCGCAATAAGTAAATAAGGTAAGCTAACGATAATTGATGGTGTATGAGTTGTTCGCGCATCTCTAATATCAAAATCGATGGGAATACCATAAATAAAGGTTGTGTTATAAGGCAGATTGGTTGAGGTTCCGATCGGAAACCCCCATAGGCCAAAAGCGCCCGCAATATAATCGCTGTAACCTAAGCGCCCTTCCGATTTCACAACAAACCGGCCATTCACTATCGTTGATTTTAGCAATCCACCATTGTTATCAATTACCTGGCAAAAGCTCCATCGCAACATGATCTTATCTAAATACTCGCTATATTCAGGATAAAAACGTGCAACAACTTTTAAGCTAACCATGAAGCGACCAATATCTTGTGCTGACCATCCCAGTGGTTTGGGTTGATTAGCATAATCAGTCATCTGTCCGGTCACGGTATTGTAAAGTAAATTAGGCGTTTTTCCGGCTACTAAGGGCAAATGGCTAAGTGTTGCTAATAATAATGATAACCGCTGATCAAATTCCTGCCGACTAATCACCCCTAATTGTGCAGCAGCAGTCAAACTAATCAGTGTGTCGCCTATTTGCCATAAGTTAACCACAGGGTAGCTATCCAGAGAGTTAACCAATCCTGTTGCTTCTTGCGTATTATTAATAAAATAACGCCAACTCACCTTAGCCCATAATTGTTCGTTAGCCGATAGCACACCTCGGCGGTCAGAATGGGTACCCGAACCATCAGTCGCACCGGTAATAACATACATACAGCCAATAAATACTGCGATGAATAAACTGCCACTAATAGCCCAAGTAACAGCGATGGACTTCACTATTTTGCACATGATGAAGTCACTGGGGGTAATTTAAATAAACTATTACTGCTACTTCCATCCTGACAATCAGCACACTGGCAGCTATTACAATTTGGGGCTTTACGTATTGCGATACCCGTTTTATCACAAAATGCAGTAAGACTTGGTGTTGCATCAATAAACGGTCGATTTCTTTTATTGTTATTATCATCAAAAGCGTTAATTAGCTGGCGTTCCCACAATGAGGGAATATAGTCGACATGACTAGGGTCACCGCTAGTGAAACGAAGTATTTTCCCTTCTTTCTTAAATAATAAGGCTTCTAACATAATACCATTATTATTTGCCGTGAATTCGTTGATCGGCCCTTTACCATTTTCGTATAAGCCCTCGTTGAAGCCAAGTTCTTTAACATTGGCATTCTCGATGGCATCAAATAATCTGTCGGTATACGGTGAATCCCAAAATACCCACATACCTAACGCCGCTTTCAATGATACAGCCGCATATTCAGGGACAAATGAACCTTGGTCAGTAATGGTATTCCAGTTATAGCCATCGGCAAAAACGGTGTCATAAACAAAATAAGGGGCGCGATCCAATTGATGCTCTGAGCGGGCAGTGAGAATTCCAGTTTCGCGATAACGATTCTCCTGGGCTTGGTAAACCCGATTGGCAAAATTTTTCATCCATGGATGGCTATAGCTCCCGGCCTTATTGGCCCGATCATCACTACGATCCCATCCCAACTCAAAGCCATGCAAAATATACGATTCGGTCACTACATAATTATGTTGACTAGTAGTGCGTGGGTCTCGTGCATCATAAGGAACTAATACACAATAAATTTTTGCTAAATCATAAGGTTCAGGCCGTGATGCCTGGCAGGTTGAAAAACCCCATAACTGGAAACCACTGGCAGCATATTCTTCATAACCCAGCCGACCTTCCTGCACGTATATCGGGGCATTATTTTTATCTAACATGGCACCATATAACGTACCACACCCTTGAATAACATGTGAAAAGTCCCACCTCAATACAACGTTATCAATACTATTAGCATATTCAGGATAACGTTCCTTAACAATTTTCAACCAAATTAACATGCGACCAGAATCAATGGCAGAAAAACCAATTTCACCGGGTTTATTTACATAATTAACTTTTTCTGCTGTGATTGTATTATAGACTTTATTGGGTAATTGCCCTTGAAATAACGATAAGTTATTCAAAGTTTTCAAAAACGGCAACATGCGATGGTCGAATTCGTCTTTAGTAATAATACCTAATTCTCGAGCGGAAACCAGTGCTGCCAAATATGATGCACTGTCCCACATTGTTGTTGAGGGATAATTATTGACCGCATTCACAAGCCCTGTTGTAGGTTGTAAGTTATGCACAAAATATTGCCAAGCATTAACAGCAATAGCCATCTCTCTGGTTGTTAATTCCCCATGGCGGACTGGATAATTTTCAGCGGCTAATTTATCAGTAGATAATACGGCATACACATTAAAAGACAGTATTGGTAGGAGCATTAATGTCAAGCTCACAACTTTAACTATGAGGCTTAATTTTATTAAAAATGACTGACGCTTCATAATGAAACCTTCCTACTTTAATTATTTATCTATTGTACTGACTGACTGTTCCACCTGAAGACAAGCAGCACAAAGCAGTTTTCCGCCATTGATAAAAGCCAGACTTTCCAACACCACTCCATTTGTATTGGCATTTAATGAGGTATTTATTTTATTGTTTATTTCATAAGTCCCGGAGTACCACCCCTTTGATGGGTCCATCAATTGATTTAATTGAGCCCGTGTTTGTTGACTATAAGGCGTACGCCACAATGCATACCAGCTAAAAGCTGATTTGGTTGATAACTGCCGCAATTTATCAACCCTTATCCCTTTATCCGTAATCACGGCCCAATCTTCACCAGAATAATGCAAGGTGCTATAAATAAAATAGGGGGCTTGATCCACGTGATCTTCACTGACTGAAGTATAAATGCCAGTTCGATGAAAGCGGTTTTCCTGAGCTTTAAAAACTCGCCAGGCTAATTCAGAGGAATAGTGATCAAAACCGAGTTCTAAACCCGTCAGAATATAAGGTTCACTGACAATAAAGGTATTAGCCCCTTCTTTTTGCGAGACACGATCATCATCAGGTACCTGTATCCCTTCTACGTTGACAAATCGTAAATGTGCAGTGTAATCCAGCGCTTTACTGGCATTAACTCCGACCAGTTGCAGTGTTCGCGCAGCATATTGTTCATAACCAATACGACCTTCTTGATGCAAAGAAATAAGCTGGGTTTTATCATCAATCATTGAACCTTGTAATTGGTTATCAACGACTAATTTATCTAACTGCCAACGCGAAATAACCTTATTAACCTCAACAGCATGTTGAGGATAATTCCAGACTAATATATTTAATGGGACCATCATTCGGCTAATATCAATCGCCGACCAACCAATCCCTTTAGTACTGGACTGATTAATATAATTAACCATGTCCAATGTTTGTGTGTTGTATGCCTTATTCGGTAGTTTATTATCAAACAAAGGCAGTTTAGCCAATGCAGTCAATGCGTTACTAATGCGCTGGTCAAACTCATCTTGCTGAATAAGGCCAATCCGTTGAGCTGAAATAAGTGCCATAAAGTAACTACCAGTATCCCACATAGTAGATGACGGGAATTTATCCACGGAATTAACTAAACCGCTAGGCTGAGTGTTGTTAACAAAATATTGCCATGCTGCTTTGGCCCAAATCATTTCTTCCGCACTCAATGGCCTGTGTGCTGGTATTAATGGTCGCTCGACGCTAGGAGCTATATGTGCACGGAGATCTTCCTTATCTTTGGCATGCCCCTCGACATACAACACCACAGCAAAAGCGATTAACATACCAATCACCATTGCCAGATAACTTCTAGCCCGAAGGAGATTATATTTGAATGACATCAGGAACCCTCCTGCTCAGTAAATTCCGTATTATCAGGTCGCCAGAGTGCAGCTAAAACCATTGGCATCATGGCGGCAATATTTGCCGCCCCCCAAAAGATATTGATAACAAAGCCAGAGGGATCTTTGATACTCCCTTGAGCTATCTGAATCGCGCCCCAAGCTAGCCCCAGCAAAGTCAAACCGATAATGGCTAATTGCGGTTTAACTAGTGATAAAAAATTTCCCGACTGTCTTTCTTTCGGGGTCACATGAAACTTGATTTTCTCGCCTCGAAGAGCAGTATCAAGGGCCCGTAGGTTCATGGAAAATAAAGCTAAGAACGATGATTTTCCATCCCAAGCCGAAATTCCCCAAGTACCAAACATAAAGGCCAGTTCAGAGACAATCATAAAAGGCAGAAAGTGCAGATAAAAAGGCGACGAGTAGGTCGAAACCGGTGGAATACCGGTAAAGAGATAGATTAACGGAGCAATCAAGAACACGGTATTCCAAATACAGGCAAAATAGGACCAGAAAGTAGTCCCATACATTAACTTTTGCATCGCAGTGAGCTTAATATGCTTACTGGTAAACAACCTTTCATGTAAAGCGATATCCATTGAACCAGCAGCATATTTAAATCTCTGGATCATCCAGGTCAGTAAGTCCTGTGGAGATAACATCTTTGATTCTATTTGTGGATGCATAACAGAACGCCATTTACGACCAGGGTCACCATGCAAAACGATAGAAGTATAGATATCTTCTGATACATGAAATTTATAAGGCATCAGCTCCGTATCATGCACTACATGAGGCAGCATGGCCTGCGCCAAATCCGCTTTGGTCTCGCTGTCTGTTAAATCATTAGTGTATTGTTGTATCTCATCTTCTATATTATCAACATAGCGCCGTAGTGCGGCTTGCATAACAGCTTCACGACGATGAATTGACGCTGCACCACAACAAAAAGCAGCATTATCCCCATTTCGTCTGCGCAAAATGACATCATAAAACATTTGCGGATCATTAAAAAAAGGGTCGTGACCTACAGTCAGAGGACCAACCAGTTTCTCAATCCCTCTTCCAATGATATAACCTGTTGATCCCAGTTTTTGCTTTGCCCATTCAGGTAACGTCTTGCCCAGTGGTAAATCATAAAACCACTGGGGTGTTTGAACCCAGGCAACATCAGCATCGCGGAAATACCCTAAAGTATGGGTTAATATTGTTGGAAAAACACGGGTGTCGGCATCACAGATAATAATAAAATCACCATCAGTCATCTCCATACCGTGGCGCAGATTACCGGCCTTATAACCAATATTATTGTCGCGACTTAAGTAATTAACACCCTCCTCTTGTGCAACAATCTGCATGTCGCTTCGTTTGCCATCATCTAATACATGGATACGATAATCTAAAGGGAAGGGATAAGTGACTGCTAATGCATCACGAATAGATAAACGCACTAATTCAACATCTTCATTATAGGTAGCAATAAATAGATCAACTTTAATCCAACGATCCCCTTGTCCCTCTTCAGGGGTTAAACAATCATTGATTGTTGCGGGTGCCGGACGTTGAGGAATATCGCTGATCTTCCAGAGATTGATAGTGAATAACACAGAGCCAATATATGCCAGAGTTTCAGCAATTACCAAGGGGACTGAGTACCAAAGGGCATCGTAATTAAGTGAATTCATCCAACGCCAACGGATATAATTAGCCCCCAAAATAAGAGCCGCAATCGCCAGACTTTGCCATAAAAACTGAATAACCCAATGAGTTTTCAGTGGGGATGGCGGTTTTCTGTTTTCAAATGAAGAGAAATAAAAAGCCATTATCACAACCTCAGTCAATCCATGAAGATAAATGAGCTAAATCCAACCAGTTAACGATCAGTTCGTAAAATTCACGCCTGAATTTCAGTGTTAATTATCAACGACAAATAATTGACACCATCTTTTACTTCATAATTAATTTCATCGACGGAATTAAACATCATCATTAATCCCATACCACTCTCTGGCCAGGAGTCTGGGGTTAATAGCTCAGGGTAATGAGATAAGGCACTTTTATTATTCAAAAGCTCAGAGGGTATAGGCTTCCCTTGATCTTGCAACATGAGGACTAACTGATTATTGTCATAACGCATTTCAATAACAATATTCTGACTGGCATCATAATTGACGCCGTGCTTTACAACATTAATAAATGCTTCATTTAATGCGAGGTCTATGGCATAACCGATGTCTGAATCAATCGGTAAAGGTTCAATAAATTGTACCAATTTTTCATGCAAAGCACGCAGACTCGACAATGATGCAGGTAGAGTTATGTGGGATAGCTGGGCTGGCACTTCACCTTGGTGATCTCTCATATCAACATATCTTTTTGGAGAAATTCATTAAATAAAGACTTTTCCGCCGTAATGATGTCTGCGCGCCGTTTATCATCAATAAGCCAATTCAAACCTGCTTCAGATAAATCAATGGACGTCCCCTCCGGCGAGATGACTTTTCCGGCGAAAATCATTTGTTGATAAAGGTGTGCAATCCCGCCCACTCGGGTGTAATCAGAAATAAAACTTTGATCGATGACAGCACCTTGCTCTAATAAACATCCAGCACCAATAATCGCTGGACCTTTAATCGTCACACCAGGTTGTATTTCTGTACTACTGCCAATATAAACCGGTCCTTCAATATCTAAGGTTGAAAAATCAGCTTTGACATTAAGTCCACACCAAATGTGGGGTGCAACTTTAATTCCAGGCATAACATAATCAGGGAGTTCCTGATTAAGTATCATGCGGTTTACTTGCCAGAAATCCTGCAGGGAGCCAATATCAACCCATTGGAATGGCAGAGCAATACCATAAAAAGGAACGCCTAATTCAGCAAGTTTAGGAAACAACTGGCTTCCAATATCATATTCAACACCATCAGGAATATAATTAAATATCTCGGGTTCAAACACGTAAATACCGGTATTAGCATTATTCGATAATGCACTTTTTTCATCAGGTTTTTCCTGAAACTTACTCACTCGGCCTTGCTCATCAGTAACAACAATACCGTATTTATTAACCTGATCGCTTGCTACTGGGCGCATAACTAAGGTTGCTACGCTTTTTCTTGCCCGATGAAAAGCTAATACATCATCAAAATTCACATCAATTAATGCATCACCACACACAACAACAAAGGTATCATCAAAAAAGCCCGAGAAGTTTTGGATGTGTTTCATACCGCCAGCAGATCCTAGTACGGTATCAACAAAGCTATTTCCTTCCATAAGTCCTTCGTAGGAGTAACCTATTTCGACGCCCCAAGCATGACCATCACGAAAATAACTCTCTATATCCCCAGACAAGTAGCTGGTATTTACCATCAACTGATTAAAGCTATACTTTTTCAAGTGCTCAATTATTGATTCCATAATAGGTTTACGAATTAATGGGATCATCGGCTTAGGTAATATGGTGGTTAGTGGCCTGGCTCTAGTTCCTTTCCCTGCTGCAAGGATCATCGCTTTCATAAATATGCATTCCTTAAAAATTAAGGGGTTACTGAGCGCATTTGTTGCAATGTCACAGTTTGATCAACACCAATAGTAAAAATTCTATCCATCCGAGTTAATTTGAACATTCCATGAATATTGTTGTTTAATGAACAAATAGCCAGTTCACCTTTACCATTTAAGGCTTTCAATAGCGAAACCAATGCACCTAAACAACTACTATCGATGAAGTCTACCCGACTGAAATCCAGTAAAATATTTATGGCACCTTGCGAAATCATTTCTTGTATATTCTCCTTAAATTTCAAGGCAACTGATGCATCTAGTCGCCTGACCAAGGGGGTGATTACCAATACATGCCCAATCGTCTGAGTTTCAAAGTTCATTAATTATTCCTTACAGTAGCTATTTATTGAATAAGTGAATCGTTATTGCGCTCGATTACTAGTAAAGATATATCATCACTAAATACTGAACGCCCATTATGAATGTCACTTTGATATTCATCTGTTGGTGCAGGATGCCAATCAATCAACGTCTGTTGTACTCGCTGAAAAACGGCCGGCATACTGTCTTGAGAACTACTGGCCAGTAGGTCTTGTAAACGTCTTTCGCCAAAAAGCTCTTGCTCAGTGCTTTCACACTCAACAATGCCGTCGGTAAATAAATAAAGTCGGTCACCTGGCGCCAATGCAAAAATGGTGTCCTCATAATCAGCGGAATCGATCAAACCGACGGGTGTACCGCCGTCGCCAATAGAAGTAACTCGACCAGAGCCACTGACAATGAAGGGAGTTGGGTGACCTGCCTGACAAAGCGCCCCTATGCCTGTTTGCACATCAATGACACCATAAACAAGGGTGAAATAACTGGTTACATCATCATTTTCGATACAAAATCGGCGATTAAGTTCACTAACCACTTTATTTGGTGAAGTAATGCTATAGTCAGAAGGATCATCTGAAGGCGAAATAAGCAGATTATCCACTGTACGTCCATTAAGAAATTGGCGTGCAACAGACAGTGATAGCATCGCAGCAGCGACACCATGTCCTGCAACGTCAATGCTATAGAAACCAATGTGCTGATTTCCTAGTTGAAAAAAACTCAATAAGTCACCGGAAACATAAGCTGATGGCATAAACATCCATTCAGCCTGAAACCCACAAACTATCAGTTTCTCCGCTGGCAAAACGCTACGTTGCAGTTTAGCTGCTGCCTGTAAATCAGCTTCTATTTGTTGATAGGCTTGCGACAACTTTTGATTACGAGCATCGAGAGTTGCCTCCAACTTTAGTATCCTTTCACCTGCATGCAACCGGGCACGCAACTCACTTTGATTTATGGGTTTTGACAGAAAATCATCAGCCCCCACATCTAATCCGGTGATTAAATCCTCAACGGATTGCCTCACCGTTATCAATACCAAATAAATATACCGGTCAGAGTAGTTTTTTCGGATAGTGGAACAAAGTTTCAACCCATCCATGACCGGCATTTCCCAGTCACTAATCACCATATTGATGGAATTATCAGCAAGAATGTCCAACGCCTCCTCACCATTCTCTGCTTCAAAAACAGAAAAATTCCATTTTTTTAGTAGGTTAACAAGTAGAAAACGATAGCTCGCGGAATCATCAACAACAAGGATAGATGTCACACCAGTAACGGAAGCATGAAATTGCATAAATTATCCAAGTACTTCGTGTAAACAAAATAAATCAGGCATAATCTTCAGCGGAGAATGTCTGACATATCTACCATTTCATGCACCGATAAAACATGGTGATAACTAAATAGAGTTATCAATAACATCATTAAGCGTAGCACAGAGTTTTATCCTTTCAACTTACAAGGGTAAATTCCAACTAAGGTTTATTGTCCCACTGCTAAAGTTTGCATTTGCATTCTGCCTCCACGGATAGCGAGTCCCCGTGTAATTACCATAATAAATAGACCAAGATCCGCCAGCGTAGCCTGACGTATAGCCAAAACTGTAAGTATAATCATAATTCCACGGCTGCTGCTGGTTCTTGTCAGGATAGTAAAAAGCAGATAAGCGCAAAAAATAGTGTTGTTGTAGCGTATAGCCGCAACTTCCTAATAAACTGTTCTTATTGTCTTTGATTGTTGATGAGGCATCAGAGTAATAACGGGGAACATAGCTATAACCAACTTGGCAAACCAGAGCGTCATCGTTGTTAATCAATAATGCAGACTCTACGGTCTTGGGTAGAGTGAATTTGTAGCCAAAAGTCCAGGAGCCTTGTTCAAATCGTGTTTTTTGGGCTCCCGTCTCAGGGAAAAATCTATTGTTATCATTATAATTGCCATAAACTAGACTAAAAGTACCGGGATGCCAATCGTCATAACCAAAACTATAAACAAAATCAGTGCTGTATTTACTCGTGTTTTGTAATGGAACACGAACGGTCATATTGGTAAAAAAATAACTTATTGGGGAATACTGCATACTAAAGAGTCCCCGTTGATTCAGTTTATATACTTCTTCTGAAGTGTTTTTTCCTGTAGGTACATGAACTGATTTTTTTTTAAGCGGTGAACTATAGGTTAATGCCGTTGAAAATTCCGCCTCATCGCCAGAAAAAAGACGTGACCAAGGGTTAGTGAATAATTTCACTGCTTGCGTATTAGCCGTATCCGCCACAACTACTAACGGACAGAAAAATAGTCCGCTAAGTAACATTGTGAGTAATATGTAATATCTCATTTCAGACTATCTATCCCCCAAATATCCGCGCTATAACCACGAATCGTCCTATCACTTGAAAACTCANCCATACCACTTATCGTTCTCAACGCTCGTTGGTGCCAGCTATAAGTATCACTGTAATCTGCCAATGCTTGAGACTGTGCATGATAATAACTATCAAAATCAGCTAAATGAAAATAGTGATCGCCATGACTTACCAACATATGGAATATTGGAGAAAACAGATTCTTATCGGAATGAAAAGTCCCCGAAATAAGCGAATCAATGGTCGCTTTAAGTTCTGCATGAGATAAGTATTCGTCATACGATGACCGTCCCGCAGCTCTTTGTTCAGCAATTTGGTGCGCTGACAAACCAAAGGAATAGAAGTTTTCATGGCCAACCGCATCTCTTATTTCAATATTAGCGCCATCCAACGTTCCAATAGTTAAAGCACCATTCATGGCAAGCTTCATATTACTAGTACCCGATGCTTCAGTACCTGCCGTAGATATTTGCTCTGATAAATCTGCGGCAGGAATAACATGCTCAGCTAATGAGACTTTATAATCCTCTAAAAATACCACTTTTAGTTGTCCATTGACTTTCGGGTCATTATTCACTTTAAGAGCAACTTGATTAATCAACTGTATGATCAATTTAGCCATCGCATACCCCGGAGCTGCTTTACCCGAGAAGATATGAACTTTAGGAAGTATCGGCGCCGCTCCATCAATAATTTTCTGATAAACACGAATGACATAAAGAATATTCAGTAATTGTCTCTTATATTCATGAATACGCTTAATTTGGCAGTCAAACATAGCATCTGGATTAATGACTATCCCTTGTTGCTGGCTAACTATATGACTTAATTTAATTTTATTGTATTTTTTTATTTCAACAAGTTCATCAATAATATTCCTATCATCGGTTAATGCTTTCAACTTTGTTAGAAGATTGAGGTTAGTAACCCATTTATTACCTAGGTGCCGATCTAAAAATGAAGATAAGCGAGGATTGGCCTGCTGGATCCAGCGCCGCGGTGTGACACCATTTGTTTGATTGGTAAACTTCTCTGGCATTAAATGATAAAAGTCAGGCACAAGATTTGACTTAATTAATTCTGAATGCAGTTTAGCCACACCATTAACTTTATGGCTTCCTACAATAGCAAGGTAGGCCATACGCACTTTCTTTTCAGGTATTTCTTCGATAAGAGACATTGAGGCTAATAAATCTATACGACCAGGCTGCCATCTTTCTACTTCCAGTAAGAAACGCTTATTTATTTCATAAATAATTTGGAGATGCCGAGGCAATAATAACTCAAATAGAGTCACCGACCACTTCTCTAGTGCTTCTGGCATTAACGTGTGATTGGTATAGGCACAAACTCGCTGCGTTAAATCCCAAGCTATGTCCCAGTCAACAGCATATTCATCGACCAGTATTCTCATCAGTTCAACAATTGCGAGTGCTGGGTGGGTATCATTAAGCTGTATAGCCACAAATTCTGGCAACTGGTTGAGATCCGTGGAGTGTAAGAAGAAATCATGCATGACATCGCGTAATGTACAAGCCACCAGAAAGTACTCTTGTGTCAAACGCAATTCTTTACCTGCAAGCACCTCATCTGAGGGGTAAAGAACTTTAGAAATATTTTCTGAGGCTATTTTTTGATTAACAGCATTCAGATAATCACCATGATTAAAGATATGAATATCAAATGAATCTGAGGCACAAGCACTATATAGGCGTAGTGAATTTACAGTATTATTATTATAGCCAGAGACCAGATAGTCATGGGGTATACCAATAATTATTTTCCAATCCATCCACATCGGATTGTAATCGCCTTGCTGGTCTTGTACTTTTACAATACGTCCATAGAGTGGAATTATCATCGCCTGACTTTGATGTTCAATAAGCCAAGGAGAATGGCTGGCGTGCCAATCATCAGGTTTTTCTATTTGCTTTCCATCTTGAATTTGTTGATGAAAAAGGCCATATTCATACTTTATACCATGACCAGAACCAGCAATATCTAACGTCGCCATTGAATCAATGAAACACGCAGCTAAACGCCCTAATCCACCATTACCCAGAGCAGCATCTTCTTCGCTTTTAGCTATAATTTCAAAATCTAGGCCTAGAGACTCTAATGCCGCTTTTGTTATTTCCATCATCCCTTGGTTTATTAGGTTGTTGCGCAAAGATTGACCTATTAAAAACTCCATCGAAATATAGTAAATACGTTTTTTTCTAGCCTGATAATGTCGTTCTTGAGTACTAAAATAATCATCCATTTGATTTCGTCTAACGACCAATGCTAATGCACTAAAGATATCACTGGATGATGCATTTGATAGTGTCATCCCAAGAGAGTATTTCAACTCATAAAGTATGCAATTACGGAGTTCGTTAATCTTATTTTTCTCTTGAGTCGATGGAATATTTTTCATCGCTAGCCTCGTGATTATTTTTGAGTCAAAAAATAGAATATCAGTTAGGAATAAATCGCCGGCCAATATTATATTTTGCTAATAGCCATAACATCAGTAACGCACTGATATGAATCAATGTATTGAGCAACCATGCTTGATGCCACAACCCAAACTCCACTATCTGATTAACCAATAAAACCACATATACATGGACAATAAAAACATACAAAGAATGTTGACCTAACGTGATCAAAAACCATCCGAAGAGTTTATTTATCGGCACCCAAAAGTAAGTTAGTACCAGATAACAGGTTATTAATAGGAAAAAATCATTGATAACACGCAATGGGCCTAACGCATTTTTTTCTGCCAGGTTATGATAGATCCAATTAAAATGCTTTGTATTTATGACATGAAGCATCGCCCAACTAGGCATAAATGGATTTGTGTGGTTTTGTGCAATAAACATCATTACCAATGTAAATAAAACTATAATTGATAAACACCAAAAACCGGCCTGAGTACGCGCTAAGGAAAGCAGCTCGTCTTTATACCAACCAATAGTCATACCCAATATATAAATGAGTTGCCATGCCAAAAAGGGAAACGCAAATTCAAACTCTGCTGATGTCAATCTTATCTTGCTAAAATAGTAGGTTACATAGAAAAAAAGAGAGGACAATAGCAACCATCCTACCCGCCTAGACATCAACAAATAGAGGGATATGGGTGTTGCAAGCAGCAAATAGAAATATAATCCTAAAATTTGACTTTGGTGTGGTCCAATTTGTAAATAGAGAACCATATTGAACCAAGATTCCTTTATTTGCTCCAAAACTGGATATAATGTAAAGCTATATTCTGCAAAGCGATCTGTGAAATGCGTTACTTCGAAAGTTTTTATGAATGACATTTTCGTCATTAACAAGATACTAAGAATGATAACCACGTTAACAACGTAGATCTTAAAGGCTCGGCAATAAAGTGAATAACTCACTGTTAATAATGCTTCCTTTCGTAAACGTTTGCGATTAATTACACCTAGCATAAATCCCGAAAGAATAACAAATCCCTCAGCGCCTGTTGTTAGGCCAAAGCGCTCCCATGTTAAAATATTAAATAATGACATTACTTCAATATGAGCTACAATCATCATTACTAAGGCCACGCCGCGTAACAGATCAATTCTTAAGTCACGCTTATCTGATGACATATAGCAAAGCTGCTTGATCCACGCTGATATCGCTCTACATTTTTCTTCGGATATAAAAAATGCCTGAATCATCCCCCCCCCCTATTCAACAGCTATCTATCAATAAAGAAGGATAGCTTCTATCAAGCTGCATACTAATACTAATCCCCTTAAAATTATTAGCGCTTTTTAAGCCTAGAACAACATAAGTGATTCTACAATGATAGTTAAAAATTGAAATTGATTAATTTTTATAAACTGTATAGCACAACGATTAGATTGAAAAATATTAACTAATGAAATACAAAGCCAAAATAAAATCAGGAGTAAATTATAGGCTATAACACCAGAATAAAAGATAGGCGTCTAGCTGGTATAAATAACAGTAGATAGTACCATTAACTTCCAACCTCTTTCTTCAGAATGATTATCAATTTAATTTAGTATATTCTGCTTACTTTTATTTATTAAATGAGCTTTTATTTCAAAAAATAGATAGAGATCACTATGACCAAAATGGAATATGAGTGGATATTATTAACTAATGCCAATCAAAAGTAACTAGGAAGCCTAAGTCTATTCATTGAACGTGTGTGACTATAAATATTAAGACTCCAGTCTTCCTCGCAGAACAATCTCGCGCTATCACTGAATAATATCGAATTAGCAGGGGAATAACGCGGCAAATGACAATAAAATAAGATTAATCAAAAAATACTCCATTCCGTTCATCGCCGCCCTCTACAACCTCAGTGCTAAGCCCTGTGATATCTCAGACGTTCATGGATTTAATACGAGACAAAATGGGGGCACACTTATAGATGATAAAAACCTAATGCCTAGTAGTAGGCTTACAAGCCCCCTCAAAATTATAATTAACATTATCGTAGTCACCCAACTTAGGGACCATTAGCCGTCACTTATTAGACTGTTTGGTCCCAATTACCGCACTCAACAGAGTTCGGGTGGTAATCCCCCCAATAAACTCTGTTTGATTCACTTTTTTCAATACAATGAACATGTTTCGAGGTGGCTCCCAACACTTACAACGACCGTAATGATTATATCATCAGCGATAACAATCAACTCCGGCTCTCTATTTGACCATATTAGGTGGGCGTTGGGGTACCGGCAGGCGTAACAGTGATAGACTCATTGTGTCCGCTACTACGGTGAATATCACTTAAAAAAAGAACGACATTCCATTGGCCATCGCGAGGTGTAATAAGTGTGACAGGTAATTCTTTGAAAAAGCCTCCACCACCGACATGATTGAATTTCAAATCCTTTCTGTATCTACCGTAATTTACATCATCAACTAATAAAACCGTACATTCATGCGTGCAGCTAACTTCAACATTATCACCTTTGTAAAGATGAATTCGTTTGTGCAAATGAGTCATAATAACTCCTGTCCTGTTTTAGTGTGTCCTCAAACTTTAGTACATAACCCTTTATAGGCAAGTAAACAGAACTAAGTATGACTCATTATCCTTATGTGAACTCAGGATTAAGATTGGGCTAACTAACAATAAATATCATTATGACACAGCGGGCATTGCTTCGCCCCGATACAGGCTTGGCCAGATCAATGACAATACCTGGTAGAAACGGTTGGTGTTCTAACGACGTCGCAGATACGAAATACTGCATTGACTGTTTATAATTATAGATTTTCACAAACCGCTCGTCCGCGAAGGTCAATTTCGAGCTATCACTGAAGAGCACTGAACTATCAAGGGAAAATAAAGGATAAATATTACAATAAAAGAAGATTAGTCAATTAATAGTCCACTCTATTCATGGCTCAACCATTTAGTCTCGAGTCTCCCCCCTCTATTGGCATGGACACTTCACGCGGTTACACATCAACAGAGATGGCTATAGTGACCAATAAATATGCACACAATTAAATGATATTGATTTGATGTGAAAATCGTAAAATATCAAATAGGTGTGAAGTCAAAGCAAAATATACGCTTTAAACTAAGAAGACCCGATAAATGTCAATGAGCCCGTGCTCGACATCACTCAGCGAATAATGCCACGGGTTGAACCTGAGAAGAAAGCGTGGAAAAAAGCAACTAACATAAATTCGCTTGTCAGTCGTCTGACGTCTTTTTTCACATCTTCTATAGGTATACCTTGGTGATATATCCTATCGTATAGGGTCCGAATAACCTCTTGCTGGTGAATATCTGCGGCTAAAAAAACTGGCGATAAGCTATTAAGACCAATGGGAAAAGCGCGGTTTCCAACGGCACATACAAACGGGGGAACATCCTGAACGACGCAAGATTGATCTGCTATCAGTGAGTGAGCCCCCACAATACAAAACTGATGCACTGCACACATCAAGCCGAGCTTTGCCCCATCGCTGATGTTCACATGCCCTGCCAGTCCGCTATGGTCCCCTATGACAGTAGCATCACCTATCCGACAATCATGACCGATATGAACATCATTCAAAAAATGGTTATCGTGGCCAATAACTGTATGACCATTGCCCTGAAGGGTTCCTCGATGGATAGTGACATGTTTTTCGATGCGGTTTCTGTCGCCAATCACCACACCGGTCGCTTCGTTGGCATATTTCAAGTCCTGATTCACTTCGCCGATGGATGAGTACGGCCCAATCATGTTGTCACGACCTAGGCGTGTCAAGCCGTTAATCACCGAATGAGACCCCACCATCGTTCCATCCCCAATATCAACACCGGCCGCAATCGTACAGAAAGGTCCAATACGTACACGTGCGCCAATATTTACACCAGATTCAATCACACAGTGACGGCCGATTTGGGCTGAGGACGAAATGGACATCGAATTATCCTGTTATAGCGTAGGGACAACAAAGCATGAGTACTCTACGAGAGGGCGACCTATAGTCCACTGAAAATGAGGTCTACCAATCAAACACACCCCATATTTAGCGAAGTTGTTATAACCATAATGAAAAACAACCATGATGTCGCATACGCGGCAAAAAAAGCCNNACAAGCCATACCGTTAAGTACATTGGTAAACCGAATAGAAAACGAAATATGGCACAGAATGAGACCAGCAACCAGAGCAATCGTGCGAAATAATGGTAAGCAAAATATCAGCGCACGTCCGGTCAACGACGCAATCAATACCACTGCGGGACGTTCAGTGACATCACACTGAACACCAAAATAAGTTCATTGCTCGTTATATTTAACTGTCCATGTGTACATCTGGCAAACCGGTCTATCTCCATAATAGATATGACGCACCAATAGCTCACGTAGACCGATACTCAAGTCCCCACTCAGAAAATACGCTGGCGCCTGCCGCTGCACCTCATTGACCGAGCTTACTCGCCATAATCCCATAACAGTTGAAAAAATAACATATAATTGTTATACAGAAACATGAACACTAACTTAAGATAATCCTCATGGATAGTCACTTAATTTATATATTGATTGAAAGTTCTATTGAAGCCAGCTGTGTGATTTATACCTTTCTGTCCATTCCCTATATCTACTTTATATCCGGTAAACTCGATCTCCAAAAATCCACTATTGCCATGGGGATAATCGCGGGCGTACTGGTGGGTTATCTGGTCAATTTTGACGGAGAACAATCTACACGACTCTATGGCATTATTGTCAGTCCGATTATTGTCTCTTATTTCGTCTTTGGTAAAAGAGCGCTTATTTTGGGTTGTCTGACAGCGATTTTATTAACCGTTGGTCATTCATTATCCTTCAGTGTTTTTTCATTCATTTTCTTTACGATAATGATTGTTTTATCCTTTTTCAGACAAATAAGGTTCTCGTATTTGATAATAGCGATGCTGATGGCACAACTCATTAATCTCTATGTTAACTATAACGTCATCTTATTAAAAGTCACACCGACTGAATTGACAACAAGGATGACGTTAAGTTTTCTTAGTCTCTTTTTTTTGCATGTTACATTTAATTTTCTTTTCTCTCTATCGGGTAGAGTGAATTTATTGCAACACCAATCAGAAACCGATGCATTAACTCAGTTCATTAATAAAAGAGGGATTGATATCAATCTCAAGTTGATAGAAATATCCAAGACGCATTGTTGTATTGCTTTTCTTGATGTCGATTTTTTTAAAAAGGTCAATGATACCTACGGGCACCCGTCTGGGGATATCGTCCTGTCTAATATCGCCAAAATTATCAAAGGAAACATCCGAAGTAATGACTTTGCAGGCCGCTACGGCGGTGAGGAATTTTTAGTCATTTTGTATAATGACAATCTTAATAAATCGAAAGAAGTCTTAGACCAAATCAGGATAATGATTGAAGGCAATACATTTTATTCAACAGACAGTCGACCTATCAAACTGACCCTATCTGGCGGCGTGGCAAAATATAATCCATCTGGAGATAAGAGTATAAATACAGTATTACAGTATGCCGACAAGGCGCTCTATACAGCAAAATCTCAGGGGAGGAACAATGTTGTTTTATATCAAGATGAATAGGTAAACACGCGAGCGTGGTATTGCCATATAACATATTGCATCTGTTGACATAAATTCATTGGTGAGTACAGCATCAGGAATAGGTCAAATGGAGCGCCCTGCCCAATTCAGCATGCATGGGACAGTTGCTGGCTCTCAACTTCTACGTGATGTTGAAAACTAAAAATGAAACATTATTAAACCCGTGATTAATCAATGTAAACTAAAGCGGACTAGTTGTTCTTCAGCAAGTTACTGCCAGGAATGGGAGCCAACACAATAGTTGCAGCTATCTGTAACAGGTGCAGTAACGGAGTTGTTGAGGGGCATGTAAACCGCCTCAAGATGTTGAAACGCTAGATGTATGTTCGTGCTGGGTTAGAGCTGTTGAGACGGCGAGTGATGAGTCATCTTGCATGATCAACTCCACCAAGTTGCGTAAGCCTCAGAATTCAATTGGTATTGACAAAAAAGTAGACAAATCTTTCAGGATACTTCAGGTATCCTGAGGTGATATGTAAAATTACTTACACAACAAATGCCATTGAGTCAGTTCATCAGTAAGCGCACAGCGAAGACCGTATTGACAATGGTCGGGTAAACTATTTTGTTGGTAGGTTTACTCGCCACGGTTTGAATTCTCTCACTCGGTTTACTGGCCAGTCGACATGTGTCAATCAACCCATAAAGCAATGCACCGCGTTCACCTCCATAATCGGAACCGAAGAACAAGAAGTTTTTGCGACCTAAGCTGCCCCATCCAAACGCATTCTCGGCGATGTTGTTATCCGCTTCCACCCAGCCATCTTCTGTGTAGTACCTCAGTGCCGACCACTGGTTCAGAGGGTAATCCCCCACACAAAAGTAGGGGCTCAGCTATGGCTACTCAGGCATGCTCCATTGTGAACGTTCATCCCAATCAGGCAGAGTTTTTCCACATGATCCGATTGGGGAAAGGTGAGTATCCTTGTATCAATCAGTACCCAAAGTCATAAGCACTCCATCCACTGCCTGATGGTGAGGCTATCTTCTGAATACCGCTGTTTTGAGCGGTTTCCGTCTAATGTCCGTGCTGTGATATTGCCGCTATTTTCATCATGTTTACCAACCGACACGCACCCCCACCGTGCCGCCAATCGAATAGTTATCGCTGACGTTATGGGTTGCACTGATTAAGTTAACATTACCGTACACCGCATAGCGCCCGTTCTGCCATTCATGGGTCCCACCAACGCCCACGCCGACCGACTGGCGTTTATCTCGGCTACTAAAATCCACACCGGAAACGTGAGTTTTAGTCCCGTTCATAAACTCGTTGTACACATCGACATTACCGTAAACATGTGACCGGCGTGTAGTGCCATCTTCAGCTCGCCAGACAATGTCCTTATCCAATGACACGCCCAACCGGCCTCGTAGGCTATCGCCCTCTTGCAGGGAGACTTCACTACCAAAAGGGTCACGGAAATCATNAAGTTCATGCACCCAAAATAGAAAAGCTCAAAAAACCATCACCCGACATGTGTGGGAAGAGTCGAAGGAAACGGCGAATGAGTTACGGCTAACCAAATGGGGCAAAAAGATATATGAACGGCGCAAGGAAACAGTAGAACGCAGCTTCGCGGATGCAAAACAACATCATGGTCACCGTTATGCTCGATTCCGTGGACTAATGAAAGTGCAGATGCAGTGTCTTCTGGCGGCTGCAGCGCAGAATATGAAGAAGATAGCGCTGATGGTGGCGCTTTTTTGGCTTTATAAGCAGTACTGGATTAGGCTACAGCTGATAATGAAGCTATCAAGGGCTCTACACAGACAAAATGAATGTAGGCAAAAAAATATCGCGATCGCGACCTTCGGTCGCTAGAAAGAACGAACCCCACATAAAAACATGGGGTTCATCATCAGTCTGAGGCCAGTAATAATCTATTACTGGCCTTTTATTCAATCATGATTAGAACGTATATTTAAACTCAACGGTGCTATAACCATCACCGACTTTATTGTTGCTGTGGTCGGCCTAGTTCGCTAGATGCCTGTGTTGGGTGATGCTCTACTCCGTTGGAAAGACGTTTTGACGCTGATGGCATTACATGCCTTTGCTCAGGATGGCATAGTGACATCGCCAATCGCAGAACATCTGTTTTTAATTCGTTGGCTGGCTACAGCCCAAAAACAGGCGCGCTTTGCGCGCCATTTGGCAATCGACATTCCACTATTGCTAGATAAATACCCAAAATAATTCGAGTTGCATTGCGAAAGCAAGGGAGCAAGCCCCAATGAGCTTACTCAGGTAACTGATTCGGGTGAGCGAGCGAAGCCAACAAAGAGGCAGCTTGAAGTATGACGGGTAAAGGTAGTCAACACGGCGCTGGGGCACTGTTTAAAAAACACCGAGGAACGCTCTGGTCTTCATTCACCCACGAGAAGCCAACAGCCAGCCGGAATTATCTGAACTCGCGAACGACAATAATTCTGAAAATTGGCATTAATCTCTTCAAAGTAACGGTTAATTTATTCTTTCTAAAATTCACGATAACATTTACCGATGTCACTATGACAAAATTTTAAAAGTTAAATGACCAGATCCCTTTGCTAGTATCCACCTCAACGAGGAGTACCTTACAATCCCCCCCTTCCTTTTTGTTAGCGAAATACATTCCTTCCATAGATTGACCGTACCCAAGTGTTTTAGAAACAAAAGGGTTATTATGCGGACGAACGCAGTTACCTTTATTCACAGTAACGCTATTAATTGAGACATCTGCAGTTTCTGATATAGCCGTAACTCTAACTTTGGAGATTGTACTCCCAGACCAATAGGGATTAGGTGTTTCAAATAGTTCAACTTTTATTGGTGATGTCTCTGCATTCTGTCCACATCCAAACAAAAATAAAATAGAAAAACATAACGTAACCAAATTTTTTCTCATGAACAACTCCATGTAACTCTATAAAAAATAAATAACAATAATTATCACGCAAGCTGTAGGTGATAATTATCCATACATTCCGAATAGGAGAATGTTACCGGATACCGGATAAGTCATTGATCGTTTGTCACTATGAATTCTCACAAACCGATCGTCCGCGCAGATCAATCTCGTGTTATCACTGGAGAAGACTGTATTAGCAGGGAAATAAAGGGAGAAAGATGACAATAAAAGAGGATTAATCAAAAAATAGTCCACTCGTCCATGACTCGGCGATTGATAACCGCCGGGCTAAGTACCGCTGGCACTGTTCCCCAAGAGGTCATGCATCACAGCAATAGTTATCGGCTGACCGATAAGTGATAACGGCTAAATATCTGGCCGCTGATGAAGAGCAGCCAATAGGTCAACCCGCATTAAGGCTGGCAATTAACGTTGTCACGGTGACCTTGCTTAGGTAACATTAACAGCCATTGTCTAGACTGTTTGATGCCCATGACTGTTAAATATCGCGTCAAGGCAGTTGACCGGCCCCAGCAGATTGGTATTCAGTACACGTGCAACGCGTTCTGCATCAACCACGCCGTTATCTAAGTATTCACACGTTCCGGCACACAGGATCACCAGATCAGCCTGACATTGTGCTAACGCCTCACGCGTAGCAGCCAGATCGGTCATATCGAAACGACGTATTTCAATTGACGGGCATTGCGTGCTGAGCTGTACTAGGCGAGTTTCATCACGCCCACAGGCGATCACTTGCCAGCCCTCAGCAAAATAATCGAGCGCCAATTGTTTACCTATCCCGGAACTGGCTCCGGTGATTAGCACCCGTTTCATCATGATTGTAGTCTCCGTTTAATCCTGAGGATCACATTGCCAAGCAGCGGCAAGTGCTCATAAAGCATGGCACCCAGATCATGATAGTCGCGTTGATAAATGATCCGCTGTTCGGCAAAGCGCAACTGGCTGATACCCTGGATATTAAGTACACGTCCACGGTGAAGGCGCGGATGAGAATAGTTCATCTACCAACATATTGATGCCTCTTGGTGAGTAGTATGTTGAACTTCGGTTAAGATGAAACAGCATGAGTTCAGATTACCAAGTAGTTTACGGAAATAGGTATCCAGCGCACTAAGCCCACGATGTTCGCCAACCGGATCGATAAAATGGATCTCTCGATGGTATACCTCTGGGAGCAAGGTAAGGCTTGATTCGTCTAGCGAAGCATAGAGGTGCGAAAAGCGAGCCAACAGTATTTCACGACTATCCATTACTGTGCTCCATGGGAATAATTAACAAAGCATTATGCTCAATAAGCGTGATGTCTCATCCCGCATCGTTCCAGACAACCAATAACTGTTGTTGAGCAGGCCTTCGGTACAGATAAAGTAAACGTGTTTGACTTTGATCTACCTTAATTAACGATAGTACAAAAATGACTCTTGACCAGAAATTTCTAAACCTCAACATAGACTTGAAGTTAAAAGCAGCTATGAGATAAAGATTATAAATAGTGCACAATCACAACTACAATTTCCCCCCCTACTCCTCCTGCTGGCTATGAATTGCCATTTCTATCGACAACCGGCTAACTCAGCGCGTCACTTAGGCTCAATGTTTCCCATGGTCACCCCATACGACCCTGACCATCATTCAGTTCCCTTAAAGCGACACAGAACAAGTCACATAGGTTTTGCCATCTAGAGGGAAACTGAATAAATTACCATTCCCCAAATAGACATAATGCTGCTCATTTCCTGTGCTGGTGAGTTCCCTCACCCAATAGTTACCCGAGAACCAACCGTTAGTGTAACTGCCCATACTGCCCCATTCATTCCACAATCTACCGTTCGCATCCCGGTTGGAACCCGTCTGCATAGTCGGCGTTCTGTCAGTCAACTGGCTATAACTTGGTATGGCGTAGCCCCCTTGGGAATCGCACCACGCTTGAGCATCACTGTATCCCATAATGTTGAAGCTGTTATTTCTAAACCAATGACCTACGGTAAAGCGGTAAGTTAATGATGAACCCTTGGTTTTATGTTCAGCCGTGATAGTCACTGTATTATTGCCAGAAGCGGGTTCCTGACTGAATCTTACATTGCCGCCCCCATCCACACTGACCCAGCCCTGATCGGCCTGCCAGTTAAACTCTGCATTCTCAGAAGCATCTTCTCCTACGATTAACTGGAATACTGCCCCAGTAAATCCTGTTTTGGGGAACCCATCACTAACAGAAAAAGAGGCGCCGTTGACTAAAATATGCGTCATCTGTGTTTCATTAAAAAACTCGACAGTGACTGTCGCTGAAACGCCGTTGGTCGTCGTTGCTGTTACCTCACTACTGACAGCCGAGTTACTGGTCAGGGATATTTCCACTTCGCCATTGCTGTCAGTTTCACCGCTGACATTAAGCAGGTTGACAGCGTTTGTTGCAGTGAAATTGACGATTTCACCCGAAACATCATTGCCATGACTGTCCATCACTCTGACCAACACCCTGTTATCGTCCAAACCATTAGCCTCAGCGTTGTTTTGAGTCACTTCCGCATTGACAACGTCAGCCGGCCCTGCAATGAAAAGCGTATTGATAGCTTGGCGATCGTCATCAATACTGGCGATTACCTGAGTGGGTCCGGTGATAAAATTCGTCACGTAAGCGGTTGCTATGCCCTCTGCTCCGCTCGTCTCACTTGTTGCAATCACACCCATATTGTCAGCCGTAAAATTTACGATTGCATTCACCGCTGGAGTCCCATCCAGATATTCAACGGTTGCACGTACGGTATTCACCGCCTGCCCATTGGCAACAACACCCAACGGCGATTCGTTCCATACCAGACTGGAGATAACTCGCTGCCACTTAATATTGATCGGACTGGGTAGCTGAACTGGCAACCCTATACTGGGTTCCGTAATGCTCGGATCAGTCTGCGGTGTTACGACTACGTTTAGCTCACTACCTGTGATAATCTCATTGATATTCAGCGTATAACTTGGACTCGTCGCACCACTAATCTCAGTACCGTTCAACATCCACTGATAGGTTGTTCCAAACTCAGTGTCACCATCTGCATCATTAAAGACGGATGTCACTGCAATAACATCCCCAACACGTGGCTTTATGTTGTTGACTGAGAGAACTGAAGTCGGTGCTCGCCCGTGAACTGGGGTTGTGGATTGTTGGGCACTCTGCACCACCGGGCTCATGATGATCACCAAAGCCAGTAATATCCTGAATAAAAAATCATTGAAGATAAAATTGTGGTGCAGCATCCAGTGTTTCCATCATGTTGAGATAGCGTTAATTACCCCAAGCACGCTTAGTATTCCAAACATGCCTGGGTTTATTCTTTTATTGCTTATTCAGTTAGTTACTAACAACAACCTGAATCCTCAATTTCTGGTCTGTACGAACCGGTGTATAGGTATTACCCGTTGCTCCGCTAATGTCGGTGAATGTATTTGTTCCTTGTCCCGTTTCAATCTGCCATTGGTAAGTGACTGTAGTACATGCACCGCCAGCACACGTCGCTGTCGCCGTCAGGGCAGAATCAACCTGTGGATAGCCGCCAACTTCACCGGACACCGTCACGCTAGTGACCGTGCCACCCGCAATAACAGTCAAGGCATTAGAGGCTACATCCAGACCCACCGCAGGATCGGTAATATCGGGGTCGGTGTGCGGCGTAACCTGCACGGTAATGAGTTTTCCTAAATCACTGGCAGTAATCATGTAGGTGCTGCTGGTTGCTCCCAGGATATCGGCACCATCTGCCCGCCATTGATACGTTTCGGGTATTGCCGTATCACCATCCGCATCGCTGAAAGTTCCAGACGTACTGATACTTAACGTATCTCCGGCATCGATCAGACCATTACCGTTGGCATTATCTGAGACAATAGTACTTTGAGTGACGACAGGAGCACGCCCTTTTACGGTGGTTGTCGGGCTGGATGTGACAATCGCCCACGCGGACCCTGCTACGAGCAAGCTCAACATTAGCCCCGCAACCAGAGACCCTAGCCCTTTTCGTAAGCCCATATTGTTTTTCATTATTTTCTTTCCTCTTGTGTACTAAAAACTAATGCCTTCGTCACATGTGATTGCCGCTCGTAATAATGATATATGCCTATTTTCAATGAGAAACCACTCGAATAGCTCGTTTCTGTAAGTCCGCCGTGACTGTCAATGACTCTGACGTTGCGCCAGGTATAGCCATAAACACGCCTGACCCCACAAAAGACTCAATTTCCCACTGATAATTCACTGGAACGCCGTTACACAACGCAATTGAACACATAGCAACCGCCACAAGGGTGTCGTCAACGACGGGATGTTCAGTTAATTCAACTCCGTTGCGGTATATCATCAATTTAACAGGTCCTTCCGCTATAAAGGAGGTCTCGATACTTTGATTAGCCCCATTGATACTGGCCGTCACTGTTGTGATACCCGCATTAATATTGGCCAATGTCGCCGTCACCTCACCATTTTCGTCTGTAATGGCGGAGGGAATAATGGCCGCGTCATTATTCGCTTCGAACTCCACCAAAATATCGACAATGGGATTACCGTTTTTGTCAGTCACCTTAACCTGTACTTCATTGTGGTCAACACCATTGGCAAATGAATCGTCAGTCATCACCGTCATTTCAATAGCCGCCGTGCTGCTATCTGCGGTGAGTATAATGTCGTCTGATTTCCCCTCTACGGCAGAGCCATTCACCGTGGGTATTACCGTCGCGGTTCCTGCCGATATCCCACTCAGCTTTGCACGGTAAATACCATTCTCTTGCGTTACCGCACTCACGGTAACACCGGATACACCGGTAACTTCAAATCCCACCGTTAATTCATGGATGGGTTGGCCGTTGATATCCAAGGCGGTAAAACTAAGCGTACTGGTCTCTATTCCATCAGCAATAATCATTGCAGGGACTACGTTGAAAAGAGATTGCTCTGGACTCAGTACATCGCTGCTCTGCGTTAATATAACTTTAGCTGATCCTAGAAATAGATCATTAATCTCTGGAACAATAATAACGTCACCTTGAGTAAAACCCGCCGTCACCTGATAGCTATAAACACCCGGAGCTGTCTCAGTGACGGGACTCAACTGCGGATTGATCGAAGACAGAACAGCCGTTTCGGCTGGCGTAAAATGTAAATTCAAGGTCAGTTGCTCCCCCATGCCAGGGATAGGTAAGTTGTTATTATCTTTTAGATGAAGAGTAATAAGGCTGGTAGCAACACCATTTGCTGGTATTTCAGCGGGTAAGGCCTGTATTGTAGAATTAATCGTGTTAACTTCCTGCGGTGTAACGATGACTTGGGTCGTGCTTCGCTTTGAAGCATTTTCCTGATTATCGAACGCCACGGCACCTAACATATAAACATTACCGTTGACCTTATAAGGTGGCAGTTTTATCGAGAGGGTTTGTGAGGAGACCTGTATTACCTCTCCTCCTGCAGCAACGAGTGATGTTGTGTCCCAGTCTATTCGTCTAAGCCCGTACTTAGCCTTTACCTGTGCGTCCACTTTGATGATTTCAAACGCGCTTCCCGTCACTTGCTCTGGCAATGACAGTTGAATCAACTCCTTCTTTTGGTAATCTAATATAATATTGTTGTTACGCTCAACTAGATCATAGCGGCTACCTGCCAGTGTCCGGCTTGCTGCCACAGCCGATGGATCAATATGAGATTGCCATGAGGCCCCCAGTCGATAATTCAGTTGCATACTCAGCGTGGTTTCATTATTACCACCTTTACCAGAGCGTTGGTCTGCTGCAATAGTTATCAATGGCATGGGTGTATAGTTTATCCCGGCTGTCACGGAGTAGGGATCCTTCTGCCTATTATCTTTACCAAATAACGCCACTTCATCACCCTGATAGTGTTCATACATCAACTTACCGCCCAACTGGGGATAAGCGGGTAAATAGGCTTCGACACGAAGGTCATAACCGTTGGCTGGGCGCTCATTGTAATCAGGAAAATCACGTGACTGATGCCAGTCGGTGATACCCAAATAGCTGTTAGCTGATAACTTCAGGTAATCTGACCAAGCTTCAACACCCAAACCCATACGGTTGTTCTTACCGGTCATATCGTGATCAAAAAAAGTATTGGCGCCGTACATCCAGTTATCCTGCAGCATACGCACACCCGCACCAATGTTGACAGTATTGCGGCCGTCTTTATTACGTATACCTAACTGACTAAATAGCAGGGATCCTTGATCGTCGTAGAGTGGCAGCAATAGGTCGGCTGAGCTCCCATCCAGACCAAGATCGTTATTAACCCCTAATTTAAAGCGCGCCGTACCGAACTGACTCAACCAATGCTGCACTGAATCGTTAACTTCGCCCACCACGGCAGATCGCGCCATATTAGCGGCAGAGAGCGATGTATCATCGCTAGACAGTACGGTGCCTCCCTTTATCAAACTATGAGCCAGCCTTTCTTTATATTGAGAAGGCTGTGTTGTTTGGGGTGTCACATTATTGTCACTTTTAAAAGGTTGTGGTACGGCGCGTGGAATATCAATCTCATCACCAACGCCAAGTTGAGTGAAGGGTTTTGAAAATAGGCGAAACTGGTTTAATTTTTCCAGTTCACCTAACGTAATATGATGTTTTTTAGCAATCACATAAACTGTTTCACTCGGTGCTAATGTGTACGGTACAGTTTCATACAACGTGCCCGAAATAGTCTGCGGAATAGGAGAGACCATTTTGGCTATTGCGGGGTAAAAGGATAGCGTCAACGGCAATAACAGTTGAAAGGCTATAGTTATCCACACGACAATAGATTTAGATGCCATTGATAATAACTCCATCTGAATATTAATCAGAGTAGCCGTGTATTGTGGTTTACTCAAATTATCTTTAATACCATGGCCCTAGGGTTTCAAAGACGTATTCTAACGTGGGTGCGCATATTGTGAATTTGTCCGGATGTTTTCCTCACAGACATCGCATTAATCGCGTGGTTACATATTTGATTTTGACTACACAATAAGACCAGTATCGCTGCAGTTGTAAATGATGGGATATGCTGCGAACTTACTTTATCAGGTGCAACATTACGGTTAGCCGGTAAACTTTCACCCACGCTTTTACGCGTTCTACTTCAGAAAATGAAGGGAGGCCGAGGATGATCGGACTTCCCGCCGGTACCCGAGTCTGGTTGGTTGCTGGACATACGGACATGCGTAATGGATTCCAGGGACTGGGAGCCAAAATAGAATCAACGCATCAAAGATGCCCCTTATTCTGGCCACATCTTCGTATTTCGGGGTAAGCGCGGCAATATGCTCAAGGTACTCTGGTCCACTGGTGACGGCTTGTGTCTGTTATCAAAGCGCTTAGAACCGGGGCATTTATCTGGCCAGTTGCCTGGGACGGGCGTGTTCACTTAAGCCATGCGCAGTTATCTATGCTGCTTGAGGGAATAGATTGGCGTCATCCAAAACGAATAAATAGAGCAACAACCGTATTGTAACTAAATTAAATCCATTTTATTATCAATGAAATGGATACTCTCCCCAATGATATTAACCAACTTAAGGCATTATTGTTCGAGCAGAACAAGACTCTCGCACAGTTAGAAATCCAGAATAAACAACTCGCCGTACTGAATGCTGACTATACCACTGAAATCGCCCGCCTGACTGCGCTGTTGGATAAGCTCAAACGGCTGACGTTCGGCCAAAGCACTGAAAAGGTCAATCGCAAAATCCAGAAAGTGGAAAAACGTCTCCAGGAGTTACAGTCAGAGGCCACTGTGCAGGCTGCGGCAGTGACTGATCCGTATGTGCCTCCAGCGTTACGCCAGTCGTGTGCCCGAAAACCCTTACCGGCGTCACTGCCCCGTGAAGTTCATACTCTCGAACCCGCAAAAAGCGTCTGCCCTGAATGTGGTGGTGGACTGAAACACCTAGACGAAGATATCTTCGAGCAACTGGAACTTATTAATACTGCGTTCAAAGTCATCCAAACTAAACGCTAGAAAAAAGCCTGCTGCCGCTGTGACCGGAATTGTTCAGCCGCAGATTCCCTCTAAACCCATCGAATGCAGTTATGCCGGAGCCGGGTTGCTGGCACGTGTCGTAATGGCGAAGTACGGTGAGCACTCGCCATTGTATCGTCAGTCTGAAATCTATGCACGTCAGGGCGTAGAGTTTAGCCGGGCGACGTTGGTCGTTGGGTTGGTGCAGTGAGCAATCGGGTACGTCCGTTGTACGATGAAATAAACCGTTATGTGGTGATGCCAGGTAAACTTCATTCTGATGACACTCCCTCCAGGGAGCGGTAACCCGCACAGCGCGGTTGTGAGTCTATGTGCGTGATGGCCGCAATGCCGGGTTCAATATTTTAAACGAAAATGGTGTAATCGAAGAGGCAGCCTGTATGGCACATGCACGGCGTAAAATCTACGATGTGCATCGTTCGCTCCCCTTCACTCACAACACAAGGTGCGTTGGAGCTCATCGGCGAGCTGTATGACATCGAATCGGAAATTCTCCACAGTCCAGCAGCGCACCGAACGGCAGGAGCGCTCAGTGCCGCTGATGGATGCGTTATGGTCGTGGATGCAGAAGAAACTTCAGACGCTGTCACGTTAGTCAGATACAGCAAAGGCGTTCGGCTACTTAGTGAATCACTGGTCGGCGCTGGACCTTTACTGCGGTAACGGCTGCACTGGAATCTCAAACTCCCAGTAAAATAGTCAATACAGTTCACACGAGCCGCTTACTAATGAAAACAGCTTATTGAAGCTGCTCTGTTTGGGATTAATCAATGTTCAAGAAAAATGCGCGATGCCAGTTTAAAGTTAGAATTTGACATTGTCCCAGTTAGCAATTCATTTTGAAGGTCGTAATGATAACGTTGTAATGATTTTTTAACGTGACACTGAATACTGAACCCTATCTTTGATTAATAGTACTTACTACCTTAACAATAATCGCTTTATTTCACATACTGCCAAACTGAAGCAGGCACTTTATCATACAGTTTTCCCATAATTAACTCAGCCAATCGGTGGTCGGCGGCCGAATTAAAACTTTCCATGTTGTGCTCATTCAGTGAGTATCTATTCTTATCGATAATACGTTCGAGGGTTTCAATTGATGTACAACGGCGTAAACACATCAGCCAATCCTGCTTGTTCATAGGGAACTTCTCCAAAATAAGGGTAATAAACTGCCGCTACGTAATGTCAGACCCACAATGGCTGATTAGGGACATCGTATCGGTCTTTATCTCTAAATGTAATCGCTTAGCCTCGTCAGCCAGAGCCAGTACATGTACCGCAAGTGCTGCGGGCAACCAGACTTCCACTTTTTTCCAGTCATTCGGGACATCCTCTATCGCTGAGGCTACCCGTTTCATTATCCCGCACACGCTCTGTTTTGACGCTTGATACTTTATTGCCGCTTCTGATTGCGTCAGTCCCTCCACCAGTACGGCTTCCGCTATCGCTACCGTACGCAAGGAAAACTGGCTTAACTTTGTTTTCATCACATTAAATTCATCCTGAGTCATGATGTTAATCCCTCAAAAAATCGGAATAGATTCAGAGATGTTATTATAATGTAAAATTCACGAATATTCCTGAGTAATCGTTTAACCCCAATCAGGGATCAGGCGGAATTTTTCCAAATGACCCAACAGCGGAGAGGTAAGCAACCTTATGTCCATCAGTAACAGGTCTGTTGCCCCCTATTCCATCCACTGCATGATGGTGAGGCTATCTTCTGAATACCGCTGTTTTGAGCGGTTTTGTGTCTAATGCCCGTGCTGTGATATTGTCGCTATTTTCATCATGATTACCAACCGACACGCACCCTCACCGTGCCGCCAATCGAATAGTTATCGCTGACGTTATGGGTTGCACTGATTAAGTTAACATTGCCGTATACCGCATAGCGCCCGTTCTGCCATTCATGGGTCCCACCAACGCCCACGCCGACCGACTGGCGTTTATCTCGGCTACTAAAATCCACACCGGAAACGTGAGTTTTAGTCCCGTTCATAAACTCGTTGTACACATCGACATTACCGTAAACATGTGACCGGCGNGTNGTGCCATCTTCAGCTCGCCAGACAATGTCCTTATCCAATGACACGCCCAACCGGCCTCGTAGGCTATCGCCCTCTTGCAGGGAGACTTCACTACCAAAAGGGTCACGGAAATCATCGAAGTCTACCCGCGAATAGGTAAGCTGNGTCTGCGGTGTCAATGACAGCCCCGCNCCTAACGCATAACGCTTACCCGTCTCTATTGACGAGGCATATCCCCGACCGTGATTATCCGACACCAAACTCTGACCCAGCGTGTCAGAGCTCAGGCCACTGTCAAACCACATTGTCTGTAACTGACCATCAAGATA
>NZ_KE386586.1:0-6116 GCF_000427805.1 Budvicia aquatica DSM 5075 = ATCC 35567 | reverse complement strand
GCCACACTGCCCGTTAAACCGAGGGTGGCGTTATCTAAGACCAAAATACCGCTATCAACATACGCGGACAAAAATGAGTCAGTCGGGCCGTCAGCAGTGTTAGTCCCGGTCAGCGTCCAAACGCTATTGCCCGTCTTAACCAGAGTGCCAAAGCCGGTGATACGGTTTGAATCGCCCTCGGTGATGGCCTCGTCACGATTATCGATACGCGTCAGGTCGAACTCGGTCTGGCCCACTCCGCCCAGTACCAGATGGCTGTTCGGCAGGTCCAGCGTGGCCGTATTTGGGTCGAAATAATTCGATTCGTTAACCAGTGCCTGCGTAATCCCTTCAAGCACATAGCCGGGTTGCAGTTCCAGCGTGGCTGATTTTTGCGTGTTATCCAGTCTATACAGGCCGATAGCAGTACCATCACCACCATGAACTAAACCCGCCACGGTCAGATAGGTCTCTGCCGTGTTGGTCTCGATACGAATACCATAACCCTGCTGCGATACAATCGCACCACGGGTTATCGCATCGATAGTGGACAGGCCGGTGTCTCCGCTAAAGAGATAGCTCGATATATGGACAGCGTTATTATCGGTAGCGACCTGATTAACATCCGCGATGATAATTGCACTGCCATTATCAGCATTTCCTTCCAGGTCAATCCCTTCCGCACCGCTAATCTGGCCGGTGACAGTCAGGTCAGTTGTTGATAGGCCGGTCTCGGCATACGTGTCCATACGTATCCCTTTGACCGTCGACATCACATTATTAGCATTGATGATAGCAGTCGCATCGCCGAAATACGCAGTGGTCTCGATAACGACCCCCTCGTCCATGTTGGAGATAATATCACCAGTCACCGTTGCGGAAGAGAAGACTTGGCCTGAATAGCCATAATTATTGATGTAAAGCCCCCGATAACCCGCACGAATATTGTTAGCCTTGAGGGTTAAAACAGAATTACCTTCCGAGGTACCGCCGTGCAGGTTAATTCCAGCGCCGTTTTCCGACTCAATATCTCCCGACACGTCGAGATGGAACAACGCATTCCCCAATTGGCTGTTGATATACACGTTAAGCCCATCGGAAAAAGCCGTCACGTTGTTCAACGTAAATGATGTCGTCGCATCACCTTCATAAACGCTACTGTACAGGTTAATTCCAGTGCCGCTTTTTGAGTCAATATTCCCCGATACGTCGAGATTGAACAACACATCACCCATATTAACATGGGTGTTTAAATAGAGCCCACCGTATAGCCCGGTCACGTTATTCAACGTAATAGACGTCTTGGTGTCTCCTTGATATGCACTACTGCTCATGACCATTCCATAGCCACTTTCCGCGTCAACATTCCCCGACACGTCGAGATTGAACAACAGATCCCCCATATTAGCGTCGCTATTTAAATAGAGCCCACCGTCAGAGGCCGTCACGTTGTTCAATGTGATAGACGTCTTGGCATCCCCTTCATTTGAAAAAGAACCCAGCGTCATGCCGATCCCGGAAGTGGCCGTGATATCTCCCGTCAGTGCAATATCCGTTAGCGCCCCGCCATACTGGGTATAATTATTAATACTCAAACCATAAGCGCCACTGATAATATTATTGGCCCGAAAGATGAGACTTGAAGCACCGTCACTTGCATACGCGCCTAGGTTTGCTGCCGTCCCCGTGTTGGTCCGAATATCTCCATCAACCTCAATACGGGTTAGCGCATAGCCACTTGCATTGCTATTATAGATATCAAGGCCATCGAACTCAGCGGTAATATTTTTTGACCTGAAATTAACAACCGTAGAATCCCCATTACCCGAACTGTTAATAGCGACACCGGTGGAATCGACGTGAATATCACCGGCCAGCGTTACATCGGTATTTACCGTACCACTTTGTGAGTAATTGCTGCTCTGGATGCCAGCATAGCTTGAAATGGCGCCGGTATTTAGGGTAATGGAACTATCCCCTTCGGCAAAGGCGTTAAGGTAAATAGCTGCATTACCGTCCTCCCCGCCGGATAAAACACCTGAAATATTGACTAGGATCGTCGAATCAGCACCGCTCTGATTATCGACCCAAATACCATTGTTAATCGTCCCATTAGTCTTAATAACGGTTGCCGCTGATAGCCCGGTTGCCAAAGTATCATTCAGGGTTTTTAAGGAATATGCCCCCTCAGCATTCAGGGTTGAGGCATTAATGTCGGTATAACTCATTGAACCGGAACCGATGAGACTCAGCGCCGGGGCGGTCATTTCGGGTGCGTTAACGCTAAAACCGGGTACAGTTTCAACGGCAATATCCGTCCCGCTGATGGTGATACCTGCGGTGTTGGTATTTTCGCAAAGATAGGTGTCCGTCCCTGAGCGAGTACACCCAGCCTGAGCCGCTTGGGGCCCCGCGATGAGGGAGAGTGTCAATACAGCCGTCAATAATGCCGTGCTTTGATTCAGAGTTGGACACTCACACGGTGTCAATAATTTCATGTCTCTCATGTAGATCCCTTTTCGGTTTTATGCTTTACGGGGTAAGTAAGACCGAATTCAGACACAAGACTATGAAGACGCTTGTACGATACTGTTCGTTCTTCGATAACCCCTGCGGGGAGCAGTGCAGACATGACATGGATTGCTGCTCTCCATCTTTAGCAGTCAATACTACTCGAAATTTTTATATTGGCACTAATATTTAACGGGGACAAAACGCAGCATATGTGTCCACCAAACAGCGCTCCAGATTACTAAGGCATCATTTTATCCGCCAAGCGGTATGGAAAAACAAATTTTGGGGTCATCAGCCTGATATCATGCCCGTTCAGATTGGATTGATTGACAATAAATATCGGTCTTACACTGCGGGCAGTGTTTTGCCCAAGTATGAGTTTCACCACACTAACTGTATCAATTTTAAATCGCCCGTTGACACCGCAGATGATGACTAGAAAGCAGGGTGTCTTTTCACTGGCGGTAGAAACGCTTTATGAGATGATCCAGAGCCCAGTCAGGCATTGGCATACTGAAGGATTAAGCCTAGGTGCCTGTTATACTCGGTATGTTGAAACTGTGACTCAATGCTTAAAATTTGATGTTAATTTGACATCCTCCCCGCCCCAAAGGACGAGGATCCCTAGAACGTTCAGACTGGAGTCTGACTCGCTTCGGTAGGTTCCTGCTTCATCGAGTGGCCTAACGCTGCCATCTCTCCACGGGCTAACGCGGCGTGCCCCGCCGCTAAAATATTTCGTGCGCCGTTGATATCGGCATTCTCCGTATATTCACATTCCAGACATACAAACTGACGTTGTGACTGGCGGTTTTCTTTCGCGGTATGACCGCAGTTGGCGCATTTTTGACGGGTATAGGTGGGATTGATTGCCAACACAAGCCCCCCTCGCCAACGCTGCTTGTACTCAAGCTGACGGCGCAATTCGTACCAACCCTGATCTAATATCGAAGGGTTGAAGCCTGATATTGCCCCGACGTTGCGCCCCGGTAGACTGGCCGTGCCCGCGGCTGACGTTGATATATTGGCAACCTTTAAGTCCTCAATGACAATCATGGCGTGGTTTTTGCTGATTGTCGTGCTGACTTTATGAAGGTAGTCGCGGCGGATGTTTGCGATACGGAAATTCACGTTTTGTACTTGACGTTTTACCGTCTTCCAGTTGCTGCTGAACTTCACCTTACGGCGCATTTCACGCTGGAGTTTAGCGAGTTTATTTTGGTTGGTGTTAAAACTGTTTACAGACCCAAAAATAGTGCCATCTGACAGCGTAGCGAGCTTTGCTACCCCGGCGTCAAGCCCAATCATCGAAGAGGAGCAATGCACAGGTTCAGCAACGTCATATTCTGTTTGAATGCTGACGTACCACTTGCCACATGACTGGCTAACCGTCACGTTTTTAACCTCACCAATCACTTCGCGGCTGTTGCGATAGCGTATCCAGCCCAGTTTTGGGAGTGATATACGGCTGTTTTCCTGATCTAACTTCACGCCCTGCGGGTAGCGGAATGCATCATTTTGCCCACGCTTTTTAAATCGAGGGAGGGATGCCCGTTTCTGGAAGAAATTTTTATAGGCGCGTTCAAGATCTTTTAACGATTGCTGCAAGGGTTGAGATGGCGCATCTGCCAGCCATTGCGTTTCAGATGAAGCTTTCCACGTAATCAGCCATGAGGCCATTTCTACATAGGAAAGAAATTTATTGCCCGCCTCATAATTTTCATGCTGTAACGCCAGTGATTTGTTGAATACAAAACGACAGGCTCCAGCAAAGAGCCGTATGTCCTGCTCTTGTTGGCCATTAGGCCTTAATTGGAATTTGAAGGCTTGTCGTCGTTTCATGAGCAAAACTATACTCTTGGCCTATGAAAAAAGAAACGGATGTTCGTCGCAGGCAACATTGCCTTTTCCTGACACAGATTCAAGACTGCACTTTCGATAATCGTCACCCCGCGTTTACGTGCTTCGTTAAAGTTTGAATACTACGCCTGAGGATTCAAGCGTCAGACTGGATAGGTTGGCAATAAATATCGGTATGACAGCGCTTGCAGGGCTTTGCCCCGGTATGCGTTCCATCACACCAACTGCAATGCCAATGTTTGGTCGGGACGACTGGCGGTAATGTCTGCACCATGTGGCGTAATTTCGCCAGTCGCTCATTGCTTTTGACCTCAGGGTCATAATAAGCACAACCACGAAGTTGCTCTACTGGAACACGGTATAGGTCATGGCTAAACCACGGTTTTCCATTCAGGTTGTTGCACCAAATTAACGGACAACCGCAAGACTGACAGAAATACGTCTGTTGGGTGTCTGGCTGATGTTGCTTAGCGGAAACAATTTTATCTGTTGCATCGTAAGCAATAAATACTTTGAGCATGCGCATGGGGGCTCCTTTGCCATCAACGGCAGATAGCAGCCAATACGGTGCTGGCTGGCTTCGGGATAAAGAATATTTAAAGGAGTGGGTGCTAAGAAATAGCGCAGGTCGCGTTTTTCCTGCTTCAACCAGTAACGGTAATCTGACTGTGGGCTCCACATTGACAAGTCAGGCAGTATGCTGAACAGGGCGCGGTGGCAGAACGTACAGGGTTTAGCATCCGTGTATTGTCGGTGGCATTACGTACATATGAGTTAAACAGGCTGAGTTTACGGCGTTGAGCTTTTGCATCTAAATTTCCTTGTTTAAACAATGAGAAACGCTGCCCCTACGACAAATTCGTATAAAGCAGGGCTTACAAGATTTTTTGGACCGTAGAATGTGCGTTTCTAGGTAAAGTTATTTAGAACGATAGAGTATGAGTCAGCGCTGGCTGACGGAATGGCGGGCTGAGAAATATCAAATTGTTGTGGTCGACCTCGTCTGCTAGGAATGAATACGTTTCATTTCATAGGGCAACCCTGTTATTTTTTACATCTTACTGAAACTGCTGAGATTTTAGCCACATGGTCGAATCTCTGGAATAAAGCTGACTGGCATGATGAATACCATCGTCAATCCGGGGATTAAGCACGACGTCGATACCTAGGAAGTAACTCACTATTTAAGTCGTTTCAGTGTTGGGAAAATGAAGCGGGTTAAATCCAATGCCGCCCCCTTACCTTACATTTTTTCTCACGAATAGGAGTATGAGCCAAATAACCACGCTCACTACATGCCCGGTAAACGTCGAAGCGGAGCGCCTGTACTTGGAACATGGGACGCNTATAACATCCCCTCCCGTATCATTTTCTTCGCCATAGAAAAGGCGGGAATAATCGAAAAGTTATTCCTGCCTCAGTGACCGTTCACAATATTAAGTTAATCAATATTCATTAAAGATTTTCTGAATTTCGACCGGATCTTTGGTTTGGGTTAAGGCCAGTTGTAATAACACCCGCGCTTTTTGTGGGTTCAACGTCCCGGACGCCACAAATCCATATTTAACATCNTCAACTTCAGCATCCTGCGTGGTTGAGCCGGTCGGTACGCGTGATGAACGCACCACAGCAATCCCTTTTCCTCGGGCCTGAACCAACGCATCGAATAAGGCATGGTATACATTACCGTTACCGACACCGGCCGTCACAATACCCTGAGCCCCATCCGTCATCAGCGCCTTAACCGGTGCTGCCGATGCATT
>NZ_ATYS01000034.1 GCF_000427805.1 Budvicia aquatica DSM 5075 = ATCC 35567 | reverse complement strand
GTTATGGGTCATGGCGAACGGGTCTCCTTTGCCGAGCGGGGATGGTTATAAGTCAAACCACCAGCAATTCCCCCAATCCTAGCTAATCCTTTCAATGCCAGACCCACACCGGGATCCTCCTCTATTTCACGGCTAATTATCAACGGTAACATGGAGATTTGCCTATGCCTACATTATCTGCGCCAAAAACTGGCGCATTTCATTTTAGATTATTACGCGATATCGCTCAGGACGACTGGTTCACGCTGTGCCGTCTGGTCACCCGATCTCATCGACAGCTCCGTTTAAAGCCCGAAAGCACCGGTATTGAGCCCCCACCTGTTATCTGCAACGGTGCCGGTCTCACGCCACGGCGCTACGACGACAGTCTAATAGGACTCGGCGTTATCGTCTTTAACGGGGAACATCACCATCAACTCAGCGGCGATACCTTTATTCTGAACCAACATCAACATCCCTATGACCGGGGATATTGTCATACCCATGGTCACCCCTACCGATTTATGGTCATGGCCGTATTACTGCTGGCCCATCACACTTGCCCAAATGTCTGGAAAATCACGTCTGATGTCAGTGGTACGGAATGGCAACATGTCGCCGACTGGTTACAGGCAGAACTGGCAATAGTCATCGCGCTTCCCAATGAAATATCTACAGGAGAGAAAAAATGAATCTGGTTGCCCGCTTACTGTCACTGAAGTCACTGGAGAATGTTGATTTGATTCACACCGTCCGGGTCACTGAATCGGCGTTTAACGATTTAACAACGTTGGGTAGTGAAGGTATTTTCTACCCGGCAACGGAGAGTTCAGCGAATGCGGAGTATGTGATACTGGACCTGGAGTTTATCCGTGATCACCAGCTCGATTTTGATAAACCCGCGTTTACTGAATGGTGCCGAACGCATCTGTCGCTAAGCATGGCAGCGTTGCAGCCCTTATCGTATTTGTTTGTGATCGGGACAGATGAGCGTTAATATCGGGATTAGAATGATGTTTACCTTTGGTCATTCGATTAAGCGTTCTGTAGTGGTAATTAATGTGTATAGTAATGTGTATATGATAAATTCGATAAACAGATAAAACTAATATTCCAAAAGGCTTACAGCCCCATAGTCCTTATCTTGCTCAGGGAACCAGCTGGTCACCACACGATTGTTAACCGGGAAAGCAGGTGCTTCAAACAGGCCAGTAATCGCACGTAGCCCAATCAATGAGGCTAATCCGCTGGCAAAACCCTGTAGTAGCGTTGCCACTGACCAGCCAAAAATGGCAATGAAGTAGGTCAGTTTGGAACCGACCCGGTCAAGAAACCATCCGCCCGGAATTTGGCAGGCAGTATAAGTCCATGCAAAAGCAGAGAAGATATAGCCCATTTCAGTTTTAGTAATACCAAACTCTTCCTGAATTTTCACCGATGCAACGGCTAAGTTGGCTCTATCCACATAGCAAATTACCACCGTCACAAAAATCATAAGCAGCGTAATATAGCGACGTTTCGTCGGCTTAACCGGCGAAGGATTATTAATTGTATTCATCATTGTAGAGTACCTTATTAAACAGCTTTTTGTTTTCTACAAATAGCGCCAGATCGAGGTCTGATAAGGCTTGCGGCCTTTAACCCTCTTTATCTGTCATATTTATTGAAATAGGTTATGGCTTGAATCAGGCGTAAAGAGGCCCCGACGGGTATTTACGCCTTTTCTATTTCTATTATTTTATTTAATGAATATGGGTAATTATTTACTCGGTAAAAATGGTTTCTATTTTACCATTCGGCTACCGCGCCATCAGGATAACGCCACACCGGATTTCGCCAATCGGGTGCATTTTTACTTCGTTCAATGACTAACTCTTCATTCACTTCTACACCCAGTCCCGGCTTGCTTGGCGGATAGAAATGACCATCGTCCATGGCAAAATCCTCTTTATTCAGTACGTAGTCTAATAACTCTGCGCCCTGATTGTAGTGAATTCCCATGCTTTGCTCCTGCAATACGGCATTGCGGGCAACAAAATCGATATGTAAGCAAGAAGCGAGTGCAATAGGCCCCAGCGGGCAGTGAGGAGCAAATGACACATCATAAGCTTCAGCCATCGCGGCAATCTTATAGCACTCGGTGATACCGCCAGCATGAGATAAGTCGGGCTGAACAATAGCCAATCCACCGTCGGCCAGCACGCGCTTAAAGTCAAAACGGGAGAACATACGTTCACCGGCAGCAATTGGAATATGGGTTTGTGCCGCTAAACGCGGATAATATTCAGCCTGTTCAGCCAGCACCGGCTCTTCAATAAACAGCGGGCGATAAGGCTCCAACTCTTTAATTAAAACTTTAGCCATCGGCGCATTTACCCGGCCATGGAAGTCCAGACCAAACTCAATAGCGTTGCCAAAGGCTTCGCGGATTTCAGCAACCACCGCGACCGCAGCGTCAACTTTGCGAGCGCTATCAATCAGCCCCATCTCTTCACAGCCGTTAAGCTTAAAGGTATCAAAACCAATCTGTTGCAATTTTTTAATTCCGGCAATAACGTCTGAAGGCCGATCGCCCCCTACCCAGCTATAGGCCTTAATTTTATCGCGCACTAATCCGCCAAGCAGTTGATATACCGGTACGCCTAAGGCTTTACCTTTGATATCCCATAGAGCCTGATCGATGCCTGAGATTGCACTCATCAGAATCGGGCCGCCGCGATAGAAACCACCGCGATAAAGGGTTTGCCAGATATCGTTGATGCGCGCAGGATCCTGTCCGATAACGTATTCAGACAGCTCGTGTACCGCAGCTTCAACGCTGCGAGCGCGCCCCTCAATCACCGGTTCACCCCAACCGGTAATGCCCTCATCCGTTTCAATCTTCAGAAACATCCAACGAGGAGCTAAACGATAAGTGGTTAGCTTAGTCACTTTCATTGTTTTACTTCCTTATAGGCTTTAATAAAAAATTCAGCCTGCTGACGAGTACGTTCAGGTGACTGACCCGCCTTATACAGATCGCCCCCCAATCCGGCACCAATACAACCAGCAGACATATAGAGATGAAGATTCTCCGGCGTCACCCCGCCAACCGCAAATACCGGCACATCCGCAGGCAATACGGCTTTAAGCGCTTTAACGTACTCAGGGCCAAAGGCGCTGGAAGGGAATATTTTAAGCGCCTGAGCTCCGGCGTCTAACGCAGTAAAAGCTTCGGTTGCTGTCGCACAGCCGGCACAAACAGTCATACCTAACTCAACTGAACGTCGGATAACCGCCGGATTGGTATTTGGCGTAACAATCATTTTGCAACCCATTGCTGCCAGTCGCTCAACGTTAGCGACGTTCAGAACGGTTCCTGCACCAATCAATGCCCGGGAACCAAACTTATCAACCATTCCCTTGATGCTGACTTCCCATTCAGGTGAGTTCAACGGAATTTCAATGGCATCAAAGCCCGACGCAATCAGTATAGAAACATGCTCATCCACTTCTTGCTGTGTAATACCACGTAAGATAGCAATCAGCGGAACGTTAGTTTTCCAGCTCATTAACCAGACTCCTTATGCCAGATTTAAATGCAATATCTCCGTCGATAGTACGATGAGGAATATCGGCGAATGCCATTGCCTGTAGGTAACGTGCAACCAGTTTCTGGCTGCCTATCAGCGTAATTCCGCGCTGTTTAACATCCGCATACTGATGTTGCATTTGAGCAACTTCGTGACCAATCAATAATCCCGACAGCCACTCCTGAACGACTGAACGGTCAAGCTGCCCCAAAACATGTGCCGCTCTAGTCTCAAACAGCCGGCGAATAATATTGGCTTCGTTAAAACCAACTTCCATGCCTTGCTTAAATGCATCCGCACACTCGCGCTGTTCACCGATACCGGCACCAACCAGCGAATGGTTAATCAGCAGATGGTGAAGCTCACCGGTCATTACCGTGCGAAAGTCGGCAATGTTATCTCCGTCCATCTGAACCCATTTGCTATGGGTACCCGGCATAACGTAATAGTCTGAAGGCTGGCAGGCATGTGCACCAATCAGCTGAGTCTCCTCACCACGCATCACGTTGCAGTTATCCGCCTGATTAATCGCAATACCCGGCACAATCCAACCGCGCATCGGCGCAAGCTGTTCAACGGGCATCAGGTGCTGAGAAATTTGGCTCAAGTTCACCGGACACATCTGATAAGGCGTAGAAACCCAACCGGCATTACTGCCAATCATTCCGGCCATGACCACGGGAATCCCGTCAGGGTATTGAGCCAGCCAGTTATCAAATACCTGATGAAAAATGGCCGCAGCGGGCTGCCCGTTAAAGCGGGTAACACCAAGCTCCGATCGCAGGCTGTCTACACAGTGTTCTCCATCAAATAGCCAAGCGCGCAGGTTAGTGGACCCCCAGTCAACGCCGATAAACTGTTCAATCATATGGACTCCTTTAAACGCTGGGTTGAGCTGGCAATCATACTCAGTGCCGCTTTCTCAGCTGCTTCAATATCCTGATGGCGGATTGCATCATAGAGATCTTTATGTTCTCTGAGCGTGCGAGGCATATTGTCATCGTCCGGCATATAGGTCCGTTCAAATACCGCATGTTGCAAAGAGCTAAATGCAACGCCAAGTTGCTGTAATATAAGATTATGTGTGGCGACTAAAATTGCCTGATGGTAGCGGATATCTGCCTGATTGAAGGCATCACGATCCTGACTGTTAGTCACCATATCGTTATAAGCATCTTCAATAGCTACCAGTTCGGTTGAGGTAGCCCGCTCAGCAGCCAGCCGGGCAATCGTGGGCTCAACCAGGTTTCGTACCTCATTCATTGAAGCAATTAACCGCGGGTCATAGTCATGTTCCAGTATCCACTGCAGTACATCGCTGTCGAGGTAACTCCACTCATTGCGGGATGTGACAAATGCCCCCCGATACCTTTGCACCTTAACCAAGCGCTTCGCCGTTAACGCCCGTAAAACCTCGCGGATAATATTGCGAGAAGTACCAAATTCATCGCAGAGATCGGTTTCTGCCGGCAGTGATGCGCCGGGAATGTACTTCCCCTGCACAATCTGTTTACCCAGTTCAATGATAATGCGGTCAGTTTTACTTATTTCAGATTGAGGCATCGATAGCTCCGAAAGTTATAGTGTCATTTTTCATTTCGCTACGGCTTACCCGCCGGATAACCTGAGAGCTTATCGACCTTAAGGACGACTGTCTGGTACCCACCGCAAAATTTTCACCATCGTTCTCAACAACGAGTTCATTGTAATTCAATAAATATAAATTGTACTACGATCTGGATCGCAAAACGTACAATTAGCTATTCACCACGAATATCATTTAAAAAGCATCGTCCAGATCTCGACATCAAACGGCCATCAGGCTACAACTAGATAAATTCGCATAAGGAGAGACTATGAATTCCCTTTATCAGCTCGTCACTGAAGCCCATGCTGCGATACGCCCGCAGGTTCGGGTAACGCCTCTGGACTATAGCCCGCTGTTGACGCTTATGACCGAGTGTGAAATCTACCTCAAATGCGAGCACCTGCAGCACACTGGCTCTTTCAAATTTCGCGGTGCGGTCAATAAAATACGGCTATTAAATCAGGATGCCCGGCAGAACGGCGTGATCACGGCATCGACCGGTAATCACGGTCAGGCACTGGCTTTGGCCGCGAGAAGTGCAGGAATTCCGGTGACGGTTTTTGCACCGGTCAGCGCAGCACAGGTTAAGCTGGATGCGATACGGGCCTATGGCGCACAGATAGAACTGGTTGACGGAGATGCTTTGTCTGCTGAACTGGAAGCCGCCAAGCAGGCGACTTTACAAGGCAAACCTTTTATCTCTCCTTACAATGACAAATATATTATTGCCGGTCAGGGAACCGCCGGAATCGAAATGGTGGAACAACAGCCCGATCTGGATGCCGTATTTGTTTCCGTCGGCGGCGGCGGACTGATTTCCGGTATCGGTGCTGCATTCAAGCATTTATCACCCAAAACGCAGATTATTGGCTGCTGGCCAGCCAATGCCACCAGTATGTATGCCAGCCTGAAAGCCGGTAAGATAATTGAAATAGACGAGCAGGAAACATTGTCTGACGGCACAGCCGGTGGCATTGAGCCCGGTTCTATTACCTTCCCGCTAAGCCAACAGGTCATTGATCGCTATGAGTTGGTGAGTGAACAGGAAATTCGTCAGGCTATGCGCTTAATTGCCCGTACAGACCGCTGGATGATCGAAGGTGCCGCCGGAGTCGCATTAGCAGCGGCGCTAAAAATTGCACCGGAGTTCAAAGGAAAGAAGATCGGCGTTGTCCTGTGTGGCAAAAATATCGTGCTGGAAAAGTTCATTAATGCGATCAACGATGATGAGTAAGTCTCGCCAAACAAGATAGCAATACATATACCATGGCTTGTTATGCTTCATCGTAACAAGCCAGACAAAACCACTCCTTTTATCAAGAATTCATATTAGATACATCATTAGGTGCAGTTGGATATTTAAAACAACACTCATCGCCATACAAACAAGCAAAACGTTAATACATCAAAATAAAAAATAACCCTCACTCCTTATAATAACGTATGAAATAATTTATAAGTGGTGTAACTATTTATTTCAGCTCGACGTTAATCGATATACCACATCATAAAAAGCCAAGCATTTCATTAAGTTCAAAAAAAGTAATCAGTCAATAATGACACACATTAACCAATTAATAATAGGAAAGCTCTATTAAAAACAACAAAAATAATCGCAGCAAACTATTTAAAATATAAAATAAAATGGATAATTACTTTGTAGATATGTAAAAACCTATATTTAAATCGCTAAAAAACAAATATCTATTGCTAAAACCCCTACTGTCACAGCACTAATACGCAAAGGTTAAGTTGATTGTTATTTCTAATGATGACAGACTAACCCGGTAAGGGATTGAAATAAAAACCAATAAAAACAACACATACGATTAACCAGGAGAAAATAAAAACAATATGATAATCTATAAACAGCCAAATTATTAGATAGTAAGCCTTAACTTAGGGTAATTAATAGCCATGCTTTAGAACATAACATATACGTGACGAAAATTATTTTACAATTTAAAAATAACACGTATTTAAAAAAATTATTAATAATATAAAAACCCAATTATAATCGTAGGGGTTTTTAGATTAATCATTTTTACTGGGCAGTTTTCAAGAATGAATCTGATATTTATAACTTTCATTATTTTGCCCATGAATTGATAGGAAGAATATGTATCGGGCCGATAATGATGGTAGCCCCATAAATAGTACGACTTTAGTACCGCGAACAATGAGCTCGCAAAGCCAGCCTTCATTGTATGTCTAAAGCCCATGGCATCAGTCAGCGTGCCGGGTTGCCCTTATGACGCACAACGAAAATGACACTAACTCATTATTATAGAAAGCAAAGAAAATGAACGTACCTAGAGTGTGTAAATTATGCAACAGCGAGAATACCGTTAGAAAACATGGACGAGGTCGCTCCGGATACCCACGTTTCTACTGTTCTAATTGTAAAAAAACGTTTCAACTTAATTATGTCTACAATGCGTATAAGCAGGAAAAACCCTCAGAAACGGATAAAGATAAAGATAAAGATAAAGACTGATATCAACAACGCTGGGCCAGCCCGGCTGGTATGAAATAGTGATGCAATCAGCAAATCATCCTGTTCAATTCGCATAGCGGCTATATTGTAAATTAGCCGCTCTGGATGCCGAACCGGATGTGCCTTATCGCCGCCATCTCCCTGCCCGGTTAGCAGATAAATACTCTCAGCCGTTCCTGCCCCGCGTCAACAATGGCTCGCACATTACAACAAAGTCATCACTATCAGAGCCATTTAAGGCCCTGATATTTTGGATTATTAATACAATTTTTGTGGAGGCCCGGCAAAGGTTAGCGTTCCGATACGCTTCATATTCACTTCAACAACTGACGGTCCTTGGTAGCTAATTGCCTCTGCCAAAATACGCTCAAAATCATCTGCACTATCGATTAACCATGACTTCAGCCCCATCGCTTCAGCAACCAGAGTAAATGATGGCGTATGCAGCTCATTATAATACTGACGGCCTTCAAAATATTTATCCTGAATACCGCGCATTACACCATAGCCACCGTCATTCATGACCAACAGGGTCAGATTGAGCTTTTCCTGGGCCATGGTAGCCAACTCGCCGATACCGAGAGCCAGACCGCCATCGCCGACAAGCCCGACAACTTTACGCTGTGGGTTAGCCACCGCAGTACCGATCGACATCGCTAAACCCAGACCAATGGCTCCGGCCAGAGAATGAATATTTTCCAGTGGCGCATGTGCGCGAAACAAGCGACTCCCCCAAACGCTACCGGACACGGTAATATCCCGAACAAACAGCCCGTTAGCAGGCAAGGCCTTTTCCAGCGCATCGTTGAGGGCCGCATACGGGCCCGACTGCTTACGTAACCCGGCATCGGCCTGTTTAATCGCATCAGCTATATCGGCATCCCATTGGGCATCTGCCTTAGGCGCCTTAGAAAGCCGATCAGCCAGCGCCTGTAAAATATCCTGACAGTCACCGATCGCCACCTCATCGGCGACATAGTTACGGCTAATGGCCGAGGGATCGATATCAATCTGAATCATCGGGCGAGGTAGCTTTAAAGACCAGGTGCGGGTTTCATTACTGCGTAAACGCGAGCCGGCAACCAGCATCAGATCGCTTTGTTCAAGAATAGCCTCAATCGACGGTGAATTATGGAATGCCCGCAGGTTGCGCGGGTGGCTGTCCGGTAAAATACCTCGCCCGTGCGTACTTGAGATCACCGCAACACCGGCATCTGCCAGTTGGCGTACTGCCTTGCTACAGCCTAAAGCCCCACCGCCGATCCATAGGGTCGGGCGTTTAGCCTCAGACAACCGGCGATAAAGCCGTTCAATCAGCTTATCGGACGCGACCGGGTATACCGCAGGTTCAACGGTGTCACTCAAAACAGCAAGGGGAACCAGCGTATTTTGAATATCAATCGGAATCTCTATCGCTACCGGCCCGCATGGTACGGTTTGAGCTTCCTGAATGGCGCGATGTAATACCGAAATCGCCTGCTCCGGGGAGTTTACTCGATAGGCCCGCTTGGAGCAGGCCCGCAAAAATCCTAGCTGGTCTTTAGTTTCGTGAATAAACCCGCTATCCGCATCCAGATAGGCTTTCTCTACCTGGCCGGTTATGTGCACCAGCGGAGAACCGGCATTCAGAGCCTCAATCATTGATCCGACCGCATTACCGGCACCGGCACCCGTGCTGGTTAACGCAACCCCTAAACCAGAAAAACGGCTGTGAGCATCCGCCATCGTCACGGCGCCGGCTTCTCCACGCGCCGGAACAAAATGAATTTTATTGCGTCGTCCGATGGCATCAGCAATCGGCAAGTTGTGAATTGAAATAATGCCATAAATGGCCGATACCTTGTATTGTTCCAGAGTGCGGGCAATTGCCTCGCCAACCGTTATTTTATCGCTCATGGTCTGCCTTAATTATCTGAATAGGGTTATCTACAGTGATGATCCGGTTCAATGCCCGATTAATCACTCCAGAGGTTTGGGTTAGAGTTAAGTGCAAGATAGAGGCTCTTTTGCTGCATATAAGCTTTGATACCGTTGAGCCCTTTCTCACGCCCCAATCCACTCTCTTTAAAGCCACCAAACGGCGTCGAGATAGAGAAAACTTTATAAGTATTAATCCAGACCGTTCCGGTCTCTAAGCGCGATGCCAGTGCCATTGAGCGGCAAAAATTACGGCTCCAGATCCCGGCCGCTAAGCCATAAACTGAATCATTGGCCTGTGCGACTAAATCTTCTTCATTATCAAAAGGCAGCACCACTAATACGGGTCCGAAAATTTCTTCCTGACACGCGCAGGCCTGATTGGATAACCCCTCAATGATGGTTGGCAGAAAGTAGCTGCCGTCGGCCAACGCCGGATCGGATGGCGCGGTTCCTCCTATCACGATTCGCCCGCCTTCAGACTTCGCCAAATCAACATACTTCTGCACTGACTCCCGATGTTTAGCATTAATCAACGGCCCCATATGGATACCCGGCGTTGTCGGCAGGCCAATACGTAATCCGTTAGTAAGCTCCACAATACGCGCCAGTAACGGCTGATATATCGAAGAGTGAATAAACAACCGAGCGCCGGCAATACAGGCTTGCCCAGCTGAACTGAAAATACCGTAAGTGATACCGCGAGCCGCCTGCTCAAGATCGGCATCGTCCAGCACGATGGTCGGTGACTTGCCACCCAATTCCAGCGATGCCGAAATTAGCTTATCGGCGGCAATATGGGCCAGATGCTTACCGGTCGTGGTACCACCGGTAAATGAAATTTTCCTGACGTAACGATGGCGGGCCAGAGCTTCACCAATCACAGAACCTTTACCCGGCAGCACGCTGAGTACCCCCGGAGGTAAACCCGCCTCTTCAAACAGTTCGGCCAGTTTCAGCGCGGTTAATGGCGTGGCTTCCGCTGGCTTTAGGATTACTGAGTTACCGGCCGCCAGTGCCGGAGCAATTTTTTGCATTTCGCTGGCAATCGGCGAGTTCCACGGCGTAATAGCGGCGATCACCCCCAGAGGCTCATAAGTGCTGATAGTCATTGCATCGGCATTGCGCTGGGTTGGCAGCTCACCTTCCAATACTTCACAGGCAGCGGCAAAATAGCGCGCCGTGGCAGCCGCGCTGGCGACCAGCCCTCTGGTTTCGGCCAGCGGTTTGCCGTTATCACGGGTTTGTAGCTGAGCCAGCTCTTCATGGCGCTGCAAGATGAGCTCGCTGACTTTATAAAGAATTGTCGCTCGCTGGTGGGGCATCAGGCCACGCCAGCTCGGTGCCCGCCATGCTTTTTCGGCCGCCTCAACCGCCAGTTCTACATCGTCCAGACTGGCGGCACGTAAACGGGCATTCACACTGCCATCGGCTGGGAAATAAGAGACTAACTCTTCTCCCCGACCTTCACGCCACTGACCGGCGAAATAGATTTTTAACATATCCATCAGCTGCTCCCGGCGTTTAAGCCACTAAACCACCGTCGACAAGTCGGCGGCAGACCTGTACCGCACTCAGGGCAGCCAGGGTTGATGTTTTAGGATTAGTCGGCAGAGGATTACCGTTAAGCTCGATATGAAACTCGCCGAAGGTTCCTGCTGCAAAAATGGTGTGGGTATTACGAGAAGTGTGGGGATCTACTCGTAATTTTACTTTGGTCAAATCCATACCAATACCCATCAAAGCAACGGTGGCCGCCACATTGGCATTGGCCGGAAATTGCTGAGCGGCATCACGCGCAGAGCCTTCAAAAAACACCACCGGCTCAGTGACATTATCTAAATCCACCAGCTTTTCAGCCGGGCTACCGCGCCAGCTGGCCGGGCTTTTATTGGAGGTATAAGTCACGCTGTCTAATCCGCCCTCCCGGGCCGATGCCAAACCATCCATCCCGGCAACGGCTCCTGACAGGACAATCAGCTCACCCTGATGTCGTTGTTCTGCCTGTACTAAACGCTGAAACAGAGGCTTATCGGCTAATGCTCCGGTGGAGATCAAAGCCAGCTTCCAGCCGCTATTCAGTATGAATTCACCAAACTCATGCACCGCTTTCTGACTGGCGCATTCCAGTACTAAATCGGGTCGCTCCTGACAGGCTGACGGATGTTCAATCGCCTGAACTCCATGGCCTAAAGCCTGCTGAATAGCCTGATGGTGATGTGGGCGTGCAACAACCCAACCAATGGAAACGCCATCAGGCAAACGAGATATCACTTCTCTGGCCATTGCGCCAAAACCGATCATCATAATCTTCTTCATTTTTATCATTCTCTCGATCTTGTTATTGTTGTGACTTCAAGTCGTTAGCATAAATTGGCTACAGGTGACGATTAAAACCGCCGGAAACATCCAGCGCGGCACCGGTAGTAAAAGAAGCCAACGGTGAAGCTAAAAACAGTAATGCCTGAGCCGGCTCCTGAGGTTTACCTAAGCGCTTCATCGGAATTCCTCGACGCACGGCAATTGCACCGGTCCACTGCTCCCAGCTTTGACTGGTATCACTGCGTTCTGCAAACCGGCGTCTCCACTGGCCAGACTCTACCATCCCTAATAAAATAGAATTTACCCGAATACCCTTATGAATCAATTCCTTTGATAACGTAAGCGTCATATTAAGTAACGCCGCCCGGGCTGCGGAGGTAGCAATCATATGTTCCTCCGGCTGTAACGCCAGCAGGGAGTTTACACAGGTGACTGAGGCGATATCTGACCGCTCAAGCATTGGCAAGAATGCTTCGAGCGGATTAATCACGCCAAACAGTTTCAGTTTGGTTTCATTCAGCCAGGCATCCGGAGGGGTCTCATCAAAACGGGAAACAAAGCCCTGACCGGCGTTATTAATTAACATATCTGTTGCACCAAAGCGCTGTTCAACCGCATGGGCGAAATCAGCAACCTGAAGGGGGTCAAGAACGTCACAGCGGTAGGCCAGCATCTGTTCTGCCGGAAAATCCTGCCTAAGAATAGTTTCAGCACCCGACAGTTTGTCGGCATTACGCCCACAAAACGCCACCTTTGCGCCTTCGGCCAACAGTAAGCGCAGCGTTTCAAAACCGATGCCGGATGAACCGCCGGTTACAACGGCTACCCGTCCTTCAATGTGTAAATTCATACCGCAGACACTCCTTTTGTTGATGTACTGTACTGAGCAACAAACTGGCTGAGCCGTTGGTTAAAGATCTCCGGCGCATCGATATAGCTGGCATGGCCCGCATTGGCTATTAGCTTGAACTCAGCACCGATGTGCTGAGCCAGCGCGATGGCACCTTCGGCCGGAGTAATGTTGTCACTATCACCACACCAGATCTCAACGGGCCCGGAGTAATGTTTTAAATACGCGTAAATATCATCATTGGCCAGCATCCATGCGGCCTGTAGAAAACCGTCGGGATGCAATCGACGCATATTTTGTTGTACCCGCTCAATGTCTTCCGGTCGGGCATCCGGCCTAAGCAACGCCGCACCGCGCTGAGCGGCATAGCCGTCAATGCCTAAGGTATTGACCATGGTTTGCCGCTGGTCAAAAACCTGCCGACGCTTTTCTGCAGGCGCAGTGGCATATCCCTGTGCCGGATTTGCCAAAACCAGGCCCGACAGCCGTTGTGGATAGCGAGCTGCAAAGGCACTGGCGATAATAGCCCCTAATGAATGACCAACCAGCACCGGGTTAGTTAGCTGCTCCTGTTCAATCCATTGCATCAACCTGTCGGCATAAAGCTCAGCCTTTGGTTCATTTGTGGCTAAACCATCGCTATTACCATATCCGGGTGCATCCCAAGCCAGTAAACGACAGCGTTTGGTCAGTTTGCCGCAGGTAAGCTGTTTTTCCCATGACAGCGCACCGGAACTGATGCCGTGAAGCAAAATAACGGGTTGCCCTGTTCCTGCGCTTCTCCAGCTCAGACGATGGCCGGATAACGCCGAATTTTGCTCTGCAAGGCCATTAGGTTGATTGGGTAATATCACGGCATTCATAACAGTTCCTTTATGCAATCAGTCAGGGGATTAGCCACGCTTCACTTTAGACAGCGGATGATCTGAAGGGTATGTCGGAATCGCCGGCTTTTGAGTTCCTAACATTACGCACATCAGTGCCTCTTCTTCGCCATGGTTTAATAACCCACGATAAATACCCGCAGGCACTGAAATCAGATCCCGCTCACGCAAAATAGTTTGATGTTCCTGATCCCCGTCACGAATAAACAGCGTGATGCAGCCTTTAAGCATAAAGAACACTTCTTCAACGTCAGAGTGCAGATGCAGAGGCCCTTCACACTTGGCCGGCAGCACCATAGTAGAGAAGGTGAAATTTTCTGCCGGAACGGTGTTCACATCGTTGGCAACGCCGGTGGCACCGGTACCGATATAACGCATTTGAGCCCGACGATATTTAGGATCGAAATCCGCCTGAAACTTCAGGGCATCCCAGTCATATTTACGCCCTTCAAAACGGGCAATCCGCGACTCCAGCCAATCTTCCATCGAAATACCTTCGGGTTTGACGGTATCGTTATGCGGTAAAACCTGAGCTTGTGACATGGTATTACTCCTTTCTAAGGTCTATTGGATCAATCAATAACGTTTCACCAGCGGCAGCAGAACCACGCAACCGGTAACAGCAACTATCACTAAAAACAGTAAACCAACATCCATGTTGCCTGATGCGGCGATCAGCATTCCCATTACCACCGGAGCCAATGCCCCGGCAAAATTCCCCAGACCATTAAAGATGCCACCGGCCGTCGCGCTGACTCGGGCGCTGGTCACTTTAGCCAACAGGGCAAATACATTAGGTGCCCCGATGCCCCACATAAAGGTACTGAAAGCCATGGCAGCAATAACCTGATAAGTGCCCTCAATATAAAGTACCAATACCAGGCCGGCGCTGGCGCCAAGCAAAGAGATAAAGCACGACATTGCCCGGCGGTCTAAACGATCCGAAACATAAGCACCGATACCTTCACCCAGCAGCATGGCGATAAACGGCAGCGAGGAAAGATAGCCAACCTGCTCCAGATGAATGCCTTTACCTTTAATCAGGTAGCTTGGCAGCCAGCCGTTAATTCCCCACAGATAAGTCAGGAAGGCGATGTTAAAAATACAAATCAGCCAAAACTGCCAGCTTTTATACAGCTCTTGCCGCTCTTGTTTGCGGCTCAAAACCGGATTCTCTGGCGTTGACTTGGCTAACTGTGCGGCTTTCAGTTTCGGCGTGACGTTGACGTGGCGTAAGCCATAAATCACGATAAAGATCACCGGAATAGTCAGCGCGGCCATGGCAAAGAAGGTCCAGCGCCAGCCGAAGTGATGCAGAATAAATAACGTCACCGGGAACCCAAGGGCGGCACCAATCGGCGTTCCCAGTAGCCATAACATCGTAGCCCGGGCCTGAAGGCGCTGAGGAAACGAGTGCCGGACAATGGCAAAAGCCAGTGAGAACAGCGGGCCCTCAGCAATGCCTAACATAATCCTTAGCATCATCATGGTGCGGTAAGAGTTAGCAAAGCCCATGCAGACCATCAACATACACCAGACGCACATCATCCATATCAGCAGCTTTTTTGGTTCAATATAGTCACCGATACTGCTTAAAAACATGGATGAAATACCATAAGAAAGCAGAAAGGCGGTCATCAACAATCCCAACAAAGTCGGGTCGAATGACAAACCTAATGCATTCTGAAACTCAGTATCTGAAAACAGTGCGGCAATGCTTATCTTGTCGAAGAAAGCCAATACAACACAGGCAAACAGCGCCAGAGGAATTGACCAACGGACCGGCATTTCATCGCCGGCCAAAACGGGCGGAACATAAGCCTGTGAGTGTGTAGTTTCAATCGGTTGAGTCGTCATAGTGATATCCCGTTCCGGAGCGTTACCCGAAGATAGACTGGGCCACGGCCCGCTATTTCAGTGCCATCAATGAAAAAGAGGGATCGGATAACTGCGCCGGGTCAAGTTCTCTTTTAGCCAGTAACCAGCGCTTGCCTAGCTTGATGGTACGGGCGTCGTTAAAGGCCACCATCTGTACCAGTTGGTTATTTGCGTTAAGGTAGAAATAGACTTTGGAAGAGCCGTCCTGACGGATAACACAGTGCGAGTCGTTGGCCGGAATACCCAAAATTTGGATATTTTCAGCATATTGATCTGACCACAGCCATGCCTGTTCTTCATAACCCTGTTGACCGATATCCAGCATGCTACGGGCCGTGGTAATTGCCTGATTTTGGGCATAGGCCCAGGATTGCAGGCAGATTCCCAATGAGGAATGTAAGGCAACATCGCCGGCCGCAAAGATAGCCGGATCGCTGGTTCTGCCCTGATCGTCGACAACAATGCCGCCGCCACGAACCTCTAAACCGGCCTGTTGGGCTAATTCAAGATTGAGAATCACGCCAATCCCGACAACGACCAGATCAAACGTTTGGCTTTCGGTCAGCTCACTTTTAAGCTCAGGCTGCCCGTTATTGTCAGTCAGGGTAATGTCACCACAGCCACAGATGACTTCAACGCCCTGATTTTGATGTAACTCAAGCAGAGCCTGCGAGACTTCGCTGCCAATACTGCGCAGACACAGAGCGCTTTGACGTTCAAAAACCGTCACCGCAATCCCCATCTTGCGGGCCGACGCAGCAATTTCCAGACCAATCCAACCACCACCGACTACCGCCAAGGTTTTCGACTGCGCTAACTGAGTTCTAAGCTGAAGGGCATCATTCCATGAACGCAGCGTTAAGACTTTCTTATGGCTTTGCCATAAGCCCTCAGGGCGGCGCGGGCGTCCGCCGGTAGCAATCAGCAACTGACGATAAGGCAGTTTTTCGCCATTGCTCATTATCACCTGTTGTTTATCACGCAAAATACCGTCGGCTCTTAACGGGCGGTGCCAGTCAATATTCAGCGCAGCCACGGCCTCTTCCGAGAACAGCCGGGTCAGACCCAATTGCCCCTCACTGTCGAGCAAAACAGCCTTAGACAGTGGTGGTCGCTCATAAAAATCATGAGGTTCATCGCCGATCACCGAGAGTTTGCCGGTATAACCGCTCTCCCGCAGGGTTTTAGCAGCCCATCCTCCAGCCTGTCCCCCGCCGATAATCACGATGCCAGCATCCTCTTGCTGTTCCTGATTAGGGATCTGGTTCATACCACCTCCGCCTTCTTAATCTGGCGCCGAGTGTCATAATCAATACCGCCTTCCACCGCCCATTCAGTAAAGGTAGTGACTGAGTGTTCCATTTCCCGCGGCTGCCAGTTTTCAGTCAGATAATCATCATTGGTGTAATACTCAAAAGCACCACCGGTCGGGCTATTGACGTACCAGAAGTACGCCGAAGAGATCGGATGACGACCCGGGCCAATAAAGGTGCTCCAGTGGTGGCGGTTCATCGCCAGACCGCCGCCGATCACCTCATGAATATCTCTGACAGTGAAGGCAACATGGTTGAGCCCCGGCTTACGGTTAGGAATTTTTAGTAAAAATAAATTGTGGTGAACTCCGCGCACCTGAGCCCGCAAGAATACGGCCCGATCGGTATAGCGGTCAGATACCTGAAAGCCCAATACCTCACAGTAAAAGCGCTCGGTCGCCTCCAACTCCTGTACGAAAAATACCACGTGACCGATATTGATCGGGCTGGCCTTGCTATAGACAGGGCTGGCTTCATCAACCCGGCGGACATCCCCCCACTGATTTATCGGCGATATTGGTAACACCACATGCTTTTGCTGTTGTTCAATAAATCTCAGGGTCATGCCGTTAGGATCCCGGCATTCAATTTCACCATCATCGATCAACCTGAATCCGGGAGTGCCCGACAGCTTTTGGTTTAGTTCTGCCAAATCGGTTTTAGACTTCACACCCCAGGTCATACGGCGTAAAGTTGAACCCGACTCAAACGCTGCCGGTAGCTCATCGCTATCATGGGGATGCAGCACAATGCTGGCACCGCTAAGGGTCTTAAAGGTACGGGGACCAGCAAGCCCGCCCTGACCGGCAGGGGTCAGGCCAAAGTCAGTCATAAACCTTTCGCAGGTCGACAGATCTTCTACGCCGAATTCCATCTTTTCTATGCCAATTACGCTCATATTTGCCTCACAATAATTTGAAAGTGTCTGATACCTGTACCAGCTGTCGTCAGGTATTAATGCGCGGGCAAAGCCCCTAACAGGTCAGAAATTTTTAGCGCCGCGTCGCGGACTACTTCCTGCAGACGCTGACGATCGCTTTTAGGAATTTCATGGGAAGGCACCATAATGCTGACCACCGCCTGTACCCGTTTTTCATGGTTGAATACCGGGTAAACAATGGAGGAGATGCCGTATCTGAAATAGGATTCACCGATCACGTAACCTCTGGCTTTATCCTGTTGAATCATTTCCCAAAGCTGCTCACGACTGCTTGGGGAGCCCGGTGAGTTATCGGGTAATTCATCATGCGGATAAAGCTGCTCAAATTCTTCACGGGTACTGCTGGTGAGTAACATCCGCCCCAGAGATGTGCGGTGAACCGGCAGGCGGGTTCCTACCGTGACATGGTTAATCTGCGAAGACGGGGAACTCACTCGAGCAATATAGATAACGTCCAGACCATCACGGATCGCTAAATGGCTATTGCACTGGCTGATATCCCGCAGCCTTTCAATAATCGGCTGGCCAATCTGAGCCACATCCAGCGAAGCGATATACTGAAAGCCCAGTAACAACACCTTGCTGCCAACTGAAAAGGTATTGGTTCGGGAATTTCGAATGATAAAACCCATATGTTCCAGCGTTTGCACCGCCCGATACGCCGTTGCTTTCGGCATTTTGGCTAAACGGTGCAATTCAGCAAAAGTCAGCTCTTTGTTTTGTTGACCTAACACCAGCAAAATTTCCAGCCCTTTCACCAGTCCGGGTACTAAATATTTAGCAACTTGTTGGTTAGACATTTACCCTCCCGGGCGGTTTACTGGTATATCGACCGTCATTAATTAAAGACAAAGCCACCGTTAACCGGTATCAACTGGCCGGTCACAAAGTTAGCCAGCGGCGACAGTAAGTACAGTACGCTGCCGGTTACATCATCAGGATGCTGAGCGCCCGGCAAAGCCCGACCTTGTTCATATAGCTGGTGACGCTCTGCCGGGACATATTCGGTGGCTTCTACCCGAGTTAGCCCGGGCGCAATGGCATTAACACAGATACCATCAGCGCCCAGCTCGCGAGCCATTGAACGGGTCATCGAGATAATCGCACCTTTGCTGGCAACGTAAGCCATCAAGCGCGGGGCCCCCCAGAGAGCAGTATCCGATGCGATATTGACGATCTTGCCGTGGTCACCGGACCTTAGCAGCGGCACCGCCGCCTGACTGACCAACCATGTACCACGGACGTTGACCGTCATAACCCGATCCCAGAGGTCAATGTCGTACTCCATCATGGTCTTGCCGCCTACCCCGGTTGCCAGCGCAGCGTTATTCACTAAACCGTCAATCCCACCGCCCTTGGCAATCTGTACAAAGGCATTTTTAATCGAGGAAGGTGATGACAGATCGATAACTCGGGCCTCAACGTCAGCGCCTTGCTGAATCAGTTCATCGGCGCTGGCCATCAATTCCTGTTCAAGCACATCGCACATCACTACCCGGGCGCCGGCCTGAACAACCGCAGCGGCAAAGCTTTTGCCCAAACCACGGGCGGCACCGGTCACCACCACTCGCTGGTCTTTTAGTAGCTGTAGCGGCTTCATACCGATGCCTCTGGTGAAACCGCTGGCTTGCTGAGGGTATCCAGGTGCTTCTTGGCCTGTTTTTGTAAAATACGGCGCAGGCGAGAAAGCCCGACATCATGCTGATAGAGATATTCCTGACCACGGGCATTTGGCGCCATGTTCTCCAGCACAATGCGATCTTGTTCCAGTACGTCCCAGTGGAGTTGTTCCAGGCGATTGCGGTACATAAAGCGCCAGATATCGCGCTGCCAGTCTTTAACCTGACGAATGCGCCAGAAGAATACCCGGCAGTGATCTTTATCTTCCGGTACAACCATACCGATAATCCAGAAGTGGCCGCCCGGTCCGAAACGTTTCTTATAAGGAATAGATAAACGCATCCAGAAGGCCCCCGTATCAGCAAATTCCACCCAGTCGAAGTTAACGCCTACCTGCTCGCTCTTCTTAAAGATAAAACCGTTGTCGGTAGGTTCGAGCACCATATCGGCCTTGCGGTCTCCTTCGGCCATGGAGTGTGAGGATGAATGCAGGTAAGTGCCGTGCATCGGGTCCATCACGTTTTCTAATGCATATTGATAGTTGCAGTCCCAACTGGCGGTACACAGAAAGTGGCTATAAGACTCGGAGTCAGCCAGCTCTTTGGGAAACTCCAGCGCAGGCGGGGCTTCATCAGCCACAGCAAAATAAAGAAAAATAGCGCCATAAGCTTCTTTCGCCGGATAATTTTTCAGGCACTTTTGTCCGACCAGCGGACAGCGCTCAACCGCGGGCACGTCTTTAACTTCACCATCGCCACCAATCTCTAAACCGTGGTACCAGCAGGCGATACGATCGCCTAAATTCCAGCCCATAGAGAGGCGGGCACCGCGATGCGGGCAACGATCTTCCAGCGCATTAATTCCGCCCTGAGTATCGCGCCATAACACAATTTGTTGTTCAAGGCGGGTAATTCCGACCGGATTACTATTCACTTCCCAGCTCGCCAATACCGGGTACCAGACACCGCGAACGCCCTGGTCTAAGTAGTTTTGTATCTGCTTGGCTGAGTCTTGAGTATTGTCAGTCATTATTTTGTCCTCGTTCCGATCAGAAGCCGTTTACTTTAAGGAAGTGGCAGAACGTTTTTTCCGTCCATGCATCACCGCTGCGATCAAACAGACGCTTGTCGTTAAGCTGAGTGACGATCTGCTCCAGCTCTTCAGTCCCCCGATCGAAAATCTCTTCCAGCGCCGCTATCAGCGCAACTTCAAAACTGTCCGGCACTCGAGAGCGGTTTTGCCAGATAACATTCTGATACTGCCCCGGTACGTGAATCTGCCCGTTGCCGCCTTCTTTGGTGGGAATAACCTGTTGGGTATCCGGCAACCAGGGGTTGAAGTCCTTAATCTGTTCCATCTTTATTCCTCCGGGAGAAAAGTGATTTGGATTTTATTTTCGAATACGCGAACCGGATATTTGTGGATATCCTGACCGGGTCCGCCTTCGCAGCGTCCGGTTTTGATATCGAATACGGCAGCGTGTAACGGGCATTCCACTAACCCGTCTTCCACAAATCCCTGACTCAATAAGGCATAGGCATGGGGACAAACATCTTCCAGAGCGTGATATTCGCCATCAATGAAATAAACACCGATTTCTTTGTCATTAACCTTTGCTGAGAAGGGGAAGTCTTCTTTAACCTGAGAGGGTTCACATACATCTATCCAGCTCATTGCTCAGTTCCTCTAATAGACTGTTTCATATATGAAACTATGTTTCTTATTTAATACCCAAACTATAGAAGTGGTGAATAATCCGTCAAGGCGTTATTTAACTGAATCGTAACAAGTTGGATATATTGATTACATTTGTGTAACAGATCACGAAATGAGGCGGTAAAAAAATGGGTGGAACAATCCACATAGGCTAGCGATAGATTTTCGAAGTCATGAGATGAGGTAGGAAAAAATAAGATAGGCAAACGATTGCTATCGTAAGAAATATCATTAAAATGCGCTCTTTGTGGCTTTAGAGGTTTTGTATCTTAATTATGGCTAGCAGCTCACACTCCGTATCCGGGGCAATCAGTACCCCAAAAATCAGCGATAAAAAATCCAGCAGTGAACTGATTTATCATCTTGAAGATCGTCCACCGTTGCCTCAAACGCTATTTGCTGCATTTCAGCATTTACTGGCGATGTTTGTTGCCGTAATTACCCCGGCCATGTTGATTTGTCAGGCTCTTGGCCTGCCGGCTAAAGATACTCAGCATATTATCAGCATGTCACTGTTTGCCTCTGGCCTCGCCTCTTTGCTACAAATCCGTACCTGGGGGCCGGTTGGCTCGGGCCTGTTGTCTATTCAAGGCACCAGCTTTAACTTTGTTGCCCCGCTGATTATGGGTGGCACTGCGTTGAAAAACGGCGGGGCTGATGTACCGACCATGATGGCGACCCTGTTCGGCACGCTGATGCTGGCATCCTGCACTGAAATTTTCCTATCAAGAGTATTACATTTGGCCCAGCGCATTATTACTCCGCTGGTATCAGGTATCGTGGTGATGATTATCGGCCTGTCGCTGATTCAAGTTGGGCTGATTTCTATCGGCGGCGGCTACAGTGCCATGTCTGAAACTAACAATACTTTTGGTTCGCCTCAGAATTTGCTGTTAGCCGGTGTTGTACTGGCGACCATCGTTTTACTTAACCGTCAACGCAACCCTTATCTGCGAGTTTCGTCACTGGTTATCGCGATGGCGATTGGCTATATACTGGCATGGTTTATGGATATGTTACCGGAGCGCGTCAACGTTGAGAGCCCGTTAATCATGGTTCCGACGCCGCTTTATTACGGATTAGGTATCGACTGGACGCTACTCATTCCACTGATGTTAGTATTTATGATCACCTCTTTGGAAACCATTGGCGATATCACCGCCACCTCTGACGTATCAGAACAACCGGTTACTGGTCCGGTTTATATGAAGCGCCTGAAAGGCGGGGTGTTAGCTAACGGTTTAAACTCGATGCTATCAGCGGTATTCAACACCTTCCCTAACTCCTGCTTCGGTCAGAACAATGGCGTGATACAGCTTACCGGCGTAGCCAGCCGCTATGTGGGCTATGTTGTGGCGATAATGCTGGTGATACTTGGCCTGTTCCCGTTTGTCAGTGACTTTGTACTGAGCATTCCAGAACCGGTTCTGGGCGGCGCAACGCTGGTGATGTTCGGTACTATTGCCGCATCAGGCGTGCGGATCGTGTCACGGGAAACGCTTAACCGTCGTGCAATTATGATTATGGCCCTGTCGCTGGCCGTTGGTTTGGGCGTATCTCAACAACCGCTTATTTTGCAGTTTGCTCCGGAATGGCTGAAAACGTTACTGTCCTCCGGTATTGCTGCCGGCGGTATTACGGCGATCGTGCTGAATTTGATCTTCCCGTACGAGAAATAACGTTTATTTTGGACGGCGTATTTCCTCTAAAGGGCCATTTATATGGCCCTTTAATTTTGTTTACTCAACAAAAAAACAGCATTGGAATATGTCTATTATCCTGTAGCCAAAGATCAAAGAAGATTGTGAAATCTGCCCCTCCTTTATCTGCCATTGCGCTAAAAATAGCGCGGCCCTTACACATATATTCTCACTATTTTCATTGTGATCGCGTTGTAAATACGGCATAAAGGGGCTTCATCTCAACATTTTATTCAGGTCTAGGCCATGAGATTCATCCGAAAATTATTATTCGTTGTTTTATGCCTGATACTTCTGGCGCTGGTGGCTGTCTATTTTATCGGACAAACATCTTACGCAGCCAAGTGGGCTAGTCAGTGGGTGAATGACAACACGCATTACCAACTCTCATTAGGCAATATCGATTACGATATTACTGACCCGTCTAAAGTGGTCCTAAATGGTGTCGAACTAAAACAAAAAGAACAATCCCCGATACTTATCGCTAAAAAAGTAACTCTGGGCCTCACGGCTAACCAATGGGAATCCCCATTCCACTTTTCCAGTCTGGTGTTGGAAGAAGGTGCTTTAGATTTATCATCTAAAAGTGCGACTGCGCTGAACTTGAGCAGCGATCGCCTGCAATTGCGTAATATGGCGCTGAATATTGAGAATGCCGATTTCAATATGCAGGGTGAGCGGGTCAATGCCGGGGTTATTCCTTGGTCATTAACCGGTCAGAACCTGCCGAATACCGATAGCCATTTTGAACTAAGTGCCGATAAATTAGTGGTTAACGGAATCGAGACAGAAAGAGCCTTAATTCAGGGCGATATTAAAGACCGCCAAATTTTATTTAATAACGTCGGCGCCGATCTGGGTAAAGGATTGCTAACCGCCAGCGGCCAGCGTAGCGCGGAAGGAAAATGGCTGATTGAAAGCCTGCGTCTGAGCGATGTGAAGTATCAAAGCACCCTAAGTTTAGGGACTTTGCTGGAGCAGATAACCCAACTTCCCGGCAATGCTGATATTGAAATTAAACGACTCGACTTGCTGAATACCAATATTCAGGGACAGGAGTGGGCATTAAGTGATTTTTCGCTGTCGCTGAAGGATGTGAATTTAATCAAAGGCAGTTGGCAGTCTTCTGCCGGCACCGCCGTGATGAGCGCATTTGATGTCGTGTATGGCGATCAGCACTGGACCAACCCGGTGCTGAATCTGGCACTAGAACAAGACTCCGTCAAAATTAAGCAATTCAGCAGCCGTTGGCAGGATGGTTTAGTTCGGGCCAGCGGAGAATGGCAGCGTAATACTAAGGTACTAACCCTGGATGATGTCGCGCTAACCTCACTGCTGTATACCCTGCCGGAAGGATGGTTGAATGAGTTGCAACAGCCGCAGCCCGAGTGGTTGCGGGAACTGCGTATCGCAAAGTTCAGCACTAATCGCAGTATATTTATTGATATTAATCCGGAATTTCCGTTCCAGTTTACCTCAGTCGATGCCAGCGGTACCGATTTAGTTATGATTAAAGATCGCCAGTTTGGTCTGTGGGAAGGTCAGCTAAATATTAATGCGTCGGAAGCTACGCTGAATAAAATCGATTTGCGCCACCCTTCATTAGTTTTAACCGCGACGCCGAACAGCATTAGCTTCACCGAGGGCAGTGCGTTTACTAAAGAAGGTCTGATCGAGGGTACAGCTACGCTGGGCCAACAGCCGGAACGACCATTGCAATTGACGCTAAGCGGTCGTTCAGTACCGGTAAATATAGTACAAAGTTGGGGCTGGCAGGCGATTCCGCTAACCGGTAACGGCAATATCAACCTTCAGCTCAATGGTCATCTTAAAGATAAAACTACCGGCAAACCCACGCTGAAAGGGACGCTAAAAATGGTCAATGCTGAGAGCCAGCAGTTAACTCAGTATTTAGCAGAGCCGGGCGACGTACCGCTGGATAATAATGTGATTCAGCAGAGTGACGTTTCGGTAAGCTCACCGGCAGAACAGCTAACAGAAACACCCGTAATGCCGTAAGGTGTGTCCTTAGGCTAAAAAGGATACCGGCTCATGGCCGGTATCCTTTTATCATAGCGGGAAGTTATCATAGCGGGAAGTACGCACCTATCTTGATAACTTGAAAATCGTCCGGTGAAATATTCTGCTCCAGCAGAGCGCCAGACAGCTCAGTCAGTGGCTCGTCCAATGCCTCATCGGAGAGCTCAAACGCCCCCCAGTGCATAGCAAATGAACGCTGACACCCTAAGTCATTATGTAATCTAGCTGCCCCTTGCGGGTCCATATGACTGTTTTTCATCATCCAACGGGGCGCGTAAGCGCCGATAGGCAAAGCCGCAACCTCTACGCTCCCCAGCCTTTCTGCAATCTCTTTTAGCGTATATGAATAAGCTGAGTCACCCGGGAAATAGTAATTTTTATGGTTAACTCGCATCATCCATCCACACCAGAGCGTTTGGTTCTGATCCCACAGGCTGCGCACGCTCCAGTGATGGGCCGGAACACAGGTAAAAGTAATACCGCTGATGGTCCGGTCGTCCCACCAGTCAAGCTCATCAACCTGACGGGCACCCTGTTTCTCCACGAGTCGCTTTAAACCCAGCGGAACCAAAAACCGAACCTGTGGTGAATGTTTCACTAAACGCCGGATGCTTGGCAAATCCAAATGGTCGTAATGATTATGAGAAATAACCACCACGTCAATTGGCGGCAAGTGCTCAACGCTTACTGACGCAGGTGTACGACGAGCAGGACCATAGAAACTGACGGGAGAAGCCCGTTTAGAAAAAACCGGGTCAGTGAGGATCCGTACGCTGCCAAACTGATACAGCATAGTCGCGTGGCCTAACCACCAAACCGCATCATCACAAAAACTGAAATCAGCCTGCTGCCACCATTGGTCGATAACCCCTTGATAACCCAAAGCCGGTGGCTTTGGTAAGCCGTTCTCTTTACGCTCTTTGCGCCAACGTTTTACGTCTTCAGATGAATGGATTTGGTCATGCTCTAAATTACGAAACCCGGTGGGTGTATGATGTTTTTTAGCTGGATCAAAGTAGGGATTAGCCTTGGACAAGACGCCACTCCTTTAGATAATCATCGGCATAAACGAATAAACGACGATCCCATGGTACCAGAGTAGAAAGCTATAAGCTGAACGATAGAGCCGAGATAGCAGGCAACCAGCCGCTACGGCTGGTTAGTTACTATCATGTTCGACCGGCAATACCATATAGGTACCTTCAAATACACAGCCAGTGTCCTCATCGCCTGATAGCTTAACTTCCAGCTGTACTCTGGCTTTGCGCCCTCTGGCCAAGCGATCTAAGTCTCCCTTCATCGTATCTAAGCTCGCCACCGCAACCGGGCGTCCGGTTATCGGTTTGTGGTAACGGATATGGGCATCGACTAACACAATATCCCCCCCTAGCTGGCGCTCCTGCAACAGTAACCAGATAAGACCCCAACCGGTCAGGGTTGCCAATGAAAACTGGCTTCCGGCGAAAATAGTGTGGTGCAGATTGGTATTCACAGCTTCCGGCATGGTAGTAATAAAACGTTGACCGGTATATTGAGTGATACGTACCCCCATCTTTTCGCTCAAGGGAATATTCTTATGCCAGGCTTTTTGTAATTGGGCGCACCAGTCAGGCCGGTGAAGAATGTCATCTAATGTAGCAATCGCTTTTCTCATCAGAAAGTGCCGTACCGGCGTGGTCTGCGGGGTGGTTATTTCACCTTGATTAACAAAACCCAATTTTTCAAAAAAACGGACTGTTTCTTCGCGGGCGCTACAGACAACGCGCTTAACCCCTTCCTGCCGCGCTATCGACTCCAGAGTAATCGCCAGCAACGTCCCCAGCCCTTTGCCCCGAACATTGGCGGCAACCGCTAGGAAGCGAATAGAGCCTTCATTATCAGCATTAATATATAACCGTCCGACAGCGACAACCTGCCCCTGATTATCGACCACCATTTGGTGATAGGCCATTGCATCATAGCCATCCCGCTCTGAACCTATAGGTTGATGCAACGGCTTACGCAGCACTTCCCAGCGGAACTGGTAATAATCGTTTAACTCTTGTTCAGTAACAGGGACACGTAGGTGATACATACTGACTCTCTTTTTATTATTGGTTTTTTGATTATTAATAATGCTTTATTAGATAAACAGCAACGGACAATTAAACCTGCAGGCTAAAAGTAACCGGCCCGTCATTGACCAAAGATACCTGCATATCAGCAGCAAATACGCCGTTTTCAGTCGGAACACGGAGCCGGCAGCGCTGGCTAAAATAATCATATAAACGTTCGGCATCCTGCGGCGTTGCGCCGCGAGAAAAACTCGGTCGCATGCCCTTTTGCGTATCAGCCACTAACGTAAACTGAGAAACGACCAGAACGCTGCCGCCCGCCTGCTGAACGTTCAAATTCATCTTGCCCTGTTCGTCACTGAATATCCGATAACCCAGAACGCGTTCGCACAGGCGATCGGCTTTTTCCGGCGTATCATCTTTTTCAACGCCCAACAGCACTAAAAGCCCGTGGCCAATAGCTCCGACTGTCTGACCTTCCACAACAACATCAGCACGGATTACCCGCTGAATTAACGCTATCATTATTTTTCTATTCCTGAATCTAAAGAGGTATCGGTGTCATAATCTTCACGCAGTTTACGGTAGTCACTTAATGTTACCGTCACTTCGGCCCCGAATAATACAATACACCAGCTCAGGTAAACCCAGACAAATAATATGGGTATCACAGCCAAAACGCCGTATATCAGCTGGTAGGATGGGAAAAGCGTGACGTACAGAGCAAAGCCTTTCTTAGAGAGCTCAAACAATACCGCCCCCACTATCGCACCAATGGCCGCATCTTTTGCCGGAACGCTAACCGTAGGCACAATACTGTAAATCAGCCAGAAGGAGACAAAAGAGAGTAACAGCGGGAATACTTGCAGCAGGCGATCGGTCATATTGCTGAATTCGCTGACATCCAGCCAACCAAGTGATAGCAGATAAGAACTGCTTGCCATACTGGCTCCGGCCAGTAGCGGGCCCAGCGTTAAAACCATCCAGTAAACGGCAAAAGAGAACACGATGGGCCTTTGTCGTTCACTGCGCCAAATGGCATTAAGCGCAGAGTCAACCGAGCTGATTAGCAACAGTGCTGTCACAATCAGACCGCAGGTACCAATCGCCGTCATCTTATTCGAATTCTCTACAAACCGTTCCAGATACTGTTGAATAGTTTCACTGGCGGCCGGCACAAAATTGGTAAAAACAAAAGATTTTAGTTGAACGCTTACTTCAGAAAACATCGGAAAGGCAGCAAACAGCGCAAAAACAACCGTAATCAGCGGTACCAGTGATAACAAAGAAATATAAGCTAAATTGCCTGCTACTACGCTCAGCCGATCTTGATTAGCCCTTGTCCACAGTAATTGTCCGTAGGCAATAATCGGGCGAATCTTTTTAGGTCCACGAATATGGGATAAATGCGGCATGAGGTTCTCGCCTAATATTAGACCACGTTGGCCAGTTGCAAACTGCAAAGCCCGACACTCCGCCAGCCATTACGGCTGACGGAAAATCAAAGAGTATGGTTATATTCTAGTTAAAATAAGCGGGGATAACCTTATTATCGACAACATGTATAGATGTGATTCCCAATGCGGTTGCGCCAACGATATTATCGTAGTTATCGTCGAAGAAGACGGTGTTTTCCGGCGTAGTCCCTTCTTGCTCAAGAACGTAGCGATAAATATTCGCTTCAGGCTTGCGCATACCAAGCTCCTGAGACAAATAGATTCGATCGGCTGACTCACCCACCTGTGGATACTGTTCCGGCCAATAGCGGCAATGCAGTGAGTTGGTATTGGATAACACCACAACCCGATGCCCTTCGGTTCTCAGGCGCTGCATAATATCTACTACTTCATTACGCTGGCCAACGAAGATTGCCTGCCATCCGGCAGAAAATTGTTCAAAACTCAGCGATACACCGAGTTCAGCACAAATTTTATCAGCAAACTCTTCGTCACCGATCTCTCCGCGTTCATGCTGTTCGAAAGCTTGCCCCATAGTAAAGCGTTCAGAGAGCGTCGCTAAAGGAGTGCCGCTCAAATTACTCCACACCCCTAAGACCCGCTTAAAATCGATATCGACAATCACATTACCTAAATCAAAGATATACAGCATATGCACCCGCCCGATTTCATCGTTTTTCCATATTGCTACGCTAACACAGATATCTTCCTCTACGCATCAGAAAGCCGGATGCATTATAAAAATAATAGGTAAATACAGTGTATTAACAACTCTTTCAGAATAATTGTTTAACCCGCATGCCATTATTCGCCGTCTCTGTTTTAGCACAGAGCAAAACACGGATACTGTGCTGGCGCGCAATAAAAACCTGTATAGACACATTTTAAAGCGATAATTTTTCGCCTTAAACCTCAGTCAGTAACCATAAAAAATGCGATATCATCAAACGCTGGTCTATAATATTTTTGTTATCTTATGCTTTCTCCTGTGAACGGTTGTCGCGTATTTATCAGCGTCGCCGGGCATAAGTAAATTAAAAAACGTCAGGATATTGGGTTTGACCAATAAGATATCCAATAGTTTTGCTTATTAAAGAGGCCACAGAATGGGTTTATTAGATCAGTTGGGCGGAGCGCTTGGCGGCAAAGGTTCCGTTGATTATGTTGCGATTATGCAGTGGGTTGAACAACAGGGTGGAATCTCCGGCCTGTTAGACAAATTCCGCCAAGGCGGGCTGGCTGACATCGTTCAGTCATGGATAAGTACCGGCAATAATCTGCCCATTTCCAGCGATCAGGTACAACAGGTTTTAAGCAGTGACGCACTACAGCAACTGGCAGCAAAACTCGGTATTGATAGCCAGATGGCTTCAGGTATTGTTGCTCAATTTTTGCCTGAAATTGTTAACAAACTTTCACCTGACGGTCAGGAACCCGGCAATGCCGATATGATTTCTGCCGGTCTGTCTATGCTAAAAGGTAAACTCTTCGGTTAATTCAGACGAAAAAAGAGGCAATTTTCATTGCCTCTTTTTCTACTTTAACAACCGGTAATAACGTAACTTATTAGGCTTCTTTCGGGCCACGGTTAGCACGTTTACGGTCGTTTTCAGTCAGGTAACGTTTACGAATACGCACAGACTGAGGAGTTACTTCAACCAGTTCGTCATCATCGATGAATTCCAGAGCTTGCTCCAGAGACATCTTGATTGCAGGAACCAGCGTAGTCGCTTCATCAGTACCAGATGCACGCATGTTGGTCAGCTTCTTACCGGTTAAGCAGTTCACTGTCAGGTCGTTAGAACGTGAGTGAATACCAATAATTTGGCCTTCATACACTTCTGCACCGTGACCTAAGAACAGCTTACCGCGGTCTTGCAGGCTGAACAGTGCGAACGCAACTGCTTTACCCTGACCATTAGAAACCAGTACACCATTCTGGCGCTGGCCGATTTCGCCCGGACGCACATCATCATAATGGCTGAAGGTTGAATACAGTAAGCCAGTACCAGAAGTCATAGTCATAAATTCAGTACGGAAACCGATCAGACCACGCGCGGGGATCAGGTAGTCCAGACGAATACGACCTTTACCGTCCGGAACCATGTTCTTAACGTCGCCTTTGCGTTCACCCATGGCTTGCATGACTGAACCCTGATGCTGTTCTTCGATATCCAGCGTTACGTTTTCGAATGGCTCTTGTTTACGACCATCAATCATCTTGTTGATAACTTTTGGACGAGAAACCGCGATTTCGAAACCTTCACGACGCATGTTTTCGATCAGAACTGACAGGTGAAGTTCACCACGACCAGATACGCGGAACGCATCGGCATCTTCAGTTTCTTCAACGCGCAGTGCCACGTTGTGCACCAGCTCTTTGTTCAGGCGGTCAAGGATCTGACGTGAAGTCACATACTTACCTTCTTTACCACAGAACGGAGAGGTGTTTACGCAGAAATACATGGTAACGGTTGGTTCATCTACGGATAACGCTGGCAGAGCTTCAACGCTTTGCACATCACACACCGTATCAGAGATATTCAGTTCGCCCAGACCGGTAATCGCGATGATGTCGCCAGCTTCAGCCACTTGCGCTTCGATACGCTCCAGACCCATATGGCCCAGTACTTTACCGATTTTACCGTTGCGAGTTTTACCTTCACTGTCGATAACAGTGACCTGCTGGTTAGGTTTAACCTTACCGCGCTTAATACGACCGATACCAATAACGCCAACATAGTTGTTGTAGTCTAATTGGGAAATTTGCATCTGGAACGAACCGTCACTGTCGACGTCCGGTGGAGCAACGTGCTTAACGATAGCTTCAAACAGGGGATCCATGTTATCCGTCATTTCGTTATGGTCGTCACCCGCGATACCCAATAATGCAGAAGCATAAATAATTGGGAAATCAAGCTGTTCGTCGGTTGCGTCAAGGTTAACGAACAGGTCGAATACCTGATCAACAACCCAGTCAGGACGCGCGCCAGGACGGTCAACTTTATTAATTACAACGATTGGTTTCAGACCATTAGCAAAGGCTTTTTTGGTCACGAAACGAGTTTGCGGCATAGGGCCGTCCATTGCATCTACAACCAGCAACACCGAGTCAACCATTGACATTACGCGCTCTACTTCGCCACCGAAGTCGGCGTGTCCCGGAGTGTCAACGATATTGATACGGTAACCGTTCCAGGTAATGGCGGTGTTCTTAGCCAGAATGGTGATCCCACGTTCTTTTTCAAGATCGCCAGAGTCCATAACGCGCTCAGTGGCTTCGTTACGTTGGTCTCCGAGAGTTCCGGACATTTGTAGTAGCTTATCAACCAGGGTTGTTTTCCCATGGTCTACGTGCGCGATAATAGCGATGTTACGTAGATTCTCAATCACAGATTTGCCTCAGGCATTAGAAATAGCGCGTTATTGTACACACTTTAGACGAAGTACTAAACAAGATCACAAAGATCTATTAAAAACAACTATCGTTTAGATGGATTGTGATCCTTTTCACGGTGTAAAGCGTTTAGAAAAAACACAAATTGCACCAAAAAAGGTCAACCCCATTCGTTATCGCACTACTCTGGTGCAATAACAGATGCAAAAAAATGTTTTTCGTTCATACTCTGTTGTCATAGGGCCGAAGACGGCTATCTGACAGCCATGAATAGAAACTTGGCATGATTATAGCATACCTTTTATCCATGGCACCGATGCCAAATGTGAAAAGATAATACAGCCACCGGGAGAACAACAATGTCTACTGAACATGTTTTGACTATGCTTAATGAGCACGAAGTAAAATTTGTCGATTTGCGTTTTACCGATACCAAAGGTAAAGAGCAACATATTACGATCCCAGCTCATCAGGTTGATGCAGACTTTTTCGAAGATGGCAAAATGTTCGATGGCTCTTCTATTGGTGGCTGGAAAGGTATTAATGAATCCGACATGGTGTTAATGCCGGACCCAACGACGGCCCTGCTTGACCCGTTCTTTGATGATACCACGCTGATTATTCGCTGTGACGTTCTTGAGCCGGGCACCATGCAAGGCTACGAGCGTGACCCGCGTTCAATCTCTAAGCGTGCTGAAGACTTCCTGCGTTCTTCCGGTATCGCAGATACCGTGCTGTTCGGACCAGAGCCAGAATTCTTCCTGTTTGATGATATTCGTTTTGGTAACTCTATTGCAGGTGCTTACTATCATATCGATGATATTGAAGCGGCATGGAATACCGGAACTAAATACGAAGGCGGAAACAAAGGCCATCGTCCAATGGTGAAAGGCGGTTACTTCCCAGTACCACCGGTTGATTCATCACAAGATATTCGTTCTGCTATGTGTTTAACCATGGAAGAAATGGGCCTGGTTGTTGAAGCCCATCACCATGAAGTTGCAACGGCGGGTCAGAATGAAGTGGCTACCCGCTTCAATACCATGACTAAAAAAGCAGACGAAACCCAAATCTACAAATATGTGGTGCATAACGTTGCTCACGCATTTGGTAAAACGGCGACCTTTATGCCTAAACCGTTAGTCGGCGATAACGGTTCTGGTATGCACTGCCATATGTCACTGTCTAAAAACGGGACTAACCTGTTTGCCGGTGATAAATACGGCGGTCTGTCAGAAATGGCTCTGTATTACATTGGCGGAATCATCAAACACGCTAAAGCAATCAATGCCTTTGCTAACCCAACGACTAACTCATACAAGCGTTTAGTCCCGGGATATGAAGCGCCGGTCATGCTGGCTTACTCTGCCCGTAACCGTTCAGCGTCAATTCGTATTCCAGTGGTTGCCAGCCCGAAAGCACGTCGTATCGAAGTTCGCTTCCCGGATCCGGCCGCTAACCCATATTTGGCATTCGCTGCTCAGTTGATGGCTGGCCTTGATGGCATCATCAATAAAATTCATCCGGGCGAAGCCATGGATAAAAACCTGTATGACTTACCGGCAGAGGAAGCGAAAAACATCCCTACCGTGGCAGGCTCTTTAGAAGAAGCGCTGGCAAGTCTGGATGCCGATCGTGAGTTCTTAACCCGCGGTGGCGTGTTCACTGATGACTCTATCGATGCTTATATTGAGCTGAAACAAGACGAGATGAATCGCGTTCGTATGGCGCCGCATCCGTTGGAGTTTGAACTGTATTACAGCGTTTAAGTGATTTTTGTTGGTTTAAGGAACAAAGTCTTTTTACCTAAATATGGCCTTATCCTGTCGTCATCCCGTTGAAAAACGGGATCCCGGTTTTAGCTAACAAATTAGCACTCAGCTTAAAGTCTGGACCCCGTTTTTCAACGGGGTGACGAACGGGAAGAGACGGCGATGAGGAGCGTGCGTTTTTAGCATTGTCAGTTGATGCCCTAATTTGGTGCAAAGGAGTCATACATCAATGGAAATCCTTCCGCTACCGGATACAGAGCAGATTCTTAATTCACAGATTACCTGCGTCTTAATTCTGGACCTCTCTTTAGCCATTCACTATGCCAATCCTGCTGCACAACAGCTTTTAGTTCAGAGTTCACGTAAACTTTTTGGTACGCCACTGCCTAACTTAGTTAACTATCTTTCATTAGATATTGAACTGATGTGGTCCAGCCTGCGTGAAGGACAAGGTTTTACTGATAATGAAGTGACTATGGTGATCGATAGCCAGCTTCATGTTTTAACCCTGAGCGCTCAGCTATTAGCCGATGACTATATTCTCATGGAGCTTTCGGCCTTAGATAATCATCGCCGTTTAAGCCAAGAGCAGCTCCAGCAGGCTCAACAAACGGCAGCCAGAGAATTAGTTCGTGGTTTAGCCCATGAAATTAAAAACCCATTAGGTGGCCTGCGCGGTGCGGCTCAGCTATTGGCCAAAGCCTTGCCCGATCCGGCGCTGAATGAATATACCAAAATGATTATCGAGCAGGCTGACCGATTACGAAATCTGGTCGATCGTCTGCTGGGCCCGCAGCATCCGGGTCAGCGCGAAGTACAAAATATCCATCAGGTCTCTGAGCGGGTCTATCAGCTTTTAGTGCTGGAAAAACCAGAAAATGTCAGCATTGTGCGAGACTATGACCCGAGTATGCCTGAACTCAGCCACGATCCTGAGCAAATCGAGCAAGTCTTATTAAATATCGCCAGAAACGCAATGCAGGCGCTGGGAAAGCAAGGGGGAAATATTATTCTCCGCACCCGGACGGCCTCTCAGGTGACATTGCATGGCGTTCGCTATCGTTTATCCGCACGTATTGATATTGAAGATAACGGCCCCGGTATTCCGACACTATTACAAGACACCATATTCTACCCGATGGTCAGCGGGCGAGAAGGTGGTACCGGACTGGGTCTTTCTATTGCCCGAAGCCTGATCGATCAACATCAGGGCAAAATCGAGTTTAACAGTTGGCCGGGTCATACCGAATTTTCGGTCTACCTGCCCATCCGTCAGTGAGGGTTGCAATGAGTCAAGGAACCGCTTGGATTATCGATGATGACAGTGCCATCCGTTGGGTATTAGAGAAAGCTTTAACCGGCGCTAATATTGCGTGCACCAGCTTTGATTCAGCTAATGACGTATTAGCGGCGCTGGCAGAGAAGTCTCCCGACGTTTTAATTTCAGATATTCGCATGCCCGGAATTGATGGCCTGACGCTATTACAACAAATTAAGCAACATCACCCACTGCTGCCGGTCATTATTATGACCGCACACTCAGACCTTGATGCCGCGGTCAGCGCCTATCAGTTTGGTGCCTTTGATTATTTACCAAAACCGTTTGATATTGATGAAGCCGTTGCGTTAGTTGAACGGGCTATCAGCCACTATCAGGAAATACGCCAGCCTGAACGCAAAGCTATACCGAAAGATCCCACCACCGATATTATTGGTGAAGCCCCTGCGATGCAGGATGTTTATCGGATTATCGGTCGGCTTTCACTGTCATCCATTAGCGTATTAATTAATGGTGAATCCGGTACCGGAAAGGAGCTGGTCGCTCATGCTTTACACCGGCATAGCCCGCGCGCCGGAGGCAAGTTCATCGCTCTGAATATGGCCGCTATCCCCAAAGATCTCATAGAATCAGAACTGTTTGGCCATGAAAAAGGGGCTTTTACCGGTGCTAATCAGGTCCGGCAAGGCCGCTTTGAACAGGCAGACGGCGGTACGCTTTTTTTAGATGAAATTGGCGATATGCCGTTGGAAGTACAAACCCGCCTGCTGCGAGTGTTGGCCGATGGTCAGTTCTATCGGGTCGGTGGCTATGCTTCAGTTAAAGTAGACGTTCGAATCATTGCCGCCACTCACCAGAACCTCGAACAGTTAGTTAAAGAACATAAATTCCGTGAAGATCTATTCCACCGCCTAAACGTTATTCGAATTCATCTCCCGCCGCTACGTGAACGCCGGGAAGATATTCCCCGTTTAGCCCGCCACTTTTTACTGATAACGGCCCAAGAGCTGGGTGTCGAAGCTAAAATACTTCACCCCGATACTGAAAAAGCCTTAAGCCGTATGGAATGGTCGGGTAACGTGCGTCAGTTAGAAAATACCTGCCGCTGGCTGACCGTAATGGCTGCCGGAAAAGAAGTCTTACCGCAGGATCTGCCGGAAGAGCTGTTTGTATACGATCCAGAGGCTCCAGAAAGCCCTATTACCGTTCAGGACGGCAGCTGGACTACTTTACTTGAGCGTTGGGCTGAGCAGGCACTGATCGCGGGTAAACAGGACTTACTGTCTGAAGCTCAACCCGATATGGAGCGGGTTCTCCTCAGCGTTGCCCTGCGCCATACTCACGGGCATAAACAAGAAGCGGCACAGTTGTTGGGCTGGGGTCGAAATACTCTGACCCGAAAGCTTAAAGAATTGGATATGGAATAGGCGAGCTAATCGCTTACGGGCAAGGATGCCAGAGAGATCTCCGACCGTTCAATTTCAGTTAAATCAAAATTTGTTGAGCTAAATACCATTGATGAAATTTTGTACTTTACAGCTATTATCGGCTGAGTATGATTGCTGAAACTTTATCACTTCCTCTTCCGGAGCAGGGTTATGCTGGAACACTTAACTTCTCTGTTTAATTTCAGTTCTGAAATCATTACGCAGTCTGCCCAGTCGCCACAAACGGGATTTGCAGCCATTCTGTGCGTTATTATGTTTGTACTGTTTACCTAATTTTTATCAGGAGAAACGAAGACAATGGAAAAGGTTGCCGGGAAGTGTTTGTGTGGTGATGTAGAATTTGAAGTTACGCTGGAAAACTATAACGTATCGGCCTGTCAGTGTTCGATGTGTCGCCGCTGGTCCGGTGGTATATTCCTCTCACTCGAAGCTAACAATACGCTTTCAATCAAAAAACCGACCGGATTGAAACTCTACCAATCTTCAGACTGGGGAAAACGCGGTTTTTGTCAGAACTGCGGGACCTCATTATTCTGGCAAACCACTGACGGTCAACAGACTTACGTATCCTATTCATCACTAGAACTCAGCGACGAAGAAAAAGAAAAATTAAAGCTGGCCGCTGAAATATTTGTTGATAGCCAACCTAAGTTCTATTGCTTTAGCAATCAAACCAAAAGGCTCACCGGTGAAGAGCTAATGAAGTTCATCGCGGAAAATACGCCAAGTTGAGATTTAAAACAGAAGATTAAAAAAGGCCGGGCGTAAGAAATGACGCCCGGCCTTTTTCTATTCAATAAAACCGAATCAAATAACCCGAGAGAACTGCTGTCTGCGGGCCTGTTGACGTAAATAAACATCGAAACACATGCAGATATTACGAATCAGTAATCGTCCCTTACCGGTAACGTAGATACCTTTGTCATTAATTGTCACCAGACCATCTTTTGCCAGCGGTGCCAGCAGTTTCATATCTTCGGCAAAATATTCAGCAAAATTAACGTTATGATCTTTTTCTATTGCGGCATATTCCAACTGGAAATTACAGATCAGGGTTTTAATTACGTCCCGGCGCAGGCAGTCATCATCGGTCATGGTGATGCCTTTCCATAAGCCATTACCCTTCTCAGCGACGCTGGCATAGTATGCTTTTAAATCTTTCTGATTTTGAGCATAGTTATCACCAATCATGCTGATGGACGAAACGCCCATTCCCAGTAAATCGCTATCGCCGTGAGTTGTGTAGCCTTGGAAATTGCGGTGTAAATGACCTTCACGTTGAGCAATTGCCAGTTCATCATCCGGGCGGGCAAAGTGGTCCATACCAATAAATTGATAACCATCGTTGGTCAGAGATGTAATGGTTTCCTGCAAAATATCCAGCTTCTCATTGGCCGAAGGTAAATCGTGATCTTTAATCTTAATTTGGGCGGCAAAGCGGCTTGGCAAGTGCGCATAGTTAAATACGCTCAGGCGGTCTGGCGCTAGCTCGGCTACGCGCTTGAGCGTAAAGGCAAAGCTTTCTGGCGTTTGTTTTGGCAGACCATAAATTAAATCGATATTGGTTGAACTGAAGCCCAGCGCTTTAGCCCGGTTGATCAGAGCAAAAATAAACTCTTCATCCTGCTCACGGTTTACCAACTTCTGAACTTCTTTATTAAAGTCCTGCACGCCCATGCTCATGCGATTGAAGCCTTCAGACTTGAGGTGGTCAAGAATATCCAGCTCAATTTCACGCGGGTCAATCTCAATAGAGACTTCAGCACTAGGTAAAAAATTAAAATGCTGGCGTAGCATTCCGTTCAGACGACTAATTTGCTCTTTATTCAAATAAGTCGGTGTGCCGCCGCCCCAGTGCATTTGAGAAACCTGACGGTCAGCAAACAGCGGTGCACGGTGCTTGATTTCCTGTTCCAAAACATCGAGATATTGTTCGACCTTTTGCCCTTGGCGGGTAACGATCTTATTACAGCCGCAGAAGTAGCAAAGCTTGTGACAAAACGGAATATGGATATAAAGTGAAAGAGGACGTGACGGATAGCGCTGAACCGAGGCCTGAAAATCATTTTCAGTATATTGCTCACTAAACTCAAGCGCAGTCGGGTAAGAGGTATATCTCGGCCCGGAATAGTTATATTTCTGAATTAGGGCCAGATCCCAATCAATCAATTGCTCAGACATTATTGCTCACTCCGTTTATTTCTATGTCTCCCCGACTTTCTTTTAAAATCTTTCATTGTTTTACGGGGTGCTTTGGCCGAACGCCAACGTCGCTTAAGTTGGCTCAGCCATAACAGTCTACCTAATAACCGGATGAGATAACATGCAAGCAGCAAACTAACCAGCAGTAATATCCAGCCCATCAGCTAAATCACTCTTTAGAACTGCTTCTTTTCAGCAATTGAACGATGTCTTCTTTCTTCTCTTCTTCATCGTTTCCGTCAAGCAGATCGTCATCTTCATCACCTAAATCAATACCCAGCTCTGACATCAGTTCATCAATGCGATCGAGGGTATTATCAACGTAGGTTTGCTCTTCTGCCGTCAGGGTTTTCCCTTCATCAACGGCATCAAGCAGCTGATTCAGACGCTCATCCTGCTCTAAAAGCGCCAGCTCTTTTTCCGGGGACATTTTTGGTTGCTTTGGTTCTTTCGGTTTGGCGGCCTTCGCAACGACTGGTTTGTTGTTCTCAACAACTAAAGGAACCGGTGTTTTACTGCCAATACGAGGATCTTTTTGCTTAGCGCCAGCGTTGCCATTTTTATCAGAACCCGACTCAACGTTAGTACGGGCACCGGAAACGTTACCGCGGTGCTTTTTCTGACGTTTACGATCGCGAGCTTCGATATCTAAATCTGCACGACTTTTACGCTTTGGCTTATCATTTTTTTTACTGCCTTTAGGGGCATTTTGGGACTGCTTCATTGAGGTCTTCTCTTAAATGGAGATATTCAGTATAGAACTGCGTCGGAATCTAGCAGAAAGCGGAGAAAGAAAAAAGGCGACAGTTTAATCTGTCGCCTTAATCTCTAACCTGTATAGGAATTTTATTCCTAGTCTCATCCTTGTGAACAACCAACATCCCGGTTTTTCCGTCTGTTTTTACATCCAGTCCCTGGCGACAATCTTTATCTCACATCCTGGAGAAGATTTTCATCCTTGGTGCTATCCTTTGCCTTTGTTCTTCCTGAACTACGCTCCGCGTATCCTGATTTCCGTATCTGCGTTACAATCCTGTATCGCGTGACCTCATCCATTCAGGTCTTTCCTTTTATCTCTATTACGTCGTCCTGACGTTTCCTTGAGATTACACATCCTGTGTATTTGTATTCCGTCGCATCCCTTGCTTGATACGTACTTTACCCTGTAGAGGAGTTCAAACAAGTGACTTACAGGTAAAAATACTAGGTTTTTTTATGTAGGAAAAATAACTTAATGATAATAAACACTTTAAATTATAGGGTTGTTTGAAAAAGAGGAAATTGCCCTACGTTACTATAGTCAATGTCTCACACGCTTGGACTACAGAGCTTGGCCGTTAGGCACCTAAATCGAGATGATAAGAATAAATTCACCTATTCCCACCGCGAATAAGTATAATCAGCCCTTAAATTTATCCTTCGGAGACGGACGTTTTGACTCAGAAAAACTTTAATTATCACAAGACGCATTTCGTCACCAGCGCACCGGATATTACCCATCTGCCTGCTGATGAAGGCATTGAAGTGGCTTTTGCCGGCCGTTCTAACGCTGGTAAATCTAGTGCTCTAAATACTTTAACCAATCAAAAAAGCTTGGCCCGCACCAGTAAAACACCGGGGCGCACCCAGCTTATCAACCTGTTCCGGGTTGAAGATAACCTTCATTTAGTGGATTTACCGGGTTACGGCTACGCCGAAGTTCCTGAAGAAATGAAACGTAAATGGCAGCGTGCGTTGGGTGAATACCTGCAAAAGCGCAATTGTATTAAAGGATTGGTGGTATTAATGGATATCCGCCATCCGTTAAAAGAGTTAGACCAGCAGATGGTTCAGTGGGCTGTAGACGTTGAGCTCCCGGTACTGATACTGCTGACCAAGGCGGATAAACTGGCTTCCGGAGCCCGTAAGGCTCAACTGAATATGGTGCGTGAGGCAATATTACCTTTCCAGGGTGATATTCAGGTCGAAATATTCTCTTCTCTGAAAAAAATTGGCATTGATAAACTACGCCTCAAGCTGGATGAGTGGTTTAACTTACCTTTTGAGCTAGAAGATGACATGGCCGATGCCCCTGAAGAGTAATTCCCCTCATAAATCCTGACCTGCCAAGCTATTTTTTAGATAAAAAAACGCCCCATTCAAAAGAATGGGGCGGCTAATATAAAGCCAATCCTATTACAGGTTTGAAAATAGAACATCTTACCTCTGTACCCTACGCCGATAACTTTACCCCATTTCTTCGCGCTGTAAAAGAATTATTTGTAATATAATTACAAGGAAATATATCTAATATCGAGATATTACTCACAAAAAATCGCAACGCATGTAATTAACTTACGAAAAAATCAACGTAACTGGTTAGAAAACAAGCTGAAACCAGCCTCATAAATTAGCTAAAGTGATAACCCCTTAGTCGAAATACCTGAGCATGAAACCTGCTTTTCGTTTCCAACGTTCTTTTCCCCAACTCAGATGAGTTAACCGGCAACCTCTTTTAGCTGTATTCATTGGCGATATTGTCTAAGATTAATCAATCAATTAACGACTACAATCTTGGGATATAAATGGATATCAGTCACCGCGTTATTGCCCGTCTACATCAATGGATGTCAGAGGAACAGCAAAGACTGCTGCAAAAAATTACCGTCAGTGACAAAGCCGAGCAGATAGGTTTTATTAATGAGATTGAGACCGCGATTAAGCGCCTTGAACTGTGTGAGAAATATCAAATTTATGGCGGAGCAAAAATTCTTGTCATGCCTGAAGAGTACTCATCATCGGTCAGTTACTACCTGATAAGTGATAACGAATCGTCGAAGCCCGAAAATTGGACCATTTTAACCGATGAGCAAGGCTCTGACTTCGTTATGCAATCTGGCGATTTAGCCATTCGTCGTTAACTGTTTAAATAGGGTAAATGATGACGATAACAGCGGAAGAACAAACTCAGCTGACTCGCCTCACCCAGAAAGGTGAAGGACTACTTTGCGATCGATTAATCATATTTATGGCTGAAGCTTTAGAGCGCTGGGAGCAATTTATAGGTGAGCGACCTAAGCAATTTTCATTTGTACTGATGGGGTATAACCCACCGCCAAAGGTTGAATTTGCGAAGGGTGGTGAAATTAGTAACTTACTAACACAAATACCATCAGATCGTGAAAGGCGGATTTTCCATTCTTATCTAATATGGCATCGCCATCCGCTACTTTCTTCTTACCTTAATCCGTTTGAGCCAATAATAAACCTCATCCATCATCAGGGAACCTGGGAGCGCCCAGAAAATCATATATTACCCATTATTGATTATACCGGTCATTATGGCGCTATTTATCCGAATTACCGCTTACCTCATCAATAACCAACTTGTTTAGACTGAGTTTCAGCGCACCATCACCCCGGGTACTTCGATGTTCACGCTTAGGGTTATGCGCAGCACTTCGCCCCCCGATAGTGGCCGTTCTACGCCGCCCTAAATCATCGTCAATCACCAACTGGCAACGAAACGGGTCACCGTAACCAAACGATCTCGCGTGTAGTTTAGGATCATAAGCGACCTGAAATTCGATATTGATTAGCGCTTGAGTGACTTCTGCCATACTCAGACCATTATTGATAACCATCCGCTCAAACATCAACCTCGGATGGTCTAAGCATGAGACCAACTGCGAATGTGCCGGTTCAATCGTTCGATTAAGTAAGTCCAGATCAACGGTATATACCTGATGATTGAGCGCAAATCGGTGTAAAACACCCATAGCCCAATAACCGCTAATATCACTGTTTCTGCTGACAAAGTGCTCCAGTACATTACCCGCCACAACTTTTAGTCTTGTTCTTTTCATCACTCATTGCTCAGGTAGTAATTAATATAGCCAGAGAAACGAATTTTGCCGCAGCTGACGCCATCATCAATCAGTGATTGAATGATTTTCGCATCGGTCAGATGAGTTTCAAGTTGATGGCTTTGAACAAAACCGGCTAACCAATGGGCGTTAAAGCCATCAATTTCGCCGTTATCACCTAAATCAAAGTTGGTCACGGTGCCGTGCTCACACATCGAAATACCAAACCCATGCTTAAAACCGACAACGCCATTAGGTAGCTTAATCGGATGAGGAAGCTCAATACCAACCCATTCGCTATTAGTCACCGGCAGCGCAATCTGGCAGTAACTGGCAATTTGCCCGAAGCGTTGTTCTACCGAGCGCTGGAACAGTTGAATAATCCGCAGTAATTCATCATCCATAATGTCTCCCTAAATAACTAGAAGCGAATCTCAGCAGGTTGCCAGTTCTGATGCCGATAACCACGCCATCAGGTCCATAAAAACCGTAACATCACTAATTTGTTGCAGATAACGTAAATCGACTATTTTACCACTGGCTTTATGCCGGAAGAACTCCGCATCCCACAGCTCGGTCTCAATAAAACCCACTTTGGGATGATGCTTATAAAAGGAAAAAGCATTCAGATGCAGCCGAAAATACTTTAGCTTGGCATAGCAGAACTGATATTTACGGAACACGATTTCCATCATGCCGTTATTTTTAATAAATTGGTGGCTGAAATAGAGCCGCGCAGGAGTCTGATTCTTCACGGTGTGCCAGCGCTGCTCTGGGCTACTGATTAGCTTATATTTGTTTAAAAAACTGATTTTATCTTCTGATAAATCAGCCTGTAATACACGGTCTCGCTCGTCCTGTGTTAAGTTTGCATAATCCATTTTATTGACCTGCTATTTCATATTTTTTAGATACGTTTTAAACGAAAGGCTAACTCAAGAACCTGTTTTTTGCATTGTCATAATTTTTATTGAACCATCCCTACCAATAAAGTTATTTTTATCTCAACATATCAAAAAGTATTCAAGAGAAAACGTCATGGATGATATCGATCGGCAGTACACCCTAATCCGTCTGGACATCTATCGGGATGGTGGTTCATTAAGCATGACGTTTCTTAATCAAGCTCATCAAGAATGGACTCTGTTATTTCCGATCCACAGTCTCAATAACCTAAGAGATAAATACCTTACCTTCGATTTACCACAGCTCATTCGTTATATCACCATTGAACAAGTCAGCCCAGTAACAGGTTCAGTCTATGATTTAGCCGATAAATATACTGAAGAGACAGACTGGGCCACGGCGCGTGAAATTATTACCTTCGCTACCGTTTCTGATGAACTATTCACCCATTTTCCACGCTGGATTTATCAGGATATGACGATAATTGCTAAAAATGAAGGCAAAATATTGAACAAACTAAGCGCGAAGAAAATGAAGTCGTTAACCGAAGATAAGATAACCGTTTATTGGCACAAAACCCGGGTTGGAACAGTTATCAACCCGACATTTGACTTCCCCCATTACTATGGGAAATGGTCTGTTTGGCCAGAACCGATAGGACACCAGTTTTTGGAAGCTCTGCGTTTTGCTCTGAGTGATGAAGGCGATGGCGGATTAGAGGTCTTGTATCAATATAATCAGAACGATAGCCTTTCTGAGGGCAGCATTGGCATTCATCCTGATGATAATGAAGGTTATATTGATATCAGGATCCGTTAACCGACGAGGTAAACCTGACTAGCAAAATGGCCTATCAATTTATCCATAGCGGGTTCCTTGATATCCTTCTTAATCGAAAGATTTAATCGCGGAACCCGCTTTTAGTAACTTATTTTCTTATCCCGAATTCAAGTTTGTTAGGGCTAGTGGGCTTCATCCCAATTCAGACCTGTACCAACATCCACTTTCAACGGAATAGCCAGTTCAACACACTGCTCCATCAACTGGCGGATTGTCTCACCCGACTGCTCTACCGCAGACTCATGAACCTCAAACACTAATTCATCGTGTACCTGCATAATCATCCTGACTAGCGGCTCATCCTGCTGAGACAACCAGCCATCAACGGCAATCATGGCTTTCTTAATGATATCTGCAGCTGTTCCCTGCATCGGGGCGTTGATAGCTGCACGTTCAGCACCTTTGCGACGCATTCCGTTACTGGATTTAATATCCGGCAGATATAAGCGACGCCCGAACAAGGTTTCGACATAGCCTTCCTCAGAAGCCTGAACTCGGGTGCGCTCCATATATTCCAGAACCCCCGGATAACGCTCAAAATAAAGATCCATATAACGCTGAGCTTCACCGCGTTGAATGCCTAGCTGTCGAGCAAGACCAAAAGCACTCATGCCATAAATCAGGCCAAAGTTAATGGCCTTAGCGCTGCGGCGCTGTTCGCCGGTTACCTGCTCAAGCGCAGTGCCAAATACTTCCGATGCGGTGGCTCTATGAATATCTTTGCCCTGAGCAAAAGCAGCCAATAAGCCTTTATCACCGGATAAATGAGCCATAATCCGTAACTCAATTTGTGAGTAGTCCGCAGCCAGAATAATGTGATTTTCAGGAGCAATAAACGCCTGACGAATTCTTCGCCCTTCGTCATTGCGCACCGGAATATTCTGCAGGTTAGGATCGCTGGACGACAAACGCCCCGTCGCCGTAACAGCCTGATGATACGAGGTATGCACACGGCCGGAAACCGCATTGACCATTAGAGGAAGTTTATCGGTATACGTTGTTTTTAACTTCGCCAGGCCTCGGTGCTCCAGAATAATCTTAGGCAACGGATAATCTAACGCCAGCTCAGCTAATACTTCTTCGTTGGTCGATGGTGCGCCCCCCGGCGTTTTTTTCAAAACCGGCAGTTTTTGCTTCTCATAAAAGATGGTCTGTAGTTGCTTAGGCGAAGAGAGATTAAAGGGTTCACCGGCTAACTCATGGGCCTGCGTTTCTAACTCTTGCAGGCGTTGGGCTAGCTCAACTGAATGCTTTTCCAGAATCTTACTGTCAATTAATACTCCGGTACGTTCAATCTTCGACAGGATAGGCACCAGAGGCATTTCAATTTCTTTAAATACCTTGGTCAGCCCTTCATGAGTCTGCAGCTGAGCCCACAACGTTTGGTGAAGTCGCAGAGTGACGTCAGCATCTTCTGCGGCGTAAGGACCGGCATCTTCAATCGATAGTTGATTAAACGTAAGCTTATTTTTACCCTTGCCCGCCAGCTCATCAAAGCTGATGGTCTTATGGCTGAGATAACGACTTGCTAAACTATCCATATCATGGCGGCCTGCAACGCTATCTAACACGTAGGACTCGAGCATAGTATCGAACTCTATGCCACGCAGCGTAATGCCATAGCGGGCCAGCATGCTCTGATCGAACTTCAGGTTCTGGCCAATTTTTAACAGGGTTTCACTTTCTAATAAGGGTTTTAGACTGGCAAGAACGTCTTCGCTACGTAGCTGATCCGGGGCACCGATATAATCATGGCCGAAGGGTACGTAAGCCGCTTTACCGGCCTCAATGGCAAAAGAAACGCCGACTAAGTTAGAACTCATGTAGTCCAGACCATCGGTCTCAGTGTCGAAAGCAAACTGGCCTGAATTTTTTAGCAGCGCCAGCCAGCGATCAAAATCGGCCTGTTCAAGAATAACTTCATAGTCTTCCTGAGACAGCGTGGCAGAAACCTCCGGTCCGGGAGCGAAAGGAATGACCGTTGCAGACGCCGGCGTTCTGGCCGTTGACGGTGACTTTTTACCATCCATAAAAGAGCCGGAATCCAGTTCTGCCAACCAACGCTTAAACTCATAGCGGCCGAATAATTCTTTTAATAGCTCAGTATCCGGTGAACGCAGGGCAAGCTGATCGTCAGTAATATCCAGCTCAACGTCGGTTTTAATCGTCGCCAGTTTATACGATAGGTAGGCAGCGTCTTTATGCTGTTCCAGCTTGGCGGACATGGTTTTTGCCCCGCGAAAGCTTAAATCAGCAATTTTATCCAGATTACTGTAAAGCGTGTCTAATCCACCCAACCCTTGCAGTAATGCCTGAGCCGTTTTCTCACCAACGCCGGGAACACCGGGAATATTATCCGAAGCGTCGCCCATCAGGGCAAGGAAATCGATGATTAATTCAGGTGGAACACCATACTTCTCACACACTTCATCCGGGCCAAGGATGGTGTTATTCATGGTATTGATCAGGGTAATCAGCGGGGTAACCAACTGGGCCATATCTTTATCGCCGGTACTGATCAAAACGTCCCGGCCCTGAGCCGCCGCATTTTTTGCCAGCGTACCGATAACATCATCGGCCTCAACGCCCGGAATCACTAATAGCGGGAGTCCCATTCCCTCAACCATTTGATGCAGAGGTTCAATTTGAACTCTCAAATCATCAGGCATCGGAGGACGATGGGATTTATATTCAGCGAATAACTCGTCGCGAAAAGTTTTTCCCTTTGCATCAAATACCACCACAATATGGCTAGGCTGGCACTGAGAGATCAGGCTACGCAGCATATTTAATACGCCATACATGGCACCTGTAGGGATGCCTTCACTATTCGTCAGCGGTGGAAATGCATGGAATGCACGATAAAGGTAGGAAGAACCATCAACAAGTACCAATGGATTTTTTGCAATCTGAGCCATAATTACGCTTCACTGTTAAATTCAGTCATGGTGATAAGAATGCCATAGCTGGAGCCAAGAGACGAATAGCTTCTTATCTTTTAACGATAACAACAGGAAAAAAGTCCATAAAGCTCCGTTAACTTCCTGTTGATAACTCTGTGCATAAAAATAAGTGGATATTGTACATTGATTGTCGAACGCCTTAATAAAGAAAAATTATACATATAAATCATTACGCTATACAAAGGCGTTGTCATGGAGCTGATAGATCATCCTGACGATCAACTGTGGATAGTTGATTTACCAGTGATTCATATCTGTCAAGAGCTATCAACATCTGCATTCGCGATTCACCAGATCATTTTGCGAAAAAGTGAGATCTCCGATGATTCATCTGGCCCGATAATTGATATACCAAAAATAATTCGAGTTACATCGTGACGGCAAGAGAATGGCAAATCTGTCTGGAACAGATTTGAACGCTGCTCGCAGCGGCCTCGCGAAGGTGAGGCCTATGGATGGGCCGAGTAATCCCGAATAGCTTATTATTTATATGCCTACCGAAGAAAGCTTATTATCGTTTTATCATTAAAATGGATATTAGAAATGGAGTCATAGAAAACGCATAAAAGGTTAATAGTCCCACTCTTAAATTGAGCGAGAATTTATTATATGCCTGCTTTCTGTTAGAATCGTGCTCGCCTTATAACTTCCTACATATTCATGCTCTTCGACACTTATAAAAAGCTATAAACATGTCAAAACTGTTTGCCCCAATTACATTTTTAATCACCACAATATTGACCATCATTTTTACTATGCTGTGTTCTATTCCTATGGTGTTCGCCGGAGTATTAAAGCTACTACTCCCGTTTAAGCCTATTCGCCGTGGTGTATCGTCATTCTGCAACTTTATGATGTGGTGTTGGTGCCTTTCTTTGGCCTTTATACTTAAAATCACTAACCGCATAACTTGGGATATTCAGGGCACAGACAACTTAAGTAAAAATAATTGGTATTTGTTAATCAGTAATCATAAGAGCTGGACGGATATAGTCGCTCTGTGTGTATTACTCCGCGATCGTATTCCAATGAATAAATACTTTCTGAAACAACAGTTGGCCTGGGTTCCTTTTATCGGCATTGCTTGTTGGGCATTAGATATGCCATTTATGCGCCGGTATTCTCGCTCTTATTTACTTAAGCACCCCGAACTTCGTGGTAAAGATATAGAAACTACCCGTCGCTCATGTAAAAAGTTTCGCGACCACCCGACGACTATTGTTAATTTTGTTGAAGGCTCACGCTTTACCGAACAAAAGAAAACAAAAAGTAAATCTCCCTATAGGAATTTACTTCCCCCCAAGTCAGCCGGTATTGCTTTAGCATTGAATGTATTAGGCTCCCAGTTTGATAAAATACTCAACGTGACGCTTTATTATCCGGACAATGAGCAACGCCCCTTTTTCGACCTACTGTCAGGCCAAATGAAGCGGATTGTGGTGAGAATTGAGACTCTGCCAGTTGATGAGAGTATTCGGGGAGATTATCTTAATGACAAGGCTTACAAGCGTCAATTTCAGCTCTGGTTACATGGTATCTGGCAAAGTAAAGACCAACTAATAGACCGGTTAAAGTCTGAATACCGTAAATAAATAATGCCCCGTTGAAAATAAGCGGGGCATTATTTTTTGCTATGATTACTTTTGATTAAGCAGATGTTTAACGGTCAGGCCAAACTCTTTAATAAAGCCTTCAACGCTTGATGCTTCAACGCCATCATTCTTAACCATGTACTTACCGTTAACCAGAACAGCCGGAACGCTATTCAATTGAACGTCAGCGGCTAGCTTACGCTGTTGGGCAGTCAGTGATTTAACAATGAAGCTATTCCATGAATTATCAAATTCTTCTGGTGTCACGCCCGCAGAGATAAATACCTGGCGAATATCATTCAGGTTTTGAATAGTACGCGTTTTCTGAATACCGTTGAAAATCAGCGGAGCAACTTTGTCCTGCACGCCTAATGTAATGGCAACAGCCCATGCCTGAGTCAGTTGAGGACCTAATTCACCGCCTAAAAAGTCAACGTGGTATTTCACCAGCTTGCCGCCTTCTGGCAGTTGCTTTTTAAATTCGTCACTCATGTGATAAACACTTTCGAAGTCATAGCAATGCGGGCAGAAGAAGGAGAAAAACTCCAGAACCTGAGGTTCTTCTGTTGCCGTTCTGTTCAGCGTTACATATTGTTTACCATCAGTATACGCAGATGCCGGTGCACTCCCGCCGGTGTTACTGTTGGCTTCAGCATTTGCCGGAGCCGCTGAATTGTTGGACCAGAAAAAATAACCACCGGCAGCAATCACAACACAAATAATGACAAGCCATACTTTCTTCATTAATAACACTCCGTAAAAATAATCAGTACATGGGCATAAGCTGTAGCGGCGGAGCCTGTAACAACTTAGCCTGTTCGGTAAATATTGATGGCTGTTTCTGCCAAAAATCCAAATCGGCAATCCATGGAAAGCTTTTTGGAAATGCCGGGTCGTCCCAACGACGGACCACCCAAGCAAGGTAATAAACCATTCGCATACAGCGCAGAGGCTCAATCAGTAGCAGCTCTTTCTGATCGAAATCAGCAAACTCACCGTATGCTTCAAGCAAGATATCCAACTGCATCAGTTGGTCTTGTCGACTCCCGTGTAGCAGCATCCACAAATCCTGAACAACCGGTCCGGTACGTGAATCGTCTAAGTCTACGAATATTGGGCCGTCACGCCACAAAATATTTCCCGGATGACAATCTCCGTGTAAACGCGATGGCGTCCAATCTGTATGCCAGTACTGTTCAACCGCCTTAATCAACACGTCCAAAGACGACAGCAGCGACGCTTTGACTTTTGCCGGAACCAGCGCGCTTTCAGCCAATATATGCCGAGGCTGATACAAATACTCATCCAGCCCAATGGTTGGTCTGGCGACAAAAGCGTGCTGCTTTCCTACGTGATGGATTCGCCCGAGAAAGCGCCCGACCCACTCTAGCTGGTCAAGACTATCAATCTCATATTGGCGGCCACCTACACTGGGAAAAACGGCAAACACAAATCCCTGATACTCGTGTAACGTCCGATGATTAATTCTCAGCGGTGCTACAGCCGGAATATCTGTATCAGACAACGCCCAAGAGAAATCGTGCTCTTCTTGTATCTGTTCATTGCTCCAGCGTTCCGGGCGATAGAACTTAGCCACGTAGCGTTTGCGGTCTTCATCCATAAACTGATAAACACGGTTCTCATAGCTATTCAGCGCCGTGAGTCCTGAATCGACGCGTAGCCCGACGCTTTCCAGTGCATCCAGAATCAGGTCAGGAACAAGTGAATGGAAAACAAACGCTGATGTACTGCTCATAAGATATTCATATCTTCATTTAACAAAAGAGCGCAATGGCTGGTATGCAACATTAATCAGTCCTTTAAAATGCCACGGGCGCGTAACAGGGCGGTTTTAAAGTCATCTTCATAATCTTTCTTCAGACCAGGAATAACGTCAGTAGTACCTGATTCACGCATCTTGAGATGATAAATCAAAACGTCATCGGTAAGTTCTGACAGAGGACCGGTAAAACCAGCTTCGGTAGCCAATTTTTGCAGAAACTGAACCAGATTAAGATCGGGATCTTTCTGCCAGGCTGGATGGATAAGCTCAATGAGTTCATTGACGCGATGGCATTTCATAACGTCTATTCCTTCAAATTTAATTAAAACACGGGAAAAGAGTCACAAGGTAGCAGGCTTGATAAGATTTTAATAGTCTGTTTATTTCATCATTCGAGCCATATTGATGGCTTCAATAAGTTTTACCCGATTCACTTTTGGGTTATTGCTGTCTAGCAAGCTTTGCCAAATATCAATTGCCTGCTGATATTGCGCATTCAAAAAGTGATCCGATGCCAGCAACATCAGCGCAGTGATATGTTTGGGGTCTAGGGTTAAGGCATCATTAAGCCATATTCTGGCCTGAGGCGTCATGCGCTGGCCGGCCTGATAATACAAGGTCGCGGCCTTAGCCGTCAGTAGCTCTGCATCCTGCCCTCTGATTTTTTCTGTCCGGTCAAAAGCAATCAGCGCATTATTAAATTCATTGCTATTAAGATAGCGCTGTCCGAGCATAAACCATGCATCACCGTCATTAGGGGCCTGTCTTATCCGTTGCTGAAGCTCGGTAATGACACGATCCTGTATTTGCTCGATATCCATTCCGGCAAAGGGATCCATGCGTTCCTGCTGGCTATATTGCGCTGATTCCGAGTATTGCCCGTACAGGCTGTAGCCCAACAGCGGGATCAGTAGCGCAACCAACGTCATGCTAGCAGGGATAAAGAGACTCTTTTTCACTGAATTATCGGTGCCAGGAACAGTAAGACTTTCCGGGGCTTCGAGCGGATTATCATTAACATCATGCAGTAGCCCGATAGAGATTTCCTGTTTTAGCTCATCAAGCAAAATCTTGTCTTTTTCATCAGCACTAAACTGTTTATCAGCCAGTGCAAGCTGGTTACGGTAAAGTGCAATATTGGTCTCTTTGCGGATATCCGTTGTCGCTGTTTTACCGCTGCGCAGCGCAGGCAGCCAAACGATCAGCAAAACAATGCCTATCATCAGCGCCACGCCGCACCAGAAAGCTATCACGGTTTTTTCTCCAGCAATTCTGCCAACTGGCTCTTTTGTTGTTCATTCAGCTGCGCGGCAGGGGAACGTGGCCGGCGTAAATAACGCCAGATAGCCAGCAGAGCAATCAGTAGTAAAATAAACGGGCTAAACCATAGCAACGCGGTTTGGGCATTCAATCGGGGCTTATATAGCACGAAGTCACCAAACCGGCTGGTCATAAAAGTCACAATTTCATCATTCGATTTACCTTCATCAACCATCCTATAAACCTCAAGGCGTAAATCACGCGCAATCGGCGAGGTTGATTCAACTAAATTCTGATTCTGGCACTGCGGGCAACGTAATTGTTTAGCTAAATTGACCGCCCTTTCCTGATTCTCAGCATTTTTAAACTGCCAGGTATCAACAATTTCAGCCCGCAGAGGCAGCACAATCATGAGTAATAAAATAAAACGGCATAGCTGACGTATCATTTTACTCCCTCCTGCATGATTGACTGAATTCTGGGTTGAAACTCTTTTTGCCAGATAGCCTGATTTAGCTCACCGGAATAGCGATAGCGAATAATTCCCTGGCGGTCGATGAGGTAGGTTTCTGGTGTGCCGTAAACCCCTAAGTCCAACGCCAGTTTGCCTTCAGGATCGTAAATAGAGCGAATATAAGGATTACCCAAACGGTCAAGTACATCCAGCGCAGCATTGCGCTCATCCCGGTAATTCAGGCCAAAGACCTGAAAATCCGGCTGCTCGTTAAGGCTAATCAAAAAAGGAAACTCAGATTTACACGACGGGCACCAACTTGCCCAAACGTTAAGTAGCGTAATCTGACCTTTGAAATCCTGTGGCGTAATGGTTGTATGCTGTTGAAGCAAATCATCGGCGATAAATGCGGGCAATGGCTTATCCTGCTGAGGAAGGGATAAATTATGCGGGTCTTGCTTTAGGCCAAAATATAGCCCGATGCCCAAAAGCATAACCAAAAACAGAGGTAAAAATAGCTTTAACCTGTTCATGATATTCCTCCGACAACAGAATTGCTGCTTCGCTTACTGCGCTTACTCCACAGCGCACACAGGCCGCCCAACATCATAAATAATCCGCCACCCCATACCCAACGGACAAAAGGCTTGTAGTGAAAACGCAGGGCATAGTAATCCCCGTCAACTTTTTCGCCCATAACAACATACAGGTCGCCAAATAATCCCCAGGAGATACCCGGTTCACTCATCATCATTGTTCGAACGGTATAATGGCGACGTTCCGGCATTAACTGTGTTATCGCTTTACCCTGAGATGAGACGCTAATAACTGCCTGTTCTGCGGTGTAATTAGGTCCGACAAGCAGTCTGGTTTCATCGTAGTGGAAAGTATATCCGCTCAACGAGCTCTCACTCCCCGGAATCATCTTGGCACCGACTTCCGTGGAGTAGTAACTTGATAATGTAATTCCTATTGCGGTTATCGCCACACCACTATGAGCCAACAACACACCAAGGCTTCTCAGGGTAATACGCTGAATAAATACCAGATTGCCCAAAATAACCCATAGCGAGAGAGCTATCGCCAATATCACCGTCGGATAAACCCGTTCAAACATCAGGCCGAACAAGACTCCGCCCAGAACCGCCAGCCCGGCTGGTATCATAATTTTCTTTAAGCTGGACGACGGTATACTTTTCCAACGGCTGAGGGTTGAAAAACCCATAACCAATAATATTAATAACGCAGGCGGTACGAAGGTGCTGTTGAAGTAAGGTGCACCGACTGAGATAGAACCTAGGCCAAAGGCGGTAAACAGCATCGGATAAAACGTCCCGATAAGGACAATCAACGTCACAATACTGAGTAATACATTGGCTAACAGTAAAAATACTTCACGCGAAAATAGATTAAACCGGATAGCTGAAGACTGGGTATTGGCTTTAAAAGCAAATAGGGTCAGCGCACCAATAATCGCGATGCCTAATAGCAGCAGCAACATGATTCCACGACCGGGGTCGACCGCAAAGGCATGAACGGAAGTCAGTACGCCGGAACGGACAATAAAGGTACCCAGCAGGCTGAGAGCAAAGGTAAAAATGGAGAGCAATAGACTCCAGTAACTGAAAGCACCACGCTGTTCAGTAACAACCAGTGCGTGCAATAACGCCGTGCCTAGCAGCCATGGCATTAAAGAGGCATTCTCAACCGGATCCCAGAACCACCATCCTCCCCAGCCCAGCTCATAATAAGCCCACCATGAACCGAGAATAATACCGCCGGTTAAACAAATCCATGCGCCCAGTGCCCAGGGACGACTCCAGTGGGCAACGGCCGCATCCATTTTTCCGCTGAGTAATGCCGCAATGGCAAAGGCGAAATTAACCGCAAAACCGACATAGCCCAGGTACAGTAAAGGAGGGTGAAAGATCAGCCCGATATCCTGCAACATCGGATTGAGGTCGCGACCTTCCAACGGAGAAGGAAAAATGCGCTCAAAGGGATTAGATAGCAGTAAGATAAACAGGCAAAAGCCAATCATAATAATGCCAAGTATTGCCAGTACCCGGGCATTAATCAGAATATCAACTTTTTTCCCCAGGGCGGCGACCAGAGCAGTCCAGACAGACAAGGAAAAGAGCCAAAACAGCATAGAGCCTTCATGTCCGCCCCATACTGCAGCCAGCTTAAAAAATAGTGGTAGTTGTGAATTGGAATGCTGGGCGACATACAGCACGGAAAAATCATCAGTGCCAAAACTGTAACCCAGTAATAAAATAGATAGGGTAGTAAACAGACAGACGCCATAGCTTAAAGGCATCGCATAGCGAATAAGTAACGTCCGCTGGCGGTAAATACCAACCAGCGGAACAATGCTTAATAAAGCTGAAAGTGCCAAAGCACACAGCAGGGATAGCAGCCCCAAATCAGGGATCATGCTATATCCTTAACGTTTAACATTCACTAGGCTACCGTCATCTGGCCGGCATACAGTATAAAAAACCGTAGCAGTAGTACGCCGGATAATCCCATACAAGATACCGCTATTATATAGCCTTTACTGTGCTGAATGCTCTTACTGCATACAATACCCATTATCAGTGGCAGTAAAATACCCAGCCCGATAACGCCAAACCAGAATACGTTAGACCAGAACCCGCCGCCAACAGCGGCGATTGCCGCAACTTCTTTCTGCCCGCCGCCAAAGAATAGGCCGACAAACAGTGCTAGTAGCAGAAACAGTTCGAACAGAACAACCGGTTTTTCAATCTGGTGGACAAAATGAACTGACGGGCTATCGACAGGTTGCTTGAAGCCAACAATCCCGAAAAGCACAGCAGCCGCAGCACCAGATGATACCCCTGAGAATAAGAACAATACCGGAAGAACCGGATTATTCAACATCGGGTAAGTCTTAAGCGCAGACAGCAGGAAGCCGGTATAGGCCCCCAATGCGACGGCAAGAAAGACCATCAATGGCTCGAGCATTTTTTCAAAGCGAACAAGCTTGGCTAAAATTCCGTTAATCCAGCTAAGTGCTTTGAAGCGTTGCTCAATAAATACCGCGATCTCATTACGAAACAGTAATGCCAGCCAGACCAGAAGAACCACCATATAAACCTGAAACAGCATAACTCCAAGTGACATAACTGAAGTCGGACTATAGAAAATCATCAGGTACCAGAAGGTCCAAGGGCGGGTCAGGTGGAAAATCAGAATCGTCAGGCCTAAAATAACGGTCAAAGGGGCGATAATTGCCGTTGCTTTGATCACGCCATCTTTGCTTGCGTCATTACCTAAAACCCGGCGCTTAAGAAAAACAGCGATGGTTGCCATTCCTGCAGAAACGCCGATTAAGAAGAGGTAAATGGCGATCGGCCAGTCCCAAACCAGAGATTCAAAATGAAAAGCACTGCTCATCCTTTAATCTCCCCATGTTTGCTTGGAATACGATACATCTTAGGATCTGTACCTAAATGTACTTTTGAGCGATAAGTCGTTTTATTCGCGATTAATTTCACAATCTCGCTGTTCGGGTCGTCTAAGTTACCGAATGTCAGAGCCTTAGTTGGACAAGACTCCACGCAAGCCGGTAATTTCCCCTGCGCTAAGTTAGTATCGCGGCAGAAATTACATTTATCCGCGGTCTTCTTAACCGGGTGAATAAACCGCACACGGTATGGGCAGGCAGCAATACAGTACTGACAGCCTACGCAGCGATCCGGATTAACATCAACAATGCCCGTTGCTGCATCTTTATAAGACGCACCGGTCGGGCACACGTGTACGCAAGGTGGATTATCACAATGCTGACAAGAGTGACGATCGAACTGATATTTTGCCTCAGGAAACTCACCTATCGGGCCTGTACGGATGATATTTAGCCGTGACACACCTTCAGGAACTTTATTCACCTCCCGGCAAGCATCCATGCACGCAGTACAACCTATACAACGAGTCTCGTCATATACCATGCCATAACGAATACCATTAATAGACATGGTTTGTGCCAACGTGCCGCTAACCGGGCCGGTCATAAAGATTACTGCTCCCATACCGGCAATAAAATGACGGCGTGAGCAACTCATGGGGTTTCCTTATCTTTTTGCTGTTTGGTATGACAATCTACACACAGCTTAATCTGACCTTTATTGTCTAACCCTTGTACCGGATCGACCGGTGGGTGTAACTGGTGACAGCTGGCGCACGATGTCTTAAGGATATGAACGTCATGAGCCCACAGTGCAGTGCGCAGTTTTTCCGGCTGATGACAGGTCATGCAAACCTGATTTTGTTTATCAACTGGGAAGGTATCTTTATTGAAACGCATAGCATCAGGCACGCCATTACGGTGCTCTGGTGATATCTTCCCATGACAGTTAGTACAGGTTACTGGTAATAAGTTATTAGGATTCGTTGCCTTGGCGTGAGCGCCATGCATCTGATCTTTATTCTCTTTGTGACACTGAGTACAGGCATAATCAGGATTACGCTGTAATTCCACTTTGTACTCGGACGATGCTTCTGTTTTCTGCTCCGGCGCCTGCGCGGCTGACAACGGCATGGCCGTCAGCACAAGCATTGATACCAGCATCAACAGTCCGCCCTTAAATAATGAACGTAAACTGCCCATGATAATTCCACCTTAATAGGGCCCCGTGATTCCGGGGCCGATAACTTTATTTGCTTAACAAGCGCCCTTCTTTTCTGGCATTTGCATCCCATTCAACCGGTCTGGTTTTCAAGAATTCTTGTTTATCGCTCTCAAGTTTTTGCATATCCATGCCTAATGCTTTTTGTGCATTAGCTTTAGTGGAAAGATCCGGTAACGCGATTTCGTGAGTAATACCTTTTGTCGCTAACAGGCGGGCTAATTTAGTACGTGCATCAGCCGCTTTATCTAATGCAGTACCCAGAGTTTTCAATGCCACTTCAGGTGCATGCATATGAATACCATGGGAAGCAATAGAGTAATCCCAGCGCCATTGAGCATGACGAATATCGGTCAGAATTGGCTTCATCTCTTCTTCGGTAGCGCCGGCATCCCATGCAGCTTTCGCTTCGAAGTGAGCGTGAACTAACTGACTTTCAGTTTTCTTCTTAAGTTCTTTAACCGCTTCTTTTCTGCTAGCAACGATATCCTGTAGCTCTTGCTTACTTTGGGTATGGCAACTGGCACAGGTTTCGTTGAAACGATCAAATGGATTACCAATTTTATGGTCGGTATAAACTTTGCCTTCCGCGTTTTGCACTTTAGGCATATGACAGTCAATACAGGTCACGTTGTTTTTACCGTGAATACCCTGACTCCAAGTCTCATATTCAGGATGTTGAGCTTTCAGCATCGGAGCTTTAGAGAGCTGATGAACCCAATCGGAGAAAGCGATATTGTCGTAATACTCTTCCATCTTCTCAACGGTCATCCCCTTATCCCAAGGGAACTTAACCGCTTTATTTTTGCCATCAAAATAGTATTCAACGTGGCAGTTACTACAAACCATAGACTGTTGATCTAAACGACTGGCTTTATCGAATGGCTTACCGATAGTCTCTAATGCACGCTCGGTATAAGGGCGTGACATATAGAGAGCGGGTTTACCTTCCGCAAACTCTTTAGATGCGGTGTCATGACAGTCGCCACAGCCAATCGGGTTAACAACTTGCGCACCGCCTTTTGACCACATACCTTCAAAATAAGCCGCTTCACCGCCTTCATCAATTAGTCTGGCGACATCAGGGCTTTTACAGCTCCAACAGGCCATAGGTAATGGACCATCAGTGTCTTTTACTGGTGCTCCGGTACGAAGAGATTCACGAATATCTGTAATGGCGTAGAAGTGACCACGCGCTTTTTTATAGTCTTTTGCAAAAGGGTAACCCGCCCAAAGAATAACCATGTCAGGGAATTCATCGAGACCGCCACCCAATTTGTCTTGCTCACTGGTTGCTTTCCATGACTCGTATTGATTTGCATGATCCTTTGCAAAAACCTCATTACGAGCCTCTACATCTGACTTAGCTACCGCAATATTGCTTACCAGAAATGATGCAAACAATATCAGTAAAGTAGCTGATAACCTTGCCTTAATCTTGCCCACCATAAGTACTCCCATTTATTATAAATTCGGCGTTCATTGAGCCGATTAGTAAGATATATATCTTTATGTGCCTATTCCTGTGCACTAAAAAATTACTACTAAAGTAGTATTTTATTTATCACATTAAATATAACGAATTCTGGAGTAATTAAATATTTGTCTAAATGTTGATTGTTTTAGATCAATGAATATGGGCGATAATTTTTAATTTCTTGATAGGGTTCAAATAATATATTCATCTATTGTTTTCAAATACCTATAACGAGTTATATAAATTAAATAACCATTTATAGGTATTTAATTAGTGGGTAAACAACATATAACCATAATGGGTTATATAAAAATAATATCAATTTTCGAAAATATTCCATATGAATATTAGTCACTGTCCATAATATAAAATGATTCTCAATTACATTTAAACTAGCCTACGCAAATTTTCAATCATCAATAAAGCAGGCCATCTGCTAACAATAACGTTAGAATAGCGACTACTATTGCATTATAGGGGAACAGAAATGCCAATACCTCCACTTACCGGAGCGATACTCTCAGGCGGGCAAGCAACGCGTATGGGCGGTACAGACAAAGGTCTGGTTAAAGTTAATGGGGTTCCCTTATACCAGCACGTACTCGCGCGACTCAGACCGCAGGTTAGTCACATTATTATTAGCGCTAACCGCAATATTGAAGAGTATCAAAAGAGTGGCTATCCGGTTTTTTCCGACTCAATGGATGGCTTTAATGGCCCATTAGCCGGAATTCTTACCGCATTAGAAAACAGTAACACCGATTGGGTTCTTTTCTCACCTTGTGATACACCACTGATACCTGATGATCTTGCAGACAGGCTATGGAATAACCGAGGCAATCAGCTCGCCGCCTATGCGGATGATGGTCACAGAGCTCATCCGACGCTGGCACTATTACACACCGACTTAATAACGCCATTACGTCGCTATTTACTCGGTGGCGATCGCAAGCTAATGATCTTTCTCTCCCAACAAAAGGCAACGCCGGTAGATTTTCAAAACTCGCCAGATGCGTTCAGAAATATCAACACCTTAGACGAATGTAATAACTGGAACGAGCAGAAATAATATGAAAATAACTAATAATCAGATACCTTTATTAGCTATTACCGCCTATAGCGGTACCGGAAAAACCACGCTGCTCAAAAAACTCATTCCTGAGTTATTTTCTATGGGTATACGCTGCGGGCTAATCAAACATTCCCACCATAATATGGATATCGATAAGCCGGGAAAAGATAGCTATGAACTGCGTAAAGCGGGGGCAACTCAAACCATAGTAGCCTGCGATCAACGCTGGGCGCTAATGACCGAAACACCCGATAACGCAGTAAATCTATCAGGGTTAATTACTCAATTTAATCCTGATCTTATAGATTTAGTGTTAATTGAAGGCTTTAAGCATGAACCGGTAAACAAGATAGCCTTATTTCGATCCAGCATAGCGAAACCCTTTGAGGGATTAATTGATCAGTATGTTATTGCATTAGCTACGGATGACGATATAGAACTTAATATTCCAAAACTCGATATTAATAATCCGGCGGTAATAGCAAAATTTATTCAGACATGGTTAAACAGTCAGAAAATAGAAAAATATTAAGATACAAGTTAAGCCAGGCCGGTGAAATAAATGACTTTATTTTTAGTATGCTAACCAAACAATGGAACGTTAGAGAGGAATAATTCTCTCAAGTACCATGTTCTTGATTTATATGCCCTGATAGCCGTCAGGGCTTTTTTATTAACGCGATATAAACATAGATGCGATACGTTGCCCAATGTGTTCCCAACATCGTCGTCCTACTCTGCCGAGACGCTTACCGACAAGCTTCAGACAAAACAAAAACCCCAGCTTACCCATTATTTAAAGCATACAGTTTACGCCGGGCTTCCCGCCCGCCACCCTTTGGGCCAATCCGATGCGCTGATAGATAAATTGAAAATTTCCCATAGAAAAAGCCCTCTGCTTTCGCAGAGGGCTTATCCATTTAATTAAAGCCTGGCAGTTTACGCCGGGCTTCCTGCCCGCCGCCCTTCGGGCCGTCGCAGGCGATGTTCAAATGTGTTCCCGACACATTTGTCCTACTCTGTCGAGACGCTTACCGACAAGCTACAGACAAAACAAAAAGGCTGGCAGTTCCCTACAATACTCGTATCATCCTGATACTCGCCCCGCCGGGGCCAGCGCAAGCGCTGTTCCAAATCGTTCCCGACGATTTGGTCGCATGTTACGCACCTGCGGTGCGTTCCCATGCTCGAATAGGGATTTTCCATATTCCATAAAAGCAAAAACCCCAGCTTACGCTGAGGGTTATTACTTTTAATTAAAGCCTGGCA
>NZ_ATYS01000033.1 GCF_000427805.1 Budvicia aquatica DSM 5075 = ATCC 35567 | reverse complement strand
AGCCACCACCCGTTATCTGCAACGGTGCCGGTATCACGCCACTGCGCTACGATGACAGTCTGATAGGGCTAAGCGTTATCGTGTTTAACGGGGAGCATCACCATCAACTCAGCGGCGATACCTTTATCTTGAACCAACATCGACATCCCTACGATCGGGGATATTGTCATACCCACGGTCATCCCTACCGATTTATGGTCATGGCCGTATTACTGCTGGCCCATCACACTTGCCCAAATGTCTGGAAAATCACGTCTGATGTCAGTGGTACGGAATGGCAACGTGTCGCCGACTGGTTGCAGGAAGCGTTATCAATAGTGATAACGCTTCCTACAGAAATATCTACAGGGGTACAACTATGAACCTAATTGCTCGCTTACTGTCACTGAAGTCACTGGAGAATGTTGATTTGATACACACCGCCCGAGTGACTGAGTCGGCGTTTAACGATTTAACAACGTTGGGTAGTGAAGGTATTTTCTATCCGGCAACGGAGAGTTCAGCAAATGCGGAGTATGTCATACTGGACCTTGAGTTTATCCGTGGTCACCAATTGGATTTTGATAAGCCGGCTTTTAGTGAATGGTGCCGAACGCACCTCTCTTTAAATATGGCTGCGTTGCAACCTTTATCCTACTTGTTTGTGATCGGGACAGATGAAGTCTGAACCGACTGACTAAACTCATTAGTCGTAAGTTGTAGTCAGTGCATATCGTTTGCTGAAAGAAGTTGACTAGGGCAACTTACTGAAATAAATCTCCCCCGCTATTATTGATATAGTATCTTCAGATTTTACCCCCCAAAAAGCCACGCTAGAGGTGTGAGGGTACAAATGAGGGTACAAAATTTATCAAACTTAAATTAATTTATATTTATCATAAAATTAAAGCAAAAGGTCGATTCCGAGTCCGGCACCACTATTTAGAGAAACCAGCCTTATGGCTGGTTTTTTGCTTTCTGAGATACGGACTCTCCATCGAACTTCGTTAGATGACTCGCCTTTCAGGCTCGCCCTGCGGGCCAACGGCAAAGCCGTTGTTCAAACGCCTGCGGCGTTAGTCCGAGTCCGGGCACCATCATTTAGAGAAACCAGCCTTCTGGCTGGTTTTTTGCTTTGTGAGGGGTGGACTCTTCATCGAACTTCGTTAGATAACTCGCCTTTCAGGCTCGCCCTGCGGGCCAACGGCAAAGCCGTTGTTCAAACGCCTGCGGCGTTAGTCCGAGTCCGGGCACCACTATTTAGAGAAACCAGCCTTGTGGCTGGNTTTTTGCTTTCTGAGATACGGACTCTTCATCGAACTTCGAACGTTTTAATAATGTGATATCCCATTACTACCTCACTCACCTATATTTATTTTCCTTTTTCTGCAATATCAATCGCTTGCTTAAGCGTATTGAGAAGTTGTTCCTTATTAACCTCTATAACTCTTTTAAATACCGGTTCCATCCAGTCACTCTGATAAATAACGCTAACGCTCAATTGATTAAACGGTTGGTGATAGGACACATCGACTGCGAAGTCGTTTTCATATTCAATCAACAGCAGGTCCTCATCAATAAAATAGGTATCTCCTTCAAAATTTGTTTCAAACAAAGACGCATAAGTTATCTTGCCGCTTTTCGGGTCAATATCAGATGGATATATATTCATTTTAAGTACCTGTTAACTTGTTGAACACTGATAGGATGAGAGTGCACGGTTCCTTGGGACTCTTTTACAACAACCCATTCCGTTTCCTTCCCGTTATAAGCACCAATGACGTAATCATATTTCTTTACTTTCCATCCGAGGTGCATAGCTATTGGCTCCCCGTTTTTCCATACATCAAGATCTATTTCTGGAATATTGATCTCTGGCTTAAATTTTGCGTACCCTTTATTTTTTGTTGATTCGACAATCTTCGACCATGGAACACCTTTCGGTGGATAATGCTTGTGTTTATGAACCTCTGATTTTGGTGGATGGCTGACCATCACAAAAATAGCTTCAAGCCCTGAATCTTCAGGGAAGACCAATACCCAACCTTTTCCTTCCTGACTTTCTGGAGCTGGGTAAACTTCAATCATCGGCAGAGTATCAGAAGTTACATCATTCCCGGTATGAAGTGGTAATGTCCCTAGCTCTATAGGTGGAACCAGTGGTGGTAGGTTATTTGGCTTTGGCGGATTAGCCGGTGTTATCAGGATAGTTCTCCCCACATCAGGAATCGCTACCTGATATAGGCCCGTACTACTATCTAACTCTGCGCTTAAAATACCTATCGGATATTCATCCGGAGTTCTAATTAATTTAAATTCAAGAATATTACCTTGATGCTTCAGGACGGCTAGAATATTTAAGGGTATGCTACCAACGGTTTTAGCCAATTTACGCAGTTCTGGATCCGGAGGTAATGTCAGCATAGAGGCGGGAACAGCCCCAATCATAGCTTTCTCCCAGAAAAAACCTGGGACATTATCGCTGCCCTCACCCACTGAAGGGCTGAAGACGACTGACATCAATCCAACGCTGACGGCCATTCGAGAGGCAATCGCAGACTCAATAGAACGAAGGCCAAACTGAACAACGAACTGAGTACTTTTATTAGAAATTGATATTAACGCCTGTCTTATTGCGGTCGCCGTTGCACTACTACCAAAGGAAGCAAAGCCTCCTTCACCAGCAGATATGGATAAGACAGTGCTACTACTAAGTAATGATTCTTGGGATAAGCCATAGAAACCGTAGTTCTTATAATCTGCCAACGCTTGTTGAGCCCGCTCATACTGCCCTTGTGCCGCCTTGACTTTAGCTTCTCTTTCTTCTTTAACTCTGACTTCTTCAGAAACTATGCTTTTAATACCATCCCGTTCCTGTGTTTTTTGTGACAAGGTATTCTGATTATTTGTCACGCTTAGGTTTGCTAAATTAACTTCACCCTGAGCTTTATTGATGTTGTTTGTAGCTTGATTAATTTCTACCTGTCGTTGTTGTAAACGTTGCCGCAAACGGTTATATCCATCGACAATCAGATCATTAATGGAGCGACCGATAGCCTCACCTTCCGGCGTAGGTGCCGTTATCGGACTGGAAAATGCTGTTCCACCCTGAGTCAATAACAGCTGTAATGATGAAATATTATCAACACTGATAGTCAGCTGTACCGAAATACCATAAACAGAGTGATGCAGAATTTCGTTATAAGGATAAGCTGCGGGGTTAGCAAGCAGACGCCCCTCCGCAGTATTATTGGCAATACTATAAGCGCTCTGAGCATGGGCTAGTTTCTGTTCTGCTACCGATCTATCCTGAATAGCCTGGCTTAGCGAATGTTGAGCAGCGACTAATTGTTGTTCTGCACTGATAACTCTTGGGTCATAATCAACAATGTTAAATTCTTCCAGCTGTGTATTTTTTACTACTGCGTCCGCAATTAAAGCGTTAAGTAGGTGCTGTTGCTGAGCTATCGAACCAGCTAATGTATTTGCTTCTACTTTTTTCTCTCTCTCCAAGCGATTCCGTTCACGAGATTCTGCTGCCGTTGTGCCTGGATAAATTTTCATGATTTTAGACCAGTGAGACTCCGCAACCAAATGTTCAACGATGGCGGTGTTCAAAGCTATCTCTGCCCTGGCAGCATCAACCGCTCGGTTAGCGAGCTCTCGTTGTAATGTTAATGTCTCCTTAGGACTAGTTTCATTTATGTGCTGCAGTTGACTCGCAATATATTGGTGATTAGCCTGAGATTGCGCCAAAACAGCATAAGCAGCAGATAGTTGCTGCTTTTTATCATTTAAGTAGCTATCTGCTTTATTCTTTTCCTGCTGATAGGCTTTAGCCCATTCTTCAGCGGCTCTATTTGCTGCTTTGGATTCTTCAGGTGGGAGGGTATCGTCGATCCAATCATTGTGCCCCCATTCCTGTTTACTCCAGCCATGGTAGGGAGGAACCCAAATATCATAAATAGGTGGAGAATAGCCCTTTGGCCAAACGGTAAGAACAACTTGTCCACCATCCCCAACTGTGGGGTAGCCATCAGAAATGGTGTTTTCAGTAATAGTATTATTTTCCATAAAGTGTTCTCCTGATAAACAACTCATTGCTGCATAAATATACAACTAGCAAATGATAATGATTATCAATATCATTTGTCAATAATTTAAATAACTCCATTTGCAGCTAGTTGATAAAAAGTCGTTACTCAGAACAAATAGACATCCGTTTTACAACCCCCATCCGATAGCTGACAACAATGTGAGTTCTACCATCACGCCATGGCGCCTTAGGAATCGACAATAATCAGGAGGGGATGAAGCTAGACATCAGCCCAAAAACTAGCGAGATAGGCTGCGAAGGGATAGGCCTAAACAAAAACACCGACCTGTATTTTGTACAGGCCGGTGTATCAAATTTAATTTCCGTGCTTTTAACCCATAAAACTAACCAACGTGGTGACTAATAGCACCTAAAATCATCACTAGTCTTCAGCCATAATCAAAATACTGCGGCTAATCACATTACTGCTGATACCTAATAGCCGGGTAATATCAGCATTGCTTCTCCCTTCAGCCAATAATTTTTTAATTAACCGATGAATATCAGATTCATTACCCTGATAAATATACCGGGTCTGAAACGTTCTGTTGCAGGCGGTACATAAATAACGCTGAATTTGAGCCCGGGAGGTCCCGTGCTTTCTTACATGGTCTGTATTTTCACAATAGTGGCAACAAGGCTTTATTGATCCTGAAATAACATCAGTATAAGAAAGCCAAACCGGGTTCGGTAATTATGCTAACGCTGCAGTAAACACCGGAATACTTATTAATAACGATTAGAAACGAGCTAGATTAGCAATAGCCGAACGAATAACCGGCCTTGCCAACTGAGCAACCATCCACGGGCTAAAGACTTCAGGAACGGCGGCAACACCGGCAATAATTTTATCTATCGGGGCCCAAAAGTAGTCCATCACCTCTTGCGCATTTGCCTTAGGCATATCTGTTGTATAGCCCAAAAACACCGGGCAGTGCTCATTTTCAACAATCCCGCTGGCATCGGTCGCCCGATAGCTAAACTGCCGATCGATAAGATCTACGGTGTTAATCACCAGCCCCATCTCATAAAGACAACGACGCTTTACCGCATCGTCAATAGACTCATCGGGCATCGGGTGGCCGCATACCGAGTTTGTCCAGATGCCCGGCCAGGCCTTTTTGCTCAGTGCCCGACGGGTAACCAGCAACTCATTTTTTGCATTAAAGATGTAACAGGAGAAAGCCAAATGCAGCGGTGTATCCGCCGTATGTACCAGTGCCTTATCCATTGTGCCGCAGGCTTCAAGATTATCATCCAGCAGCACAACTCGCTCTTCCCGTATTGTCATTATCCCTCCTGAACAGATAGCGATCCCTAAACTCAGTGCCGACTATTCAAATTCAATACAAAAAATCCTCCGCCCAAGAGAAGAGGATTTTACACATATGCCCCAAGGCTCAAACTGCCTGAAGCCCTATTTCAGATCGTTCAGACTGGCACCAAAATTAATATGCAAAGGCAGGCCATTAATGACCAGCGCCGGAACGCTTTTTACTCCGGCAACTTCAGCTACCGCTATCCGATCCGGATGTTCTCCAAGGTGTACAATATCAACCTTAATGCTTTTATCCAATAAATCCACAAGGGTGTGTTCTGCACTGATACACACCGGACAACCCGCATGATAGAACGTAGCGACTTTAGTCATGATTAATCCCTCTACTTTTAGTATCGAATCGACACGACTTAACGGTACGTAACCATTACCTACTTGTCAATATGGTTTCGAATCGATACCATTAACCAAAATCAGGGGGAAACATGACGCTATTTGACATACTAGAAAGGCTGGCAAACCTACAGCAGAGCGGTTTTCGTCGTAATGCTTTGTTAGCAGATCTTCCGTCGGTGCAGGTTAATGCACTTTATTATTTACTGCGCTGTAACCATTATTCGAACACGCCCGGATCCGTTACCGAATATTTAGGCCTGACGAAAGGAACGGTTTCTCAATCTTTAAGAAAGCTGGAAGAAAAAGCGCTAATTTATCGACAACCCTACCCCGGAGATAAACGTAAGGTCCTGCTTTTTCTGACAGATAAAGCCAGACAGGCCGTTGAAGGAGCGCTATCACAAGATAACATCGCTAAAATACAGTCTGAATTACCCTACGGTGGTGAAAAGCTTAAGTTACAGCTTATGGGATTATTACGGCAGGTTCAGCAGCAAGAAGGCGTACGCCTTTTCGGTGAATGCCAGTTTTGTCGTTTTCATCAACATCAGCAAGGACAACCTTTCTGTGGTTTAACCCAAGCGTTATTACCACCGGAAAGCATCACCCTGATATGTCGGGAGTTTGAGCCACAATAAAGTGAGCGATAAGCCCGTCAACTGCCTGCCTGAATCTTCAGCCAAAACAATTCCTGACAGCGATGACTAAATACTTTACGCACAGGCCGAATCTCCAGCGCGCCAGCATCGGCTACTTCATAGCTTATCCAACACTCTTCACACATCACCTCTGGGCCCGAGGGAACATTGTCCCGTTCAATGGCATAGCGGATAACCACCCCGTTATTAAAACGGAATACTTCTTCAATCGTGGTTATTTCAGCCTCACCGTCAGTGTAGTGGCGGGTATAAGACTCTCTGTCGCTGATCGAGACGCTGGTTTGCTGATGATGAATAGCCTTGATATAAGTAATCAGTGAAATCGTCATGTTCAGATCCGGTTATCGTGTTGCCTTGCAGGTTTGCCAACAACAATATTACCCCCTCATATGCAGTATAGGATACCGTCCCTGAACTCTTTTTCACTCATGCTAAAAACCACCAGACATTGACCTTACTTGCTCTCGGCCATAGCTTCATCCGGCGTTAAGCACTTATTGACCATCTTAATACCCACTTTCAGTAAACGTGCAATATATTCAGGCGGGTGTCCTTCGTTAGAGAGCCTTTGCACCTGGCGCTCAATCTCCTGAGTATTTCCCGCATAAATGTATTGTGTCTGAAACGTCTTTTTACAAGCGGTACAAAAATAGCGTTGTAGCCCCGACAGTGCCAGACCGTTCTTCTTTGCATGCCCTTGCACACCACAGTGGTGGCAGAGTGGTCGCCATATCTTCATCTCAATCCCTTCCCTATATGACCTATAATAAAACGTGCAGAAATCCAGCCCTACGCGCTCGTTTTGGTTGATTAAAATTACACTGTAGTACTCATCGTTCAGTAACAACCGCTATAGCCGTCTTCGCCAACCACAGCTAAGGCTGACGACAATATGTATTCAATAATGTGACCATAAGCAGGTCTGGCCCGGATACATGTACAAGAGCATTATTATTTTTACTTTTTGTTTGTTACACGCCCTAAATCGGAAGTTGCAACCCACCTCTTGCACACTACTCCAGACAATATGATAAACCTTGCTCATGACTTTCAACCCAGAAAATAAAAACTAAACACGCTTAAGTTTTATTTAAAATTGAATAAATAGCATGATAACAATGTTATTTAAATCTGTAAAAAACACACTCACCAATTTAATAAAGAGATAATAAACGACAACTCTTTAGATGGATACATTGGAACCTTAAAATATCACAATAAAATAGCAAAAAGCTATCATAAAAAACAAATCGATCGTCAGTAGCGATCAAAATGAAAATTAAAATCATTACACGAAAACATAAAATCAATAAATATCAACAATATAATTCATTTCCATACTCATATTTACCAATCTATTTCGATAGATTAGCGTTCGCATTATAATGAGTGGATAATTTTAAAAACTTAAAGTAAAAATAGGTAAATTTATTAAACCAAAAATAAGAAAGAATAAATCAACAACACAAAGTTAATTATTTAAATAAATTAACAACACGCTTTAACAAGTCAATGTGAACGCTGGCAGCTCGTAGTGAATAACATGAATATAGACAGGGAGTGTAAAAAGGATTGTCCGTAATAATATTGTCACCCTAATGGGTTAATATATCGCGACAAAACAGAAGAAAAGGATAAAGCGGGAGGTCATATATTCCCCTTCTGCCGGTGCTATTATCAGATAATGAATCGAGAGCTAGAGCAGCTCCCGAATGATCCCCGCCAGCGTTATCACGCCTTGTTCGCTCTTGTCAGTCCATTCATAAGAGGTATTAAAGCGGAAATAGTTATTGTACTGAGTACTGGCTGAAAACATTTTTCCCGGAGCTATGCTGATCTTGTGCTCCAGCGCCCGGTAGTAAAGATCGGTCGCATTAAGGTGAGCAGGCAGCTCAATCCACAGAAAATAGCCACCTTGGGCATAATGAATTTTGACCTGTTTAGGTAAATGGGTATGCAATGACTGTAGAGCAATGTCTTTACGCTGCGCCAGCGTTCGCCGTAGTTTACGCAAATGGCTGTCATAACTTTTTGTCGCAAGGTAGTTTGCTAAAGCCAGTTGCATTGGCGCACTGGTGGATAAGGTGCTCATCAGCTGCAGCCGTTGGATTTTACTCGCCATATGACCGGCGGCAACCCAGCCAATTCTAAAACCTGCCACCAGGCTTTTTGAAAAAGAAGAGCACAGCATGGCCATACCTTTTTCATCAAACGCTTTTGCCGGTAACGGCTTATCACTGCCGGAATAGAGCTCACTATAAACATCATCTTCAACTAAGTGCACATTGTAACGCTGTAGCAGCGCAACGACTTGCTGCTTCTTTTCATTAGATGACGTTACGCCTAGCGGGTTCTGGATGTTCGTCATCATCCAGCAGGCCTTAACCGGGTAGGTTTTCAATGCCTCTTCAAGCGCATTGAGGTCTATCCCCCATTGAGGATGACTGGCAATGGCTAATGCCTTTAGCTTTAACCGTTCAAGTGCCTGTAGTGCGCCATAGAAGCACGGGTTCTCAATAATCACCCAATCCCCGGGTTCAGTCGTAGCCTGTAGGCTTAGGTTTAACGATTCCAGAGCGCCGGCAGTAATAACTATTTCATCCGGTGAAATTTGCATGCCCTGTAATGCGTAACGCTGGGCGATGGTTTTACGCAGGTCTTCATTTCCCGGCGGTAGGTTATCAGTTGCACTTAGCGAGCCCATGGTCCGAGCAACGGTTTTCAGGGAATGCGTCAGTTGCTGGCGAGGGAACAGCCCGGGGTCAGGATAAGAGGAGCCAAAGGGCATGATGGATGGAGAACGACTGGCCTGTAATACGTCGAAAATAAATGAGTTAATATCAATCTGCTCAGCCAGTTCCAGTTTTTGATGCCCGGCCGGTGATGTTAAAAATCCGGCCTTGGGTGCCACATAGTATCCGGACTGGGGGCGAGAGATTATCCAACCCTGGCTTTCCAGAATCTGATAAGCGTGCATTACCGTCATTAAACTCATGCCTGAAGCGGCAGCCTGCTCACGCAGAGAAGGCAGCTTGTCGTCAGACTGCCAGATATTTGCCGTTATCTGCTCTCGAATACGTCGGGCAAGTACTTCATATTTAGCCACAGTCATTACCAGCGTTGAGTATTAACGACGCAATCATAACGATTGCTTCCGCAATTTCATATTTATTTTCATACAATTAAGCTCAATAATGCCCTATTGCTTCGCCAACTGTTATGCTTTTAATCTGCCTTTCTGTTGCTACTAACTGATTTTTTTACATTCTATTATCAATTCCCCGGCTAAATCGTTCAAAAGCATCCTCCGAGCCCGACGCTCACCACCACTATCAGCCGGAACACCTTAAGAGATTTATCAGAGAAGCATATGTTAGCCCGAGGCATACCATGTTCGAATTAGATGCATTTAATCTTGCGAGGATCCAATTCGCATTTACCGTATCCTTTCATATTATTTTTCCCGCAATCACTATCGGTATGGCCAGTTATCTTGCCGTGCTGGAAGGGTTATGGCTTAAAACCCGGAATAATGATTACCGCGATCTCTACCATTTTTGGTCGAAAATATTCGCCGTTAACTTTGGTATGGGCGTCGTTTCAGGGCTAGTTATGGCCTATCAGTTTGGTACCAACTGGAGCGGTTTTTCTCAGTTTGCCGGCAGTATCACCGGCCCGCTGCTGACATATGAAGTATTAACCGCCTTTTTCCTTGAAGCCGGGTTCCTCGGCGTAATGCTATTTGGCTGGAATCGGGTCGGTAATGGTCTACATTTCTTTGCCACTTGCATGGTTGCACTGGGCACCATTATGTCGACCTTTTGGATTCTGGCCTCCAATAGCTGGATGCACACACCGCAGGGCTACGAAATTCATAACGGCCAAGTGGTACCCGTCGACTGGTTTGCGGTGATCTTTAATCCGTCATTCCCATATCGCCTGTTACATATGACTACCGCCGCTTTTTTGGCCAGTGCTTTCTTTATTGCCGCCTCTGCCGCCTGGCATCTGTTACGCAAAAATGACACTCCGGCAATTCGCAAAATGCTCTCCATGGCAATGTGGATGGCGCTGATTGTATCGCCAATACAGGCACTCATCGGCGATATGCATGGCCTGAACACCCTGAAATATCAACCTGCCAAAATTGCGGCTATTGAGGGCCATTGGCGCAACCCTCCGGGTGAACCGACGCCTTTAATCCTGTTTGGTATTCCTGATATGGAACAGGAAACAACCCACTATGCTCTGGAGATTCCGGCATTAGGCAGCCTGATCCTGACACACAGTTTAGACAAACAGGTTCCGGCCCTGACCGACTTTCCTAAAGCCGATCGCCCTAATTCAACCATTGTTTTCTGGTCTTTCCGCATTATGGCCGGACTGGGAATGCTGATGATTTTACTGGGAGCGATCGGCCTGTGGCTGCGGCTTAAAAATCGTCTTTATCAGTCACGCGGGTTCCTGCGCTTTGTTCTGCTGATGGGGCCGTCGGGAGTGATCGCGATTCTGGCCGGATGGTTTACCACTGAAGTAGGCCGGCAACCGTGGATTGTTCAAAATCTGTTACGCACCCGCGATGCCGTTTCTGGCCACGGAGAGTTACATATGAACATCAGCCTGATTGCCTTTATCGTGGTCTATTTCTCGGTCTTTGGTATTGGGTACAGCTATATGATGCGCCTGATTCGTAAAGGCCCTCATCAGGGGGAAGGCAATCCGGAAAATCAAACCGCCGAAAGTGAACGGGATATGCCAACCATTCCAATCTCTGCCGGACACCGCTCGCTCAATAATGCTGAAGGGGGAAAATAACGTGGGTATCGATCTTCCGCTAATGTGGTTCATTATCATCGTGTTTGCCACTCTGATGTATATCGTTATGGATGGCTTTGATTTAGGCATCGGTATGCTCCTTGCGCTAATTAAAGATCCCGAAGAGCGTGACATGATGGTCAATACCGTTGCGCCGGTCTGGGACGGAAACGAAACCTGGATGGTACTCGGCGGAGCCGCGCTGTTTGGCGCATTCCCTCTGGCCTATGCCGTCATTATTGATGCGCTGACTATTCCTCTCACCCTGATGCTGGTAGCGCTGATTTTCCGCGGTGTAGCCTTTGAATTCCGCTCCCAGGCGACGCTGTCTCACCGCCCGTTCTGGAATAAATCCTTTATTTTAGGTTCATTGATTAGCACATTTTGTCAGGGCGTAGTGGTAGGAGCCTTTATCAATGGCTTCCCGGTCGTCGATCGTACCTTTGCCGGTTCTGCGTTTGACTGGCTGACTCCGTTTAGCCTGTTCTGCGGCGTGGGGCTGGTTATCGCTTACTCATTACTGGGCTGTACCTGGCTGATAATGAAAACCGAACGCCGCTTACAGCAACATATGTATCAGATTGCTAAACCGCTATTACTGACCTTATTGCTGATTATTGTCATCATCAGTATCTGGACGCCGCTAAGTTACCCGGCCATCGCCCAGCGCTGGTTCTCTCTGCCTAATCTGATCTATTTTTTGCCGGTGCCGATACTGGTACTGCTTTCAGCCGGAATTATTCTGCGGGGAATCAAACGCGGTAGCCACTATTCGCCTTTTGTTATGACGCTGATGCTGATGTTCCTTGGATTCAGCGGCTTAGGCATTAGTATTTGGCCAAACATTATTCCACCTAATATCGATATTTGGGCAGCTTCAGCACCACCGCAAAGCCAAGGATTTATGCTGGTTGGCGCACTGCTGATCATTCCGGTCATTCTGACCTATACCGCCTGGAGCTATTACGTATTCAGGGGAAAAGTTACCCCGGGACAAGGTTATCACTAAGTTTTTTTACCACCGAATAGCGAATATAAGAGGAAACAGCATATGAGTACCTCAGTACAGCAGCAGGCTAAAACCCCACTTTGGCGTCGGCTTTTCTGGCTGATAGCGCTTTGGACTGCCAGCGTATTAGCCTTAACGGTAGTTGCAAAGCTGTTCAAGCTATTGATGGCGGCCGCAGGGTTGGGGCCCCGCTAATGGATAACAATAACCTTATTTCTCTTTACCCGTCTTAACCGGCGGATACAAAATATTGCTTTATTCGGCGTGCAATTTACGCTGAACAAAGCGATATTTATCCCGCTTACCATCAAATGCACAACATAACGGACAGGAAATCAGAATGAAGCGGACGCTTTGGTTAGTACTTACTATCGCATTGGTCAATACGGCATGGGCTGAAACCCGCTATTTAACCAGCGACTGGGAGTTTACCAATGATAATCAGGCCGCTGAATTTCAGCTCGACTGGCCTTTACACCCAACCAAAGGCGGTGCTGAATTTACCCTACGCCGTTCAGACGGCTCGTTATTTCTGCAAGCCACTATTAAAGATACCCATAAAAAAGCGCTGTTTGCCAAAGATAATATGGTCGGAAAATACCGTTACTACCATCCTAACGGCAAGCTAAAGAGAGAAGGAACCTGGGATAAAGCCGGCACGCCAATCGGATTAGAGACCGAATACAGTGAGCTCGGTTTTCCTAAGCAGGTTATCCGCTATGTTGGCAGCGGCTGGTATGTCACTGAGAAAAGTTACTATGAAGATGGTCAACTAAGCTCTGAAAGCACCGGCTACGACGGTAAAGAGTTTAAAGAGACCCAGTTTTATTACCCCGACGGGAAGCTAAAAGAAAAACAGTATAAGAAAACCCAAGGCCGAATCGTCAAAGAGATCAGCGATTATTACGATCGGACAGGAAAGATAGAGCGCTACACGGAGAAATATGGCGATGATCCGATGCTTGAAATCACCTATAACGCCGCCGGAACAATACTGGAGAAAACCACCACGCTAGTGGCTCAGGAACGTTACAAAAAAGAACGCTACAACGATCGGGGCCAGCTCACCGATTTAACTCAATATGTCACTCTCGACGGTGGCTTTAAAAACGATGGTCAACAGATACAGTCCTATAGTGGAAAAACGGCTTACTCACTGTATACAAAGGGCATACAGCAAGGGGAAGATAAAACCGTTCAGGATGGGAAAGTCATCAGCTATGGTCATTATAAAGATGATAAACCCGTCGGTGACGGATTTCGGTTGGACTCATTCGCAGAAAATCGTATCAATTTCTATCAATACGATTCTGACGGAGAAATCAAAACAATCTACAGTATCGATCTGAACTATATTCACTATGATGACAAAGGCATGCCGGTAGTAACCTTACCGTTTAATGCTGAAACCCGAAAAATGCCGGATCCCGGTACAGTCTGGGCCTACAGCTCTAATGGTAAAAACCACCGTCAGATACAACTGGTTTCAGTCAAAGACAATATCGTCAGCTATCGGTCAGGCGACCATGATATTCAGGAATACCTGAAGGATTACACCCCGGTTTCAACCCCTGAATCCAGCCGAAAAATTTTATCCTTCCCGCTAACTTTGGGGAAACAGTGGAAAGATAGCTATCAGAAACAGGTCAAAAACTCTTGGGGTGAAAACGCCGAGTGGGAGTACACCTACAGTGCAGAAGCCAACTCTTATATCTCCGGCATAGAAAAAGTCACCGTAGCCGGAGGAACCTTTGATACGTTAGTCATTGAACGATTTATCCACTGGACTAAATCAAATCCTCATCACAACGGTAAACCAATGACAGAAATGACCTGCGCGACTAAAGATTGTAAGGTCAGCGGCTATACCAAAGAGGTTCTGTGGTATGCCCCGTCGATTGGCCGCGGTGTATTAAAAGCGGTGGCTATCAGCGGTGCGCCTCAGCTAGTGTCAAGTGGAGGTCAGGAAATGCGACAAAGTGCCAATAGCCTGGTGTCTGAATTAACCTATTTTGGGCCTCAGCCGCAGGACAATCAGCAAATGCCTCCCCCTCAATATGCCCGTGAAGTATCAGCTTCATTCTTCACCCAAGGATTCCCGCTGGTGATGAACAATACGTGGGAATTTATGATGATACATAACCCGCTGATTGAATAAACCCACTCAGGCAGAGGAATTAAAAACTATTCCTCTGCCTGTTATAACATATTGACTACGCCACTTTTTTTGCCAGTATCGTCGCAAACCTTAACTTAATCCGGTTACCGTTTTCATCGGTTTTATGCAGCTCACCAACCTCTTGGTTGTACTTAACTATCTCCCAACCGGCATAGTAATTTTTCAACTCATCATGCTTAAAGGTGAAGGAGAAAGGTACGGTACAAGGGAAGTCGTCAGTCGACATGGCTGAAACAATCAGGTTATAACCGCCAATCTCGGTACACTGCTGCATATTCTCAATCAGTGAAGGAATACGCCCTGCCTCTAAGAACATCAGCACAACGGTCGATAAGATAAAACCGTACTGGCCTTCAATAGCCTGCTGATTAATATTGAATTCGCGGGCAGTAATACCTTGCAGATTATCAGACCGGATAATCTCATTAATATTGGCAATGCCCTGTGAGTTCTTATCATAAGCCGTGACGTCAAAACCCAGCTTGTTGAGATACAGCGAGTTACGACCGGAGCCACAGCCTAAGTCCAACGCCTTGCAAGGCGATAAATAACTCACCGCATTCACCACTTCAGAGTGAGTTTTGGTCATATCGTATTTTTTATTGGTGTAATCTTCAGGGCGACAATAAAACGCTAACTGGCACTCAAGATCCGGCGAACATGAATCAATCTTGTGCCACGCCTGTGGCTCAATAAACGGCGGCTGGTTATCCGGCGTAAAGGTATAGGTCTCAATCAGATCGCCATTCTCCTCTAGCATCGAAAATGTCATGCTGCCCTTAATAACCACCAGCTTTGCCCAGGTTCCTGACTGAGTATTATGTTTTTCACGAAACATGGCCGGTAAAGTTTCGCTGGTCCATAGGGGCATTTGTTTGTAGCAAATAAGATCTTGCATATCAGATTCCTTATTTTCAGATTTGGCGCGCCTGCAACAGGCTGGCGGAAAGATAACTCAATACATGCATATTATATGCATGTTTAAATAAATCAAACTTTATATTGGGCCAAAACAGATTAGCCAGTTAGTGAGCACTAACTGGAGAGGGATAAATAACCAGATTATTTCGCGGTCAAGGCTCTAAGGTCTCCCGCCCACGAATAAAGCACCGGCGTTTGCCCTTCGGTAATATCCAGAATAAAGGCATAGGTCAGATCTCGTTCGCCATTACCCAGACCCGCACTGCCAAACGGAAAGTTAATGCACAGATATTGCCGCTCGCCGATATCAACTTCAGCCCAACCGACCATTGAAAAATCAAATTTGCCTAATGGCGCTGCCGCAAGGGTATCAAGCAGGGTCAGCGGTAAACTCTGCTGCACTGAATAATTTTTTTCGTTAAACAGCACGTCACCTTTGCCAAACTTCTCAAAGTAACCCAGCATTTTTTCCCCATAAGGGAAGCTATAAGACATGCCGTTAGAAGAGTTATCTCCGCGAATGCGTACGTTACGGACGCTAATGTTTTTATACCGGGTATCTTCGCCGGAACTCTTAGCCAATAAACAACTCAACATTGCAGACTCTTCCGGAGCCTGTGTTGGCTGTGCGAAGCCGATAAACGGATACATCATCAGAATAAATGCTAGTCTTCTCAAGCTGATCCTTTCCTCATTGATATCTCTAATCAATATTATGTAGAAGCAGGCATTGCTCCTTCCTTCCATAGTTCGAACCGCTATACTAACCGATTATGGGGGTGATAGGGAAAAGCACTGCCAGTCTTGTGTTCCACTTCAATGATTTCCGGCTGAAGCGATTAAATACTGGCACAAATGATGCTAAAACAGGGCGGGTTTGCCAAATTTATCGTGACAACATTGGCAGTTGGGCCATATTTACCTAAGATATACCACACACCTCTGCTACTATTTAGCGATCACTTTCCAGATACCTGTCGGAGAATAAGATGCGAATGAAAGCGTTATTGTGCCTTGCTACCGTGGCTTTATTGGCGGGCTGTAGCACCACCAATCAGTTAAACGGAACAGGGCAGCAAGTCAGAATTGTTGATACCAAGCCGGATGCACAATGTCAGTTTCTGGGTGAGATCACCGGAAGCCAAAGCAATTGGTTATCCAGCAGTGAAACCTCCAGCTCCAGAGACGGCGCAACCAATGATTTACGCAACAAAGCAGCCGCGATGGGAGGCAACGTAATTTATGGTGCCACCGGAGTCGGTGAAACGTTCTGGTCAGGATTTGCGCCTCTGGATACCAAAGTCAGCGGCCAAGTTTATAAGTGCGCTAACTAATTAGCCTCTTCTGCTTCCCTCTCGTCATCCCGTTTTTCAACGGGATGACGGCATGTGTCAGCTTGCATTATGTAAAAATACGTTAGAGTTTCAACCTGCACTTTTTTATCTTCCCAACGGCCAGAAGCCCCCATTTTAAAAAAGCCCCCTACCGATCCCGATGTGTTATTTACGTCTGGTTAGCAATTATGGAATAGGCTACTCTCTGTTAGGATATGGCTAATATCGCCGTCGCGGAGGCTTACAGGCAAGACTAAAGATGATTTAGTAAAAACCAGCAGCGCCAGTGCATTCAACGATCAAAAAATAAAAACGGATACACATGAAACGTAAAGATGCAGTTTGTCAGGAATTGGAGAGACTCACCCTCGCCCTACAACGTGAAACCTTAACTGATTCTGCCGGCTTTGATGCCGAAACCATCGGATTTAATCTCGGCCTGGCGCGTAACTCTGTGAGTAAAGAGCTAAATCAGCTATGCACAGAAAGACTGGTGATTAAGATTAAATCTCGTCCGGTGCTATTCCTGCATCGGGCCGTGGCTGAAAAACTGCTCAATACCACCTTTAACGGTGACGGCCCGCTGGAAGTCAAAACCTTAGCTGAACTTTTGCCGGCTGACGATCGACAAAATACGGTCAATGCCGACCCTTTTCATGCACTAATCGGCTACGATCGCAGCCTGAAGCTGGCAGTAGATATATGGTAATTATGGAGCCGTACGAGATTCCAAATCTAAATCATCAGGCCATTTGAATACCGTTGCAGTACGCATTCTTAAATAGTGAAGTGCAGAACACAATAAACACAATGGAGAAATAAGCAATAATATCAAAAATTTAAATGGATGATGACGCTGAATAATATTAGACCAACTGCTGTCATCCGATACTGGAAAAAAATGTTGATTGATAATAAAAGCAACACTATGTTTAAAACTACTCATTTGCTTCAGTACTACCAGCTCTGGTGTATTTCTTAACCCCAAATAAATATATTCATGACACCATGTCCAGTGTTTGATATAGCGCATAACCCGTTCTGATATCTCAGTAGCAGAAGCCGGGGGATAGTGCTCGGAGCGAATAACTATTTTACGCATTGGAGATGCAGATGAATGACTTTTCACCGGAAAGATGTCCCAACGATAAAGAAAAATCTCATTACCTCTCCAACCTACATGGTATTTAATCTGATTCCAGTTACAAACCACTACCTCAACAGGCCAACGGGCAAAAATATTAAAACTCCGGCGCGGCTCAACTATGTAAGCTCGCTGGCGATGACGATTAAGCCTTAGTGATAACATTTCAGGATGGGTAAATACCACGCGTAAAAAATAGAGGCTGGTATAGGCAAGAACAACAATCACTCCCCAAGTAATCACATACATATTGTAAGAAATGTATATATGCGTAGAGGAGGTTAAAAGAAAAAAACTTAACATGATAGAAACTAATAATAACGCACCAAAAACTAAGGCAACCAGAATTGACATCGGAAGAGTTCGAATTATTTCACAATAATTATCATCAACAAAAACGATGTCATTCCTTAATCTTAGAGGATCGTTGGCTTCAGCAATTGCGGCCTGTTTTAATTCCTCATCTCGTTCCAGCTTCCTTCTCTGAGATCTTCCCTTACTCATAATAATCCCTGATTTTTCCAACGTTAAACTATCTTATATGGACTAGGTGTAGTTTTGTAGCTAACGATAGAAAATCATGCAAGGAAAAGTAAAATATATCTTTTCATGGCTGGATAATGCCTCAATATCAAACCGCAAATAAAGTAACCAAATTTGATTTTAGCGAAAATCTCGTCTGCATAAATAGTGTCAGAATATGATGATTATCCTGCGGAAAAAGAACAAGGTTGAGTAAAGACAGGGGAGCAAATAACGCTCTCCCCTTGCTTAACTTTAGAAAGAATAAATATCTGCTCATCAAAACTGATATTTAATCCCCAGCATTCCTTCAGTTCTCTGATAATGCTGGGCATCAAACTGGTGGCCGACATTACCCCATACGGTCAGAGACTCTGATACTTTACCTTCCAGACCGGCTTTTACTTCGGCCATATCTTTAGATGTATCACTTTCATAATGACGCGTTCCCTGAGCCATTCGGTAATCGGTGCCATAATTCCGGCTATTATGCAGCCAGCTAGCCTCAATAAAGGGTTGGAAGATCTGAGCCCGGTTGGCGGGTGATGTTCCTTGCAGATAAGTACGCAGGCCAATTCGGCTTTGCCAGTAATCCTGATTATTACTGTCGATCACGCTGCCACGGCCATCATTTACGCTATCAGCATGAACACCAGACCAGATAATCTGTGCCTGCGGTTGAACAAACCATCTTCCGTCCTGAAATTCGCCGATTTTTTGGCTATAACCGGCCTCAACAGAGGCGCTGAACCCTTTGGAATCATAGCTAATCGTTGAGCGTCGATCTCCGTTCACATCGTTACTGAACCAGTTATGCTGCACCCAGCTATCAACATACAAACCGTTTTGCTGTAAGTCTTTATTCCCGTACCAAGTGGCATATAGGCCAACGTTATAACCATCGACTTCGCCTTTAGCGGAATAACCACTCTGCTGAGATCCTGACCTGAGCTGAGCATTACCGTATCCGGCCATCGCTCCCAGATGGACCCGATCCTGACCATTATGACTCCAACGGGCAATATCACCGCCCAGTTGAACCACACTGGCATTGGTTTTTAACTTGAGTCTGCCGTCAGCTAGCTGACTCTTTTGATGTGAACCAACAACCCGCAGCCACATAGACTCGGCGAACTCAGCGCTATTCTGACGTTGTGATGTGAACTGAGGCTCGCCCATACGGTCATGTAAACGCAGGTTAAACAGGGTATTCGCTACCGCCTGATTACCCGCGTAAATAGCTACCTCGGGTTCAATAACCGCCCCTTTGCCACTCGGACTTGGGTTCGGCGTTGGTGTCGGATTTGGGTTTGGGTTTGGGTTCGGCGGAGTATATTCAGAACGCAGATACCAGTCACCGCCGTTGCCCGAACGATCGCCCTGATAAAGGAAATACTCGTAACCGCCATAGCCTACGCGCCCGTTAAGGGTAAACTGCCCGTCAGACTGACCGCCAATGCTAATAACCCGAATACCATCAACCGTTTCGCCGCCTAGGCCGCCTGCGTTGTTAATACCTAAATATGTATGGCCCATCGTATTTCCTGTAACCACCATGCGATCGGTGGCAGAGGCATCATCACCCAACTGTGAATAGAGCGTCAACGTACCGTTATTACCGACATAATCACCGTTTACCGTTAAGGTTCTTCCGGAAAAAGTAACATTGCCGGGATCGGTAAAGCGCAGGCTACCGCTATTTTTCAGACCGTTGACCGCTGAATCACTGGTTATATCCCAAGTACTGGCAATGTCGGTCAGTGTCACTGAAGCACCGTTAATCATGCCTCTTATATAGGATCCGTTATCCAGCGTCATAGCCAGAGTTCCGCCGCTAAGTACCGATGCGTCACCATAAGCATTAACCTGACTCAGCGACAAAGTAGCGTCAGCCAGAGTTCCGGCGGTAGCTAGCCCGGAAAAACCTGAAACGTTCATATTGCTGAGGCTAATATCGCTGAATCCATCAACGGTAATTCCGATACCCTGAGCGCTGGTTAAGCCGCCGCCATTAAGCGTTACCGTATTGCGCTTAGCCGCACTACCGCCGCCAACGTCAAGAGCGGCGCTGTTGAGTCCGATAGTCTGGGCCGTAACCTGTGAGCCGGTCAGTTTTGCGCCTTCCCATACCACTAAAGCCGCTGCGTTTTCCCCTTTAGTTAATACGTTAACCCCATCTAAGGCGCCGGTAACCCGTCCACTATCGGTATGGTTTCTCAGCATAATTCCTCGCGATTTCACGCCGTCGGTGGTCACATTGGTGTCCGTCAGACGGAGTAAAGAAGGGGAATAGCTGGAACTCGAACCGGGAACATAGACGCCGATCGCGCTATTGCCATGAGTAGTAATATTGGAGTCCAGTACATTTGCCTTTGCGCCAACGGAAAGATAGAGCCCGTGAGATGTGGTGCCAAGGGTATCAATATTGACTCTATTAAGGCTCGCGGCTTCACAGCCCGAAGCGCATAACCCATCCAGATTCTCTAACCAGATGCCATGCCCAAGGCTTGCACCGGTCGAATTAATCTGCAAATCGGTTAAATCCAGCTTGGCACCGTCAGCATAAATTCCGCTAACGCCCTGAATTTGAGAGAAGCCGCTCAAAGTCACCGAGCCGCCGGCTAATGCCTGAATCGCCCGATTACCTGACTGAATGTTAAGATTATTACCGATAAAATGGCCACTCTGATTAACCACCAGGGCATTACCATCAGATGCCAGAGTTCCCCGACTGAAATTAACCGCCCCATGATTAGTCACAGTGATACCGGCTGCTTTACCGAAGATATCTGAATCTTCAATAAACAGATCGGATTGGTCATTCACTACGCCAACGCCCACTGCGGAGGTCGTTTCAATCCGACTGTTTCTGATATTTCCCGCGCTGGCAGAAAAATAAACGCCGGAAGCGGCATTAAGATTATTTATCCTGACGTTAGAACCATTGGTGGCAAACACTGCCAGATAATTACCGCCGCCAACGGTAACGCTATTAAGCTCAGCTTCTGCGCCGTTCTGAACCGCAATCGCATTACCGGCATCAGGTGTCATAACTGAAACCGTGTTAAATATCAGCGTACTATCGGCCCCGGTTGCAATCACACGCCCATTCGTTAGGACTGAATTACTGAGCGTAATGCCCGCCCCCTGAGAAAGATAAACGGAAGCAAGAATAGAAGAAGCCATGGCATCTGATACCTTAATATTCAATCCATTGGCTCCGATTCGATAGCCGCTTCCGCTTGCTATCAGTGCAGCATCAGCCAGCGTAATACCAGAGTTAACATACTCTCCGCCGTTAATGCCCAATTTTGAACCATTATCTTTATCAGCAATAAGCTGAGCGGCCGATACCGGGCCACTACTGAATAAAACAGTGCCGATAAGAATAAGCAAATAACGCTTTTTAAATTCAGATATTTTACTGACAGAGAATCTGTGATGTTTATGCATTTTGTCATTCCATTGAATGGATAAATATTAAGTGAATAAGAGAGGACCATTTCAAATTGGCTTAGAAAACAACCAACCTAAAACATTACTCACCATAATAAATGACAAGGTAAATACCAGTTAAAAAACAAGTCTTTAAGACTCTTAATAAATCTGAATTTATCTCAGTAATCTTGATTATTATTAAGTTAGCTAACTAAACAGGCGCCTTTATCAGCCTAAGCCTATTTACGCTGATATTATTTTGTCTTTAATGATAAATATAAAAATCATCGCGGGTAATTTATATTAGTTATATTACCCGGCCAAAATGGATAATGTTTATTTCCCGCTATGCGTTTAATCGAAAATGTTAAAGGCACCATCAAGCTCAGCGCTGAATGATTCCTGACTGCCATCGGAACGAAAAGCCGCAGCGAATAACGCGGTCAGACCATGATGCTCAACAATAGCTCTGATGATAATCATCTATCGCCTCCCAGTCCGTAAAGGCCCCGAGGCAATCTAAACGACTAATATTAAGATAATGACGGATGATTTATCTTAATTCACTACAGATATCTCGTATATTTCTAAATATTCAGGTTATGATGTGTGGCGTTAAAATTGATTTTCGTTTATATCCACAATGGCTGATAAATATTAAATCAGGAATTTGCCCGATGGTCGTTCAATCACATCATGCCTCCACCGCCAGATTTTTTGCCTTACGCCTTTATCCGGGCCAAGAAGTGCTTAGTTCACTTCAACAATTTATTACCCAAAATCAGCTTCAAGCTGCGTTTATTGCCGGCTGTGTCGGTAGCCTGACGGATGTCGCGTTACGCTTTGCCGGTCAGCCGGGAACCACTCTGCTACATGGAAAATTCGAAGTAGTGTCATTGATCGGCACGCTTGAACAGCAGGGAGAACATCTTCACTTATCCGTATCTGATGAAACAGGGAAAATGACCGGCGGCCACCTAATGCCCGGTTGTACCGTCAGAACCACGTTAGAACTGGTGCTGGGTGAACTCAGCGATCTTAGTTTTAATCGACAGCAATGCTCACTCTCCGGTTACGATGAGCTGGTAATCAGCCAGCGCCAATAACAACATCCCCCTGTTTATTTCGATCAATTTTTGAGGTTTCTATGGCAAGTAATGCTGTTTCCAGCCGTACTCTGGTTCTTATTGTGATGTCTATTGCCGTTAATATGATTGGCGGGCAACTGATATCAATGCTCAAGCTGCCAATCTTTTTTGACTCTATCGGCACCATGTTATGTGCATTACTGGCCGGGCCATGGGCGGCACTGTTTACCGGTCTGTTAACTAACCTGCTGTGGGGATTGCTCTCCGGCCCGATAGCCGCAGCATTCGCTCCGGTCGCTATGGTCATTGGCTTATCCTGTGGCCTGATGGCCAGAGCGGGCTGGTTCAGAACCCTGCCTAAAGTCATCTGTTCAGGTATTGTTATCACGCTGGCACTCACCGTTGTTGCGGTACCTATCCGGACTTACCTGTTCGGTGGCGCAACCGGCAGCGGTATTGATTTCGTGGTGGCTTACGTTAATGCCGTTGGTCAAAATCTGGTTGAATCCGTAGCGATTACGGTTATTGGCGCCAATCTGGTTGATAAAATTATAACGGCGATTATTGCCTGGCTATTGGTAAGAGGCTTACCGCTACGCACCCAGCGTAATTTCCCGAATATGGCGGCCGTTCGCTAATATGCACCCGTTTACCTCATTAGCGCTGTGGGGGTGGCTTGCTCTGAGCTGCCTGCTGCTGCCGCTGGGTAATGCTCTGGTGATATATAGCATCGGTATGTTTGTCCTGTTGCTAATCCTCCCGGATACCCGTTGGCGCTGGCGTTATGTGGTGTGGTTTATGATTCCAATGGCCCTCGGCCTGTGGCTGGTACACAGCGGCTGGCTGGCAGTTTGGCTACGCGATGTACCATTGGACCAACAGCGACTGCCTATGGCGATTGCCCTATGGTTTAAGCTACTGGCTATTATCAGCAGCGCTCAGATTTGGTTGCAAAAAGTCCCTACCCGCCAATTTGTCAGGGCGCTATTCGCCAGCAGGTTACCCATCAGTTTTGCCTATGTGCTGGCAGGTCCGCTGCTGATTGTTGAGCAGCTTCGCCAACAGCTTAGCGTTATCAGAGATGCTCAATTAGCCAGAGGGATTCCGCTGGATGGCAATTGGTACCAACGCTTAGGTTCAATACCCGCATTACTGATGCCATTAATTAATAATTCGCTGAATGAATTAGCTATTCGTGGTGCTGCGCTGGATATGCGGGCCTTCAGGCTGCATGGACATAGAACAACCCTGTGGTCTCCCACTGACTCACAATGGCAAAAGGTGGTACGTTATAGCCTGTTAGCCCTGATGATAATTCAAACGGGGGTATACTTCTGGTGGTAGCTTCATTACAACTGCAAGAGTTCACCTTCACGCCTCAGGGCTCAGACCTGCCACTGTTAGGCCCGTTAAACCTTGCCCTTCCCGGCGATAGCGGTTTCTTTGTGGTGTATGGCGGAAATGGCAGCGGAAAAAGTACTTTGGCCCAACTGCTGGCAGGCTGGTATCCGGAGCAACTGGCGGGCACGATTGGCGGCAGCGCCACCCTGTTGCAAGAGACGTTAGAAGGTAAGCGGCTAACTGAACAGGCCACTCGGATTCAGTTAGTTCAGCAATCTCCCCTACTCCAGCTCTCCGGGTGTACATTCAGCGTAGAAGAAGAAATTGCCTTCGGCCCCGAAAATCTGGCTCTACCGGAAGACCAAATTGGTCAGCGAATTGATCAAGCCCTGCGCTATACCCACAGTGAATATTTACGCCAGCGCCACCCGGCGACGCTTTCCGGCGGAGAAGCGCAGCGCGTAGTACTGGCCTGTGCGCTGGCTATGCAACCTCGGCTATTATTGTTGGACGAAGCCTTTAGCAGATTAACGCCCAAAGCCACCGAGCAGTTATTAACTCAGCTACGTCAATACGCAACAGATTATCACTGTCAGATCCTATTGTTTGAGCGCGCATTATTACCCGCAGCTAAATATTGCACTCAGGCGATGGTGCTTTCAAACGGTAAGCAACTGGCAGCAGGTCAGATTAATGAAGTATTAAAAACCGCAATAAGTCAGGTCAATGCTCCTGATGCATGGCAGGTTATCCACCAGCTAGCCGCCTTTCAGCGCTGGCCCGACGATATTCCGTTGAATGACCAAATGCTGATTAATGCATTTAAGGAGCAGTATGCTAATCCTTGATAATCTGTCATTTCGTTGGCCGGGCACAGATTCATACTGTTTAGACCGGCTATCATTACATCTGCAGGCCGGTGAACAGGTTGCTCTGGTTGGCGACAATGGTGCAGGTAAATCGACTTTACTGCGTTTAGCCGCAGGATTACTCAACGCTGAGAAAGGTCTGATTACGCTGGCAGGTAATAATCTGTCAGAAATGAAAGCCCCCCAGCGGGCCGAATATATCGGTATCCTGTTTCAGGAGGCCGAAAAACAGATATTTCATACTAAAGTCAGAGATGAAATCACCTTCGGGCTAAAACGCCAAAGGCTGAGTAAAGAAGAGATTGATCGGCGCACCGCTCGGGCGCTGGATCTATGTCAGTTAACTGAGCTGGCTGACAGCCACCCGCTCGATCTGCATGCCGGGCAGCGCAGAATGGTCGCTGTCGCCTGCCTGACGGCACTTAGGCCACCGCTACTGCTGCTGGATGAGCCCAGCAGAGACTTTGATGCACACTGGTTAAGCGTGTTTGAACACTGGCTGAACGAGACCCGTTCTCAAGGTACGACAATATTAACCATCAGCCACGATCTGGACTTCGTTGCCCGTCACTTTTCTCGGGTAATTCACCTCAAAAACGGAGCTATTGCCCATGACGGCAGCCCGTCACACGTTCTCCTGGCCACTGAACTTCAGGAACCAGGGCCGCTGCCTGCTCCGACGCTGAACTCCCTTAATCATGCGTTAGGAATAGATTATCCACAAACGGTTGAAGGATGGTGTGAGGCCTGGCTAAGCAGGTAAATTTAATGGCTGGCCTGATACGCCAGCGCCTTAGCCAACTTAGAGCCCGGCTTAGCCAGCTTCTTTAAACGCTTTTTATCGACGCGACTCATCTGCCCAAGCGCAGCCGCGGTTTGACCAGAATTGCCAATCAACTGTTGCTTAGGTAAGCCGACCATCAGAGCGGCGGCATCTTTCAACGCCCGAATATAATCATCCTGTTGATGCAGGTTATAGGCGGTAAGATCCATCTTGCTACTTAATAGCTGCCCCCAGTAGAACTCAAGAAAAGGCACTTCCGGATAAGGCTTGCCGGTTTCTGGATTGAGATTCTTATCTGACTTGTCATACGACACTCCGCGCAGATAATAGAGCATTGAACGCAACGGATCGTCTTGAAATTTGCTTAGCCCCAAGGAGTCAGGCAGTTGAGAAAATGTAATCGGGTTTCCCTTGGCATCAATGGGTAAAAAGTGCTTGAGCTCAGCCATTTTCTGTTCAAACTGCGACTGGGTCAGCGGTTTTCCACTGCTATCCCGGCTGAGGTTCTCACCAATCAATACGCTTAAAGTGACATCACCGCCACCATCCGGCACTTCCCAGAAGCTATTAAAAGCATGGTGACCATCGGTTAAATAAAGCTTTCCTTCCGGACCGACATCGACCGTATTCATATCCGCTTTTTTAGTGCCGACGGCCAAAGTACAGCTATAGGTCGCAGGATTTTTCGGCGTTGATGTTGCATCACTTTTAGCCAATTTCCCTGCACCCTGCACTTTACATAAGTCATTAAATAAACTTTCAGGATCGCTGGCATAATCGGCTAAATCACCGTCAATCTGAAGTTTACCCACCGCCATTTGAGTCGGATATAGCTCACTGAGTTTAATCTGAATAACATCACCGGGCTTAGCCGATGAGTAATCTGGCGTAACCGGCTGAACGGCAGAAGCGTTAGCAGAGCAAAGCATTAGCCCGGAGAACAGGAAAACAGCCGTTGAAACTAATCGACTCACCGGTCTGATTTGCGCCAGATCGGTCTGATATATATCAAGGGTGTTTAAATACATTGTAAGCTCCTGAACAGACATAGCGGTAACTCCCGGATGGTACAGCAGATGCATTAACTATAGACACCAGACGCGGCCTAAGGATAAAAACATATTGAATAAAGCCAGGAGAGCAGAACTACAGTGACTTAAACCTACAGACGTAAGCCTAGCTTCAGAACGGAGTTAATGCAGGAAACAAACCTATTCATAAGCCGCTCAAAATAAACATCTGATCGTAAAGAAAGCTAACTTATGAATTAAGGTCTGTTTCAGCAAGCGACGGTGAAATTATTGAGTTTTCTCAGCGCCAATCAGCCACCAGTGCAGCGGGTAGCCTTTTTTAACGCCGGTTTTCAGTACTAATCCTTCTTCCATCAGCTTGAGCAAATAATAGCGAGCCTGATAAACGTTAATCACACACAGCGCGGCGATATCATTTGTTGTCGGTCCAATTTTACGGAGCGTTTCATCGCTAATATTATCGCTGATGGAGACCTGATCTTTAACCTCAGCATATTTCATCGCACACTGTTCGGCTAACGCATCTAATATTTCCTGAGTAATAACTCCGCCTTTTGTCATTTTCTGACGCTGAGCAACTTCATTATTATTGGTCATTTAAGCCTCCTTCCCAAACATCATATATACCCAAAATAATTCGAGGTGCAGCTCAGGCCCAAAAGGGAGAACACAGCTAACGCACCTGTCGCTTGAAGTATGTCGGATATAAAGTAAGCATATCGTTATCCGAGTATACACTAGTCATAAAATCTTCATCTATCGATAATTTAAGAGACTTTATGTTTTTTGACCCGTGTTATAGATTCGAAATATTATTAGCACGAATAAACAAATTAACATTGGATATATCTACACTGGCTATACCCAAATAACTGAATCCAATGCGGTGATATACATTCATCTTATCATCCTGAATGATAACACTACACTTTCTCAATCAGAAACGCATAGGCCGAAACTAATTCCGCCAATGACTTTACGCCCAATTTTCTCATCAAATTAGAGCGATGAACCTCGACCGTTCTTACCGCTATGTGGAGAGTTTCTGAGATTTGTTGGTTTTTATATCCCTCAGCCACTAATGCAAACAGAGACTTCTCTCTGTCGGTCAGTTGAGCGTACAGCAACTGGTATTCAACCAACTGTTTTCGCTGAGCGGATAAGCGTAAAGCGACGTTCAACGTCTCTGCCAATGCATCACCATTAACCGGCTTTTGGAAGAAGTCGATCGCCCCTTTTTTAAAGGCATCAACGGCCATAGGAACATCTCCCTGGCCGGTCAGATACACCACGCTTAGCGGACTATTCTTTTCATTCAGAATAAGATGAACCTGTTGGCCGCTTAGGCCCGGCATGTTGCTGTCCAGAATGACGCAGCCCGCCTGAGAAATATCGGCACGCTGTAAAAAATCGTCTCCGCTGTGGTAAACCACCACCGGAAAATCATAGCTCTCCAGCATAAACTGCAGGGAATTGCGTACCGAGTCGTCGTCATCTACAACGTGAATATGGATATCTTTCATCGCGGCCTCTTAGGTCGTTTTACCCTGTTCCCGCTGTTCATCAGCGTCATTCGCAGGCAATAATATTTCAACTATGCAGCCACCGGTGTCTCGGTTATTCATGGTCAGCACGCCGTGGTGGCTTTTTACCACATCGGTACAAATTGCCAGCCCGAGCCCTAAGCCATCGTCTTTGGTCGAATAGAAGGCACTTTGTAAGGTATCGGCCGGTGCATCTAACCCTTTCCCATTGTCAGCCACCCGAACCACAATATCTTTTGCCCTAAAGGCTAACTGAATCTCAATAAGTGGTCGCCTTGCGTTCTCAGCAGTACAGGCATCCATGCCATTTTTTACGATATTCAGAATCAGTTGCTGAAAACCAACGGGATCAACCAGAATAAGCCGCGGCTGGCCCTCAACGGAAAAGACCATCTTGACTCGCCGCCTCTCTGACTCATGCTTTAGCAGTAATAATGTGTCATTAACGATTGCCGGAATATCACTCAGTACTTTGACCGTTGCCCGCTTATTAATAAGCCCTCGCAAGCGCTGAACAATCTCACTCGCTCGGGTAACCTGATGTTTTATATTCTCTAATACCGGCTGTAGATCTGCGGCAGAATGACCTTTTTGGATACGTACCAGACCGCCGTGACTGTAGTTTTGAATGGCAGCCAGCGGCTGACTTATTTCATGGGCAATACTGGCCCCCAGCTCACCGACAATTGCCACGCGCTGCGCATGCTCCAGCATGGCAATTTTTTCATTCAGTTCACTTTGCGTTTTCAGCAGCCGCTTCTGATTTTGATTAAATCGATATTCCAGTAAAAAGTGATAAGCGTTGAGTACCACAATCAAAATAACCAGCAGCCATCCCCATTGCTGATTGACCTTTAGCCACACCAACGCCTCTTTCCACCATGGGTTTTGCCAAGGGTGCAAATCCAGATCCTGATACAGCTTATCAATCACTAGCTGACTAATCGGCGTAGTCCAGCCGAGTGAGTCCGCCGCTTTAGCCGCCGGATGGTCCTCAGGTAGCGCAAGCAAAGCTCTGGAAACCTGTTTAGCTAACGCTTCAGGCGCTTTGCCGGTTTTGGCAAATGACCAGTTAGGATACAGCCGGGTGGAGGTCTGGCAGCCAAAGCCTTGCGGTGCCTGATTATTCAACACCCGAAAATCCTGTTGCGCAATCAAGCCGTCTCTGACCATATCCTCAAGCTGGCAGACCGGCAGTATCGCGCCCTCAACGCCGCCATCACGTAATTTATAAATAATGGCATCTAGCGGGAAGCCGGAAAAATCAACCGCTGAAAAGAAGCCGGTCGGATCGATACCCGCCTGTTGCATCTCTCTTTTTAGCGTCAGATAACCACCGAAAGCCATTTCAGATACCGCCGCTACCGGGCGTCCTTTAAGATCCTGAATATGTTGATAAGGTGAAGTAGCCCGAACCACAAAAGCCGAACCGATCGCCAATCCGGTTCCCCCCTGATGCGGGCTTCTTAGCGTCGCCAGCCATGACAAGGAATACTGTCGCCCTAGCTGAACTGACTGCCCCGGGTTAGTAATAATAAAGTCGACCGACTGGGTTTTAACCGCTGTCGCCATTTGGTCCAGCGAATAGGGATGAAGTTGAAAGCGAGTTTGAGGAATACGTGAATCCAGCCAATCCATTAGCGGTTGCCAACGAGCAATAGCGGCCATCTCACCACGGGTCGCCAGAATGCCAACGTCTACGATTTGAATTTGGCGATCGGACGGCTGTTCAGGATCTGCTTCTGCAGCAAATACCGGATTTGCACCATACAGCAACAGTATCAAGCAAATACTTTTGATATAACCAGCCACACAGCCCCCATCGCCAAAACCGTTAGTTTTCAGGTGACAGATTAACCTCTTTCACCTCACATCACTGAAAAAATTCCGCCCGTTTCCTTTGTTCTAGATCAATAAAGACCGGGACATGTGGAAAACCACAATAGCCGAAAAATCAGGGCCTGATAACAATGGGCTCATTCTAACCATCACGCTCACGATAAGCTAACCGGACACTATTATGGATAAAAATAAACGCAGGTTGTTATCAGGTATCGGGCTACTCACCGCCGGCGCAGCGCTGCTCCCCGGCGTTCAGGCAGCTTCAACAACCTTACCTTCAGCAACTGGGAACCCTCGTCAGGGCATGAGCGGAAAGCGCTATGCCATGGTCATCGATCTACGAAAATGCGTTGGTTGTCAGGCATGTACTGTCGGTTGTGCCATTGAGAATCAGCCTCCGCTCGGCCAGTTCAGAACGACCGTCAAACAGTATCAGGTCACTCTCAATGAAAACACAGACACCCCCGCAGAGGTTAAGGCTTTTATGCTACCGCGGCTGTGTAACCACTGTGACGATGCCCCCTGTATTCCGGTATGCCCGGTTCAAGCCACCTATCAGCGTGAAGACGGCATTGTGATGGTCGATAATCAGCGCTGTGTCGGCTGTGCTTACTGCGTTCAGGCTTGCCCTTACGATGCCCGCTTTATCAATGAACAAACCCTGACTGCAGATAAATGCACTTTTTGCGCCCACCGATTAGAAACCGGGCTCTTGCCAGCCTGCGTTGAAACCTGCGTCGGGGGCGCCAGAGTGATTGGCGATCTCAATGATTCAGCCAGTGAGATAAACCGCCTGCTGAAAGAAAATGCCAGCGATATCAACGTACTTAAGCCCGAAGCGAAAACTAAGCCTCAGGTGTTTTATATCGGTATGACCGAGGAGTTCACCTCCAAAATTCAGGGCAATGCGGTTGTCTATGATGTATTAGGAGAAAATATATGACCATTACTGAAGTATTAGTTCCCGCACAGCAAGTGGCGTGGCTGCCTTGGGCCGTTCAATATTTCTTCTATATCGGTTCAGCTTACGGAGCAGCCGTACTGTTTGCGCTGGCACTGTTTTTCAACCACCGTACCAGCCATCAGTTGCGTACCGCTCTGGCCTTGGTATTGGCGATTTCAGCCATGGTCGGCCCGTTGGCCCTGACCGCTGAGCTTCATCAACCGGGCCGGGCATGGCATTTCTTTGCTTACCTGACCCCTTGGTCGTGGATGTCACGCGGAGCCCTTTTGCTGCCGCTGTTTTCTATGCTTGCCGTTGTCACCGCATGGCTCTATTTACGTTCGGACCTGCGTCGGTTAGCCATCAGTCCGTCATCATTGGCTCGCTTACTTAGCCGCCTGACATTGGGCAACTGGGAAATATCCAACGGTGCGTTAAAAATCATTTCATTGCTGACGCTGCTATCCGGGCTGAGCATTGCGCTTTATACCGGTTCTGAAGTTGCGGTGATCCGCAGCCGCCCGCTGTGGAATCAGTTCACCTCTCCGCTGATTTGGTTTGTTTCGGCCTTTCTGGGTACCGGGGGTTTAACGCTGTTACTGCTGTTGCTGTTACCGGTCAAAAACGTGGCCCGACAGGATATACGTTTTATCAGTAAAACCCTGTCGTTCAGCGCCCTGCTGGCCTGCCTGCTGTTTCCGCTCTGGCTGGTTAACGGCCAGGGCCTGAGCCTGTTAAATCACGACATTTGGCTATGGCGCACCGGTTTACTCATGGTGCTATTGCTCGTCAGCCTGCTCGCCAACTATCGCTTCTCCGGCGGACTGTGGCAAATGGCCGCTATGAGCCTGCTCTCCATTGCTGCCTGCTGGTACCTACGCTGGGTCACTATTTTAGACGTTCAAACTATCCCTCGTTATGACGCGGGAATTTATCCTAACCCGTTAGATTGGGGCTCTGCCGGAGTGTTGGGTATTGTGGGCATGGCCGGGCTCTGGCTGGCAATGGCCGCCGTCACGTCAGAAATTGCAGCACCAACGGATAGGACCAATAGCTCGTCATCATTTACTCAGGCAAGTCAGGGTGGAAATCATGAATAAAAACCGTCGTCAGTTATTAAAAGCGGGTCTGGCTATTGGCGGAGCCTCTGCATTTGTTGCCGGCTATGCGCCAACCACTAAGCATCTGTTGGAAGGGGCGATTACCGGTTCATCCGGAGAGAAACCTAAACATGCCCATTTTGGTAATTCCCTTGAGCCTGAATATCAGGTTAAAGGTTCCGGTCAGCTAATTGTTAATCCGAACCAACGAGTCAGCCCGTCGATGTGTCTCGGCTGCTGGACGTTGTGCGGGGTGCGGGTCAGAATCGATAACCAAACTAACAAGATATTGCGAATCTCAGGGAACCCCTATCATCCGCTGTCTCAGGAACATCAGATTCCGTTTCAGACCACGGTAAAACAGGCTTACCTGTCTTTAACCGGCGACCACGGAGCCACCGATGGGCGATCAACGGCCTGTGCTCGCGGTAACAGCATGCTGGAAGCCCGAAACAGCCCCTATAGAATCACACAGCCACTGAAGCGGGTTGGTAAACGTGGCGAAGGCCAATGGCAGCCCATCAGCTATCAGCAGTTAATGGAAGAGATTATTGAAGGCGGCGATCTGTTTGGTGAAGGACACGTCGACGGCCTGCGCGCCATTCGCGACGTTGAAACCCTGCTCGATGCTGATAATCCCGAATATGGCCCGAAGGCCAATCAGCTATTGGTGACCAACGCCAGCGATGAAGGCCGGGACGATATTATCAAGCGTTTTACCTTTAACAGTTTTGGTACCCGTAACTTTAGTAATCACGGAGCATACTGTGGTTTTTCATTCAGAGCCGGTTCCGGCGCAATAATGAACGATCTGGATAAGTATTCTCACGTTAAACCCGATATGGAAAACGTTAAGTTTGCCCTGTTTATCGGCATGTCACCGGCGCAGGCCGGAAATCCGTTCAAGCGCCAGGCGCGTCAATTAGCCAGCGCCAGAACCCGGCCTGACTTTGAGTATGTGGTGGTTACACCTGCGCTTCCGGCCTCTTCAAGCCTGTCTGCCGGTAATAATAACCACTGGCTGCCCATCATACCGGGAACCGACTCTGCACTGGTTATGGGGATGATTCGCTGGATTATCGATAACCAGCGTTATAACGCCGGATTCTTATCTCAGCCCGGTGAGTCTGCAATGACGGCCAGCGGAAATGCCCATTGGAGTAACGCAACTCATTTGGTGATTAGCGATGAGCAGCACCCGCGAAACGGTGCTTTCCTGCGTGCTTCTGAAATGGGTTTACCCTATAGCGGTGAACCGCTGTCTGACAATGACGGCTATATTATTATTGACCAGCTAACCGGTGAACCGGGGCTGAATAGCCAAGCCGGCCCGGCAATGTTATTTGTTGATACCTTGATTCAGACGCCATCAGGTCCGATAAAGGTTAAGTCTTCGCTCCAGCGCTTGAAAGAAGAGGCTTTTAGGTTTGATTTAGCCACTTATAGTCAGGAATGTGGCATTGATGCTGAGCAGATTGCGTCACTGGCCGATCGTTTCACCAGTTTTGGTACGCATGCCGCTGTCGATACCCATGGCGGCACTATGCATACCAACGGATTCTATACTGCCTACGCGATTCTGATGCTCAACGCGCTGATCGGGAATATCAACCTGAAAGGTGGCGTTATGGCGAAGGCCGGGCGTTACGCAACTGACGGAAAAGGACCGAAGTACAACTTCGTCCAGTTTCCCGGCAAGCTCGCCCCTAAGGGCGTGTTTATCTCGCGGAATAAGTTTAAGTACGAAAAAACCAGCGAATATAAACGCAAAGTGGCAGCCGGGCGCTCTCCATATCCAAGCCGAGCACCTTGGTATCCGTTCTCTCAACCACTGATGACTGAACAACTGACGGCCGCCGTCGATGGTTATCCTTACCGGCTCAAGGCGTGGATTAACCATATGTCTAACCCGCTGTATGCCATTCCCGGACTTAACAGCCTGATCGGAGATAAGCTAAAGGATCCTAAGCAGTTACCTCTGATTATTACGATAGATCCGTTTATCAGTGAGACCGGCGCACTTTCTGACTATATCGTTCCTGACAGCATGACTTATGAAAGCTGGGGAATGGCTTCTCCGTGGCACGGTGTTCCGACAAAAGCCACGACTGCGCGCTGGCCGGTTGTCCCTTCGCTGAATGAAAAAACCAGCGATGGCCGCAGTATCAATATGGAAAATTTCATTATTGATATTGCTAAGGAATTGAAGCTAAGCGGATTCGGTGACAAAGCGCTGCAAGACTCACAGGGCAACTGGCACCCGATTCATAGCGCAGAAGATTACTATCTTCGGGCGGCGGCCAATCTGGCATTTATTGACGGTGGTGTACCCGATGCCAGCGCAGAAGATATTCAGCTTTCCGGACTTGAGCATCTATTACCGGAAATGGAAAGAGTGCTGGCCCCGGATGAGCTACGTAAAGTCGCTTTTGTACTCAGTCGCGGCGGACGTTTTGAAGATGCCACTGAAAGTTATCAGGGCGAGAAGATGAAGCACCGCTGGAAAAAGCCGCTGGCTATCTGGAATGAGACGCTGGCCACCAGCAGAAATAGTCTGTCCGGGCAGTTATATACCGGCTGCCCGACGTGGCACCCATTACGTCTGGCCGATGGCACACCGCTGCGCCAGTATTACACTGAACATGACTGGCCGTTTATGCTGACCAGCTTTAAATCGAATATTCACAGCGGAGTCTCCCATCTATCACCGTTACTGAACGCGATTAAAGGGGTTAATCCGGTCTATATCCACCCGGATGATGCCCGGCGTTTCGGCATCGCCACCGGCGATCAATTTAACATCACCACGCCGGGCAATACCCTTGCGGTTGTCGCGCTGGTTGTTGATGGTGTGAAACCGGGAACGCTAGCTATCGAACACGGCTTTGGTCACCATGAACTTGGTGCTCGTGCTCATACCATTGGCGGCAAGACTCAGCCGTTAGCAGCAAATGCAATTCAGGGCGTTAACCTGAATGATTTAGGCCTTAGCGATCCTACCCGAGAAGGTGAAGGCATTTTACTCGACTGGGTTGTAGGATCCTCAGCAAGGCAGGCGTTACCGGCAAAGATAGAGTTTGTTGGCTAGTTTAAAGTGACAGGCAGTACCTGATAATAAGGAGGCGGAAACGCCTCCTTTAAGAATTCACGTTTATCGTTACATTCCGTTTTTAACTCTGACAATATCGGCTACCACCGCAATTCCTATTTCGGCGGGAGTTTTACTACCAATAGGCAACCCTATCGGCGCATGGATGCGGTCCAGCTCGGTCAGCGTTAGCTCACCAATATCCGTTAGTCGCTGCCTGCGCTTGGCGCTGGTTGTTTCCGATCCCATGGCACCAATATAAAACGCCGGAGTACGTACTGCTTCCATCATGGTTAAGTCGTCCATACGCGGATCGTGAGTTAGCGCCACAATCGCGGTATTCGTATGAACACCCCCCTGTTCAATATAGCGGGCAGGAAAGATCTCAAGCACCGGCATATCCAGATGGGCAAAGTTATCAATCACTTCGCGGCGAGGTTCGCAAATAACCACTTCAAAACCCAATGCCGCAGCAAACTGAGCACAATATTGGCCGACGCTCGAAAGACCGGCAATGATGACCCGCGTCACTGCGCCCAAATAGATCGTCACGCTATCACCTTGATGCTCAACCACCGGACCAGAGCCGCGCTGGCAAGGTTCAGGTAACTGGCTGGCTTGAGGCACCATGACCCGCTTAACCCACTGTCCCTGTCCCCGAAGGGCACCTTCGATATGTCTTAAATGATTTAGGCTCTCTTCGTTCGGCAGCAAATACTCAACCAGCACGTCAATCGACCCGCCGCACGGTAAAGTGACCGAAGTTCGGGGTGAGCCTGCACCATAGCGCACAATCTGGCTTGGCTGAGTAAACTCGCCGTTAGCAATACGCTCAAGAAAATCATCCTCAACGCAGCCACCCGATAGAGAGCCACTAAACTGACCGCCAGAAATCGCGGACATCATGGCACCCGGCCCCCGAGGAGATGAACCGTAAGTATTTAATACGGTACAAAGCCATATCGGCTGCTGTTGTTCAATCCAGCCAATACTTCGCTGGATAACGTCGAGTTCCATATGTTGCATAGCAAGCTGCCTGTCAAAAGTTTAAGAGTCGGGCTAAAAAATAGGATCAATTAAATCGTCGGGTTTATCGATATCCCGTAACACACCGGCATCATTCACCGGAATCATTAACGGAGTACAGCGTTGAAATAGGCTACGGGCACCGTTATCGCCCTGAAGCGCCATCAATTCAGAACGAAAATCGGCACCAAATCCCACCGGATGACCGGCCTGCTGCTGATAAACGGGTCGGGCAATGACATTCGATGCCAGCGAATTGGCCACAGTGGTAAATGTCTTCGGCTGAATAAATGGCATATCGGCCAACGCAATCAGCCAGCCCTGCCAGTCGGGCGTATTTTGCACCCCGGCAGCAATAGACTCTCCCAACCCGGCGCTATCAAGATAGATACAGCGACAGCCTGAACGCTCGGACTGCCGCTGTATTTCATAATAATCAGGACGAGTAACCACCATCACGTTATCCGATGCCTGAAGGGCATGACGTAAAGCATGAGTGAAAACCGGTAATACTAATTCGCCAACCACCGCACATCCCGCCATCAGCTTATTAGCCCGCGGGTTTCCGCTCTGTTGACGAAAACGCGTCCCTAAACCGGCAGCGACAATGACAATGCCTACGGTCATAAATACTCCTGCTGTTCTACCGGATAAAGTCGGTTAGCCAAAACCTGAATCCCGTTTTTCAACGGGATGGCAATACACAGGTTAATGGGTAAGCTTAGTTGTCCTTCTCTGTTTCCAGCCTAATCTGCTTCACCCGCTCCGCCAGCCCCGGCCATGCAGGCTGTTTGGCAAAGTCTTCCCGCAAATAGCTCAACAATGCCACAATCTGCTGGTCATTCATGTTGTAACGGAAAGCCGGCATATAGCCTAACTTATCACTTGCAGGTGACTGAACGCCGTTCAGCACAATATGAATCATATTATCCGGCACCGACTCATACAGATTACTGTTCAGGGCAATCGACGGATTCACGCCGTTAAGCACCGGGCCACCGCTTTGGTTATGGCACGCCATACAAGCACCGGAGAAGATTCGCGCGCCCTGCGTTGTCAGTGGTTCAACCCGACTGTATGCCTGCTGATTAATATCAGCGGCGGCTTTAGCCCGATCGCCATCGGCGACTTTGCCTTTAGGATCCTGAAACGATACTAAGTAAGTTGCGATTGCCATTAAATCAGCATCGGACTGCACCGATAATCCTTCTTTCACCACCGGAGCCATCGGACCTGCTGCAACGCCATGATTAGCAGAGAAACCGGTGCGCATATACTCAACCAGCTCATCTTTATTCCAGCCCATCGGCGACGGAGTATTTCGGTTCAATGCGGGAGCAATCCAGCCTTCGGCTACACCGCCGCCGAGATAGTCGTCACCGGTTTTCTCAGCAAACATTAGGTTACGCGGTGTATGACAAGCGCTACAGTGGCCTAAACCTTCCACCAGATAAGCGCCACGGTTCCACTCCTCGCTTTGAGCGGTATCCGGTTGATAAGCTCCCGGAGATAAGAACAGTAAATTCCACGCTGAAATTCCGCGACGAATATTGAACGGGAACGATAAATCAGTCACCGGATTGTCACTTTTCACCGCAGTCTGAGACATCAGATAGGCGTATAAGTCTTCCAGATCGGCATCCGTTGTTTTAGTAAAGGCGGTATACGGAAAAGCCGGATACAAATAATTCCCTTTTCGATCAATACCTTCTCTCATTGCCCGTTTAAAGGCTTCAAAGCTCCAGTCACCAATACCGGTTTCAACATCAGGAGTAATATTGGTGGTGTAAATGGTTCCAAAAGGAATCTCAATGGCTAAGCCACCCGCGTTGGTCACACCGTCTTTACTGGTATGACAAACCGCACAGTCGCCGGTATCTGCCAGCAGCTTACCGCGGGCAATTTGTTTTTCAGAAAACTTAGCCGGATTTTTAACGTTCAGGGGCTCGATTTCAGGATGACTGCTGTACCAAAGGCCGGCAGCGCCGACAACCACAACAATCCCCACACACCAGCCTAATACGCGTTTAAGCCTCATCATTATTTATCCATTCTTTTGGCGTTTAATCGGTCAACGCTCAGAGTCTAAAAGTAAAATCGCACCGGCGGCTGAAACAGCCCGCCGGGCACAGTATTTAAACCAGCCTTAGGCTAATCACTTGCCCGCAGCGGCATTGTCCAGCGCCTGCTTAACCCGTGCCGGGGTAAATGGCACCTGACGTAAGCGCACACCGGTGGCATCAAATACTGCATTCGCAATTGCTGCCGCACTGGGTACCGAAGCCGACTCACCTACCCCCATAGGGGCTTCCGCCTGATTCTCAATCAGATGAATATCAATCTCAGGCAGTTCGTCAAATCTCAGGATCGGATAACCGCCCCAGTCCAGAGACGTCACGCCTGACCGATCAAAGGTCGTGAACTCTTTCAGTACCCGGCTGGTTGACTGAATAATATTGCCGTGAATCTGATGGCGAACTCCGGCCGGATTAACGATTTGCCCGCAGTCGTGGGAAATATAAATCTTCTTGGCCTTGATATGGCCGTTTTTACGGTTCACTTCAACATCAATCACCCATGCAGCCCATGCTGCGCCGTAACCGGGGAATTTACTGTGGAAGTAACGGGCATAGGCAAAACCTCTGCCGGTAACCACATCATCCTGACTATTTTTATTTTTAAATGAAGGACCATCCGTCCAGCCTGACTGTTTTTTCAGCGCTTCAATCAGCGCAATGGCCCGCGGATCTTTGAGATAGCGTAAACGGTAAGCAATAGGATCCTGCTGCGCCAGATAAGCCAGTTCATCAATCCATGACTCATGAGCGAATACGTTAGGCAGCGCCGACACGCCGCGCATCCATGAGGCACGCACAATCGGAGCCGCATCTTCAGACACCACTCGCATATTCGGATATTCGTACTGAGGTACTGCAGTACGGTCGCCCATCTGCTGAGTAATCGCCGTATTGGCAATAATACCGGTCAGAATAGAAGGCAGCAGCGTCGCACCGTTAGACGGATAACAGGTCTTAAACTCATAAGCCCCGACGTTATTTTCCGCATCCAGACCACCGCGAATTTGAATCAGCTGGGCCGTTCCTTTAGGCTCCCAGGCATTTTCCTGTTCGCGCATCAGCTGCACTCTGACCGGACGACCGACCGCACGGGACAACAGCGCGGCATTACCGGCAACGTCATCCGCACAGTTACGTCCGTAGCAGCCGGAGGCTTCCATACGATGAATATTCACGCTCTCTCGATTGCACTCCAGCAACGTGACAATATCGTTACGTAAGTCGTGCGGATTTTGAGTACCTGACCAGACTTCGACTTTATTGTCGGCTACGTCAGCCACTGCGCAAGACGGACCAATCGACGCATGCATATGGTAAGGCCAGATATAATCAGCATTAACCACTTTAGACAGCTTATCCAGCGCACCGTCTACGTTGTTATCTTCTTGCAGCAATCTGGTTGTTTTAGGATGAGCTTTCAGCGTTTCCAACAAGTCATCCGGCGCCAGAGGAGGTAAACCGGCCCACTCTTTCCATTTTACTTTAAGCTTGCGAGCGGCATTGATAGCCTGCTCTTCCCGTTCAGCAACCACGCCAACAAAGTCATTAATCACGACAACCTTGACGATGCCCGGCATATCCGCAATTGAAGACTCATCCACTTCCAGCAGGCTGTCTCCCAACGGGGCCGAACTGTCAGCACCGCCATAGGGAGGTAGAATAACGCGGCCATGAAGCATATTGGGCAAGCGGAAATCATGCACAAAGGTCATACCGCCGGTGACTTTAGCCGGGATATCCACCCGGGCGATCGGCTTACCGATAAACTGGTATTCAGCCGTCGGCTTTAAGGCGATATCGTTACCCAGCGTAATATTAAAGTTCTGACCTTTAACCAAATCACCGTAGCTGATTTCACGCTCAGGATTATCAATGACGTTAATCATGCCGTGACTGGTTTCCATTCTTTCAACCGGCTGAGAAAACACTACCGAGGCCTGTTTCAACAGGAACTGGCGTACTTCGGCAGCCGCTTTACGCAGCGGTACCGCGGTAACCTGAATACTGGCGCTGGCAATCGTTGGCCCCTGATCCGGCGTACGCAAAGTATCACCCAAGATCATGGTGACTTTTTCAAACGGAACATACAGTTCGTCGGCAATAATTTGAGCCAGAGAAGTACGAAGGCCGGTGCCTAAATCAACGTGGCCACAAAACGCAGTAACCTGGCCGTCGGCCGAAATAGCGATAAAGCTATCGACCTGATCCAAAGGAATATCATTCGGATTCACTTTAGCGGCTTCAGCAGCCATTGCCTTAAACGGAGCGGGAATAGCCATGCTGACCATCAGCATTCCGCCAGCCTGAAGTAACCGGCGGCGGGTAATATCAAACATACTCATGCCGAAGCCCTCTCAGCCAGCAGCGCTTTGGCTTTTTCTGCCGCGCTGAGAATTTCCATATGGGTACCGCAACGGCACAGGTTATAGGCCAACTCTTGTTTAATCTCGTCTTCCGAGGCCTTTGGATTGCGCTCGAACAGCGCAACCAGCGTCATAATCATCCCGTTGGTGCAATAGCCACACTGAGCCGCCTGCTCTTCAACAAATGCCTGCTGAACCGGATGCATGTTTTGCTCAGTACCAAGACCTTCAAGCGTTGTAATTTCTTTTTGATAGGCCGCCGATACCGGAGTAATACATGAGCGGGTTGCCACGCCGTTAATCAGAACAGTACAGGCGCCACACTCGCCTAACCCACAGCCATACTTTGGGCCATTAAGCATCAGGTCGTTGCGCAGGGCGTATAACAAAGGGGTGGTTGGGGGGGTATTATCTAAACGGATCCATTGTCCGTTTACTTTTATTTCGCGGCTGGAAGCCATTATATTCTCCTTGCTAAGCCCGATACCGGACTTAATTCGACACTGCCATTTACTTAATTGATGAAATTTATTAACAATTCGTTAATAGTTTATCGAAGGGTCCAGAGCAATACAACTAAGGTGACCGTACAAAAAATGCTGATATTAGATGACGGGTGATGCTACCCGCGAATCTATTGGTTATCTCTTCGAAAAATAAACAAAAAAACGGGAGACAATGGTTGTCTCCCGGCGAATAAACACAGATTGAAACTGTTTACTTAGAACGGATAATCGTGATATCCCATCTGGGATGAAATATTACGCGCCGCTTCATGTAACATATTAACGATATTGGCTTTATTCTCTTCAGAGAAACGAATAGTCGGGAAAGAAATGCTCAGGCCAACAATGACAACGCCGAAACGGTCAAACACCGGAACGGCGATACAACGCAGCCCCTCTTCCTGCTCTTCAATATCTTCCGCATATCCCTGCTCTTTGGCTTTTTCCAGCACGGGTATAAAGTCTTCCACGCTGGTAATCGTTTTATCGGTACTACGGGTAAAGGTAATTTTTGACAGAACGTCCTGCAATTCTTGAGGTTCGCTCCACGCCAACAGCACTTTACCTATGGCAGTGGTATGAATCGGATTGCGACGACCAATGCGGGAGTACATCCGCAGGTTATACATCGAATCGATCTTATGAATATAGATAATACAGTCATCATCCAGCGCCCCCAGGTGAATAGCCTCTTTAGTCTGCCGGGATATTTCGCGCATTTGGATGTTGGCATAGCGGATCACATCCACATTTTGCAATGACTTAGAGCCCAGCTCAAACAGCTTCATGGTCAGGGAGTACTTATCAGAATCGCCTTCCTGCGTAACATAGCCCAGAGTCTTCATGGTTTGTAGAAAACGGTAAACCGTACTCTTCGACATCATCACCTGTTGCGCCAGCTCAGAAATGCCAATTTCTTGCTCTTCACCTAACGCCCGCAAAATACCAAATACTTTCAGTACAGACGAGACCGAGTCAGGCTGCTTATCAATATCATCCATACTCATAGTATTAATTCCTATATCCCTTGATTGTTTCATTAAAATTGGAACGCTGTTTTTAGTATAATGGAAAAGCGCGTTCCGTGACAATCAGCGATTAATGTTAGCTGATGTATATCATTATTTTTATTAGAAAAAATCCTGATATCATCCCTGACTAAAAAAGACCTATATCTCAAACACGCCCAAATCGTATGCCGCATCGGTTGCCGGAAAAATGGTCCGGCATTCCGCTAATAAGCGTTGGCATTCATCCCGATCGTAGCGGCCGCTAAAATGGGTAATGATTAATTTCTTAACCCCGGCCTGTTTAGCCAGTTCAGCGGCCTGATGGGTTGTTGAATGCCCGCGGCTATTGGCCTGTTCGGCCATTGATGCTTCAAGCGTAGTCTCATGCACCATCACATCGACTCCCGCGGCCAACTGAGGACCAAGTTCTGTCGGCGTCGTGTCACCAAAAATAGCTATCGATTTGCCCTTCTGATTCGGGCCAATATAGTCCTGTCCGTTAATTATTTGTCCGTTATCCAGCGTGACAGACTCTCCTGACTTGAGGCGCTGGAACAGCGGGCCCGGAGTAATGCCCTCAGCAATCAGCCGCGCGGCATCCAGAGTTCCGGGTTTATCACTCTCTTCAATACGGTAGCCAAAACTGGCAATACCGTGGGTCAATGGCAGCGTGCTAACTTCAATCTGCGCATCTTTAAACACCAGCCCCGGTTGAATTTCTACAATATCCAACGGGTAAGTGAGATAAGAACCACTCAGGCTGAGCGCTGATTCAATAAACGCTTTTATCCCTGTCGGGCCGTACAACGTTAACGGCTCGGTGGAACCGCTCATCGAACGAGAACCAAGTAACCCCGGCAGGCCAAACAGATGATCGCCGTGTAAATGAGTGATAAAGATCTTTTCAATCCGGCCTAATTTAACCTGAGTATGAAGAATCTGATGTTGGGTTGCTTCTCCGCAGTCAAACAGCCAAAAAGAGTTGCGTTCAGCCATCAGGTTTAACGCTACCGAGGTTACGTTACGTTCTTTACTCGGCATACCGGCACCGGTACCTAAAAAAATCAGTTCCATTACGTTGTTACTCTCTATTAGTGATGCGATTGAGCGTCTTGTTCAGTAAAGTCCAGCTCACCGAAGCTCTCTGATAAATAATCGAGAAAACTTCTCACGGAAGGCAACAGGCCACGGCGTGAAGGAAACACCACGTGAACAATCCCCGCTCTCGGCCGCCAGCTCGGCACTACCGGCACCAGCGTACCGGCGCTAATGTCTCGATGAACAATCAGAAGCGGTAATTGTACGACCCCAATACCCGCCAGCGCGGCCTCTCTTAATGTCACCATATCATCAGTGACTAAACAGGGGGAATGAGGAATTAAAGCGGTTGCTCCGTCAGGCCCTTCCAGACACCACTGATGTTCGTTCTGACTCCAGCCCCAATCAAGGGTGGGAATACCACGTAAATCCCCCGGTAAAATACAGTTACCGTATTTCGCCGCCAGCTCAGGACTGGCCACCAGCTGCTGCGGGCTGGATGATAATACCTTCATCACCAGGTCGCTGTCTTCCAGAGGAGGAAAACGCACGCGGATCGCCATATCAAACCCTTCTTTCAGTACATCAACCGTCCGGTCAGTACTTTCCAGATAAATCTTTACCTTGGGGTATTTTTTCATATATCCCGGTAATAACCGAGCGACCTGAAAATTCAACATTCCCGTCGGGCAGCTAAGGCGCACCGAACCCTGTGGCTCGGAGCGGGTAATATCAATGGCATCCTGAGCCGCTTCGGCCTGCATCAGCATGGCTTCACAGTGTTGATAATAGATTTGGCCGATCTCAGTCACCACAAAACGCCGGGTAGATCGGTTAATCAGCCGGACGCCAATCCGCTCTTCCAACTGTGAGATACGGCGGCTCAGCTTTGACTTAGGCATATTCAATGCCCGGCCTGCTGGCGCAAAACCAGCGTGCTTAACTACCTGAACATAAAAATAGAGGTCGTTGAGATCGTACATTCTATTGTTCCATTTAAAGAACGATGAGTTCATTTTTTCAGTCTACCGGATGGATTATCACATATCTATACTTGTTCCATCCGCTGCACTGAGGCAGCAAAGATTTGGAGGAATAACATCATGAGAAAAATTTCAGGCGTATACAGTGCCCCAAGACAACACTGGGTCGGTGATGGTTTTCCCGTTCGTTCACTGTTTTCTTACCAGAGTCTGGGCGCGAAAAATATCAGTCCGTTCCTATTATTAGACTATGCAGGCCCGGCAGATTTTACACCAACGAAAGGCCGCAGAGGCGTTGGTCAGCACCCTCATAAAGGATTTGAAACCGTTACGCTGGTTTATAAAGGCGAAGTCGAGCACCGGGACTCAACCGGAGCTGGCGGCGTTATTGGCCCCGGCGACGTGCAATGGATGACGGCCGGAGCGGGCATCGTTCATCAGGAGTTCCACTCTGAAGCCTTTGCTAAAGCAGGCGGAACGCTGCACATGGTCCAGCTATGGGTCAATCTGCCGGCTAAAGATAAATCAGCACCCGCGGGTTATCAGTCGATACTCAATAAGCAGATTCCGGTAGTTAATCTGCCTGATGATGCAGGAACCCTGCGGGTGATTGCCGGTCAATTTGACCAGAATCAGGGGCCAGCTAAAACCTTTACCGATATTAACGTTTGGGACATGAGCTTAAAAGCCGGTAACGAAGCGGTGCTTAATTTACCTGACGGTCACAATGCGATGTTGGTTGTACTTTCAGGCACGGTGCTAGTTAACAACGCGCAGGTTGCCCGCGAAGCCGATTTAATCAGCTTTGATACCCATGGCGGCGAAATACGTCTGGAATCTAACAATGACTCAACTCTTTTAGTATTAAGCGGTGAGCCTATTGATGAGCCGGTAGTCGGACAAGGGCCTTTTGTAATGAATACTCGCGATGAAATTCATCAGGCTATTGAACAATTTAATCGCGGAGAAATGGGGCAGATAAGTTAATTCAGCCTATCCTTTTACTGACAGCGAACGGTGGCAGCTTATGCCCCGTTCGCAACCCTAAACAATCGATTGGGAGTTCTACTATGTCTTTTACTTATAACCGTTTAAACAAAGATGATGTTGCTGTTTTGTTTGTCGACCATCAGGCGGGCCTGCTCTCATTGGTGCGGGATTTCACTCCGGATGAATTTAAAAATAACGTCTTGGCTCTGGCCGATATCGCAAAGTTTTTTAACTTACCGACCATTCTGACAACCAGTTTTGAAAATGGTCCCAACGGCCCGCTGGTACCGGAGCTCAAAGCGATGTTCCCCGACGCGCCTTATTTTGCACGCCCGGGACAAATTAACGCATGGGATAATGCCGACTTTGTTAAGGCAGTCAAAGCCACCGGTAAAAAGCAGTTGCTGATTGCCGGTGTGGTTACCGAAGTATGCGTGGCCTTCCCGGCACTTTCTGCTCTGGAAGAAGGCTTCGAGGTGTTTGTTGTTACTGATGCATCCGGCACTTTTAATCCGATTACCCGCGATGCCGCATGGGATCGCATGTCACAAGCTGGGGCGCAGTTAATGTCATGGTTTGGCGTGGGATGTGAACTACACCGCGACTGGCGTAATGATATTGAAGGATTTGGCGGTATTCTGGGCAAACACCTACCAGCTTACGCAAATCTGATTCAGAGCTTCAGTGCACAAACTAAGTAATCCTCGCTTCTTACACCGCTATCCCGGCGTTGTCGGGATAGCGGTCCCCTAAACAATAGCGATTATTCTCCGATCCTGACCAGATACTTCACTGCTTTATTATTCAGTTTCAGCTCCGCCAGACTCTCCGGAAGTCGATCAAATTCAGTCAGTTCAAATTTAGGTAAAATAATTGCGCCACGGGCGATCTCGGCCAGCAAAAATTGCCCGGCGTTAACCAGTTCAGCCCACTGCCGATCGTCGCCATGTTGATGTATAGCACCCAGGGCAATTTCATGCAGAGAAATACAGGTGCTGAACGACGCAACCGGGGATTTAGCGATCCGATCCTGAACGCAGACTAAGTGGCCATAATACCCCAGTAACGGCGCAAGGGTTGCCGCATGTTCGCCACTGACCATATCAAAAGCCGCATAGAGCGACTGAGTCCCTAGCTGTTGTTTGATCTGCTGACGCCAATCACTGTCTTTATAGTCGAATGACTGAATTACGCCCCAATGGCTTAAGCGCGCATGGTTCACCGCACTGGCTGTAGCATAAACCTGTGCGCCTTGAGCTATCAGTAACTGAGTGAGGATAGTTCCGACTGAACCACCGGCACCGCTGACTAATATCCGTTTACCTTTAATTTCCGGTAGTTTCTTGATTGCCTGCCAAGCCGTTAGACCGGGGCAAGGTAATGCCGCTGCCGCTTGGTCACTGACGCTATCCGGTACCGGAATCAGCGCCTTAGCAGACACAATGGTATGATGGCTAAAGCTGCCCTGAGTACGTAAATTTGTGTGGTAACAGACCCGAGTCCCAATCCGTAAATGATTGACTCTGGCCCCTACGGCTACCACCACGCCCATAGCATCAACACCGGGAATATGACCGGGTTTCCACGCATCAGGAGGGTGTTTAATCACTTTCCAGTCAACCGGATTCAGACCAATCACTTTATTGGCAACCAGAACTTGATGGTTTTCTAATTCAGCAAGGTCGACATGAGTTTGTACCAAACCGGCCGGCTCACCCGGCTGGTTCCAGCACCATGATAGGGTCTGTTTTTGCATTGATACTGTCCTTATCGTTTTTCAGGCTTTCACACCCGGTAAATCTATGGTTAATCAGTTCTATTTCAGCGCTATAAAATAACCTGAACCAATAGCCAAAATCCCATCGCGAGTAAAATACTGCCCGCCCCCCGTTCTATCCAGTGAACCCAGTGGCTTAGCCGTTGCTGAACGGGAGGAAAGCTAATCGCTGACGCCACCAATAAATCCCAGAGCAATACCGCCAAAAACATCCAAATGCCACTGCTAATCTGCTGAACCAGCGTTACCTGGCTGCCAAGAATAACGGTCATCAGGCTCATATAAAACAGTGCATTTTTCGGATTCAGCAGTGCGGAGCTTATCCCCAATATAAATTGCCGGTAAGGTGAAACGCAGTCAGCACGGGTTACTTTAATATCCAGCGGTCGCGGCCGGCTTCGCAATAGCATCACGCCCAAAAACAACAAATATACAGCACCAATAATGGCGATCGTATTGAATAGCCATGTGTTGGTGCGTAATCCACTCCAACCGGCAATGGCAACTGCAATATAAACCCCGTTACCGACAGCAATACCCAAACAAATAAATGCGCTCCCCCTTAAACGATAGCGAACGGCATAGCCGGTTAAGAGGAAAAAATCAGGGCCGGGGCTCAGTAAAGCGACACCGTGGGCCAGCACTAACAGCGGAAAGGCTTCAGGCAGCCAGTATCCTATCGACAACATATTAATCTTCTCAGCAAGGAATCATTGAGAAGACTTTAGCGACAGCCGTCGGCTAATTATTGTCAGAAATTGATCTGCTTAGCTGATATTGCCTTGGCGTTGCCGCATTGTTTAATACAAACAGTTTATGAAAATGGCTCTGGTCACTGAACCCGGTTTGCTGGGCAGCATCAACAATACTTTCCCCCTGCCGCAGCAATAGCTTCGCCCGCTCAATTCGCACATTATTAATAAACGCTTTTGGGGTTATCCCTACGTCTTTGTAGAAAATTCGAATCAGCGTTTCTGGCCGCAGGTGTAATTCTTCGGCTAAATCGGTTAACGACGGTGGCGTAACCAGATTTTCCAGTAAACGCAGGCGGATATAATGAGTGATTTCCCGTTGGTCAATATCTGACGACGCCGGAGAACAGTAACGGCTGAACAGCGTGACGGTCAATCCGTCTAATAATGTCTCTGCCTGATTAAGCTGACCGGAATGAAGTAATTCGACCAGACTCAAGTACTGGGTAAACAAAAGCGGATCTTTAATGGCAAAGCGGTCGCAGCAAAAACCGGACAGTGGCTGACCAAACAGGGCCGATAACCGGTTCAGGCACCATGTATTATCCAGATAGAGCATATGGTAGCTACGTGAATGTCCGTCGACAGGATTACAGCTGTGTACCGCCTCAGGATCGATAAGCACCAGTTCACCGGCATGAGCCAAGCGCTCTGCACCACCATAGTTGACGCAGGTCGTGCCCTGCTCAATTGCGCCAATAGAAAGCGCCTGATGCAAATGGGCCTTATAGCCGATCCGACTTTGTCGGGTTGAACGCAGCTCAATATGAGGCAGGTCGTTATGACGCCAATATTCTTGCTCAACAGACCGGACGCTCTGTGCTGCCATCACTCCCTCTTTATCTCTCTCGCTACTCTGACTGTCAGTACGATGTAAGCCTGATACTGTACATCTTAACGCTATATATGAAAAAACGGCCATCATTAGATGACCGTTTTCCAAGTTATAGCTAAATTCAGGCAAAAACCTCTGCCAGATGTTGATGTAAGCGTTTGATGTTGTTTTCAACGTCGGGCTGCTTCATCACATCGGTACACAGGAACGTGGGTAACGGCGTCATACCTAAAAACTGATTGGCTTTGTGGAACGGTAAGTAAACACCATCAACGCCAACGCCTTCAAAAAACTGCGCTGGATCGTCGAAAGCTTCCTGAGGAGCATTCCAGGTAACCGACAGCATGTAGGTTTTGCCCTGAATTAAACCACCTGAACCATATTTCTTAGACGCGTCTGAACGACTGCGGCCATCGCTTTGGTACAGGCGGCCGTGGCCTTCAGTAAAAATTTCGTCGATATACTTTTTCAGGATCCAAGGTGTTCCCATCCACCAGCCCGGCTGCTGGTAAATGACAGTGTCAGCCCACATGTATTTTTCGATTTCTTCTTCGATGTCATAACCCTGGTCAACAATAGTCTCTTTCACTTGGTGCCCGGCCTGACGCAAAAAATCCGCCGCGGCGTGATGTAACGTTAAGTTCAGCTCACCATTTGAGTGAGCAAATTTTTTCATTGCGTTAATAATCAGAATGTTACTCATTGTTTCACTTCACTTAATTAACTTAGTATTGTCATCAGCCAGAACTCACCAGCGTCGCTGACCGCCATAAATCATAAAGCTTATTTTACAGACTCTATCCCTGAATAAAATCGCAATAAAAACACAATATAGTTGACTAAAAATCAATAATAACAAGATTCTCTGCGAACAAAACGTTGAGAGCAATTTTGTACAAAACTGAGGGCTAAATGAGTGTTATGGTATCAGACCGCCATAGCATTAAAGAGGCGATAGAGGAAGCTATAACGGTGAGCAGAGAGAATGTAACATATACCCATATCGGGGATCTTGGCGGTCTGGAAGTGCTTCAGGCGAACTATCATCACCAAACGTTCTCGCGCCACAGCCACGAAAACTTCTGTATTGGTTTGATTGATGAAGGGGCTCAAAGTTTTTACCGCACCGGCGGTGAACACGTAGCGCCAAGCGGTTGGATTACGCTGGTGAATGCTGATGATATTCACACCGGCAGCGCGGCTTCTGAAAACGGCTGGTCTTATCAGGCGATGTACCCTTCCGAAAGCCTGTTAATGTCGCTCTCAAGAGATCTAAAAACGCCCTCAGGTTCAGCCCCCTATTTTCCCAATGCTGTGATCAACGACCCCTATTTAGCCGTTCAGCTCCGGCTGGCGTTTACACTATTAAAAACCTCAGAGAATAAGCTGTTAAAAGAAAGCATTCTATTTTCAGCCTTAACTATCCTGATGATGAGACACGGAAAAACCCGAGTTGAGGCCTCACCGCTATTAAAAGTTCAAAGCCAGATTTTAATCGTAAAATCATTTTTAGATGACTATCCGGAAGAGAACGTATCCTTGCTTGAACTGTCATCGCTGGTTTCTCTCAGCCCCTACTACCTAGTGCGCCAGTTTCAGAAGGCAACCGGGTTTCCACCTCATGCCTATCAAATTCAGGCCAGGCTGCGTAAAAGCCGGTCGCTGCTGAAATATGGTCACAGCATATCGGACACTGCCATGATGCTCGGATTCCACGATCAAAGCCATTTCCATCGCCATTTCAAAAAATCGATGGGCGTAACCCCGAAACAATATATAAAAACCCTCTAGCCAGGTTTTGCTATCAGAGCAATTGCGTACAATAATATCCTCCGGTACTGGCGTAGCCTGATTGTATACCGATCCTTTTCTTTCTCACCGGGCTTCGGTAATAGCGCATTACCTCAACGTATAACGGACCAATGAAACAACAATGAGTGATTTAGTATCAGAACCCGACCATTCAGAATGGTGGGTAAGCTTTTTAAAAGGTGGAGTGGCCATATTGCCTCTCAGTATCGCCGTTCTTCCGTGGGGAATTTTAGCCGGTTCAATGGCCATTGAAACCGGGCTTACGCCCGCCGAAGGTTTGGGCATGTCCGGAATTATCTTTGCCGGAGCAACGCAGTTGGCGGTGATGGGCATGATTAAGGCCGGTGCCGGCGTGATGTCGATTCTAATCTCCGCTTTTTTTATTGCTTCCCAACACCTGCTTTATGGGCTGACGCTACGAGAGCGAATCGCGCCACTGCCGTTAAGGTGGCGACTAATTTTAGGTTTTCTACTCACCGATGAGCTTTTTGCTTTAATTGGCAAACATTCTGCGGCGGAATTTAACCGTTGGTATGCACTCGGCGTAGGATTGTTCTTTTACATATTCTGGCTGCTGTCAACGCTGGCGGGCATATTAGCCGCGACACAAATTGAAAATTTAGGCAGCTACGGGCTGGACTTCTCCATTGCCGCGACCTTTATTGTTATTGTTGTACCAATGATTAAAAACCTTCCGACCATTGTTTGCGTGCTAACAGCACTCATTCTATCGGTTGTATTGGGCTACTATCACGTACCAAGCTCGCTAATCATTTCAGGCGTTAGCGCCATGTTCGCCGGGTTAATCACCTCATTAATCACCGGAGATAAAGAATGATCTGGTTCATTATATTCAGTGCCGCTCTGGTGGTGTTTTTTAACCGCTACGTCTTTCTTGAGCCTAATTTACCAATTAAATTGAGCCCGACGATTAAAAAACTCTTAGGCTTCTCTATTCCTGCAATATTAACGGCTATTTGTGGGCCAATTATATTTTTAGATAACAGCGGAATCAGAGATTCACTATTAAATCCTTATTTGCTGGGCGCGATATTCTCCATTTTTCTGGCCCTATTTATTCGAAACACGCTAGTGTCAGTCATACTCAGCCTATTGATATTCATTACGTTAAAAGATCTCATACTTATTCACTTCTGATAAGGTATTAAAGGTAGCCTCTCTCACAGAATACGTAGGGTATTCGTCTATACTTTAGACGTTGAACTTATTTGTGAGAGTATTCCTATGCTTCCAGCACGATTACCCGATAATGAAAAACAGCGTTTAAAACTGCTGAAAGAACTGAATGAATTAGACTCTCCCCCTTCAGAGCGGCTGGACAGAGTAACCCGGCTGGCCGCTGAGTTTTTTAAAGTCCCTGTTGCGTTAGTGACATTAATTGATGCCGAACGCCAATGGTTTAAATCTCGTTTCGGATTGTCCGTTACTGAAACATCCAGAGATATCTCTCTCTGCAGCTATGCCATATTAGAGAAAACCATATTTATTGTGCCCGATTCACGCCTGGACCCACGCTTTAGTGACTTGGCTACCGGTTCTGGTCCCACTGACGTTGTATTTTACGCCGGGTGCCCTTTCTATTCCCTTCAAGGTGTCGCCTTAGGAACACTGTGCGTTGTTGATTCACAGCCTCGCACATTTAACGAAAACGATATTCATAATCTGAGGGATTTTACTCATATTGTTGAACTCTATTTTCATCGTTTAGAAGAAATTACTTACACCAAACGAGTCGAAGATAATCTGGTGAGTGCTGAACTAATCTTTGCGCAGACCTTTAATCAGGCCGCAGTAGGAATGGCTAACGTTTCCTTAATGGGGAAATGGCTAAGGGTGAACCCTAAGCTATGTGAGATGTTAGGTTATACCGAGCAAGAGCTGATAAACCTGACCTTTCAGGAAATTACCCACCCTGACGATCTCGACTCCGATCTGAGCCAGCTCTATGAGCTGGTTTCCGGCCATATTGATACTTACTCGATAGAAAAGCGCTATTTTAATAAACAGGGCAGAGTTGTCTGGGCACTGCTCACAGTCTCCTTAGCCAGAACGCCTGACAATAAACCCAACCATTTCATTTCAATCATTGTTGATATCAATGAAAAGATTGCCATCGAAAATCAGCTCAAACAAATGACGGACAAACTGGAGATAAGAGTTAAAGAAAGAACCGATCAGTTAGAAAGAATGCTGAAGCTGGTTAATGATGAAGTAGAACAAAGAATCGAAACCCAGTCGTTGCTCAATATTGAAAAAGAGCGGTTAAAAGAGATTACTGATAACGTTCCGGCGCTGGTTAGCTGTGTTAATCACGATTTACACTACACCTTTAGTAACCGAGCCTATGAAGACTGGTTTGGTATTTCAGCTAGCCGAATGTTAGGAATGTATATGCCTGATGTTATCGGTGAGGCAAGCTTCAAAAAAGCCGAAAAATACCTCGACCAGGTGATGTCTGGTTATAAAGTGGCATTTGAAAATACAATTCCGACGCTGGAAGGGGTTAAACATGTACAAACCACGCTTATCCCTAACAAAGATAAGAATATTAATGAATTCTATATTCTTTCACTCGATATATCGGAACTAAAACAGCTGCAAGAAACCCTGATTTTTGAGGCTTCTCATGACCTTCTGACCGGATTACCCAACAGGCGAGCGTTTATGGAGACGCTTAACAATATGCTTAATAACCGGCAGGACCATCCATGGCTTACCCTATTCTTTTTGGATTTAGACGGATTTAAAATACTCAATGACAACTACGGCCATGGGTTTGGCGATATAGTACTCAAAGCCGTAGCCGACGTTATCAGAGATTCTTTCGAACCCGGTGACTTCGCCGCTCGCCTGGCGGGGGACGAGTTTACCATTCTGTTTAGTCGCTCAGAGCGCCCTAAAGATGCAGCTATGCTTATATGCCAGCGCCTGTTCGATACCCTGGCTAGCCTGCATCAGCTATGTAATATTCCGGTAAAATTAAGCTTCAGTATTGGTATTTGCATTGAAAGAAATATTCAGGGCCTTTCCGCGGAGCATATGTTGACCTGTGCCGATCAGGCAATGTACAAGAGCAAACTCAAAGGCAAAGGAACCTTCACCATTGAGTCTGATTAAGCGCTATTTTTAGAGATTATGCGTTAAGCGGAATCGGTTTTTTAATCCGGTTAATCTTCTTAATTTGTTTGACCAAAAGAATACTGACCGGTATTAGCAACACAATGCTAGATACCGGCATCGCCAGCCAAACGCCGTCAATGCCCAAAAACAGTGGCATAATAAACAGGAAAGGCAGTTGAATCAGCATATTACAAATGGTGATAATCAATGCCTTATGACCTTCACCAATTGCCTGAAGAAATGCTTCGGTAATCACAAAAAATCCGCTAACAAACAGCGCAAACATGTAGATCCGAATAGCATGAACCGCAATGATGCGTAATTCTTCATTGTCACCGACGAAGAAACCGGCAAAAAATGCCGGAAAAATCAGCAACGACGCAGTATAAATCGCGCCGCCGCCAATGCCGTAATACATGGCTAGCCCGAGTACCTTTTTAGTAGCATCAATATTTCTTTCCCCATAGAACCGACTAACAATCGGCTGCATCCCATGAGCAACGCCTTCCACCAGCAGATAGTAAAAAGTCAGTAGATAGCCGGCAATGGCATAAGCTGCAACGGATACCGAGTTACCGTATTTCATAAACATAAAATTATGAGCAACAATGGTGAAACCGATATACAGGTACATAAACAGGCTAGATGCCCCGTTTTTACAAATTTTCCAGCTTAGGTCTAAACGTGGCGCAAAGTGACGACGCCGTATACGCATAGGGCTGCGTTTATTAAAAATATAGATTAACGCCAGCACCATCGCGGTCGTTTCTGAAATCACCGTAGCCAGCCCGGCACCGACCAACTCCAGCTTTAAATGAACGATAAACAGATAGTCCAGACAGATGTTCATTAATGCCCCGACCACCATAAACGTTGTGGCTAAACGCGGAGCATTAAGGTTGCGCATAATATAAGGAACGGCAATGCTACCCAACACAAAGGGGGCAGAAAAGGCAATAACCTTCAGATAGTCATAGCCATAGTGCAAAACGTTACCGGTTGCACCTTGGAAATCCAGCAATAAATAACCGGTAAATAGCAGAATAACGCTTAATATAATCCCCGGTACAATCAGCAATAGAGGCAATTGGCCTAAAAATGCCGACGCTTTTTCATCATCACCCGCCCCGCGGTTAAGGGATATATGGCTACCAATACCGATACCAATCATTAGGCCAACGGCCAGCAAAACGCCGACCATTGGCCATGCCAGATTTATCGCAGCCAGACCGTCGCTGCCAATGTAGCGACCAACAAATATTCCATCGATAATTTGATAGGTGCCACTGACCAACATAGCAATCAGGGCCGGTATCGTATAACGAGCAAAAAGCGGACCTATTTTTCGGGTCTGCATAACAACATCCTAAATCTAATCAGTTAAAAACATATCAAATAAGAAAGGCATCACAGCATGGTGCTGAGGGCCAAAGAACAGGTTTATCTGCTCAGTCAGTAATAGACTTTTGTCCGAGCTCACTACGAATACTGTTTCTCAGTAGCTCAGCAGAAGATACCGGCAACAAGAGCGCCGGATTAATATCAGATATCGACATAGCACCAAAGCTGATGGACATTAACCGCCAGGCTTTAGTCGCAATACTCTCGGTTCGGGTATCCGGGTGGAAATAGCCCTGGTGGCATCCTTGCTCTATCACATCAACAACGGTCTTATGGAGCATCACTAATGAGTCACTGTATATTTGACTCAGCGCCTTATCTCGAACCGCCTCGGCCCATGCATCGTTCCATAATTTGTACGCAGGATCTTCAGGTGACGTATTGGAATAGTCGAGCAAATGAAACAGTTGCTCCGGTAATGTCATGCCGATAATTCGGTTACAGACGTCTTGATGATCCCGTAGGGTAAACTGGCGGAACACCTCGCGTCTTAACTCAGCGGTAGACGAAAAATGGTGATGAATAATCCCTGTCGCCGCGCCCAGCTCAGCGCTGACTTTACGGGTAGTAATATTCATAAAACCATCGCTAAGCGCTACTTTAATTGCCGCGTTAAGTATCGCCGCGCGCCGCTCATCCTTCGCCATATAAGACATGACTAAACCTGACTTCATTACCCAATCGAATATTGATCATACGTTCAACTTGAACATGTGTCCATATTTGATTATTCACTTTATTAAGCCGATCAAAAAGCCACCTTTCGGTGGCCTTTTGATCGAGCAAGTTAATTCAAGTATCTAATTGAGGGTTAGATACTTTTTACTTTACCAAGCATTTCCGCTTCATATGCAACGGCTTTAGCTTTATCGAACTGTCTTTCCCATTTGGCAATAACCAGAACGGCCAGTGCGTTACCCACAACGTTCAACGCGGTACGGGCCATATCCATGATACGGTCAACCCCAGCGATAAACATCAGGCCGTCTAATGGGATACCGACGCTTCCTAAGGTTGCCAACAGCACCACGAACGAAACGCCCGGAACGCCGGCAATACCTTTAGAAGTCACCATAAGCGTCAGCACCAGAGTGATTTCCTGCATCAGGCTGAGTTCAATCCCATATAGCTGAGCAATAAAGATGGCGGCGATGCTCTGATACAGCGTAGAACCATCGAGATTAAATGAATAGCCCGTAGGAACGACAAAGCCGGTGATCGCTTTCGGAGCACCGTAGGCTTCCATTTTTTCAATAATTCTTGGCAACACCGTTTCAGAACTGGCGGTGGAATAAGCCAGAATCAGTTCATCTTTTAGAATACGGATTAAGATCCAAATACGCAGCCCACAAATCCGGGCTACCGTACCAAGCACCACTAAGGCAAAGAAAATAATGGCGGCATAAACCAGAACAACCAGCTTAACCAGCGGGATCAGGGAGGAGAAACCAAAGTTAGCCACTGTAACCGAGATTAAGGCGAATACCCCGACAGGCGCATAGCGCATAATCATGTGGGTAACTTTAAACATGGTTTCAGACATTGATCTGAATACGTTGAGCAGCGGAGCACGCGTCTCTTTTGGCAGTGAAGATAAGCCTAAGCCAAACAGTACCGAGAAGAAGATAATCGGCAGCATATCGCCGGCCGCCAGCGCTTTAAAGATGTTGGTTGGAATAAGCGACATGATAGTGATAACCAGGCTATGAGCCCCGCTCTGCACTTCTGCGGTTGTCGCTTTATACTGCGAAATATCAACAGCATTCAGCTGTGACATATCGATACCGTGACCGGGTTGAAAAACATTAGCCGCCACTAAGCCCACAACGATAGCTATGGTGGTGATAATTTCAAAATAAATAATGGTTTTCAATCCGATGCGGCCTAACTTCTTCGCATCACCGATGCCAGCAATACCAACCACTAAGGTTGACACCACAATCGGTACAACAATCATTTTGATTAAACGAATAAAAATGTCACCGGCAGGTTTAAAGAAGTTAGTCACTAACCACTCTGTAGATGCTCCGCCGTGCATCATTGAACCGACGATAATCCCTAATACAAGGGCAATCAGAATTTGCCAAGCTAAACTAATTTTAAAACCTTTCATATATACGAAATCCTTCAATCTTCATGAAAAAGCCGGTTAATTCACAGCTCACCTTAAACAAGGTTTTTTTATTTTATTTATGCGGGAATCAATATTTTCAATCTACTCCGCCAGATAATTTGTGCTCCCTTTACAGCAATCAAAACAGCCTTGAAAATTAATAAGTGCTCTTTTTAGCATCTTATCCATGAAAATTACATTTTTCTTTACATAAATACTGAAATTCAGACGAATTAACTGGTAAAAAACGTACAAGATAACAATTTTACCTACGCCAATAGCAGTCAGCTATTCAGCTATTCAGCTATTCAGCTATTCAGCTATTCAGCTATTCAGCTATTCAGCTATTCAGCTATTCAGCTATTCAGCTATTCAGCGATAATTCGATATAAGCGGGTATTAAACTGCATGATTTATCGTTATTCCATAATCAATCAGAGTTATATATTCAAATGAATAACAACAAGTTAAGTGAAAATAGACGTTATAAATTAATCAAATAATTTATAACGGGCGTTCAGTACTCAGGGGTGACTGAAAACCAATAAATGGCAGTATTGGTCCTTAGGTAGGATTTTTATAATCTAAGTGCTAAAAGCGAGAGAGAAATAGCCAATAACAGACAATATTTCATCGTTTGATATTCAGATTGATGAGAATACCAACAACAACAAATGACACAAATAAATCGCTTAACAGGAGGTTCGGGGGCCAATATCTATTCATATTGGTAATAGAAAATTAACAGACCAAAATAAAACACCAACAAAAACTAAATAACAGAGCGTTTGTTCTTGTAATGTGCTGATTTTTCAAAATATTGCCACAATCCTCTCTAGTGAAGCGTGATCATACGCGCAAAAAACAAACATAAAAAGTGCGCAAACTATATCTAACAACTAGATTACATAATATTAACAAATTTAAAGGGGACAATAATGAGCACCGTTCATAAGCATCCTGTTCCTGCTGCCATAGCAGAAAACGCTCTGATCAATAAATCACAATATGACTCAATGTATCAGCAATCAGTACAGGATCCTGACCAGTTTTGGGCTGAACAGGGGAAAATTGTGGATTGGATAAAACCTTATACTAAGGTTAAAAATACCTCATTTGCCCCGGGGAATATTGATATCCGTTGGTTTGAAGACGGTACCCTCAATCTTTCAGCTAACTGCTTAGATCGCCATTTAGCCACCAGAGGTGAGCAGGTGGCGATTATTTGGGAAAGCGATGATGGATCACAGTCGCAAAAGATTACCTATCGCCAACTTCATCAGCGAGTGTGTAAATTTGCCAATGTCTTGCGGTCATTAGGCCTAAAGCAAGGGGATGTGGTCGCCATTTATATGCCAATGGTGCCCGAAACGGCTATTGCGATGCTGGCCTGTACCCGCCTTGGATTAATCCATTCGGTTATTTTTGGTGGTTTTTCACCTGATGCCATTTCTGGCCGAATTATCGATTCGAATTCCCGGTTGGTCATTACCGCTGATGAAGGCGTGCGGGCAGGAAAAACTATTCCGCTGAAGAAAAATGTCGATGACGCATTAGCCAATCCCAATGTTAACAGCGTTGAACATACCATCGTATTTAAGCGAACCGGTAATAATATCGACTGGAAAACAGGTCATGATTTATGGTGGCATGAGCTGAATGATACTGCTTCTGATGATTGTCCGCCGGTCGAGCTTAGCGCAGAAAATCCGTTATTCATTCTATATACCTCGGGTTCAACCGGTAAGCCAAAAGGCGTACTACATACCACTGGGGGCTATCTGGTTTATGCCGCCCTGACGTTCAAATACGTTTTTGATTATCACGAAGGTGAAATTTATTGGTGTACTGCCGATATGGGTTGGGTTACCGGACATAGCTATGCGTTATACGGACCGCTATGTAACGGGGCTACCACCCTGCTATTTGAAGGCTTATTAACCTACCCGGCAGCTAATCGTATGTCTCAGATAGTGGATAAATATAACGTTAATATTCTTTATACCGCACCAACGGCAATCCGTTCCTTAATGGCTCAGGGAGATCTGGCCATCACAGGTACTCAGCGCACGTCACTTCGTATTATGGGAAGCGTAGGTGAACCTATCAACCCTGAAGCGTGGGAATGGTATTACAACACTATCGGTAATAGTAAATGTCCGATCGTCGATACATGGTGGCAGACTGAAACCGGCGGATTTATGTTAACGCCGCTACCGGGCGCCACCGAACTTAAAGCGGGCTCGGCCACCTTACCTTTTTTTGGTGTGAAACCGGCTCTGGTTGATAACGACGGAAAACTGCTGGACGGCCCAAGCGAAGGCAATTTAATTATTACTGATTCATGGCCCGCTCAGGCCCGTACGCTATACGGCGATCACGACCGCTTTGAACAGACCTACTTTGCCTCATTTAAAGGTAGTTACTTCAGCGGTGACGGTGCCCGTAGAGATGAAGATGGCTATTACTGGATAACCGGACGCGTTGATGATGTGCTGAATGTTTCAGGACACCGTCTGGGAACGGCTGAAATTGAATCGGCTCTCGTTTCCCATCCGAAAATTGCAGAGGCCGCCGTTGTCGGGATCCCTCACTACATTAAAGGGCAGGCTATTTATGCCTACATCACACTCAACTATGGCGAAGAGCCTAGCGATGAACTCTATGATGAAGTGATTAAGTGGGTGCGAAAAGAAATTGGGCCGATTGCTACACCAGACATATTGCACTGGACCCAAACCCTACCGAAAACACGTTCTGGAAAAATAATGCGCCGGATATTGCGAAAAATAGCCGATGGAGATACAGGCAACTTGGGTGACATTTCTACGCTGGCGGACCCTAGCGTTGTTGAAAAACTTCTGCAGGAAAAAGAGTTAATGAAAGTAGCCTCATAATCAGCGCCGCTTCGTGCGGCCATATTCAATCGTTATCTCACAGGAGACGCTCTGATGAATGACCCCATTTATCAACGGATTGAAAACAACCCGCATTTCAAAGAACTTGTACAAAAACGTGAACGCTTCGCTTGGTTGCTTTCATCGATTACGTTGGCGCTTTATGTTGCGTTTATCTTTTTAATCGCCTTTGCGCCACAGTGGTTGGGAACACCGATATCTGAAGGTTCGAGTATAACCAGGGGAATTCCAATTGGCGTTGGACTGATCGTTATCTCATTCGTCTTAACCGGTATTTACGTTTATCGGGCGAACGGGGAATTCGATGAAATGAATGCCCAAATATTAGATGAGGCGAAAAAATGAAGATCCGATCTTTAGCTGCACTATCTCTGCTCGCTTTATCACCTCTGGCCTATGCTGATGCTATCGGAGGAGAAGTGAAGCGTCAGCCTTTAAACGTTGAAGCTATCATCATGTTTGTGCTGTTTGTATGCTTAACGTTATATATCACCTATTGGGCCTCTAAACGAACCCGTTCACGTTCTGATTATTATACCGCCGGCGGCAAAATCACCGGCTTTCAAAACGGTCTGGCTATTGCCGGTGACTTTATGTCTGCGGCCTCCTTCCTCGGTATATCGGCACTGGTATATACCTCCGGTTATGACGGGCTAATTTACTCCATCGGCTTCTTAATCGGCTGGCCAATCATCCTATTTCTTATTGCAGAACGGCTGCGCAATTTAGGCAAATATACCTTTGCCGACGTCGCCTCATACCGACTGAAACAAAAGCCTATCAGGACCTTATCTGCCTGCGGCTCATTAGTTGTTGTCGCCTTATACCTTATTGCTCAGATGGTCGGCGCAGGTAAACTTATTCAACTACTTTTTGGTCTCAATTATCACGTTGCAGTGATACTGGTTGGCATACTGATGGTGTTATATGTGCTATTTGGCGGCATGTTGGCAACAACGTGGGTACAAATCATTAAGGCCGTCTTACTGCTTTCCGGCGCCAGCTTCATGGCGATTATGGTAATGAAGTCCGTTAACTTTAATTTCAATGAATTGTTTCTACAGGCAACAAAAGTACATCCTAAGGGACTGGCTATCATGAGCCCCGGAGGATTAGTTTCAGATCCAATATCAGCATTATCATTAGGGTTAGCCCTGATGTTTGGTACTGCCGGATTACCGCACATTTTAATGCGTTTCTTTACCGTCAGTGACGCAAAAGAAGCGCGTAAAAGCGTATTCTACGCAACGGGTTTTATCGGTTACTTCTACATTCTGACTTTTATTATTGGATTCGGCGCCATTTTATTGGTCGGTTCAAATCCAATGTTTAAAGATGCCAGCGGCGTTCTATTAGGCGGAAACAATATGGCAGCGGTTCACCTTGCTGATGCCGTAGGCGGCAGCTTCTTCCTCGGATTTATCTCGGCGGTCGCTTTTGCAACTATCCTGGCGGTTGTTTCCGGGCTAACGTTAGCAGGGGCATCAGCCGTTTCTCATGACCTTTATGCCAACGTCATAAAATCTGGAAAAGCCACGGAACGCAATGAGCTCAAAGTGTCTAAAATTACCACCGTGGCACTCGGCGTTGTGGCCATCGGACTCGGAATCTTGTTTGAGAAGCAGAATATTGCATTTATGGTCGGGCTGGCGTTCTCTATTGCAGCCAGCTGTAACTTCCCCATCATCATTCTGTCGATGTACTGGCCAAAATTAACTACCCGAGGTGCAATGATTGGCGGCTGGCTGGGATTAATTTCTGCCGTTACTCTAATGATTCTTGGCCCGACCATCTGGGTACAAATCTTGGGGCATGAAAAAGCAATTTATCCTTATGAGTACCCGGCACTGTTCTCCATGGCAGCCGCATTTATTGGTACTTGGTTCTTCTCCATCACCGATACATCACTGAATGCCCAGCAGGAGCGTATTCGTTTCTATCCACAATTTGTTCGTTCACAAACCGGTTATGGTGCTTCAGAAAGCACATCTCATTGATTAAACACCGATGTTAAAGGCGCCGATGGCGCCTTTAATTTTTATCACTTAACTATTTAAGCGCTGACCATGGATTATCGGCCAACAGAAAAGCGGTTAATTTATCTTTATGGGGATGTTGTAGTAACCACGCTCGGATGCACTTAACTTTTTCATAATCCTCTTGCCCAAACTCGGTACTATATAAAGTATCGAATTGATTATGGGCTAAAGACTCACGAATCCTACGCTGCCATACATCAGTAAAGATCGAATTAAGCTTATCTGAAATACCTTCCTTTTTAAGTAACTCCCATTCGCCCTTGTCCAGCCAAATAGCATTAATTCGAGGACTCAGATCTAAACGGTGGGTACTCGAGTAGGGTATTTTTCCATATTCCATAAAAGCAAAAACCCCCAGCTTACGCTGAGGGTTATTACTTTTAATTAAAGCCTGGCAGTTTACGCCGGGCTTCCTGCCCGCCGCCCTTCGGGCCGTCGCAAGCGACGTTCAAATGTGTTCC
>NZ_ATYS01000032.1 GCF_000427805.1 Budvicia aquatica DSM 5075 = ATCC 35567 | reverse complement strand
AACCTCATGAACGCCAGTCCACTTTCCTGCTTCTGCAACATGAAAAATATAAGCTATTTTGAACACATTATGAAGGCTTTTCCTCGCCAATATTTCGATTCTTTAGTTCAGCAGTTTCAAGCCGATAAGTATTCAAAAGGCTTTACTTGCTGGCATCAATTGGTCTTTATGCTTTATGCTCAGTTGGCTGCTGTCCCCAGTTTACGTTCATTAGAAGCCAGCTTTAATTTTCATACTTCTCATCATCCTCGACTGGGTTGTCCCCCTGTTCGCCGTTCAACGTTATCCGATGCCAATGCTCGACGCTCTTGCGACATTTTCTTTCAAGTGGCTACACACCTCATGTCCTTCGTTTCTCGCCGTATCCGTAAAAACTACACGCATGCGCTATATCTCATTGATTCCACCAGTTTTACTCTGAAGGGCCGATATTTTGACCCATGGACGCGTTTATCTCGAAACGGCTTTACCCAAGGGATTAAATTGCATTTACTCTATAACGCTAATGTTTCATCACCGGTTGATTGTTCATTTACGCACGCAAACGTGAACGATTTGACTGAAGGGATGAAGCTCAATCTCGAAGAATATGCCACTTACGTTTTCGATAAAGGTTACTGTGACTATAACTGGTGGGCATCCTTTGAATCTAAGAATGCCCGTTTTGTGACCCGATTTAAGGATAATGTCAGCCTGTCCGTTGTCGAATCTCGCATCATCCCTGAGGATGATAAGGCGGTTATTCTTTCGGATGAAATGGTGAAGTTTAAGAATACTCATCCACGGGGAGGGAAAAGAAATTGGTACGTTCGTCCGTTAAGGAGAGTCACTGTCGCGCGCGAAGGTAATCCGGTCCCGCTGATTTTTGCCACAAATGATATTGAAAGTCCGGCCATTGAAATCGCCATGTTATATAAAAGCCGCTGGGAAATAGAGTTGTTTTTCAAGTGGATAAAACAGCATTTAAAGATAAAGCAATACTTAGGGCGCAGTTATAACGCAGTTCGTATACAGATATTAACGTCACTGATAGCCTATTTATTGTTATCGATTTATCGGCAAAAAAGTCAACCTCAAAAGAGTCTGTGGATATTGTTATCAGAAGTGAGAGGGGCCTTATTTCATCCAGTGAGTTTTGATGGGGGCTTAGCAAGAGAGCGACGAAGGAAAACCAACTTACTTATTGATAAGCAATTGGTTTTCCATTTTTGATATCTTTTTATTTATTCCGGACAGTAGTGCGTTTTCACGGGGATGACGACCTTGGGGGCAACGGTTAGAGATAACGGCTTAAAGGCTGGATGCTTCGCTCAGCATTTCCTTAAGCTAGACGCGATACGAATACTTGTTTTGCAAACAGTTCCTCCCCCGTCATCCCCGTGAAAACGGGAACGAGAGCCGTAGGCGAAGCAAACATTCGCCTCGTGAATGGCCCGCAGGGTGAGCGCAGCGAATCATCCAGGTTTTAGCTAACAAACCAGCGCTTGGTTAAGCGGGAATATCCTATGAACTTCAAACATTATCAGCTTAGATTGGCTCTGTTTCACAAAAAATCATATTGATAACAAGTCAATACTTGCGCCATATTCTGACTGATCATCTAGCCTTTTTGCCCGCCAACTTGGTTAATCTTTTGACCTTTCCTGTACTCTGAGTGGCTACACTGAGGACGATTAATGTGTGTGATCGTGGAGCGTAAGCCTTCATTGGAAAGGCTTTTTCTATGAAATCAGTGCATAATAGTCAATATTAGTGCTTTCATGTGTTGCTGATTAAATTAAAGGTACGTCTGTGGCTCTGTTTCCTTATCAACGTCTCGCTTATTTATTTGATGCTATTCAGTCTGAAACCCTTCCTCAGGAAGAGTTGGCTAAGCGTTTTGATGTGTCGACCCGGACTATTCGTACCGATGTCACCGCGCTGAACGATGTGCTGGCGGACTATGGTGCGAGAATTGTGTATGAGCGCGGATTGGGCTATCAACTTAAAGTGGATAATGCCAAAGACTTTGCCACGTTACCGATGCAACAACACCAAATCAAAGCGATTCCCCGCACTTCGAAAGAGCGAATTGACGCGCTACTGCTTAAATTTTTAATGGCTTCACTGCCGATTAAGCTAGATGACATTGCCGAAGAGTGGTTTGTCAGCCGTGGTACTTTACAGCACGATATGGTGTCAGTGCGTGAGCATCTGAATAAGTATCAGATTACCTTAGATACCGTTCCTCGTCAGGGGATGAAGCTGGAAGGGGCTGAGCATACTATCCGGTCTTGTATTATCGATATTCTTTGGCATCTTTTTTCTATGGAAAATGAGCGGTCGGTAAATAATTTCAAGCAAGATATTCTGACCAATATCGATTTGACCTATATCGAAAAAATCTTACAAAACAGCGTTAACCGATTTGATATTCGCCTGACTAATGAAGGGCGTCAGTATCTGATTTTTAGCTGTGCGGTCTCTATTTTACGCATTACCCGTGGACACGAACTGGTCGATTTTGTGGCTGATGAAATGGACAGCGTTATTAAAAGTGCCGTAAGTGAGATTGCTAAGGGATTTGCTTTCTTTCTCGGAAGCGGTATCTCTCCGGCAGAAGAAAAGTATTTAGGCGTTCAGATTTCTGCCCGTCGTATTCCTTACAACTATAATACGGTTGCCGGTGAAAACGGGGAGCATAATGGCGATGAGCTGGTTGACTATATTCTTAGCTATATCAATGACTCCTATAACTATGACTTACGTAGCGATATTAAACTTAAAACAGACCTCTCAACTCATCTGACCGCGATGATGACCCGGGTCCGCTATCAGATAAATACTAAAAACCCGCTATTGTCAGACATTAAACAATATTATCCGTTTGCCTATGATGTCACGCTGAGCGCAATGGCTAATATGGAAGACCGTATTCCTTATGCTATTAGCGAAGATGAAATGGGCTATCTGGCGGTTCATATCGGTGTCGGGCTGGAACGTAACTATAGCGTCGGCTATACCCGACATCCTCATGTTCTGCTGGTTACGGACTCCGGTAACTCTACGATCAGAGTGATTGAAGCCAAGATTGTGCGGGAATTTCCTCAGCTGAAAATCCAGCAGGTGATCTCCCTGCGTGAATATGAAGAGCTGGAGTCGGTCGAGCAAGATTTTGTTATTACAACCGTCAGGCTGACGGAGAAGAATAAGCCTATTATCAAAATTGCCCCTTTCCCTACGCCTTATCAACTGGAGCAAGTCGGACGGCTGGCAATGGTTGACCGGACCAAACCTTATATTCTTGAACGTTTCTTTGATGAAAGAAACTTCATGATAGTTAAAGGGAAAATGACTCAGGAAACCTTATTTAAGAAGGTGTGTAAGCAGCTAGAATCTGACGGTTATGTCACCAAGGACTTCTATCCGTCGCTGGTGGAGAGGGAGTCTATTGTGTCAACACTGTTGGGAGAGGGCATCGCCTTACCTCACTCACTGGGGCTGTTGGCAAATAAAACGGTGGTTGTGACGATTCTTGCCCCTAATGGCATCGAGTGGAATAAAGAGAAGAAAGAGGTGGCTAACGTTATTTTTTTACTGGCCATCAGTAAGGCTGAGTATGAGGAAGCAATGGCAATTTACGATCTGTTTGTCACCTTTGTACGTGAAAAAGCCACTAAACGGTTACTGAACAGTAAGAGTTTTAATGATTTTCAGGTGATTGCAAAAGACAGTTTGGGGCGAAGCGTATAATCGAAATTTATCGATTTATTGGCGCAATAACCATTATGCAGACAAGGCTATTAGTGTGGTTTTAGCGTTATTCAGAAAAGTAGTAAATGGTTGGGATTATTAAGCAAGGGGCTTATTGATAAAAAAGTCGATAACACACATAGAAATATAAGATGCATATATAACATAAGTTAAACCTTGTATTATTTAAATGATTATTAATTTTATGTTTTTTCCAAAAGTAACTATTTGGTATATTAAATAACCGCTAAAAAGTTATCTTTTGGTATGGTTTACAGTAAATATGTAATTGAAAGGTTCTAGTTTTGTTGCAATTCATAGCAATTAAACTCTCTTAGATTGTTTTTGTTTTTTCTATTTAAATTACATAATGTTACGCTTGATTTGTGATGTGCTTATCTGTATCTGATGTGTTGTGGTAGTATAAGATTGTACTCGAGTATCTTTTTGTTCATTGAATTTATCGTTTTTTGACATCCATCAACGATATCAATCACTCAGTTGCTATAGTGCAGCAGTGCAGAAATATAATTTTAAGATATAATTTATTCGTCAGACACTCGTTTCTATTTTATTTGAGTATATTTGTAATAGGGTATGGACGCAGTCATATTGATTGCAATTTTAATTAGCAGATAGTGAGTATAATATGGTTCAAATTATTGCACTGGTGATTGTTGCAATCACAGTATTTTTACTGATAAAACAGTATGAAACGCGGATGGTGTTAATTGGCTCAGGCCTTGCTTTGTGTATCGTTGGCCTTGCGCCGATGAACGCACTTGATGCCTTTGGCACTGGTATGACGTCAGGTAATCTAATACAGGCAATTTGTGCGAGTATGGGTTTTGCTTACGTGATGAAGTATACCGAATGTGATATGCATTTGGTTCGTGCTTTAGCCGGCGGCATGAATAAACTGGGCTTCTTCCTGATCCCGGTAACTGTTATTGTGACTTTCTTTATTAACATCGCAATTCCTTCTGCAGCAGGTTGTGCGGCAGCGGTAGGTGCAACGTTAATCCCTCTGTTAATTGGTGCCAGAATCCATCCTGCTATCGCAGGTGCGGCAGTACTTAGCGGAACCATTGGCTCATTCTTAAGCCCGGGTTTCTCCCATAACGCCTTCGTGAGTAACCTATACAATGAAGTTATGGCCGGTACCTCTGGCTATCAGCACATGTCCATTATTGATTTGATTCAATATCATGCCAAATATAGCCTGGCTCTTGGTGGTATTGCTGCCGTAGGCCTTTCTATTGTTGCTTTAGTGCGTAAAGAGTACCGCGTTGAGTTAGCTGACAGCGGAACTGCACAGGCTGCTTCTGACGTTGAAACTAAAGTCGCCGTTAAAACCAACTATTTATATGCAACCGCACCTTTTGTGCCATTAGTTCTTCTACTGGTTGGCGGTTTAACTACGTGGCTTGGTAACATTAAAATGGGCGTTCCGGCAGCGATGGTTATCGGTGCTATTTATGCGCTGATTATTACTCGTTGTAACCCAAGCACCATGACTAAACAGTTCTTTAACGGTATGGGTCATGCCTATGGTGATGTATTAGGTATCATCATTGCAGCCGGCGTGTTTGCTGCTGGTTTACAGTCATCTGGTTTGATCGAAACCTTTATTACCTTCTTAAAAGTACACCCAGAATTTGCGCGTTGGGGCGGAACAATTGGTCCATTCTTGATGGGTGCAATTACCGGATCTGGTGATGCTGCGGCATTAGCCTTTAATGGAACCGTAACCCGTCAGGCACTTGATCTGGGATATACCATTCCTGACTTAGGTATGGCAGCGGCTATGACTGGTGCATTGGGTCGTACAATGTCTCCGATTGCCGGTGTGGTTATTGTTTGTGCTGGTCTGGCTAACGTGAACCCGGTGGAGTTAGTCAAGCGTACTGGTCCGTCAATGATTGTAGCGGTCATATTTGTTGCTTTAGTTATGCTGTAATAACGATAAAGGAAAAGAATAATGTCAACAATTGATTTAAACCAACTAGTAACATGGCGTCGTGAACTTCACCGTTTTCCTGAAATCGGCTGGACCGAGTTTATGACTACTGCACGCTTAATTACTGAACTGCGCGGCATGGGACTTGACGTTATCGCCGGGCCTAAAGTGATTAACCGTGAGTTCGTTCGTGGTCGTAAAGCGGACGTCGTTGAACGTGGTTTAGCGCTGGCCAGAGAACGTGGCGCTGATGAAGCTCTGTTGGCTGAAATGGACGGATTGACGGGCTGTATGGCCGTATTTGACAGCGGCAAGCCGGGCCCAACCGTTGCTCTTCGTTTTGATATTGACTGTGTTGCCGTGCAGGAATGTGCTGCCGGCGATCATATTCCTAACAGCGGTGATTTCGCATCTAAAAGCGCGGGTCTGATGCATGCCTGTGGCCATGACGGACATATGTCTATCGGTCTGGGTATTGCAAAATGGTTAGTCGAGAATGGCAGTTCACTGAGCGGTAAAGTGAAGTTACTTTTCCAACCGGCTGAAGAAGGCGTTCGTGGTGCAAGACCTATGGCTGAAAGCGGTATCGTTGACGATGCTGATTACTTCTTAGGTATGCACATCGGTTTTATCGCTAAAACCGGCGAGATCGTGATTAACCCGAATAACTTCCTGTGTACGACTAAATATGATTTCCGCTTCTACGGAGCTCCGGCTCACGCAGGCGCTGAACCTCATCTTGGCCGTAATGCACTGGCGGGTGCTTGCCATGCAGCGACTCAAATGTTGGGTATTTCCCGTCATGGTAAAGGCATGTCACGTATTAACGTGGGCGTTATCCGTGCCGGTGAAGGCCGTAACGTTGTGCCTTCTTACGGTGAACTGCAGGTTGAAGTTCGCGGTGAAGATGAGTCCATCAATAGCTTTATGGCAGAACAGGTTGAGCGCATGGCTAAAGGCGCCGCTCAGAGCTTTGATCTGCGCTTAGAAAGCGAAGTGATGGGTGAAGCGGTCGATCTGCAAAACGACCAAGAGCTGATTGATGTATTAACCAGCGTTGTGGGTCAATATCCTGAACTGACTGCGGTTGCTGAGCGTTCGTTCGGTGGTAGTGAAGATGCGACCGTTCTGGCTAAGCGTGTTCAGCGCCACGGTGGTAAATCAATTTACTTTATCGTAGGTGCAGACCTTAAAGCGGGTCACCATCAGGCAGAGTTTGACTTTGATGAAAAACAATTGAAAACCAGCGTTGAGCTGTTTGTCGGTTGCTTACAGAAGTTAATGACTAAATAATTTAGTCATTAGTATGAAAAAGGCCATCCGTGAGGGTGGCCTTTTTGTTGGTCATCCGCTTAATTAGCTATCACGCCGGACCGGGCTTGCGGCCTGGTTGAGCATCAAAGCTTATGCCAGATTCATTTTGGCTATCGTCACCCATCACATATAAGTAGGTCGGCATAATATCCGCCGGGGTTTTTAAATTATTCGGGTTTTCTTCAGGAAACGCAGAGGCTCTCATTGAGGTACGGGTGCCGCCGGGATTAATACAGTTAACCCGCAGGTTAGAGTCCTGATATTCATCGGCTAAGACCTGCATCAGGCCTTCAGTTGCGAATTTAGATACCGAATAGGCACCCCATCCGCGGCGGCCTTTACGGCCCACGCCTGAACTGGTGAAAATTAGACTGGCTTTTGGCGCCTGTAGCAGTAGGGGAATCATTACCTGAGTCAGCATAAATCCGGCATTGAGATTGACATGCATAACCTGATTCCACTGCTCAGGATCTTGTTCTGCCAGTGGGGTAATTTCTCCCAGCAGCCCGGCACTATGCAATAATCCGTCCAGATGACCGTACTCTTTAGCGATTTTTTCAGCCAGCGTTTTGTAATCCGCAGGCTTGGCGTTTAATAAATCAAAAGCATAAACCGTGGCGGGCAGACTTCCCTGTTGGGCAATTGCCTGCTGTACTTGCAGTAGTTTTGATTCGGTACGGCCTAGCAGGATTAACCGCGCACCGTGGCGGGCGTATGTCAGAGCGGCTTCTTTTCCAATACCGTCACTGGCGCCAGTGACCATAATAATTTTTTGGTTAAGTAAATCGCTCGGTGCCTGGTAGTGCATAATCTCTCCTTACTGTATATTTATACCCTTTGTACTCGTTGAAATGCCAAGTACCTGAGTATTGCAGATAAACCAACAACGCAATTAAACTAGCAGGAAATGACACTGTCTGCTTGAATTGTGTTGGCTTATCACCAGTTTTGTTTAATTTTATAGGAAGATATCTGTGGAGTGGATTTATCAGTATGGTCTGTTTTTAGCTAAAATCGCAACTTTTGCTATCGCAATCGCCGCCGTTGCATTACTGATTATTAGTGCTAATCAGCGCAAATCAGGGCGTCGTGGTGAACTAAGCCTGACGGATTTAGGTGAAGAATACCGCGAAATGCAGCAAAGAATGAAGTTCGCCCGCATGGGGGATGCTGAACAGAAAGTATGGAATAAAGCACAGAAGAAAAAAGACAAAGCCGAAGCGAAGCAGGCTAAATTGGCAGCCAAAGCTGGCGATCGGAAAGCCCCCAAGTCATGCGTCTATGTTTTGGAATTTAAAGGCAGCATTGATGCACATGAGGTTGAGGCTCTGCGTGAAGAGATCTCGGCGATTTTAGCTATTGCTAAACCGGGAGATGAAGTGCTGCTTAAGCTGGAAAGCCCGGGCGGAATGGTGCATGGCTATGGTTTGGCCGCTTCTCAATTGGATCGCCTGCGTAAAGCCGGAATTCGCTTAACGGCCGTTGTTGATAAAGTAGCCGCCAGCGGTGGTTATATGATGGCCTGCGTGGCCGACCACATTGTTGCCGCCCCTTTTGCCGTGATTGGTTCTATCGGCGTTGTGGCTCAAATACCGAATTTTCATCGCTTACTGAAAAAGAATGATATTGACGTTGAGCTGCACACCGCAGGTGAATTTAAACGTACTCTGACGCTGTTTGGTGAAAATACCGATCAGGGCAGAGAGAAATTCCGTGAAGAGCTGAATGAAACTCATCAACTGTTTAAACAGTTTGTTCATCAGCAACGCCCATCGCTGGATATTGACAGCGTAGCAACCGGAGAACACTGGTTTGGTTCTCAGGCGATGGAAAAAGGGCTGGTTGATGAAATCGGTACCAGCGATGATTTAGTGATTGCCCAAATGAAAGACCATGATGTGATTAGTGTGCGATATGCGCAGCGTAAACGCTTGGTAGACCGTTTAAGCGGAAGTATGGCTGAAGGTGCTGACCGGTTGTTATTGCGCTGGTGGCAGCGTGGTCAGAAGCCATTAGTGTGATGATTGCGTGGTTTGGGTAAAACAAAAAGGGCCGATAGGCCCTTTCTGTTATCTGCCTGTTATCTGCAGCGACGTTATAGCTATCACTCTAAATGATACTTCGCTGACAAAACGTGAGCCAAGTGTTTAAACATATTAAATACCGCCGTTGTTTTTCGCGTCGGTAATCCATCTTCATCGAGAAAGAACTCACCGCGAAAAACTAAAACATCACCTTTTTGCTCAACGTCAGTGGCTTCAATACCATGAATGAAGTCCTCATGATTTTTAATCAGCAGGTTTGCTTCTTCCAGTAATGCCTGACGGGAAATAGGGGCTGTATCGTTCCGCATAAAATAGCTCCGGTTAGTCAATTGGGTAAGCTATTTTAGCTTTCTGAGTAAGCCAGATCAATGCGTTAAGCGGTAAGTTATCTGGATTTTAGGGGGGATTGATAGCATCAAAATTTGTCGTTAAAAAGAAATTCACTAAGCTAATTTTGTTGCGTAGCGCTTTTTATCAGGTAGAGTTATGTGCTTTCGGGTGCCGATCCAGCATTTTTGTTTGCAACTATTCGATGGTTGTTAGCGATCTCCGCAGCATGTTTAGCGTAGTGATTCATCGAATAGCCGTTGATATCCTATATTTTCGCTACAATATAGTAGACATATAAACAGGCATGCTTCTTCATTAACCCGCGTAAATTTTTGAAATGCCATAATTCAGTAATTGAAGGCTAATTTAGGTAAACAATATTATGGGTAAAGCGCTCGTCATTGTGGAGTCCCCGGCAAAGGCCAAAACGATTAATAAATACTTAGGAAATGACTACGTGGTTAAGTCCAGCGTTGGTCATATCCGGGATTTGCCTACCAGTGGGTCAGCAACTACTAAAAGCAGCGCCCCAGCGAAAGATAAAGACGGCAAAGCCAAGAAAGTGAAAAAGGATGCGAAACAGGCGTTAGTTAATCGCATGGGAATCGATCCTTATCATGACTGGGCTGCTCGTTATGAAATTCTGCCTGGTAAAGAAAAAGTTGTCGCTGAACTTAAAGCACTGGCTGAAAAAGCTGACACCATCTATCTCGCAACCGACCTTGACCGCGAAGGGGAAGCCATCGCATGGCACCTGCGGGAAGTTATCGGTGGTGATGATAGCCGCTACCGTCGGGTGGTGTTTAACGAAATTACTAAAAATGCCATTCAACAGGCATTTGAACAACCTAGTGAACTGAATATTGACCGGGTTAATGCCCAACAGGCCCGCCGCTTTATGGATCGGGTTGTGGGGTATATGGTTTCGCCATTATTGTGGAAGAAAATCGCCCGCGGGTTATCTGCCGGCCGCGTTCAGTCGGTTGCGGTACGGTTAGTGGTTGAGCGTGAGCGTGAGATTAAAGCGTTTGTTCCTGAAGAATATTGGGAATTACATGCTGACCTCAATAATGGTAGCGATGTTGCGCTGCAAATGCAGGTTACACATCGTAATGATAAAGCCTTTAAACCGGTTACCCGTGACGAAACTCATGCTGCGGTTGCGCTGCTAGAGAAAGCCCGTTACGAAGTGCTAGAGCGTGAAGATAAACCGACCAGCAGCAAGCCGTCGGCACCCTTTATTACCTCTACGCTACAACAGGCTGCCAGTACCCGTTTAGGCTTTGGCGTCAAGAAAACCATGATGATGGCCCAGCGTCTGTATGAAGCAGGTCATATTACCTATATGCGTACCGACTCAACCAACCTGAGCCAGGATGCGTTAACCATGGTGCGTGGTTATATCGGCGACAACTTTGGCGATAAATACTTGCCGGCTCAGCCGAACCAATACAGCAGCAAAGAGAACTCTCAAGAGGCCCATGAAGCCATTCGTCCTTCCGACGTTAACGTGGTTTCAGAACAGCTAAAAGATATGGAGTCTGATGCTCAGCGTCTTTATCAGCTAATCTGGCGCCAGTTTGTTTCATGCCAGATGACGCCGGCCAAATATGACTCAACCACGCTGACGGTTAAAGCGGGAGAGTTCTTACTTAAAGCTAAAGGTCGTACTTTACGCTTTGACGGTTGGACTCGCGTATTACCTGCGTTGCGTAAAAATGATGAAGATAAGACGCTGCCGGTTGTTGCCGTAGGCAGCCAGCTTAATCTTGACCAGCTATTACCGACTCAGCACTTTACCAAACCACCGGCGCGCTTTAGTGAAGCCTCCTTGGTGAAAGAGCTGGAAAAACGCGGTATTGGTCGTCCGTCTACCTATGCGTCTATTATTTCGACTATTCAGGATCGCGGCTACGTTCATACAGAAAACCGTCGTTTCTACGCTGAAAAAATGGGTGAGATTGTCACCGACCGTCTGGAAGAAAATTTCCGCGAACTGATGAATTATGATTTCACCGCGCGTATGGAAAGCGATCTGGATAACGTTGCGACCAATAAAGCATCGTGGAAAGGCGTACTGAATGATTTCTTTGCTGACTTTAGCAATCAGCTAGAAATCGCTGAAAAAGATCCTGAAGAGGGCGGAATGCGTCCTAATCAGGTGGTGCTGACCTCGCTGGATTGTCCGACCTGTAGTCGTAAAATGGGGATCCGGACTGCCAGTACCGGCGTGTTCCTTGGCTGTTCAGGCTATGCCTTAGCCCCCAAAGAGCGCTGTAAGCAAACCATTAACCTTATTCCTGAGTCGGAAGTACTCAACGTGCTGGAAGGGGATGACGCAGAAACCAATGCGTTGCGTGCCCGCCATCGTTGCCATAAATGTGGTACGGCCATGGACAGCTACCTGATCGACAATAAGCATAAGCTTCACGTTTGCGGTAATAATCCGGAATGTGATGGTTATGAGATCGAAGAGGGTGAGTTCCGCATCAAAGGGTATGACGGTCCGGTTATTGAGTGCGAAAAATGTGGTAACGAGATGCACCTGAAAGTCGGGCGTTTCGGTAAATACATGGGTTGTACTAATACTGAATGTAAGAATACCCGCAAGATTTTACGTAATGGTGACATTGCTCCGCCAAAAGAAGATCCGGTTCCGTTGCCAGAGCTTGCTTGCGAAAAGTCTGATGCTTACTTCGTTTTACGTGACGGTGCAGCAGGCGTTTTCTTAGCGGCGAATACGTTCCCTAAATCTCGTGAAACTCGGGCGCCTACGGTGGAAGAATTGCGTCGCTTTAAAGACCGTTTACCTGAGAAATTAAGCTACCTGGCTGATGCTCCGGTGACCGATCCTGACGGAAATAAGACCATTGTTCGCTTTAGCCGTAAGACTAAACAACAGTATGTCTCTTCAGAGAAAGACGGAAAAGCCACCGGCTGGTCAGTGTTTTATGTTGACGGTAAGTGGATTGAAGCTAAAAAGTAATGAAACTCAAAGCATAAGTTGAATATTGCTTGATATATAACGCCCTGCATGTAATTTAACTGCGGGGCGTTTTTTATTTCATCAGTCTTGCGTACGATAAGTTGATATTTAGTCTATACCCTTCATACTTCAAGCTACATCTTTGTTGGCTGCGCTCGCTCACCCGAATTACTTACCTGAGTAAGCTCATCGGGACTAGCTCCTTTGCAGCCTTGATGCAACTCGAATTATTTTGGGTCTATTCTTATTCGTCCGGTGATAGTACTTCTGATAACGATTTGGTGGGGTGACTGTTTTAACCTTTCACTCACCGATCAAACTTGAAGAATAACGCATATTTTATCGTCTTTTGGATACTCGTTAAGTGGTGGTGTAAAGAATGAAATTACAGCAACTTCGCTATATTGTAGAAGTGGTCAATCATAATCTGAATGTCTCTTCTACCGCCGAGCGGCTCTACACTTCACAACCCGGCATCAGCAAGCAAGTCAGAATGCTGGAGGATGAGTTAGGTATTCAAATATTTACCCGTAGCGGTAAACACTTAACCGAAGTGACGCCTGCGGGACAAGAAGTGATACGCATCGCCAGAGAAGTTCTGTCGAAGATTGATGCCATTAAGGCGGTAGCCGGCGAGCATACTTATCCGGACCAAGGCTCGCTGTATGTGGCTACCACGCATACTCAGGCCCGCTATGCATTACCTAAGTCGATTAAAGCGTTTATAGAGCGTTATCCGCGGGTTTCTTTGCATATGCATCAGGGGTCGCCAACTCAAATAGCAGAAGCGGTGTCTAAAGGCAGCGCAGACTTTGCCATTGCGACAGAGGCGCTCCACCTGTATGAAGATTTAGTGATGCTGCCTTGCTACCATTGGAACCGCGCAGTGGTTGTGAAGTCCGATCATCCGTTAGCGGCTAAAAAGAGTATTACTATCGAAGAGCTGGCTGAATACCAGTTGGTGACCTACACCTTTGGCTTTACTGGCCGCTCTGAACTGGATGTGGCTTTCGGCCGAGCAGGGCTAACGCCTAAGATAGTATTTACCGCCACCGATGCCGATGTCATCAAAACCTATGTTCGCTTAGGGTTAGGCGTCGGGGTGTTGGCAAATATGGCCGTAGACCCGATAGAGGACCCTGATTTGGTGGTGCTGGATGCCAGTCATATCTTCCCGCACAGTACCACTAAGATAGGTTTCCGTCGTACGACGTTCCTGCGTAGCTATATGTACAGCTTTATTGAAGGTTTTGCCCCGCACTTAACGCGCGATATTGTCGATAAAGCGGTGGCATTAAGATCGGTTGAAGAGATGGAAGCGCTGTTTAAGAATATCGAACTGCCGATACGATAGTATCAGTATCAGTATCAGTATCAGTACCAGCCCGCTGAACGCGGGCTGGTGATAATTTACTTAACCAGTAAGTGGCCCATCTTAGCCGCTTTGGTATCCAGATATTTTTCATTCTTAGGATTACGTCCAACCAGCAGCGGCACGCGGTTAGCAATGTTAATCCCTGCCTCAGTCAGAATTTCGACTTTCTTTGGGTTATTGGTCAGCAGATTAACTGACTTAATGCTCAATAATTTGAACATATCCGCACAGAGAGTGAAGTCGCGTTCGTCGGCGGCAAAACCGAGCTGGTGATTAGCTTCAACGGTATCTGCGCCTTTATCCTGCAGAGCATAAGCCCGAATTTTATTTAGCAGCCCGATATTACGGCCTTCTTGGCGATGATAAATAAGCACGCCTCGACCTTCTTCTGCGATGTGCTGTAGGGCGGCTTCAAGCTGAAAACCACAGTCACAGCGCAGACTAAACAGTGCATCACCGGTCAAACATTCTGAATGAACGCGGGATAATACCGGCTCATCACCGCTGATATCGCCAAAAACCAGAGCGACATGGTCATGCCCCGTGGCAAGCTCTTCAAAACCGATCATAAGAAAATCTCCCCATTGGGTCGGTAGTTTCGCTTCTGCCACTCTTTTTAGCTGCATGATACTCTCCAATAATAAATGACTACGCAATGCGTCTTGATTTATTTACAAATAATTTAGCCGTGATTAGCCATAAACTGAGGGCTATAAGCTAATCCGCATAATAAGGCGTATCAGTATAATCTAATCAGATTGATTTTGTTGCAAGATAGTTAATAAAAAATCAGTTGGTTAGAGTGCGGTATTTTTACTATTTTTACTATTTTTAGTCATTTTGTGGGATTATGTGCGGCCTAAATCGATTTAAGTTGGAAAGTAGTATGTTAAGTCTGGCAAAACGAACCGCCTGTGGCGTTTTAATTCTTTTAGCGATGCCATTAATTGTCTGGGTTAGCGACTGGTTCTGGACCCCTTCGGAAAACAATCCCTTTCTTAAACCGCTATTTTGGATCACTGAAACCTCCAGTTCGCCTTGGGGAGCATTAACCAGCGTGGTCCTTGCGCTGTGGTTTGTTTGGCAACTGAAATTGCCGATAATGAGAAAAGGCTTATATCTTATCGCTATTCTGGCCGTCACTATTGTCGGCGGGCAGGCGATCAAATCGGCAATTAAAGAAACGGTCGAAGAGCCGCGGCCTTTTGTGCTGTGGCTGGAAAATGAGTTTCAAATCGATGATGCTGCTTTTTACTCGCTCCCGCGCAAAGAGCGCGCCCGCATTGTTGAGCAGAAACTTAAAAATGAAGATCGGGTTCCGCCATGGTTGTCTAAACACTGGGAGCGCGAGACCGGCTATTCATTTCCGTCGGGGCATACCATGTTTACTGCATCATGGGCTTTGCTAGGCATTGGGTTACTCTGGCCACGTCGCCGTTATGTTAGCGCAACTATTTTAATGATTTGGGCCGTCACAGTGGCCGGAAGTCGTTTATTATTAGGGATGCATTGGTCTGAAGATCTGATGGTCTCTATTATACTTAGCGGATTATTTGCCTTTCTGGCCTGTTGGTTCATCGATCGTAAAGTTATGCGGCTGGATCAGTTTGCCGGTGCTGCTGGGACAGAAAAGTGTGAGGAATAATCAATACTATGACAAAAGCCCTCTCATATAGTGTGATAGTATTATTAACCGGCTATAAAGTGGTTGTAAGATAAAATCCGATTTTCTATCTGCGAGTAGAAATGCTAAGTTAAGATGAAAATAGGTAAAGTATTCTTGGTATAATTCATCCGTTTATCTTTATTTTGGATAGCAATGTGAAATATTTACTGGTTGTATTGTTGGTTATCGTCATTCTGATTATTTCAGTGACATTAGGTGCGCATAACGAGCAAGTTGTCACCTTCAACTTTTTGGTTGCTAAGGGAGACTATGCATTATCCACTCTGCTGGCCGTTTTATTCGGTGGCGGTTTTCTTTTGGGCTGGCTGGTCAGCGGGTTGTTCTACCTGCGTTTGCGGTTACGCTTAGGCCGGGCCGAGCGCCAAATTAAACGCTTACAACAAACTGACTCCTCAGCATCGGCGGGTAATCCGTCTGCGACGATGATACCGTCATCCAATAAGGAATAATGTTGTATGCTTGAACTGCTGTTTCTGTTACTGCCCGTGGCTGCTGCTTACGGCTGGTATATGGGCCGAAGAGGAGTACAGCAGGAGCGTCAACAAGAGGCAAATAAACTGTCCCGTGGTTATGTGGACGGTGTCAACTTCCTTCTTTCTAACCAACAAGACAAAGCCGTTGATCTTTTTGTTGATATGCTTAAAGAGGACGGCGGCGCATTCGAAGCCCACCTGACATTAGGCAACCTGTTCCGTTCCAGGGGCGAGGTTGATCGCGCGATAAGAATTCACCAGTCGTTAATGGAAAGTGCCTCTCTGTCTTTTGAACAGCGGCTATTGGCGACCCAGCAATTAGGGCGAGACTACATGGCTGCCGGTGTGTATGACCGGGCTGAACACATGTTTACTCAGCTTATTGATGAAGAAGACTTTAGAATAGCCTCATTGCAGCAATTATTAATTATTCATCAGGCGACCAGCGACTGGCTTCAGGCGATTGATGTCGCAGAGAAGCTGATTAAGTCAGGTAAAGACGCATTGCGCGTTGAAATTGCCCATTTCTATTGTGAATTGGCGCTGTTGGCCATGAGCTCTGACGACTTGGATAAAGCGATGGGGTTATTGAAAAAGGCCTCAGCGGCAGACAGTAACTGCGCCCGAGTCTCGATTATGCTGGGCAGAATTTGGATTGCCCGCGGCGATGATGTTAAAGCGATTAATGAGCTTGAACGCGTTATCGAACAAGATAAGGACTTTGTCAGCGAAACCATACCTATGCTGTATGAATGCTATCAACGATTAGATCGTCCTGAAGAATGGTTAAATTATTTAAAACGCTGTGTGGCTGAACAAACAGGGTCTTCGGCCGAGTTAATGCTGGCCGATATACTGGAGCTTCGCGAGGGGCGAGATGTTGCTCAAACCTATATTAACCGCCAGCTACAGAGTCATCCGACCATGCGTGGTTTCTACCGCCTGATGGATTATCAGTTAGCGGATGCTGAAGAAGGCCGGGCTAAAGAAAGCCTGATTGTTTTACGCAATATGGTTGGCGAGCAAATCAGAACTAAGCCGCGCTATCGTTGTGAAAAGTGCGGTCTGACGGCAAGTTCGCTTTATTGGCACTGCCCGTCTTGCCGGGCGTGGTCAACCGTTAAGCCGATTCGCGGATTAGATGGTCAATAGAAAATATATTAGTACCTGATACTCGGGTACACGGTGTTAATAGTCTTACAGGAAATAAACATGTCGAGCTCGACTTCACCCATTATTGTTGCTCTGGATTTTGATAACCAACGCTCGGCCCTTGAACTGGCCGATCAGATAGAGCCAAAAGATTGTCGCTTAAAAATTGGCAAAGAGATGTTTTCTCTTTGCGGGCCTGAACTGGTGCGTGAGCTACACAATCGTGGGTTTGACGTTTTCCTTGATTTAAAGTTTCATGATATTCCCAATACTGTGGCGAAGAGCGTTGCCGCTGCGGCTGAGCTGGGCGTTTGGATGGTCGATGTGCATGCCAGTGGCGGTGCGAGAATGCTGGAAGCGGCTAAAACAGCACTGCTGCCTTATGGTAGCGATGCGCCTAAGTTAATTGCCGTCACGGTATTAACCAGCATGGACGAGAGCGATCTGCGCGGCATCGGCATTGAATCTTCATTGCAACAACATGCCGAAAGGCTTGCTCGTTTGTCTAAAGATAATGGTTTAGATGGCGTTGTGTGCTCTGCCCATGAGGCTGAACATTTGAAGGCGCTATTTGGCCCTTCATTCCAATTAGTTACGCCGGGAATTCGTCCGGTGGGCAGCGATTTGGGTGACCAACGTCGGGTTATGACCCCTCCGCAGGCACTGGCCGCCGGGGTTGATTATATGGTTATCGGGCGCCCGATAACTCAAGCCAATAATCCTGCAGCAGCACTGCGGGACATCTTAGCCAGCCTGGTGTAAAACATCATGACGGATAATAACAGCCGGTTAGTTTACTCCACCGATTCAGGTCGAATTAAGCCGGATGAGGCTAAGGCTGAGCGGCCTAAAGGTGATGGCATTGTCAGAATTCAGCGTCAGACCAGCGGGCGTAAAGGGAAGGGCGTTTGCATTATTACGGGGCTGGATCTTAGCGATGATGATTTAAACAAGTTAGCCGCCGAATTAAAAAAGAAATGTGGCTGCGGTGGTGCAATTAAGGACGGAGTGATTGAAATTCAGGGCGATAAACGCGATGAACTAAAAGTCCTGCTAGAATTGAAAGGTTTTAAAGTTAAACTGGCGGGCGGTTAACAATAAACATCGCGCGCAATGGGATGTCAACTGCGTATATGTGCAACAATGAATTATACTAAATTCAGATATACAACCGATTAATCCATGGCTTATGTTGATAAGATGAATAAACAAGCATTTTATACCGAATTGCACAGAGATTTAACGGCACTGATTAGTGCTGAGAACGATCTGATAGCAACACTAGCTAATAGCTGTGCCTTGCTGTTTGAACGGCTTGAGGATGTTAATTGGGTCGGTTTTTATTTATTACAAAGTGATGTATTAGTGCTAGGGCCTTTTCAAGGAAAAATTGCCTGCACCCGAATCCCTGTTGGTCGGGGTGTTTGTGGTACGGCGGTTGTAGAAAATAAAATTCAAAGAATTGATGACGTCCATAAGTTTGCAGGACATATTGCTTGTGATAGTGCGAGCAACGCAGAAATTGTGTTACCTGTTTATTCAGGTAACGATATTATCGGTGTATTAGACATTGATAGTACGGTATTTAACCGTTTCGACAATGACGATGAATCTGGCCTGAAAGCCCTAGCGGCAGTGCTTTCCAAGCATATTTCGCAAGGCTAACCGGTTTTTTATTGTCATCAGTTTAAACTTGAAGTGCGGATAACGTAGCTTTTACTGAGAGCGTCATTATAATGGCGCGTAATTTGTGCCTGCGTTGGTTGGCAAGCTCGTTGTAATCAGGAAATTTCATGGAAAATCAACCTAAGTTGAACAGTAGTAAAGAAGTCATTGCCTATCTGGCAGAAAAGTTCCCTCTTTGTTTCACCACTGAAGGGGAAGCACGCCCGCTGAAGATCGGTATTTTTCAGGATGTCGTAGCCCGGCTGCCAGAAGAAACACTGTTCAGCAAAACGCAGTTACGTACTGCTTTGCGTTTATATACTTCAAGCTGGCGTTACCTGCACGGTATCAAAGCTGATGCTCAGCGCGTCGATCTCGATGGCGCAGATTGTGGTGCTCTGGAAGAGCAGCACGTTGAGCATGCGCGTAAGCAACTGGAAGAGGCGAAAGCCCGAGTTCAGGCGCAGCGTGCAGCCCAGCGTCGCGAGTCAGGAGAAGCTACGCAAAATCGTCGCCCTCGTCCTGCGGCTAAAAAGCCTGCACCAAGTGCTACGGCGGCTCAGCCGACCTCGCGTAATCAGTCTCAGCCTAAATCTAAACCAGCCCAACCTGCGGCTCCACGCGCAGCGGTGCCAGTAAAAGAAGTTGAGAAGTCCCGTCCTGCATCCGCAGCGGATATGGCGGCACTAAAGACCGGGCAAAATGTACGAGTTCGTGCAGGTAAAAGTGCTATGGATGCCACAGTGCTTGAAATCGCAAAAGATGGTGTTCGTGTACAGCTTGCTTCAGGTTTAGCAATGATTGTACGTGCGGAACACTTACAGTTCTGAGTTGGAGGTTTGGCACGGCATGAATAACTTAGTCCGGTTAACGGCAATTGCAGGCTTATTTCTAGCGGGATTAAGTTATGCGAAAGATACAACCTATCGTATCGATCAGCTTCCTGAATTAAAACAGGAAGCTCAGCATGCAACGGTGAGCGAGCGCGTAACGGCGCGGTTTACCCGTTCCCACTATCGGCAGTTTGAGCTTGATGACGCATTTTCAGAGAAAATCTTTAATCGTTATCTGAATATGTTGGACTTTAGTCACAACGTATTACTGGCATCAGACGTTGAAAGCTTTGCCGGTAAAAAGACGGCGTTGGGTGAAGAACTTAAATCCGGTAATCTGGAAACGGCATATGCGTTGTATAACTTTGCCCAGAAACGCCGGTTTGAACGTTTGAACTATGCCTTAACGTTACTGGATAAACCGATGACGTTTGATGGTGATGACACCATTGAAGTCGATCGCAGTAAATCACCGTGGCCAAAAACTCAGGAAGAGTTAGACCAGCTTTGGTACGCAAAGGTTAAGTATGACGCGCTGAATCTTAAGTTAGCCGGTAAAGAGTGGCCGGAAATCAAAGAGATTCTGACTAAGCGTTATCAATCAGCGATCAAGCGTTTAACCCAAACTAAGAGTGAAGACGTATTCCAAACGCTAATGAATGCGTTTGCTCGTGAGATCGATCCTCATACCAACTATTTATCCCCGCGTAATACCGAGCAGTTTAATACCGAAATGAGTCTCTCATTGGAAGGTATTGGTGCGGTATTACAGATGGAAGATGACTATACTCAGATTAACTCTCTGGTCGCCGGTGGTCCGGCAGCTAAGAGTAAAGCGATTGCCGTCGGTGACAAGATCATTGGCGTTGGTCAGCAAGATAAGCCGATGGTTGATGTGATTGGCTGGCGTCTTGATGATGTTGTCGCGCTGATTAAAGGTCCGAAGGGAAGTAAAGTTCGCCTTGAAATTTTACCTGCCGGTAAAGGTGCTAAAGCCAAAACGGTGGTATTAACCCGCGAACGCATTCGTCTTGAAGACCGTGCGGTCAAAATGACGCTTAAAACCATCGGTAAGAAGAAAGTCGGCGTATTAGATATTCCCGGCTTCTATGTCGGTTTGACTGAAGATGTGAAGACTCAGTTGCAAAAACTGACTAAGCAGAATGTTGACAGCATTATTATCGATTTACGGTCTAACGGCGGTGGGGCATTAACCGAAGCGGTGTCTCTGTCTGGCTTATTTATTCCTAGCGGTCCGGTTGTTCAGATTCGGGATAATAACGGCAAAGTGCGTGAAGACAGCGATACTGACGATGTAGTCTATTACAAAGGCCCTCTGGTGGTATTAGTCGACCGCTTTAGTGCTTCAGCATCAGAAATCTTTGCTGCCGCTATGCAGGATTATGGCCGTGCGCTGATCGTTGGTGAACCAACCTTCGGTAAAGGTACCGTTCAACAACATCGTGCTTTAAATCGTATTTACGATCAGATGCTTCGTCCTGACTGGCCTGAACTAGGCTCTGTGCAGTACACGATTCAGAAGTTTTACCGTATAGATGGCGGAAGCACCCAGCGTAAAGGGGTTACGCCGGATATCATTATGCCGACAGGTATTGACCCTGTTGAAACAGGTGAAAGCTTTGAAGACAATGCGTTACCTTGGGATAGCATAGATAAAGCGAGCTATAACATTATCGGTGATGAGACCCGTTATATACCGACGCTGTCGAAAGAGCATCAACAGCGTATTGAGAAAGATCCTGAGTTCCAGTTTATTATGCAAGATATTGCCCGTTATAAAGCCAATAAGGATAAGCGAGCCACCATATCGCTTAACTATGCAAAACGGGAAAAAGAGAGCAATGAAGACGATGCAACTCGTCTGAAGCGCATCAATGAGCGCTTAGCGCGCGATGGTAAGAAACCATTGAAATCTCTTGAAGACTTGCCTAAAGATTATAAGGACGCAGATCCTTATCTGGACGAAACGGTGCTAATCGCATTAGATCTGGCTGCGCTTGAAAAAGCCGAAGCGGCGGCGAAAAAGAACTAATCAGGCTTGTTGTTTAGCCCGAATAAATTGTTTAGCTCAAACGAACAAGGTGCACACTGTGCGCCTTGTTTTTTTATATGGCCGCGCCAACGATAATTAAGCGATCAATTTCATTGGCAAAAATACCCAAAGCTACGCTTTGTCACTGACAATTGTAAAGTTGTGATCAAATTGTTCAGTATTGGGGTATTGCTCTTGAATTTTCGCCATCAACCCATACTATTTGAGTTGTAACAAACATCTTTTACTTCTCTGAGGGAATGCCATTTTATGATGCGTATAGCGCTATTTTTATTAACAAACCTTGCTGTTATGTTGGTTTTTGGACTGGTACTCAGTTTGACCGGCATTCAAGGGCGTAGCGTTCAGGGACTGATGATCATGGCCGGAATCTTCGGCTTTGGTGGTGCTTTTGTTTCTTTAATGCTATCCAAATGGATGGCACTGCGCTCGGTTGGTGGTCAGGTCATTGAGCAACCACGTACTGAGGTTGAGCGTTGGCTATTTGAAACCGTTAAACGGCAGTCTCAGCAGGCCGGTATCGGTATGCCACAGGTGGCTATTTATCAGGCACCGGATATTAATGCCTTTGCCACCGGTGCACGCAGAGATGCGTCGTTGGTCGCTGTCAGCTCCGGTTTACTGCAAAATATGAGCCGTGATGAAGCTGAGGCCGTTATAGCCCATGAAATCAGCCATATTGCCAATGGCGATATGGTGACCATGACGCTGCTACAGGGCGTGGTCAATACCTTTGTTATTTTTATTTCCCGACTGCTTGCGCAGATAGCGGCAGGATTTTTATCCAATCGGGATAATGAAAGTTCATCCGGTAGTCCGATGATCTATTTTGCGGTTTCAATGGTGCTTGAACTGGTATTCGGCGTTCTGGCCAGCATTATCACCATGTGGTTCTCCCGCCATCGTGAATTCAGAGCGGATGCGGGTTCTGCCAAGCTTGTTGGCCGCGAAAAAATGATTGCGGCGCTACAGCGGTTAAAAACCAGCTATGAACCTCAGGAAGAGTCAACCATGCTGGCCTTTTGTATTAATGGTAAGTCTAAGGCATTTAGCGAACTGTTCTTATCACATCCGCCGCTGGATAAGCGTATTGAAGCGCTGCGTTCTGGTGAGTACCTGAAGTAAGCGGCGTTAACTCGATATAAAAGAAAAAATCCGGTAGCTGATAACTGCCGGATTTTTTTATTTTTTCTATCTGAAACTCAAACTGAGACTGAAAACAGAATGTGATTATTTCTTTAAGAAAGGGCCATCAGTCACTGAATTACGTTCAACCAGTTCCGGGTGTAATTCAATTGAGTTATACGTTTCACGCTTATTAATGATTTTATCCAACAGCATATCAAGAGCCATTTCAGCCAGGGTTTCTTTGGGCTGCTGGATGGTGGTCAGTGGTGGATTAAAGAAACGGGTATTACGTATATTGTCATAACCGATAACCGAAATATCTTCCGGTACCCGAATTCCCATTTCGCCTGCGGCACAAAGCGCGCCCATTGCAATAACATCACCACCGCAAAATAGTGCCGTAGGGCGCTTGGATGCGGCAAGTAGCTTCATCATCCCTTCATAGCCCTCATGGGGGTGGAAGTCAGCCTCAATAACCCACTCATCAGGAATGGTAATTTTTGCTTCTTTCAGCGCATGCAGAAAGCCTTTATGACGCTCGCGTCCGGTATGTTCATTAAGCTGCCCGGTGATGGTGGCAATTTCACGGTGACCGCGATCGATAAGATATCGGGTTGCTAGATATCCGCCGTGAAAACCGTTGTCTTCAATATTGTCGGTAAAGTCGCTGTGCTTACCCCAATCCATCACCATCATTGGAATATTATGATAGTTCTGCAGCATATTAAGCAGCGGAGTAGGGTATTCGGAACACATAACCAGCATGCCATCGACTCTTTTTTGAGCCAGCATGGCCAGATAAGCCTCTTGCTTTTCTAAGTTATTTTGAGCATTACACAGAATTAAGGTGTAACCCTTTTTATAGCATGCGGCCTCAACCGCCTGTATAACTTCTGCAAAATAGGGCGAACCACTGGAGGCCGCCAATAAACCGATGGTTTTTGTATTATTGACTTTTAAGCTACGGGCAACGGCGCTGGGAGAGTAATTTAACTGCTTAATAGCAGCCCAAACGGCTGCTTTGGTGTCTTCTGCAACAAAACGTGTTTTATTAATAACGTGGGAGACCGTTGTTGTAGAAACGCCAGCATGCTTAGCTACATCTTTTATTGTTGCCATAAATCCCTGTACTCCAGAGCCTTCACGAGTATCGGATACCGTGCAAGCGGGTAAGTTAACGATTGCTTTTTCTTTAGATTAACGGATTACACTTTAAAAGCAAAACGGTGTAGAATTTAGATTATCGTCACTGTCTTTAGCCTGTATTAGCGGTTTCAGTGATTATAGGCGGTGAATTTTGGCGTATCTGATACAAAAGTCAAAGAGATAAAATGGAAAAATCTCATTGAATGACGTATTTTTTATTTATTAGGCTGGAATTTATCACTCACAGTGAGTTTATTTTAAGGAAAATAATATGTCTTCTGATTTCAAATGGTCTTTGACTGCCACTGCTTTTGCATTATTTTTAGTTGTTACCTATAGCTTAATTGCTGTTTTAAATTAGAATTAAAAAGAAGGTCCGGTACTGATTTTCATACCGGGCCTTTTATATTGCCTGAATTTCCTGTTAATCATCGATTCAGGCTTGGATATTATCGTCTTTCATACTTATTTAAAGATTATGTTCTGAAAAATAGCATAATTCTTTTTTATTATATTTTATGAGATAGCGGGTGTTTCAACATGGAGGCAGTATAGTATGACTCACCATCAGGCCAACGTTGTTGCGCTAATTAAGCGTATTGTTGGCATAGTCATTTTCATTCCTGCACTGGTATCAACAGTGATTTCATTACTAAAATACCTGGTCGCGCCTAAAGCGCAGATGCAAGAAATGACTGCTGCTGTCATGGATTTTGTTAAGGTTATGGTTGATATTGCTCGCCAGTACACCAGTTTTTTAGAATACTTTTGGGTTAACTCGCCGATACCTGACTTAGCAAACTGGTCTTCCAGCAACTCTTTGTGGTTTATTGCTATTTTCGCTCTGATCTTTATTGGATTATCGCTACAGGCCGCGGGTGCTCGTTTAACCAAGCGGGTGTACAGTATTCGAGAAGGTGTTATCCAACGGGCTGCACTGGAAGGAATGAACGGCGCTGAGGGGCGTACTCGCCAAGAGCTAGAAAAGCTGGTATCAATCCCTAATACCTCTATTTTTGCCCAGTTTGGCCTGCTTTATGTGTCACCGGTTATCTGGGGCATCATTGTTTATGCGATCATTCGTCTGATCAACATGCTTTAATATTTTTAAATTCCCTTCTATATTTAATATTACAGGCCAGTAAGCGTTGCCGGTCTGTAATATTGCACTTCTTGTCTGATTCTCCCGATAGCTATTGATTTAAAACATTAACGTACTTGCTGAAGCGCTTTTAGGCCAAAGCTGTGCTTTGGATCGAGGTTTATCTATAATCAAAAGGTTAACCTGAGATCATCTTGATCATAACCTTGGGGTAATGTCATGTGGCAATCCGTCAGTCGTTTATTGAGTGAGTATTGGGGCGAAACTTATACAATCACTGAAAAGGAGGAATTGCCGGGTGGTGATATTCATCGGGCTCGCAAAGTCAGCAACGGTGAAAAAGAGGTTTTCATTAAGTACGATACTCGAGATATTCTCCCTATCTTTACCGCAGAATCCGATCAACTTGCGATGTTGGCTAAAAGCCATACGGTTCGTGTACCAGAGGTATATGGCGTTGGCTACGATCGGGATAACAGCTTTTTACTGTTGCAGTACCTTCCTCAGAAACCGTTAGATGCCCATCATGCTTACTGTCTGGGTCAGCAGTTGGCGAAACTCCATCAATGGAGCGATCAGCCTCAGTTTGGTCTCGATTTTGATAGCGATTTAGCGACTACGCCTCAGCCCAACAGCTGGCAACGGCACTGGAACCTGTTTTTTGCTGAACAGCGTATTGGCTGGCAATTACAGTTAGCCAACGAAAAAGGGCTCTGTTTCGGTGATATAGATACCATTATTGGCCTTGTCAGCCAAAGGCTGAAGAGCCATCATCCACAGCCTTCATTACTGCATGGCGATCTCTGGCCGGCTAACTGCGGTGTCAGCGCTATTGGTTCGGTTATTTTTGATCCTGCCTGTTACTGGGGCGATCGTGAATGTGATTTAGCCATGTTACCTTTGTACCCGGATTTACCCGCTCAGATTTACGACGGCTATCAAAGTATCTGGCCTTTGCCTTTAGGTTTTATTGAGCGTCAGCCGTTGTATCAACTGTATTACTTATTAAATAGAGCTAATCTGTTTGGGGGCGATCATATCGGTATTGCCCAAGAGGCCGTTGAACGATTGTTTGGTTCAGATCTGGTATAATACGATTGAGTTATCAATAACAAACATCGGGGTTAACTCCGATATTTGTGTTTATTTTCAAGGATGATGATGCAAACGCGGTTAAAATTTCAGGACTTTCTGCATGCTCGGCCAAAGCCAAAGGGCATTGATGTTATCTGTCAGCTCCAGCATTTTTCAATTATTACTTACGCCATTGATCCTGTCAGACTTCGCGGGCTGATTCCTGAACGCTTTCAACTGGATACCATCGAAATCGATGGCAGGGAAAAAGCATTAATTTCTGTTGTTCCCTTTATTGATATTGATTTTACCTCTGCGGTTTATCCGTTTGCTAAGTTTGTGATGGGGCAGACTAACTATCGTATTTATATTATTGATAAAACGACCGGGGAGCGCTGCGTCTGGTTTTTGGGAACAACGTTGGATTCATGGGCGATAGCCGTTCCCAGAGCCTTGTGGAATTTGCCGTGGTATCCCGGAAACGTGCGTTTTGACTGTGTTTATGATCAAGCCCAAAACGGCTATGCAAAATACGTGATGGAAACTCAATCTGAATGGGCTCCGGCAAAGCTAGCGTTGATTCAAGAAAAGGGGGGTGACATCAATCTGCCGGGGTTTCCTGATATAGAAACAGGCTTGGTTTGCCTGACTCATCCGCTTACAGGATTCTACCACCGCCGTGACGGCAAGCTGGGAACATATCGGGTATGGCACAAACGGTTATTAGTTCAGCCGGCCACCCTTAAGTATGCGGATTTTGGCTTGCTGAGCCGTATGGAATTAGTCAGCTTAGATGAGCAACAGCGCCCCTATAGCGTATTGGTTGAACCCATCAATGAGTTCACTATTTACTTGCCGCCGGTGGTGGTGAAATAGCGCTAGATAGAAATTGGTGAAATCTCAATCTTGTACTATCAACTCACTAATCACAGTGGTAAAATCCGTCTTTCGTTTTGTAAACAACGAAACCTACAAATCAATGTGTGTACATAATTGCGTACCGTTTCGATACTCGTGCATCGAACAGTGATACCAATCCATTGATTTAATTATAAAATATTGCTTTGCATGTGATCTGTCGTGTGGGTCACCACTGTAAATAAGGAAATAGAATGCCCGTTATAACTCTTCCTGATGGAAGCCAACGCCAATATGATCATGCTGTTTCAGTGATGGATATCGCCCGCGATATCGGCCCTGGTTTGGCGAAGGCCTGTATTGCCGGCCGAATTAATGGCGAACGTATTGATGCCTGTGATTTAATCGAGAACGACGCTAAATTAGAAATCATTACGGCAAAAGATGAGGATGGTTTAGAAATCATTCGTCACTCTTGTGCCCACCTATTGGGACATGCCATTAAGCAACTCTGGCCTGATACCAAAATGGCGATCGGCCCGACCATCGATAATGGTTTTTATTATGACGTTGATATTGATCGGGCGTTAAATCAGGAAGATCTTGATTTACTGGAACAGCGCATGCTGGAACTGGTCAAAAAAGATTACGACGTTATCAAGAAAAAAGTTAGCTGGCAGGAAGCCCGGGATACCTTTGAAGCCCGCGGTGAAATTTATAAGCTACGTATTTTAGATGAGAACATTGGCCGCGACGCCCATCCGGCGCTGTATCATCATGAAGAATATATCGATATGTGCCGTGGTCCGCACGTACCGAATATGCGCTTTTGTCATAACTTCAAATTACAAAAAGTTTCCGGTGCTTACTGGCGCGGCGACAGCAATAATAAGATGTTACAGCGCATTTACGGCACCGCGTGGGCCGATAAAAAGCAGCTTAGCGCATATCTACAGCGTTTAGAAGAAGCGGCCAAGCGTGACCATCGTAAGATTGGTAAGCAACTAGATTTGTATCATATGCAGGAAGAAGCACCGGGTATGGTGTTCTGGCATAATGACGGCTGGACGATTTTCCGTGAGCTTGAAGCCTTTGTGCGTATGAAGCTCAGAGAGTACGATTATCAAGAAGTTAAAGGTCCGTTTATGATGGATCGCGTGCTGTGGGAAAAAACCGGGCACTGGGAAAACTATAAAGAAGCCATGTTTACCACGTCTTCTGAAAATCGTGAGTACTGTATTAAACCGATGAACTGCCCGGGTCACGTGCAGATTTTCAATCAGGGTTTAAAATCATACCGCGATCTGCCGTTAAGAATGGCCGAGTTTGGTAGCTGCCATCGTAATGAACCATCAGGTTCTTTACACGGATTAATGCGGGTTCGTGGTTTTACTCAGGATGATGCCCATATTTTCTGTACTGAAGAGCAGGTGCGTTCTGAAGTCACCAGCTGCATTAAAATGGTTTATGACCTGTACAGCACCTTTGGATTCCAAAATATCAGCGTTAAATTGTCTACCCGTCCGGAAAAACGTATTGGTAGCGATGAAATCTGGGATAGGTCAGAGAAAGATCTGGCTGAAGCGCTCACTGCAAACGGCTTAGAGTTTGATTATCAGCCGGGTGAAGGTGCTTTCTACGGTCCTAAGATTGAATTTACTTTACACGATTGTTTGGATCGCGCATGGCAGTGTGGTACTGTGCAACTCGACTTTTCATTACCTGAGCGTTTAAGTGCTTCTTTCGTAGGTGAAGATAACGAGCGCCACGTGCCGGTTATGATTCACCGGGCCATTTTAGGCTCATTAGAGCGCTTTATCGGCATCTTAACTGAAGAGTGCGCAGGTTTCTTCCCGACATGGTTAGCACCTCAACAGGTTGTCGTGATGAATATCACTGATAGCCAGGCTGATTACGTCAGTGAATTAACCAAAAAACTGCAAGCTGCGGGCATTCGTGCAAAAGCGGACTTGAGAAATGAAAAAATAGGCTTTAAAATTCGCGAACATACTCTACGACGCGTGCCTTATATGTTAGTCTGTGGCGATAAAGAGGTTGAAGCCGGCAAAGTTGCTGTGCGCACCCGCCGCGGAAAAGACTTAGGCAGTCTTGACGTAAGTTACGTGATTGAAAAACTGCAACAAGAAATACGCAGTCGTAGTCTTAATCAACTGGAGGAATAAAGTATTAAAGGCGGAAAAAGAGTTCAAACAGCGCGTCCTAATCGCATTAACACAGAGATTCGCGCCCGTGAAGTTCGATTAACTGGCATCGATGGCGAGCAAATTGGGATTGTCAGTCTGAATGAAGCGCTGCAAAAAGCAGAAGAAGCAGGTGTTGATCTGGTAGAGATCAGTCCAAATGCTGAGCCGCCAGTTTGCCGTGTGATGGATTACGGCAAATTTCTCTATGAAAAGAGTAAGGCTACAAAAGAGCAGAAGAAAAAACAAAAAGTTGTCCAGATTAAGGAAATTAAATTCCGTCCTGGTACAGATGATGGCGACTATCAGGTCAAACTACGCAACCTGATTCGCTTTCTGGAAGATGGCGATAAAGCTAAGATCACACTGCGGTTCCGCGGTCGTGAGATGGCGCATCAGCAGATTGGTATGGAAGTGCTTAACCGCGTCCGTGACGATCTCGCCGAGTTGGCAGTTGTTGAATCCTACCCGAGTAGGATTGAAGGCCGCCAAATGGTGATGGTGCTCGCCCCTAAGAAGAAACAGTAAGGCATACAAGTAGTAAAACCCGAATGGTATTTATACCGTTCGGGTTTTATTCGCCCAACTGGTTCGTTTTATTAACAATGCGAAGTGGATATATTTACTATGCCAAAGATCAAAACAGTACGTGGCGCGGCTAAACGCTTTAAAAAGACTGCCTCTGGTGGTTTTAAGCGTAAGCACGCTAACCTACGTCATATTCTGACCAAAAAAGCAACTAAGCGTAAACGTCATCTACGTCCAAAAGGTCTGGTCTCTAAAGGGGATCTAGGTTTGGTCGTGGCATGTTTGCCATACGCATAACTTTTAATTCAGATATAACGATAGGAGAGAGCATATGGCTCGCGTAAAACGTGGTGTAATTGCACGTGCACGTCACAAGAAGATTTTAAAGCAAGCGAAAGGTTACTACGGTGCCCGTTCGCGCGTATATCGTGTTGCCTTCCAGGCAGTAATCAAAGCAGGACAATATGCTTACCGTGACCGTCGTCAACGTAAGCGTCAGTTCCGTCAGCTGTGGATTGCACGTATCAACGCTGCTGCACGTCAAAACGGTTTATCTTACAGCCGCTTCATCAATGGCCTGAAAAAGGCTTCTGTTGAAATCGACCGTAAGATCCTGGCTGATATCGCCGTATTCGACAAAGTGGCGTTTGCTGCTTTAGTTGAAAAAGCAAAATCAGTTCTGGCATAAGTCAGATAGAAGAGGGAGTTTATACTCCCTCTTTTACTTTTAATGGCTCATATAATTATTGGTAATGGTGAGAAATTAAAAGTAGTATTGTGTAGTTCCAATAAGTTATAAATATTTTCATTCTAATTAGCTCAAATAAAAGCAAGGTAATACAAGCATGAATGCTGTTATTTTCCGTTTCTTTTTTTACTTTAGCGCCTGAACTCAGGGGGCTTTGCGCGTAAGAGAAGAAACGAAAACTAGCGCTGAAAGCCTCCTATCAGGAGGCTTTTTTGTTGTTTTAAAATTTTGTTCTTAAGTCTTTATGTCTCATATCATTTACAGGGTTTGATTACCTAATTATTGGATCTCCGGAATCGGAAGAAGAGGAAAACAATGCCACATCTCGCTGAACTGGTTGCCAACGCAAAGGCAGCTATAGAAGAAGCCCATGATGTTGCCGCGTTAGATTTAGTTCGCGTGGAATATTTAGGCAAGAAGGGCCATCTGACCCTACAAATGACATCCCTGCGTGACGTTCCGGCTGAAGATCGCCCGGCTGCAGGGCAGGTGATCAATCAGGCTAAGCAAGAAGTACAGGATGCGCTGAACGCGCGTAAAAATATGCTGGAATCAGCAGCGCTGAACGCCCGCTTAGCGCAGGAAACTATCGACGTTTCTCTGCCCGGCCGTCGTATGGAAAACGGTGGGTTACATCCGGTGACCCGTACTATTGACCGTATTGCTGATTTCTTCGGTGAATTGGGTTTTGCCGTAGCTAACGGCCCTGAGATTGAAGATGATTATCATAATTTTGATGCGCTGAATATTCCGGCACATCATCCGGCCAGAGCCGACCATGATACCTTCTGGTTTGATGCCAAGCGTTTGTTACGTACCCAAACCTCAGGCGTGCAGATTCGGACCATGAATCACCAGCAGCCACCGATTCGCATTATTGCGCCGGGCCGGGTATATCGTAACGATTACGACCAAACCCACACGCCGATGTTCCACCAGATGGAAGGGCTGATTGTCGATAAAGATATCAGTTTCACCAACCTGAAAGGGACGATTCACGACTTCCTGCTTAACTTCTTTGAAGAAGATTTACAGATTCGTTTTCGCCCGTCCTACTTCCCGTTCACCGAGCCTTCTGCGGAAGTCGACGTTATGGGTAAGAATGGTAAGTGGTTAGAAGTATTAGGCTGCGGAATGGTCCACCCTAACGTATTACGCGGGGTGGGTATCGATCCTGAAGTCTACTCAGGTTTTGCTTTTGGCATGGGAATGGAACGCTTAGCGATGCTTCGTTACGGTGTCACAGACCTACGCGCCTTCTTCGAAAACGATCTTCGTTTCTTAAAACAATTCAAATAATAGCGGGAGCCAAAACATGAAATTCAGTGAATCCTGGTTGCGTGAATGGGTCAACCCTGCAATTAGTCGTGAAGAATTATCAGAACAGGTCACCATGGCCGGTCTGGAAGTGGACGGTGTTGAACCGGTAGCCGGTGAATTTACCGGCGTTGTTGTTGGGCGCGTCGTTGAGTGCGGACAACATCCGAATGCGGATAAGCTGCGGGTAACGAAAGTCGACGTTGGCGGTGACAGGCTGCTGGACATCGTTTGTGGAGCGCCAAATTGCCGTCAGGGATTAGTGGTGGCCTGTGCCACCGTCGGTGCCGTCTTACCGGGCGATTTCAAAATTAAAGCCGCTAAGCTTCGCGGCGAGCCATCTGAAGGCATGCTGTGCTCGTTTTCTGAACTGGGTATCAGTGAAGACCATAGTGGCATTATTGAGTTACCTGAAGATGCGCCAATTGGTCAGGACGTACGGGAATATCTCAAGCTTAATGACGTTACCGTAGAAATTAGCGTAACGCCTAACCGCGCTGACTGTTTAGGGATTATTGGTGTCGCCCGTGATGTGGCGGTGATCAATAAGCTGCCTCTTACCGAGCCGGATATGACACCGGTGGCGGCGTCAATACAAGACCAATTTCCTATTCAGGTTGAGGCGCCGGAAGTTTGCCCGCGCTATTTAGGTCGGGTCGTGAAAGGCATCAATGTTAAAGCTCCAACGCCATTATGGATGAGCGAAAAACTACGCCGCTGTGGTATCCGTTCAATCGATCCGGTGGTTGATGTAACCAACTACGTTCTGCTTGAACTGGGTCATCCGATGCACGCCTTTGATTTAAACCGCATTGACGGCGGAATCATTGTGCGTATGGCAAAAGAAGGCGAAGAACTGGTATTGCTTGATGGTAACAAAGTTAAGCTAAACCAAGATATCGTAGTGATTGCTGACCACCAGAAAACCCTGGCCTTAGGTGGCATTTTCGGTGGTGAACATTCAGGTGTTAATCAAGAAACTAAAGATGTCTTCCTTGAGTGCGCCTACTTTAATCCGCTAGCAATTGCCGGTCGTGCTCGCCGTTTTGGCCTGCATACCGATGCTTCTCATCGCTATGAGCGTGGCGTAGACCCGGCGCTTCAGGAACGTGCCATTGAACGCGCTACCCGCCTGTTATTAGATATTTGTGGCGGTCAGGCCGGACCGGTTATTGATGTAACGGATAAAACTCAGCTACCGAAGCAGGCTACCATTACGCTGCGTCGCCAGAAGTTAGATAAGCTGATTGGCTATGTCATATCCGATGAACAGGTTGCTGATATTCTGACCCGTTTAGGATGTAAGGTGACCAATAACGGTGATAGCTGGACCGCGGTGGCACCGACCTGGCGCTTTGATATGCAGATTGAAGAAGATCTGGTTGAAGAAATCGCCCGTGTATATGGCTATAACAGCATTCCGGATGTACCGTTACGCGCTGATTTAATTATGACCGCGCATCGTGAAGCAAATCTTCCACTGCGTCGGGTGAAAACGCTGCTGGTCGATCGTGGTTATCAAGAAGCCATTACCTATAGCTTTGTCGATCCTAAAGTACAAAGCCTATTACACCCTGATCAAGAAGCGTTAGTTTTACCGAGCCCGATTTCGATAGAAATGTCGGCTATGCGACTGTCCTTATGGACCGGGCTACTGAGCTCAGTGGTTTATAATCAGAACCGTCAGCAGGGCCGGGTACGCCTGTTTGAGAGTGGTTTACGCTTCGTTCCTGATGCAAACGCTGATCTAGGTGTTAAACAAGAATTAATGCTGGCCGGCGTTATCGCAGGAAATCGTTATGAAGAACATTGGGATCTTGCGCGGGAAGCAATTGACTTCTATGATTTAAAAGGCGATCTTGAAGCGGCATTAGAATTAACGGGTAAATTGTCTGAGATTGAATTTAAAGTCGAAGCGAACCCAGCATTGCATCCGGGCCAAAGTGCCGCGATTTATCTTAATGGCGAACACATTGGCTACATCGGTGTAGTGCACCCTGAGCTGGAGCGTAAGCTCGATCTCAACGGTCGTACAGTGGTGTTTGAACTGTTGTGGGACAAGGTCTCAGAACGTCGAGTACCGCTGGCTAAAGAGGTTTCCCGCTTCCCAGCGAACCGCAGAGATATTGCTATTGTTGTGGCTGAAAGCGTGCCCGCTGCCAATGTATTAGAATTATGCAAAAAAGTTGGCGTAAATCAGATGGTTGGCGTAAACTTATTTGACGTGTACCGTGGCAAGGGCGTACCAGACGGTTATAAGAGTCTGGCAATCAGTCTAACTTTACAAAATACCACGCGTACGCTAGAAGAAGAGGAAATTGCCGCTACCGTTGCAGAATGCGTAGAGGCACTGAAACAGCGATTCCAAGCATCCTTGAGAGATTGAACCTATGGCGCTTACTAAAGCTGAAATGTCTGAACACTTATGCGAAAAGCTGAACTTGAGCAAACGTGATGCAAAAGATCTCGTAGAACTATTTTTTGAAGAAGTCCGTAAGGCTTTAGAGAATGGTGAACAAGTCAAACTTTCCGGATTCGGTAATTTTGACCTGCGTGATAAGAGTCAACGTCCGGGGCGTAACCCGAAAACCGGCGAAGATATTCCAATCACTGCACGCCGGGTAGTTACTTTCCGTCCGGGGCAGAAGTTAAAGAGCCGGGTTGAGAACGCTACTCCTAAAGAATAAAGACATCAGATCAAAAAGGCCGCGCAAGCGGCCTTTTTCTTTTGTATCATGGCCTACCTGAAATGTTTAACGGCTAAGGCCTGACAAAGACATAAAAAAATGACTCTGCGCTTTACTCATCTTCAGCAACAGCAACAACGCAAAGACCGGCTAAAACTGAGTTTATTCGGCTTGTTGTTGGCGATCGCCTTTGTGGTTAGCCTGTCGGTTGGCGATATCTGGTTGCCTCCGTCAATGTGGATGAGTGAACAGGCCAAGCTATTTGTCTGGCAGCTTCGACTACCAAGAACCTTAGCAGTGATTGCCGTTGGCGCCGGTCTGGCCATGTCCGGTGCGGTCATGCAGTCTTTATTTGATAACCCCCTGTCTGAGCCCGGCTTATTGGGCATCGCTAACGGAGCCGGCGTCGCTTTGGTGCTAACCATATTGCTTGGCGGTGGTCTACTTCCGGTCTGGCTCCTCAGCCTTAACGCTATCCTCGGCGCATTAGTATTAACCCTGATCCTGCTGGCACTCTCCCGACGTAAATTATTATCCGGTTCTCGCTTGCTGCTTATCGGCTTTGCATTGGGGATTGCATGCAGCGCCATAATGACCTGGGCGGTTTATTTCAGTTCCAGCTTAGACTTACGTCAGCTGCTTTATTGGCTGATGGGCAGTTTTGGCGGTATAGGCTGGCAGCAAAAATGGCTGATACTGGCACTGAGCCCGGCACTTATCTGGCTGGTTTACCAAGGCAATAAGCTCAATTTAATTTCTTTAGGGGAAGATCAGGCCCGCCAGTTAGGCATTCCCTTAGTTATCTGGCGCAACCTTTTTGTTCTTATCATTGCATGGGTGGTGGGTGTCAGCGTGGCGCTGGCCGGTATTATCGGTTTTATCGGGCTGATTATTCCTCATATGCTTCGCCTCGCGGGAATTACTGACCATCGCTATTTACTTACCGGCTGTGCGTTAGCCGGGGCCAGCATCTTATTACTGGCTGATTTAATGTCACGAATTGTTCTTTCATCTGCCGAGCTGCCCATTGGGGTGATTACCTCAACCTTAGGCGCTCCTCTGTTTATCTGGATGCTATTGCGCAATGCTAAAACTTACTGATGTCAGCTTACCGCCAAGATTATCGGGGATCTGTACTTCGGCCGAGTGCGGAAAGCAGATACATATTATTGGCCCGAACGGGGCAGGTAAGAGCACCTTGCTCTCGTGTATCGCAGGCTTGCTGCCCTTTAAGGGAAGCATTGAGTTCAATAACGGCAATCTTGATGATTACAGCGGAACAGAACTGGCCCGTTTACGCGCCTATTTAAGCCAGCAGCAGGCCAATCGTTCGATGATGAGGGTATTCCAATATCTGGCCCTGCATCAGCCTAAACGGGCAAATACTCACGACGTTGAAGACGTGCTGCTTTTTCTGGCACAACAGCTGAATTTGTCAAATAAGCTGGAACGCTCGCTGTCTCAATTATCCGGCGGTGAATGGCAGCGGGTTCGCCTGGCGGCGATATTTCTGCAGGTTTGGCCTTCAATTAACCCCGACAGCCTTATTCTGTTACTCGACGAACCGATGAATAGCCTCGATGTGGCTCAGCAGTCAGCGCTTAATCGCCTGATTCGACTCTTCTGCTCACAAGGCCGCACAGCCATTGTCAGCGCCCATAATTTAAACCACACCCTCCATCATGCCGATGAAGTTTGGATGCTGGAACGCGGTCGTTTAGTTTTAGCCGGAAGCGTCACTCAAGTTATGCACCCTGAAAATATTGAGCCGGTATTTGGCGTCAAGTTTGATCTTTTCAGTAGCGGAGATCAGCGTTGGTTAATGCCAAAAGATTTTGATGGGGATGATGTCATACTAAATTAGACCATTTGCTTAAAAGTGATATTATCACTTCAGAACAAAAATAGGTGACGCAATAACTCACTAACTGACTCAGTATCCTAAGTCAGAACCCAATAATGACAGCCTTAAATACTCATGTTGTGTTATTTGTCTCCGGTTGGTAGCCGCGCAGCCAGACGAAAATAATTTCGGAGACAGCCCAAACGATGCACAAACGTAGAACCTCACCGCAACGACCTCAAAAAATAACCCTCTCAGGCAAAAACAAAAATACCCTGACGCCGCTGTCTGTTGCCGGATTTTCTGAAAATGATATCAATACGCTGAATAAATCCGCTGTCAGTTTTATTATCCATAACCTCCAAAATCAGCCGGAAGAAGTATTAGTCGAAGTATGGAACCGGGGGACTCTGGTATTCAGTGATAATCAGGCGATTTGCTTACCGGCTAACGACAGCTATTACTGGATCTGGGATGGTTACGGCAATGATGACATTCTGGATACCAAGGTGCTTAAAAGCCCGGACTTATTGATTCGGTTAACGGTAAGGCACAATGAAAGCTCAGTGGTATATGACTGTCCGTTAAATAACTCGGCGGCTAAAGTTCGTTGGTTAGACGTTCGGATCGATCGTGGTGCTTATGTGGTTGATGTAACCCTTCGCCCATCATTTTCATATGGCGGGATGAGTGGTCAATGTGCCGCAGTGATAGCAAAAAGCTACGCTGAATTAGAGCAGTTGGCCAAAGAGGGCATCGAGCGGTTTTGGTCACGGGATGGGCGTTTGGCGCAGGGAATAGGCGAAAGCATTATAACCCGTGAAGGTGAGTTTAACGTTCGAATAACGGCAGATATTAATGCAGAGCCAAAAATGGCTAATTTCAAACTGATTGATCGTATAAGCGCAAGGTTCGGGCGTTCGACCAGCTTAGTTCTGCTACGACGGGTTTATTACAATTCGGGTTTCTATAGCCATAAGCTTGCCGATAGTGGCCAATCAGCCAACAAAGCCACTGTGTTAACCAGTCAAAAATTCCAACTTACCGCAGCCCATGAAGTGGGGCACCTTATACTGGACAACTTTACCCGATTTACTTTTAGGCGTGACTATTCGTGGTCGCATAAAGGAACATCAACCCAATATACTCAGGTCGCATTAAAAAATACGCCGATGCCCAGAACCGGAGAGATTGATTTGATGAAATATTCTGACAATCCGGTATCGATGCAACAGCAGTGGTTGCATACCGTTGCCAGCGCGGAGGATGTAAAAGGATTAATCGGTCTTGCCAGCGTTGTTTTTAGCCTTAAGGGCTGAATGATTAAAAGCCCGAAGATTTACCCTCAGGCTTTTTAACATTATTAATTAGCCATATTAATTAGCCATAAATCCCTTTAGGACTGCCTTCACCGCTGCCCGGCGTTGAGATCCTGCCCTTAAACTCCCGCCATAAATTCACTACCCGTTGCAGGTCTTCGCGGGATACGTTCATATGGGTGACCAGACGCGTTACCGGTCCGGCATTGATTAATATTCCGCGCTGTTTCATCCACGGGCCGAGCTGACTTATTTCATTTGCCGGCAGGCGCAGGAAAACCATATTGGTCTGGGCTCCGGGAGCCTGAACGTCGATGCCTAGCGCAGCCAGCTGTTCGGCCAGCCATTGGGCGTTGTCGTGATCTTCACGCAGGCGTTCTACGTTGTGATGCAAAGCATAAATCGCACCCTGAGCCAGAATACCGGCCTGGCGCATTCCGCCACCGACCATTTTACGCCAGCGTCGGGCCTGTTTAATATATTCAGTACTGCCGCATAGCAGAGAACCAACGGGGGCTCCGAGGCCTTTTGACAGGCAGATAGTCAGGGTGTCGCAATATTGAGTCAGGGTAGTTAACGGCACTTTCATGGCCACCGCAGCATTGAATATGCGCGCTCCGTCAACGTGCAGCGCCAGATTCTTTTTGCGGGTGAAAGCCCAAGCCTGATGGAGATAATCCAGCGGCAGTACTTTGCCATTATGGGTGTTTTCTAAACACAGCAGGCGGGTGCGGGCAAAATGGATATCGTCCGGCTTAATCACGCTGGCAACCACATCGAGCGGCAGCGTGCCATCGGCGGCGGCATCAATAGGCTGCGGCTGGATGCTGCCAAGCACGGCGGCACCGCCGGCTTCAAACATATAGTTATGGGCCTTCTGCCCGACAATATACTCTTCACCGCGCTGACAGTGAGTCAGCAGGGCGACTAAATTAGCCTGTGTACCCGTAGGTAAAAACAGCGCAGCCTCTTTACCTGAAAGCGCTGCCGCTTCTTGTTCTAGCTGATTAATGCTGGGATCGTCACCATAAACATCATCGCCTACCGCAGCGTCTGCCATCGCCTGACGCATGGCTTTGCTTGGTTGAGTTACTGTATCGCTTCGTAGGTCTATCATATTGGCGGGTACCTTAATTATTATAGAATTGCAGAGTGATGTAAGGCGGTTATCTGTTTATACGAATCACATTCTTTATACCAAATAATATCTCCCTGTAGTTAACTATTCGCATCCGCTTATAAACAATAATGATCTGTTACATTTTGGCCTGTTTCTGTAGTCTGTTTTATGACGGGAAAATAAAGTTCTTCAGGCATTGATGATGACGAGAGTGATAATCAGAGGGATAAATGTTACTGACAGTTGAAGATATTGAAGGCCGGTTAAGTACCAAGTTTTCCGCTTTTAACGGTGAGCTTGACGATCTTAAGTTATTAAGGCCAACGGAGCCTGTTTTGGGTATTGAACAAATGGAAAAACAGCTTGGTATCCAATTACCCGAAGATTTTTTATCTTTTATTATGGCTTATAATATTGATAACCTCTCATTAGGAAGAGTGGCATTTGGCTGTGGAAAATCCTACCCGAGCTTTATCATTGAGATGAATCAGTATAACGGCTTTAACCACTGGTGGTTAGGGGATAACCGGCCGGAGGGCATTGTTGTCATTGCCATATCTGATCCTTACACCATTTTATTAAATACGCTGGATAAGCGAGTTTATGCCATGACCAGTGAATCAACTATGGATGAGTTTGAATTAGTGGCAACCAACTTTAATCTGTTTATCCGTGCACTCGGCTCACTATTTTTGAATACGGCAACGGTTGATGAGATTAGAAAAGAGGTTGGTGCTGATAGCCGGACGGAATTTTGGCAAATTATGGCCGTTTAGCCATGGTATTATTTTGGGGCAGATAAACAGGTTATTTGAGTTAACGCTGAAATAAGAAATGACTTTAAATAAATACCCAATGGTGGATTAAACCGCCATAATCACTAAAAATATTACCAATATCACAGATATTCCCGCTGGGTATATTGTATTCCTCGGCTATTTAAGCTAATTATTACTTTATTGCGTGCATAAAAGTTGGAGAGACGCGGACCGATGCATTTACGTTACTTATTGATGTTGGTCATACTGGTATTAGCCGGGTGTTCCAGCCATGCGCCGCCGCCGACCGGCAAACTGTCGGATCCGATATTTGTTCTTGCTCAATTAAAAGAGCAGCATCGTGAATGGCGCGGGGCACCTTATCGCTACGGTGGTCTGGCTCGCAGCGGCGTTGACTGCTCGGGTTTTGTTTACCGGACCTTTCAGGATAAATTCAATATTAACCTCCCTCGAACCACCAAACTTCAGGCGGAGATCGGATCTAAAGTCTCTCGTGATGAGCTGATGCCCGGTGATTTAGTGTTCTTTAAAACCGGCAGAGGGGAGAATGGATTACACGTTGGGGTTTATGACGCTGACGGTGCCTTTTTACACGCATCAACCAGTAAAGGGGTGATGATTTCATCATTGAATAGCCCGTATTGGAAAAATGCGTACTGGCAATCCCGTCGTTTATAATTATCTGACCGTGGCCGGTTGGCTTAAGCATAAGGAAACCGGCATTGTCCCGTTCTGAACGCCTGCTCGAATTACTTCAATTATTACGCGGCCACCGCTACCCGGTGAGCGGTGTCGATCTTGCGGCTAAGTTGGGTATCAGCCTGCGCACGCTTTATCGCGATATTCGCAGCTTACAGGCTCAGGGGGCACCGATCGAAGGTGAAGCAGGGCTTGGCTACGTGCTTCGGGCCGGATTTGTTCTGCCGCCGCTGATGTTTACTCCCGATGAAATAGAAGCGTTGGTGCTTGGTGCCCGATGGGTCTCTGAGCGAACGGATGCTGAACTGGCTGAAGGGGCTCGCCGGGCGTTATCCAAGATCTCGGCGATTGTCACACCTGAGTTACGCTATCGTTTAGAAGAGTCAGCCTTGCTGATAGGTCCGAAAGGCGAAGACCAGCTCTATCTGTCTCAGATTCTTAAAATCCGCAAAGCTATTGAGTCTGAATTTAAACTTCTTATCAGCTATGGTGATAAAGACCGCCAACGTACGCAGCGCGTTATTTGGCCGTTTGCCATTGGATTTTTTGACGATGTGCGGGTGGTTATGGCCTGGTGTGAGTTAAGAAGTGATATTCGTCATTTCAGAATAGACCGGATTAAAGAATTGGTTGTTACCGAAGACGTTTATCCGCAGCGGCGTCAACAGCTGCTCAACGCATGGTATAAGTTAAATAACATTTCCCGTAAGTGATGATATCCTACTGACAAAAACTGTCACTCTCCGAGTTTAATATGCCTGTTATCAGGTGTACCTGATATACCCATCAATTTAAGGAGAGCATCATGTCAGAACCCAGCTTATTTATTCTTTATGTCGATAGCCCGACGGCCAGCAAAGATTTCTATCAAGATTTACTCGGGCTGACATTGTTAGAAGCCTCACCGACCTTTGCCATGTTTCGTCTGTCATCCGGCGTGATGCTTGCACTATGGTCTAAGCATACGGTGGAACCGAAGGCCGGGCAAATCACCGCCAGCGGAGAATATGCTATCTCGGTTGAATCTGTCGCAATGGTTGATGAATACCATCAGCGCTGGAGTGAAAAGGGCGTCACTATTATTCAGCGCCCGCAGCAGATGGATTTTGGCTATACCTTTACTGCAACGGATCCTGATGGTCACCGGTTGCGCGTACTTTCGATAATCTAAATGACTCGTTACTGGATTGCCGTGGCTTGTTATGAACATGTAAGAATTGGCCGGGAAGGTGGCTTTATGCAGGTATGCCATGGTAAAGCCACCCCGTTAAAACGGCTGCGGGAAGGGGATATTGTGGCTTACTATTCTCCTACTGAACGTTTAGGCGAAAAGTCTCCGTGCCAGTCATTCACTTCGATTGGCCGGGTGGCTGGCGGTGAACCTTATCAGGTTCATATGTTTGATGAGTTCTATCCCTATCGTCGTGACGTAGTCTGGTTCGACGCTCAGGTTGCCCCGATTAGACCACTGTTGGCCAGATTAGAGTTTGCTTGTGCAAATGTGACCGGCGGCAGAAACTGGGGATACCAACTTCGCTTTGGGTTGTTTGACGTCAGCGAACGGGATATGAGAACCATCGCTTCAGCCATGTCAGCCAGAGAGCGAGATCGTGCTCTACCAGCCTGATATTAAGGCATAAGGCAGCACAAACGGGCGGGAAAAATGGCCCGTTTGTGCTATTATCAAGCATTCCAACTATGCGGATATTATTGCCTATGTCTTCTCTACGCCTTTTGATTTCTGATTCTCACGATCCATGGTTCAACCTTGCGGTTGAAGAGTGCATTTTCCGCCAGATGCCGGCGACTCAGCGAGTGCTGTTTTTATGGCGAAATGCCAATACGGTGGTGATCGGTCGGGCTCAAAATCCGTGGAAAGAGTGCAATACGCGAAGAATGGATGAAGACAATATCAAACTGGCACGGCGCAGCAGCGGTGGCGGGGCAGTGTTCCACGATTTAGGCAATACCTGCTTTACCTTTATGGCCGGCAAACCTGAGTATGACAAAACCGTGTCTACCACCATTGTGGTTAATGCGCTGAAGGCGTTTGGGGTTAATGCTAATGCTTCCGGACGTAACGATCTGGTCGTTGCGACGCCAGAGGGTGAAAGAAAAGTCTCCGGCTCAGCCTATAAAGAGACCATGGATCGCGGTTTTCATCACGGCACTTTGCTGCTCGATGCCGACCTCACTCGTTTGGCGGATTACCTCAATCCTGATGCTAAAAAGCTTCAGGCCAAGGGAATTTCATCGGTGCGCGGCAGAGTGGCTAATTTAAGTGAATTAGTGCCGGGCATAACGCATAAAATGATATGTGACGCCGTCACTAAATCCTTTTTTGACCACTATGGCGAACACACTGAGGCTGAGATTATCTCTCCTGATGCCTTACCTGATTTACCTAATTTTGTTGAAACCTTCGCTCGCCAGAGCAGTTGGGAATGGAATTTCGGCCAAGCCCCGGCCTTTACCCACTTACTGGATCAGCGCTTTGTTTGGGGTGGCGTAGAGATTCACTTTGATGTAGAAAAAGGCCATATCACCCGCAGCCAGGTTTTCACCGACAGCCTGAACCCGGCTCCGCTTGAACAGTTGGCTAAAAATCTGCAGGGCTGTATTTACCACAGCGATGCCCTAAAAGCACAGTGCGACGGGCTGATAGCCGATTATCCGCAACAGGAAAAAGAACTTAAAGAGTTGGGAAACTGGATTGCTGAAATAGTGCGGTAGAGACGTTATGTGCAATTTGATCAATACAATAAAAATAGAAAAAGTTGTCGAAAACAAGAAACAGTTCCTTGACTTGTTGCTATTGGCCGACGAGCAGGAAAATATGATTGATAAGTATTTACCGACTGGTGACTTGTTTGCTTTATATGATAATGAGCTGAAAAGCGTTTGCGTTGTCGTACCTATAGACAGCGAAACCTGCGAATTGAAAAACATAGCGACATACGAAAATGAGCAAGGTAAAGGCTATGGTAAGGCATTGATAAAATTTATTTTTGATTTTTACAAAGACAACTATAAGACAATGCTTGTCGGAACAGGGGAAACACCCACAATTTTGTCATTTTATGAAAGTTGCGGATTTGAAAAATCATATCGAGTGAAGAACTTTTTTACCGATAATTACCACCGGCCAATTTTTGAGGAAGGAATACAGCTTGTTGATATGATTTATCTGAAGAAAAATTTATGTGAGAAACAGAGCGCCATATCACCCCGCAGTCAGATTTTTACCGAAGGCCTGAACTAAACCGTTGGCTAAAGAGGCGGATTGCTGAGGTAGTACGGTAAATTGGCCTTTTCTAAAGTAACTCATCGTCAATAGTGGCAGAGTTGCTACAATGGAATCAAATGGACTTGGACCCAGCGTAATATTAAATTAAACGTTACTGTACTTAGAACTTTATTGTTTTTGATAACTATAGCCGCGATAATTAATTTTTCTCATAACTTCTATATTTATTATCCGGATTTACCATTCTTATTTAAAATACAAAATATATTTACAATATTAATGTGCCTTTGTTTCTCTATTTTATTTGTTTGCAATAAGAGATAAAGAAGTTAATTCTATTCTTTGTGACTATTATAGTTGCTTCAAGTTTACAAGAAAAAATAGAAAGTATAATTATATGTTTCTTTTTTGCTCTATTTTCTTATCTTATGCCCACTATTGGCTTTCTTCTGTGACTTTTATTCTTCTATCTACTCTTCTAATGAAAATATATAGTATATCAAGTCGGTTAAGTGTAGATATGATTACCTACATAAGCTTTACAGCCAACTTGTTATTTTTTATGGTTTTTTCAATTCCTCTGCTATCAATTATATTGAATATATTAGATAAAACTAATGGATTAAAAGCAAAAGAAGAATGAAATAAACAAGCCAATGTCTATAAGGTTTATAGTTCAACTTGAAATAATTTCATTGATTGCTAATAAGGCGGTATCTTAATAGGGAATGGTTTAGCATCATTCTATTAGCGTTGTACTTTGAGCACGCTCACAAATTTATGTGTGGGTTTTTTCTGTAAATTTGAAGTAGTTATTACCTAATGTTATTGTTGATTGGCACACTAATAACATTGAGATAGGATTCATGAAGAAAATATTTTTACTGGGTTTTGCATTACTGGTTTTATCTGGTTGCCAATCAGTTCCCCCTCTGAACTTCTCCATACAAAATGTCGCCGTCAGCGATAAAAAGATAGATGCAGAGTTGAAGTCAATCACCGTATCTTTAGCGCATCCGGATGAAAAAAAAGGGGACATAGAAGTAGGTATGGAAAGTGTACCTCAGCTCTGGAAATCATCACTTGAAGAGTCATTAAATAGAATGGCAATATTTAAAGATGATTCAACAAATAAAATTAACTTATCAGTAAAGATACTTGCTGTGGATATGCCTGCAGGAGGTTTTGATATGAAGACCAAAACTATTGCCCGTTATGATTTAATAGAACGAAATACGGGACGTATCGTATATACCCAAGAAGTCACAGCCGTGGGTATTGTTCCTGTAGGGTATGCGTTCTATGGTGTAGTTAGAGCAATGGAATCAGTAAATAGATCGGTGCAAAATAATATATCTGAATTTCTTAATTCAATAAAAGTTGAACCACTTAATTTATAGTTTATTTTACTGTGCTAGCGTAAACCAGATCTGACAGTCACGACGCTTTATTAGTGTCTGTCAGATTGAATCCAGTCAGAATCTTACCGTAGCGGTAATTTTTATCGTGACTTTAAGATCAATATTTCGTTTGGCGCTGACCTTATTCTTGTCCCTCCAGGTCGTCATCCCGTTTTTCAACGGGATGACGGCTCTACTGCAAGGGCTAAGGGCTAAGGAAGAAGGACGGCAAAAAACTCTCGCCGGATTACCCCCGTGGCGGCAGGGGTAATCTACAATACTCTTTAAAACCGACTCTCCACCGCATTCGCCAGGCTAAACAGCATTCTCTCCGTATCTACCCAGCCCAGGCATGGGTCGGTAATCGACTGGCCGTAAGTCAACGCCTGTTCCGGCTGCATCTTTTGAGTACCTTCTACTAAAAAGCTCTCGGCCATAACCCCGACAACGGCTCGTGAGCCCGCTTTGATTTGCTGGCAGATATTTTCACATACGTCTAACTGACGGCGGTGTAACTTTTGGCAGTTACCGTGGCTGAAATCCACTATCAGGTGTTCCGGCAGATCGAATTGGCGCAGGTTATCACAGGCGGCAGCAATATCGGACTCATGGTAATTCGGCGTCTTACCGCCGCGCATAATAATATGTGCATACGGATTACCGCTGGTGCGATAAATACTCATCTGGCCGGATTTATCCGGTGATAAAAACATATGGCTGGAACGGGCTGCGCGAATAGCGTCGATGGCTATTTTGGTATTACCATCGGTACCGTTTTTAAACCCGACCGGGCACGACAGGGCGGACGCCATTTCACGATGGACCTGACTTTCCGTTGTCCGCGCACCAATCGCTCCCCAACTGATCAAATCTGCAATGTACTGACCGATCACCATATCCAAAAACTCAGTAGCGGTCGGCAAACCTAACTGATTGATTTTCAGCAGCAGTTCTCTGGCCAACTGTAGGCCATGGTTGACCTGATAGGAGCTATCGAGGTGAGGATCGGAAATCATCCCTTTCCAGCCAACGACGGTGCGCGGCTTTTCAAAATAGGTACGCATCACAATCTCTAACCTATCCTGATAGCGGACGCGTAAGGCATTTAATTGCTGAGCATAGTCGATAGCGGCGTCAACATCATGAATGGAGCAGGGACCGATAACCACCAATAGCCGACGGTCTTCACCATGGATAATTTTTTCAATGCGCTGGCGCGATTGCATTATATTTGCACTGATTTCCGCAGTCAGCGGAAACAACTGTGCCAATTGCTCAGGCGTAACCAGGCTGTCAATCAGCGAGGTTCTGAGCTCATCAGTTTTGTTCATGTAAATTCTCTAAATCTTGGTCTTCGCTGCGGTGAAATACCGGGAAGTGATGGGCATCACAATAACGGAAAGATAATAGGATGCAAATAGCTGGAGGAACTAATTCACTGCATTTATAGAAATAGGCAACATCATTCGCTGGAACCGGCAATAAACCAGAGATGTTATTGCCGGTCGGGGACTTTAAAGAGAAATACTCTTGAACTAGTACATGCGACGATTCATCCCCAGAGTATCCAATAATTTAGTTGAAATCTCTTCAACCGAGTAGTTGGTACTGTTAATAAAGCGGATGTTATTTTTACGGTACAGCGCCTCTACTTCTGCGATCTCCATCCGGCACTGGCGTAATGACGCATAGCGGCTGTTTTCTCTGCGTTCCTGACGAATTGCCGATAGCCGTTCAGGATCGATACTTAATCCGAACAGCTTGCTCTGGAAGGGCTTAAGCGCCGCCGGAAGCTGAATATTATCCATATCATCAGCGGTAAACGGATAGTTAGCTGCCCGAATCCCAAACTGCATCGCTAGATACAAGCTGGTCGGGGTTTTACCACAGCGTGAAACGCCTAACAAAATAACCTGAGCTTCTTCCAGATTACGTAATGAAATTCCGTCGTCGTGAGCAAGGGTGTAGTCAATGGCGGCAATACGGGCATCGTATTTCATCAAATTGTTTTCGGTCAGCCCGTGGGTCCGGTGAGCGGCGGGAAGAGGATCAATACCCAGCTCTTTTTGTAACGGAGCCACCAGAGTATGAACGATATTCTGGCAATACCCCTGACTTTGTTCGATTACTTCCCGAACGTCTGCCGACACAATGGAATAGAACACTAGAGGTTTAAGCTGGGTCTTCTGATACAGGTCATCAATCTGTTGGCGAACCTCATGGGCTTTTTCTACATTTTCAACAAAAGGAATGGTGAACTGGTTTAACGAAATAGGAAACTGAGATAACACGGCGTGGCCTAATACTTCGGCGGTAATTGCCGTTCCGTCAGAAATAAAAAATGCAGTACGTTCCACTGAGTCACTCCTTTTTTAGTCAACCGAAGACCGGTTCAGTTAACGGTAATATTGATCGTCTGGCAACAATAGTCAGCTGTTTAATGATGTATCAACCATACTTCACGCGGTAAGTAAACCAGCCACCGTCATTGACGCAAATAACACAATAACAAGTACGGTAACAAGTATGGTAGCAGGTTCAATAACGTGCCGTGAGTTGTTGAAAAAGCGCATAAAAAGCGCGATTCCGAACAAGGTAGCGCATTTATAAGTCTAAGAAAACTAAGTTTAAATGCGGAAACGATTAACCATTTCATAAGTTCATCATTGCTGTGTAAGCTGCCGATGTATAGGTATTTTGTGACCTATACCTCAATGTTTTGTCATCTACTCTGTTTTATACCTAACCGATCTTACGTAGCAAGGGTAGCCAGCTTAACGGCACTTGAAAGATGATGGGTATATTGACTAAATAATGGAACTTCTCTAATGCCTGATATAAATAGTAATCAACATAGTGTCGTTTGGTATAACCAACTGGGAATGAATGATGTTGATCGTGTGGGGGGTAAAAATGCCTCTTTAGGGGAAATGATCACTAACCTGACTGAACTGGGTGTGTCTGTCCCTAATGGTTTTGCTACCACTGCTCAGGCGTTTAATGATTTTCTTGAGCAAAGTGGTGTAAATCAGAAGATTTATCAACTGCTCGATCAGATTGATATTGATGATATAAAAGCATTGGCCGATGCGGGAACTCAAATCCGTAACTGGATTATTGATACGCCATTTCAGCCAGAGCTGGAACAGGCCATCGCTGAAGCTTATCAGCAACTTTCTGAAGGGAACGTCGGTGCTTCATTTGCCGTCAGGTCTTCAGCAACCGCAGAAGATATGCCCGATGCGTCTTTTGCCGGTCAACAGGAAACTTTTTTAAACGTACAGGGTATTGATGCGGTGATGGTTGCCGTGAAGCACGTATTTGCTTCACTGTTTAACGATCGGGCTATTTCTTACCGTGTACATCAAGGCTATGACCACCGCGGCGTTGCACTGTCAGCAGGCATTCAACGCATGGTGCGTTCTGACTTAGCGGCTGCGGGCGTTATGTTCACCATTGATACTGAATCTGGTTTTGATCAGGTGGTGTTTATCACCTCTGCTTACGGCTTAGGTGAAATGGTGGTACAGGGCGCGGTGAATCCTGATGAGTTCTACGTTCATAAACCCACCTTACTCAACAATCGTCCGGCCATTGTTCGCCGTACGATTGGCTCTAAAAAAATTCGTATGGTTTATTCAGACAATCAGGAACATGGCAAGCAAGTTTGTATTGAAGACGTGCCGGAAGCCGAGCGTCATCAGTACAGCCTGAATGATGATGAAATTCAACAGTTGGCCCGTCAGGCGCTGTTAATTGAACAACATTATGGCCGCCCGATGGATATTGAGTGGGCCAAAGACGGACATACCGGCAAGCTGTATATCGTACAGGCCCGTCCTGAGACCGTGCGTTCTAACGAACAGGTAATGGAACGTTATCTGTTAAATAACCGTGGCGTTGTGTTGACTGAAGGCCGGGCGATTGGTCATCGGATTGGTGCGGGTCCGGTTAAAGTGATTAACGATCTCAGCCAGATGGATCGTATTCTACCGGGTGATGTACTGGTGACGGATATGACCGATCCGGACTGGGAACCGATCATGAAGCGTGCATCGGCTATCGTTACTAACCGCGGAGGTCGTACTTGCCACGCTGCGATTATTGCGCGTGAGTTGGGTATTCCGGCCGTTGTGGGCTGTGGTAATGCGACTGAAGTGCTGCACGAAGGCCAGAACGTAACGGTGTCGTGTTCTGAGGGGGATACCGGTTTTATCTATCAGGATATTCTGGACTTTAACGTTCAAAGCTCTCAGCTTGATTCGTTACCTGAAATTCCGCTGAAGATTATGATGAACGTCGGTAACCCGGACCGCGCATTTGATTTTGCCCGTTTGCCGAATGAAGGTGTGGGCCTGGCGCGTTTAGAATTTATTATCAACCGCATGATTGGCGTTCACCCCAGAGCATTACTGGAGTTCGATCAGCAGGAAGAGTCTATTCAGCAGGAAATTCGTGACCTGATGATAGGCTATAACGATCCGGTGGAGTTTTATGTCGGTCGCCTGTCGGAAGGGATTGCAACGCTGGCGGCGGCGTTCTGGCCTAAGCGGGTTATCGTTCGGTTGTCTGACTTTAAATCAAATGAGTATGCCAATCTGGTGGGCGGTAGCCGCTACGAACCGCATGAAGAGAACCCGATGTTAGGCTTCCGCGGTGCCGGTCGCTATGTTTCAGAAGATTTTAAAGCCTGTTTTGCGCTGGAGTGCGAGGCGGTTAAGCGGGTGCGTAATGAGATGGGATTAACCAACGTCGAAATTATGATTCCGTTTGTGCGGACGGTTGAGCAGGCGAAAGCGGTAGTGGCACAGCTGGAGCATGAGGGTCTGAAGCGCGGTCAGGATGGCCTGAAGGTCATTATGATGTGCGAGATCCCGTCTAACGCCTTGTTAGCCGATGAGTTCCTTGAGCATTTCGATGGCTTCTCTATCGGTTCGAACGATATGACTCAGCTAACACTGGGCCTCGATCGTGACTCCGGCGTGGTTTCAACCCTGTTTGATGAGCGCAATAATGCGGTTAAAGCACTGTTGTCGATGTCGATCAAAGCAGCCAAGGCTCAGGGGAAATACGTTGGTATTTGCGGGCAGGGTCCTTCAGATCATGAAGATTTTGCCGTATGGCTGATGGAACAGGGAATCGACAGCATTTCACTTAATCCGGATACGGTAATTAAGACCTGGGTAGCGCTGGCAGCGAAAACTGCGTAGCTTTCTTTTTGATACTAAGGGCCACAGAAGAGCGATTTTCTGTGGCCTTTTTAATAATTTTTAGTGCCTGTTAGTGGTTATTATTACCTATCAGCCTATCAGCCTATCAGCCTATCAGCCTATCAGCCTATCAGCCTATTAACACCCATCAATGCCCATATATTCGTCATCCCCGCGAAAGCGGGGATCCAGGTTTTAGCTAACAAGTTAACTCTTAGCCTAAGGGCTAGATCCCCGTTTTCACGGGGATGACGAGGTGCCAGGGGATGGCGAAGGAGAAGAAAATGGCTCGGGATTTCAGGTGGTGGCACATTTATCGCACTGACGATGAGTCATTCATCTTTGTGCCAAGGGCGTAATAGTGCATAAGCTAACGTTGATGAACTCAGCCCGGCTAAGCGTGATACCGCCCAGTATGGTGTCATTTTTTGCATAAAACGATAATGATGCCCGCAGGATGTAAGACGGTTAGAAGGCTTATTGAACGTCTGGTTTGGTTGTGAGAGTATGATTTCAACACCAAGAGCGCTAAAGTAAAACACTTGTTTATACGCAGAGACACCGATGGAAAAACAGCTAATTGAACCAATAAAGTCCCTGCGCTCGCTGGTGCCGGTGGGTATGCGTCATGCTCAGACTTTGCTTGAGAAGACTAGCGGCAATATCGATGCGGCGGCTGATATGTTTAAACATGAGCTTATCCATTTGTTAATGTCTTCATCAGACTTATCTGCCGAGCGGGCGCGTGAGTATTTGCAGCATGCGGGCTATGAAATGCACTTAGCACTACAGGCCATTGAGCATGATCGTTTTACCCTGACTGAGCGAATCCTTAATAAAAATCACCGGGATAAAAACAGGGCGATAGGATTGATTGCGCATGCTATTGAGACCACGGAAAACCTTACGCGAAATTACTGGCTGTCGTTTGACGATCTTCAACGGCTCCCTGCCGAATTACGCTGTTTGATGGCTATTTACGAATGGACTAATTATGAAGAGTGGGAAGGTTTTGACTCCGCTCTCTACTTCCACTTAGAACAGGTCACGCAGCAGCTTAATTTTCTACAGTTAACCGAGCTGGCTAGTCACCTTCAGCTAGCCCACCAACGCCAGCTGCACCTGACCGCACAGCATGCGGATAAAGACTGGACAGCGATCAATGCTCTGATTCGTCAAGATAAGGTATTTTCTCAAAGTGGCGATTTTTACCTTCAGCATAAGCAGACGATTGATGACGCCTTGTATGGTTTAGCCCAGAACAATATAGATAAGTTTCCTCGGTAGATTATCTTAGCTGCGGGGGATAACAGTCATCTTAAAAATGGAAGCACCATTGATACACAAGGAAGAGAAATAGATGGTTACGAATAGCGTAATAAAAAATGGAATAAAAAAGCTGCTTAACATAACCGGTTATATCCTCTTGGCAAATATTGTCTTATGCAATAGCGCTTTTTCTGCCCTAAGGGTTATCAGTATCGAACCCTCCAAATTTACATCACAAACAATGGGTGAAGTTACTGAGACGGATAAAAGAGTCGAAGAGGCCTGTCTGAACTGGCACTTATCCGGCGCTGAGATTATAAAGATCTTTGAGAGTAGCTCTGTATACCAAGATCGGGGAGCTATACATAGAGAGTACTATTGGCTGCCTTGTGAAATCGAAGGGAAATTAATTTCAGACGGTAAAGAATGGAATTTTACCCTTAACGCCGCTGCGCACGCCGAATGGAATGATGGACATCAATCTATTTATTGGGGATGTGCTAAAGATGAGTGTGAATCACTCTTTTTATTATCTTATGATGGCATGGCCGGATAATAGCTTATTAGTAACCAATGGACGCTTCATCGCTATGCCTGTGGGGATAAGATTTATCCCATTACCCCGGCACAATCACCCGATACAACATCGTTACCGCACTACAAACAATAAACCCGAATGTAACCCACTGAAAGGTACGATCCGAAACGGTTTTCAACAGGTATTTAGCCAGCGGGATACTCAAAATAGACCCCACGCCAAGCACCAGAGCCAGATGAACATCGGTATATCCGCCCTGACCGTAAGCTAACGCAGAAGCCCCCGACAGCAGCATGGTGACAAATACCGAAGTACCAATAGCCTGCTTGATATTCATTCCCGCATATTTAATCAGGATAGGCAGCATTACCACGCCGCCGCCAACGCCGGTAGCGCCGATAGTGATACCCGCGCAGGTGCCGGGAATAATAAAGCTAAGGAGGCTGGCCGGTTGTTTTTCAGGCTGTTCCTTAGCCAGTTTTTCAGGGCGGAACAGGCGGGTGCAAAAAATAAACAGTGACAGGGCAATCGCCAGCACTATCAGGCTATTAATGCCAATCTGCACATAGTTATGCCATGCCGGAACAGCGGCCAGATAAGTAATGCCATAGCTGGCTATCAGCGTGCTGGGCAACATAACGGCCAGAATCATCAGTGAACGCTTAACCGGAATATTGCCTAAGCGAAAGTGCATGCCGGTAGATGATATTTTCATCAGCATCGACAGCAGGTTAGCCGTTGCCACCGCGGCTAGTGCATCCATACCAAACAGGTAAACCAGAACCGGTAATACCAGCACGCCGCCACCAACGCCGGTGGTACTGATAATCAGGCCCAGTACGGCGCCGATCAATAATTCACCCAGTAATAGCAGCGTCATTACTTATTCCCGTGCAGCATGGCACGACCCTGAGCCAAGGCGGCAGTGGCGCTATCGCCTAACAGCGCACTGAATTTGAAAAACAGAATATCAAAAACCACCATTTGTAAAATTTGCGGTGTGATCATACCCAACTGGGAGTGTTGCTCATTATAGAAATAGGGTAATACTTCATCGGCTATTTTGGCTGCTTCGCAATGGCCTGAGCGGGTAAGGGCGATAGTCAGGCAGCCCCGGCTTTTCGCCTGTTTAAGGGCGGTATTGATTTCGCTGGTTTCGCCTCTGGCAGAGACAAACAGCGCTAAGTCGCCGGGCATCAGCAGGTTTGAATAGCTCAACTGGCTGTGTAAATCAGGGCTGAACAGTGCACTTTTATTGACTCTCAGTAGCTTATGAAAAATATCATTAGCCACAATTGACGATGAGCCTATGCCAAAGAGAACGACGCGCTCCGCCTTGATCATCTTTTCAGCCAGGCGGTCGATAAGCTCGGGCTTTAATAATTTGACCGAATGAAGGATATTCTCGCTAAACATATGGCCGGACTTAGCAATCATATCCTCAGTGCTGTCATCTTTGCTGAGGTCACCATACAGGCGATCGTTTTTATCTGATTTTATTTCACTCAGAAACGCCAGCTTTAAGTCAGGGTAGCCTTTATAGCCCAGGCTGCGGGCAAAACGAACCACTGTCGCACCGCTGACGCAGGCAATATCCCCTAGCTGGGCGGCATTTAATGCCGCAATATCATCCGGAGATTCAAGCAGGACTTTAGCCAGTTTCTTCTCGGTATCCTTACCGGCAATCAACATGTTTTCTAACTGTACATTCAGCGTTGACATGGCGTTCTCCTGTTATTGTTATTCAGTCGGGTCAGTAAAGCCCAGGCACATACTGGCAATAAATCCGGCAGCCCAGGCAACCAGCACCGAAATAAGGAACGGCAGAATTTGTCCGTCACCGACCAGCGGTATCAGTGATAATCCGGCGGTACCAAACGGAATAATAATCCCGACCTTAAAAAAGGCAATGGTTGCTCCGCCAAAGGCGCCGCCGATACAGCCGGCAATAAAAGGCTTACCTAAAGGAAGTGAAACGCCGAACAGTAGCGGTTCTCCGACCCCAAAGATACCGACCGGCAAAGCACCCATTAGGGTTTTCTTTAAGCGCTTATTTTTAGTGCGCAGGAAGACCCAAAGGCATGAGCCGACTTGCCCCATACCGCCCATAGCCAGTATCGGGAACAAATAATTGAGGCCAAAGGTTTGTAGTATTTCGGCATGAATCGGTATCAGCCCCTGATGTAAGCCGGTTAACAACAGGAATAAGAAGCTCCCCCCCAGCAGGCCCCCCAGAGCGACTGCGCTACCGTCATTACTGAGCAGGGCGAAAGAGACTCCTGCGCCTAACCATTGATTTAAGAAATGACCGATGGGTTGGAATATGGTTAAGGCGACAAAGGCGGAAACCAAAATAGTGATAAACGGCGTAACGATAAGGTCGAGACTTTCCCAAATCTTACTGCGAAACCAAACTTCAAATTTGGAGGAGAATACCACCACCATCAGTACGGCAAAAATCCCACCGCTGTTAGGGACCAGCTTTTCGCCAAACAGGGTAATTTCAGCCAGACCGGGCAGGGCGAGTATACCAGCCATGACGGCACCAATTGAAGTTGAAGCGCCAAGTTCTTTAGCGGTATTCATACCGATCATAATGGACAGATAGGCAAATACTGCGCTACCGATGAGTTTCAGCAGTTTAAAAAGCTCGGGGAATTGTTCAACCCAGCCGGGCGCAACTAAGCGAACAACGTTGACCAGACCCAGTATCAAACCACAGCCAATCAGCGCCGGAATGGTCGGAACAAAGATGGCCGACAGCGTCGTCAGCATTCGACGTATTGAGAACGGCTTAGGCGTTTCAGTGACGGTGTCACTTGTGCCGTTATCACCCTGAAACCGTTTATTTAACCGGCTAAATACTTTTGCTGCGGTCCCCATACCGACAATAACCTGATATTGGTCACCGCTGATGATGGCACCTTTTACGCCATCAAACTTCTTCATTGCGTCCATATCCACTTTTGATGTGTCTTTAGGAACGATGCGGATACGCGTCATGCAGTGAGCCAGTGTCGCAATGTTTTCCAGCCCGCCGATATGTTTCTCTATGTGCTGAGCCAGTAAGTCCAGATGTTCAATTTTTGGGGCCATGGTATTCACCTTATAAGGAGACGAACGGGTGTTTGCTGTTATCTATTGTAGATACTGATTGTAGGTACAAATTGTCGATATACCGTATGGAGCCATCGATCGCATCTAAGCCGCATTATCATTTAGCTGCTGCTGAAGGGAGCGATACTTTTGCTGTTCGGCAATGCTTTTTGCCGTTTCCACACTGACACCAAGCTCATTCATTAAAATGGCCAGCCGTGGTTTGTAATCAACATATGACAGATATCGGGCCGCTTCTGACTGACTGATTCCGCAGATCTCGCTGACAATCCGCTCTGCACGGCGTTCAAGCTTTTCGTTGCTGGCAATAACGTCAACCATCAGGTTACGGTGAACTTTGCCCAGCCTTACCATCACGCCGGTGCTGATCATGCCCAGCATCATCTTTTGCGCGGTACCGCTTTTCATTCGGGTAGATCCTGACAGAACTTCAGGCCCTACATCCGGTGAAATGGCCATTTGAGCTATTTGGCTAATCGGGCCGGGGCCGCGGGTTGTAATCGCGATAGTCAGAGCACCCAACTGGTTACCATACTCAATCGCCGCCAGAGTAAATGGCGTACGGCCGCTGGCTGCCAGACCGATGATAATGTCATCGGCACAGGCATTGCGCTGTTTTAATTCAACGATGGATTCTGTAGCGCTGTCTTCTACATTTTCAACGGCGTGCAACATGGCGGCATGACCGCCCGCGATGATTGATTGAACCAGCTCGGGGTCTGTGCCAAACGTCGGCGGGCATTCAGCGCTGTCCAGTACCGCTAATCTACCGCTGGTGCCGGCACCGACATAAAATAACCGACCGCCTTGCGCTATTCGGGTGGCAATTTGGTCAATGGCAGCGCTGATATCCGGAATGACCTGACGGATAATTTCAGCAACGGTGGAATCTGCCTGATTGATGGTTGTCAGCAGGCTCCGGGTGTCCATATCGGAGAGACCGATAGTGTCAGGATTCAGTTCGCTGTTCAAACAGGAAGTCAGATCGTTATTTTTCATATGGCTCTTCATTGGGCTTTTGATAAAATATGGTGAAATGCAATTTCAATAAAATATACATTCAATGAAATTATATTTCAAACCTCATCAGGAGACAGAGCGTACTAATCCGCATATATCTAATGTCGATCACATTTTTTGCCGTTGAACCACCGCCGGAAGAGCGGAGTGAGAAAAAGTAACCCTGCCGCCATCCGTTGAAAAACGGGATCCAGCCCTTAGGCCAAGTACGCGTTTGTGAGCTAAAACCTTGGCTCCTCGCTTTGGCGGGGATGACGAGGGGAGAGGCTTCTGCGTCGCCGATTGTAAAACGGGAATAAAGAGGGCCAAATTTCTTCGTCATCCCGTTGAAAAACGGGATCCAGCCCTTAGGCCAAGTACGCGTTTGTGAGCTAAAACCTTGGCTCCTCGCTTTGTCGGGGATGACGAGGGGAGAGGCTTCTGCGTCGCCGATTGAAAAATGGGAATAAAGAGGGTCAAATTTCTTCGTCATCCCGTTGAAAAACGGGATCCAGCCCTTGGGCCAAGTACGCCTTTGTGAGCTAAAACCTTGGCTCCTCGCTTTGGCGGGAATGACGATTTAGACGAGTCACCGGGCATTAGAAATGCTTAACTGATAAATATTAGGCTTTAGGGATGATTTTTTCTTTATGGTTTTAATGGTGATTGGTTATAGTTAGGCCAAATTATGGTTAGGCAAATAATATCATCTGTCTGTGCATAAAGGGCGAGCGATGCTGAATCTAGATAATCCAAAAACAGAACACATTTTTAGGGCTGCGGTACTTGAAGATCAAATCCGCGATGCTCTTACCCAAATACAGGAGCAAGGACAGGACGCGGAACAAATCGAAGCGCTTAAAGCTGAAATTACCGACAGCATCCTGCCGGAATTACACCAACTTAATCGGGACCATTTTGATAGCTGTCAGGCGATTAGCACAGCACTGGAAAAACTGGGCTCGACTATCAAAAATCAGGATCTGGAAGCCAGTTGGGCAGAGTTTAATAAATTCTCTGACAGCATGGGTGATAACTTCGGAACCTGCTTTATTTAATACTTAATGATCGGGTCGTTGACTAACGAGCCTGGGTTAAAAAGGAACATCATGGCAATTGATCTATCAGAAACGCTGGTTATTGGTATATCAGCCACTGCGTTATTTGACCTGTCCGTTGCTGATGGCGTATTCAATCAACAGCGGAAAAACGATCCGGATTCAGCAATGGAACATTACCGGCGCTATATGCTGGAGAATGAATCACAACCCTTGCCGGATGGCACCGGTATGCCTTTGGTCAAAGCGTTGTTGGCGTTAAATGATCATAAAAAAGCCGATGACCCACAGCCGATAGTTGAAGTAGTCGTGATATCGCGCAATAGCCCGGAAACCGGATATCGGGTTTTGAAAGAGATCCGCCGCCGTGGCTTAAATATTACCCGCTCAGCGTTTACCGCGGGCGAAGCGGTAACTCATTATCTCGACGCTTTTTATGTCGATCTGTTTTTGACGACCAATGAAGATGATGCCCAGCGGGTTATTGATACTAATCAGTGCGCAGCCGCCGTGATGCGCCCGCCGCCAACGCAGGCATTTCAGTGCACTGAAACTCAGGTCAGATTTGCCTTTGACGGCGATGCGGTGATTTTTGATGATACCAGCGAACTGATTAATCAGACTCACGGACTGGACGCTTTTCATCAGTCGGAAGACGAGCGGCAGGATATCCCCCTTGAGCCGGGACCGCATGCCAAATTATTGATTAAGTTGTCTAAAATTCAAGAGCGCTTACCGGGGCGCATTGAATATTCACCGGTACGCATTGCGTTGATAACGGCCCGAAACAGCCCGGCAGAAATGCGGGTGATAAAAACCCTGAGAAATTGGGGCGTTTATGTTGATGAGATTTTCTTTTTGGGCGGATTACAAAAGGCGCGGTTTCTAAAGGCGTTCAATCCCCATATCTTTTTCGACGATCAGGACGCCCATCTGGATCCCGCTGCGTCAGATGTGCCTTCAGCTAAAGTGCTTTATCGCAGCACCTCTGCGCTTAACGCTGTTATGCACGATAAAATCCGGCAGAAGAATAAAAGCCAACCCGACTGATTAGCTGCGCATTACTTTTTAGACTCTCCATTTTTATTTAATAACAATCAGGAAAATAACCTTTTATGAGCATTAATATCATCATGGTTGATTACACCAATGCGGCACAGGGCGAAGACTTGGTCGGTTTATTAAACGGCTATGCGCTTGACCCTATGGGCGGCGGAGAAGCGCTAAAACCACAGGTGAAAAGCAATCTGGTCAGTGAGCTGGCTAAGCTGCCCCACGCTTTTAGCGTCATGGCCTATGTTGATGGTAAGCCTGCCGGCCTGATTAACTGCTTTTTTGGGTTTTCTACCTTTGCCTGCCAGCCGTTGGTCAATATTCATGATGTTGCGGTGAGTGCCGAATATCGCGGGCTAGGCCTGAGCCAGAAAATGCTGGATAAAGTAGAGCAGTTTGCTAAACAGAAAGGGTGTTGCAAAATCACGCTGGAAGTTTTGGAGGGCAATGATATTGCCAAAGCCAGCTACCGCAAATTTGGTTTTGCCGGTTATGAGCTGGACCCGGCGATGGGCGGTGCAATGTTCTGGCAGAAGAAGATTTAAGTTAGTGCAGGCATGACGGGGCTTATGGACGTCATATTAAGCATCTTTACATCATATAAGCCTGCTATGTTTCAGTTCGGTCCCAGCCTATTATGTCGTCATCCGGTTGAAAAACGGGATCCAGATTTTAGCTGACCAACATCACTTAGAGTGCGTTAATTGGCCGACGACTACGCATTCCGTTTTCAACCCGATGACGAGGTGAATAGCCTAGTGGTAACTAGGCTAATGGTTATCTCAACGTTCTTTTTGCGGACGAAATCTACGCCAATCTGGAATTAGCCGCCTCTGGACTTATCCTAATATCAAACCCAAAACAACAATGCCAAAATCTGCGGTGACATAATCCTTAAGAACATCGCCAACGGATAAACGGTAGCATAAGACAGCGCTGCCGCACCGCTGGTCGGGTGCATACCGTTAGCGAAGGCCAACGCGGGGGGATCGGTCATTGAACCCGCCAGCAGGCCGCAGATGGTTAAATAATTCATCTTGGTCAGCCAGTGGGCCATAAATCCGACCACCAACAGCGGAACGACCGTAATAAGGGCACCGTATCCCATCCAGATAACGCCATCACCGTTCAATAACGTATCAATAAAGCTGGCGCCGGACTTAAATCCGACTACCGATAAAAACAGTACGATACCTAATTCTCTGAGAGCGAGGTTGGCGCTGGGGGGCATAAACCAGTGGAGCTTACCGATGCTACCGATTCGCCCCAGAATCAGCGCAATAACCAACGGACCGCCGGCCAGACCTAAACGCAGAGCGGCAGGGAAGCCGGGAATAAACAATGGGATAGACCCTAATAGAACTCCAAGCCCGATACCGATAAACACCGGCAGCATCTGTACCTGTTGGAGCTTTTGCTGAGCGTTACCCAGAATGTCTGCCACGGTATCAATAGACGACGGCTTACCAACCAGATTGACGATATCGCCGAAGTGCAGCGATACGCTACGGCCCGGAATCAGCTCAACGCCGGCCCGGTTGATACGTGAAATAACCACGTCATAGCGATGAAGATTGAGATCGACAATCTTCTTACCCAGCACTTTATCACTGGTAATCACCACGCGGGCCATTTGCAGGTCGCTGGTGCGGGTCGATAAAGAAACGTCAACCTCATTACCGATCAGCAGCTTGGCCTGATTCAATAAATTCCGGTCACCGACAAGGTGCAGCAGGTCGCCCATCTGAATAACCGTTGAAGATGAAGGCACCATCAGTAAATTGTCGCGTTTCAGGCGAGAGCAGATTACGCCTTCATCGCTGATAATCGGAATATCCTGTAGCTGTAATCCGTTGAGGTTAGTGTTACAAACTTGAATGTTTATGGTCTGTAAATTATCCGCCGCCGCGCCGGACTGTTGATCAAATGCTTTAGCTTCCTTATCTATATTAATCTTAAAGATTAGCCGGATGGTCCACATCACAAATAAGATGCCGCAGATGCCGAAAGGATAAGCCATTGCATATGCCATACCCATTTGGTCAATCAGTTGACCGTTAGCGTGCAGATCGGTCAAAACCTGCTGACCGGCACCTAAGGATGGGGTATTGGTTACCGCACCGGAGAATATACCCAGAATTATCGGCAGGGGAATATCAAATATTTTGTGCAGCCCGGCGGTGACTAAACAGCCGAGCAGTACCAATAAACAGGCAAAACCGTTCAGACGCAGCCCGGAACGACGCAGGGATGAGAAAAAACCGGGACCGACCTGAATACCGATGGTATAGACAAATAAAATCAGGCCAAACTCCTGAATGAAGTGCAGCATATTACTATCTAAAACAATCTGATAGTTATCGGTGAAGTGGCCAACAATAATGCCGCCAAACAGTACGCCACCAATGCCTAAGCCGACGCCGCGAATCTTCCAACTGCCAATCCATAAACCGAGTACAGCAACCAGAGCCAATATGCTCACTGTCAGGGCTATATTACTCATTGTTACAATCCTTGCAGAGGTTTACCTTCCTTCACTGCAACCGCGCGATAGGTAGCGAGGCTGACAATACGGAACAGGGGTGTATAAGCCAGATTAATCATAGTGAAAACCTAAGGGGATAATGTGACTGAGGCGTCGAAACGGGCAATAGTTAGCTGGGTAAATTGATATTAATCAATATAGTTGCGGTTGTTTTCGCATTTTGATACTCAATAGACGAAACGATTCAATTACAATCAAAAAAAATGCGTGGGGAACGATTGAGGTTTGTAAAAATCAGCGGTGAGTTCCGGGTGATTTCACCGCTGAAAAGGGGACTGATGATGAAGCTATGGAATCGGGATTATTCCCACCAGATATCATACAGTTCGCTGGTTTCAACGTTGGCCATGCCATTGTTGGTTAACCAGTCAGCAATCAGTTTTCTATGCTCTTCGGTGCATGAACCGACTTTCTGTAGGCAGATAATGCCTTCCCAGTCTAAATAGCCACTGCCGCCAAAGCCTAAACCGTTAGGGTTAACGACTTCGTTGATAAAGGTATTCAGAAAGCTATCAATAGATTCGGCGGTAGCGCCTTCAGCAAAATTCCAGTTAACGGTAAAACCGATCTCCTGGAACTCATCAAGGTGTAATTTTTTACGTAAACGACGACTGCGGGTAATAGCCATGACTTCATCCTTTTTAAAAAAAAGGGATATTACCTGCCATAGGCGACAGCGTCCAGCCTAAGGACTAAGTTTCACTCAGATAGGTCCGGGGTTAAACATTGGGCGGTGCCTTGACCACTCCTGCAACTGGCAGTAAGTTACCTAAAACGGATAGTGGGTATTCAAATAAAATGAACAAAATGCTGATTTGTGGTTGCTTAGCGTTGGTCGGATTGAGTGGGATGGCCTATAGCGCTCCTCTGCCAAAGGTCAACTGTACCGAGTTAAGCTTTAAACAGAGTGATGGCAGTGAAGATCCATATAGCAGCGGGACATCCTGTTTGTATGCCGGAAAAAGCCTGGCGGAGAGTTATCAAAGCTATCGGGAAGAGAGCCTATCGGAAGATTACGGTAAAAGTCTGCGAAAAAATATTCCGTCGATGGTCAACTACAATGACACCATTACTGACGGACAGCTCTGGATTAGCTATAAGTGGAATAGCCCCGACAACCTTGAGGTTGAACTTGCTTTTGCCGGCGGCGTGACCACGGTTGAATTCAAGCAGTCTCAATCTGGTACTGAAATAAGAACCATTGCGTCGGCAGATTAAATTGCCGCTTATTTCATTCTGAGGAGAGTTTCCGCTAGCAGAAATTCGCCTATAACCCCTGATACTGCTTTACCATTTGCTGATACTTTTCCTCATGCAAACGGCACTTTTCAGCGACGCATTTATCCGTGCCGGAAATGTTTCTTTGGCCTTTGCCTAATAGCATCGCCTGATAGGGGACTTTTTCATATCGATTTCCGTGTTCATCAATATAAAGACCGGTGAAGCGCTGAAACTCGTTTAGCGGCAGCTTTGAGCGGTAGTCCTGAGCATCCAGTTTGCGATCTTTGCCGCCAAACTGTACGAAGGCCGGGCGTACGGCTCCTTCGACCTGAGGTAGCATAGCTTCGAGCCACGCAAACTCCTCCAGCGAGATAAGGACTATGGGGCTGTAAGCCTTTTGGAATCTCAGTTTTATATGTTTATCGAATTTATCATATACACATTACTATACACATTAATTACCACTACAGAACGCTTAATCGAATGACCAAAGGTGAACATCATTCTAATCCCAATATTAACGCTCATCTGTCCCAATCACAAACAGATAAGACAAAGGTTGCAACGCAGCCATCTTTAAAGAGAGATGTGTTCGGCACCATTCAGTAAACGCCGGTTTATCAAAATCCAATTGGTGGTCACGGATAAACTCAAGGTCCAGTATTACATACTCAGCATTAGCAGAACTTTGTGTTGCCGGGTAGAAAATACCTTCACTACCCAACGTGGTTAAAACGTTAAACGCTGATTGAGTGACTCGCACTGTGTGTATCAAATCAACATTCTCCAGTGACTTCAGTGACAGTAAGCGAGCAATCAGATTCATTGTTTTACTCCTGTTGATATTTCGGTGGGAAGCGATATCACTATGGCCAGCTCTGCCTGCAACCAGTCGGCGACATGTTGCCATTCAGTACCACTGACATCAGACGTGATTTTCCAGACATTTGGGCAAGTGTGGTGAGCAAGCAGTAATACTGCCATGACCATAAAACGGTAAGGATGGCCATAGGTACGGCAATATCCCCGGTCGTANGGATGATGATGTTGATTCAGAATAAAGGTCTCGCCGCTGAGTTGATGGTGATGCTCCCCGTTGAAGACGATAACGCCTAGNCCTATGAGACTGTCATCGTAGCGCAGTGGCGTGATACCGGCGCCATTGCAGATAATAGGGGGTGGTTCAATACCGGTCGTTTCCGGCTTCAGGCGGAGCTGCCGATGGGCTCGTGTGACCAGACGACACAATCTGAACCAGTCGTCCTGAGCGATATCGCGTAATAATCTAAAATGAAATGCGCCAGTTTTTGGCGCAGGTAATGTCGGCATAGGCAAATCTCCATGTTACCGTTGATAATTAGCAGTGAAATAAAGGGGGATACCGGTGTGGGTCTGGTCTTGAACGGGTTCGCTGGTGGCTTGAGCTATAACCAGCCCCGTTCAGCAAACGACACCTGTTCGCCATGACCCATGACAATGTGGTC
>NZ_ATYS01000031.1 GCF_000427805.1 Budvicia aquatica DSM 5075 = ATCC 35567 | reverse complement strand
CGAAGCCAGCCAAAATCTTGCGGGGAACGTTGAACCAGCAGCGGCAGGAGCTTAAGAATATCCGCAACCGGCCAGCGTTGGGCGCGTCCGGCTTTAAGGCTTTTTAGTCCCTCAACACCATGTAAAGTAAACCAGTTTATTCACCGTCCAACGGATGAGCGGGCGGCGCAAAGTATTCTGGCGACGTCGGTGACAGTCATTCTCTGATGCAGCATCAGTATGGCAATGAGACGTCTGGCATAGTTTTTATCGAGGGTCTGCTGTGCTTTTTTACGCATCAACAGTCGTTCTTCATCAGGGATAGCTGCTATGAGCGGCATCGCTCAGTCCGATTGGTGGTTTGTTTCTTTTTGGCGATTGATTAGATCGCACAATCCGGGCTGAGTTCCCTCTAAGTGATCTACTATTTTGCGAAGCTATTTAGCTGCGACATTTTTTGTTCATGCTGATGGAGACTCGATGATCTATGAAGGAATAAATATTGGCGATATTCTAATTGTTGATAGATCAATGACTACTCAATATGAGTTGTAGGAACCTAGCGATCTCTGTAGCCCCAAACCTGTACCTGAATCGGCTAATACACTGGAAGATATTAAGCGTAGAGTGCTAACAATTAGCCACACCATTATACTACCTATTGTAAATCATCGCAGTAGTCTAGAATCCTATACGTGATTGTTAAGTTAAAAGTGTCTGTGTGCTACTCATACCCACCATTCCCAATATCAATCAACTTCTACCCTTATTATGGTCAGAGTATGGATACTATTGTGTCGGAGATGTGACACAAAAACGGCTCAAAAGAGCATAAATCAGATAAAATATACCAAGCATGTTTTTGCTGGCTGGCATGTACAGCGGCTCTGCAAGTGTTTAGAATGCGATACTTTTTGTAATGCTCCAGACTGTTTTTCTGGTGGCGGAGGTTTTAAGTGAAGTTTGAATTACAAACAACAGATGGACGAGCCAGACGCGGGCGTTTAGTTTTTGAGCGTGGCGTAGTTGAAACGCCTGCTTTTATGCCCGTAGGCACTTATGGCACGGTTAAGGGAATGACCCCGGAAGAAGTGAAAGAGACCGGAGCACAAATTTTGCTCGGTAATACTTTTCATCTGTGGCTACGCCCGGGCCAGGACATCATGCGTAAGCATGGCGATCTGCATGATTTTATGAACTGGCACGGTCCGATTTTAACCGACTCAGGTGGTTTTCAGGTCTTTAGCTTGGGTGATATCAGTAAAATCACTGAAGAAGGCGTGAATTTCCGCAATCCGATTAACGGTGATGCAATTTTTCTGAGTCCGGAAAAATCGATGGAAATCCAGAACGATCTGGGTTCTGACATCGTCATGATTTTTGATGAATGTACGCCTTATCCCGCCGACTGGGACTATGCTAAACGTTCGATGGAAATGTCACTTCGCTGGGCCAAGCGCAGTCGTGTGCGCTTTGATGAGTTGAATAATAAAAATGCATTATTTGGTATTATCCAAGGCAGCGTATACGAAGATTTACGTGACGTATCGGTAAAAGGACTGGTAGATATTGGCTTTGACGGGTACGCTGTGGGCGGCTTAGCCGTAGGCGAACCAAAAGAAGATATGCACCGTATTCTTGAACATGTTTGCCCGCAAATTCCGGCTGATAAACCGCGCTATCTTATGGGTGTTGGTAAGCCTGAAGATTTGGTGGAAGGGGTGCGCCGTGGTATTGATATGTTCGATTGTGTGATGCCGACCCGAAATGCGCGTAATGGACATTTGTTTGTTACCGATGGAGTGGTTAAAATCCGCAATGCTAAACATAAAGATGATACCTCAACGCTCGATGAGCATTGCGATTGTTATACTTGTCGCAATTATAGCCGGGCGTATTTGTATCATCTTGACCGCTGTAATGAAATTTTGGGTGCCCGATTAAATACCATCCATAACCTCAGATATTATCAGCGCTTAATGGCGGGTTTACGTAACGCCATTGAGCAGGGTACATTAGAGCACTTTGTTGCAGATTTTTATGATCGTATTGGTAAAACTGTTCCACCTTTAGCTAATTAATTCACATAACAAATGAGGAATCTCTTTAATGAGTCTGTTTATTTCTGACGCAGTTGCTTCCGCTGGTGCACCGGCCCAAGGTAGTCCTTACTCTCTGGTTATCATGCTGGTTGTATTTGGTCTGATTTTCTATTTTATGATTCTGCGTCCACAGCAAAAACGTGCTAAAGATCATAAAAATCTGATGGCTTCGATTGGTAAAGGCGACGAAGTGTTAACTACCGGTGGACTGGTTGGCCGCGTAGCTAAAGTTTCTGACACTGGCTACATCGTGATCGCGTTAAACGAGACCACTGAAGTTACAATTAAAAGGGATTTTGTTGCTGCCGTATTACCGAAAGGCACAATGAAAGCGCTTTAAGCCGCGCTATGTTTTTTGATTTTCCCGAAGGGAAACTATTGTGTTAAACCGTTATCCTTTATGGAAGTACCTGATGCTGGTTTTCGTTATCTGCGTCGGGTTGCTTTATGCACTTCCTAACCTTTATGGTGAGGATCCGGCTGTTCAGATTACTGGCGCGCGCGGAGTCGCCGCCAGTAGTACTACGCTGGGTCAAGTTGAAGATGTATTAAGAAAGCAAAATATTGAAATTAAATCGGCCGTGCTGGAAGACGGTGGGTCTTTACTGGTCCGTTTTAATAATACTGACGTTCAGTTACGCGCTCAGGAAGTTTTAGCTGAAGCTTTGGGCAATAACTTTGTTATTGCACTTAACCTTGCACCGGCAACCCCTCGTTGGTTACAGACTATTGGTGCTGATCCAATGAAGCTGGGGCTGGACTTGCGTGGTGGTGTTCACTTCTTAATGGAAGTGGATATGGAAACCGCCATGTCTAAGCTGCAAGAACAAACTCAGGATTCTATTGAGAGTGAACTGCAAACCAAAGGTATTCCTTTTGTCGAAGTGGCAAAAAACAGTGATGGCGGCGTTATTGCCCGCTTTGCTGATAATAATACCCGTGCACAAGCCGTTGACTACCTGACTCCACGCCACCGTGACTTAGTCTTTACGTTGGGTGATAAAAGTAGTTTTACTGCCACTATGACCGATCAACGCTTAAGCGAAGCTCGTGAATACGCAGTACAGCAAAACATCAATATATTACGTAATCGTGTTAACCAGTTGGGTGTAGCTGAACCTGTCGTGCAGCGTCAGGGAGCCGACCGCATTGTGGTCGAGCTGCCGGGTATTCAGGATACCGCCCGAGCTAAGGAAATTCTTGGCGCAACGGCGACCTTAGAATTCCGTGCTGTTAACACTAATATTGATGCTCAGTCAGTATTGCGTGGGCGTGACCGTAGTAAATCAGAAGTTAAATATCGCCGGGATGGTTCTCCGGTTGTGTTGCTGAAGAAGGTCATTTTGACCGGCGATCACATCACCGATTCGACCTCTAGTGCTGATGAATACGGCCGTCCTCAGGTGAATATCTCTCTGGATAGCGCCGGCGGCAATACCATGTCTGATTACACCAAAGATAACATTGGCAAGAATATGGCCACGTTATTTGTTGAGTATAAAGACAGCGGTAAGAAAGATGCCAACGGTCGTTCAATTCTTGAAAAACAAGAAGAAGTCATCAATATAGCCACGATTCAGTCTCGTCTGGGTAACAGCTTCCGCATTACCGGTATTGATAACGCGACGGAAGCCCGTCAGCTATCACTGCTGCTACGTGCCGGTGCGCTGATTGCGCCGATTCAGATTGTTGAAGAGCGTACCATTGGTCCTTCTTTAGGTCAGCAGAATATCACTCAGGGTCTGGAAGCATGCTTCTGGGGACTGATGGTTTCTGTCATCTTTATGCTGATTGTTTATCGTTTCTTTGGTGTGGTAGCGAGTTTGGCACTGGTGGTCAACGTTATCCTCATTGTGGGCGTTATGTCGATGTTACCGGGGGCGACGTTAAGTATGCCTGGCATTGCCGGTATCGTCTTGACGGTAGGTATGGCGGTTGACGCCAACGTACTGATCAACGAACGAATAAAAGAAGAGCTCAAGAATGGACGTAGCGTTCAACAGGCTATTCATGAAGGGTACAAAGGCGCATTCAGCAGTATTTTAGATGCTAACCTAACAACCCTGATTACTGCGGCGATTCTTTATGCTGTGGGTACCGGTTCAATTAGAGGCTTTGCTATTACTCTGTCTATCGGTGTATTGACTTCGATGTTTACTGCGATTGTAGGTACCCGCGCCATTGTGAATCTGGTGTACGGTGGCAAGCGCGTTTCTAAGCTGTCTATTTAAGGAGTCTGTTGTGGCAGAGGAATATAAAGTAGAGCAGCTTAACCACGGGCGGAGAGTGTATGACTTTCTGCGCGTGGGTAATGCCGCTTTCACTATCTCAATGATCTTAGTGGTTCTGTCATTTGTCGTAATGGGCGTGAAAGGATTTAACTGGGGTCTGGATTTTACCGGTGGTACGGTGATTGAGGTGAGATTAACTCATCCGATCGATCTGGAAAAAGTCCGTAGCGATCTAAATCAGCAAGGTTTTAAAGATCCGATTGTTCAGAATTTTGGTAGCACCCGCGATGTAATGATTCGTATGGCGCCTATTGAAGGCATGAACAGCGATGCATTAAGTACTAAGGTACTTGATATTGTGCATCAGAACGCCGATGAAGGCGCGGTAGTTAAGCGTATTGAGTTTGTTGGTCCTAGCGTAGGAGCCGAACTGGCCCAGTCGGGATTAATGGCAATTATCGTTTGTCTGCTGTGTATTCTGGTTTATGTCGGAGTTCGCTTTGAGTGGCGTCTGGCGTCTGGTGCGGTATTTGCACTGGCGCATGACGTGGTGATTACCCTGGGTATAATCTCGTTTTTCCAACGCGAGGTTGACCTGACGATTGTAGCGGCAATGCTGTCAATTATCGGTTACTCCCTCAACGATACCATCGTTGTATTTGACCGGATACGTGAGAACTTCCGTAAGATTCGTCGCGGTACATCTTATGAGATTATGAACGTCTCATTAACTCAGACGCTAAGCCGTACTTTAATGACCTCAGGTACTACCTTACTGGCAGTACTGTGCTTGCTGTTCTTTGGCGGTGAAATGCTTAAAGGCTTCTCTGAGTCATTAGCCATTGGTATTCTGCTGGGAACCGTTTCATCCATTTGGGTTGCTGCTTATATGGCACTTAAACTGGGCGTTAAGCGTGAGCATATGCTGACACAAAAAGTGGAAAAAGAGGGCGCAGATCAGCCTTCGATTCTGCCTTAATGGTCGCCGTTGTTTGAAATAGAAAAGCCCTCGTTGTTGAGGGCTTTTTTGTGGATTACCATCGCTGGCGCACAGAGTTTTATACCAACTGATTAAGATAAATATATTGCGCTAACGGTGCCGATTTCTGTTTGCCGCTTAGATAGGGGATTTCACCAATTAACGGAGCATTTAATCGGCTTTTTAGCGTGTCTATATAAGCGTTATAATGGGTGTTTCTGGCTTCGATGCTGTTAGCAATCCAGCCTGAAAGGTGTATGTTTTCAGACATCAGCACTCGCTGAGTCAGTAAGGCGTGATTGATACAGCCGAGCTTTATTCCGACTACCAGAATGACGTTAAGTTTCTCTTTTATAACCCAGTCAGACAGGCATTCCCGTTCGTTTAACGGCGTGTACCAACCTCCGGCACCTTCGATAATCACCACATCTGATTTTTGTGATAGACGATCTAAACCGTCTGATAGCTGCTGTATATCTATTTGTCTGTTTTCCATAACCGCCGCAATATGCGGGGATGTCGGCTCCTTAAATGCGACAGGATTGACTTCACCGTAGGTGAGGCTGAAAGATGAATTTGCCTGTAGTGACAGAGCGTCACTATTGCGCCAGCCTTCCGGCATTAAGTCGCAGCCTGAAGCGACCGGCTTATAGCCAGATACCCGATGTCTTTTAGCTGATAAGGCCTGAAGCAGGGCACAGCTGGCGATGGTTTTTCCTACGCTGGTATCAGTACCGGTGATAAACCAGGATTTAGACATATGCTACTCCGGAAAAGGTGACTCACTTATCGACCCATATTTAGCGACCGGCGTTATAAAACAGCTCAGTGTCCGCTTCCAGCATCTGTTTGTTTACTTGAGCAACCAGTTCACTGCCGGTCTGTTCAATAACGGAGTTTTCCGGATTCAGCCCCAATTTTTTGAACAACTTAAGATCGCTGTTCTGAGCCGGATTTGGTGTGGTCAGCAATTTACAGCCGTAGAAAATTGAGTTAGCCCCGGCCATAAAGCACATAGCCTGAGTCTGCTCGCTCATTTTTTCCCGCCCGGCTGAAAGCCGAACGTAAGATGTCGGCATCATGATTCTGGCTACGGCAATAGTGCGAATAAAGTCGAAGGGATCAACGTCTTCGGTATGTTCCAGCGGGGTACCGGCAACTTTAACTAACATATTGATGGGCACGCTTTCCGGAGGCGCTGGCAAGTTAGCCAATTGCATCAGTAACTCAGCCCTATCGGTAACTGATTCACCCAACCCGACGATGCCGCCTGAGCAGACTTTTATTCCTGCTTGCCGCACTTTATCCAGCGTATCTAGCCGTTCCTGATAGCTGCGGGTGGTAATGATTTTGTTGTAATACTCCGGCGATGTATCCAGATTATGGTTGTAATAATCGAGCCCGGCATCGGCTAAACGCTGAGCCTGCCGGTCAGTCAATGACCCCAGCGTCATGCAGCTTTCCATTCCTAACGCTTTAACGCCGGCCACCATTTGTTCCAGATAGGGCAGGTCTCGGTCTTGAGGGTTTTTCCAGGCGGCACCCATACAAAAACGGCTTGAACCTGCGGCTTTTGCCTGTCTGGCTGAGGCTAAAACCAGCTCAACTTCCATCAATGGTTCAGCCGCTAATCCGGTTTTATAGCGGGCACTTTGAGGGCAGTATTTACAATCTTCCGGACAACTCCCGGTTTTAATGGAGAGTAGAGTACTGACCTGAATCTGGCGCGAGTCGAAATGTTGGCGATGTATTTGCTGTGCGCTAAAGAGTAATTCTAATAGCGGTTGCTCAAACAGAGCCTGCGTTTGTTCTCGTGTCCAGCGCAATGATTTGCTCATAAAAATGATATCTCGTTATTTACAATTAAATTTTACTTGGTTTTAATAAAACTTTAATTGTAAACTAAAAATATGTCAATTTAGTTTACAAGTGATCTTTATGCTTTCTGACCTTGAGTTTGATCGTCGCCACATCTGGCATCCTTATACTTCTATGACCCAACCTTTACCCTGCTATTCGGTAAGCCGTGCGCAGGGGGTTGAACTTCAGCTTGCAGACGGCTCTATTTTGGTTGATGGCATGTCGTCATGGTGGGCCGCTATTCATGGTTATAACCATCCCCGGCTTAATCAGGCGGTATCAGAACAATTAAAAAGCATGTCGCATGTGATGTTTGGTGGCCTAACCCACCGGCCGGCTATCGAGCTGTGTCGGCGTTTAGTCGATATGACTGGCAGTGAGCTGGAATGCGTTTTTTTAGCTGATTCCGGCTCGGTCGCGGTAGAGGTCGCGATGAAAATGGCCGTGACATATTGGCAGGGAAAAGGTCAGATCCGTCACCGTTTTATGACCTTTAAACATGGTTACCACGGCGATACTTTTGGTGCGATGTCAGCCAGCGATCCTGAAAATTCTATGCACCGCCTTTATCAGGGATATCTGCCGAGTAATCTGTTTGCTGAATCCCCAGATGTGATTTTTGGCGGTCAGTGGCAGGAGGGCGAAATGGATAATTTTGCCGATATGCTGGAACGCAATCACACAACTATCGCCGCCGTGATACTCGAGCCTATTGTGCAAGGGGCGGGGGGAATGCGTTTCTACCATCCTAACTACCTCAAACGAGTACGTCAGCTTTGCGATAAATATCAAATCTTGTTGATTGCTGATGAGATAGCTACCGGATTTGGTCGCACCGGCCAGCTGTTTGCCTGTCAGCATGCCGGGATCGTGCCGGATATTCAGTGTATGGGTAAGGCGCTAACCGGTGGTTATATGACGCTATCGGCGGTGATAACCACTCGGGAAGTGGCAGACGCTATCAGCCAGAGCGAAGCTAAATGTTTTATGCACGGACCCACCTTTATGGCTAATCCTCTTGCTTGCGCAGTGGCCTGTGCCAGCTTAGCTCTACTGAGCGAAAACCGCTGGCAGCAGCAGGTTGCTGATATTGAATTGATATTAAATCGGCAATTAAAGCCGCTGCTGAACTCTGAATATGTCAAAGATGTTCGGGTCTTGGGGGCTATAGGCGTGGTTGAGACAGTCCGCCCGGTGAATATGGCAAAGTTACAACAATTCTTCGTTAAGCAGGGGGTATGGATCCGGCCTTTTGGCAGGCTAATTTACCTTATGCCTCCCTATATTATCTCGCCAGAACAGCTTGTCAGACTAACTGATGCTATTGGTAATGCGCTATCTGAGCCGGAGATAACGTTCGGTTAAGCGAATGAATATTCTCGAGATGATAACTTTTAGCTTCAGGAACGCAGCATGCCATTTCTTATTATTACTACCGTAATATGGTCATTCTCTTTTAGTCTGATTGGGATTTATTTAGCGGGCCATGTCGATCCTTGGTTTTCTATTCTGATGAGAGTCGGGCTAGCTACATTGGTCTTTGTACCATTTATTCGCATTCGTCGCGCTGAGGCTAAATCTGCGCTGGCTTTTGCGGCCGCCGGAGCCTGCCAGCTCGGGATTATGTACCTATTTTATTATCAATCATTTCTATATTTAACCGTTCCACAGGTTCTGATGTTCGGGATTACCATGCCGATTTACATTACCCTGATTTATGACCTGCTACGTGGTGACGCTTTGCGGGTAGGCTATCTGTTTAGTGCGTTGCTGGCAGTGGTTGGAGCAGGAGTGATTAACTATAGCCATCCGGGGGAAAAGTTTTGGTTTGGTTTATTGATTATTCAAATCGCTAACTTTTTCTTTGCTTTAGGGCAAGTTGGCTACAAACGCGCGATGGAGCTTTATCCATTACCGCCATTGCAGAGTAGCGCATGGTTTTATTGCGGAGCCTTATGTGTAGCTACGATCGCGTGGTTATTGCTCGGGGACAGCAACGGATTGCCTACCACCGGCCTGCAGTGGGGGATTCTTATTTGGCTGGGCCTTGGCGCTTCAGGTCTTGGTTATTTTATGTGGAACTATGGCGCCGGAAAAGTAGATTCAGGGACGCTGGCCATTATGAATAATGCCATGATCCCGGTAGGCCTGATGATAAATTTCCTTATCTGGCAGGAAACGCCTGAATGGGCAAAAACCCTTACCGGAGGTGCCATCCTACTGTTATCCCTGTGGGTACATAAAACATGGATTATCTCTCCTTCAGCGGTGAGAAGATGAATATATCCCGTCCTGCAACGCACATTACTTAGGGTATAGTTCAGCGTTCGGTTAATAGTGCGGCCAAAAATAGGGCAATTTTGGCCGATATTCTCTTTATAGGTAGATAAAGCCATTGAGAACCGCGATAAAATAGGTTTTCAGTCAGGCTAGGTATATCACTATTGAGCGTAGCCGTTTAGAATATGGGTTAATTAACAAATGCGCCTTTGATTCAGTCATTATTTCAGGAGAGGTTATGCATTGTCCATTTTGTGCCGCGGTTGATACCAAAGTGATAGATTCACGTTTGGTCGGTGACGGCTCGCAGGTGCGCCGTCGCCGCCAATGTCTGGATTGTAATGAACGTTTTACTACCTTTGAAGTTGCTGAGTTAGTCATGCCGCGCATTATTAAAAGCAATGAGATTCGCGAGCCTTTTGATGAAGAAAAACTGCGTCGTGGCATGCTCAAAGCATTAGAGAAACGTCCGGTAAATTCTGACGATATTGAAATGTCTATTAGCCATATTAAATCTCAGCTACGGGCTACCGGAGAACGGGAAGTATCAGCCTCAATGGTCGGTAATCTGGTGATGGAAGCACTGAAAAAGCTGGATAAAGTCGCCTATATTCGCTTTGCCTCTGTTTACCGTAGCTTTGAAGATATTCGTGAATTTGGCGAAGAGATCGCAAAACTGCAGGACTGATTATCTAATGCAAAATGATGCCGTTTATATGGCCCGGGCGCTGGAACTGGCGCAACTGGGTCGTTTTACCACTTCGCCAAACCCTAATGTCGGCTGTGTTATTGTCCTCAATGACCAGATTGTAGGAGAAGGTTTTCATTTACGGGCCGGTGAGCCCCATGCTGAAGTTCATGCCTTGCGTATGGCTGGTGAAAAAGCGTTGGGTGCTACAGCTTATGTAACTCTGGAGCCTTGTAGCCATCATGGGCGTACGCCCCCCTGTGCTGATGCACTGATTAGTGCCGGTGTGAAACGGGTTGTGGCCGCCATGCAGGATCCTAATCCTGAAGTTGCCGGAAGAGGGCTGTTTCGACTGCAGCAGGCGGGTATTGAAGTCGAGCACGGGTTAATGATGGCGCAAGCCGAACGGGTTAACCAAGGCTTTTTTAAACGCATGCGCACCGGGTTTCCTTATCTTCAGCTTAAGCTTGCCGCTTCTCTGGATGGTAAAACGGCCATGGCTTCGGGAGAAAGTCAGTGGATAACGTCAGAAGCATCCAGAAAAGACGTTCAACAATTCAGAGCTGAAAGCTCTGCCATTCTCAGCACCAGTGCGACTGTTATCGCGGATAACCCCTCGTTAAATGTCCGTTGGAGTGAATTAAGTAACGGCATACGTCAGGAGTATCCTGAGAGGGATTTACGCCAGCCATTACGCATTATTCTCGATGGACACAACCGTGTGACGCCGGATTTGCGGTTGTTCTCACTGCCCGGTGATATCCTGCTGGTGCGGACCGAGAGAGGCGATGAGCGTTGGCCTGATAACATTGAAAAAATGGTGATTCCGGCTCATAACGGCGGTATCGATCTGGTTGTTTTAATGATGCAACTGGGTCGGCGGCAGATTAATACCATATGGACTGAAGCGGGCCCAACGCTTGCCGGGGCACTATTGCAGGCTGGGCTGGTCGATGAGTTAGTACTCTATATGGCACCTAAGTTGCTGGGTGATGATGCCCGTGGGTTGTGCAAACTTCCCGGGCTGAGTGCCTTATCTCAGGCTCCGGAATTTAAGTTAGCTGATGTGCAGCAGGTAGGAAATGATTTGCGGTTACGTTTGCTCCCGCAAACGTAATAACAGGCTACCCGCGATACTTTAAGCTGTCTCTTTGTTAGCTATGCTGAGACTGGCTTGTTTGACGTTGCGAGGCAACGCCAATTATTTAGGGTATAATTCTGCACCGGGAAGTAAATCCGAAGCGCAGCAGTTAAAAGAATATGATAGAATCCGCCCCCTTGCCGGGTTATTGAATCAAGAAACCAAGGAAATGCTTTTATGAACGTTATCGAAGGTATTGTTGCAGCACCGCAAGCTCGTATTGCTATTACTATTGCTCGTTTCAACGACTTTATTAACGATAGCCTGCTTGACGGGGCTATTGATGCACTAAAACGTATTGGTCAGGTTTCTGATTCAAATATTACGGTGGTGTGGGTTCCGGGCGCATATGAGCTACCTTTAGCGGCCCAAACTCTGGCTGATACCGGTAAGTACGATGCAATTATCGCACTGGGTACTGTAATCCGTGGCGGTACTGCTCACTTTGAATATGTTGCTGGTGGGGCAAGTACCGGTTTGTCCGGCGTTGCTATCAACAGTAAAATTCCAGTTTCATTCGGTGTGTTAACCACTGAAAACATCGAACAAGCTATCGAACGTGCCGGAACAAAAGCCGGTAACAAAGGTGCAGAAGCTGCGATGACCGCGTTGGAAATGATTAATGTTATTAAGGCAATCAAATCGTAAGAGCGATTATGCTCAATTGAATTAGATTGTCTGACTTTATTTAAGGGGAATTCCGTGAAACCTGCAGCTCGCCGCCGCGCCCGCGAGTGCGCCGTCCAGGCGTTATACTCTTGGCAGTTGTCCAAAAATGATATCGCTGATGTCGAGTTAGAATTTCTGACTGAACAGGATGTCAAAGACGTTGACTTGACCTATTTCCGTGAGCTTTTTACCGGAGCGGCAATCAACGCTGGCGAACTGGATAAGCTGATGGCTCCTTATTTGTCCCGTACGCTTGACGAATTGGGCCAGATTGAAAGAGCAATTTTACGCGTAGCTGTTTATGAGCTTAGTAAGCGCGAAGATGTACCTTATAAAGTTGTGATCAACGAAGCAATTGAGTTAGCGAAAACCTTTGGTGCTGAAGATAGTCACAAGTTTGTGAACGGGGTTCTGGATAAAGTAGTTCCTCGTATCCGCGTACGGAATGCGAAATAGTTTGTCGCGACTTAATAGATTTGTTTTTGACAATTAAGATACTAGTAAGGCCGGCATTGCCGGCCTTATTTCTGAGTTTGTTTGGAGTATTGCTATTATGTCATGTGGTGAGTTCGATATTATTGCCCGTTATTTTAACCGGCAGGGTAACTCCCGAAAAGACGTTCGTTTAGGTATTGGTGATGATTGCGCGTTGCTTATTCCTGCTGAAAAACAGTATTTAGCCATAAGTACTGACACGTTAGTTTCCGGTATTCATTTCCTTCCTGATATCAATCCTGCCGATTTGGGGTATAAATCACTGGCGGTTAACCTAAGTGATTTGGCTGCGATGGGGGCCGATCCTGCCTGGGTTTCTCTGGCGCTGACGCTACCGTCAATAGATGAGACTTGGCTTAAAAGCTTCAGTGACAGCTTCTTTAGTGTGCTCGACTATTATGGCATGCAGCTTATTGGCGGTGACACTACCAAGGGCCCGCTTAGCCTAACGTTGACGATTAATGGCTGGATTCCGGTAGGGAAAGAGCTAACCCGAAGCGGTGCAAGAATTGGCAACTGGATTTATGTCACCGGCTGGCTGGGGGATAGCGCTGCTGGGTTGGCCATTTTACAAAACCGCCTGAGCGTCGAAGATGACGAGGTGCGCGACTATTTGGTTAAACGCCACCTCAGGCCTCAGCCTCGCATTCTGATGGGATTAGGCATTCGTCAGTTAGCTACATCGGCGATTGATTTATCTGACGGTTTAATTTCAGACTTAAAGCATATTCTTAAAGCCAGTAAGTGCGGGGCAAAAATCCATTTGGATCGTTTGGTATTATCAGACGCGTTAAAGTCCAGCTGTAGCCGTGAACAGGCGTTGACATGGGCATTATCGGGTGGTGAAGACTACGAGTTATGCTTTACTGTCGCTGAAGAAAACCGCGGAATGATCGATACGGCACTGACAGATTTAGGCATTCCATTTACCTGTATTGGGCAGATTATGCCGGAACATACCGGTTTTCAGCTGTGTGATAATAATCAGCCGGTGTCGTTGGATTTAAGTGGATATGATCACTTTGCCAGTGGCTCACAGGAAAATCATGCCTGCTAGATAAGCGAGTTATGTATGTTTGAAATAACGTTGATGAGTGGGTGCTCATCAACGTTATCTGGCGCCAATTACTACCTGTAGTCAGTATTTATTGGCCAAGCCAAGTATTAATCTGCTTTACAATACCTTCAGCATCCAGCCCCAGATCGGCCCGAATTTCATCTTGGCCGCCCTGTGGAACAAAGTTATCCGGCAGGCCAATATTCAATACCGGAATCGCTTTACGGTGAGCCATTAGTAGTTCATTAACACCACTGCCGGCTCCGCCCATAATAGCATTCTCTTCCAGCGTAATTAAGGCATCATGGCTTTGTGCTAACTCGAGGATTAGTGATTGATCCAGCGGTTTAACAAAGCGCATATCAACTACGGTAGCATTCAGCTGTTCTGCCGCTTTCAGGGCATCAGGCAGCAGTGTACCAAAGTTAAGAATTGCCAGCTTTTCGCCCTGACGGCGAACTTTCGCTTTGCCAATGGGCAGCATAGCTAAAGGTTCTAATTCAGCACCGGTACCGTTTCCGCGAGGATAACGTACGGCAACCGGACCATCTTGATACTGATGACCGGTATGCAGCATTTGGCGACATTCGTTTTCATCGCTTGGTGCCATAATGACCATATTCGGAATACAGCGCAGGAAGCTGAGATCAAACGCCCCCTGATGGGTCGGGCCATCAGCTCCAACAATGCCGCCACGGTCAATAGCAAACATGACCGGAAGACCTTGAATCGCGACATCATGGATAACCTGATCGTAGGCACGCTGTAAGAACGTTGAATAGATAGCAACCACCGGCTTAAATCCGCCAATGGCCAGACCCGCAGCAAAGGTGACCGCATGCTGTTCAGCGATAGCCGCATCAAAATATTGTTCAGGGTACTCTTTAGAAAAACGTACCATCCCGGAGCCTTCACGCATTGCCGGCGTGACGGCCATTAATTTGTCATCCGTTGCCGCTGTTTCACATAGCCAGTCACCAAACACGTTGGAATAACTCGGGTATGAACTGCCGCCTTTTTGCTGAGTACCGGTTTCAGGATCAAACTTAGGTACGCCATGCCAACCGATGGGATCTTTTTCGGCAGGCGCATAGCCTTTACCTTTTTTGGTCATGATATGCAGTAACTGCGGGCCTTTTAGGTTACGCATATTTTTTAGCGTTTGTACCAAAGCCTGTACGTCATGCCCGTCTACCGGACCAATGTAGTTAAAGCCAAACTCTTCAAATAATGTGCCCGGAACCACCATACCTTTCAGATGTTCTTCGGTACGTTTGACCAGCTCTTTAATTGGCGGTAATCCGGAAAGCATTATTTTTCCGCTTTCACGCAGAGATGAATAAAGCTTACCTGACAGAATCTGAGCCAGATGATTGTTTAATGCGCCGACGTTTTCTGAAATCGACATTTCATTGTCATTCAGAATAACCAGCATATCGGGTTTGATATCACCGGCGTGGTTCATCGCCTCAAAAGCCATTCCGGCGGTAATTGCACCATCACCGATAACGCATGCCGTTCTGCGTCCTTTGCCTTCACGTTGGGCCGCAACGGCAAGCCCGAGGCCGGCACTGATAGACGTTGATGAGTGGCCAACCGACAGCACATCGTATTCACTCTCTTCACGCCACGGGAACGGGTGAAGGCCATCTTTTTGACGGATGGTTGGCATACGATCGCGGCGTTCGGTCAGGATCTTGTGCGGATAGGCCTGATGGCCTACGTCCCAGACGATATGGTCGAATGGCGTATTGTAGACATAGTGCAACGCAACCGTAAGTTCTACAGTACCAAGGCCAGAAGCCAGATGGCCACTGGATCGACTAACGCTGTTCAACAGATATTGCCGCAGCTCATCACACAGCTTCGGCAGCTTATCTTTTGATATCAGGCGCAAATCGTCGGGATTATTAACTAACGCCAACGTTGGATATTGGGTTATATCAAGACTCATCCAAAACTCATCTAAAATAGTGGCTTAAAAGTTCAGTTTAGTTATCACGTTCGATAATAAAACCGGCAAGCGCTTCCAGTGAACTCGTATTATAAGACTGTGAAGCTAATAGAGACAATGAATCCATGGCTTCCTGATACAGGTCCAGTGCTTTTTTCTGTGCGTTATCAAGGCCGAGCAGCGCAGGGTAAGTGCTTTTTTCGTGTTGTATATCAGAACCCTGACGTTTTCCCGTTTTCTCTGTTGCCCCGATAACGTCGAGAATATCGTCCTGAACCTGAAAAGCCAGACCGATGGCGTTCGCATAGCGATCCAGCAGCGGTAGGGCTGCTTTTCCGCGTTCACCTGCCGCCAGAGCGGCTAACCGAATCGACGCCCGAATCAGCGCTCCGGTTTTGTGGCGATGGATACGTTCCAGTTCAGACAGATCAATTTTCCGTTTTTCCGCTTCTAAATCTAATGCCTGACCGGCACACATACCAGCTGCACCACTGGAGCGAGCGAGCTCGCTGACCATTGCCAAGCGGTCGATTGTTGCTACCGCGGGCATATCAGCATCGCAAAGGATAGAGAAAGCTAAAGTTTGTAGCGCATCACCGGCCAAAATTGCGTGGGCTTCACCAAACTTAATATGACAGGTTGGCTGGCCCCTGCGTAAGTCGTCGTCGTCCATAGCCGGTAAATCGTCATGGATTAGCGAGTAAGCATGAATACATTCAATGGCGGCAGCGGGAGCGTCCAGATTATCCAGCGATAGCCCGAGCATTTCGCCCGTGGCGTAGACTAAAAATGGACGTAAACGCTTTCCCCCAAGCAGAGCCCCATAGCGCATCGCTTCTACCAGCGGAGCCTGATTAAAGGGCAGAGCATCGATATATTGCTTAAGCGCGCTGTCAACGCGATGGCGACATTCTGTCTGAAGTTGAGTAAATAACGGCTGCATTAGGCTTCATCCGGGTTAAACGGTGTTAAAGATGCGTCCGGATCGCTGTTGAGCAGTATTTGTACCCGCTGTTCTGCTTGTTGAAGCTGTTGCTGGCCCTGACGGGCAAGCTGAATACCACGTTCAAATTCGTTTAGCGCATCTTCCAGCGGAAGTTCACCGGTTTCAAGGCGGTTAACGATCTGTTCTAGCTCGTTTAATGCAGTTTCAAAACTGGCTGATTGTGGCGCTTTTTTTGGCATTTTGGGCATATTAATATTGCTTCGATTAAATGTTGTCGTTCTGATTCATAGCCGTAGCTATACCTAAAATAACCGCACCAGTATAAAGCTATTGCTAGCGTATACCAGTAGCAGAAAGCGCTATCCTGATGACGTTCTGTATTTTTATAGGGAAATAGCCTGATTAAGCTGTAACCGGTTATCGTAGCGCCACTAAAAACAGGCCATTATCTTCACAAACTGACTAAGGATATAGGCTGAGTAACGGCTAACGAGAATCTTATCTGTGCCACAGTTTATCATTAAACGATTTATAAAAAGGATAATTAAGGATGAATTTGTGCACTTGTCCGGAATTATGGCAATTTACCTATTAAAGGTTAGCCGGTCAGACGGGGCATGGCATCAAAGTAATCATTTGTTAAAAAAGATTATTTCTACCAATTGTCAATTTCCCTACGGTTAGTCAGTGTTAATCAATGGTAACAAGTTCTACACTGATTGTTATTCAAGGAATAATGCGATGCCAAGTAGCCATGCTGAAATTTGTTAATACCTACCACGACCAACTGGCCGGGTTCTATACCCCCCTCAATCCGACGCCCTTAAAAGATGCCCGACTGTTCTATTATAGCGCACCGCTGGCAACTGAGCTGGGGTTGGATGACTCGCTATTTAGTGATGAAAGTTGCGGGCTATGGACCGGGGAACACCTCCTGCCTGACATGAAACCTCTGGCTCAGGTATATAGCGGCCATCAGTTCGGTTCATGGGCCGGTCAATTGGGCGACGGGCGCGGTATTTTGCTGGGTGAGCAACTGCTTGCTAACGGTAAAAAGGTGGACTGGCATCTGAAAGGCGCGGGGCTAACGCCTTATTCCCGTATGGGAGACGGCAGGGCGGTTTTGCGTTCGGTTATCCGAGAATTCCTTGCTTCAGAGGCATTACATCATCTTGGTATCCCGACCACCCGGGCATTAACTATCGTCACCAGTCAAAATCCGGTATTCCGCGAGCAGCCGGAACGCGGGGCGATGTTGCTTAGGGTGGCTGACAGCCATCTCCGTTTCGGCCACTTTGAGCATTTCTATCATCGAAATCAGCCTGAGCAGGTTCGCCAGTTGGCAGACTATGCAATTGAACATCATTGGCCGGAGCTTAAACAGCAAGCAGATCGCTATTTCTTATGGTTTAAAGATATCGCCGAACGGACGGCAAGACTGATTGCGCTATGGCAGTCAGTGGGTTTTGCTCACGGTGTGATGAATACCGATAATATGTCGATTCTTGGTTTAACAATAGATTTCGGGCCTTATGGCTTTCTGGATGATTACAATCCGGGATATATCTGCAACCACAGCGATTATCAGGGGCGTTATTCTTTTACTAATCAGCCCGCTGTGGCCTACTGGAATTTGCATAAGCTGGCTAATGCGTTATCAGGATTGATGACGATGGAACAACTTCAGGCCGGGCTTGCCGCCTATGAGCCGGAGCTAATGGTGGCCTTTGGCCGACAGATGCGGGCAAAGCTGGGGATGTTTACTCAGGATCCTCAGGATAATGATTTGCTTAACGGCTTGCTTGATTTAATGGCCAAAGAAAAGCGGGATTACACTCAGACTTTCCGATTGTTGGGTACGGTAGAGCAGGCCAGCTCTAGTATTGCTCTGCGGGATGATTTTATCGATCGCGAGGCATTTGATCGCTGGTATCAGCAATGGGTAGCTCGCCTTCAGCAAGATCGGGTCAGCGACGAACATCGACAGCAGGTCATGAATAGCGTTAATCCTAAAAGAATTCTGCGTAATTACCTGGCCCAACAGGCGATAGAGGCGGCTGAAAATGATGATGTCAGCGTGCTGGAACATTTGCATCACGGACTGATGGATCCTTATTCTGAGTCACCGGAATATGACGACTTGGCTCAGTTGCCCCCGGACTGGGGTAAGACGTTAGAGATTTCCTGTTCCAGCTAATATTTTGGTTAATAAAGAAAATTTCCGCCGCATCGGTGATATCTATGCTTTAGGTGTCTCCGTTAGCGGCGAGAAGTTGAACGAAATAAGGGGCGGGTAAACTACCGCTTTTCTGATGTTTTAATCACTCATGCTAGCTGATAAATCTTCTCTTCCTGACAGAAGATCTGTGACTAAAACCCTAATCCGGGTGTATACTCCACGCCCAGAAACGCTATGGTCATTATCGCCATATCATCCCTTTTCATTCGTTCTAACTACGTAAGTAATCGCAACTATCATGAAGTTTATCATTAAGCTATTCCCGGAAATTACAATTAAAAGCGTCACTGTACGTAAGCGCTTTATCAAAATCTTAACCGGGAGCGTCCGTAATGTGTTGAGACAACACGACGAAGAATGTTCAGTTATCCGCCACTGGGACCATCTGGAAGTGACCACCAAAGATCAGTCTAAGTGCCCGATAATTCGTGACGAGCTAATGAGAATTCCCGGTATCCACCATATTCTTGCCGTGGATGACACACCTTATACCGATATGCATGATATTTTCGAGCAAACTCTGGCTAACTTTCGCGACCAGTTAGAAGGTAAGACTTTCTGCGTACGGGTTAAGCGTCGCGGTAAGCAAGAGTTTAACTCTCAGGACGTTGAGCGCTACGTCGGCGGCGGCTTAAATCAACATATCGAATCGGCTAAAGTTAAGTTAAATCACCCTGACGTGACGGTTAATCTGGAAATAGAAGGCGATCGCCTGATTATGGTTCAGGGCCGCTATGCGGGCTTGGGCGGTTTCCCTATAGGCACTCAGGAAGACGTTCTGTCACTGATCTCCGGTGGTTTCGATTCCGGTGTTTCCAGCTATATGTTGATGCGCCGTGGCTGTCGGGTTCATTACTGCTTCTTTAATCTGGGCGGTGCAGCTCATGAGATTGGGGTAAAGCAGGTTGCTCACTATCTTTGGAGCCGATTCGGTAGTTCGCATAAAGTCCGCTTTATCTCGATCGATTTTGCTCCGGTAGTGGGGGAAATTCTGGAGAATGTGGATGACGGCCAGATGGGTGTGGTGCTTAAACGTATGATGGTCCGCGCAGCTTCTGCAATGGCCGAGCGTTATGGCGTTCAGGCGATTGTTACCGGTGAAGCGTTAGGTCAGGTTTCCAGCCAGACATTAACCAACCTGCGACTGATTGATAATGCTTCGGATACGTTAGTTCTGCGTCCGTTAATTTCCCACGATAAAGAACATATCATTGATATGGCTCGCAAAATCGGCACTGAAGATTTTGCTAAAACCATGCCTGAATATTGCGGTGTGATCTCTAAGAGCCCGACGGTTAAAGCGATAAAAGCCAAAATTGAAGCTGAAGAGGCTAAGTTCGACTTTACGATTCTGGATCGCGTGGTTGATGAAGCGGTTAATATCGATATCCGCCAGATTGCAGAACAGACTCAGGCTCAGGTGGCTGAAGTTGAAACCGTGGCGGCTTTTGGTACCAATGACGTGATTCTGGATATCCGTGCACCGGATGAAGCTGATAGTCAGCCGTTGAAACTTGAAGACGTGACGGTAGAAAAGATACCGTTTTACAAGCTGGGAACGGCATTCAGCGAGCTGGATAAATCAAAGACCTATTTGCTGTATTGCGATCGTGGCGTAATGAGCCGCCTGCAGGCACTTTATTTGATCGAACAGGGTCATAGTAATGTGAAGGTTTATCGGGCTTAAGGCTGATAAGCCGGCCAGCTATTTAATTCCAGTAATAAACGGGCGTGACCAACTTAGTTGTTTGCGCCCGATTTTAATCATCAGATATAGGCGTAAATCCCCGGTGCTACCATCAGCGGGCCCGCCACTTCAGCCGCTTTCTCTCTACTCACCAGCAGCTCGATTAGCTTAAGAGCAAAGTCAATTGACGTACCTAGGCCCTGACTGGTGACCAGATTTACCCGCTCATCATAAGTGACCCTGCGGTCTACCCACTTATTTTCCGGTATAAGGTGTTTGAAATCCGGATTGACCGACATATTGCCCAGCGGGAATAACTTATGGTGTTCCAGCACCAAGGCCGGAGAGGCGCATATGGCCGCAACGATATTGCCACTCAGGTGAGTTTGGCGAATTCGCTCTACCAGTAAAGGGCTATCACGAAAACACTCAGCGCCTTTTACGCCACCGGGGAGAATGACCGCATCAAAGTGTTCATCGGCAACGTCAACCAGCGGGTAGTCAGCCAGTAGTTTGACTCCCCGTGAACAGACGATTTGCAAACAGCCATCGCCTTCAACGCTGGCAGTAGTAACCTGAATACCGGCCCTGACTAACAGGTCGATAGTGGTAACGGCTTCGGTTTCTTCACTGCCATGAGCCAGACAAACCAGCGCTCTAGGTGTCATTTTGAGGTCCTTTTAATCAGGATTTTCAGCCTGAAGTTTTGCAGGCCGGTGGATAACGGGTATCATGCATAACATTATACCTTTCTTACTTGAAGTTGCACCGCCGTTAGCTGCGTTCGTTCACCCGAATCACTTACGTTAGTAAGCTCATCGAGTCTCTCTCGCTGGCTATCTTATTGCAACGTTAATTAATTTGGGTAGAATTTTCATTAAAAGACCCATTATTAAAAAGGAAGAATTTTATGCCATCTTTCGATATCGTTTCTGAAATTGATATGCCTGAAGTGCGTAACGGCGTAGAGAATGCCAGCCGTGAGCTCACAACGCGTTGGGATTTCCGCAACGTACCGGCCAGCTTCGATCTTAATGAAAAGAATGAAACTATTAAGGCAACCAGCGAATCAGAATTTCAGGTTCAGCAACTGCTGGATATTCTGCGTGAGAAGTTAGCTAAGCGCGGTATTGATGCCGGTGCCTTAGACATTCCAGAAGAGTTTGTACACAGCGGTAAAACTTACAGCGTTGAAGTGAAGCTCAAGCAGGGTATTGAAGCCGAAATGGCAAAGAAAGTGGTTAAGCTGATCAAAGACAGTAAGTTAAAAGTTCAGGCTCAAATTCAGGGCGATCAGGTGCGGGTAACCGGCAAGGCTCGTGATGATCTACAGGGCGTAATGGCGTTGATCAGAGGCGCTGAACTGGGGCAACCGTTCCAGTTTAATAACTTTAGAGATTAGTCGGAACTTCAGCATGAATGGTGTTAAAAATAGTTAATTTGAGGGTGAGGCCGCCGCTCGGGTCGTAGTGGCGTAAGCCATCGGAGCACCCGCAGTAACCGTCTTTCTCTTTACGGACGAAATTTACGCTGTCATTAAATTAAGCTATTTCGCCATTAGACTAAAAAGGCCCGATATTTATCGGGCCTTTTTCACGGAAGAGAAATCTTATTTCTTAAACAGCTGCGAAAGGTTAATCCCCTTCAGGAAGATAAACGCCAGCAACAGCCCGCCCCAGAGAGCCATAGTAATATAGCTACTTACGCCGAGAATATTCAGCCCGCTCTCCAGCATTTGCAGCAGTATCAGTGCCATTACCATGCCGAAGACTTTACCGAATCCGCCATCGGGATTAATACCGCCCAATACCGCAGCCAGAATCGATACCAGCAGATAAGACTCGCCGTAAGAGGCTTTCGCTGAGTTAAGTTTTGACATCATAAGCAGGGCTGCAATTACGCATAGCATCGATGACAGGATATAAACCCAAACGATCGTCTTACGGGTATTAATACCGGAATAGTGGGTTGCCTGTTCGTTAGAGCCGATCAGATAGATTGTCCGGCCAAAGGCTGACTTCTCTAAAATAACCCACATAACCGCAACTACGGCTAAAAACACCAATAGCGGGACCGGAATCCCCAGCAGATTAGTGCTGTTGATGGTCAGAATATAATCCGGGAAGTTAGAAATCGCCGAGCCTTTGGATATCAAAATATTGATACCGTTAAGCAGGGTCATAATTCCCAGCGTGGCCAGAATCGGTGAAACCCTAACTACCGCGATTAAAAATCCGTTGATACCACCAATGATAATCGCCATTGCCATACCGGCCAGAACGACCAGCGCCATGCTGCCAATAGTCGGTGGGTAGTTAGTCGCTACCCAGGCCATCACTAAACCACAGGCATTCATGGTGGCAATAATCGACAGGTTGATTCCGCCTGTCAGCATAGTGACCGCCATGGCCAGCGCTAATACGCCAAGCACCGGCATCTGAGAGGCGATAGACTGGAAGTTAGCCGATGACCAGAAAATATCAGGCATAAGGATACTGAAGGCAACGACCACAACACCAATCAGCAGGCTTAAGTAGATCTCTACATTATCTTTTACTTTTCTTGCGCTCATGGTTATGCCCCCTGACCTTTACGCTGGCTCCATGCCGTCATACTAATACTTACGACAATAACTAAACCCGTAACCACCGTATGCCAGTAAGAGGAGATGCCTAACAGGTTGAGTCCATTTTGTAATACGGCTAATAAAATAACGCCCAGCAGGGTGCCTAATAGCGTTCCCCGGCCGCCCACAATGCTGGTTCCGCCAAGCACTACCGCAGCCAGAACCGTTAACTCATAACCTAATAGTGAATCAGGCGCGACGGTTAAGACCGTTGCTGACTGAACAACGCCCGCAACGCCGGACATCAGCCCCATATAGCCATAGACAAACAGCTGTAATTTAAGAATGCCAAACCCCATACGGGAAGCGGCTTCTTTATTACCGCCCATGGCATAAATCATTCGGCCAATGCTGGTCCGGTTCATGATGAAACCCGTCAGGGCAACGACAACAACCAGCGTAATGATCGGTAAGTTCAGACCATAGTCATAACCATCTGCGGCGGTAAACTGAAACAGTGAAATACCTTGTTCAAACCACTCAGGATAGCTATACAGCCAGATACCTTTGGTCAGATAAAGCAACAGGCCATAGAAAATATTCAGCGTTGAAATAGTTATGATGATCGACGGGACTTTTAACCGATTAACTAATACCGCATTGACCAGCCCCAGCAGCAGACCAATACCGCCAGACAGGGCAAAAGCGATGGCAAAGTTGCCGGTTGTTCCCTGAATCAGCGTCACCATAACGTACTGTGAAATGATCGTCATTGCCGGGAATGAAATATCAATACCGCCTGAAATCAGTACGATGAACAGACCGCAGGCCAGAATAGTCAACATCGCGTAGTTATTGACTAAATCGTAGATATTGCCAAACGTCATAAAGTCAGCGGTGGCGAATGAAAGGTATCCACCAATCACCAATATGGTTAAGCCCAGAAATATCTCATGGGGTTTTATCCCTAATTTATTAACCATTTACTACCTCTGCCAGTGCGGCTTCCGTTGTTTGTCCCGGTAAAAACTCGGCAGTAATCTCGCCTTTACGCATGACTAAAATCCGATGACTGTTAAAGAATGCTTCATCGATCTCATCGGTAATCATGAGTACGGCGATTCCTTTTTGCGACAGGGCAGAAATAATCTGATAAATCCCTGCCTTATTGGCGATATCGACGCCCACGGTTGGCGCATCCAAAATGAGAACCTTAGGATTAATTGCCAGCCATTTTGCAATGGCAACACGTTGAGCATTACCACCAGATAAGGTATTGACCGGTAAATGAACGCTACCAATCTTTATGGTTAACTGTTCAACTAAATCGCTAACGACTTTATCGGCCTTAGATTTATCGAGCAGTTGCAGCGGAGTTTTTAAACGTTCGAGCACGGTTGAAATAATGTTGTCGTTAATGGATTGCTCCATGACCAGACCGGTGCTCATCCGATCTTCAGAGACATAACCGACACCGGCTTTTACCGCATCGCGGTTACTGGAAAAGTTGACCGGTTTTCCTTCCAACAGAATCTGACCTGAATCCGGTTTAGTTAAACCGAACAGGCTGAGGCAAAGCTCGGTGCGGCCAGCGCCTAACAGCCCGGTAATGGCAACGATTTCACCTTTATGAACGCTAAGGGATACGTTTTTATATTCTTCACCGCGGCTGAGATTTTTGATTTCCAGTGCGACATCATTATTTTGGGTAATCGGTGGCAGCACGGCATAAGAGAATTCTTTTCCTGTCATCAGGAAGGCCAGTTTCTTATTGTCTATTTCTGATGCAGGGTAGGTACCAACCAACTTTCCGTCTTTTAGCACGGTAATACGGTCAGAAATCTCCATAACCTCATCTAAACGGTGGCTGACAAAAACCACACAGATATTCTGCTTTTTCAGGTCGTGAACTACACGCAGCAAGCCTTTTACTTCCTGCATGGTTAATGAGGCCGTAGGCTCATCCATAATGATCAGCTTGGCTTCCTGAGACAGTGCCCGGCAGATGGCCACGATCTGGCGCTGAGCGATTGGCAGGGATTCTACCGTGGCATCAAGATCCAGTTTGGCATCAATGCTTTTTATTGTGAGTTCAGCGATACGGCGAATTTCACGTTTGTTAACCAGCATATGGTGGTGATACTGGTTAATACCGATGTTTTCAGCCACGGTCAGGTTAGGGAACAACGACAAATCCTGATAGATAACCTGAACGCCCGCTTTGACGGAGTCTATTGGAGAGAGATTTGTGTATTGTTTGCCATCAATAATGATTTCAGCGTTGGCGTCCGGTTGATAAACACCGGAGATGATTTTTATCAGCGTTGATTTACCACAGCCATTTTGCCCGGCCAAACAGTGGACTTCTCCAGGGATCAGCGTTAATGCCATGTTGTCCAGGGCCTTCACGCCATAGAAGGTCTTACTGATGTTTCCCAGTGAAATAAAGGGTGTCATTTCTACCTCTTACTGGCTGTATACCCGTCGCCCTTCAGAATGTTGGGGTGTTGGCTGCACTTACTCCCGCGAATCACTTACTGGAGTAAGTCATTGGGACTCTTTCAATTGCCGCCTACCTGCATCTCGAAGTAACTTAGGGATGTACCAATTTTATGCGAATCCATAGAATACGTCCCTGCCGCAGGTTATCGGCAAGGACGTATTAGTTACCCTGAGTATTTGGCGCTGTTGCAGCGAGCTATATGTAGCACTGCGATAACGCCGGTCACTTGGGTATCAATCCATTAATACAAGCTATCAACGTTATCTTTGGTTACGCGCAGGACTTTATGGAACTTAATTACGCGTTTTTCCATATCGACATCAGCTTTACCCAGGTTTGGAATCTCTAAGTCTTTAGTGATTTCTTCGCCTTTGATAATTTTGTTGGCAACGGCGGTTAACGCATAACCCGCAGATGCCGGATCATAGGTTACGCCCATCGCGATATCACCGCTCTTAACTAAAGACGCCGCTTGTGAAGGAATCATCATGCCGAAGACGAATACTTTATCACGAGCGCGTTTTTCTTTAACTGCACGGCCGGCACCGATCGGACCCTGAGAACCGAAAGCAATCACGCCTTTCATTTCCGGGTAAGCTTTCATTAAATCTAAGGTTGTACGGCGGGCATCATCAATGTTTTCAGCAACCGGCATGCGGCTGGTGACTTCAAACATTTCCGGATAGTGTTCTTTCTGGTATTTAACAAACAGGTCAGCCCAAAGGTTGTGCTGAGGAACGGTTAATCCACCAACGTAGATAACGTAACCGCCTTTACCGCCCATGGCTTTAGCCATTTCTTCAACGTTGTCTGCTGCAAATTTAGCATTGTCGATGATTTCAACGTCCCAGTTTGCGCTTGGTTGTCCCGGTGATTCGTTAGTCAGTACAACAATTCCGGCACTGCGTGCTTTTTTGAATACTGGTTCCAACACATCGGCGTCATTCGGAACAATGGTAATTGCCGAGACATTTTTAGCAATTAAATCTTCAATGATTTTAACTTGTTGTGGGGCATCAGTACTGGAAGGGCCAACCTGATAGGCTTTAATTCCCAAATCTTTACCAGCATCAGTAACGCCATCACCCATACGGTTAAACCAAGGCATGCCAGCTATTTTTGAAATATTAACGACTTCCACTTCTTTTGCCATTGCTCCGGTGGAATAAACCATTATTCCCAGCAAACTGACGGATAATAATTTTTTTAAATTCATTTTACTCATCGTATACCTCTGGCTGGTGCTAAATATAGCAAACAGATAAAACATCCTTTACCGTTAGATCGGCGGATGCTGTGTTCTTTTTCCGTCACATACTGCGGGGAAAAAACTGAATCTTCCATATTATACTACGTGGTGTTATGTAAAAGTTAGCTACAAAATAAAACTAAATACAATTTAGTAAAGCTTAACCGTTTTAGTTAAAGCCGCTATTGATGTTGTTATTGCATGAGGACTGTAGAGTTTTAATGGTGAAATGGTTATGTAAATATTCGCTATTTACATGGATTTTTACGCTGCCATTCTATTTTGGGACGGCGATCACAAATTAGTTGGTTGTTAATTCAGCGAGGTTTACCTTTCAGTCTATAGGGATTAATCAGCTATTTTTTATCGTTGTGAAGATAATCGCTTATCAGGCTATCTATATGTGTAGTAAGTAAACTCAGTATCATGGAAAAGATGAGTTTTTACTATTATTAATAAGCAGCAAAATATGAAAGATAAATACGCATAATAAATGAGCATAATGTTATTTGCTATTAATAAAGCTGAAACGTGGCACCTATATATAATATAAGGCTCTCCAGATAAAGAGAATGCGATAATAAAATAACGGGAAGATAATTTACTTATCTTCCCGCTGAGTATTTTTGTATTAGAAGCGTTGAATTTATCTGCTAGAGCGACTCTGCAGATTCAGGATAAGTCGTCAATTCCATGTTACGTCGCCGAAAGTCGCTAGGGCTTACTCCGACCCGCTTACGGAATACCCGTGAAAAGTAGAGCTGGTCGTCATAACCGATAATACGTCCGATGCTGGCAATCGATTCCTGAGTAGTTTGCAACAGCAGTTTTGCCCGAATAACCCTCTGGTCTTCACGCCAGCGCAGCATATTGATACCCACCTGCTCGCGGAACAGATGGGCAAGGCGGGAAGGGGACAGACAAACGTGATTGGCAATATCTTCAATACGCACATCGTCAGAAAGATTGCTGGTCATATACTGACAGGCTTCAATAATGCGCGGATCCATTATCTTCTGCGGCGACTGAGGATCTTCTTCCATACAGCGCAACAACAGGCGCTCAAGTAGATTCATCGCTAACTCTTCAGACAATCGCCTGCCGGACTGATGAGTTTGTTCAATGGAAATAAACAGCTGTTCAAATTCATCCTGTAAAGCCTCAGACGGAAGAGCCATGCGGCCAACTTTATGGGTTTGGCTATACCATTCTAACCAATCAGCCCAATATGCCCGAGGGCGGAAATAGATCCAACGATGATACCAACAGTCACTGTTTGGTGAACGTCCGTAGTAGTGTGATTCTTTGGGTTGAAACAACAGCATATCGCCGGGGTTACAGAAGAGTGCATCCTGGCCATCGAAAATCTGGCCCTGTCCCTTGATGGTTAAATTTAAAATATAACCTTTCATTCCGTTGGGCCGATCGATAAAGAAGTCGAGGGGCCCGTCAACGATAATGGGTGTCAAGCCTGCGACCAGATACGCATTAAATGAGTATCCGGGAAGCAGAGGATCTGGCTGTGAGTCAGGTGCAATTCGTTGATACACGTTGTTTCCTCAGGGCTGTTGGCTACTAGGCTTTTTGTTTCGCCAGTTGCTTGTAACGGTCAAAAATAACGGCGGCAAGTAATATTAGACCACGCACAACATATTGATAGAACGGCGAGATATTCAAAAGGTTCATCGCATTTTCTACCGTACCTAGAATCAATACGCCAGCAATAACATAAGATATTTTACCAATACCACCCTTTAGTGACACTCCTCCCAATACGCAGGCAGAGATAACAATCAGCTCATAACCAACCGATGTCATTGGCTGGCCGCTGGTCATACGCGAAGCCAGTATGATGCCTGCAGCAGCGGAAATCAGGCCTGATAATGCAAAGATAATAATCTTAGTCCGAACTACCGGAACGCCGGCTAAACGAGAGGCTTCTTCGTTGCCACCAACCGCCAGCGTATTGCGACCAAAAGTGGTTTTGTTGAGCAGGAATCCGAACAGAATAAAGCAGAACAGCGTTATCCAGATAGGAAGAGGCATCCCCAGCCAACTGGTGCTTCCCAGCGTGAAGAAACGTTCATCTTCAATGCCAACCGCTTTACCATCTGAAATGATATAGGCTAAACCACGGGCGATTTGCATGGTTGCCAGCGTTGTAATTAATGCGTTGATTTTCAAACGAGCAATAACAAAGCCGTTGAGTAAACCGAAGGCTACGCCGAGCAGCAAGCCGGCGGCGATGCCCAAGGTGATGCTTTCAGTATGATTTATCACCACGGCAGCGGTTACGCCGGAGCAGGCGATAATAGAGGCGACGGATAAGTCAAAGTCACCGGAGGCCAGACAGAATAACATTCCGCAGGCGACCATGCCTGACATTGAAATAGCCAGGCCTAACCCGCGCATATTAATCCAGGATGCAAAATTAGGAATAAACAGGGCGCAGGCAATAAACAGTACGGCAAAAACCACCAGCATGCCGTAGCTGTCCCAAATTTTTGACAGACTCATTTGATTACTGGCTTTGGCGCCAGATTCTTTTGCTGATACTGAGGTTGTTGGTATGGTCGACATGAAGATTTTCCTTCTCTGTTAGGCAACCGCATCAGCGGTAGTATTTAACATGGCTAAGCTCAATGCTTTCTGTTCAGTTGCGCCGTCATGAGTTAATTCTCCTGACAGTGAACCTTCACGCATAACCAGAATTCGGTCGGCAAGGCCGAGGACTTCTGGCAGATCGCTGGAGGCAAATACCACGGCAATACCTCGTTTAGCCAGTTCATAAATCACGTTATAAATTTCGTGCTTAGCACCCACATCGATTCCCCTTGTCGGCTCATCCAGCAAGATGACCTTCATCTCTTCAGACAGCCAGCGGCCAAGAATCGCTTTTTGTTGGTTACCGCCGGACAGGTTCATAATCAGCTGCTCAGCCGTTGGTGTTTTAATGTTGAGTTCATTGATGCGGATATCCGCGTTTTCGTTTTCCCAGCTTTCGTTGATCAGACAACCGGCGGTTAACGTCTTACGACGGGCGCTGATATTGATATTGTCTTTAACTGAATGTACCGGGATGATGCCTTCAGCTTTACGATCTTCCGGGCAAAGCATGATGCCTTTGGTAATGCCGTCGATAGGGGTAGTAATGTTAATGGGGTGGCCGTCCAGCTCAATGCTGCCACCGGTAATGCGGGTGGCACCAAACAGAGACTTAAGCAGCTCACTTCTGCCCGCGCCTACCAAACCAAACAGACCGACGATTTCTCCCTGACGAACTTGAAAACTGATCGGATGCTTAACACCCGGCGCTTTAACCGATTTCAGTTCAAATCTAACTTCGCCAAGCGGGCGAGGTTTATAGTCATAAATATCACCGATATCACGTCCTACCATGGTTTGAACCAAAGCATCGTGGGTAAGGTTTGGCACATCGGTGAAGGTTTTCATATAGCAACCGTCTTTAAATACGGTTACGGCATCACTCAGGGCAAAGATCTCTTCCATCCTGTGGGAGACATACAAAATGACCCGGCCTTCCGCTCTGAGTTCGCGAATAACGCGAAACAGCTGTTCTATTTCGCGGGCTGAAAGGGAGCTTGTTGGTTCATCAAAGGCGATGACTTTGGCATTTCGGGCGAGTGCTTTGGCGATTTCAACCATTTGCCATTGGCCAATAGAGAGGTATTTCAACGGCGTATCCGGGTCAATATCCAACCCTAAATGTTCTAACTGAACGCGGGATTCAAAATTGAGAATTTTTCTGTCTACCATGCCGGCCTTGGTCGGAAGTTGTCCGAGATAAATATTTTCGGCAACGGTCATTTCCGGAATTAAATGTAACTCCTGATAAATAATGGCAATTCCGGCATTCAGGGCATCCATGGTGTTATTAAACTTTACCGGCTGGCCCTTAATTTTTATTTCACCCTCGGTGGCATCATAATTACCACTGAGTATTTTTAGCAGCGTCGATTTACCCGCACCATTCTCACCCATTAGCGCGTGTATTTCACCGGTCGAGCAGCTAAAGCTAATGTTTTGTAAGGCTTTTACACCCGGGAATGTTTTACTGATATTACAGAATTCGAGATAAGGTGGTTGCTGCGTTGGCATAATATATTCCTTAACGCTCGTATGACTTACAGCTCGACTGCATCCGGCTTTTAATGTGCAGGGATAACACCTAAATAGGCGGATTCAGTGCTTTCTATTTATGTCATTGGTATGGTGGAGAATCGGCAGGCCAATTGGATCAGCCTGCCGGTATAACGATTAATTCAGGCCTTTCTTTTCCAGTTCCGCTTTAAAGTTATCGCGGGTAATTAATACAACGTCGGTAACTTCAGTAAATTTCTCAGGCTCAACCCCTTTAGTTTCCCAGTTATAAAGCATTTCAATGCTCTTATAGCCGTGAATGTCCGGGCTTGGTAGCAGTGAGCCATAGAAGCCGGTTGCTTTAGATTTAGATAATTCATTGACCGCATCAACGCCGTTGATACCAATGCCGATAACGTTTTCAGGTTTAAACCCTTGGCCTTCAGTTGCGCGAACGCCACCCAGAATGGTGTTGTCATTGAAGCCGACAATCAGCCAGTTTTTAACTTCAGGGTGTTGTACCAACATTGAGTTTGCGGCGTCGAATGATCCAGGGATATCGTTAGATTTACTTGGAACCTGATAGATTTGTTTTTCCGGGAAGCCGGCGGCTTTTAATGCATCCATTGAACCGTTAGTGCGGCGGCGAGCGGTATCCAGTTCGTTTGAGGTAATGGCCATGACCGCAGTTTCAGCCACATTCCATTTGCGATTATTCATCTCTTTCCACAGTTCGTTACCCTGACGCTCACCGATTTTGCTGGCAGCCATCATAACTAACGGCACATTTTCCATCGGTTTGCCTTTGGCAGTAACAAACTGGTCGTCAACGGTAATGACTTTTAAACCGTAGCTATTGGCTTTTGCCATAATGGCTGAGCCTAATTTAGGATCTGGTGTACAAATAACGAAGCCTTTTGCGCCACTGGCGGCCAGACTATCGATTGCATTGAGGGTTTTTTCACCGTCAGGAACGGCAATTTTGATAACATCAAAGCCAAGATCTTTTCCTGCTTTATCGGCAAATGCCCACTCAGTTTGGAACCAAGGTTCTTCCGGTTGTTTGACTAAAAATCCGAGCTTCATCGTTTCAGCCATAGCTGAATGTGACATAATCAGCGATAATCCTATAACAGCAACGGCCTTAGTAAATTTATGCATATCTTTTATCTCTCCTGTGCTTTTCTGTGTGGCGAAATTTCGTCATGTTGGTATCGATACAGCGAGATTCACTATTGCTAAGCTATTGGCTGAATAAAATAATAGACTGATATAAATTGTTTTATCGGAAGATTTTTTATTTGGCCAAATAACGTAGGGTAAGTTTTAACCATAAAACACCCACAGTTATCAGACCGGCATCACAAATAAAAATTACAGCAAGATTGTTCATGTATTCAGTGGAAATGTGATGTATTTATCCTTTGAACTAGATCACAATCTTGTCTACGAAAGCAGGATTGTTCATATATCTAGCTAATGACTCCTCGCTGATTTTGTGGGATTTTCTTATGGTATCCCATAGTCTTTTATCCATTTATTCGTTAGAGGTTTTTATGTCAAAAGGCGCTATTACCCTTGGACTTGATTTTGGAAGTGATTCCGTACGGGCCCTGGCGGTCGACTGCATAGAAGGCTCTGAAATTGCCACCGAAGTGGTTTATTACCCGCGCTGGAAACAGGGGTTGTTTTGCCATGCGTCGGAAAACCAGTTCCGCCATCATCCATTAGATTACATTGAGTCTATGGAGCAGGCTATTAAGGCGGTAGTGGCGATGCTAACGCCTGAACAGCGTCTGAATATTGTTGGTATCGGCGTAGACACTACCGGTTCAACGCCGGCGCCTATTGACAGTGAAGGCCGTGTTTTAGCCCTCCGGCCTGAATTTGCCGATAACCCCAATGCGATGTTTGTTTTATGGAAAGATCATACGGCAATAGAAGAAGCTGAAGAGATTAACCGCCTTTGTCATAGCGGGCGTTTCGGTGATTACTCCCGCTATATCGGTGGCATTTACTCCTCTGAATGGTTTTGGGCGAAAATTCTTCATGTATCCCGTGCTGACCGCGCTGTAAGTGAAGCCGCTACGTCGTGGGTTGAGCTTTGCGACTGGGTTCCTGCATTGCTAAGCGGTACACAAGCTCCGGATAATATTATGCGCGGCCGCTGTGCTGCCGGTCATAAAGCGTTATGGCACCCTGAATGGAACGGCTTGCCTCCGCGGGATTTCTTGCAGGCATTGGATCCTGTTCTGGTCGAAAATCTGACTTATCCGATGTTCACTGAAACCCATACCGCTGAGAAGGCGGTTGGTCGTATCACTAAAGAATGGGCTCAACGCCTTGGCCTACCGGATACCGTTGTGCTTTCCGGCGGCGAGTTTGACTGCCATATGGGTGCGGTAGGTGCAGGTGCACAGCCTTATACACTGGTTAAAGTTATTGGTACTTCTACCTGCGATATTTTGCTGGCTGATAATGAATTAGTCGGTGATCGTGCCGTTGCCGGTATTTGTGGTCAGGTTGATGGCAGCGTAGTACCGGGGCTTATCGGTATGGAAGCCGGCCAATCGGCATTCGGTGATATGTATGCCTGGTACAGCCGGTTACTGTCATGGCCGCTGCAACATGCGGCTGAGCAAAACCCGGAGCTGGCTCCGGCACTTAAACAAGTCGAATCAAATCTGTTACCTGCACTGACTGAAGCATGGGCTCAGCAAACGTCGCTGGATAAGTTACCGGTAGTGCTTGATTGGTTTAACGGCCGCAGAACGCCATTTGCCAACCAGCGCCTGAAAGGCGTGATTACCGATCTGAATTTGGGCACTGATGCACCAACCCTATTTGGCGGATTTATTGCCTCAACCGCATTTGGCGCCAGAGCCATTATGGAATGCTTTATCGATCAGGATATTCCGGTTGAAAACGTTTTGGCTCTGGGCGGTATTGCCCGTAAGTCACCGGTTATTATGCAAGTGTGTACCGATGTAATGAATCGTCCGCTACAGATTGTCGAATCAGACCAGTGCTGTGCGTTAGGTGCAGCAATTTTTGCTGCCGTAGCCGCAGGCGTTCATGGTTCAATTCCTGAAGCTCAGGAACATATGGCCAGCCCGATTGAACGCACTTTGACGCCGGATCCGGTTCGCGCAGCACAGTACGAAAAACTGTATCAACGTTACCAACAATGGGGTGCCGCAGCGGAGCCTTGCTACGCCGTACAACCCAATAGTTAATCTCTGAATTTACGATTAGCTTGCTGAAGAGTAGGCCACAATAATGGGAGTTTATATGAACGTCTTTAATCAGTTAGAAGTTTGGTTTGTTATTGGTAGCCAACACCTGTACGGACCACAGACTCTGAAACAGGTCACTCAGCAAGCTGACGAAGTTGTTAATGGCTTAAATAAAGAAGCTAAATTGCCAATTAAGCTGGTGATTAAGCCTCTGGCAACCACGCCGGATGAGATTGTCACGCTGTGTCGTGAGGCTAACTATGCAAAAAGTTGCGTAGGTATCGTCACTTGGCTGCACACTTTTTCTCCGGCAAAAATGTGGATTGCAGGTTTAAGCCTGTTAGAAAAACCGTTGTTGCAGTTGCATACTCAATATCGTAATGAAATTCCATGGGACACCATGGACATGGATTTCATGAACCTCAATCAGACTGCCCACGGTGGCCGTGAATTCGGTTTTATCGGTGCGCGTATGCGTAATGAATACACCGCGGTTGTTGGTTCGTGGAAAGACAAAGACGTTCACCACAAGCTGGATCGCTGGATGCGCGTTGCGGCCGGTCTGTATGAAAGCCAGAATTTAAAAGTTGCCCGTTTTGGTGACAATATGCGTGAAGTTGCCGTAACCGACGGTGATAAAGTCGCTGCGCAGATTAAATTCGGCTATGCGGTTAATGGGTATGCGCTCGGTGATTTAGTCTCTGTGGTTGATGCGGTGTCTCAAGGCGACATCAATGCGTTGATTGATGAGTACGAAGCCAGCTATCGCCTGACTGACGTAGTTAAAGTTAATGGCGCTAAGCGCGCTAACCTGTTAGATGCTGCCCGTATTGAGCTGGGAATCAAAAAGTTCTTAGAGCAGGGTAACTTCGGGGCTTTCACCACCACCTTTGAAAACTTGTATGGCTTAAAACAGCTTCCGGGGCTATCAGTGCAACGCCTGATGCAGCAAGGCTATGGTTTCGGAGCGGAAGGCGACTGGAAAACCGCAGCATTGCTACGCATTATGAAAGTTATGTCATCCGGCCTGAAAGGTGGAACTTCCTTTATGGAAGATTACACCTACCACTTTGAACCGGGTAACGATTTGGTACTGGGTTCACATATGCTGGAAGTGTGCCCGTCAATTGCCCGTGAAGAAAAACCGCTGCTGGATGTACAGCACTTAGGCATTGGCGGTAAAGACGATCCGGCGCGCCTGATTTTCTCTGCACCTGCCGGTCCGGCGTTGAATGCCAGCCTGATTGATATGGGCGATCGCTTCCGCCTGTTGGTTAATGCGGTAGATGCTATTGAGCCACCTCATGCGCTGCCTAAGTTGCCGGTTGCTCATGCGGTATGGAAAACTCAGCCATCGCTGGCCGTTGCCGCTGAGGCGTGGATTTTGGCCGGTGGCGCTCACCATACGGTATTCACTCAGTCGCTGGATATTGAGCATTTACGTATTTATGCTGAGATGTGTGGTATCGAGCTGCTGCTGATTGATAATGAAACCCGAATTCCGGACTTTAAGAATCAGATCCGCTGGAATGAGGTTTATTATAAAATCTGTCGTTAATAGTGATGGGTAATTACAGGTAAGAATACCGAGAGGTTGGTTCGCCAATCGTGAACCGTTTCCATAACCCACATTACACGCGATCGACAAGGGGCCATAGTGGCCCCTTGACCCGCGTCCCCGCACGGGAACTCAGGTCGCTTTGTCTTTCGCAGCATCCATGCTGCTGATGCTAAATTTTTTATGTCAGCTGAGTTCAAGTGCTCATTGATAAGGGCAAAGGCCAAAAACTAAGAGAACGGCCACTGAATCATTTATTCTGGTTTATTTTTCTCAAAAAATGGCTTTATCAAATATCTATTTCTATAAGGTTTTTTCTATGTATAACCAACTAAAGCAACAGGTCCTTGACGCTAATTTGGCTTTGCCTCGCCATAATCTGGTGACGTTCACTTGGGGTAATGTCAGCGGCGTTGACCGTGAACACGGCGTGATTGTGATTAAGCCATCGGGCGTTGAATATGAGCATATGACCGTTGACGATATGGTTGTGGTGAGTCTGGAAACCGGCAAAGTGGTGGAAGGAACTAAAAAACCGTCATCAGATACTGAAACTCACCTAGTGCTGTATCGTGCATTCCCTGAAATTGGCGGAATTGTTCATACTCACTCTCGCCATGCCACTATTTGGGCTCAGGCCGGGCGTGATTTAGCCGCTTGGGGAACCACTCATGCTGACTATTTCTATGGCGCAATTCCCTGTACTCGCCGTATGACAAATCAGGAAATCGCCGGTGAGTATGAGCGTGAAACCGGTAATGTGATCGTAGATACCTTCGCCGCCAGAGGGATCACAGCGAAAGATGTACCGGCGGTATTAGTTAATTCTCACGGGCCGTTTGCTTGGGGAACCGATCCGGATAATGCCGTGCATAACGCGGTGGTACTGGAAGAGATTGCCTATATGAATCTGTTTACTTCTCAATTGGCGCCTGACTTAGGTCCGATGCAGCAAGAGTTATTGGATAAACACTATCTGCGTAAACACGGAAAGAATGCCTATTACGGTCAGTAAGTCATTCACTGATGAGTAAAAAAGCGCATTGCCAACTGGCCGTGCGCTTTTTTTATCACAGAGTTTGTTTCCGCCTAATCGAGATATAATCCAGCAGACAGCCCAGTACCACTCCGATAATGCAAAGTAGCATTCCGCCACCCATCAAAAACTCTTTCAGATATGCCATTAGGTTGGATTCCATTGAGCTCAGAGGATGTAATTTGGCGAAGATCAGATCCCAGAACAATAAAAGCAGTCTGATAGCCAGCATATAGCAACCGGCAATCAAGAACTTAATCGCCAGATTATATTGGGCAGGGAAGAGGTTTCTGGGCAAGAAACTGTCCGTCTGTTGTGTGTATTCCAGCGTCTGACGACAAATAGCCAGCAGAAGTAGACCGGGAACGGCGGCAACAATGGTAAACAGATAGAACAGCGGCCAGTCATACAGTTCGACAAACCAACCGGCTACCGGGCCGACATAAACCCGCCCAACGGCAGATAATGCCGATAACAGGGCAAATTGGGTCGCGGAGAAGGAGCGATTACATAGGGTCATCAGCAGAGCAACAAAGGCCGCTGTTCCCATTCCCCCGCAGAGGTTTTCGAAGAAAATAGCGCTACCCATAGTGATAATATTCTTATCGGTAACCGCTAAAATCCAATAGCCGAAGTTTGATACGGCCTGAAGGATCCCAAATATCATCAGAGCGCGGAACAGGGTTAACCGCTGCATTAACATACCGCCGATGAGTACACCAACGATCGTCGCCAGCAGACCGAGAGTTTTATTGACCAGACCGACTTCGCCTGCGTTAAATCCAACTCCGCGGATCAGAAATGTGGTGCTCAGGCTACCCGCAAAGGCATCGCCCATCTTGTAGAGCACAATCAACAATAAAATTAGCCAAGCATTATTACGGCCGAAGAAGTCTTTTAAAGGCTCGAGAATCGCTTGTTCAATTGTGCGAGGGGTCGGTATCTCTGTTGTCGGCTCTCGGGCATTTAAGGTTGCAATAATGCCGATAATCATTAACGCCGACATCAACCAGTAGGTTGATCGCCAGCCAAGATAGTAGTGCGCAATCCATAACGCTAAGCCACCGGAAACCAACATAGCTATCCGATAGCCCAAGACGGAAACGGCTGCACCGTTACCTCTTTGGTCGGCGCTCAAAATATCGGTTTTATAGGCGTCAAAGACAATATCTTGTGAAGCAGAAAAGAAGGCGATGAGCACAGCCAGACCGGCCATCAGCCAGAGATCGCTTTGAGGATTCAGGCAGCCAATGGCAAAAATCAAAATAACCAGCGCCACCTGGGTTAACAACAACCAGCCACGGCGGCGGCCAAGAAACGGCAGATGATAGCGATCCATCAAAGGTGACCAGAGAAACTTAAATACGTAAGCCTGGCCAACTAATGAGAAAAATCCGATGGTTGTTAAATCTAAACCGGCAACGGTCATCCATGCCTGAAAGGTGCCCGAGGTTAACGCTAAAGGCAGCCCTGAGGCAAAACCAAGCAGCAGCAGTATAAGAGTATCGCGCCGCTTAGAGGATTTCAGATTGTTATTCATCATGATAGCGATATTCCCCTGCCGCTAGCGCAGTCAGGGGATGGGATAAAGAAATCAGCGAGCATTTTGTTTAATAAATTCGCTTACGCTGGTGTCCTGAGCCATTTCGTTAAAAATATCGGCTAAAGCTTCATTCACGACTTTCTCAATATTTTTGTTGGTGGCAGTAAATGCACCAGAAACGCTATGGCTTGAACGGAAGTTTTTGGTTTGTGAAGCGCCGTTCTTTGCCTGGCTGATAATAGAGAAGTCAGCTTTGGTGGTAATGTTATAGCGAAGATCGCCTTCTTGTACGTCAGCGAAGAGCTGGTTAATAACGATCTGGACGTTAATGCTGCCGTCAGGACCAACCATGTAACCGCGGGCACGCATCTGCTTTTCAAGCGCTTCTTGCATTAAGAAACGCAGATCCCGTGAAGGGGTTAATACCAGTAGCTGACCTTTACGGTTAACTTTGGCTAAAGCCGCATCTTGACGAAGGTCGGCGCTATTAACGCTGATAGTTGCCCCCATCAGGCCAGGATCTTGGGTTGGCATAACCATCGGCGGATCTATGGTCAATGTTGTTTCCGGACGGTTTGAACAACCGGCAAGAATAAACAGCGCCAATAAAGGGAAAAGAAGGCGTTGGAGCGTAGTCATTTTTTTCACGGTAGACCTTTTAAAATTTAATTTATTTTCCATGTGTACCGGATTGATAATGGCATCATCAGTCGATACATACTCTATTGGCATCTACCAATAGTTACTTGGTTGTGTAACCGTACTTTTTGTTCGATATCAGGTTTTAATTACTATTCAATGCGCCGATCTGGTGTCTTAGTTTTTACCCGCTTTATATCAAGCAGCGCATATCATATCACTGCTCGTAGGCTGAGGAAGAGGCAGGATGCTAAATCATTAGGTAAAATTCAAATTCTTTACTCAATTTATCGTTATTTTATTGGCGTCTTGGTAAAAATAACGCGCTTTATATCAGTTCAGTGCAAAAAACAGCGACTACAGCTACTATTAGGGGCTGTAAATAAATGGGTCAGGATACTGGTTAAGTCTGTTTGACTCATATGTCGTGACTTGCCTGTTAGCTAGCCATAATCCCCGGAGGCTTTTATGATGCGGGATCGAGTTGAAAAAAAACTGATAGACGCTTTGTCACCAACTTATATCGAAGTGGTTGATGAAAGCCATCAGCATAGCGTTCCGGTTGGTGCAGAAAGCCATTTTAAGGTGGTTATCAGTAGTGAATCTTTTGAAGGCCAGCGTCTGTTAGCCCGCCATCGAATCATTTATCAATTGCTGAAAGAAGAGCTGGAACAGCAGATTCATGCGCTGGCTTTGCATACATATACGCCAAAAGAGTGGGAATTGCTGCAAAATGGTGCACCAGACTCGCCGGCATGTCGCGGCGGTAGTCGTTTAGGATAAATGGCTTTATTAGTGTTAGACTGCTGTTCTGACAGCCTTTTTGTCTTATTGAGACCTTGAGTCGGGAGCAGGTGAGGGAAGCTATTATTATTTATCTCTCATCAATATTTGCTCTTTTCTCGACTCATTAACAATGCGCGGCTATAATGTCGCGTCTAATTTTCCGGACTTTATTCGGGATGCTTCTGACGACAGGGGACAAGGTACCGCAATGCGGCCGTCCTTGTTTTAAGAGGCTTTTTCAAAATAGCTCAGTGCATATATTGAAAATGGCTTCTGGAGTTGACCGAGCACTGTGATTTTTTGAGGTAACAAGATGCAAGTTTCAGTTGAAACAACTCAAGGCCTTGGGCGCCGTCTATCAATTGTTGTTGCGGCCAACGCAATTGAAGAAGCAGTAAAAAAAGAACTCGTAGATATTGCTAAGAAAGTACGCATTGACGGTTTCCGTAAAGGAAAAGTGCCAATGAACATCATTGCTCAACGCTATGGTGCTTCAGCACGTCAAGACGTTCTGGGCGAACTGATGCAGCGTCATTTTATTGATGCCATCGTGAAAGAAAAGATTAATCCGGCTGGCGCACCTAAGTATGTACCGGGTGAATATAAGCTGGGCGAAGATTTCAACTATGCTGTTGAATTTGAAGTGTATCCGGAAGTAGAACTGAAAGATTTAGAAAGCATCGAAGTTGAAAAACCCGTTGTTGAAGTGGGCGATGCAGATGTTCAGGAAATGCTGGACACCTTACGCAAGCAACAGGCAACTTGGAAAGAAACTGATGCTGCAGCACAGGCTGAAGACCGCGTTACTCTTGACTTCGTTGGTTCTATTGACGGTGAAGAGTTTGAAGGCGGTAAAGCAACAGATTTCGTATTGGCTATGGGCCAAAGCCGCATGATTCCTGGTTTTGAAGACGGTGTTGTCGGGCATAAAGCGGGTGACGAGTTCACTATCGACGTTGCATTCCCAGAAGACTACCACGCTGAAAACTTAAAAGGCAAAGCAGCTAAATTTGCTATAGTTATTAAGAAGGTTGAAGAGCGCGAATTACCAGAGTTTACGCCAGAGTTTATTTCTCGTTTCGGTGTCGCTGACGGTACGCTGGAAGGCTTAAAAGCAGAAGTGCGTAAAAACATGGAGCGCGAGCTGAAAGGTGCTATTCGTAACCGTGTGAAAACACAGGTTATTGATGGTCTGATTAGCGCGAACGAAATCGATGTGCCGGCTGCATTAGTTGACGGTGAAATCGACGTTCTGCGTCAACAAGCTGCACAGCGTTTTGGCGGAAACCAACAGCAAGCGATGGAATTACCACGCGAACTGTTTGAAGAGCAAGCTAAACGCCGCGTTGTTGTTGGCCTGCTGTTAGGTGAAGTGATCAGCAAGAATGAGCTGAAAGCCGATCAAGCCCGCGTTAACGCACTGATTGAAGAGATGGCTTCTGCGTATGAAGATCCGCAAGAAGTTATTGAGTTCTACAGCAAGAATAAAGAGCTGATGAACAACATGCGTAACGTTGCTCTGGAAGAACAAGCGGTTGAAACCCTGCTTGCTAAAGCTAAAGTAACCGAAAAAGCGACAACTTTCAGCGAGCTGATGAATCAGACTCCAGCTGCATAATGCTTCTTTCGAGAGCAGGTTAGATAGTTGACTTAGTCTCTATACTTCTGCTAACTATGGCTCGGGCGCTTTGTTTCCGGGCCATTTTTCTATTAGGAGATCCTCATGTCTTACAGTGGCAATCAAGATAATTTTTCACCAAGCATGGCCTTAGTGCCGATGGTCGTTGAACAGACTTCTCGCGGGGAGCGCTCCTATGACATTTTTTCCCGCCTGTTAAAAGAACGTATTATATTTTTAACCGGTGAGGTTGAAGACAACATGGCTAATCTGATTGTGGCGCAAATGCTATTTTTAGAAGCCGAGAATCCTGAAAAAGATATATTCCTTTATATCAACTCGCCGGGCGGCGTGATTACTGCGGGCATGTCAATCTATGACACCATGCAGTTTATCAAACCAGACGTTAGTACCATGTGTCTGGGGCAGGCTTGCTCAATGGGCTCTTTCTTATTAGCCGCCGGAGCCAAAGGTAAGCGTTTTTGCCAGCCGAACGCACGCGTAATGATTCACCAGCCTTTAGGTGGCTTCCGCGGGCAGGCTTCAGATATTCAGATTCACGCTGAGGAAATTTTAAAAACTAAGCGTCTGATGAATGAGCTGATGGCTAAACATACCGGCCAGCCGTTAGAAACGATTGAACGCGATACCGATCGTGATAGATTCCTGTCTGCACAGGAAGCGATGGAGTACGGTTTAGTTGATGAAGTTTTATCTACTCGTCTATAGTCGTAGTATCTAATAAGCGATATTTATGCCGTTACTTGATCCAAAGCGTGTCATAGTAACGGCAAAATAGGCTGCTATTGCCAGAGCAGGTGAGTCACGCAGGATGCACAGAATTAAGATTAAATTTATGAGGTCTACTGATGACAGATAAGGGCAAAGACGGTTCAGGAAAGCTGCTGTACTGCACTTTCTGTGGAAAAAGCCAGCACGAAGTTCGCAAATTGATCGCTGGGCCGTCAGTGTATATCTGCGACGAATGTGTCGACTTATGTAACGATATTATTCGCGAAGAGATTAAAGAACTGGTGCCGCACAAAGATCGTAGTGCGCTACCAACACCGCATGAAATTCGTCACCACCTGGATGACTATGTTATTGGTCAGGAACAGGCAAAGAAAGTTTTAGCCGTAGCGGTTTATAACCACTATAAGCGCCTACGCAGTGCTGGTAACAGCAACAGCGTGGAATTGGCTAAAAGTAATATCTTATTGATAGGCCCGACCGGTAGCGGTAAAACGCTGTTGGCTGAAACATTGGCCCGTCTGCTAGATGTTCCTTTCACTATGGCTGATGCCACCACGCTGACCGAAGCGGGTTATGTGGGTGAGGACGTCGAAAATATTATTCAGAAACTGCTGCAAAAATGTGATTACGACGTTGAGAAAGCGCAGCGGGGCATCGTATATATTGATGAAATCGATAAGATCTCACGTAAGTCAGATAATCCATCGATTACTCGTGACGTTTCAGGCGAGGGCGTACAACAGGCACTGCTGAAACTGATTGAGGGTACCATTGCCGCAGTTCCTCCTCAGGGCGGACGCAAACACCCGCAGCAGGAGTTTTTGCAGGTTGATACCTCAAAAATTCTGTTTATCTGTGGTGGTGCTTTTGCCGGTCTGGATAAGGTCATTGCACAGCGGGTTGAAACCGGTACCGGTATTGGTTTCGGCGCAACGGTGAAGAAATCTTCTGATAAAGCAACTGAAGGTGAATTGTTCAGACAGGTTGAGCCTGAGGATTTGATCAAGTTTGGTCTGATCCCTGAGTTTATCGGTCGTTTACCGGTAGTCGCTACGTTAGGCGAACTGGATGAGCAAGCCTTGATTCAGATTCTGAATGAGCCTAAAAATGCGCTGACTAAACAGTATCAGGCATTGTTTAATCTCGAAAACGTTGAGCTTGAGTTCCGTGATGAGGCTTTAGTCGCAATAGCGAAGAAAGCCATGTCCCGTAAGACAGGTGCTCGTGGCTTACGCTCTATCGTTGAAGCCGCATTGCTTAATACCATGTACGAAATTCCTTCAATGGAAAACGTTGAGAAAGTGGTAATTGATGCATCGGTGATTGAATCTAATTCAGAACCTCTGTTGATTTACGGAAAACCGGAAGCTCAGGCCTCTGGCGAATAGTAAAGTACCTTTGTAGCCCCTTTCCGGGGCTACAAATATAGCCTTCCCGCATTTGATCATTTCCCGGCAGAAACCTCAGAGAAATAAAATCTATCGTGATGCAACAGAGTGCAGAAGCAATGGGTAACCGGCTTTCATTTTCGGTTGGTCGTGTCTATTTTTCCTAGCTTTAATTGAATATAACTAACCAGATAGTCATTTTTACATATTGATTTTATTTATTTTTATCCTATTCTATACCATAGATAAGACGCTTGATCGGTCCCGATCTCGGTGGATAACAGGCGGGAGAGCAGACACTATTTGAAGGTGTTTCAACTATCCTGATTTTTTATCTAAATCTACCGTTGAATGTCATTTAATTGTCCCCATATACTCTTCTATGTATTACGTTAATGGCGTATCCCTTTTCCGTTGATGTTTTTAATGGAAACAAACAAAGAGAGAGCTCTATGAATGCTGAGCGTTCCGAACGCATTGAAATCCCGGCACTGCCATTACGAGATGTAGTGGTTTATCCGCACATGGTTATCCCATTATTTGTGGGTAGGGAGAAATCGATTCGCTGTCTTGAAGCCGCTATGGATCAGGACAAAAAAGTTCTTATGGTTGCGCAGAAAGACGCCACTATGGATGAGCCGGGCGTTAACGATCTATTTTCTGTGGGCACAGTAGCCTCTATTTTACAGATGCTGAAATTACCAGACGGTACGGTAAAAGTACTGGTCGAAGGGATTCAACGTGCGCGCATTACCACGCTGGCTGATAACGGAGAGCATTTCTCCGCACAGGCTGAATATTTAGCAAGCACCAGTATTGATGAACAAGAACAAGAAGTGATGATTCGGACGGCGGTCAATCAGTTTGATGGTTACATCAAGCTGAATAAAAAGATCCCGCCGGAAGTCCTGACTTCGTTAAACGGTATTGAAGATCCGGCTCGACTGGCCGACACCATCGCTGCTCATATGTCGCTTAAATTAAGCGATAAGCAGACCGTTTTGGAAATGACAGATGTCGGAGAGCGTCTGGAATTTCTGATGGCTATGATGGAATCTGAAATTGATCTGTTACAGGTGGAAAAACGCATCCGTAACCGCGTCAAAAAGCAGATGGAAAAAAGCCAGCGTGAGTATTATCTGAATGAGCAAATGAAAGCTATTCAGAAAGAGCTGGGTGAAATGGATGATGCGCCTGATGAGAATGAAACTCTGAAGCGTAAAATCGAAGCGGCTAAGATGCCAAAAGAAGCGCGGGAAAAAACCGAAGCTGAGCTGCAAAAGTTAAAAATGATGTCACCGATGTCCGCTGAGGCAACCGTGGTACGTGGCTATATTGACTGGATGCTTCAGGTTCCATGGAACGCCCGTAGTAAAGTCAAAAAGGACCTGAATAAAGCGCAGGAAATTCTAGACACCGACCATTACGGTCTTGACCGGGTCAAAGATCGCATCCTTGAGTATCTGGCAGTTCAAAGCCGGGTAAGCAAAATTAAAGGACCTATCTTATGCTTAGTCGGGCCTCCGGGCGTGGGTAAGACATCTTTAGGTCAGTCAATTGCCAACGCGACCGGACGTAAATATGTACGTATGGCATTAGGCGGCGTTCGTGATGAAGCCGAAATTCGTGGTCATCGCCGGACTTATATCGGTTCAATGCCGGGCAAACTGATCCAGAAAATGGCTAAAGTCGGGGTTAAAAACCCACTCTTCCTACTGGATGAAATTGATAAAATGTCTTCGGACATGCGTGGCGACCCGGCATCTGCACTGCTAGAAGTGCTGGATCCGGAACAAAACGTGGCATTTAACGACCACTATTTAGAAGTGGACTATGACCTGTCAGACGTCATGTTTGTGGCAACATCAAACTCGATGAATATTCCTGCGCCGTTACTGGACCGTATGGAAGTAATTCGTTTGTCAGGCTATACCGAAGATGAAAAGTTAAACATTGCTAAGCAGCATTTACTGCCGAAACAGCTTGAGCGTAATGCTTTGAAAAAGGGTGAGTTAACCCTTGATGATTCGGCGATAGTGTCGATGATTCGTTACTACACCCGCGAAGCTGGCGTACGTAGTCTGGAACGTGAAATATCTAAAGTTTGCCGTAAAGCCGTGAAAACACTGTTGATGAATAAGAGCGTTAAGCATATCACCGTTAATGGCGATAACTTGAAAGAGTTCTTAGGCGTTCAACGCTTTGATTATGGCCGTGCGGACAACGAAAACCGTATCGGGCAGGTCACCGGTCTTGCATGGACCGAAGTCGGTGGTGATTTACTGACTATCGAAACGGCCTGTGTTCCGGGTAAAGGTAAGCTGACTTATACCGGTTCTCTGGGTGAAGTTATGCAAGAGTCGATTCAGGCTGCGTTAACCGTCGTTCGCGCCAGAGCGGAAAAGTTAGGTATTAACGCTGACTTTTACGAAAAGCGTGATATTCATGTGCACGTGCCAGAAGGTGCAACGCCGAAAGACGGGCCAAGTGCCGGTACTGCGATGTGTACCGCGCTGGTGTCTTGTCTGACGGGGAATCCGGTTCGTGCCGACGTTGCCATGACCGGTGAAATTACCTTACGTGGACACGTGCTTCCAATCGGTGGCTTGAAAGAGAAATTGTTGGCCGCTCATCGCGGTGGAATCAAAACTGTTCTGATTCCTTTTGAGAATAAACGTGATTTGGAAGATATTCCGGACAACATTATTGCTGATTTGGATATCCATCCGGTTGAGCGAATTGAGGAAGTATTAGCCCTTGCGCTGGTTAATCCACCTCTTGGAGCCCAACCTGTAAGTCCAAAACAGTGACAGACAGCAAATATTCTAGATAAAAATGGTACTGGCAAGAGCATTCTCTCTTGCCAGTTTTTTTATGTGCCGTTAAATTAGTGCGTCGGCATGACTTGCTATGACAGGTCTTGCTTTGATATAACAGCAGTGGCGTCGTATCCCTATCGATGATCAGGGACGACAATTTATCGTAAAGGGGATTCCATAGTGAATAAGTCACAATTGATCGACCAAATTGCTGCGGGTGCAGATATTTCTAAGGCTGCAGCTGGCCGTTCATTAGATGCAATTATTGAAGCTGTAACTGAAGCGCTGAAAAGCGGAGATCAGGTTGCTTTAGTTGGTTTTGGTTCATTTGTTGTTCGTGAGCGTGCTGCACGTACTGGCCGTAATCCACAAACTGGCAAAGAAATCAAAATCGCAGCAGCAAAAGTTCCTGCCTTCCGTGCTGGTAAAGCACTGAAAGACGCAGTTAACTAAGTTTTTGTCGGTTATTGCTTCATTGCGCCTATTATTTTTAGCGCTAAAGCATTACCTAATGGCAATGAACTGATAGAATATAAGCGTATCATTAAGATGCGCTTTTTTTATGCCTTTTTTTGAAGGTGATTATAAACCCAATAACCATGACTTATGCAAAACAATGCATAGGTAAGAATGCAAACCTGCCGGTGTTTTCACCTGCTTAATGGTTTCATGGTTTAGCCTATTACAGCGGAGTGTTGTCACCCTATGATGGACAATCTACGCGCGGCCGCTAATAACGTCGTGCTTAAAGTTCTCCTTGCCTTGATTATGTTGTCGTTTGTATTAACCGGCGTTGGTAGCTATATGGGGAGTGATTCCCAGCAGTATGCCGCCGAAGTTAACGGGCAAGAGATCGGTCGTGCGAATTTCGAACAGGCCTTAGCCGGTGAACGTGGTCGCTTACAGCAACAGTTAGGTGAGCAATTCTCCCAGTTAGCTTCTAACGAAGGCTATATGAAGCAACTGCGTCAGCAAGTATTGAATCGTATGATTAATGACACTCTACTCGATCAATATGCGACAAAGATTGGTCTGATGATCAGTGATGACCAGGTTAAACTGGCTATCCAATCGTCACCAGAGTTTCAGACCGACGGTAAGTTTGATAACGATAAATACCTTAGCCTGTTAAACCGTTTTCAGTATCAGCCTGCGCAATATGCTGAATTGATGCGTAAGCAGCTTCTGACTCAACAACTGTTAGAAGGCTATTCAGGTACTAACTTTGCACTGCCTTCTGAAGCTCAGTCGGTTATTGCTCTGATTGACCAAAAGCGTGATATACGCACGGCCAACATTGATATGAAAGCGCTGGCAGCTCAAAAAGATGCTGAGCCGACAGAGCAAGAAATTAAAGATTTTTATGAGCAGAATAAGAGCCGGTTTACCGCTCCTGAAAGCGTAAAAATTAATTATATCGAAGTAGATGCTGCATCGCTGAATGACGGTATTAAAGTCACCGACGAAGAAATCGCAGAGTTCTATACCCAGAACAAACCGATGTACATGCAAAAGCCTCGCTTCAACTACAGCATTATTGTGTTGGAAAACGAAAATGATGCTAAGGCTGTTTTAGCACAGTTAAACAGCGGCGCTAATTTTGCTGATGTCGCTAAACAGAAATCGATTGAGAAAGATTCTGCGGCTAAAGGCGGCGAACTTGGGTGGCTTGAAGCCAGCGCAGTAACTGATGATATTGCTAAAGCTAAGCTGACTGAGAAAGGCCAAATTTCAGGCATTATTCCTTCTGACTTAGGTTACTTAATTGTTCGTCTGAATGATTCTCAGCCAGAGCAACAGCGCCCGCTGGCAGATGTTAAAGCTGAAATTGCACAAAACTTACTGCAGGATAAATCATATAACCAATATGAAGACCTGCAGACCAAGTTGATCGATGGTGCTGCGAGCAACAAACTGTCACTGGAAGATGCTGAAAAGGCTTCTGGCCTGAAAGCCGTTCAGAGTGATTGGTTTACCCGTGATTCTATTCCTCAAGAGTTGTCCTATCCTGAAATCGCTCAAGAAATCTTTGGCGGTAGCCTGTTCGGCGTTAACGGAGCTCCGGGACCAAACTCTGATGTAATTACCGTTGATGGCGATCGTGCTTTTGTTCTGCGTATTGCAGAGCATCGTCCGGAAGCGATTAAGCCATTTGAGCAAGTATCTGCTGATATTGCCGGGTTACTGAAGCGTCAGAAAGTACTGAAAATGGCCCGTGAGCAGGCTGATAAGCTACTGGCTGCATTAAACACCGATAAGGCTGATGAGGCGCTTAAAGCCGCTAACGTTAAGTTTGGTGATAAGCAAGTCATTACCCGTCGTTCAGATGATGCCCAATTGACTGACAGCGTGTTTGCCTTAGCGCCACCAAAGGACGGCAAGCCAACTTACGGCGTATCAATGAATAAAGATGACGAAGTTGTTTTAGTGGCACTTGACGCCGTTCAGGCCGGAGTCCTTCCTGGTGAAGAGGCTAAAGCCTTTAGCGATGAGTTAGTGAAGCAAACCAGCGGTGTTATTCTGGATTCACTGGTGAGCAATCTTCGTCAGCAGGCAAAAATTAAGATGGGCGATATCGGTGATGCACAGTAGGTAAAATGTGCAGTAGGCTTCGCAAATTTTTGTAATAGCTAACAATATCAAAAGGCCACCTGTGTGGCCTTTTGCATATCTGGAATATCCTAATTGTTGCTGTGCGATGACATCGGCAGTGTATGGGCTCTGTGACCAACAGGCACAGTTAACTTTTAAAAGGATGCCCGTATGAAAAAATCATCTTCTCTCTTTATTCATTTATTACTCTCCAGCGCACTGTTGATTCCGGCTATCAGCCACTCGGCTCCGGCCAAATCGACGGCTAAAGAATCTGCTTCGCCGACCAGTGTGATGATGCAAGAACAGAACGAATCACAAGAATCTCAGGTAAGTTTAAATCAGGCTACGGCAGAGCAACTGGCCGAGGTCATGGAGGGTATCGGACTGAAAAAGGCGCAGAATATTATTGGCTATCGGGAAAAGAATGGTCCGTTTGCTTCAATCGAACAGCTTCAGGAAGTTCCCGGTATCGGGATTGCCACCGTGGAGCGTAATCTATCCCGGCTGAAGCTTTAGTCGTGAGCTGAACGAACCGCATACTTCACCGAACGGTATCGTATGCGGTACATAGACGAGATTAATCAGGTTTGACCGATCCCAACATTAGCTTAGTATTCAAACTGCCCATAATGGCTTGTTTATTGTCTAAATAGCGGCTGAGTCCGTTAGCTCTTAAATGGCAGGACGGGCATTCACCACAGCCATCGCCCTTGATGCCGTTATAGCAAGTCAAAGTTTGGTGACGAATGAGATCTAGTTGGCTGTAATAGTCAGCCAGAGCCCATGTTTCTGCTTTATCCAGCCACATTAGCGGCGTTTCAAAACGAATATCATAGGCCATCCCTAAGGAGACTGCATGATTGAGGGATTTAACAAATTCGTCCCTACAATCCGGATAACCAGAAAAGTCGGTTTCGCAAACGCCGGTAATGACGGCTTCGGCTTTAATTTGATAGGCGTAAATAGCGGACAGTGTCAGAAATAATATATTTCTACCGGGAACAAAGGTACTCGGAATATCGTCACCGCTGGTTTTAGGAACCGGAATATTGTCACGCGTCAGGCTACTGATAGCCAATTCATTTAATAACCCGACGTCCATTACTTTATGAGCGCTAGCGCCCAAAGTGATAGCTAAATCTCTGGCGACATCGATTTCAGCCTGATGGCGTTGACCATAATCAAAAGTAACACAGTGTACTTCGTCATATTGTTTAAGGGCTTGAATAAGGCAGGTTGTTGAATCCTGTCCGCCGCTAAAAACAACTACTGCACGTTTCATCTCAACTCCGTAATTTTCGATATTAGTCTAATTTTTTGCTGCAATAGCAGAAGATGATATTTCTTCAGATATAATGAGCCGCTACAACCTGATGCGCTATTTAAAAAAGGCCGGGGCCTTTTGTCCTGCAACTCGAATGATTTTGGGTGTATACCAGTACATTATTTTTAATTTGATTGTGTTGCATAGTCAGGCTGATAACATGGCAAGCTTGAGCACAAAGGGATCCCAAGGTCTGCAAAGTTGCAAATTCTAACCAGAACCATAGGGCGGCTATGATGCCATGTTTTACGATGGATAGTCTCAATAATATGAAACCACCGGTGTTCTGCCGGAATGCATAAGAGAAAAATAACGTGAAAATTGTGGCTGATGAAAATATGCCCTATGCCAAAACTTTGTTTGGGCGACTAGGGGATGTGCGTTTAGTTGCCGGTCGGCAATTAGACAGTGGTACGCTGGCAGATGCCGACGCCCTAATGGTACGTTCGGTAACTAAGGTTAATCAGGCACTACTGGCGGGCTCTCATGTCAGTTTCGTCGGCACCGCTACCGCAGGTACTGACCATGTTGATGACCAATGGTTGAAGCAGCAGGGGATTGGCTTTTCTGGCGCTCCGGGTTGTAATGCGATTGCGGTGGTTGAGTATGTGTTTTCTGCATTATTAATGCTGGCTGAGCGGGATCGCTTTGAACTAAGAGATAAAACCGTAGGAATTGTTGGTGTCGGCAATGTGGGGTCACGTCTGAATGCTCGATTAAAGGCATTGGGTGTGAATACGTTATTATGCGATCCGCCAAGAGCGCGTATCGACAGTAATGAAACCTTCTGGCCGTTAGAAAAGCTGGTTAAAGAGGCCGATGTTTTAACCTTTCACACGCCACTTTATCGTGACGGGCAGGATAAAACCTATCATATGGTTGATGCTGAATTATTAGCCGCATTGCCAGAGGGGCGAATTCTGATTAATGCTTCCCGAGGCCCGGTTGTCGATAATGTCGCGTTATTACAGGCTCTGGAACAGGGTAAGCGACTCAGTACTATTTTAGACGTATGGGAGCCAGAGCCCGAGTTACTTTTACCGCTATTAGCTCGGGTTGATATTGGCACTCCTCATATTGCTGGTTACTCGCTGGAAGGCAAAGCGCGCGGAACCACACAAATTTATCACGCCCTCAGCCAGCATCTCGGACGGCCTGAAAGCGTTGAGCTTTCTTCATTACTGCCTGAGGCGGAGTTTAGCCGAATCCTATTTAAAGGCGAGCTGGATGAGAGCAGACTCAAACGATTGATCCATCTGGTGTATGATGTGCGCCGTGATGATGCTCCATTAAGAGCCGTCGGTGGTCAGCCGGGTGAGTTTGATCGTTTACGCAAAGACTATGTTGAACGCCGGGAGTGGTCTTCTTTGACTGTCAAATGCGATAACGCTGATAGCCAAATATTACTGCAACAGCTTGGCTTTAGTACCAAACTTATATAATTCAGCACAATAGGGTTCGTGGTTATATCACGGCGCTTTTCTCTGTTTGAAAAACAGCAGATAATTTCGCTCCAGAACGATTGATTGTTATTTTTTCGGAGAGTTTAGCATGACTGATGGTTGGCAAATTGCCGTACTTGGTGCCACCGGAGCAGTAGGGGAAGCGCTGCTCGAATTATTGGAAGAGCGTAATTTTCCGGTAGGAGAACTTTATCTTTTAGCCAGCGAACGTAGCGCCGGCGAAACCATTCGTTATAACGGTAAAAGTATTATTGTTCAAAATGCCGCCCAGTTTGACTGGTCACAGGCTCAGTTGGCCTTTTTTGTTGCCGGTCCTCAGGCGGCTAATTTGTACGCTGAAGAGGCTGCGGGTAATGGCTGTTTAGTGATTGATAACAGCGGTCTGTTTTCACTTGAACCTGATGTACCGCTAGTGGTACCTAGTGTAAATCCGCAGGCTCTGGCTGAATATCGCAACCGTAATATTGTTGCCGTAGCCGATAGTTTAACCAGCCAGCTTTTAACCGCGATTAAACCACTTTCTGACCTGGCCGATTTGGCTCGTTTACAGGTTACCGTGATGTTAGCGGCATCTGCTCACGGTAAAGCTGCCGTCGACGATTTAGCCGGACAAAGTGCACGCTTACTCAATGGGTTACCGGTTGAAGAAGGCTTCTTCCAAAAGCAGCTCGCATTTAATTTATTACCGCTCTTGCCTGATACTGAAGGCAGCGTAAAAGAAGAGCGTCGATTAGTTGATGAAGCTCGAAAAGTATTACAGGATAGTGGATTACCTATTTCAGTTTCTTGTATTCAGTCTCCTGTTTTCTATGGCAATGCCCAGATTGTTCATTTGGAAGGCCTGCGCCCGTTATCAGCACAAGAAGCGGCCGAAGCCTTAGACAATGCGCCTGATATTCAAATTAGCGAAAGCGATGATTATCCGACTCAGGTGGGTGATGCCACAGGCAATCCGCATCTGAGCATTGGCTGTCTGCGTACTGACTACGGAATTCCTGAGCTTATTCAGTTCTGGTCAGTTGCTGATAACGTCCGCTTTGGCGGCGCGTTAATGGCCGTTGAAACGGCAGAGTTGATGATCCAGGAGTATATGTACTAATGTCCGCCGACGGCAAAATCAAGATTGCGCTTGGCATTGAGTATGATGGTAGCCGTTACTATGGCTGGCAACGCCAGCAAGAGGTTGCCAGCGTTCAGGGGCATCTGGAACAGGCTTTGACTCAGGTGGCTAATGAACCTATCAGCGTTTCCTGTGCCGGCAGAACCGATGCCGGCGTTCACGCTACCGGGCAGGTTGTTCATTTTGAGACTCAGGCGATGCGTAAAGAGGTCGCCTGGACGATGGGGGTAAATGCTAACTTACCTTCAGATATTGCCGTGCGTTGGGTAACTGAGGTGAATAGTGAGTTTCACGCTCGCTTTAGTGCCACCGCTCGTCGATATCGCTACGTGATTTATAATCATCGTTTTCGGCCGGCAATATTAAGCCATGGTGTGACTCACTTTCATTTGCCTTTGGATGAAGCGCGTATGCATCGGGCAGGTCAGAGCCTATTAGGGGAAAATGATTTTACCTCTTTTCGCGCGGTACAGTGCCAGTCGCGTACACCTTGGCGCAATGTGAAACATTTAAAAGTAACCCGTCAGGGTAATTATGTTGTGGTGGATATTAAGGCCAATGCCTTTGTTCATCATATGGTACGAAATATTGTCGGCAGCCTGCTAGAGATTGGCTGTGGCAATCAAAATGAAAACTGGATGGCAGAATTGCTGGCGGCGAAAGATCGCAAACTGGCCGCTGCTACAGGAAAGGCCGAAGGGCTATACTTAGTTTCAGTGGATTACCCGGACCATTTTAATTTGCCTGAAGTCTCTTTAGGTCCGCTATTCTTAGATAACAACCTTTGTGGATGATTGATAACCTCCTATGGAATACATCACTTTCTTAATCGACTTCATTCTTCATATTGATGTGCATCTGGCACAGATTTTTGCGGATTACGGTATTTGGGTATATGCCATTCTGTTCCTGATTTTATTTTGCGAAACCGGGCTGGTAGTAACACCATTTTTACCGGGTGATTCACTGTTATTCGTTGCGGGGGCGTTATCAGCCTTACCAACTAACGATATTAATGTTCACCTGATGATTGTGCTGATGTTAATTGCCGCTATTTTAGGCGATGCCGTCAACTATACGATTGGCCGGGTTTTTGGCGAGAGCCTGTTTAAAAATCCGGATTCAAAGATCTTCCGTAAGAGCTATCTCGATAAAACTCACCAGTTTTATGAGAAACACGGTGGTAAAACGATTATTTTGGCCCGTTTTGTGCCTATCGTTCGGACATTTGCACCTTTTGTTGCCGGTATGGGCCATATGAGCTATCGTCGTTTTGCTGCTTATAATGTTATCGGTGCTTTTCTGTGGGTGTTACTCTTTACCTATGCAGGATATATTTTTGGCGACTTGAAGATCGTACAAGATAATTTAAAATTACTGATAGTGGCGATTATTATTATCTCTATTCTTCCCGGCGTTATTGAGGTTTTACGCCATAGACGAGCAGCTGCAAAAAATAAAAATACTCGATAATTCAATGTATTAATTTTTATGGGTGCGAGAATAAAGGGGACTGATAAGTTTTTAGTCCACTCTCTCGGGCCAATATGGTTTAATGGGCGGCTTATCCGTGTAAGACACTGATTGTCGCAACGGGTAGATATCCGTCTGAATAACAGACCAGCATTATGCTAGGTTCAAACAGAAAGGTCATCAATGAGCTGGATTGAACGAATTTTAAGTAAAAGTAGCGCACCGACGCGTAGAGCCAACATCCCTGAAGGTGTTTGGACTAAGTGTGACAGCTGTGGACAGGTACTTTACCGTGCCGAGTTAGATCGCAATTTGGACGTTTGCCCTAAGTGCGATCACCATATGCGTATGACCGCCCGCGTGCGTTTACATAGCTTCCTTGATAAAGGAAGTGAAGTTGAGCTGGGTAGCGAGCTTGAGCCAAAAGATCTGCTTAAGTTTAAAGACTCTAAAAAATATAAAGACCGTCTGTCTGCTGCACAGAAAGAAACGGGTGAAAAAGACGCGTTAGTGGTAATGAAAGGTACTCTGTATGGAATGCCTATTGTTGTTGCTTCGTTTGAGTTTTCATTTATGGGCGGTTCAATGGCATCGGTTGTCGGTGCGCGCTTCGTTCGTGGCGTAGAACAAGCATTGGAAGACGGTTGTCCTCTGGTGTGCTTCTCTGCCAGCGGCGGTGCCCGTATGCAAGAAGCCCTGTTTTCTTTAATGCAGATGGCAAAAACCAGTGCTGCATTAGCGAAAATGCAAGAGCGCGGCCTGCCTTATATTTCAGTGCTTACCGATCCGACTATGGGCGGTGTATCTGCCAGTTTAGCGATGTTAGGTGATATTAACGTTGCTGAACCTAAAGCGCTGATTGGTTTTGCCGGTCCGCGCGTTATTGAACAAACGGTGCGTGAAAAATTACCGCCGGGCTTCCAGCGTAGTGAGTTTCTGATTGAAAAAGGCGCGATTGATATGATCGTTCGTCGTCCGGAAATGCGCTTACGGTTAGCCAGTGTTTTAGCAAAATTAACCAATCAACCGCAGCCGCATGAGGCACATGAAGTGGAGCAGGTTCAACCTGAATCACCTTCAGAAGATGCAGAGCATGCCTGATTAGTTAACAGCTAATGATAAACGCACAGCCCGCTGGTATTTTATTACCAGCGGGCTGCAAAAAATGAAACCGTAGCTAAGTGAACGGGAATCATGAAAGATCTGGATATACCCCAAGCCACGTCGCCTCTTGCCTCGTGGCTTTACTATCTTGAGCATCTGCACAGCAAAGCGATTGAGTTAGGCTTAGATCGCGTTCGTTCTGTGGCAGACAGCCTTGGGTTGCTCAAACCCGCCCCCTATGTATTCACCGTTGCCGGTACTAATGGTAAGGGCACAACGTGCCGTACGCTTGAAACCATTCTAATAGCTCAGGGCTATCGCGTTGGCGTCTACAGCTCCCCGCATCTGATTCGTTATACAGAAAGAGTCAGAATTCAGGGGCAAGAGCTGCCTGAGCAGCTGCATACCCAAGCTTTTTCCCTGATAGAAACCGGCCGCAAAGACATTTCTTTAACTTACTTCGAATACAGTACATTGTCGGCGCTTCAGCTGTTTAAACAGTCTGGCTTAGACGTGGTTATTTTAGAGGTTGGTTTAGGCGGGCGTCTGGATGCGACAAATATTGTCGATGCCGACGTAGCGGTAGTGACCAGCATAGCGCTGGATCATACTGACTGGCTGGGCAGCGATCGGGAAAGCATCGGGCGTGAAAAGGCGGGCATTTTCCGTTCAAATAAACCGGCAGTTGTCGGAGAGCCTGATATGCCATCGACTATTGGTGATGTGGCTAACGGGCTGAATTCACCGCTTTATCGACGCGGCTATGAATGGTCATTTGAGCTAAATTTACCGGCATCCGAATGGTGCTGGAAGTCGGATAATCAAACGATTACTGGATTACCGTTGCCAAACGTTCCGTTGGCCAATGCAGCAACGGCTCTGGCTGCTTTACACTATTCTTCACTTCAAGTTAGTGAACAGGCCATTCACCAGGGGCTGTTGCAGGCATCATTACCGGGGCGTTTTCAAACCGTAGGTGAAAACCCGCTACGAATTTTAGACGTTGCCCATAACCCGCACGCCGCAGGCTATCTGGCGGAACGTCTTGCTGCGTTACCCGATCTGGGGGGGAAGGTCTATGCCGTCGTTGGCATGCTTTCAGATAAAGATATCGAAGGTACCCTGGCCCTGCTTAAACCGCTGGTTGACGCTTGGTACTGTGCCCCTCTTGAAGGGCCGCGCGGCGCTACGGCTGAGCAATTGGCGCAGTATTTACCTGAATCCCGATGTTTCCCTGACGTAAAGCGCGCCTGGCAGCAGGCCTTGCTGGATGCGAATACGCAGGATGTGATAATCGTTTGTGGTTCATTCCATACCGTTGCGCATGTTATGGAAGCGCTGGAGTCATTCACAGGAGAACAGTGTGGCTAGTCAATTTCAAAATAGGCTGATTGGAGCGGTGGTTATTGTCGCCGTTGGCGTGATTGTCCTTCCCAGCCTGTTTGATGGTAAGAAAAAGCATTACGAAGAGGAGTTCGCCTCTATTCCTTTAGTTCCTAAGGAAGGCGACGATCAAAATACCGATATTTTACCAACGGTAAATCATTCTTTGTCTGCTGATAACGATGCTCCCGAAGCCGCTTCAAATGGTCAGGCTGGTGCAAATTCAGCACAACGGCCGACAAGCGTTGAACCTCCTCCGTTGGTTCCATCTGCAACGGCAGGAAATAACCAGCCGGAGGCCAACCCTGAGCCACAACCGCCAACTAAGCCTGTCGATCCCAAACCGATAGAATCAAAGCCGGTAGAGGTTAAGCCAAAGACCGCTGAGAATAAGCCACAGACTAAACCGGTTGACGTTAAGCCCGTTGAAACTAAACCCGTTGAAGCCAAACCAAGCAAGCCTGTTGAAGCTGAAAAACCACCGGTAGGGCAGGCCTATATTGTTCAGCTTGGTGCATTGAAAAATGCAGATAAAGTGAACGAAATTGTCGCCACTTTAAGGCTGTCCGGTTATCGGGTCTATACGGTTCCGGCAACGCCGGTTCAGGGAAAAGTCACCCGATTAGTAGTCGGACCGGATACATCAAAACAAAAACTTGAAGCTGCCTTGCCTGAGTTGAAACAACTCACCGGCTTGAATGGACAAGTTAAAGCATATAGCACCGTACGGTAACGTTTGCTTAAGGCGTAATTCCACTACGCAAACGTTTTCTTTTTCTGATAGAATGCGCTGCAAATCAGACGGCGTAGCATTTATATAGGCTGATTTTATGAAGTATCATGATATGAATACATGGATGTGTGTATGTTGATGTGGGTTGATTATGTGATTATCGGCGTGATTGCTTTCTCTTCGCTGGTAAGCCTGATTCGCGGATTTGTCCGTGAAGCCCTGTCGCTGGTAACCTGGATAGCAGCCTTTTTTATTGCCAGCCAGTTTTATCCATATCTGACCCTGTACTTCACGCAGTTCGAAGACGAGTTGGTTCGTAACGGAATTGCGATTGCCGCGCTATTTATTGCTACGCTGATTGTGGGTGCTATTGTTAACTATGTGATTGGCTCTTTGGTTAAACACACCGGACTTTCCGGTACTGACCGCGTTCTGGGCATCTGTTTTGGTGCGCTGCGTGGGGTATTGATTGTTGCTGCTATGTTGTTTTTCCTCGACTCATTTACATCGTTCTCGCAGACAACAGACTGGAAGCAGTCTCAGTTAATCCCGCAATTTAGTCATATCATCAAGTGGTTTTTTGACTACTTGCAGAGCACTTCGAGTTTCTTGCCGCATTCCCTGCAATAGACACAGTCGTCAGGTGGGAGGGCGGTGATACTGATGAGGAAAAGACAGCATGTGCGGTATTGTCGGTATTGTTGGTTTTACACCTGTTAACCAATCCATTTATGATGCTCTCACGGTGCTACAGCACCGTGGACAAGATGCCGCAGGCATTGTCACTATTGATGCGAACAACTGCTTTCGGCTAAGAAAAGCCAACGGACTGGTCAAAGATGTGTTCGAAATGCGGCATATGCAGCGGCTTCAGGGCAATATGGGGATTGGCCACGTCCGCTACCCTACAGCGGGTGGTTCTACGGCATCTGAAGCTCAGCCTTTCTATGTTAACTCTCCATATGGAATTACGCTGGCTCATAACGGCAACCTGACTAATGCCCATGAGTTAAAAAAGAAAATTTTTGAAGTCGCCCGCCGCCATATCAATACCACTTCTGATTCCGAAGTTTTACTGAACATTCTGGCCAGTGAGTTGGATAATTTCCGCCACTATCCTTTGAAACCAGACGACGTTTTTACTTCAGTCCGTAACACCCATAAATTAATTCGTGGAGCCTATGCCTGCGTTGCGATGATTATTGGTCACGGTATGCTGGCATTTCGCGATCCTAACGGCATTCGACCGCTGGTCATTGGTAAACGCACATTAGACGATGGCCGTATTGAGCATATGGTTGCCTCTGAGAGCGTTGCGCTTGATACCTTAGGGTTCGACTTTATGCGTGACGTGGAGCCGGGAGAGGCCGTCTACGTGACAGAACAAGGGCAAATGTTTACCCAGCAGTGTGCCGATAACCCTAAAAATCATCCTTGCCTGTTTGAATATGTCTATTTTGCTCGCCCTGATTCGTTTATGAATAAGATCTCGGTCTATAGCGCTCGGGTTCGTATGGGGAAAACCTTGGGTGAAAAGATTGCCCGTGAATGGGATGATTTAGACATCGATGTGGTGATCCCAATTCCTGAAACCTCCTGTGATATAGCCTTAGAGATCGCCCGAATTTTAGATAAGCCTTATCGTCAGGGATTTGTGAAAAACCGGTATGTTGGCCGTACATTTATCATGCCGGGGCAGCAGGCCCGTCGGCAGTCGGTGCGGCGTAAACTCAATGCTAATCGTGCCGAATTTCGCGATAAGTGCGTTTTGTTGGTTGATGATTCAATTGTACGCGGGACAACGTCTGAGCAGATCGTTGAAATGGCTCGTGAAGCAGGCGCGAAGAAAGTCTATTTGGCCTCTGCTGCGCCTGAAGTCCGTTTTCCTAATGTTTATGGCATCGATATGCCCAGCGCCAATGAACTCATTGCCCACGGACGAGAAGTAGACGAAATAGCCAAAATCATCGGAGCCGATGCTTTAATATTTCAGGACTTAGGCGATTTAATAGACGCCGTCCGTGATGATAATCAGGACATTCAACAGTTTGAATGTTCAGTATTCGATGGCATTTATGTCACCAAGGATATCGATCAGAACTATCTGGATTATTTAGATTCATTACGTAATGATGACGTTAAAGCAGATATCGATCATCATAACGCAGAAAACTTAGAATTATATAACGAAGGGTGATTATATAACTCCCATTCTATTTTTAGGTTAAATAACGCTCTTTTAATATTATAAAAAATAAAACGCATCTTAATATTAAGATGCGTTTTTTTATTCTATATTTCATGCCTATAACGCATTAGTTTTATTTAAAAATAAGAGGTTTTAACTCTTTTGTGTGAGTGGCTATTTTTTATGCCATTCTAAGTCAATACTTCAATGAAATCATAATTTATATTTATTAATCAAATAGATGTAATCATTTTCCGTGTTTTTTACTTACTCTGCAACACATGCTAGAATGCTTTTAAATTGAATGTGACGATCGATACAAGTTGTTTGATAGATTATGTTTATCAAATGATGTTAATCGATCGTTATTAACAATTTATTAAAAAATCGATAGTGATCTACTATTGTCGCTGTATATAGGACGATTTTGTTTATGGATGATAATTCCCTTTGTGTGGTTTTAAGCAGTCCATAAGTAGATTTCTATCGATTTATTGGACTTGAGCATAGGGAATTGTATCTGTGAATAAAATCTATCGAATTATTTGGAACAACGTGTTAGGAACTTGGACTGTTACTTCTGAGTTAGGACGTGGAAAAGTTAAAAGTTCTACAAATAAGACGCTGGCAGGAATAGGACTTGGATTGTCGCTATTATCCGCCTCCGCATTTTCATCACCTCATTGTGACACTACGGCATTAACCTGTGATTTGACCAGTTCGTGGGATTTCGTTTTCGCCAATAGCGGTGCGGAAACCATGTTCGTCAATGATGGTAAAAATTATACCGTCAGCGGACCTTCAATTTTTAATGACAATACCAGTTCCGGCAGGATACTGATGACCGCTGATGACGCCATAGATCAAGGCTATATCACCAATACGACGGAAAAATCGAACGGTAAACCGTTAATCGCTTTTGGCAATAAAGATAACACGGCTGTGGTAACTGACCCGCAGTCCGGCGTGACCTCAACGGTCAATATGTATCACTCAGATAAAATCACACAAAGCCTCAGAAACCCTGTGGTTAACGTTATCGATCTCTCGGTTACTTCCGCTCCCTATTATTATCAAGCCGGCTTCGTAAAGGTAACTAACGGTGAAGCAACTATCAACGTTGTTGCCCCCAGAATTAGCGCCAGCTTTAAGGATACTCAGTTAGCTTCTGCGGTGAGTACGACCACTGATGCAAAAGTGATTTGGGCATCTGACAATATTGTTGCTCAGGGCGCTAATGTCACCAGTGCAACTCAAGAAACTGCCCAAACCTCATACTATATTTATGCCAATTCAATAACCGCATTTGATGGCTCAACTATCGAGATTAAAGATTTAGCCGGATTAAGAAATTATAACAATTGGCTAATCGAACAGGTCAAGGGCAGAAAACTGGCAGGTACAGCGTACGATAGCCAATTGGCCAAAGCGTATACCGTTAGAAATGTGACCTATCTTGTTAACCCAGTCCCTGTTGGTACTGTCGTTAACGATCCGATTTTAACTGCCGACGTGGGTGTTTTTGCGCCACTTCATGCCAGCGGCAGCAAAGCGACAGCCGTATTGACCGGCTCATTAACTGGTACGGTGAATCACAACAGTAATGAAGGCATCAGTATGGTGATGCTGGAAAATGGCAGTACCGGTATTAACCAAGGTAGGATAAGCAGTTGGGGTTTCGGCTATGGCGTGATTGTTAAAAGTGGCAGTACCTTTATCAATCAGGGATTAATCAACAATAATGACAGTCCGGTTATTACCTACTTAAGCAGAGTCAACGGTCAGAACAGCCATTACATTAATGATACTCAGGGAATCATTAATTTATCACCGGGCGGGAGCTTCACGATAGACTCAAGCTACGGTTTTTTCCTTTTCAATGGTGGAAAGGTCACTAATAAGGGAATTATCAACCTTTCTGATGCCGATCGTGTTAATCCGGGCCGTGTATTTGGTATTTTTGCTAACAGCGGTACCTTTGATAATCAAGGTTTAATGACCTTAGGCTTAAAGGCTGACGGAACGGCGGTCAATACCTCGGTTGAATCACAAATTGTCAATCTGGCAAGCACCGGCGGTGCCAATACCAATAGTGGTCAAATGATACTGGGTGAAAAAGCTCAGGGCTCTACGGCTGTGCGAATATCTCATGTCGGTAATGCTAACTTTACCAACAGCGGCACTATCGATATTTTAGGTGAGAAGTCAGAAACGGCGGCATCAAATATCGGTATTTCCGCCACCGGTAAAACCTACGGCATCAATAATAGCGGAACCATCAATGTAAAAGGCACCAATAACATTGGCCTGCATGTATATAATGGCGCGCAAGCATCCTCTTCCGGGGATATTAACGTTGTCGGTAAACAAACTGCCAATAAGCTCAATAACTTTGGCGTGTGGGTGGAGAGTTTAGGTTCTATCACCACCGTTTCCGGTACGGTGAATGTAACCGGTGATAATGCGATTGCCATTCATGCAAAGAATCAAGGTCAGATAAATCTTACCGGCAATGGACGAGTGACTTTCGCCGATGGTGAAAACCAGATTGGCTATTACATTTATGGTGCCGGTTCTAAAATCAATAACACCAGTAGCGGTGCCCAAGACGTTACCACTAAAAATTCTACGCTGATGCGCCTTGACGGCGGCGCGACCTTTACCGGATCTTCTGCATCCACCTCGACCATGTCGGCCTCCGGCGATAACTCCACGGTTATTGTGGCGACCGGTACCGGCACCCAGGTTGATTCGGGCGGTATGACGGTCAATGTGAACGGTAAAAACGCTACCGGCTTCCTGATTGAAGGCGGGGCGACCGGTAATATTGGCAGCACTGCTACCATAAAACTCTCCGGCGAAGGGGCGATTGCCGGCATTGCCGACGGGCAGGGCNATGACCTGACCGGTGCNGAAAANANNATGACCGAGGCGGAGAAAAAAGCCACCTCGCTGACCGCCGGNGCNAANCTNAACTCATCGCTTAACGGCGTNGTNGGCTATATTGCCCGCAATTTAGCAACCTTAACNAACTCNGGTANNATNNNNTTTAGCGGNGATAACACCACCGGTATTCAGGTGGAAGAAGGGGCGGTTGGCGTAAACAGCGGCAATATCACCTTAGACGGTCAAGGCTCGGTGGGGCTCAAAGCCTCGGCCAGCACCCTTGAAACCCAATTGAGTTCTACCGGCAACCTGACCTTAAACGGNAACTGGNACGGGGCGGATGATGCCACCCGGACCACTGGTGTGTTAGCNGACGGCAGNCAGGTCNCNGTNACNATCGGTGATGGNNTCANTGCNGCGGCNGTNAATCTGAACGGCGCAGGAACGGTGGGCGTTCATGCTACTGCAGGCAGTACCGTCACGCTGAATGATAAAGTTGCGGTGAACTTTGACAGCAATAACGCCGACCAGATTGCCTTCTGGGTTGATGGAAACGGCTCTCAGATTATTACCGATGCCGGCACTACCGAGACGCAGGTCAACGGCGACGGGGCCACCTTATTCTATGTCACTGACACCGCAACGCTGGGCGGCGCACTGAACCTGAATCTGTCAGGTAAAGCGGGTAGCGATAAAATCACCTCTGGCATTCGGGTAAGCGGTGTTGGCTCATTGGCGACGCTGGCCACCGGCAGCCTGTTGACTATCGGCACTAATGCTACCGGTGTACTGGCAGAGAACGCCGGTAAAGCGGTGATTGAAAACGGCGCGGCCTTTAATATCAGCGGCGATAAGGCGATTGTCGGTAAAGCCAGCGGTGAGCATAGCCTGGTGGAAAATAAAGCCACGGTAACCTCCGGCAACGGCAGCAGCGGCTCCACGGCCTTTTTGGCCGAGAACGGCGGCGAGATTGATAACCAAGGCACCATCAACTTATCTTTAGGCGCTGACCATACGGCCATCAGCCTGAACAACGGCCACCTGGTGAATAGCGGGAATATTCAGGCTAACGGTACCGCCATTCATATCAAAGGCAGCGACAGTACCATTACCAACGCCAAAACCATT
>NZ_ATYS01000030.1 GCF_000427805.1 Budvicia aquatica DSM 5075 = ATCC 35567 | reverse complement strand
GCGTTATGGGTGATGGCTGAGAATATGCGACAACATTTAGCCTGACTGAACGGGGTTCACGTTCAATCTCTTCTAGGCCGGTTCGGGTACCCGTCAGTACCCCATCTATTTGCGGCCTAACTCTCTTTCACCGTGAGAACATCGCCATGCCCTATATTCAGCGCGAGCAGCGCATCATTACGATGGCTTTACAGCTGTTAGATAAGCAACTCAAAGCCAAACCCTATTCGTTGACCTCATCACAACAGACGCAAGATTACCTTCGGTTACAGCTAGAGCCAACTGAAAAAGAGGTCTTTCTTGTCCTGTATTTGGATAATCAGCACCGGTTGATTGCCCGTGAAACCCTCTTTATGGGCACCATTAATGAAGTGTCCGTCTACCCACGAGAAATCGTTAAGCTGGCCCTGTACCATAATGCAGCGGCGACGATTTTGGCGCATTCCCATCCCTCGGGAATAGCTGAGCCCAGTCAAGCTGACAAGACAATAACCCAAAAGTTAAAAGAGGCCTTATCGTTGGTTGACGTAAAAGTCTTAGACCACATTGTCATGGGTCATGGCGAACAGGTGTCGTTTGCTGAACGGGGCTGGTTATAGCTCAAGCCACCAGCCACTCACGCCCTCGTCAATTCATGGCTATTTATCAACGGTAACATGGAGATTTTCCTATGCCGACATTACCTACGCCAAAAACTGGCGTTTTTCATTTTAGATTATTACGCGATATCGCTCAGGAGGACTGGTTCAGTCTGTGTCGTCTAGTCACACTAGCCCATCGACAGCTCCGCCTGAAGCCGGAAACGACCGGTATTGAACCAATCCCTATTATCTGCAATGGCGCCGGTATCACGCCACTGCGCTACGATGACAGCCTGATAGGGCTTGGGGTTATTGTCTTCAACGGAGAGCATCATCATCAACTCAGCGGTGATACTTTTATCCTGAACCAACATCGGCATCCCTACGATCGGGGATATTGCCATACCTACGGTCACCCCTACCTCTTTATGGTCATGGCGGTGTTACTGCTGGCCCATCACACCAGCCCAACGGCCTGGAAAATCACGTCTGATGTCAGTGGTTCTGAATGGCAACATGTCGCCGACTGGTTGCTCGCTGAACTGGCGATAGTCATCGCGCTTCCCAATGGAATATCTACAGGAATAAAACCATGAATCTGATTGCTCGCTTACTGTCACTGAAGTCACTGGAAAATATTGATTTGATCCACACCGTCCGAGTCACTGAATCAGCGTTTAACGATTTAACCACGTTGGGTAGCGAAGGTATTTTCTACCCAGCAACGGAGAGTTCAGCAAATGCTGAGTATGTCATACTGGACCTTGAGTTTATCCGTGGTCACCAATTGGATTTTGATAAGCCGGCTTTTATTGAGTGGTGCCGAACACATCTGACGCTGAACATGGCTGCGTTGCAACCTTTATCGTATTTGTTTGTGATCGGAACAGATGAAGTCTGAAGCAATCTGTTGGACTGATTAATCGTTAATCGTGGTCAGTTAGAATAATTTGCTGAAGAAGTCTGTAAGTCTAGCAGATGTCTGGGACATGTCGAAAATGGAGGTAGTCAAATTCATTGGACGTTAATTAGCATTTGAACTAACTTAGCTTATAAGGTAATATTTTCCTGTGGAGGAATATAGTGTGTTTAACGTGATATTACATGATGAAGTACCCGATGAAATATCAAGTTTATCACCGGTCGTCAAAGCTAAAATGATCCGACTAATTGATAAGCTTGAAATGAATGCCACTGCATTGCGAGAACCTGACAGCAAACCACTCAGAGACGGCTTGTTTGAACTCAGAACAATGGGGACGGATATCGCCAGAGGGCTATATGTTTATCAGAAAGGAAAAAATATCTATCTACTGCGAGTGTTCATCAAGAAAACGCAGAAAACACCATCAGGGGAGATAACACTCGCGTTTGAACGATTAGAGGAGATGTTAAATGAAAAAAGTTAACGGTATTAGCTGGAACACAGTCAGGACCGATTTGATGTCTGATCCTGAAGTACAAATTGCGTATGAAGCGGAAGAGCGTAAAGAGCGTTTGCAGATCATGCTGGCAGAATGGCGTCGCCATGCTGGGTTAACCCGTGCTCAGGTAGCGGAACGAATGGGGGTAACACCACCCACAGTTTCCCGTATGGAGTCGAATATCGTTAAAGCAAGCATTGACACCCTGGCAAGATATGCCAAAGCCTGCGGTATTAAACATCCTCAGATTACGCTGTAAGATTATCTCAGGGTGGTTCCGGGTGACGGAACCACCCTGAAGGGCATGATATTTAACTCTCAGGAAAAACCAGTATCGAACCGATTCCTTTTTGATGAAAAACCAGAAGGGGGCCCAACTGGGGGCTCCATCAATTTTGGAATACAAAAATAACGTTAATTAACAATGAATATATAGGTTTATTTCGATTCCGAGTCCGGCACCATATTCATAGAAATAGACGTCAATTGACGTCTATTTTTTTATCTAAAATTCATCCATGCCCTAACGAAACCAGCAATTTCACCCTATTTTTCCTTTCTTCATTCGCTGACCTTCTCCCCCATCAAGTACCTTGTGGTCGGGATGGTTTTGTCATTATGGCAGACCAGCATTCCGGCCATTCGATCGACTGGAACTTTTTGATCTTGGAACTTCTACCACTTCCAGCCAGAACGTCGTCTCATCAGCATAGTAATATAAACGGCGCTGCATGATAGAAAAAGTATTTGGGTAGCAAAGACGCTGAACGGGAAATAATCTGGTCATCCCCTGAAATACATCATATTTATAAACTATATATATCAATGTATCCGAATTGATATTTCACATTAGTTGCAAAGTATTTATTGCCACACAATGAATTTTATTGGCAGCATTACAATTCGTGTAGATAGCGTCTATCTTTATTATTAAAGAGCAATTCGTTTCTTCGAGGCAATTATGTTCCTTAACTATTTTGCGCTGTTTATACTGATTTCGGTCTTTCTCATTATTTTTTATGGGATTATTATTCTTCATGATATTCCCTATTTGATCGCAAAATCACGTAACCATCCTCATGCAGATGCTATCCATGTAGCAGGTTGGGTAAGCCTGTTTACGTTACATGTTATATGGCCATTTTTATGGATATGGGCCACATTATATCGCCCAGAGCGTGGTTGGGGCATGCAAGGTCAACCAGAATCATTTGCACAGTTGCAGCAACGAGTAACAGAGTTGGAGCAAAAACTGGGCGATAATAAAACGACTTCATCGGAGTAATACCATGGATTTATTAATTATTCTGACATATGTCGCGTTTGCCTGGTCTATATTTAAAATATTTAAAATTCCCGTAAATAAATGGACAGTTCCAACTGCAGCGTTGGGCGGTGTGTTTTTAATTTCCGGGTTAATATTATTGATGAATTACAATCATCCTTATACTTTTCAAGCACAGAAAGCCGTTATTTCTATTCCGATTACACCACAAGTGACGGGTATTGTTATCGAAGTCACTGATAGAACAAATATATTAATCAAAAAAGGCGACGTACTTTTTAAAATAGATCCAACTCGATATAAAGCTCGTGTCGACAGACTTCAGGCGGATTTAGTCACGGCGTTGACTAACATACAGATACTTAAGGGACAATTAGATGAAGCCATAGCTCATACGGATCATGTTACTGCTGAGCGCGATCGATTATATAAAGACTACCAGCGTTATATTCAGGGAAGTAAAGCGAAGGTGAATCCTTTCTCCGAAAGTGATATTGATAATGCAAGACAGAATTTTCTGGCACAGGATGCGCTGGTAAAAGGCTCTATCGCCGAACAGGCTCAAGTAAAAAGTCAGATAGACAGTATAGTAAACGGAGAACAATCCCAAGTCGTCAGCATCAGGGCTCAGTTAGATGAAGCTAGATATGATCTTGAACAAACGGTGATCCGAGCCCCAAGTAATGGTTATGTAACTCAGGTATTAATCCGCCCGGGAACCTATGCGGCCGCTTTGCCGCTGCGTCCAGTAATGGTTTTTATTCCGGAACAAGAAAGACTGATAATCGCCCAGTTCAGGCAAAACTCGCTACTGCGTCTGCAACCAGGCGATGAAGCGGAGGTTGTATTCAATGCGTTACCTGGACAGATATTTCAGGGGAAATTAATTGCAGTTCTGCCCGTTGTCTCAGGCGGAACTTATCAGGCACAAGGAACGCTACAATCTCTGAATATTGTTCCCGGTACCGACGGGATTCTTGCTATTATAGAGCTAAATCCGAATGCTGAAGCTGAAGCCCTGCCTGATGGGATATTTGCTCAGGTGGCCGTTTATTCGGATCACTTTACCCATGTTTCTGTTATGCGTAAGGTTCTACTACGTATGACTAGCTGGATGCATTACCTCTATCTTGACCACTAACAAAGATTACGGCGAACGTCGTGGCCTGCAAGGTAACATCCGCTAGACCACCTTCTCTGGCAAAGCCGATGAAAAGACTGATACTACCCTGGTGTGCATTACAGCCACACCAGGGTAATAGTTTACTGAATATAATGAAAATACTCAGGAAAACTGTTTACTCAGCTCCGCAAAAACCAGTTCAACCGCATACGCCCCAGGATCCTTCACGCCATTGAGACTATCGCTGTTGAGGTAGGATGATCGTCCGACATTAGCTTTAGCCATAGAGCAGGTGCTCTCTGCACCTGTATGCGCCGCTCTGGCGACCTCAAATAACGAGTCGCCCTGAATAATACAGATGAAGGCCGGACAGAGCGCATCAACCATGGTACGGTCACCAATGTTTGCCCCGCCGTAATACTGCATACGGCTGAGGCCGTATGCCAGCGATTCGCCCAAGGTTTTTCCTTCAGCCAGCTTTTGCCCACAGGCGTTGAACATAATCGACATCAGCACGCCGCTGGAGCCGCCCATCGCAGTTGCCAGATGCTCTCCTACGGCAATCATCAGATCGTCGGGCTTATCTAGAGGAAGCAGTCCGTTTTCCAATGCTGACAGTACTCGCCTGGCTCCGCCCGCGAAGGTAGAGCCCGTATCACCATCGCCGACCAGCGTGTCCAGTGTATTCAACTCAGACTCTGAACTGATTAAGGTCTTGCAGATCGTTGCCAACATGCTCTGGGTTGTCTGATTAACCGAAGGGACAAAGCGATGTTCCGGAATTCGGTTTTCGGCCACCACCACTTCAGGTTTTTTGGGTTTGACCACTGATGGCCAGCCAGCGACTTCCACTGGCGCCAGCATCGCTTCGCGCAGGGCGTCCGTCAGTAAAATGACTGACAGGGAAAAGCCTTTCATGTCCAGCGCGCTGACGACCGTTGCCGGTCCGACCAGCAGTTCAACCTCATCGGCCAGTGATGAGCGAAGTACTTCGCGCGTCAGCAGCGACATTTCCAGTGCTGAAAAACCGCCCAGATTGTTCACCAGCAGCGCTTTGGGGCTGTATTTATCGGTTACGCTCAGCAGTTTGTCCACCATCAGACTGACCAGCTCGTGCCCGGTCCGGAATTGCAGCGTCTCAACGCCCGGTTCACCATGGATACCCATGCCCAGTTCGCAGGTGCCGTTATGCACGCGATTGCTATGGTTTTCTCCCGGAATGTTACAGTTGGAGAAGGCCACGCCGATGCTCACCACTTTGGCGATCGCGTCCTGTGCGGCTGCGGTAACCTCTTCGAGGTTTTTTCCCTGTTCGGCGGCAAAGCCCGCAATCTTGTGTACCAACGCCGTACCCGCCACGCCGCGCGGCTGCGGATTGTCCGGCAGGGAAATGTCGTCACGTACCATGACCAGTTCCACGCGGTAGCCAAGCTTGCGTGCTTTCTCCGCCGCCAGGCCGAAGTTCAGGCGGTCACCCGTGTAATTTTTGACGATCAGCAGGCAGCCCGCGTCGCCGGTGACGTTAATGATGGCGCTCAGTACCGCATCAACGCTTGGTGAGGCAAACACATCGCCGCAGACGGCGGCAGTGAGCATCCCCTTGCCGACAAAGCCCGCATGTGCTGGTTCGTGGCCCGCGCCACCGCCGGAAATAATCGCGACATTGCGCTTATCCCAGTCCCGGCGAACCACGATACGGATGTCCTGTCCGGCATCCAACATCGCCAGATTATTGAACGGGCTGGCGCGCAGTATCCCTTCCAGCGCTTCGCTGACCAGGTCTTCCTTGTTATTCATAAAAAACTGACTCATAACTTTTCCTCCGTTTTGTCAAATTCGGGTCGTTATCCCTGCGCCGTCAGGCCCAGTTTCTGACGACCCAGTTGGTCGGCGATAATCAGGGCGCTATATACGCTTTCGCTGGTGATGCTGAACGGCATATTGAAAATAGTTTCACCTTCGCTACAGCTACTGTCTGCCACGATGCGCATTTTTTCCTGCACATTTTCGGTAACGCCGAGCTGCTCCAGACACACCGGCAGACCAACGGTTACACAGAAATCCAGTACCTCATCAATCTGTGCATCGCTGCTGTTCTGCAACACCAGCTGTGTCAGTGTGCCAAACGCAACCTTTTCACCGTGGTAGTAGTGGTGACAATCTTCAAGCTGGGTCAGTCCATTATGGATGGCGTGCGCCGCGGCAAGACCACTGCTTTCAAATCCGATGCCACTGAGGTAGGTATTGGCTTCGATAATGCGCTCAAGCGCGCGACAGGTGACCTTTTGCTCCACCGCAATTTTGGCTTTTTTACCTTCCTGCAGCAGCGTTTCATAGCACAAACGCGCCAGCGTCAGCGCGGCTCGGGTAGTCTGACCGCCGGACATATTAGCGGCGCGGGATTCATAACACGCCTGCGCTTCAAACCAGGTGGAGAGTGCGTCACCCATGCCGCTCACTAGCAGGCGAACCGGCGCACTGGCAATAATATTACTGTCTACTATCACCATGTCCGGATTGGCTGAGTGGAACAGGTATTTATCGAACTCACCTTCTTCGGTATAAATCACCGACAGCGCACTGGTTGGCGCATCAGTGGAGGCTACGGTCGGCAACATGACAGAGCGCAAACGTTGGTAGAAAGCGACTGCTTTAGCGGTATCCAGTACCTTGCCGCCACCAAAACCAATGATACCGTCGCAGTCGTGGCTTTTCGTCAGTGCGACAATACGCTGGATCTCCTGATGGGAGCATTCTCCGCGAAACAATTCGATATGAAAATGAAGATCATCTGTTTCCCCAACAGAGAATTGGGACTGAGAGGACTGCATGACGGCATCGACCAGAATGAGCCAGCGTGAACCTAATGGTTTGATATAGCTGTTCAGTAAGGACAGCGCGTCTGGCCCTTGAATATATTTACCCGGTGACTGGATTGTTCTCATAATAAATCCTTTATAAAAAATGGAAGGTATAATCGAAGTACAAAACGCAGGTGATAATTGATACAAAACAAATTATCAGACGAGCCCTGTAGTTAAATGTTAGAAATAAGATGTAAGTCTGGTAATGAAATAGCTGTGCCAGCTTCGGTCTGGTCTATACCCGATTAACTTGAAGATGCATTTTTCAAGGCCTAGAAGTTGTCATTAATACGGCATAACAAGTTTTCGGTAATGTCTCCGTAAAAATCGGTGTACTTCTCACCGAAGAAACGCTGCTGTGGTGAATTAGTGATTATTTCTGACCCACTCGTTCATCACTTCCTATACCCGTTCTATCGAGTTCAAGTTGGGGCTATATGGGGGTAAAAAGTGAAGCTCAATATTCATCACATAAGCTCAATCCTTCACCAGGCTACTCCGGTGATAACCGGCTCCGGCGAGGATAATATGAACGTTCAGGCTGACTGGATTATGTTTCCCTGATGGCGATGAAGAACTAAGCGATATTCACGCTATTCCCACCGGTTTTCGATAGCTAACACCGTGCTTATACAGCCATTTATTGATGATGCCGGGCACGGCGCAGCTTATGCCCCACAGGTTATCAATTATGCTGACAATGGCTTGAGTTATCGGCAGAAGATTAGCCGTCAAGGTGGTGAGCTCCGCGGTCTGAGCCTCGTTAAGGCGACGTCGGACAGCTGTTTCGTGGAGCAGTGAGGAACGGGGGATCATATCTGGAGACCATCCATCAGCAGAGAGCAAAACACAGTTTATCCGCTTACAGATATGGCGCTCCCTACATATTCGATGCGGGTTGATAAGGGGTTGCTTTTGCTCTTCACTGAGATAAATGGGCATAACTTCAGGATGATCCTTATGCTGACGAAAATCAAGCAACTTCATTGATCACGGGTATAAAACTTACAGATAGCAGGCAAAGAAATGGTTAACTCAGGTCAAAAATGATGTACAGCATGTTGCAGAAACACCACTTAATTTAATGATAATGTGAAGGAAAAATGAAACGGTTCTAGGATGCTGATGAACTGGTGGAGTGCTGGAGTGCTGGAGTGCTGGAGTGCTGGAGTTTAAAGTTTAAAGAAACCCGCCTGCTCGCATCATGTGTTTTTATTTTCCACAAGAACAATTTGACTGATTAATGGGATAGCTCGTCCGTCACAAACAAGACTCGCTCGTAAAACATCATATTCATTAAGTAGAGTTTTCTCATAATCTGAACCAAGGGCCTCTATGAAAAAACTGCTGCTGCCTTCAGAGAAAATAATAAATTATAGCAACCACTAATACGTGTCTTATATAAATAAGACCACGAATAAAATTTAACAAAAACTCATATAATCTAATATTTAAGTTTATTAAACACAACACCCGTCAATTTTAAAATCTTCCCACCCCATTAATTAAATAAAGATAAAAAATTAATTAAAATTAGCAACTCACTCACTTAATATTTTTTAGCACATTATATCAAAAATTAATCATCAGACATTTTTAAATTAATGATAAAATATATTAAAGCATCACAGATCACTATTGCTTTATTAGTTGAAGTTAACTTCATAATTTTACAGTTGGTTTTAATGCTATTATTCAATCCCTTTGATAAATCATTTAATGATTATAATTTAATAAAAAGGAAAACATAAATGAATATGAAAAAAGACTATTTTATGACGGGCGAACTGGCTGAGCTTTGTAATATAGGAAAACAAACATTGATTCATTATGAGGATATCGGTTTACTTAAACCCAGTACACGTTCAAATAATCAGTACCGTTATTATTCGGTTGATACTTTCGAGACTATCTTTACAATCAAGGCATTGCAATCTCTTGGTCTTTCGCTTTATGAGATAAAAGAGTATTTACATAGTAAAAACCCTCGACGATTTATCTATTTGCTTAATGAACAGTTAACGAGTATTAATGATAAAATTTTTGAATTGAAAAAAATTGAATCGAGCATTAAAGATAAAATCAGTGTTACACAACAGAAGATAGAGTTAGAGGTAGTCAGTATGGGCTGGCAGGAAAAAGATACAATTATCGTAACCAAATATGATAAGAGTGCGACATTCCCCAGTAAATTATTTTCTAAAAACATTATGTCTCATATTAAATATTGCACTCAAAAGGGCCTGCAAGGGATTTTCTCTACCGGGGTTATTTTTGAACAAGCCGATATCTTACAAGGGAAATATAATTACTCTAATACCTTTTTTAGTAAAATTCCTAAAAATATTGATATTGATACCGATATTGATTATTACATGCAAGAGGGATTATATCTTTCAACGTACCACTCAGGTGAATATGCACCACCACCCGAAACTTATGCCAAGCTGTTAGATTATGTAACAAGTCACAATTTAAGTCTTTCAGGACCTTTTTACGAAGAGTCCATTTTAGATAGTAATTGCATGGATAGATATGAGAATTATCTATATAAAGTTTCTATTGCAGTTACACCAAATTAAATGAATTAAATAACCCAATGATACCCTTATCGATATTATTGGGTTAAGTAAAGACTAAATAAATATTACATAACAAACCCAGCAATTAAAAAAGCCATTGCTGAAATGACAAATGCAATCAATTGGTAGGGTAGATTCGCCATCGTATGATCCATCGGGTTTGTGTTGGTGAATGAACATGGCATGATGGTTGATTCTGATATTGGTGATGCATTAGTGCCAAACATAACCGCAGAGAGAACCGCGGCCAAGCATAGCACAGGGCTCGCACCGACCGAGTTAGCCATTGGCTCAACCATGGGAAAGACTAAAACAAATAATCCCCAATTTAAACTTACAGCAAACTCAGTGAAGGAGAATATCAAGAATATAAGCAAAGGGAAAATAGCTGGATTAACGTTACTTTTATCTACTAAATCAATTATATAACTAACAAACCCTAGCGTTTCAAGGCTGGCTGAAAACATCAGTGCTAGCAGTATAATGACAAACATATACACCATATCTTTTATTCCGCCGTTGATTACCGCATCTTGGCAATCCAGCGGGGTAAGTAGATCTTTAGCGACATAAAAGATAGAGGTAAGCATCAATGCAATGATTGCTCCTTTAGCACTATCAAAATCAAAATAGAAAATTAATCCAAATAATAAAATAAGAGGAACAAAAAAGTTAGTTAATGTCGATTTTTTATTTTTTGCTTTTTCTGATATCTCCTGTTCGATATCGCCAGTATCATCACCGCCGCCTTGGCTATAAATACCTTGTTCAGCCAGTTCCTCGGCCTTCTTCATTGGACCAAAAATTGGAATAATCCCAAGCACCACCAAAAATGAGATTAATACAGAAATCCAAGTGAAAAAATTCAGCGGAATTAATTGCATTAATAATGAAATACCATCACCCATATCAGCAATACCAAAGCTCTCAAACTGTTTGGCAATAAAAAAAGTCCAAATAGACATAGGTAGCAATGTACCTACCGCAACACCTGTGCTTTTCATAATATAGGTCAATAGCTCTTTAGATATTTTACGTTCTTTGGCAACAGGAAGTGTTGAAGGCCCCATAACCATAAAATGTAAATATTCATCAAAGAAGGTTAATAAGTTTAATAACCAAATTGAGATTAACGAACTTCGCTTTGATTTAGAAAACTTAAGCACTAATTGACTGAAGGCCTGAATGCTGCCCGATAATTTAATTAATGCAATAAGTGACCCAGCACAGGTGGAAACAAAGATAATCCACTGATAATCTTCACTACTCATTATTTTATAAGTACCATCAATGAAATGAGTGAACATGTCAGTTAAAGAGTGAGTGATCATAAAGCCGATTAGCAGCAATGCCCAAATAAAGCCTTCAATCATCCTTTTTGTTAAAAAAATGAACACCAGCATAAAAATAACTGGTACAAAAAGAATGGGACCAGTTACCGGCCCCTCACTTGGCATATATAACCACACAAGTGTAAACATAATAAAAATGCTGCTATAGGTAATAATTAATCTGGGTATATCTCTGAGGTGATTTTTTGTATACATATTTATTCCTCAGCAGAAGATTTATAATATGGATTATCCCAAATAGACATAACGCCATAATTTAGGCTTTCTGGATCGGCATTTTCGGCAGACATATACTCCGGCATTGGTTTCGTAAAGTAGAGCCCACAACGAGAGTAAAAACGTAATTCAGGATCTTGGTATTCTCCTTTTTCATTTTTCAACGTGATGTATTGTTCAATTGGAATTTCTGAGTGCTTATAGTATTCCGGCACACGGCAACCTAACACAAAATTTTTACAATTAATCTCAACACAAAAGTCTAAAACGCGTTGCACCAACAGCTGACCTATTTTCATACCACGAAATTTAGGTGAAACACCTAATGAGATTCCATATAAGGTTTTACCATTCGGTTGATGAGTTGAACATGTACCATTAGCTGAAACGTCAGTCCAAGTCTTTATCGGATTATCTAAATCGTAGTCTAATCTCACCGTGTAGAAATTACCGGCACCTTTATTGTCATAAAAAGCGGTAAAAAAACCCTCAGGAAAAAAAGTTAGTATTTTAGGCACATCATCAGGTTCAATATCGAGTGAGCCCCAAGCTGCGTCTTGCGCGATTTGAGCCTGATTAACTTCATATTCAGTGATGGGATTGCGGATATCTAATTTATCATTCGGGTTTTTCATCGTATGTTTCCTGTTATTCTCGGGGAAAATGAATAAAACAGGAAAACTTTAAAGTATCTGGTAACAATAGAGTCAATAGGGGGAAGCAAAAAACGACCACTACTAACTTAATGATTTTTATTGAAAATAATTTATTAAAGAAAAAACCAAACGCTTTTTTGAAGAAGTTTTAATACTGCACAGGCGATAATTGATTATTGCTATTGATTGGAGTGGCTACCCATTTAATCAATATTATATTTTACAGGCTAGCCATGTTTGTGACGGACGAATTATCCTATTAATGAGTCAAACCGTTCCTGTGGAAAAGAAAAACAATATAATGCGAGCTGGCGGCTTTCAAAACTATTATTGTCTAAATGCTTATACCAATACCTATATCAGCAGCCTCTCTCAGAGAAGTTCGTGATAAAACATCACAAAAAAATCGATTATTTATGGCGCTTTAGTGAAGGCTTTGTTTTGACAGTTTATAAATTAAAATAAAACAGTGAGTTAACTATGAATTTGATTCCTGTTCCGTGCACCGTAGCTAAACAATAAATTCATAGTGAGAACCATCCGGCAGTTCAATCTCAAGGCGCAGCTTGCCCCCAGTAGCTTCAACATAACGTTTTAGAGATGAAAGCTTCAGGTCACGGCCCGGTTTTTCCATTCCCGCCACTGTAGGCTGTTTAATCCCAAGTACCTGCGCTATTTCAGTTTGTGTTTTCTGTACTTTTTCACGCAATTCTGTGAGATGAATATTAAGCAGCATATCCGCAGCCATAATCTGCGCCGCAGCGACAACTTCAGGTTTTTCATCCGCAAGGAGCTGTTCCAGCGTTCTACCCATAACCTTACTCCTTCTTTTCTAATTCTTTCAGATAATGAGTAAATTCCCGATCGGCAATCGGGAGCATCACATCATAAAAACGTTTTTCGTTGCTCATCTTATTACCGGCACAGAGCAGAATACCGGTGCGGTATGGATCAACGGCAAAAAGTGGAGAACTTATGTTGGAAGGGAAGCCAAATACGTATTCCAACGTTTTAATGAATGCACAATGAAGTCTCTGCCGTTTTACTAGCCGTACCGCAAAACAGCGTACCAATCGAAGATAAAACAACTAGATATCAAGTGTTCCCCATCACTATAGCCAGCATATGCCGAAACCTATGTGAACCATAAAGATCGGTGTTTCCTCCTACCCACAAACGTACAAGCCGGGCTAATAAGGTACGAGTTACTATTGCAACTAAGGCAAATCTTCTTGCCTGCATCAACCTGTTGATTCGAGCCTATTCCTTCGAATCGTTACAACATTCGAAACTTTTATCATTGAAGGAGTGAGCTAATGGAAATCTTTCTATACTCGTTTAGCGTGATGTATAGCCCCGGGCCAGTAAACGCAATGGGATTAAACGCAGGTTTGGTCGGGCAGTTTAGGCGGACGGTCGGTTTCTTTCTCGGTGTTGGCTTTGCGATGTTTGTTCTTTTTATCGTGTTTGGTTATACCGGTGAAGCGTTAATTTCAAAGGCGATACTTCCTTATCTCACGCTAATTGGTGGTGGGTACACCGGTTACCTTGCGTATAAAGTCTATACTTCAAAAGTATCATTTCCTGATCGTGCCGAGGGGGTGACAGAAACCGAACTTAAGACTCTGACTTTTTGGAACGGGTTTCTTATTCAAGCACTCAATCCCAAAGGAATGATGGTGGTATTACCGGTCACAACGGTGATGTTTCCTGCAGCTCAGATAACGGGTATATTGATTTCCGTGGTTTCAGCCTTAATCGCTATTGCCGGGGCAGGAGCTCCAGCTATTTACTCTCTTCTCGGTGCCTTGATTGGATCGCGAATAACAAAAAGCTCGCACTTTGACACCTTTAATCGTTTGATGGGTTTTATATTGGCAATTTGCGCTTGTTTTATGCTTTACGATTTCTTCCTTCATTTTCACAAGGGGTAGCTCGGTATTCCACGCTGTTAAATTATTTTATATCTTGTTGTCTGATATTTTGGGCCTGTTAGTCATCGTATATATCTGCAAGTGGTGAATTTAATGTTAGAGCTACCCTCGCCAAACGATTGGGTGAAACATGCGACACAATCTCTGAAAATTGAGCGCATAGAAGCATTCTTCAATGCCCATGCATTTGATCCTCACCAGCATGATACGTACGCCATCGGGAGAACGCTCTCTGGCGTTCAAAGCTTTCGTTACAAAGGTGCCGGCAGACATAGCCTCCCGGGGGAAATAATGGTTCTTCACCCGGACGAGATACACGACGGGCATGCGGGCTCGTCTTCAGGGTTTCAATATCAAATGCTTTACATCAGCCCTGCCTTAGTCCAGCAAGTTCTTCATGGCAAACCGTTACCCTTCCTTAAAGAAGGGGTCTCCAGAGATCCTCGCATTGTAGCTGCAACTTCAGCACTTTTGAGCTCGATGGACGATGAACTGGATCCGTTAGAAGAAGATGACTCTATTTACGGGCTGGTTACTACTCTGCAAGAGGTCACTGGCTGTAATATACAACGATTAACCGGTGACTACTCAGCAGCTACGCGAGCCCGCGAATATATAGATGATAATGTTGAGCAGCCCATTACTTTAGATGATTTAGCTAAATGTGCAGGACGGGATAAATGGAGCCTGTCTAAAGATTTTCGAACTTATTTTGGCACAAGCCCACACAGATATATGACTATGCGGCGCTTAGATCACGTCAAAGCGTCCGTTTTTTCAGGCCAAACGCTTGCAGATGCATCGCTGGAGGCTGGCTTTTTTGATCAAAGCCACATGACCAAACACTTCAAAAAGGCTTTTGGGATATCACCTTCTCGATGGTGCCAATCTCAGGGTTGAATTCATGCATAGCTGCTAAAAAGATCAACCCTGAGCATCTGACTCTAACTTTTAGCTTAACGATAAAAATTCTTCGTCATTAAGCACAATTAACGGCTCAATATCGCTCTCTTTTTTGATAACCAAAGACTCATCCCCTCTCAGACATGCGCCGCCGTAGCTACCACCGATAGTAAAGGTACACACTTGAATATACTTACCCGCGACCTTTGGTAAACACCATAATTCTTGGTAAACGTTCTTCTGCTCAGCGAAGTTGCCATGGGTTTTGTCCAGCAGCTCTTCATGCTGGTTGATCAGATCAATATTATCACCGCAGCGCCCGGCGATCGGTTTTACCGCATAGCCGGTTTTAATTAGCTCATCGTTAACTTCAAAGTCGGTATCCAGCAGATAACGATGGTGAGGAAACAGCGACCATAATACCGGTAAGATTGCCTTATTACCTGGGATCACCGTCCAAAATGGCTCAAACACCATCACTTCAGGGCGCAGCAGTACATCGATAAGGCGCACTTCATTTTCAGGGTGCCCGGTACGAACGGGTACGGCTGCGTATTCGGTTTCACTGACTTCGCGAACTCGCTCAATAGCGGTTTCCCATGCCCACGTTTTCCATACGCAGTTCACCAAACGACCATCGCCGTCGATCAACTGGCCGGTAGCATCCCAGCGTAATTCATCGAGGCCGAAAAGAATTTTACTTTCAAATCCGGCTTTAGTCAGCGCATTCTGCATAAAGCGAGAGTGGTAATTCTCCTCGGAGTCCTTATCCTGCATAATATGTACAAAAGGGCGCGCACGACTATGCTTCCACGCTTCCACCAGTTCATCAAACAGGTCTTCGCCCGGATTATAGCCTGAACCGAGGTAGCCATTGTTCTTCCACTGCTCCAGAATCACGCCCGCTTCCGTATGGCAAGATGCCGAATCAGCGTTGTATTCATAGGCCTTAAGCCCCCGCTCATCCATACAAAAGTCCATACGACCGGTTATCATATCGTGGCGACGGCGTTGCCATGAAAGCCTCAGCCGAGGCCAGAGAATCTTCGGAATATCAAACAGCGCCAACAAGTTGTCATCTTTAAGTACCTTATCGGTCGCATGAAGATACATCAGGTGCAGCTCGTTGGTTGCCTTAATCAACGCCTGCTCCGCACTTTTTGAGATGGTGAAGTACTGATAAGGATCCTGATTAATTACCTGGCCCTTCGACTGAACATACACCTGCTGTAGCGGGTCCCGCTCATCAAGCCATGGTGAGTCAAACTGCCCTTGGTTAACCAAACGTTCACCATGAATCGCCAACTGTTCGGCAGGCACGGAAGGCTGTGGCAGACTATGTCTAAGATCGCCGGTCTGGATCATCCAGCCTAAAATAACGGTATCGTCGAAAGAGTCCATGATGGTGTATTGACCATCCTCTATCGCCAGCGTCAATTCCCGCGTCCACTGCTGTCCCGGGGGAAGTATTGCGTCAATCACGTTTTGTTCAGCAATTCTCACCTTATTGCCCAGTAGCTGTGTAATCACCGCAACGTGACCGGTGTGTTTAAACTCGCCGCCCTTTTGCCAAATCAGCAAGGCTCCGGCAACCGGCGGCTGCAACCCACCGTTAGCAAATGCCTGTAGAGGAAGAAGATTATCGTTAACCACCTCACGCAAAAAGCGTAAGGAAAATATTTCGTAAGCCATCCCGACGTCAGTAAAAACCACACCGTAGTTCAAATACAGAAAACGACGGGCAAACTCGACGCATTGCCACTTATGCCCCATATATTCATTATCGATGTAGCTACGAAAAGATACGTCATTTCGATAATCTCCGGGCGCCAGAGAGTCATAGTTCGATGAATATATCGCTACGCCACCGGGCGCATAGCCCAGCAGTGTTCCAAAGGGTGCATCCTGACGGGTAGAGCTTTTGCTCATGAGATATACCTTAAAGCCACAGGCTCACGTGGTTAACAGAAGCCCTGAACGGCTCGATTTTTGACATTAACGGTAGAAGTTAACTAATGATAGACCCATTCAAAGTGTGACTAAAGTAGAGGGAAAATAATTTTTGAGTAATGGGGGGAGTTTATTGCTTTCGGGTGGTGGTGCATTTAAAGACACTAAAGATTACCGGAAGGTATAGATCTGAGAGATTAATCAGCCTAATCATCGCCCCTCGCCACACGGCCAAAAACGAGATACATATTCCAGCAGTTGATAACAGGATGCCCTTACTCTGCCGATCTGAAATCTACCCACAGGCAACTGGCGGAGGATTAGTTCAGCGCATCAAGGACCAGTTTGCAGTTTGATAAATTGTACACGCTGCCGGAAGGCCGACGGCTTAGTTCAGCGCTGCTTTGATCTAAAATTGAGCGTTCTTAATTAAACCCGATATAATCGACTAAATTTATAACATTACCTTTTTATTATGCTGATAAAATACCGAAACTTTGATAGACATAATGGAAATATATAAAGATAAAGAAGGCTAAAAATTGCCACCTCATGATAATAGATCGAAAATCATAATAACATCGCTTAGAAAATCCAATTGATATTGAACTACCCTAAGCATCGACTCATTTATTTATATCTATTTTTAAATATTAGCCATTTCGTTTTCAAAAGCGTAATCAACATTATACTTTTCTGCATTAAAAACATTCCGGATAGAATTAGCACGCTGAAGATTTAGCTTTCAGCTTATCTATTCGTATCTGTGATAATAGAAACTATCGTCTATCCGGACACATTTTTATTGTCAAAAACACCCTATCTCTATGTGATTCATTAACCATCCAGCCGGTAAACCCTGAAGTTAAACAGAGAAAAATGATGAAAATAATTGCTATAAATGACATTTTCATTTGCCAGTAACATCCATTTTATCAAGCAGTTATAATATATTTTAATTTAAGATTATCAATGTGTTATCGCATCTAATCTTTTTATATACCAGTACATAAATCGACATAACTAAGCTGAAGGTAATAGCGAAAACAACTTACTAATTACACTAATAGTTACGCAGGTTAGTGTTTTTGGTTTATATATTTCCCTTGGAACGTTTTATTACACGACTTACATTTATATCGCTGTAAACCAATACGGCTATATCCATACTTATAGATGTCTACACTGCTACAATGAAAACATTCACGCATCTGCTTATATCTAAAACCCATATTTAACATTTTATAATTCCAGGTTGCGGCAAAGCCTTTCACCGAATATATCCACAAAAGAGATATGGATATATCCAGCAAAAGAACTGACAATGCTCTGTTTTAATTAAGCGGCTAATCTAAAATCAGTGTAGTCGCTTATTTTCAGAGTGCGAATATACCGGTTATTTCTATTTCCATTGATACTTCACACCCACGACGGCACGATTACCGGAGTAGTCATTGGAACCCATTTGGTGAGCAACATGCCCCCAAACCGCCCAGTTTGCAGACATTTGCCCTTCAACACCGACTTTCACTTCGTAACGGTTGTCAGGCGTATCGTCTTTAAACGTATAAAGAGTATTAAAGTCGATTTGATTTTTGGCGTTATTGTGTAACCAGTTAGCCTCAACAAAAGGTTGAACTGATTTATCCTTCTCATACTGGTTAGCATAAGTCAGCCTTGCCCCCAAACGGGTTTCGACGCTGTTATCGCGTTCACCTTTCACGTTTAACCCGGTATCGTGGAAACTATCATCAGACTTGTATGAGTTGAAAATTGCCTGCGCCTGCGGCGTTAATATCCAACGCTTATTTTCACTTTGTTGATAAGCGTTAACTTTATAGCCGGCTTCTACCGAAGCACTGAATAAATGGCTGTCATAACGAGACTCACTGCCGCTCATTGATACTTTGTTATCAAACCAGGAATATTGAGTCCATACATCAACATAGGCGTTATTTTCATCTTTCTGGTTTTGATACCAGGTACCGTACATTCCCAGGCTATAAGCGCGATCGATCTTACCTTTAGCTTCGCTGCCGGTTGTTCTGGAACGGCTGGTATAGTCAGACCGGCCAAATGCCCCCATTACCCCAATACGGGTTGTGGAGTCCATCCGGTCATTCCAAGAGAGGATGTCGCCACCTAATTGGGTGGTATACCTATTCCCTTTCAGCCTTAACATATTGTCAGCAGCGTTATGACGTTGACGATCGCCGACGATCCGTAGCCATACAGATGACGCGTTATCATCACCTTTTAAGCTGTCTGCATAGCTAGGCTCGCCCAAGCGGTCGTGCAAGGTCATGGAGAACATACCCAGCGCTGCCGTTTGGTTTGCCAAATAGCTACCGATAATCGGAGATATATTACGAACCGGTGGCTTATCATTCTCTTTCGGCGGATAGACCGCGGTATCGTACGAATCTAAATACCAGCTATCGTCCCCATAGCCTTTGTGTAACAGATACTCATAAATACCAATCGAGACAGGGGCACCTAACTTAAATGCGCCGTTGTCAGACTTACCGCCAACATCAACAACTTCAATCGCATCCGGCTGTTTGCGCGTATCTGCGCCTTTACCGCCTACGGTTTTAATGCTTAATATCGTTGGTCCGTTTGCGCCGGTTTTAACATCTCCGGCAACAACCAGCCTGTCCGTTTGTGTCTCTTCATGACCGCGGTTAAGGACGGTATTCAGCCTAATCGTCCCCCCGTTAGCCACAAAATTACCGACAACGTTTAAGCGACTGCCGGTTCCGTTCTGACTGGCTAACCGAATCTGACCGCCGTTATTAGCAAAATCACCGTTGACTAAATACGCCGTTGAGTTGGTCTGCGTTTCTTTATCCAGTTCACCAACGATAAAGGTACCCGCATTCTCAACCCCGCCTTTAATTTCACCCTGACCGGTGAAAACCGCGCTTTGTGCAACTTTGACTAAGCGGCTATTCAGCGTCAGCGTTTCATCATTGGTACCCGCGCGCAGAGTACCGCTCTGAATATCGGTGACGCCGGTATACTGAGCAGACTGTGTCGTCAAAGCTAATAGGCCAGCGCCTTGTTTAACCAGCGTTCCTGCGCCGGTAACTGAATTATCCAGTGTCCATGGTTGAGCGCTATTATCGTGAGTTACCACAAAGGTGCCGACGTTAACAACGCTGCCAGTTCCTAAATGATTTTGCGTAGCAACCCGCAGCGTACTGTCGCTATCAGTAGTAAACACACCGCTAAAGCTGTCGTTATTTCCGCTGAGTGATACATCAGACTGACGTAAAACATCAACCAGTCCTGCCTGACTCAGTTCATTAACCAACTGGCCTTTAGCGCCATCAATCAATAACTTGCCGTCAACGTTAATATTGCTATTGCCTAAACCGGCGGTATTGTTCATCGTGATTTGAGCAGGCGACTCAATGGACACTCTCGCATGCATTGCTTGGTTCTCACCGTCAACGGTCAGAACGCTGTTTTGCACGATCAACTCACCGACTTCACTGCCGCTAATCCGGCCGCGTGAAACCCCGCCTTGCTGAAGGGTCAGCTTGCCGTTACCCAGTGCCAGCGCAGAACTCGCGACGCTATTCATTTTGCCAACGGTCTGCTGTATGCCATTGCCCTGTGAATCGGTAAATTCAACTGCGGTCCGGGCGGCCATATCTAACAGTTGGGTTTGCCCGATAGCATTGTCAGCCTCCAGGCGTAGCTTTCCTTTGCGTACCCAGGTTGTTCCGGTGTAATCATTAAGATTATTAGATAGCGTGATATATTCGCTATCGGTATCAATGGCCAAATCTCCCTGACCGGTAATTTTTGCCGCCAGGTTGCTGTCTTTACCTGATTTACCCTGTGCTGAAGACAGCACCAGCGCATTTCCTTGCGTACCTTGCAGATCAATTTCAGTCAAACGGTATGCAACATATAGCCCGTCAGAGGCACTGGCTCTGGTCACTGTTCCTGCGCTGGTTTGCAGCCCATAACCATAGGTCGCCTTAGCGACAACTCCGCCATTTTGACGCAAATCCTGATAGGTATTTTGAGATGTGGTATCAATTGGCACACCGTTTTTATCAGTTAATTCCAGCGTCAGGCCGCCGATATACTGGGATGCAGCAACGGCATCAACCAGCCTGACCAAGGCATCACCTTCATCCTGCTCTAATAACGGCCGTTTAAAGTCCACGTCAGGGGTTGGCAAATGATCAAAACCGTCAGCCATGGCCTGTACTGTGCCTTTTGCATTACTGAGCTGTAGATCGTTAACCTTGATATCACCGTTAAGTTTTTTACTTCCGATGACATTGTCTTTAAACACCAACGTACCGCCGTTGATGGTTAATCGATCGAACGACTGCTGACCTACGTTTGCCCGTACGGTGGCAACCGAGTTGGCATTAATATCCAGCAGCGCTTTTGCCAGCGCGAGAGTATTCCGTTCGGCAATATCAAAGGTGCCGTTGGTTAAGCGCAGGGTACCGATGAAGTTATCTTTGGCAAAATTAGCACTCGAATCATTAAAGCTGAACGCCTGACCGTTAGTAGATGTCTCCATCATGCCGGCACCCTGAACCTGATGATTTAAGGCATATCCGTTATCCTGATTGATCAGCAGTCGCCCTGCTTTTTCAATAGTAATGCCGTCTTTATTCTGTGTACTTAACGTAATATCGGTGCGGTTGAGTTCAAAGGTTCCCTCTTTGATCAGTAGATTCTCAAAGCCGTTGACGTTACCGCCATTTTTTAACACATAGTGGCTATTTACGCCCTGAAGGACCAAAGCATCGTTAGTTCCGGCACCCGCAGCAAGCGTGCTGAAAATAGTGTCACTTTGCGCTTTTTGAACATTATTCAAAATAAACGTATTGCCTTCGAGACTATTACCCGTGGTCGCATCCCCCAGATGAGTACCGCCGTTCATAGTAATAGTATTGCGCCCCTTACCCAGGCTAAGTGAATCCAGTACCGCGCTGTCGGTTAACGTCACGCTGTTATTACCGTTTTTCGCAGTAATCTCTTGAGTATTAGACTGGCCTTTAAGGTTAAATAAGTTTGCGCCGCCCCCCAGTTCAACAAGCTCTGTTTTTGCCTGCCCTGAGATGGTTACGCTGTTATTACCGTCTTTAGCTTTGAGGTGGGAAGTGGTACCGGTGAGCCCGATAAGATTATCGCCGCCCCCCAAAAGAGCAGAGCCATTAATCGTTCCGGAGTTATTAAAGGTCAGGACGTTGTCGTTATTTTCCGCATCAACGGCCTTTTTGTCCTTAGTTGAAGTAATTTCACCGCTGTTGGTAAAGGCAAAGGCATTCTTCAGCTTGGTCAGGTCAACAACGCTGCTATTGTTTGAATTAGAGGTCAGCTTTCCGCTTTGAACAATGGTTTGGCTCTCTCCTTCAACAACCAGAGCCGATTGCCCTTCCTCCGATTCGATATTCACGTTCATGCCGCTTTTAACGCTACCCGAAGTATTGGTTTTGATGCCGTTACCGTTTTTAGCGGTTACGTGAATAGTGACGCCTTTAGCGTTGCTGGTATCGAGATCTTTAGATGCCATGGTCGGATTTTGATTTTCATCTTCACCCGCCAGACGCAGCCCCGCACTGTTTTCACCGCTAACGGTAATATCACCGCTTCCCGACAGTTTGAACGTTTGTCCGGTATTCGTTTCAGTATCGACATCCAGTAGATGAATACCGTTACCTGAACCCGTAACGCTAATTTTGGCGTTCTGCAACGTTAACTGTGAGCCGGCATGAGCACGAACACCATCGGCGCTGCCCTGACCGATAACCCGGCTGGCGGTGGTTTCGCCTTTTATCGTCATTGATGCATCACGGTTTAAACGGATCGCGGCAATACCGTCATTGGCTTCGATAATCCCGGCATTATTGACTACCGAGTTTTTACCGTAAATATCAATACCGATACCCTTTACTTTGATTTTGGCATCGTCACTGTTATTTAATGTACCGCCGTTTACATACATCCCAGTTGCGCTGGCAGCTTGGCTAAAATCAATTTCACCCTGATGATCCAGAATTCCACCGTTAATTAGCTTATAGCCAATCGCACCATTGGAGATATTACCATCGGTCTGACTTGTACTGAGTTTGGCATTTGAAATGAGTTTGGCTTTCGGCGCTTTGTCTGCCAGACGGTTACCATCCAGATCGTAGTAAGCACCATCAACGGTGGCTATGGTCGCGTTATCACCGGAAATGTTGATCTGGGTATTTTTATCTAAAGTCACGCGCCCATCTGAGCCGGCACCGCTGGTCACATAGAGCCCGGTGGCATTATCTGCCTCAACGTTCAATTCCATATTGCCGGTGGTGAGCTGAGTTCCATTATCTGCAATATAGAATCCCTGGCTTCCTTCACCTTTGACGCCAAATTTGTAGTACGGCTGATCTTGCGATCCGGCCCCGTCAAAAGTGGCTTTTTGGTCAACGCGGAACAGCGTGGAGTTTTTATTCTCTATCTCTAGCTCAACGGTGTCTTTCCCAAAGTCGATTCTTGAACTTCCTTCGTCATCACTACCGCTTCGCCCTGCAATCCAATAGCCGATCTGATTTTCAGCCGCGCTATCGAAATCAACCTTACCGTCTCCGTTCAGCGTAACTACGCCACCAACACGAGCAAATACCCCAACCGTATTGTTACCTTCAATTTTTATTGTGCCTTTCACAATACTGACGTGGGCATCATCGGTCCGAATACCGTAGGTTCTAAGCGCCTTTTTGCCCCCTTCAAGAATGGTATTACTATTTTTAGCCGTAATATTGCCGCTGTGAATCACGTAACTTTTATTCAGAGCCAGCAGGCCAATAGACCCTTCACCATCAACGTTAATATTGCCGGTATTCTCAAATAGTCCCTTAGCCTGATTAGCCCCCGATACGCGCATACCGACAGAGCTCGATCCGTTGACGATAATATCGCCGCTATTTCTTACCGTTAGCTCAGTATTTTCGGCCGCTTGCCCCAGAGACTGGACGTTTAATCCGACGCTTCTATTAGCCTGTTTACCAATGGAAATAGTGCCGTTATTAATAATTTGGTATTTGGCATTATCATCAAGCCCGTTCAGAATGGCAGAAATGCCGTTAGATACCGTCTCAACGCTGTATGTACTGTCTCCCACGCCGCCCAGTAACGGATTGGTATCTGAGCCAATGACCATATCGCCATTATTGATAAACGAACCTTTAGCGACGTGAACGCCGGTAGCCGTTCCCTGGCCTTTACCAATCCCGTTTTCGCCAATGGTAATAACCGCATCTTTGCCGTTTTCTGCTGATGCATTACCTGAAACCGTCAATGCAATATTGCGCAGTCCACTGCTATTGGAAGGATCGTTGTTATTAAGATCAAAGGCTTCTACCGCTATTTTGCCTTGGTTGGTATATTTCCCTGCGCTGCCGGTTACTTCATCGCCGTAAATTCGGCTGTTGTCTTTACCTAGCAACAACAAGCCCGTGTTGGTGTATGTGGCTTCACTGACATAAGCATTTTGGCCGCGGTAGTCAGAAACAATAGTGTCTGCATGATGGGTAACGCTGCTGCCGTCGTGGGCATAAACATTAAATGCACGATACTGACCTGAATCCGCATTTGTTTTAGCAACAATATCGGCACCTTTCTCAATGGTCAGCGTCGCATTATCGCCGGTAACTTCAAAAATAGCCCGTCGCCCGATGCCGGCCTTCATCGCATCTGTCAGGCCAATGCTCTTATCTTCCAGACTTTTTATATTCAGCTCGACGTGATAATAGGGATCGTTGTCAGTGACGTTTACCACCGCCAAAGAGAATAGCTCTTGATATCTTGATGCGGATAAACGGTTAGCTTTTACAGCGGCAATCAGCAATTGGTTGTACTCTTCCAAACCTTGCCGATCGCCAATATCGATTTGCTCGCCGGTTTTATAGGCGATATCGTTAAATTCAAAATCATTTAGCGTTTTATCTGCTAATACGTATTCTGCTAGCTTGTAGGAAGGTTGAATTTTTTGTGCATATTCACCGGAAGAAAGGCTCAGCGCAGGAGATTCACCAAAAGTGACGTGAAGCTTACTGGATGCGTTGATATCAGCCTGTTTACCACCTGTTGCATCGGCAATAAACAGAGAACTCTCTTTTATATGATTGATATTCCAATCAATTATATCATTAGCACTTAAATTGAGAGCACCATCACTAACGCGTACCAGAGTTAAATGATAAAAAGGAGACTCATAGGGCTGCTCCTGTAGAACATAAGCGCCGAGCTGAGTATTTGTAACTTTTTGTATTTTCGAAGTATCGTAAACTCTTAATGTATCGGTTTCACCGGCTTCATTCTGCCAGCTAATTTCACCTGTTGAATCTAAATCAGCAATATCCGGCAGCGTCCAATCAATAATAGAGCTTAATTGAGCATCTCTTGTCTCTATCTTATTTTCGACATACTTATCTATCGTTAAAATTTTATTTTCAAGCGTATTTAGCTTTTGTAGTTCATCCAGGGTGTAATATTTAAGCGTATAGTCAGCGGCACTATCAAAGCTTGGATTATTATTATCATTTAGATTTAAGCCAATGATATTACCAGAATCTATCTTCTTTTCTTGCTTATAATTATTTGAGTGTTCTTCAAGTTCAACAATAGAACCATTTTCTAATTTCACTACCGTACTTGGTTTATAACTTGTTTCTAAATACTGACTATCAGCGAGTGGAATGAGTTCGGTATCTGCACTTACAGGACAGGATAGAAACAGGCTTACAGCCGCTACAACAGCGATGTTTGATGATGATTTAATTCCTTTTGCCAGCTCTGATGCTACAACACTATTCCCTGTGCGCTGATGTTTAACGACCTTAAATATCCGGTTCATAGTGCATAATCTCTTTATTAAATTAGCTCATCATCCCATTTGATATCCCAGGCCATTCCTTGATTTTTTTACCGTATAAAAAATACATCCTTGATATACATTTCTATTTTTATAGAAATAAAAACCCCCAGCCCGAAAATTAAATAACTTTCAGACGATAGCTGTCATATTTGTATATGAAAATAATTAAGCTCTTAACCTAATAAAATTAAGACATAAAACCCCCTACAAATTCAATATTAAAACAACCAACAACAACGTATTCATTAGCTAGAAAATAACACAAAAACACCCATTTAATGATTCAAAACATAATAGCAACAAAACAGATAACATCAACAGATTAGATCGACTAGTCAAAATAAAACAATACAAAAACCCAACAAATATGACACAAGTAGATCATAAAGCCTTATTTGTATTTTTAAATAAACATAAGATCTAAATAATGAAAATATTCAGAACAATAATACGAATGTAAATATAACAACAACAATAATAACAACTAATAATTAATTTATTTTGAATTAAATTAATTACAATTAAAACAATTTGTTACAAAACCAATGATGAGTAACAATGCTTAAATTAAGGATAACTATTCATTAAGGGCGATATCAAAGCGAAGAAAACAGAGGTAGGTTGATTAGTGATGCAAATCACAACTAAACCAATTAAAAGTAGACAAACCCAACAAAAACGAGGCCTGTATATCAGAGTCAACCTATCCTCCTGCTTTAAGAAGGTGTGGGTAACATTTCGAATATGCAGCACTAAAACAGGCGTGAAGAGAATAAGCATTCACACTAACAGGATGAAATTAATAACAAAAACACGCATTAGCATCATGATTTTATATATCAGCCGAAATTGGGGCACTTTCATTACGTTGAAAGTCGCTTACCTATGGAGATAACCGTCTATTTCCCCACTGGCTAACAAACATTACCGAATAAAAAAATTTTAAATACTTACAAATAGTTGGCATCAATTACTTTAAAAATATTATTGTTCCCCCGACATAAACGCCATATGAACGTATGGAAAAGGGCAGCCAAATTAGCATTGAGTGCTCAATCACATAACGGATCTGTGAAAATGATGATGGCTGCTTATACTGTTCTTATCATGGCTCACAGAACGGATAATATATGAATAATTATTTGATCGAATTAGGCCTTAATCAATGGTCATCACCACCTAAAACCGACAGCGATATCTCTGTATTATCTGGATTAGAGCAAGGGAAAGTACTTTTTCTACCGCAGCTTAAGTTTGAATTGAGTCCCAATGAGTTAGCTTTACTAACGCCCTCTATCGTAGATCCCAAGCGTAAAAACATCAGCCTAAAACCGTTAACTGGCGATATCAACGGCGTCGCCGAGTCGTCTAAAACAGAAGAGGTGAAACAGCTGATTGAGCGTTTCTACCAAAGTACACAGGACTTAATCAGGTCGTTGCTCCCCCATTACCAAAATACGCTACACAGCCCTACAGCCAGCCTGCGTTTGCACCCGGTCAGCCAATGGACAAAAAACGCGTCATGGCGCAAAGATGATACCCGCCTGCACGTTGATGCCTTTCCATCACGACCCAATCACGGTGAACGCATTCTGAGAATCTTTACCAATATTAATCCCGTTGGTGAAAGCCGCCAATGGCGCGTTGGTGAACCATTCCCCAGTCTGGCTAAGCGATTCTTACCTACTCTGGCCCCCTATTCCCCTTTTAAAGCCAAAGTGATGTCTATGGTCGGCATTACCAAGCGCTACCGTAGCCACTACGACCACCTGATGTTACAAATGCATGACCGAATGAAAGAGAGTGCCGACTATCAAACTACCGGTGAACAGGTTAGCGTTGCCTTTCCTAGTGGCAGTACATGGATCTGCTTCTCAGATCAAACGCCACATGCAGCAATGTCGGGGCAATATATGCTGGAACAAACCTATCTATTACCGGTTAATGCAATGGCTAACCCACAGCACTCACCGTTGAATGTCCTACAGCAATTAACGCAAAAAACGTTGATTTAAAAGTTACAAAAATTGAGATAAGAAGGGCCAATATATTGATAGAGGCCTTTTCTTACCCCAATAGCCCCGAATACAAAAACCATGACCTAAAAACAATCAATATCTCATGTCTAATCCCCCCCGTTTCAGCCTATACTCAATTTTCTGATTTTTTAATTATCATCTTGAATATATCCAGAGGTCTGAAATGCCACATCAACTTAACCAGTATGATCAGCCTATCGGTTTAGACGTTCCCGGCTGGAACGGGTGCCTGCGCCCGACAGGTGAAACCTTAACCGGAAAATACTGCCGGCTAGAGCGCGCCAACCCACAGCTGCATGCCGACGATCTATTTCAGGCCTACCAGGCTGCCACCGATGAACGAGACTGGACCTATCTTTCCGTTGGCCCGTTTACCGATCGGCAGGAATTCCAGCGCTATCTGCAGCAGCAGTCAGAATCTAAAGATCCCTTACACTATATTGTGATTGATCGGGCTAGCGGAAAAGCGCTGGGCACGCTGGCACTGATGCGTATTGATGATAAGAATGGCGTGGTTGAAGTTGGCTTTGTTATCTATTCTCCGGCTCTTAAGCACTCTCGCATCGCGACTGAAGCTCAATTTTTACTGATGTCCTATGCGCTGGATACGCTTGGCTATCGCCGGTATGAATGGAAGTGTGATTCACTTAATGCGCCATCACGGGCAGCCGCTTTACGCTTAGGGTTTCAGTTCGAAGGAGTCTTTCGCAACCTGGTTATCTATAAAGGACGCACCAGAGATACCGCATGGTTCTCAATCATTAACCAAGAATGGCCTCAGTTGAAACAGGCTTATAACGCATGGCTCAGCGAATCAAACTTCGATAGCCAGGGTAAACAAAAGGTCAGCCTCAGCCAGCTAACCGCCAAAGAGCATCAATAACAGATATCTCAAACTGGAAAGCTAGCCCCGCAGGGGTCAAAAAACATCGCCCCTCGGCCGCTAGAAAAAACCAATATTACGATGCTGATTATGCAGACGAAACCTACGCTGAAATCAAATTAGATCACGTTATCATCAGCCTAAGGCCTGAAATATTCAGGCCTTTCTATTTAATAAAAAAAGACCAACAGTTAGCTAAAACTCAGAGAAAAATCACGCAGTCTCTGATGGTACTCCATCAACAGAGTTTACCGGCTTTGCAGCAACTGCCCGCACTCTCTTGGGTTGCTCAACCTTAATGATCAACGTTAATACACCGGCAAACAGATAAAGCCCGGTATAGGTCCAAACCACGCCAATAATGTCGAAGAAAGGCAGCACCAATGAGGCAATCGCCGGAGCAACAAAATTACTCAAACCTGCAGAGAGATTAAAAATAGAGATCGCCGCCCCTTGATGTTCCGGCTCCAGCGCCGGGAAAACCGCCGTCATCGGCACAAAAGCCGCAACGGTAATGCCTAACATAATGGCCGGAATCATCGCCATCCACAGATTATGCCCGGCATACACCGGAATATAGTAGAAGGCTAAACTGGATATCGCACAGCCAAGACAGCCGAACCAGCGAACCTGCCGGATCCAGCCAATATAGTCACCCAGAATCCCCCAGAGAATATTGGTAAATATGGTCACAAAGAAGAATACAGCCCAAATCTGTAACCATTCAGAAATGGTAAACCCAAGCCGGCCGACAAATAATAATGGCATGATAACGGCAAAACCAAACAGCGATATGGTGTTAATAATCCGAATGATACAGGCCATCAGGATATTTTTGTTGGTGAACAAAATGGTAACGGCCTTAGACAACTCAGCCATTTTTTCTTTGGTAGACAGATTAACCTTAGTGGTATCGGCCTTAATACGGTTAAGTGAAAACAGCGCCAACAGGCCACCGGCAAGCACCCAAACAATGGCAAACCACAGCGTACCTCTCTCACCAAAAGCCGGAATAGTAAAGCTAGGTAAGTAGCTGCCAACAACACCGATGCCAATAGAATACATTGCCCAAAACCATCCCATAGCCCCTGAGAGGCGTGCTTTAGGTACGGTCTGAACTAATAACATCACAAAAGAGTAAATAAACAGCGGGTAAGCCAGGCCACGAATACCATAAAACAGTACGATCAAAACATAGTTCTGCATGCCCAGACCAAACCACATAAACAGCGCATGCATAACAACCCATAGAATAAAACCAATTTTCATGGCTTTCTGCGGGGTAATCAGTTCAGCTACCACCCCGGAACACCAGGCGGCAAGGGCCGCTGCCAGCCCATAAAATGTAAAAACCAGCGCCGACTGTGACGGGCTAAAGCCCATATCAGTAATATGTTTGGAAAGAAATGCCATCTCGAAGCCGTCACCGCTCATAAAGATCGCGACGGCAATAAAACCCCAGACCAGTGATTTGGGTAGGCCAAGCCAGTAATTTTGTGGTTGCATAAATGAATATACCTCTTGCAGGTTTTTCTATTTATTTAATCGGCCCGGTTTTAACCATATCCGGGCCATTAGACTATTCAAGAACCAGTAATTCTCTTGCCTCTTTTTGTTGCTGATAAAGCAGCCGGAACAACCCTTGGCGCTTTTTCAATTCAAGGTGCTTTTGTTTATCGGGAGTAAACCGATGTTCTACAATCGGCTTTTGGCATATCTGCTGTTCATCACCGCCGACAGAGAGCCAGCCGAGGCGAGCCGCCCCCAGCGCACCGGAAGAGCTTGCAGGATGGGTAACAATGGGAATATTGAGCGTATCGGCAATCAGTTGCCCCCAAAAATGGCTACGGGCACCGCCGCCGGTCAGGCTACACTCATTCACTACGCTGCCGGAGTCTTGTAAAACCTCAAGGCCGTCTGCCAGACCAAATGCCACACCTTCTAACACCGCATAGCCCAGCGCAGCACGGTGAGTCTCATTTCTTAAGCCATAAAATGAACCGAATGCTAACGGATCGTTGTGAGGTGTGCGTTCGCCTGATAAGTAAGGCAAAAATATAGGAGCCCGACGCTGTTCTGCCTCACTCATTTTTTCTACTTCGGCCAAAAGCTGGGGCTCAGTAACGGATAAGGTTTGGCACAACCAACGCAAACAGCTGGCGGCGCTAAGCATCACGCTCATTTGGTGCCACCGTCCCGGCAGCGCATGGCAAAACGCATGAACGCCGGCCAGCGCATTAGGTCTGAACTTCTCATTCACCACAAACAACACGCCAGAAGTCCCCAAAGAGATAAAAGCATCCCCCGGATTAACCGCACCAACCCCGACTGCACTTGCCGCGTTATCACCGCCACCGCCGGCTACTACCACCTGAGAGTTTAATCCCCAAGCATGCGCTAACTCAGGCTTTAATACGCCTGACGCTTCAGAGCCTTCGACCAACCGAGGCATTTGCTCACGGCGAAGTCCGCAGGCCGACAGCAGTTTCTCAGACCAGTCTCTGCGCTCAACGTCAAGCCACAGAGTGCCAGCCGAGTCAGAAACGTCACTGACAAACTCGCCGGTCAGCATCCAGCGGAGGTAATCTTTAGGCAGCAAAACCTGAGCGATTTGTTTAAAAATCTCAGGCTCATGTTTCGCTACCCAAACCAGCTTGGGTGCGGTAAATCCGGGCATCACTAAATTACCGGATATGGTATGAAACTCCGGGTGAGCCTCCGTCAGTTCCCGACACTCTTCGGCACTTCGGGTGTCATTCCACAAAATACAGGGGCGAAGTACCTGATGGTTTTTTCCCAATAGCACCGCGCCGTGCATTTGACCGGACAGCCCGATAGCCCGAATCGAACCCCACTTGTCCGCCATCTTCTGGCGCAAAGCCCCGATCACTTCATGCGTCGCTGTCCACCAAAGCTCCGGTGATTGCTCAGACCAATAGAGATGAGGACGCTGGACTGTTAGTGCCACATGGCTATCAGCAATAATTTGCCCGCTGTCGTCTATCACAACGGCCTTCAGCTCAGACGTTCCGATATCAATGCCTAAATACATACCGCCTCCTTAATTACGCTGTCAGCGCTTCAGCCTGTGCCTTAAGTTTTTGCTGCGGATTAGCAACCCAGCACTCCAAGCGTTTGACGGTATCTCTCATCAGTTGATAAAAATCTGGATTATCGGCCAGAGAGCTGAATAGTGCTTTGTCCGAAACAAACTGATGTAACGGATCGGCAGATTCAAACATGCTATGCATGGCCGCTGCATCTAACACGCCGTCTTCATAGCTGTACGGCAATTCACCGCGATGCCAACGTTGCATAAACAGGAAAAACAGAGCAGGAAGAACCGCTGTCGCACGCGGAATTTGGCCGCGCTGATAGGTTTCCATCAGCGTCGGTGTAATAAATCCGGGAATTTTTGACAGCCCGTCAGCAGCAACTCGCTGGTTGGTGTCTTTGATATAAGGATTACCAAAGCGTGCAAGAACAACATCCCGATATTTATTTAAATCCAGCGGGCTTGGTGACAAAGAAGGAATCACATCTTCCGTTACGTAGTCCCACGCCATCTGGCGAATCGAATCCTGATGGGTACTTTCATCAATATAAGTTTGGCCTATCAGCGTCCCCGCCCAGGCAATGCAGCTGTGGCTGGCATTCAGAATACGGATTTTAGCCTCTTCCCACGGCAGCACAGACTCAACCATTTCAACGCCAACCGACTCTAACGCAGGCCGACCGGCAATAAATCCATCTTCAATCACCCATTGAATAAAATCCTCACCCATCACCGGAACTTTATCGCCTATACCGGTCGCAGCATTAACGCGCGCCGCCACTTCCGGCGTCGGACGCGGAGTAATGCGGTCAACCATGGTATTTGGCGATGCGGTGTGTTTCTCCACCCAGTTGAACAGGGAATCATCCCCTTTAAGCTTGAGAAAAGAGAGGAATCCGTTGCGAAAGCGTTCGCCGTTATGACGCAGGTTGTCGCAGTTAAGCAACGTCACAGGCTTAGCGTTCAGCACCATACGCTGCGTCAGAATTCGTGCCAGCGTGCCGTAAATGGTCCGAACATCCCCTTTCAGATCGGCCTGAATATCCACATGGCGAGGGTCCAACTGGTGTTGGTTATCCAGGTAATATCCCCCTTCCGTCACGGTGAAAGAGATAACTTGGGTACTTGGATCGGCTCCCTGTGCGACCAAGGCCGTAATCTCCGCATCCCATGGCAACACTTTTTGTATTGAAGTGATGGTTTCATAATCCCGTTTGCCTTCCGGCGTCACGGTCTCCAGCACGTACTGACCCCGTTGCAGAGCAAGCTGGTCTAACAGCGAATTAGCGTCATTACGAATATTTCCCAGCGCAATGGTACAACGGCTATCGCCGCTAACCAGCAGGCGGTGCAGATACCATGCCTGATGAGCACGATGGAAAGATCCCGCACCAATATGCATCCAGACGGTGTCGTTATTTTGCATTGAAATCACCTTTCTCGGTTAATTTAAATATTTGCCCTAACAAAGGGCTTTTGTTCGATTGTTATAGACTGGTTAATTTCAGAATTTATTTCTGAGCACTTGCTCACAGAATCAATATTTGCCCAAAAAAGATGTTATAACCGGGGCGTAAAATGCACAGCAGAGAAAATTAAGTGGAATAGTCGCTATGGACAAAGATGAGAAGAAGCTTGAACTCGCGGCCAGAGCCGCTTGGATGTATTACGTTACCGGGCAAACACAGCAGGATATCGCACAAGTTCTGGGGGTTTCACGCCAAGTAGCTCAGCGTCTGGTGTCACTGGCCAGAGAGCAAGGCATGGTGAAAGTTCATATCACTCATCCTGTCGATCGTTGCTTAAAACTGGCAGAACAGATGCAAGAAAAATTCGGCCTCGCCCTGTGCCGGGTAGTCCCTTCAATGGGATTAGACGATGAAAAGGTTGAGCAGATGATCGCACTGGACAGCGCCGAGGTCATATCGCTGTTCGTCTCAGATGAAAAACCGTTAACGGTAGCCGTTGGCTCAGGCCGGATGCTGAGAGCCGCAATTAATGAACTCCCCTATCTTGAACGGCCACAGCACAGCTGCGTTTCGTTAATCGGTGCAATCGCCCGTGATGGCTCCTGTACCCGTTACGACGTGCCATTATGGATGGCCGAAAAAACGCAGGGAAAATACTTTATTCTGCCCGCCCCCCTGTTTGCCGACAGCGCTGAAGATCGCTACCAGTGGTGTAACCACCGCATCTACCACGCCGTGGCAGAAAAGGCACAGCGCGCTGACGTCACCTTTATCGGCATTGGCCAAATTGAGCGCGGATGCCCGCTTAACGTAGATGGATTTATTACCGATAAGCAGGTCGACAGGCTGAAAGAACAGCGGACGGTGGCTGAAATGCTAGGCCACTTTATTGGTGAAGACGGGCAACGAGTTTCCAGCGAACTTGATGAAACGCTAACCAGTATTCCACTAAAACCGCGCACTGATAGGAAGATTATCGCCTTTGCCGGTGGCCGACATAAATATTCAGCCGTACGCGCTGTTTTAATCGGTCAATGGATTTCAGGTTTGGTCACAGATGAAGAAACCGCCTGCCGGTTACTGGCTGATGACAGCCTGCTACCGGTGGCTTCTCAGTCTTAGGTGATTAATAACAGATTCCGGAGCATAACGTTATGGCTATGCTCCGGCCGTTAAAAAACAGGCCTTAAGATACAATTCACATTAAATTTACTATTCTCTGATATATAATTAAAACAAATTTAGACAATAAAAATCAATAATAAAAAAACCACCTAAAATGTTGAGGTGAAAATTTTAAATAAGATTAATCATGATGAAAAATTTAAAATTAAAATAATAAACCTGATATAAAACCAATTGATAAATAATTTAATCACTCAATTAAACACCAAATACCCACTGGTTATCTAACGCTAAAAACGCGCTAAAACCTCACGTCTCAGGCATTGATATCACGGTACATCTTTAGCGCTGTTGCTGAGTCTGTCGACACCAGATTAACATCTGACAAAAAGAAACCCTGCTCGACTAAACTGGCAATTATCTGGCCACAATATTCATCATCTAAAGATTGCGGAACAATAATTTCATCTTTGATTAAAAAAACATAACTTATACTATTCATATATACTCCTTAATAGGCTATAAATAGAAGCACCACTGCTGCTGCAAATAGAATTACAGCAAAATAGTGCCACTATTTATAATGAATAATTATCTTCAGATGATAACCAATCGGAATCGAACAATGGAACTACGTCAACTGCATGCTTTTGTTACGCTGGCCGACTCATTGAGTTATCGGGAGGCGGCCACAAAATTATTTATTACTCAGCCGGCACTGACCAAACAAATTAAAGCGTTGGAGCAAAGTCTGGGCGCGCCGCTGTTTAGCCGGGGGCGTCAGGGGGCGCAGTTAACGCCGTTTGGAAAATCCCTCTACCAGAAGGCTCAGGCGTTAGTTATTCAGGCTAATGAGTTTAAGCAGTACGCAGGAAATCAGGCTCGCCAAGTATCAGGCCATATAGCCATCGGCTATGGTTTATCCAGTATCAGAATTGCATCAATGCTGGCAGCCCAGCTAAAAAAACAGTATCCCAGCGTCACCATTAATCTGGAAGATATGACATCAGCCAAGCACACTGAAGGCCTGCTGACCAACCGTTTACAACTCGGGTTCCTGCGACAACCGATACATCCTGAGCTAAAGTTCATTACGCTGTTAGAAGAAAATCTGGTTCTGGTGGTCAATTCTCAACGCTATTCTGTACCGGAACTCAACCAAGCCGATTATGCCCACCACTTGGATAAACTGTCGTATATCCAGATTACACCAGAATGCTGCCCCGGATTTTCCCGTCAAATCGACAAATATCTGGCGGCCCACGACATCGTGCCGAACGTTATTCAATACGCCAGCGACACGCAAACGTTACTGGCTCTGGTAGCCACCGGTATGGGCGTTGCCATTGTACAACGCAGCGCAATTCACATTGCACCCGAGGGCGTTGATATTATCGATCTGACCGGCCCTCACGCTAACTGGAGCGTAGCACTGTGCTGGAACCCTAAAATCAGCCATTCAATCAGAGATATTTTTCTTAATATGCTAGAAAATCAAAGCGATAATTATATGGCTATTCCATAACCCTCGCTTTATTTATGCCAAATATTACCGGATTACTTAGTTAACTCATTTATATTGTCTGCATGGCTTCTGGCCGCTGGCCTTTTGAGGTAAAATTAACCAGCCTTATTTCCATAGAAATGGACTTTGGATAATAAAGCCTGATTACCCATCCGACCTAATAAGCTTACGCCTGAATTTAAAGGATTATTGATATGGATTTACTGCGATTTATACTTCGGCTTCCCTTTACCCTCCTGCGTGCTGCTTATTGGTTAATCTGCTTTATCTTCAGCTTACTGCATAAAATTCTTGGCCCGGTTATTGGTCGGGTTAACTGGCAGTCACCGAGCTGGCTATTAAAAGCCAGCCAGTGGATAAAACATGGGTTTCAGGCGACCGAAGGTCGGATTAACAAACATCCTATCGGTATCTTTATTAGTTTAGTGATTCTGGCGGGGATCGCCGGGGCCGCTTTTTATGGCTATAACTGGAACCTTAACCGACCAAAGCCGATTGAGGCTGCGCCGATGGTTTATCAGCAAACTAATGTTCGCGTTATCGCTCCAGCGTCAACTAACTATAACATCGATGCGGCAAGCCGAGCCCCTCAGCGCATAACGCTCTACTTCTCTCACTCTTCAGCCCCGATTACCTCCGTCGGTAAAGCCGTAGAGCAAGGAATTACCATGACGCCAGCCATGGCCGGCGAGTGGAAATGGGAAAGCGGAAGCTCACTGGTGTTTACCGCTAAAACCGTTTTCCCGATGGGGGAAAAGTATCAGATCAAACTGGATGCAGAGAAACTGGTTGCGCCACAAATAAAACTCAATACCCCCCAACTAGAATTCACTACCACCCCGTTTACGCTGAATTTGAGTAAAGCGGAGTTTTATCAAGACCCGCGTAATCCACAGCAAAAGAGCGCTATTTTTACCGCCAAATTTAACGCGCCGGTCGACGTTCTCAGCTTTGAAAAGCTGATTACAATGTCTCTGCTGCCTAACCAACCGTTGAAGTATTCCATTCTGTATAACGATAAAAAAACCGAAGCCTGGATACATTCTCAACCTCTGGCATTACCGGACAACCCGGCCCAAATTAAGTTATCGGTTGGTAAAGGCGTTAAAACTGTTGCTAGCGCTAATCAGCTCCAGACCGTCAGCGATAAGCTGGTCAATGTTCCCGGCTTATACAGCCTTGAGGTGAATGACGTTTCCGCCATACTGGCTGAGTCAGATAATAATAACGGTCAAAAGGCGCTATTGATCTCAACCAGCGATGCGGTTAACGAAAAGTCGATGCAAAAAGCGGTGAAAGCCTGGTTACTGCCTCAGCATAATCCGGATAAAAAAGGCCAGCCTCAGACCAAAAATGACTTCTATCGCTGGTCGCTCAATAACGTAGACGAAAAGATCATGTCTCTGGCTACACCATTACCTTTGGTAATGAATGATGCAGAGCAAGATAATCAACCGTTGTTCAGCTTCCGCTTTAATGCGCCGGCTCATCGCTATTTGCTCGTTAGAATTGATGACTCCCTGACGTCTGCCGGGGGGTACAAAATGAAGAAAGAAAGCTACCGAATCGTCACGGTACCTGACTATACCAAGGTATTGCGCTTTACGTCACAAGGCTCCCTGCTTTCAATGCAGGGTGAAAAGCAAATTACCGTAGCCACCCGTAATCAGCCGGGAATGTTACTGGATATCAAACGCGTTATTCCAAGCCAGTTACAGCACGTCGTCAGCTTTAAAGACTATGCCTATAGCTCCGTTGATTTTAGCCGACTGGGCGACAGTTACTTTACTGAACGCTTCCAGTATAAAACCAAGCTCAACAATGATAAGCCTGAAGAGCTCGGTTATAAGGGAATCGATCTCTCCCGTTATATGAGCCAAGATCCTAACTCACGCCGGGGTATCTTTTTGCTGACGTTATCCGGCTGGGATCCTTCTGCCAGTGAAAATAGCCCGTCAGGCGATAGTTATGACGGCAACGATCCAAAGAGCTTTGAAGAGGTTAACAACGTTACCGATTCCCGTTTTGTGGTGATTACTGACTTAGGCATCATGGCGAAAAAATCGCTGGATGGCTCACGAGATATCTTCGTTCAGTCAATACATTCAGGCAGCCCTGTCAACGGCGCTAAAGTTTCCGTTATTTCCAGAAACGGCTCGGTGCTGTTTATCCGCACCACCGGAGAAGACGGCCACGCCAGCTTCCCGTCGCTGGCCGCCTTCCAAAATGAGCGTTCGCCGGTGATGTTCCTGATTGAAAAAGAAGGCGATGTATCCTTCCTGCCGACAACCACCGACTATGACCGCACCTTGGATTTCTCACGCTTTGATATTTATGGCGAAGTAAATCCGACCGATCCGCGCACGCTAAGCAGCTACTTATTCTCAGACCGAGGAATGTACCGCCCGGGAGATAGCTTCAACATTGGTTTAATTACCCGTGCGGCAAACTGGAAAACGTCACTGGTTGGCATTCCGCTGCAGGCTGAAATTCGCGATCCGCGCGGAACGTTAATGAGCACCGTGCCGTTAATGCTGGATAGCTCCGGCTTCAATGAGATTAGCTACACCACGAGCGAAAGTTCGCCGACCGGCGAATGGAGCATTTATCTTTATTTGCCAAACGGTGACCAGAATAGTAATGGCCCACTGATGCTCGGTAGCACAACGGTTAAAGTGAAAGAGTTCGAGCCGGACAAGCTCAAAGTGACGCTGAAATTAACCCCGGACCGTAAACAAGGCTGGGTTAAGCCATCGGAGTTAAAAGCGAATATCGACGTTCAGAATCTATTCGGTACGCCGGCCCAGAACCGTCGTGTCGCGTCTAAACTGACTTTACGCCCGATATACCCGAGCTTTACCCAATATCCGGACTATCAGTTCTATGAAAACCGTAATAACAGCGAAGGGTTTGAAACCGATCTGGAAGATCAAACCACTGACGATAGCGGACTGGCTGAAATTAAGCTGGATATCGGTGCCTATGCCGATGCGACTTATCAACTACAGCTTATCGCTGATGCATTTGAAACCGGCAGCGGTCGTTCAGTAACCGCAGTGGCCAGCATGATTGTTTCACCTTATGATTATCTGGTCGGGGTTAAAGCCGACGGCGATCTGAGCTATATCAAACATCATGCGGAAAGGCATTTAAACGTAATTGCGGTCGATCCGTCGCTAACACCACTCGATCTGCCTGAGCTGACGCTATCACTGATTGAGCAGACTTATTTATCCGTCCTGACTAAACAGCCTTCAGGAGCGTACAAATATCAGTCTAAGCTTAAAGAAAGCGTTATCTCTGAGAAGCCGTTTGCCGTTACAGCAAAAGGCACAGACCTGACTCTCGATACCGAAAAGCCGGGCAATTTTATTCTGCAGATTAAAAATGCCAAAGGACAGGTTCTGAACCGGGTCAGCTATAGCGTATCGGGCAATGCTAACGTATCCCGCTCGCTGGATCGCAACGCGGAACTGAAGCTAAAGCTCAATAAGAAAGAGTACCTGCCGGGTGAAGAGATAGAGATATCTATCAATGCGCCTTATACCGGCAGCGGCATCATCACGATTGAAAGAGACAAAGTCTACAGCTGGCAGTGGTTCCAGTCTGATACCACCAGCTCTGTTCATAAGATCAAAGTGCCTGCGGATATGGAAGGCAACGGGTACGTTAACGTGCAGTTTATCCGTGGCCATAACTCCGATGAAATCTTTATGAGTCCGTTAAGCTATGGCGTGATGCCGTTTAAAGTTAGCAATGATGCCCGTCAGGCTAAAGTGACGCTCAGTTCACCGGCGGTGATCAAGCCGGGAGAAACCCTGCCGATCACCGTAACGACCCAAGGCTCGCAGCGTGTAGCCGTATTTGCCGCAGATGAAGGCATTCTTCAGGTTGCCCGCTATCACTTGGGCGATCCGCTGGACTATTTCTTCCGTAAGCGAGAACTGAGCGTTCAAAGCGCCCAGATTTTGGATCTGATTCTGCCTGAGTTCAGTAAAATAATGTCACTGACCTCGGCCCCCGGCGGTGACGCCGGAGAAAGCGCCAGCCGTCATCTGAATCCGTTCAAGCGTAAGAAAGACAAACCGGTAGCTTACTGGTCGGGTATTACTGATGTGAATGGTGAAGCGACCTTTCATTATCCGGTTCCTGACTACTTCAACGGTAAGATCAGAGTCATGGCTATTTCCGTTACTCCGGAACGTATCGGCCATTACCAAACCTCAACCACGGTACGGGATGACTTTATACTGACCCCTAACCTGCCGACCACCGTATCGCCGGGTGATGAGTTTGATGTTTCAGTCAGCGTAGCCAACAACCTGACCGATCTTAACGGCCAAAAAGCAGAGTTAAATGTCAGCCTGATTTCACCGGCCCAATTGCAAGTAGTAGGCGCGGCTGAGCACAAGATCTCTCTGGCTGAAAAGCAGGAAGGGATGGTGACATTCCGCCTGAAAGCCCTGAGTGATTTAGGCGATGCTCCGGTTACCGTGAAAACGCAGTATGGTGACAAATCGGCGAAACGCACCGTAAGCCTGTCGGTGCGCCCGGCTATGCCGTTCCGCACCCAGTCCGTTATGGGCCGTATGGATGGCAAGCAACAAAGTATCAAAGACATTCGTCAGATGTTCCCTAACTTTGCCCAGCGTAAAGCGTCGCTGTCTAACTCACCGTTAATTCTGACTAATGGGCTGGCAAAATACTTAGCGGATTACCCTTACTACTGCTCAGAGCAAATTGTCAGCCAAAGTATTCCATTACTGTTCCAGCAGCATTCAGAAATGGCCGTTGGGCTCAGTAATGAACAGGCCAGAGAACAGGTTAAGAACGTTCTGTCGACGCTGCTATCGCGCCAGAATAGTAAAGGTGCCATCGGTATGTGGCAGTCAACTCAGGATCCCGATCCGTTCGTAACGCCATACGTGGTTCAGTTCCTGTTAGAAGCCAAAGAAGCTAACTATCCGGTTTCTGAGCAGTTACTCAAGTCAGCCAACGACTACCTGCGTACGCTGGCAGCCGCTGACGGGCGCCGTAGCCTGTATGACCTGCGCCTGCGGGCCTTTGCCGTCTATCTGTTAACCCGACAGGGTGAAATTACCACCAATATGCTGGCCTCAGTGCAAAGTCAGCTACAGGCCAACTTCCCGGATAGCTGGAAACAGGATCTGAGTGCGCTGTATCTGGCTTCATCGTACAAAATGTTGAAGATGGATAAGCAAGCCGACACCATGCTGAAACCTTCGTGGGATCAGCTTAACAAGGCTTACAGTAATGCATGGTGGAGCCAGAACTATCTGGATCCATTAGTACTGGATAGTACCCGGCTATATCTGATCCTGCGCCACTTCCCGGAAAAAGCACAGGATGTTCCGCCACAGGCACTGGAGAATATCGTTCTCAGCCTCAAGGCTGAGCGTTATACCACCCTGTCTTCAGCAATGAGCATTCTGGCGCTGAAGAGCTATTCCGATCGGGTGGCAATGCACTATAAAGATCGTAACGGGCTAACTATTACCGAAACCGGTAGCGAAAAAGAGGCTAAGCCAGAGTTAATCTCGGTGCTAAGCGGACTGCTGGTTGAAGCAAACGTTAATGCCAATGCTCAGGAAGTGACGTTTAATAATACCCTCGCGACTCCGGCATGGTACGTACTGACCCAATCGGGCTATGACCTCAACCCACCGCAGCAGGCTATTGCTAAAGGTCTGGAAATTACCCGCGAATACACCGATGAGTCCGGTGCGGTTGTGTCACAAATCACCCTGGGTCAGAAGGTGAATGTTCATCTGAAGATTCGCTCTAATTCGAAAGAGGGGCAGGATAATCTGGCGATTGTCGATCTGTTACCGGGCGGTTTCGAAGTGGTACAACAAACTCCGCCTGAAGTGCTGGAGCAGGAAGGCGAAGAAGATCAGGATCAAAGCTACTGGGATCCGCTAATGATCGATGGCTCAAGTATGCATCCTGAATATACCGATATCCGGGAAGATCGAGTGATTATCTACGGGCAAGCGACTAACAACGTTCAGGAGTTTATCTATCAGATAAAGCCGACTAACACCGGGATATTCATTGTTCCACCGGCCTATGGTGAAGCAATGTATGACCGTGAAATTCAGGCAATGTCGGTCGGCGGCGGCACCATTCAGGTCGTTGCCCCGGTAGAGAAAGCAAAAGAGAACGAAGAGTATGCTGCGCCGTGTCACTGAGTAACGGGATAAACCGCTTATCTTGAGCCAGTCAGCGAAAAAAGAGGGTCGGCTAGTCAGCGCCATACGCAGGCAGACTAGTCCGACAGCTCTGAAACGACATTGTCAGAATCTACTTATGGCGCTGCTGCTGCTCGCTTTGCTATGCGTCGGTTTTCGGCTGTGGCCTCACCCGCCTTTGTCTCAGGGGCTTCCACTTTCGACTACCTTTTACGATCGTAATGGCAGCCTGCTGCGTTTTTCGCTGGCGAACGACGATCGCTATCGAACCTGGACCAAACTGGAAGACGTTTCACCCGCGGTTATCGACGGTATTCAACTTCATGAAGATCGCTGGTTTTACTATCATCCGGGATTTAATCTTTACAGCCTGATGCGCGGATTTTGGGTAAGCTATGTCACCGGAGGCCGCCAGCAAGGTGGTTCGACCCTGACCATGCAGCTAGCACGTATGCACTGGCGAATTAATACCAAAACCCTTGCGGGTAAATCCTTACAAATTCTGCGGGCCGTACAGTTAGAACTGAGCTATTCCAAGCACGATATTTTGGAAGCCTACGTTAACTATGCGCCCTATGGTCGCAATATCGAAAGCATTGGCGCCGCCAGCCTGATCTACTTTAATAAAAAACCGGCTGCATTAACGCTACCGGAAGCCTTAACGCTGGCAGTATTACCCCAGTCGCCAAGCTATCGAATTGACAGTACAACCGGTATTGTCAGCCCGGCGCTGTCAAAAGCCCGGAATCAGCTATATCTGCGCTGGCTGGAACATCATCCGGCAGACCGAAATATGGAAGCCCTGTTTCAGTTACCGCTGACCCTGCGTCAGCCTGAAAAAATGCCATTTATCTCACCGCACTTTATTGAACAGATCCAGCGGGAGAAACAGCAACAGGCAATCGTTCAGCCGGTGATTACCACCACCTTAGATAAAAACCTTCAGCTACTGGTTGAAAGACAGGTTAACGCATTTATCCAGCGCAATAGCGAACGGGGAATAAACAATACGTCGGTGCTATTAGTTGACACTCGCGATATGGGAGTGCGAGCCATGGTCGGTTCAGCCGACTATTATCAACACCAAATACAAGGTCAGGTTAACGGCACTAACGCTAAACGTTCTCCGGGTTCAACCCTTAAGCCTTTTATTTTCGCTCTCGGGCTGGAACAGGGCTTGCTGCACCCGATGACCGTGCTTAAGGATGTCCCCTCTTCCTTTGGTGCCTATGCCCCTGAAAACTTTGACCGCCGGTTTTTAGGCCCGGTTTCGGCCACTGACGCATTGAACTACAGCCGCAATATTCCGGCGGTGTATATCTCGTCCCGCCTTAAGCAGCCCAATCTCTATCAGTTTCTGCAGCTGGCCGGTATTTCCAATATGGCCAGTGAAAAACATTACGGACTGTCTTTGATTCTGGGCGGGGGTGAAATCACCGCTCAGGAGCTGGCGCGTTTATATGCCATGCTGGCTAATCGAGGCGAGCTTAAACCGCTAAAAATGGAGCTCTCGGCCAGTGAGGCAACGCCTGTTCGCCTGCTGAGCAACGAAGCCAGCTTTATCACCCTAGATATGCTTAGCCAGCACCGCCGCCCCGGAGATTCGCTGGCCCGTAACCCCAACAGGCTGCCGGTTTACTGGAAAACAGGCACCTCTTGGGGATTCAGAGATGCCTGGAGTACCGGTATTTTTGGCCCGTATGTGCTAATTGTCTGGCAGGGTAATTTTGACGGCAAAGGTAATAATGCTTTTATTGGTGCCGATGCGGCTGCCCCGCTATTTTTCAATATTATCGACAGCATTCAGGCTGAATACCCGGATCTTCAGGAACCGAATCGTAAACGACCGGCCAATATTAAACGGGTCGATATCTGTTTAGCCAGCGGTGACTTACCTACCCCCTGGTGCCAGCGCATAGGTAAAACCTGGTTTATACCGGGTAAATCACCAATTAAAGTCGATACCGTATATCGGCCTTTGGTGATTGATAAACAGACGGGTCAGGTGGCCTGCCCGCCATATCAGCAAGATCGGGTAAAAACGGAAATATTTGAGTTCTGGCCGTCAGACTTAGCCGCCGTTTTTGCTCAGGCGGGCTTGCCTAAACGTACGCCACCGAGTGATGCCCACTGTAAAAGTAGCGGAATGTTCACAACGGGAATACCGCCGAGAATCACGTCGCCGCTACGCAATACCACCTATACCCTGCGTAACCCTAAGCTGCGGGACGATCCGATTAGCTTCAGCGCCACAACCGACGCTGACACCAAGACTATTTACTGGTTTATCGATGATATTTACTTAGGCAATACCGCCAGCAAAGCATCAATCGAATGGCGACCGGCAACCAGCGGCAGCTATCGCGTAAGAGCGGTAGACGACCACGGCCGAGCCGATAGTCGGCAGTTGAAGGTCGAGATTATTTATTAAGCAGTGATTCACTTCCCGTTCTTTCCTCAGCGGCTCGATCTTTCACCGGCCACACCAGCCCACCGGCCACTAACAACGCTAGGGCCGCAATATACAGAGCAGGCTCCAACCGATTAGTTAATGAGGTTGAAATTGCCGATAACATCGGCCCAACCAACTGACCCAAGGCATAACCTGTGGTTAATAGCCCGGCCATATAGCGGGCATAATCCGGCGCCAGTTCACGGCCATATTGTAGAGCAAGCTGGACCACACACAGGAATCCACCGCCAACCAACATCGCGCCAAGTACCAAACCGCTAACGCCGGGAACCAGCTCTGCACAGGCTATTCCGGCGGCCTGTAACCACAGCACAATCGCCAACCTTGCCTGGGTGGTTAAAACATTGCGCGTCATAATACCAATAGCAATTCCGGCAACCGCAGAGGCACCAAAAACCGGCCAGACAAACTGAGCGAACAGGCTGTCAGGAAAACGGGCCGCAGCCATTTGAGATAAAAAGGTGGCAGGAAGAATATAGCCAAACCCGGCTAAGCTATAGCTAAGAACCAGTCGCTTAATATTTTTGGTCATCGCCAAAGGTACCTGAGCGATAACACCAGCACGATGCAGTTCACCATTACGGGGCAGGTTTTTACTGATAGCCGCAATCAACATCAGCGCGACTACGCCATAGCCCAGCCAGGCCATTTGCGCATTCCAGCTAAAATAATGGAACAGCACTGCCAGCATACCGCTAAGAAATATTCCGGCACCGGGACCGGCGAATACCGCGGCCGCCAGCTTAGGTTTGCCTAACGAGAGTAAGCGCTCATTGGTCCAGGCAGCAACCATAACCAATCCCCAACCGCTGGCCCAGCCAATGGCAAAACGAACGATACTATGCCACCAGACTCCGGTTACAACCGCAGAGAGCAATGTCAGAACGACCGCACCCCATAACCCTAGCCATAGACGTCGCTCAACGTACCGACTGGCACGCATGGCATCATAGGAACCGCACAGGTACCCCAAGTAGTTAAAAGCGGCCACAATGCCTGCACCGGTCAATGAGAACTGTGATTCAGCCAACATCAGCGGTACCTGAGGGGTAAAGGCAAAGCGGCCGATTCCCATAGCAACCACTAATGCTAAAAATCCACTCAACGCTATCCGTAATGCCATTCGCCCCTCCTGATATTTCCAACTTATAACTATAGCTGATTCATATAAAAGTAGGCTGATTGGTCAATACATTAGTCTATCGGGAGGTGGATTAAGCGAACGAAATTGACGATAACACCCAATTAAGCCACTTTGTCGGTAAAACAAAAAGCCACAGAAATGGCTCTTCTGTGGCTTTATATACTGCTAAATATTTTGTCTAAAAATATTACTTAATACGCTGAGAATAACTAATTCCGTTTCCCAAAGACTGCGATGTTACGTCAGCAGATTGGAAATCCCCGACTTCAGCACTCAAGGACTGGAAGGTATTTGATGATTTTGGCTTATTGCCTTTCACTGGGGTTTTCTTTGAATTACTCGCCGTCGCTAAGTCAGTGGTTTTCTTATTCGCTGGCTTATTCACCGTATATTTATACTTACCGCTGTTGCTGGTCAAAGTACGTTTGGTGTTAGTGCTGGCCGTTCTCAGGTTACCTTTCGTATTAACCGCTTTACCCTTTAGCTTTGAAGTCGCATCAAGATTGGCATAGTCCGAGCTCTCTTGGGTATATTTAGTCAGGCTATAGTTCGGCTTAGTCAGTGCACCGTTAGCCTTCTTAAACGGGCTAGCAGACTTGCTATTGCCTATATTCTTATTTTTACCGGCGCGAGGGCTGCTGTCGCTATCATTGCTTGCCAGCATAAGCTGACCGCTAAAGTTATCGGCCATCTTCACATTGGTTGATAACGGATTAACCGCTTTATTATTGACTAACAGCTCATAATGCAAATGAGGGCCGGTTGATCGACCGGTGTTACCGGACAGTGCAATTTTCTGGCCCCGCTTAATCTTTTGTCCTTGCTTAACCAGCAGCTTACTTAAGTGCATATACTGGGTTTTGTAATTATCACCATGTTTAATCACAATGTAATTACCGGCTGAACGACTGAATTTAGCAATAACCACTTCACCTGCACCTGTTGATACAACAGCAGAGCCAATGGGCATTGAGAAATCTATTCCTTCATGGGGAGTGACTTTACGCGTTACCGGATTAACACGAGTAGGATTAAATTCGGAAGTCACTTTAAACGGTTGAGCCGTAGGATAACGTAATAATACTAAGCCAGACTTGGTATTTGACAGTGAGCTCTTGGTATTGTTATCTGAGTTCGGTGATGCAAAAACATTCCAGGAAGTGAATATTAATGAACAGATTGCAAGTCTACATAACTGTTTACTTAACAAAGGCTTAATTAGGTGAAACTTGCCCGACATTATGTCCTATCCTCGTGAATATTTTTCATTCTTTCTGTCTGCCTTACTGGCTGCAATGGTAACGTGGGATGTATTCTGCCTTATTCGTTCCCCGAAGTGAGTATAGATTTGTAAAGAAGCTTAAATCCTGAAGCGCTAATCACCGAAAAATAACGCTAGGCTAAAAATAAAAAATAATAAAAACAGCACGTTAAACGACACTGTTTTTAACATTATTTTCTTACTATTTTTTGACCAACTCCACATCCATACCAATTAGTGGGTTTGGACTAAAAGTAGGCCTAATTATTGCTTGGCTATTTATTGCTATCGCTATTTATTGTCATAATTATTATTTCAACGACGGCCGGATAAAACCGCTGTTTTTATCTAACAAATGCTTCGCCCGATCGGCGGATAAATTTGCCAATATCATCACTATCGCGGTTTTACAGTGTCCGCCACATTGTTGCAATGCTTGAGTTGCCACCAAGCTATCGCATCCGCAGGCCTGCATCACAATATTAATCTGGCGCTGAACCAGCTTTGCATTGGTCGCCTCAACGTCAACCATCAGATTGCCGTAAACTTTGCCAATACGAATCATGGCTCCGGTAGTGAGCATATTGAGTACCAGTTTCTGCGCGGTTCCGGCCTTCATACGGGATGAGCCGGTTACGACTTCAGGGCCGACTACGGGCTCAATGGCAATATCCGCCAAACGGCTTATCGGGCTATCCGGATTACAGCTTAGTGCAACCACCGTTGCCCCAACGCTTTTGGCATAAGTCATGGCACCAATCACATAAGGCGTTCTTCCGCTGGCGGCGATGCCGACCAATACATCGCGCCGATCAATATGAAGTTCCCGCAGATCGCGCTCACCTTGTATCGGGTTATCTTCCGCGTTTTCTACCGCTTTCAGAATTGCCTGATGCCCGCCGGCAATCAATCCGACGACCATTGCCGATGGTGTTCCATAGGTTGGCGGGCACTCACTGGCATCAAGAATGCCTAAGCGGCCCGATGTCCCTGCGCCGCAATAAATTAAGCGCCCACCCAAAGTGAATGCGGCCGAGATCTTATCCACCGCTTCAGCAATTTGTGGCAGTACCCGTTCAACGGCCAGTGCAACCTTCTTATCTTCATTATTAATCACTTTCAGCATATCGAGGGTTGATAGGGTATCAATCGCCTCACTGGCCTGATTACGGCCTTCAGTTACCATGGTGTTTAAATCAATTTTCATTACAACCCCGATATAATAAAGCGGCCAACATGGACATAATCAACGCTGACATACTGGCAAACAAAGATAATAACTCAATGAACAAAGCATCACTTTTCATCAATAGAATAGTGTATTTGAACCCGTTCATCGCCTAAATCCAAATCATTCCACACTCTGGGTTTTGGTTTAATCTCACCTTGACGCATAATTTGTTTAAACCTATCGGCGCTTTTATCAGATGAATAAGGGTTCACGCTACCGATCCGCTGCCACCGATCTTTAAGCATTGAAAAGATCGAACACCGAGGCGTCATTCCATCATTAAAATTACACACCATATACTCATCTTTGCCGTCAGCATCTAAATCTAGCGCTAAAGCCATACACTTGGTACTGTCTTTAAGGCATTCCCGAGTTTCATAGTTATCTTCAGAAACAAAAACACGCCAAAAATCGGCCGGCGGCATGGTGGTACCTTTAGCCAATTCCATTCCTTGCTGAACGCGCTTTGCCACTAATTCAGCATACTCAGCGTTGGCTGTTTCATCGATAGAATTATCCCATACGCTCTGTCTGGCCATCACCCGCTCTAATTCTGCTTTGCGAAGCGCATCGCTGACATACTGTGGATCGTTTTTAAGCGCCAGTAGCGCATCATTACCCGCGCGGCCATATTTAAAGCGCCATGCATTCAGATCGAGGCTTTCACTCGAGGTTAAGTTTTGTTGATAACGGGCCAATTGGCTGGAAATACTGATGCGATATGGATCCAGTAGCGGAGAATTAACCAAAACTAACAGAACAATCATAACCAGAGACATCAATCGATTGATGCTGCTTAACGGTTGTAACCAGCGATCACGGCTGCGCATAACGGAGAAGGCATAGCTACAGGCGAAACATACCGCTACACAAATAATCACCGTTGCCAGCACCCGCTCCGGCGTCCAGCCATATTGAGCAACGCGGACCCACATCGAATACAATGCAAATAAGGCATACACCGGTAAAACCAGTATAGAAGCATTCACTAACCAACGAATCGCTTTAGGGTATGGCGGGGTGCTTAAGCCTGTTTGATAAACGGCATTCACAAACACCACCAGCAGTGCCACCATCGTAGTCAATAGACCCGCCGCCGACCATTCTGCCGTCAACGCATTTAAGCCAACAAAGGGCAAGGTGATAATAAAAATCAGGGCAATAAATGACAGAAGCGGCAACAGGCCTTTAATCATTACCGAAAGAACGTTACGGCCAACTTTAATAAATTGAGTTTGGGTTCGTCCGGTCAGAATACCAATTCCGACCATAAAGCCATTGGCGAGGTAGATAAACAGGTCGTTATCAAAAAACAGGTTTTCAAAGAATTCAATACCCAGCAGGCTAAACAGGCTGGCACACAGCCGGAGAATGCCCCAGAACAGGCCAATGAGTATTAATGTAATCACCACCGTCAGGCTGTTTAACCATAGATTATCATGCAGAGATTCATAGTCAGGGAACCAGCTCTTTTGGCTGATTTGAGCCTGTAGCCAAGGCAGTGTCAAAAATACGAATGCTGATAGGCAGGCATAATATTGGAACTGTATCCCGCTTTTCCGCATCCCGCCGAAAATGTCATATAAGCTCCAGTTGGCCCAGCTTGCTACTATCAGCAGCATAATCAGAATAATTCCCAACCCCCGCCATAAGCGAAAATCTTTCAGGGAAATAACTGACAACGACAGCATAAGCGGTAAGGTAAACAATAGCGTATTACAGAACAATAGAGCCGTTTGGAAACTGGCAACCTCTATCCTTTCAAAGCTATCACGGGTTAAATAGAGAAATGCGCCTTGTAAAAGCCCGAGCAAGATAATAGTCAGGCGGCTTGATTTAGGCAGTACGGTGCAACTCATCTTCACCTCCTCTGACAAAAATGGTGATTAAAAGGCACTGTAGCAAAATCGTACTCTGGTTGTTGAGGCATCCCTGACTCTCCCGTTATCAAATAACTCAATATCTTAAGGTATGGGCAATTCTAACCTTTTAGTGACAGCAATGAGACAGGAAAAACAGCACGGGTTGTAAGGAGGTATGACAGACCAGAAAGCAGAATAGGACACATAAATGGGTCCTATTCTTACCTGAAGCCAATCACCCAGCCCTTGGGTTAAGCGTATCGGGTTATTGCCGCATACCTACCGCCAGCCGATTAAACGCATTCATCAGGCTAACGGCAAAGGTCAAATCTGAAATTTCAACCTCGCTGAATAACCCTGTCAGCGGTTGATAAACTTCATCCGGCGCGCCGGTAGTATCAATATGTGTAAGTGATTCAGCCCAGGCCAGCGCGGCGCGTTCCTGTGGGTCAAAAACATCGCTAACCCGCCAACCGGCTAAGGTATCCAGCTTACGCTGATCGACCCCCTGAGCGCGCAGCGCTTTACTGTGCATATCCAGACAGAAGGCACATCCGTTAATCTGTGATACCCGTAGGTAAATCAGCTCGATAAACGGCTTACCCAAAACGCTTTTATCCAGCGCCGCTTTGCAAGCGCCTAAACCGGCATAAGCCTCGGAAGAGAGCTTGCTGTAGGGTAATCGTAATTCACTCATATATACCTCTGTTCAATATAGATAGCGGGAAAAATAGTGCCAAAAAATTCGCTCTAGCTAATGCTATTGCATGGCGGCCACTTTACTGATTATATGGACCACTCACCAGAGCCATATTATAAAAATATGAGTGGGCCATAATGAACAAATTCACTTCTCATATCAGCATTAATTCATCTAACCCTCTGCCGGTTTACCGTCAAATATACCGACGAATTAAAGACGCTATCGTGGCCGGTAGCTTAAAGCCCGATGAACGACTGCCTTCAATGCGGGTACTGGCCAGCGATCTTGGGTTGGCCAGAGGAACCATAGAAAGCGCCTATGCCATGCTGATTAGTGAAGGATATATTGAGAGTCGCGGCCAGTCAGGCACCAGAGTATCTGGCCAGCTCCGGCTTGCCTCGCTGCCGACAATTGATAATGGCTTACCGGCGGCAGAAAAAAAGTCAGCCATGCCGCATATTAGCCATTTCTCACACCAGCCACTTCAGTTGGGGCTACCTGCACTGGATGAATTTCCGCTGACGTTATGGAACCGTTTGGCGGGCCGTCAGGTACGCCAAACTTCACCAACCTACCTGGCTCAACCACCGGCCGCCGGTTATCGTCCTCTGCGAGAAGCGATTGCCCGCTACCTTCAGCTATCACGCGGTATTACCTGCCAGCCCCGCCAAATTTTTATCTGCGGCGGCTATAGCTCCGTGCTACGGCTGATTATTGACACCCTTTATCAGCACGGTGACCGGATTTGGCTGGAAGATCCCTGCTATTTGATTGCCCGCCAGATTTTTACTCAGGCCGGTGCTCAGCTCGTTCCGATAGATATTGATAATGACGGCATAAATGTAGAGCTGGCTATACAACGGCAAAATAAAGCCCGATTTGCGCTGGTTACCCCAGCCCACCATAGCCCGACCGGCGTAACGCTAAGTTTATCCCGGCGACTCGCCCTGCTGGCCTGGGCGACAGAGCGCCAGTCATGGATTATTGAAGATGACTACGATGGCGAGTTTCGCTATCAGGGCCACCCGCTTCCGGCGTTAAAAAGCCTCGATACCCGCGGGCGTGTACTGTATGCGGGCACTTTCAGTAAGGTTCTGTTTCCTGCGCTACGCACCGCCTATTTAGTCGTGCCTGAATCGCTGGTTGAGCAATTTGAACAGGCCATCTGTATTTCACCTTGTACCAGTCAAGTGGCAATACAGGGCGCCATTGCTGACTTTATTGACCAAAGCCACTTCTATCGTCATCTGAAAAATATGCGCACGCTATACGCTCGTCGTAGAAGCTTTTTAATTCAGGCCATTGAAGAAAGCCTCGGCCACCTAAAAATTGAGACCCACTTTGGCGGCATGCATCTGATCCTTCATCTGGAATATCCGATGAACGACAAAGTCATTACTGAGGTCGCCAGAAAAAACGGACTGGCAGTAGAAGCCTTAAGCCATTGGAGTATTAATAACCAACGGCTCAACGGGCTATTGCTTGGATTTACTAATATTTCATCACTGGACCATGCCCGTCAGCTCATCCATACTCTGTCAAAAATAATTCAAATGAAATAGTGTCGACTGTACGGTTAACGCACAAACAAAATATGTTTAATTACAATAAGATTGATAAATAATTATGACTAAGCTTACAGAAATGTTAAACCCGTTAGAGATTGGCATCTAAAAAAAGCCACGAGCCAACTTACTATCGTGATAAGTCTATTTTTAGCCATATAAAATTGAATGGAAAGCATGGCAAACAATAGCACCATAATCCCTGTTTAATAAGCACAAAAGGTCTAAGCCTTGTCAATTATTTTGATTTTTATTTAGTTCGAAGAGATATTAAGCCAGTTGCTATAAAAAGCACTTAAACTCCATCTGGAAAGACCCTGAAAATAGTGATAGTTTAAGCATCATGCTACTAAGATAACGCCATTTTTATTGGGTTATAATTAAACAGGTTGGAATATCATCCGGTTTGGTTTTCAACTAAATAATCAACCAGTCGAACGCTTTAATCTGCGCCGGTTCGTGTTTTAGTGGAGGTTAATTTACGCAATGACGCGTTATACATCTGGTCATTACTTTGCCGGAATTGACGTGGGTTCGACAACCGTCAAGCTGGTGTTGCTCGATCAGCAACAGCAAGTAATACATCACGACTATCAGCGCCATTTCTCTGATATAAGGCAGACGCTGTTGAGCCTGCTTGAACAGGTTCAGAAACACTGCCCGACGCTAGAAATCACCCCGGTGATCACCGGCTCCGGTGGTTTAGCCCTCTCTGACTTACTCAATATCCCCTTTGAACAAGAAGTTATTGCCAGTTCAAAAACCATTACGACCGTTGTTCCTCAAACTGAGGTCGCTATCGAACTGGGCGGGGAAGACGCTAAAATTACCTATTTCGATCACCACAGCGTCGACCAGCGCATGAATAACAGCTGCGCCGGAGGGACCGGGGCATTTATCGATCAAATGGCGTCACTGTTGGAAACCGATGCGGCGGGTCTGAACCAATTGGCCGACGGCTATCAGACCCTTTACCCCATAGCATCCCGCTGTGGGGTATTTGCCAAAACAGACGTTCAGCCACTCATCAACCAGGGGGCGGCTAAAGAAGATATTGCCGCCTCTATCTTGCAGGCGATTGTTAATCAAACCATCAGTGGTTTAGCCTGTGGTAAACCTATTCGCGGCAAAGTCGCCTTTCTCGGCGGCCCGCTCTACTTCCTGTCTAACCTGCGGAAACTGTTTATAAAAACGCTGCGGTTGAAAAAAGACGACATCATCTTCCCTGAAAACCCACAGCTGTTTGTTGCGATGGGTGCCGCTCTGCTAGCCAAACAGCAGGGAGAAAGCCTGCCACTAACGTGTTTAATTGACCGACTGCGCTACGCTCAGGAAAATACGGTTAAAGAAGTCGACATACTACCGCCGCTATTTACCGACCAACAACAGGTCGACGCCTTTCGTCAACGCCACGCTAAAAGCAACGTTAAGCGCGTGCCGTTGGAGGAGTACCGCGGCAATGCCTTCTTAGGTATCGACTCCGGCTCAACCACCACAAAAGTTGCCCTTATTGGCGCTCAGGGTGAACTGCTGTATGACTTCTACGGCAATAATAAAGGCAATCCGCTGAATATTGTCCGCGACGTGTTACAGCGAATTTATCAACGCCTGCCGGAACGGGTTACTATCGCTAAAGTAGCCACTACCGGTTACGGTGAGCAGTTAATTAAAGCCGCGTTCCGAGCCGATGCCGGAGAAGTTGAAACTGTCGCCCACTATAAAGCCGCTGAGCAACTACTGCCCGGCGTAGAGTTTATTCTGGACATTGGCGGGCAGGATATGAAGTGCCTGTACGTGCGCGACGGCGTTATCAATAGCATTTTGCTCAACGAGGCCTGCTCCGCCGGCTGTGGCTCTTTTATTGAAATGTTCGCCCGCTCTCTCAAGATTCCGGTCAAAGAGTTCTCCCGGCAGGCATTATTAGCCGGTAATCCGGTCGATCTGGGCACCCGCTGCACGGTGTTTATGAACTCCAAGGTGAAGCAGGCTCAGAAAGAAGGCGCGACGGTGGCTGATATCTCAGCCGGCCTCTCCTACTCAGTGATTAAGAATGCCTTGTATAAAGTGATCAAGCTGAAACAGCTGGATATGCTGCCGCAAAAAGTCATGGTTCAGGGCGGAACATTCTATAATGAAGCCGTGCTGCGGGCGTTCGAAAACCTGACTGAGAGGCATGTAACCCGCGTTGATATTGCCGGTCTGATGGGAGCCTATGGTGCCGCACTGGTTGCCAGTGAATTAGATGACGGCAAACCATCAACCTTACTTCAGCCCTGCGAGTTGATGAATTTCAGGGTGGAACAGAGCAGCGATCGGTGCAAACAGTGCAATAACCACTGTATGCTGACCATCAACACCTTTGATGACGGGCGAAAGTTTATTTCCGGTAACCGCTGTGAAAAAGGGGCTAACCTAGAGATCGAACCCAGCCCGTTGCCCAACCTGTATGAATATAAAGAGCAGCGGATATTTGACTATAAATCACTGAGCAAAGAGCAGGCTCAGCGCGGCACGGTGGGCATTCCCCGAGTGCTCAATCAGTTTGAGAACTATCCGTTCTGGCATACATTCTTTTGCCAATTAGGCTTCAGAGTGGTGCTGTCGCCACCGTCCAGCGAACGCTTATACCTGAAAGGGATTGAAACTATTCCTTCAGAATCAGCCTGCTATCCGGCCAAGCTGGTTCATGGCCATATCGAGCATCTGATCGAACGTAAAGTCGATCGCATTTTCTTCCCGTCAGTGACCTACGAATGGCAGGAAACCAAAGGCAGTGACCACCACTTCAACTGTCCGGTGGTTAGTACTTACACCGAAGTAGTACGTACCAACATTGATTCGATCAGCCTTTGTCAGGTCCCATATCACAATCCGTTTATCAACTTTAACCATCTTGAATCCGTTGAGAAGGTGCTGTTTGATGAATTCCGAGCTCTCGGGGTACGCAGAGGTGAAGTGAAAAAGGCGGTACAGGCTGCGTGGCAAGAACTTCAGTCAGTGCGAGAAGAGATCCGAGCCAAAGGAAAAGAGGTGGTGAAATGGCTGGTAGAAAATAACCAGCCGGGCATTGTGCTGGCCGGCCGACCTTATCATGTCGATGCGGGAATTCACCACGGTATTGACCGCATCATTATTGAAGAAGGCATGGCGGTACTGACCGAAGATAGCGTAGCCCATCTGGGAGAATCCCTGCTACAGCGACCGTTACGAGTCGTCGACCAATGGGCTTACCACTCCCGGCTATATGCTGCCGGCGCCTATGTTGCTGCCTGTCCGCAGCTTGAGCTGGTTCAGTTAACCTCTTTTGGCTGCGGCCTGGACGCCCTTACCGCTGACCAGGTAGAAGAGGTTCTGCAAGCCGCCAATAAAGTGTATACCCTGATTAAAATTGATGAGGGCGCTAATCTGGGCGCGGTAAGAATTCGTATTCGTTCGCTCAAAGCGGCAATGAATGCCCGCCGGCAGCGACCACCGCCGCCTTCCGATACCCCTTATAAGTCAAAACGTACACCATTTACTGAACAAATGCGGGAAACCCATACTATTCTGGCTCCGCAAATGGCCCCGATTCACTTTGACCTGATCCAGTCGGTATTTCGCTCCGAAGGCTATCGCTTGCAGGTTTTGCCTACGGTGAGTAAGTCAGCGATTGAAACCGGGCTTAAATACGTCAATAACGACGCCTGTTACCCGTGCGTACTGGTGACCGGTCAGATTGTCGATGCGCTGCAAAATGGCGAATACGATCCGGCAACCAGCGCCGCCATTATTACCCAAACCGGCGGAGCCTGCCGGGCGACTAACTACATCGCCTTTATTCGTAAAGCCTTAGAGGATGCCGGCTTCCCGCAGGTACCGGTTATTTCACTCAGTGCATCAGGTCTGGAAGAAAACCCCGGATTTCGCTATAGCTTTAGCCTGGTCAAAAAAGCCGTTATGGCGATTATCTATGGCGACCTGCTGATGCGAACGCTGTTTCGCACCCGACCATATGAGAGTGAACCGGGTTCAGCCCAGCGGCTTTTTGATAGCTGGAACCAGCGCTGTAAGCACAACCTGGAAGGTCCGGCCAGCATGAGGCAGTTCAAAAAAGACGTTGCTCAAATGGTCGCTGAATTCGATAGCCTGCCTCTGCTGGCGGTGCGTAAACCTAAAGTCGGTATCGTCGGTGAGATTCTGGTGAAGTACCACCCCGGTGCGAATAACGATTTAGTGGGCCAGATTGAATCCGAAGGCGGCGAAGCCGTCGTGCCGGATATGCTGGATTTCTTTTTATCCTGCACCTACGGTACCCGCTACGACCGCCATCAGTATGGCCTTAACTTCCTCAGCATGGCGCTTAATCAGGCGGCTACCAGCACCATTGAATGGATGAGAAAGTCTGTCAATAAAGCGCTGAAACGTAGCCGACGCTTTACCGCACCGCCGCCGATTGCCGAATTAGCCTCAATGGCAGAACAGGTGGTATCGCTGGGCAATCAGGCCGGTGAAGGCTGGCTACTGACAGCAGAAATGCTGGAGTTATTAGAAATCGGGGTAAATAATATTGTCTGCGTCCAGCCTTTTGGCTGTTTACCAAACCATATTACCGGCCGTGGCGTGATTAAGAGTTTGAAACTGCGTTATCCGGCGGCCAATATCTTCGCCATTGATTACGATCCCGGCGCCAGTGAGGTTAACCAGCTTAATCGATTAAAACTGATGATGTCCGTTGCTCAAAACGCGATTGACGTTCGGATAACCACAGATGAAGAACACAAGATAGTCGGCTTAGGCAAAAGGTATACGCCAAAGCCTTCTGCCGGTAACTTATAGTCTGAAAATAGCTGCGGCCTTAAACAGAATCAGGGTTAAAGGTCGCAGCTCACTACGTTTAAAACACCCCCTGACACCTGTTATCCCTTAGTGATTAATGCGGACAAAGCTTACCCAACAGTCAAATTAATGATAGATTCAACGCCATACCCCACACCGTTGTTCAATGGTCTGACGGGTTGTAAATAATGGATAAAATCACAGGGACTGTACATGAAAAGCCAATTTACGTTAGATAACCCTATGCCGCCGGTATGGATGATGTACCCCGATATTTCCCAGTACAGCATTGGCTGGCGTATGGGCGGCGGAGAAGATTATAAATATAAGCTTTTAAGCTGGTTAGACAGACTCTCCCCTCAGCAACAGCGGCAATATCAACAGATGTTCCCTGCACCAAAGGCTTGGCGCGGATACTACACCCCGGAAGACCAGACTGAAGATGGCGATGACTTTATCTGCGGCCACGTGGTGCTGTGGAACCGGCACGGTGAAATGGCATATTCCAGAGATAAACTGATGTGTGGGTATAACTCGGGAGATCGACCAGAATATCTGTTTTTCTGGAAGCCTAACCATGACGCCGCCGATAAAACCTGTCTGGGCCAATGGCAACACTCAACGTTCCATGTTGATACCGACACTTACCGCTGCGCCGAACAGTATATGATGGCTGAGAAAGCCTGCCTGTTTGACGATTCCGAAATAGAAAAACAGATTATGAATGCCACCGATGCCAAACATATGAAGGCATTGGGGCAAAAGATCCGCCACTTCGATCAGGCTCTGTGGGACAAAGCCAAGCACGCTATTGTGCTTAATGCTAACTACTACAAGTTTACCCAAAACAGACCAATGCGCGATTTTCTACTGTCGACCGGTAATAAAGTACTGGTGGAAGCCAGCCCGCTGGATACTATCTGGGGCATCGGATTGGGTGAAGATAACCCCAACGCCATCAATCCTAATCGTTGGCGTGGTACAAACCTGTTGGGCTTTGCCCTGATGGAAGTCAGAGACGACCTAAGAAAAGTCTATGCCAACTACCATAAAATTGATTGGTCACAGTTCTCCGCGTACCAAAAGCCAGAGTAATCGTTCAATGTCTACTGAGCTCAATCAACACAGTGCTTGGCCTACAGGACCAGATAGAGTCTATTTGTACGTAGACTTTAACGAAATGGTCGATACAGATTGCTATCTTTTATCTAAAACCGATATCAAAACCGATCGCTACGGAAACCAGATACGCATCGTTGAAAATATGCCAATCGTCGGATTTATGGATGACATAGACCAGAATGGAGAACCCGGCATATTAACTGTCGACGGCTATGCCGAACTGAATGATGGAACCGGCGGCTGGAGTGCTGAGCAGGTCAAATGGTGTATTAGAGTTCAAAAAGATCAATTTCGTCATGAAAAGCGGTAGCGCGTTCGAATTACGGATAACCAGATAACCGTACCTTGTTTAGAATAAAACATCAGCCCTGTGATGGAGAGTAGCGTGAATATCTTTAACAAACTGTTTGGAAGTAAAGCGAAACCCGAAGAAAGCCAACTCGACCAAAGCGAACAATCAGCGGATTGTCATACCAAGCAGGCGCTAATCGAACAGTACGGCGGGTTTGCATTAGAAAAACAAGATAATCTCGCTAATCTGATCGGCGAATTACCCTGGAATGCCAACTTAGATGACGGTGAGATCCGCTTTGGCGATAACCTGTTTTTTCCGATTCAAATCCTCGGCACCTTTTCTCACTCATCACAAACCTGGTTATGGGCATGGGCAAATAGCCAATCGAATATCCCTCAAAACCTGCTGCAACAAGCGCTAACGCTCAAACAATATGGCGAAAATCATGGTATCGACTTATTAAGCAACGACACTGTTGACGCCAGCGAAACCGATTTACACTTTATCGGCCTGATAGCTTCCGGCATGTTCAACTCAAGCGGTTATTATCTGGCAGATTATGGCGAAGGTATTCTTTGCGTCACTATCTCATCCGCAGATATTGATCGGTCGTTTAGCAACGATCATCTTGCAATAATGACGATATTCCCCCAACTAATAGCGTTGTACGAAATGAATCATAAAAATGCATTAACACGCTATCTGCAGCAAAAAGGGTATCAAATCCAAGCGGGTGAAAATCAATTAACCGCAACCAAAGGCGATAAGACCATACGGGCTGAGTTCGATCAACTATCACGTATGACACAGCTTAACGGGTAACCCTATGTCAAAGTTCACCTGCTTGTGTGGGAGTATTATCTCTGATTCGAGCGACTTCGAAAGCTATAAAGCACGCTATATCGCCGATCAGGATTATTATGATTTTCTTGATGAATACCAACAAACCATTACCGAAAGGCAATTTCACGTATTCAGTCGCTATACTCGTGAAATATTTCAGTGTTCGACGTGTCATAACCTTATTGTGTTTTCAAAGGGTGAGAGATTTGATTTTAATCCACTAACACTCGGCGCTGATAATTTACTGCTATCTCGATCGGGCAAGAACTGGAAAGGAATGATGAGCGCAACATTTCGCCAGCAATCGGGGGAGATATACTGGCAAACCAATCAGGAACAGGGCTTCAGACAACACCTCTCGTTATCAGAGCTAAAAGAGTTGTATTATCGCAAGTTTGAAGAACTTAAAACGCTAAACATTCTTAGGCACGCCCATTTAACCATTAACGGGGTCACTGAACATCAGTTTGATATCAACACATCCAAACAAGAATGATTCAGCTTTTTTTGGCTTAAGACCTTGCGCATTGAGCGACATAACATCAACCAATGCGCACTTTAATTTATTGTTTTACTACCCGAGTTAACGCAGGAATTTGTTCGAAAACTTCCCGGTAATTTTCCCATTCACTAAGGGAAGACGCCTGTACGAAAATAGCAAACGCATCTTTACTGCTATCAAACTCCGCCAGCGTAAAATAGTAATAGAACTTTGCCCCGCGATATTCTCCGGTATACAGAGCGCTCGTCAGCGTTTTTCCACCATCCAGCGATTTAGTCGCCAATTGAATGGGTTTCATCTTTTCAACCAAAACAATCTTTGTCATCTTAGATTTCATCTCTTCAATCTGACGATCTAAGATACTCTGAGGGGTGGTACTCTCAGATAGGTCTACTCTTTTGAAAACAAAAATTCCGATGACCGCCTGTCCCTTAGGCGACAAATATTGTACTTCATAAGGGTGCGACCCAGTTTGAGGCTTCCAGCTATCCGGAAAAGCAAACCGCAACAATTCGCTCTTGCTGATAGCGTAATCAACATATTGTTCTTTATCTTTACTTTGCCCGTGAGCCAGCGAGAAAAACAAACTCATAAAGCATAAAAGTAGTAGTTTTTTCATTTATAACGTCCCTGTTATATTAAACATAAATCCCTGATGAGTAGGTCGCTATTCTGTGATAGCCAGTCATAAAGTCAATGGATGAAAATAAAAGGCTTCCATTGATAAATACCAAACAGGGAGCCTATTAGCTCCCTGTTTGGTATTTATCCTTAAGCTATCAAAACGATACCGATGCCTGAAAAAAGTAAATTCTAGGTTCGTCGACATATTTGCCGGAGTTATTATCATTAGATCGGGTAAAATAACGTTGAACAAACAGATTTTTTACACCGGCACCCAGTTTAAGATTAGAAACCGTTGGGCCAAAATCATACTCTCCGCGGAAGTTCCACACCATATACCCGGGAATATTACCAAACTGACCGTCCGCACTTTCAGCCGTAATATATTCAGGGCCGGAGCCCGGTGAACGCTGTTTCGACTGTGAATAGCTGGTATATACGCTGGGCACCGTCTAATTGGCTATACAGATCGCTCAGATCGTAAGTGAACGCTAACTCCGCACCACGATATTTGGTTGCGCCAAGGCTGGTCCAGCCCACATCATTACTGATGTCCTGATTATCAAAGTCGATATAGAACAGCGTAAATTGGCCGGTCCATACCGTATTATCGAAGCGAGTACCCACTTCATCGGTATGCGCTTTCTCCGCACTCAGCCCGGAGGCGGTACGTTATCATTTCTATTTTCATTGATGACAGAAAAAACCCTTTAGTGTATCGTTACACAAAGCAATACCTAACCATCATCAACAGCAGGAATCCCTACTATGTTTAACGATCTGAAAGGTAAGCGCATTCTTATCACCGGCTCAACGTCCGGGATCGGTTTGGCTACGGCAAAAGCCTTCGCCCGCAGTGGTGCAAAGGTTGGTATCAATAGCTATCGGGAAGAAAGCTGTCTGAAAGCCATGGAACAACTTAAGCCTTTGGGCGGTGAAGTTGCCTATTTCGTCGCCGACGTATCCAAATCAGAAGACTGCCAAACGTTAGTTAACGATTTTGTTGAGCGTTTCGGCGGTATTGATGTGCTGATTAATAATGCCGGAGGTCTTGGCGGGCGCAATGGGCTGGAAGCAATTACCGATGAATTTTACGACCATGTTATGAACCTGAATGCCCGTTCTGCCATGATGGTAACCAAATACTCAATTCCTCATTTACGCGCGGCAGCCAAAGCCAGCGGCCAAACAACGTCGGTTATCAGCAGCGGTTCAATTGCCGGCCGCGAAGGCGGAGGCCCCGGAGCCAGTCTGTATGCCAGTTCAAAAGCCTGGCTGCACAGCATGCACCGCAACTGGGTAAAAGAGCTCACCAAAGACAATATTCGCTTTAACGTGGTCGCACCGGGCAGCATTGATACCGCATTCCACAGTGATAAAAGCCCTGAATTGATTGCAAAAATCGGTTCAACTATACCTATGGGGCGGTTTGGTACCAGTGAAGAAGTCGCCCCTAGCTATCTTTTTCTGGCATCACACGCCTGTAGTGGCTACATTACCGGCCAGATCATTGACGTTAACGGCGGCCAAATGGCACCCTAGATAGTCTCTATGGGGCATTACGTTGATACTTAATTAAATAGCTTTATCATCAGTTCTGCCCCCTATAAGCCGGGGCAGAAACTGGATAAATAGAATTGAGGAAGAATGGCAACAATACGTGATGTCGCACAGCGGGCCGGTGTTTCGGTCAGCAGCGTTTCTAATGTCCTTAACGGTCGTTCCGATCGGATGAGGAAAGAGACCCTATTACGCATTGAACAGGCCATCAATGAGCTTCAGTTTCAGCCCAGCCGCGCCGCTTTACAGCTAAAAACCGGTCAGGTCAGCCTGCTCGGTTTATTAGTCCCTTCAATCGTCAATCCGAGTTTTGCTTCCCTTGCTCATGAGGTTGATATTGCTGCCCGCCGCTATGGGTATCGGGTATTGTTGGGCAACACCTACCGTAATCCGGCAGAAGAAAACGCCTTTATTAACGACCTGCTGTCACAGGGGGTGCGTGGCGTCATAGTGGCATCAACCATGGTTGAACAAAAATTTCTCCACTCGGCCCTGCAGCGCGGTCTGGTGATGGTTAACTATGATGTGCAAAGCCAACCGGGATGCGATACCGAGACAGCACCTCAGACCGATAGAGTTTCAATGGATAATTTTCAGGCCGGGAAACTAGCTGCATATCACCTGATTGATCGGGGCTGCCGCAGAATCACTTTTGCCACCGAAACCGGGAAGTCAGCCAGCCGGAGCAGCCGGATTAATGGTTTTTTATCTGCGGTAAAAGAGGCCGGACTTAGCGATAGCTGCACCGTACTGGAAGGCAAAGCCCGCGAAGGCTACGGCGATGCTGAAATGACCGAACTGGGTAAACAGCTGGCGGAAAAAATAGCTCAATCATCCATGATGCCACAGGGGATTGTGGCCATTAACGATATGATGGCAATTGGATTGATCGCGGGCCTGCGGGCGCAGAATATTCGAGTTCCGCAAGATATCTCTATTATTGGTTTTGATAATACGCTGATGTCAGCGTTATTTACCCCGTCCCTCACCTCCGTTGCCCCTCCGCTGGCTAATATGGCTACAACCATGGTTGAGCGCTTAATGGAACGGCTTGCTGACAACGCTATCCCTGCCGGTGAATATCTATTTTCACCGCAGTTAGTGATGCGTGAATCGGTAATAGATTAATATCTCTATCTTTCCCTCAGGGCTTCATTGGCTTTATTCAGCGGCTTAAACAGATAATCCAGTACCGTTTTACTTCCCGTTTTTACGTCAACCGTAGCCGTCATTCCCGGAAAAATAGGGAACTGCTTACCTGACTTATTGGTCAATATATCGACATCAGTACGAATATAAACCCGGTAATAATAGTTCTCTCGGCGCACTTCATCCTGAATGGTGTCCGGTGAAATCATCGTCACCTTGCCTTTCAGTCCGCCATAAATCGAATAGTCATAGGCGGTGATTTTAACCTGCGCATCCTGACCGGGGTGAATAAAAGCCACGTCACGGGGGGATATCCGTGCCTCGATCAATAATTGTTCGTCTAGCGGAACAATCGTCATCAATTTGCCGTTTGGTGGAATAACACCACCGACGGTGCTGACTTCAATATTCTTCACAATACCGCGCATGGGCGCATTAAAGGTCAAGCGAGTCAGGGAATCTGCGCGCCCCAGGGTAACCGAGCGCTGAGCCTCAATTTCGCTGTTAGCCTTAGCCA
>NZ_ATYS01000029.1 GCF_000427805.1 Budvicia aquatica DSM 5075 = ATCC 35567 | reverse complement strand
TTCAACTTCAGCAGTAGATTGAGACGATTTCACGATAGAAAGTCCGGTATGTTGAGCAAGAGAAGTGGCGAGAGTTACCAGGCGACGGGTACGGCGGGGATCGCCAAGTTTGGCCAGCCCGAAAACCTGTTTAGCCCATGAATAGCAGTCAGAAAGTAACATTTTAAAATCAAGAATGAGAGGAAATATAAAGAAAGATCAACAGACAGAGAAAAAGTTCAAAAAAATCCCCAACGAATAGGTCGGGGACTTGTGTATAAGAGACAGGTTGAAAAACGGGGTCCAGTCCTTAGGCTAAGCGCTAGCTTGTTAGCTAAAACCTGGATCCCCGCTTTCGCGGGGATGACTGAGAAAGGGATGAAGCTGGAGTGGGATTACATGGCATAGAACACTCTCGTCGTCACCCCGTTGAAAAACGGGGTCCAGTTCTTAGGCTAAGCGCTAGCTTGTTAGCTAAAATCTGGATCCCCGCTTTCTCGGGGATGACGGAGAAAGGGATGAAGCTGGAGTGGGATTACATTACATAGCACACTCTCGTCGTCACCCCGTTGAAAAACGGGGGCCAGTCCTTAGGCTAAGCGTTAACTTGTTAGCTAAAATCTGGATCCCCGCTTTCGCGGGGATAACGGGAGAAAGGGAGAAAGGGATGACGAAGAAAGGGATAACGAGGGTGAGGGATGACAACCGACTTGGACCATGTTGTATAAGAACACTTAACTAACCGGCATAACGCTCACCGCGAGCCTTCAATCAAAGCTGTAGCTCTATCTGACATAAGGGAACTGAACGTATGTCTCTACACAACACTTACTACGTACTTCGCCATGGTAATAGCTTAGCCAATCAGCAAAAAATCGTTATCAGTGATATTCAACATGGCCGGGATGCTTATGGCCTCTCCCCATGGGGAATTGCTCAGGTTGTTCGCACGCTGGAAAACTGGCCGTTTCCTAAACCGGATATCATCTTTCACTCAGACTTCAAACGAACCACTGAAACAGCCGCGCTGGTATCAGACCATTTATCTGTTCCGCTTAAGCCTAATCCGGCCCTGCGTGAACGCTATTTTGGCGATTTCGAAAAATTAGATGACTCCCACTATCCGCCGGTTTGGCAGCACGATGCCGAAGACCCTGAACATGAATTCGGTAATGTCGAAAGCTTAGAGTCAGTCTGCGCGCGACAAATGGCGTTTATTAAAGAGCTGGAGCAGCAGTATAACGGCAAGCATATTTTGCTGGTGGGTCACGGCGATCCGTTACAGATTTTACTGACTCACTTTTTAGATAAGCCGCTCAATCAGCACAGAGAGTTGGTACATTTGGAAACGGCGGAAGTGCGGGCACTGATCCCAGAATATGATAAGGCTTAAAGACAATAAAACGGCCCTATTATGTTCAGAGCCGCTTCCGTTTTATTAATACTTACCGATCAGCGGCTAAAACGCTCAAAAATCTCTTTGGCCGCAGCCTGATAAGCCTGCTCTTTCAGCGCCATAACCTGTTTTACATCTTTGGAATCCCGGTTATACCGACCGCTGACCATAGAGCTTTCAAAGGTTTCTGGCGTAAAGGTTGTCCAGCGACCGCTCAGCACATCAATCAGCGCGATGCGTAATACAATCCGCATATGTTGGGTTTCATCGGGCAGAACGCCGCCGACAAAAGGCACCCATGAAACAACTTTAGTCGCTTCATTTTCACTACCGCTTTCCAACTGTCCCCAATAAACCAGAATCTTATCTTGGCCGCCGTTAGCCGCGGTCAGACGCAGTAGTTTAGGATAATCAACCTTGGTATCTTTATTTTGGCTGTCTCTATAACGATATGAATCCGGAGGAACACCTGAGAATACGGAGACGGAATAGAACTGCTTCAGCGCGGCTTGCATCGCCGGGTCCGGCGTCATTGCACCAGATTGAATCAGTAAAATAGACGAGTCTTTCGGTAATCTGAAACTATAGCGGGAATTATTAAGCGCCGTTTTAATATCTGCATCAGTGATGCCCTGTTCAGGCATTGCACCAAGCACGTCCTGATCTCTTAATTCACCGCCGTAAAACTGATTTTGCCCGTTCCCGGCATTAGAAATAGAACGGGTGGCGCAGCCTGAGACCATCAAAATGCTTAAAGCAATAATCAGTAATCCGCGTAACTTATAGCTAATGCCACTTCTCATACATTGGTTCCCTTAATGATGATTAATTGACTGAAATTAAAGCTTATCGGGCTATAGCTGTATGGCTTAGCCCGATAATAAACTGACGCTATTTCCTTGCCGCCAGCGAACGTAGTAATACACCCATAGTTGTACCGTTGTGCAACAGCGCGCTGTAAGTCGGAGATAGCCGGCCCATTGCCGCTGCCAGCATAATGCCGCTGTTAATCCACTCGGTTAAGCGGATATTGCTATTCACTAAGCGCATTGCTTCAACGGATAGCTCTCTGGCAACCACTACACCGTGCAGCGAATCTTGCAGCAATACTGCATCGGCGGCCTGCTGGGCCAGTTCAGTACTACGGTTCATTGCCAGACCAACGTTTGCCTGAGTCAGTACCGGAGCATCATTCACCCCGTCGCCGACAAACATCACGCGGCAGCCTTGCTCCTGCAGTGACTGAACCACGCTGACTTTGCTTTCAGGCGTTGCTTCGGCATAGAAACGATCAATGCCCAGCTCTTTCGCCATTTGCTCAGCCTTGTGATATTTATCACCGGTTAGCAATACAACGTTCTTCACACCCAGATCGCGCAGTTGGCTGATCACCTCAGCCGCTTCTTCCCGCACGTTATCCTGCAGGCCAATCATTCCTACCAGACGTTCATCCAGGCTAATAAACAGCAGATGGCGCCCCTGCTCTTCCAACTCATCAATCTGAGACTCAAACGGCCCGAAATCAATATTGTAATGTTCATGCAGGAAATGGCGGCTGCCGATTGCCATGCGATGGTCATCCAGTTCAGAGATCAAGCCGTGAGCAATAACATATTCCACTTCACCATGATTAATATGAGGAAGCTCATGCTGTTTCGCTGCGCTGACCACCGCTCTGGCCAGAGGATGGTTACTATGTTCTTCAACCGAGGCCGCAATCGCCAGCAGACGCTCTGCCCAAGTATGTTTTGGATCAAAACTGACAACGTCGGTCACCAGCATATCGCCATAGGTCAGCGTACCGGTCTTATCAAACACCACCGTGTCAATATCAGCCAGTTGTTCAATCGCCCGCCCGCCCTTCAGCAACAGGCCAGAGTTAGCCGCCTTATACATAATAGATTTAAAGGCAATTGGCGTACTGAGTTTTAAAGCACAGGAGTAATCAACCAAGAAAACCGAAGCCAGGCGATTCCAGTCACGGGTCAGGGCAAAAACACCCGCACCGGCGGCAAGAGTAATCGCGACCCGACGGTCAGCCATTTTTTGAGTTACTTGCTGAGTTTCACTGCGCTGGCTAAGTGATTCAGTGATAAAACGACGAATATTAGCCGTCGAAGACTCATCGCCGACTTTATCTGCTCTGACGGCAATATTACCGTCCTGAACCTGAGTACCGGCAAACACCCACGCCCCGCACTCACGCCGAACAGGTACGCTTTCACCGGTCATCGAAGCCTGATTAATTAAACCAACGCCGCGCAGTACTGTGCCATCTGCCGGAATATTATCTCCCGGACCGAGCAGCATCACATCACCGTTGGTTAGCTGTTCAGCATTGATTTCACAGCTGGTGCCGTCTCGCTCAATCCATACCGGATGATATTGAGGCTGCATCAATTGAGACAATAGCTCATCAGAATGTCGGCTGGTCTCTTGCTCAAAGTATTCGCCAAGGGTCAGCAAGCTTTGAGTCAGCATCGCAGTACGATAATCTCCGCGCACCATTGATAAGCCCAACGCCAAGCCATCGAGCACTTCAACCTTTAACTCCCGGTGGCGTAGTGAATCAATACCTTCGGCTATAGTTGGAGCAATTAGTACCATTGCCGGCAGCGCAGCCCAACGTTTGGGGAGAAACTGAGTCATTGCCAGACCGGCAATATTCAGCAGATTATCACCGCCACAGTATTCAGTTTCATACTCACTGTCGGTTGCCAGAGACCAGTCAATTGCGTTGAGCTGAGCCAGCAACGTCAGCTCATCGGTCTTATTAATATCGTAGGTCAGTACCGCCGAAGCAGCCGCCGGGCGTAAACGTACGCTCCGCACGCCGGCTAAGGACAGCAACTGAGTTTTAAGCCAGCCCGCAACATCCTGATTTTGACGTAAATAAGGAATACGCGCGCGTAGCCTTCCCGGTAACTTATGTACCAGAGTGACAAGAGTTTGATTGGTCATTAGGGCAATTACTCGCTGTCTTGATCTTTATCCCGGTAGTAATCCAGTTCTGCCTGAACATCAGCCAAACGCTCTTTTAACTCTTCAACTTCACCGCGCACCGCTCCCCAAGCTTTGTTAGCCGTCGAGCTGATGCTTTGTTGTACGTTACGGTTAGACAGCAGATAAGCAATAGCTGCACCGGCAACAATACCGGTAATGAGATGCGCACGGCTGTTATCAGTACGATAAGGCTGTTGAGGCGGAGTCTGATCAACCGGATAAGGCGCATACGGCATGTAATACGGATTATAGTAATAAGGATTATTCGGCTGTTTCATCTGTCTGTCCTTTCTTCATTGCATCTAATAGATACAGGCCGGCAGCACCTGCGCTAAGCACCGTTAATAACGTTAATATCGGACGTCCGGCCGTTGCATTGGCAACGGTCATTGCCGCGCCGCTGACCAAGCCGGCTTTAGTGGCATCGATCAATACTTTGCTGGTGGCCTGATTAATGGTCTGCTCACCATTTTGGTAACGACGCCATTGTTCTACACCCGAAGCGGTTGCACCCACTAAGGCGCCGGCAATCAGGGCTCTACTGGCCGGATTTAAACGATCGCTATTATTGCTCATGCTCGTCGTCTCCCTCTGCAATCTCTGGCTGGCGATGGCGTTCTACCGATTCCTGAAAGCCATCTTTACCGGCCTGAACGGTATCACGGAAAATAGCGCTGCTGGTGGCAACCGTCTCTTTCACGCTATTGGCGCTGCTTTCAGCCGCGTCTTTCACTTTTGAACTACCGGTTTTCAGCAGGTCACCGGCGTTAGCAAAAGTTTGCAGTAAGGTATTACGCACGCTTTCATTACTTAAAATAAGCGCTGCGGCAGCCCCAATCATTGCCCCTTTCCAAAACTCTTTATCATCAACGCCAATAGTGCTGATAATATTTTTAAAGATGCCCGCCTGCTCGCCCATCATCCCTTCAACCATACCCTGGGCCTGTCCGCTCCAGTCGAAGCCCGGCTGCATGGGTTGCTGAGCCTGAGGTTGTTGAAATTGTGGTGGTTGCTGCGACATCGGATAGCCCATCGGCGGCTGGCCGCACATTGGATTCCACATTGGTGGATAAGGCTGCCACATCATCTGTTGCTGCTGCATCTGCATTTGTTGCTGCATCTGCTGTTGCATTTGCTGCATCTGTTGCGGTGTCGGATAGCCGTAAGGGCCATATGGCGGCATTCCCTGAAACCCCTGATTTTCCTGATCGTTATTGTTGCTGTCGCTGCTCATGTTCAGTTCCTCGTTATTGGCTATCTGACGGAGAGATAATTGGCAAAATGGCGGTTAAGGCCTGCTGTGCGAGATCGTCATCAGCACCAAACAGTTGCTCTAACAGAGCCGGTGATAACCGTTTTGCATCGTATTCCAGTAATAGACTGCCGGTCGCTGTATTTAGCGTATAGCTACGCAGGCATTGATCCGGGCCACATAACTCTTCAAGGGAAGAGAGTTTGCTCTGACTCAGTCCTGCAATTAAGCGATTAGTAAAGCGTAGCCTTAAACGACCCGGTATGTGGTGGGCAAGTTCAACAAAGCGGCGTAACGCCATTAATCCACTAAAGCTATTGGATGACATTCTGTGTCCTAAATGAGATTCATTCATCCCACGTAAAACGCAGGAAAGAGTTAAATTTTTGTTATGACTATCATATGACGCTACCCAATGATTTTAAACACCTAAACATGCTTCATTTTGTAGTAAGTCACATTTAAATGACAAAACAACATAAATGGATAAATTTTTGTCATCTCACAGCGCAAACTGGTCAATAAGAATACTGGACAGACCTCAAACCTTAATGTAAATTATTCTCGTTACCTTTATCATTTAGGTGTATCACCATGACTCCATACGTTCATCAGACCCAAAACCGTATCCGTATTCGTTCGGAATATATTCAGCATCATCATGCCGAAGTAACGGCTTTGATTGAACAGCTTGAACAAATTCCTGGTATCAAAGAGATCCAGTACCGTCGCTATGCCGGTTCTGTGGCTATTCGTTTTGATAGCAAGGTCATTACCGCCGGAGCGTTGTTGGAAACCGTAGACAGCTATGGCTGGATGGAACAGAGCGAAGAGCGTGACTTCATCAATAATGCCGTGCGCCAGGGAGCGAAAACCTTACTTAAAGGTATTGCCCTGACAACGTTAAAACGTACTCTGGGTGGCCCGTTGGTCAGCGCCGTAGCCGCATTTGCCAGATAATAATCATTTAAGCCCTGTTGATTGATACGCGGTAATCAACAGGGCTGTTCTTTATAGCCAAAATAATTCGAGTGGCATCGCGTCGGCAAGAGAGCAAGCCCCGATGAGCTGACTCAGGTAAGTGGTTCGGGTGAGTGAGCGCAGCCAACAAAGATGCAGCTTGAAGTATGACGAGTATAGATATATTCCCGCCAGTGTATTGATTATTGAGCATTTAAATCCCCAATATCTGCTGTTGAAATCTTCTCAAAATAACGCCCCCTTACTCAAATCTCATGGTCTTACCTGCGTTAACCGCTGCAATCAATTCATGCACAGCGCATTTAACGTGCCACTCATTGATATTGGAAGAAAAACTGACTATTCAACAAATTGCTCAATAAAGCGATTTTGAGGATATTGGCTATTTTTGCAGGATATTTAAAGAAGAGACCGGGTTAGCACCCTTGGTATATCGGAGTTTTTACAGTAGAGGCCATATCAATACGCGTTAGCCAAAGCGTTTAGCTGCACACTGACAAACACCGCCCATCTTAGCTGGGCAACGTTTACAAGGCGGGGACTTAAGCGGCAAACGCAATATAGCCGGAGTTGAAATGTTCTTGGTTGATATACGCATATTGTTTGAAAACGGCTGCTGCCCGGCGCTGCTGCGTTTTGTCTGCAAACTATCCAGCACTAACCCCACGCCACCGGTATGATTAAACCAGTCAAGCAAAGGGCGTAACGGTTTAGATACTTCGCCCAACATTGAACCGACAACCTCCTGAGATAATTCACGCCATGCGGAATCATCTGCCGTTGGCTTGGCAGATCGAGCGTGATTAACAGGTAAAGCCACAGGTCGAGAAAGTTGCTGTAAAGCACGATCGCCGGTTTTATCCTTACTTGCGTGCTTAGCCGCTTTCTTACGCAGTTTCTTTAATGCCTTAAGGGCTGATGACATAAAATGGTGCGCTCACAAACAGTAATGAGAATTATTATCTCTATAATATAGGCTGTTTTCAACATTTTTAAACTAAGAGATGCTCTCTTATTGATAAATACTTTGCTAACATACTTAGCGAATTTAATCCGACATACTTAAAATCACTCGAGGTGCAGGAAGACGACAAGCTCACTGATTGGTGACTTGAAAGATGAAAAGCATCGATATCGACAGGACACACTATGAACAACATCGATTTCCCGACAGCCTCTACGCAGGAAGAAATGGCTAAAGAGATCACCTGCCTGAAAGCCATTATGACCCTAATGCTTAAAGCTATGGGCCAGGCCGATTCTGGTAAAGTTATCCTAAGAATGGAGAAGCTGATTTCTGAACACGAAAATCAGGCTGAAGCTGAAGCATTTACCAATACTATCCAACAAATCCGTCAGGCCTATCGCCAGTAATCTGCGTTGATACCAATGACAGTAAAAAGCCACTGTATTAAAAACACAGTGGCTTTTTGTATGGCGACAACGCCGGCTAGTTATCTGGGTTAAATAACATCACCGTTGATATCTTTCCTAACATTGCGTTATAGCTTACCTGCCTTTTTATCTGCCTGACGATTAACCCAAACGTTAATCCCTAAGGTGATGGCTAAAATACTCCCCACGGTACCCAAAGAGTAAGCTACCGGGATATGGTAAAAATCAACAATCAGCATTTTTATACCAATAAACACTAAAATGACGGCTAAACCATACTTAAGCATTGAGAAACGTTCAGCAACGTTTACCAATAAAAAGTACATCGCCCTAAGCCCTAAGATGGCAAACAGATTAGATGTCAGAACGATAAAAGGATCGGTGGTCACAGCAAAGATAGCCGGAATACTATCAACGGCAAAAATAACGTCACTGATTTCAACCAGAATCAATACTAAAAACAGTGGAGTGGCATACAGAAGGCCATTCTGACGAACAAAGAAACGCTCTCCGTCAATACGGTCTGTCATTCTAATGTGACCACGAATCCACTTAATTAATGGTTTTTCGCCAATATCACCACCATCATCGTTGGCAAATGCCATTTTAATACCGGTAAACAGCAAAAATGCGCCGAATACATAAAGTAACCATTCAAACTCAGTTATCAGCCAGCTACCGCCAAAAATCATAATGGCCCGCAGAACGATCGCACCTAATACGCCATAAACTAATACTCTGCGTTGTAGGGCAACCGGCACGGCAAAATAACTAAACAGCATCAACCAGACAAAAACGTTATCGACGGCCAGCGCTTTCTCAATTAAGTAACCGGTTAAAAAGGCCAGGGCCTGAGTGTCAGCCACCTGTTGTCCGGCGGTCCCTTTCAGGTACCACCATAAACCGAAGTTAAACAGTAGAGATAAACTTACCCAGACGATTGACCAGACGGCTGCCTGGCGAAATGACATTGCGCCACCCTGTTTCTTTCCCTGACCTAGCAGATCGATAAGTAGCATAATAACAACGATAACGGTAAAGCTGCCCCACAGCAGGGGATTACCAATAGAATTCATTCAGGAGTCTCCTTCAATTTTTGCTGCCTTCGCTACCTCAGTAAAAGGTGACATACCCTTCACAAATCATAGTTCAGCCAGTCAAAAACCTAATCTTCAGACATAAAAAAACGGCCAACGTCGGAAGACGCGACCGCTAATTTAGTTAGCTATAAGCGCACCTCGCCTTCCGGCAAGATCTCACTTACAACCCAAGGTTGCTCGGTAACCGGATGCATATGCGTGCATCGTACTGACGATTAGCCGACAACGAAGTTACTCCTCTTTGCAGACTGCAAAAATACGTTAAATTCGTGGAGCTCGTCAACCATAATTTTACTTATTTACAGAATAAAATGTCACAATATTCTAATGTACTAGTTTCATGCATTAATTAGAGACGTCCGAACTGATATCCGCATCATTCAGTTAACAAATATATTCCCGGCTGTTAGTTACTTTCTGGCAGAAAGTAAAAATATCATCGGCCGTTCTTTTTCTTCGTCCAACGCCGGAGTATCCACTATCTGCTGAGGCGTTGGCCCCCACTCTTCAAGATGGCTAATAGTGAACCCTTGGTCAATCAACAAATTGATATATGTACCCAGCATGCGGTGCTGCTTCACTACCCCCTCAGCTAGCCAATGAGTAATCCGTTGACCTTCAGCCTGATAGTTGTTTACCGGCCATGACTTTTGCCCCTGCGCATCAACTATCCATCCCTGATGTTTGGGCGCAGTGAAAATTGGGTGCTCGGCTGAGAATACCAAGTACCCTCCGGAAACCAATGAGTTATAAATCGTTTTTAACAGTTGTGGTAAGTTGACGATATAGTGTAATGCCAGCGAGCTGTAAGCTAAGTCATAGCTATTTTCAGCAAGTTCAAGTGACTCCAGATTGGCTAACCTATAGCTTATCGCCTCATCATGAGTCATGGATTTAGCTTTATTGAGCATCTTTTGTGACAGATCTAATCCCATAACTTCAGCGGCTCCTTGCTCTCGGGCACTACGGCAAAACCAACCATAACCACAGCCTAAGTCAATCACCCTCAAGCCTTTCAGGTCAGGAAGCATCTTTTTGATAGCCGGCCACTCAGGTGCTCCGTTTAGCCCGTCGACCGATCGACTAAGCTGGGCATAACCATCAAAAAAAGTCTGATCGTCATAAATATTCTGTGTCATTAGCAGTCCCTAAGATAAAAATTCTGCCGGGATAGTATGTGAAGAACCCGGAGTCAGGCATACAACCAAACGGATGTTACCCCGCTGATTTGTCTGACGGTGAATAATAATAGATATTCTGGTCTAAAAAACGCTGGCCGATCTTCTCACCCTGCGGTTCCAGATGGTGAAAATAAAAGCCTAATCGTTGGGCAAGGCGGTTGCTGCGGGGATTTTCTACCGAACATTTTATAATAAAGGTTTTTAGCTCACCTTCTTTTGCATACCAGTCAACCAGAGCAGAAACGGCATTATAGGCAACACTTTTGCCCTCAAAGGCGGAAGCAATCCAATAGCCAATAACCGCTTCATCACCATCAATGGTATTAAAGCCTACAATTCCTGCAATTTTACCATCCCAGCGAATGACATAAACCGCTGAAGTCCCCTGAGCGAATAGCTGGCGGTTCTGTTTAATGGTATTCAAAGTATCATTCTGGTGTCGAACTGACATCGGCCAGGGAAGCGTCTGACTTAAACGCTGCTGCTCTGACTGAACTAAGGTAAAAATATCCGGAGCATCAGCCTCATCTTGAATACGCAAATGTAAGTGCGGCGGACGATAAAGTTCAATATATTTAGACAGCTGCTTCATTATTTCACCTACAGAGTACCCATGAAGTTTTTATATTAATTGAGCTCAACTTAAAATCAATAAATATCCTTCTGATCATTCAGGTCGTTGCCATAATAAAAAAGCCCCTGGTATAAATACCAGGGGCTTTCTGTTTAGTGATAGAGAAATATTAAGCTAATTGAGCTTCCATAAACCATAGGAATTTATCTAAATCACGGGAAGCTGCGGTAAACATATCAGCAACGTCTTCATCTTGCGCCTCAACAATGGCTTTACGCAATTCGTTTGCCACCACAGCATAACGATCGGCCAACGCAACCAAATGGTCTTTAACCGTATAGATATCGGTTGGATACGCTTTTAACGTTGTGGTAACGGCTACCGCTTGTAATGTACCCATCGCGGTACCGCCAAACTGAACAACGCGTTCTGCAAAGGTATCCTGATGGTCTAACAGCGCGGTACGGAAACCATCAATCATTTCGTGCACGCTGATAAAGTTTGCACCTTTCATATTCCAGTGCGCTTGTTTAGTTATCAAAGCCAAATCGGCAAATTGAGCAACCATATAGTTTAATGCTTTAATGGAGGAAAGTTTTACGCTCTCATCTACATCATTACGTGTAAATGCTAATTTAGAATCTTTGGTTTTTAATGATTTAATTGTGCTCATTGTCCATTTCCTCATATTTATTTCACATTAACGTTATTCTTTAACTGCGTTCATTATAGCAGCCTAAAATAATATTGCAGATAGTAATAACCTATCATAGACATAGGTTATTACAACCATTGAAAATTAATTCCTTCACGATATTAAAAACCAGTCTTATTTAACCTAAAATAACAGATGAAAACGCTTATCAATATATTTAACCACAACAAATATAAATAAGAATCATTTATAATTTTGTCAGCAATGATCGTCACTTATGACAAACCGACACTAAGTCACTTTGGACTAAATATCAAAAAATAATAGTTATCAGTCAGTTAAAAATATCAAAATTATAAAAATCTCTGGCATGAAATATGCTTAGTTAACGGTAGTTATGGTGTTCTTACCCACGGAGAAAGGCTGAATATCATCAAAACCGCAGGCTTCAGCTTCTGACGTTAAGCCACCTACGCTCTGATAGATTTTCGACACTGGCGACAATACTCGTCAATACCCTATACATGCCCGTTGCCGTATAGCCTATATTTGTCTCACTGAACTCAGGTCGGCAGCAGTCAACGTAATAATCGATAACTAAGAGAGTACCATTATGGATAATAATTCGAATAGTGTTAGCTGCTTCTCAGCCCCTGAAATGGCCAAAATAGCTGAAGATGCAGGGGTGTATAAAACTAACAAACCTATAGCTCAAACCTATGTTTCATCAATACTCGCCGGCCTGTTTATATCCATTGCCTTTGTCTTCTATATTACAGCCACTACCGGCACTGCCGATGCCCCCTATGGATGGGCTAAATTTTTAGGCGGTGCCTGCTTCTCTCTGGGACTGATGCTCGTTGTCGCCTGCGGCGTAGACTTATTTACTTCAACAATTTTGACCTGCGTAGCCAAGGCCAGCGGCAGAATTACCTTAGGGCAAATGTTAGCAAACTGGTTTAACGTTTATATCGGTAATTTTATTGGCGCACTGCTGTTAGTCGCCATCATATGGTTAGCCGGACAGCATGATGCCGCTAACGGACAGTGGGGCCTGAACGTACTGAATACGGCCAATTATAAACTCCACCATACTTTTATTCAGGCTATTTTTTTGGGTCTGATGGCTAACCTGATGGTATGTCTGGCCGTTTGGATGAACTATGCAGGCAAAAGCCTGATGGACAAAATGTTTATACTTATCCTGCCGATCGCCATGTTTGTGGCCAGCGGCTTTGAGCATAGCATCGCCAATATGTACATGATTCCAATGGGATTGATGATTAAAAACTTTGCCGAACCTGAGTTCTGGTTGGCAATTAATATGACGCCGGATAACTTTGCCGATCTGACCTTTAGCAACTTTGTGGCCCACAACCTGCTGCCGGTCACTATCGGTAACATCCTTGGCGGGCTTCTGGTAGGTTTGCCTTTTTGGTTTATGCACCTAAAAAACAAAAGTGGACACAAAGCATCACCATCACCGGCAATTCTCGCCAATACGCATACTGAAGTGGTTGCTGAAAATCAATCAACGTCCAGCGCTGCATAGAAATTTTTCAGGTACCGCTGCTAGTAAAAAGGGCTAAATACCGTGTTTTTTATTCCTCATAAAAAAGGAGCCGCGATATTTATCACGACTCCTTTTTTCTACTGATTAAGATTACTTAACCGGGCGCATTGCCGGGAACAGGATCACATCACGAATAGTGTGACTGTTAGTAAACAGCATCACCATGCGGTCAATACCGATACCTAAACCAGCGGTCGGTGGTAAACCGTGTTCCAGTGCGGTGATATAGTCCTCATCATAGAACATCGCCTCATCATCACCGGCATCCTTCTGATTGACCTGCTCAGCAAAGCGCTCAGCCTGATCTTCTGCGTCATTCAACTCAGAGAAGCCGTTACCGATTTCACGCCCGCCGATAAAGAACTCAAAACGATCGGTAATAAACGGATTGTCATCATTACGGCGCGCCAGTGGGGACACTTCTGCCGGATACTCAGTAATAAAGGTAGGCTGGATCAAATGACTCTCAGCAGTCTCTTCAAATATTTCACATTGAATACGGCCTAAGCCCCAGCTCTTCTCAATTTTAATACCAATAGATTGAGCAATCGCTTTGGCTTTTTCCATATCATCCAGATCGGCAACGTTAGTTTCCGGACGATAGTGACAGATGGCTTCTTTCATCGTCATTTTGGTAAAAGGCTTACCAAAATCAAAAGTCTGATCGCCATACTCAACCGTTGATGAACCCAATACATCGGTAGTCAATGTGCGGAACAAGTCTTCAGTCAGAGCAATCAGGTCTTTATAATCGGCATAAGCCATATAAAGCTCAATCATGGTAAATTCTGGATTGTGGCGCGGAGAAACCCCTTCATTACGGAAGTTACGGTTAATCTCGAATACCCGTTCAAAACCACCGACCACCAAGCGCTTCAAATAAAGCTCCGGGGCAATACGCAGATACATATCAATATCCAGCGCATTATGATGAGTCACAAACGGGCGAGCCGTTGCGCCGCCGGGAATGACCTGCATCATTGGCGTTTCAACTTCCATAAAGTCACGTTGAACCATAAAGTTGCGGATGGCGGCCATGATTTTAGAGCGAATAACAAATGTCCGGCGAGAATCGTCGTTGGTGATCAGATCCAAATAGCGCTGGCGATAGCGGGTTTCCTGATCGGCTAAGCCGTGGAATTTGTCCGGCAGCGGACGTAATGCTTTGGTTAACAGACGTACTTCATGACAGTGAACCGAGAGTTCTCCGGTCTTAGTTCTGAACAGTCGGCCACGGGCAGCAATTACATCACCAAGATCCCATTTCTTAAACTGTTCGTTATAAATACCTTCCGGTAAATCATCACGAGAAACATAAATCTGAATGCGGCCGCCGACATCCTGCAGAGTAGCAAACGATGCTTTACCCATAATACGGCGGGTCATCATTCTACCGGCAATCGCCACTTCAATACCTAAAGCGTCAAGCTGCTCTTTATCTTTATCACCATACAGGCTGTGTAACTTGTCAGCGGTGATATCACGGCGAAAATCATTCGGGAACGGATTTCCCTGCTCACGCAGCGCTGCTAATTTTTCACGGCGGGACTGTAGTTCATTATTTAATTCCGCGGCCGATTCAGCTAAATCGTGTTCTTTCGGTTGCTCAGACATTTCTGTTCTATCCTTTTATAGCCCAGCTTTTAAGCTTGCTTCAATAAATCTATCCAGGTCGCCATCTAATACGGCCTGCGTATTACGAGTTTCAACACCGGTACGTAAGTCTTTAATTCGCGAGTCATCCAGTACATAAGAGCGAATCTGGCTACCCCAGCCGATGTCAGATTTGTTATCTTCCATCATCTGTTTATCCGCATTTTTCTTTTGCATCTCATACTCATACAGCTTGGCTTTTAGCTGACGCATAGCCTGATCTCTATTTTTATGCTGTGAGCGATCGTTCTGGCATTGAACCACAATATTGGTTGGCATATGGGTTATACGCACCGCAGATTCAGTTTTATTGACGTGCTGGCCACCGGCACCGGAAGCACGATAAACATCAATACGTAGATCCGCCGGATTGATATCAATATCAATATCATCATCGACTTCTGGGTAAATAAACGCTGAACTAAAAGAGGTGTGGCGACGGCCACCGGAATCAAACGGACTTTTACGCACCAGGCGATGAACGCCAGTTTCAGTACGTAACCAGCCGTATGCATATTCACCAATAACCCTGATAGTGGCAGACTTAGTACCGGCTACGTCACCATCAGACTCTTCAATCATCTCGGTCTTAAAGCCTTTATCTTCGGCCCAGCGTAAATACATACGAACCAGCATGCTGGCCCAATCCTGAGCCTCGGTTCCGCCGGAACCGGCTTGGATATCGATATAACAATTAGCGCTGTCATATTCACCGGAGAACATACGGCGGAACTCAAGCTGAGACAGCTTAGCCTCAAGTCCGTTTAGTTCTTCGATAGTTTCATTAAAAGTATCTTCGTCGTCTTCTTCAACGGCTAATTCCAGAAGACCAGTAACATCATCTAAACCTTGTTCCATCTGATCGATAGTTTCTACAATGGCTTCAAGGGAAGAACGTTCTTTACCAAGGGCCTGAGCGCGCTCAGGCTCATTCCAGACATCGGGCTGTTCCAGCTCCGCATTGACTTCTTCTAAACGTTCTTTCTTGGCATCATAGTCAAAGATACCCCCTCAGAACCGATGTCCGTTCAGACAGGTCCTGAATTTGATTTTTTAGCGGATTAATTTCAAACATGGTTTAGCGTTTACCGTTTTATGTCGTTATAGATTGACAGGATTTCATTATAAACCAGCAATTCTAGCGGATCCGAGCGGCAGAATATAGCTTGTTAGCCGGGTTTTTTACCTGCATTTCTCCCTAACAGCCAGATTACTTTTGGAAAAACTGATTCACTGTCCATCCGGTCAATAAAATAGGTAGTAGCTATTGTTATCAGCACAAATATTAAAGATAATTAATTACACGCTAATCTTGCATTGCATTTAGCTATTGAATATGTGGTTTATAGTGGGAAATATAACCCGTTGTTTATCCATATCGCTCAGTGAATCATTTGAAACTGTTATGGACTGGTGATGGAACCAAAAAATATCAAAAAAATCGCAATTATCCGCAGAAATGGATTTGGAGATTTCATCTGTGCAGTCCCTCTGATAAAGCATATAGAAAATAGCTACCCTGATGCAGAGATTAACTAAACTACTTGAAAGTCATCGTTGTTTATAGTGCAATTAATTCAGCTTTGGCTAACATAGCCAACAATGTTCATAAACAAAGCCGTTTAACGTTATTATCTCGCAATCAGGATAAAATAAAGGACGGATTATAGAGCTACACCAATCCCTTGATATAGGCTCTTAGATATACCTTATCAGTAATTTTCCTTTAGCTAACGATTTTTACAGAGACCTTTAAGAACCAAGTTTGCCTTGAAAACAATGCTATTCAAAAATAATAAAGTTAAAAAGTCACCTCATTTCATTAACAGTAACTCATTAGTTTTACGGAAAAATATTATGTGGTTCCCCAGATTTAAGCAGGCGTTCTGTGCGTTAACGCTCCCATGGATATTAGCCGTTATAATACAGCTCGCCGCCAGAGCATACCTCCTTTGGTATTATGGCTCCGATGAGGTATTGGCCGGATTATCTGCCGATGTAAAACGAATGTTCTGGATTGGCGGACTATTCGATATTCGCGTCGCCAGCTTACTTTTTGTCCCTTGCCTGCTGATAGCCGGAATACTCGCCATCAATAAAACCAGCTTTACCGTGTGGCAACGCTTCTGGCCGCTGTTAGCAACCATACTCAGCCTATTTATCACCACCATGGCCGTAGGTAATATTTTTTACTATGCCACCTATGAACGGGCGATCGATATCTTTGTTTTCGGTCTGATAGATGATGACACTGTCGCTGTACTGAAGACCCTGTGGAGTGACTATCCGGTCATTCGCGGCATACTTTGTCTGGTGGCGTTTGCCATTATCCTGTTTAAAATTTATCGACGCTGGCAGCATCAATTAAATGTCCGGCCATTACGCCCAGCCGGACCGTTAGTTTCCGTTATCTTAACGCTGGTTATACTGTCCGTTGGCTTTGTCGGCATGCGCGGTTCGGTCGGCACCTTCCCGCTTAGGCAGTCAGATGCTCAAATTTCGGAAGTGAAATTATTAAATATGCTGACGCCTAATGGTCCAATCGCTTTCTCTTGGGCTTACAAAGCCTATCGGGAATATGGCCACTTTCCACAAGCGCCTGATAATCAAGGTTCCGAGTTATTAAGCCGTTTTCTAGATAATCCTACGCCTGCCGGGCTGGCGCCATTTATGGCAACGACTGCCAGTAATCCAATCGCCAGAAGTCAGCCACCAAATGTCGTTTTTGCCGTTATGGAAAGCATGGGTTACTACCTTCAAAGCTACGATCGCCCGGACCGAGATCTGTTCGGTGCTTTGAGAAGCCACTGGCAAACAGACTGGCGGTTCAAGCGGTTTATTGCTGAAGGTAACGGCACAATTGACAGCCTGAGCCGGTTCTTTGTTCGCAGCCCGCATAATAACATTAGCCAGTCCACTGCCCAGTTTACTGACTTTGCCAGCAATATGTTTAAGCCTTATCTGGCTAACGGCTATAAGGTTATTTTTGTTACTTCAGGCAACGGTTCATGGCGTAATCTGAATCAGTTTTTGCCTCATTTAGGCGTCAGTGAATTCATTGAGCAAAATGGCTTAAAATCACGTTATCCGGAAGCGCAGGCAGGCACATGGGGTGTCCCCGATGAATTTATGTTCCGTTTTATCGAAGACCGTTTAGCTCAGGCAGAAAAAGAGGGGGAACATGTATTTATTATGTCAATGTCGACCACTCATCATCCGCCTTATAAAACGCCGGACAGCTATAAAAAAACGGAGATAACGCTGTCTGAAGCTGAACAAAATCGATTGAGTAATCTGGCTAACGGTGGAGAGGAACTACAGGAAGTATTCCATACGCTGCGTTATACCAACGATCAATTAGGCCAGTTTATCAGTTGGATAAAATCTCAGCCATTGGGCGAACATACCATTATTGCCGTTACCGGTGACCATAATATTAGAGGTATTGGTTACCCCAATGCTAATGAACTGGCCATCAGCCATGCGGTTCCGTTCTACCTGTACGTTCCGCAGGCTTATCGTCAGAACAGCCATTTTGATGAGCAACGAGTAGGAAGCCATAAAGACATCTGGCCAACGCTATATCAGCTTAGCCTGTCAGACACGCCGTACTACAGAATGGGATGCAATCTGTTAGCGGGAAATCTGGATGACAACTGGTGCCAGGGATATAACCCTGAAGTTGTGATTACGCCGTCAGGGGCTTATACCTTAATTGGTAAAGGAGAGTTCCATCCATGGACTGGAAAAGAAGGGCTGCTTTTGGCTAATCCTCAGCCTATGACCTCAAAACAGACCAAATTGCTTAACCGCTGGCAAGCATTTACCCCATTGCTATCTTGGCAGTTAAACCGACAGGTTCACGGTCTGAAATAACCTACAGCCGGATAATAGCGAGAAACGCCTCCCGCTATTATCCGGTTATTCATTAATACCCTCGCCGTTTATATCACCGATAGCGGTAAGCTGTTCCAGCAATATCATCAGCTCAGCCAATTTTTCACTGGATAAATGCGGTTCAATTAGCTGGTAACCAATCTCAATATGTTCTCTGGCGTGTTGATACACCTCCTTCCCTTTTTCGGTTAAAGATTCGTGGGGTTTGCGCCGATCGTTAAGAGGTTTAATACGGATAATAAGTTCATTACCGTCCATTCGGGAAACATCCGGAATGGACCAGCATGGCGTAACCTTTTCTGGTCTTTAAACGATGCTATGTCGGCTGAAGCGAAAGAGTGGCGAAATGGAGCTATACTTCCAGATTCAGCCGCGATTCAAACGGTAGTGACATATTAAATGCATCAGGTATTAAAGCTGATATGGGATGCGATTAGCCGCAAGTTTGGCGGCCGCCAAGAACTGTATGAAATTAACTATGCGGGCAGTCAGGATAAAGTGCGCTTGCAATGCCTGCAGCATGCACAAAATTCTGGCTCAATGAAACAAATGATGGAGATGGTTGATCGCGACCTCTCCGACTATGATATTAACGGCTGGACAGTTCCGCACCTGACCAACCCGGATGATATCAATGTACTCAGCCAGATATTAAAACAGCCTTAATCAAACGGGGAATCCGCTATGTCGATTGAAAACCAGCATCGCCTACGCTTTCGCGATGCTATGGCCAGCCTGTCCGCTGCCGTAAATATCGTAACCACTAACGGCGCTGCGGGTCGCTGTGGAATAACTGCGACTGCCGTTTGCTCCGTGACCGATTCACCGCCCACGTTACTGGTGTGTATTAATCAAAACAGCGCAATGAACGGCGTATTCCAGACCAACGGTAATCTGTGCGTCAACGTGCTTAATCACCAACAGGAACAGATGGCCCGCCATTTTGCCGGTATGACCGATGTTTGCATGGAAGAGCGCTTCTCGCTCGGCGGTTGGTCTGAGGGCGAGCTCAAGCAGCCGATATTAAATCAGAGCCTCGCCTGCTTGGAAGGTGAAATTCAGCAGGTACAGCAAATCGGCTCTCACAACGTCTATTTAGTTGAGATTAAAACCATCAACCTGAGCGATGACGGCCAAGGGCTTATCTACTTTAAACGCTGTTTTCATCCGGTAGCTGATATGAAAGTACCGGCATAAGGCGATTGTCCGTCAGGCAAAAATAGAGGGGCCAATTTATGGCCCCTCGGCATTCATACTCTGTCGTTATCTATTATTTAGCCCAGATATGCTGAATCATCAGTTGTACACTGCGGTTGCCGCGAAACTCGTTAATATCCAGCTTATAGGCGATGGTGGCCTCTTTTATACTGGCATCCGGCCATTGGGTTGTGTCAATATTAAACGCAATACCGTCAATCATCGCCCCGCCGCCAACCGGTTCTACCATCAGTTTAAGATGACGTTCACCGACTAACCGCTGCTGTAAAATTCTGAAGTGGCCGTCAAAAACAGGCTCAGGAAATGCCTGTCCCCACGGGCCGCCGTTGCGCAGCTGCTCTGCGGTATCCAGCGTTAGCATGGCGTTTTCCAGTTCACCGTCCGTCCAGATAATGCCTTCCAGTGCGGAAGGATCCAGCCATTCACCAATCAGATCGCCAAAACGCTGCTGAAACTCATCAAAACGCTCGGCTTCTATTGATAATCCGGCAGCCATAGCATGGCCGCCAAAACGTAAGATTAAACCGGGATTTAACGTATCCAGACGCTCCAGCGCATCACGCAGGTGTAATCCGGCAATAGACCGGCCAGAGCCTTTTAAAATCCCATCACCGGCCGGAGCAAAAGCAATCACCGGGCGATAAAAACGCTCTTTAATTCGCGAGGCCAAAATACCCACCACGCCCTGATGCCATTCGGGATGGTAAATAGCCAGACCGTAAGGCAAAGCCTCCTCGCTCTTTTCCAACTGTTCGCATAATACCAGCGCCTCGACCTGCATCCCCTGCTCTATTTCCCGGCGGGTATGATTTAGCGCGTCCAGATCGCTGGCCAAAGCACGTGCCTGAGCAATATCTTCACACAGCAATAAACCGACACCGATTGACATATCATCCAGCCGACCGGCAGCATTTAACCGAGGTCCGAGCGAAAAGCCAAGATCGTTAGCCGTTAGCTGCTTGGCATCACGGTTAGATATTTCTAACAGCGCCCGAATGCCGGCCCGACACTGCCCGGCACGAATACGGTTAAGCCCCTGATGAACCAGAATGCGATTATTGGCATCCAGAGGAACCACGTCAGCAACGGTACCCAGAGCGACTAAATCCAGATGTTCCGCCAAATTAGGCTCGACAACGCCATGCTGTTCAAACCATTTATCCTGGCGCAGTCGAGCTCTTAACGCTAACATCAGATAAAACGCGACGCCGACGCCAGCCAGTGATTTAGACGGGAAATCACAGCCGGTTAGATTCGGATTAATAATCGCTTCGGCATCCGGTAATGTATCTCCCGGTAAATGGTGGTCGGTAACCAATACCTGAATACCTTTGGCATGAGCGGTATCTACCCCGGCATGAGAAGAAATCCCGTTATCCACCGTCACGATAAGCTCAGCCCCAAGCTTAGCCGCTTGCTCAACCACTTCAGGACTCAGGCCGTAACCATCTTCAAACCGATTAGGCACCAGATAATTGACCCGAGAAAAACCCATACTGCGCAAAGACAATATGGTCAGAGCCGTACTGGTGGCGCCGTCTGCGTCAAAATCACCCACTATCACGATATTGCGGTTTTCAGCTAAAGCAGAAACCAGCAAATCAACGCCTTGAGAAATACCATCAAGCTGTTGATATCCAAGCAAGCCTTTCGCCCCTTTCTCCAACTGGCTGGCTTCGGTCACCCCGCGGGATGCGTAAAGATTGCGCAGAAGAGGGGATATGGTCTGTGGCAGATAGCTGCTGTCTACCTGAGGACGACGACGTAACTGGGTTTTATTCATAATAGTTGGAGAGAATACTAAATAGTGGGATCAGAAGAAATAAAACCTGCAAACGAGCCAAATGCCCGTTCGCAGGCCATCAAAACAGTCAGTTACTTAACCGCACCGCTGCTCTTATGCGCGGCATAAGCATCTAAAGTCGCCTTTAGATCGCTTGGTGCACTGTAACCAGACAGAACTGTTGCGCCATCGACAACGATGGCTGGCGTTCCCTGAATACCGAATAGCGTACCCAACTCATAATGGCGTCTTAAATTGATATCACAGGTGGCTGGCTTGATCGCTTTACCGGCAATCGCATCGTCAAAAGCTTCCATGCGATTAGGCGCACACCAGATAGAGGTCATTTGCTTTTCAGCATCAGAATCCGGTCCCTGACGAGGAAAAGCCAGATAGCGAACGGTAATGCCTAAATCGTTATAGCCCTTTATTTCTTTGTGCAGCTTAGTGCAATAACCACAGGTGATATCAGTGAAAACGGTCACTGAATATTTTTCCTGCGGGGCTTTATAGACAATCATTTCATCTTTCAGCGCTTCTAATCGCTTAGATAAGATCGGCCCCAACAGTTCAGAGGTAGCATTAACCGGCATAGGTCCGCTGATATCATATAGCGGCCCTTGCAAAATATGTTTACCATCGCTGGAAACATACAGCACGCCGCCTTCAGTCAGTACCGTTTGTAAACCTGCAATCGGCGACGGAAGAATATCAATTTGCGTTGCACCAATTTTTTGTTGCAGTGCTTGCTTAATCGCAGCATCGTCAGCCTGAGCAAAAGAGGTGAACGCACCTAACACCAGCGTCAACAGCATTAAACCTTTTTTCATTATTTATCCTTTGGAGTGTGAGTCCGTTCTATCGTAGATCTGAACACCACCGGTCAAGCTCGCGGATGATGTTGTTGATGTAATTGTTTCAGTCGTTCTGTCGCCACGTGAGTATAAATCTGGGTGGTAGACAAATCACTATGGCCTAATAGCATTTGTACGACACGCAAATCGGCCCCATGGTTCAATAAATGAGTCGCAAACGCGTGACGTAACACGTGAGGCGAGAGCGCTTCGCTATCAATCCCCGCCAGTAAAGCATAATGTTTGATACGGTGCCAGAAAGTCTGACGAGTCATTTTTTGGCTGCGTTTACTCGGGAACAGGATGTCCAGTGTAACACCATTGAGCAACCACGGGCGGCCGTGTTCAATATATTGCTCCAGCCAGTAAACCGCTTCTTCACCTAAGGGAACCAAACGCTCTTTATCCCCCTTACCAATAGCTCTGACCACGCCCTGACGCAGGCTAACGTCGCTCATGGTCAGGCCGATAAGTTCTGAAACCCGCAGGCCGGTGGCATACAAAACTTCCAGCATAGCCTTATCTCTGAGCTCTAACGGGTCTTCAACTAATGGCGTTTGCAGCAAATTCTCAACCTGTTTTTCAGTCAAGTCTTTAGGCAGCCGTTGAGGCAGTTTAGGTGATGACAGCAATGCAGAGGGATCGTCCGTGCGGATTTTTTCCCGATAAAGATATTGAAACAGGCGGCGCATGGCGCTGAGTAACCGGGCTGAGCTGGCGGCTTTATAGCCGCCGTCAATCCGTTCGCCCAAAAAGGACTGTAAATCGATAGCCTGTGCATTTTCAAGATTCAGATCGTGAGCCGTTAACCACTCGACTAACGCTTTCAAATCTAACCGATAGGAAGCCAGCGTATTTTCCGCCAGATTTCTCTCCAGCCAAAGCGCATCGAGAAATTGTTCAATCACCGCCAGATTATCTTGTGACACAGGGCCCCCACAGGCTACAGACAATATTTACAGATTCCCCTTAATGATACCCGTTTAACCTAGTCGACGCACAGGTGAACCGGAAATAAACGCCTCGATATCTTCCACCGCTTCACGGAAGTATCCCTGATAGTTCTTATCGGCGACATACCCCAAGTGAGGAGTGGCCAGCACATTAGGTAACGTCCGAAAGATATCATTCTCAGGCAGCGGTTCAACATCAAACACATCAATACCGGCACCGGCAATACGGCCATGCACAAGAGCATCAATCAAAGCGCTACGATCGATAATAGCGGCTCTGGATGTATTAATCAGATAGGCGCTAGGCTTCATTTGCTCAAACTCAGCCGCACCGATTAAGCCTCTGGAGCGATCGCCCAGCACTAAATGTATAGAGACAAAATCACTGCTTTCTAATAATGCTTGCTTAGAGCTGGCCAGCGTAACCCCGACTTCATCCGCCGTTTCCTGAGTCAGATTTTGGCTCCATGCCGTAACCTCCATACCAAATGCCTGAGCAACGCGGGCAACTTTACGGCCTATCTTACCCAAGCCCAACAGCCCAAGTCGTTTGCCGTGAAGCGTCACGCCAACGCTGCTCTGCCAAGGGCCATTAGCCCGTAACGCATTATTTTCTGGCACAATATGACGCGCTAAGCCAAGCAGTAATGCCCAGGTGAGTTCCATCGGCGCTTCAGAGCCACTGGCCGTTCCACAAACGGTTACGCCCTGAGCCGTCGCGGCTTTTAAATCAATCGACGCATTTCTCATACCGGACGTAATAAGCAGTTTTAATTTTGGTAGTTTTGCTAACAGTTCGGCAGTAAATGGCGTGCGTTCACGCATAATAATCACGATTTCGCTGTCTTTTATTTCATCTACAAGCTGATTTTGATCGCTGAAATAGCGGGAAAGCGTGCGGACTTCAACCCGGTCCTGAAGAACCGACCAGTCTGCCATAGATAGGGCTGCGTTCTGGTAATCATCGAGAATGACACATTTCAACTTCATATAAGGGATCCCTTTAATATCAAGAACAAATATTCAGAAATGAGCGAGCTCAAAAGAGCTTACTGTAAGCAGCTTAAAAAACATATACCCAAAATAATTCAAGTTGCATCGCGGCGGCAAGGCAACGAGCCCCGATGAGCTTATTCAAGTAAGTGATTCGGGTGAGCGAGTGCAGCCAACAAAGATGCAGCATGAAGTATGACGGTATAACGCTGTTCTTATTTTAAGTGAGCAATATCAGTAAAAACAGCGTCAGATAATGTGCGCATTGCCACCATTTATCTTTACTCTGATATACTTGCCACACTTAACTATCAGCAATAAAGCGACATACACCATGAAAATCGGCCTATTTTATGGTTCCAGCACCTGCTATACCGAAATGGCAGCAGAAAAAATCCGCGATACCCTCGGTGAAGAATTAGTGGTTTTACACAATATCAAAGACGACTCAGTCAGCTTAATGGAAGAGTATCCGATACTTATTCTAGGCATCCCGACGTGGGATTTTGGTGAGCTGCAAGAAGACTGGGAGAACGTTTGGGATTCATTGCTCACTCTGGATCTGAAAGATAAGATTGTCGCGCTATATGGTATGGGTGACCAGGATGGTTATAGTGAATGGTTTCTTGATGCGTTAGGCATGCTGCACGACCATATTAAGCCTCTTGGCGTAAAGTTTGTCGGCTTCTGGCCAACCGAAGGTTATACCTTCACCAGTCCTAAAGCCGTCAGCGCCGACGGTATGCAGTTTGTCGGTTTAGCGCTAGATGAAGTTGTCCAGTATGACCTTAGTGAACAGCGGATTGAAACCTGGTGTGAACAGATTTTATTAGAGATGCAGGATTTGTTGTGAATTTTGGACATAGCCTGAGATGAAGATAACTTTACCTGACTGGTACGATGATTTATTTGAATTCGAGTGTGAATCTAAAGGCTGTGTATTGAATCTTACAGTGACTGTTTATGGTCAGGAACTGCAGTTTGATTTTTATGATATCACCCGGTTTATTCAAACAGCTAAAGATGAGGTAGAGAGATCGGATTACTACAATACCAATAACCTCGTTATTCTAGATAAAGTAACCAGAGAAAATATCATCGGCTACTTAAATTCCCTCAATGTTAAACCGGAAGCTCAATGCTAGAGCCTCCGGTTGATTAATTAGCCTACAAATTTAGGCTCACTACTTCCAAAGACGGTACTTACGGCGCTCCAGACTATCATCATCGCCATCGTTTATAGATTCATCAATCGAGTTTTCACCTTCAGAGTCAGAACGCTGGCTTGCTTCTTTTTCCGTTACAGAATCGGTGCCAGTGGATGATAAATTTGTCGAACTATCGGATACCGGTGCAGTTGGTGCAGTTGGTACAGTTGGTGCAGTTGGTGCAGTTGGTGCAGTTGGTGCAGTTGGTGCAGTTGGTGCAGTTGGTGCAGTTGGTGCAGTTGGTGCAGTTGGTGCAGTTGGTGCAGTTGGTGCAGTTGGTGCAGTTGGTGCAGTTGGTGCAGTTGGTGCAGTTGGTGCAGTTGGTGCAGTAACTTTGTACCAGTCTAAACGGCGAGTCAATGTCATCACCACCGCCAGTACGACAAACAGCAGAACAGAGCCTAACAACAAAGCATTATCATCCGATTGCAGCAATATATATAACACGCCATACAATGCCAGTAGCCCTGCGGCAAAGGCAACTCCGCGTAAAACGCCTTTCAAGACCGCAGTTAAATAGAAACCGATTAACCCGCTACAGCTGAGGGCCGCAATACCATAAGCCCAGGCAAATCCGATACGTTCAGAGAAAGCCAGTAAAATAATGTAGAACACCATCAGCGCCGCCGCCACCAGCAGATATTGCATCGGGTGGATAGACAGTGACTTCAACATTTCAAACAGGAAGAAAGCAACAAAAGTCAGGCTGATAAATAACACCGCATACTTTACAGTGCGGGTATTCAACTGGTAATGATCAACGGTTTCAATAAAGCTGGTACTGAACGTCGGTATCTCTGAAGAAACCGATGTGTATTCCGAATATCTCGACCGGCTTTCGTTCATATCCCTGAAGCTATACTGATTAAAATTATTATTAATATTGTTAGAGAGCCAACTGCTTTTCCAGCTTGCGGTAAACCCCTTCTCATTAACGCTGCGCTTTTGCGGCAGGAACTTACCTAAGAAATTAGGATCGGCCCAGTTGCTGGTCATGGTTAATTCAGAGGTTCGCCCTACCGGCATAAAGTTTAGCTTAGCGGTGCCCTGCAAAGAGAGGTCAAACTCAATGATCACCGGCTGGTTTAACCCCAATAAACTATCAGGAATTTCTGCGTGCATGCCTTGAGGAAAACTATCAGAGCCGGTGCCTGCTTCGAAAGCAACTTTCTGCTGATTGATATTTAGCTCAGGCGTACTCGTGATACCTCGGGAATCCGATAACGCCAAAATAAGATAAGGCTTACCGTAGATCTTAGCACCATTATTACCATAGCCAACCGCATCAAAAACGGCTTTAAAATGGCTATCACCCTGATAGACCTGAGTCTGATAAATACCTATTTTTCTTGGTTCAACGTTTACATTGGCATCAATAACTAAGCTTTCAGGTAAAATATGCAACTTACCTTCAACGAGTTTAGTGGTAGAAATGCCTTGTCCGTCAGTCTGGACAACGGTTTCTGTATATGGCAGTACCAGAACAGGACCAACAATAGTTTGCGCACCGCTGGTACCATCCTCGACCCGCTGAATAACGCTTTGTTGATATTCATTACGTGAATCAATCAGATCCAACACCATACTAATAGGAATCAGCATCAATATGGTGAGCCCTAACAGGATGAATACTTTCCAAAACAGCGTTGATTTGAACATCGCTTAACACTCCATTTCCATGATTGGCGATAGAGTAGTCAGGCTAAGTGAACGGATGATGTTGTTGTGTGAAGGCTATGTGAAGTTAGATAATTAGCCGGTGATTATGTGAGGTCATCCCCAAAAGCTTGGCTAGCCCTTTACCGGTAGAATGAAAATTGCTTTAGCACCGCCCTGCTCACCGTTTAATAAGCTGATCGATCCCTGATGGATCAGAGCCACTTCCCGAACAAAACTAAGACCAAGCCCGGTACTTTTCGCTTTACTGGGGCGAGGAAGCGAGTAAAAACGGTCAAATACTTTATCCAGCGCATAGTCCGGTAACCCGGGGCCGGTATCGGCAACAATAATCCGATAGTGGTTATCAATAAACTCACCGACAACAGAGATTTCCCCCTGCTCCGGCGTAAAATCTAATGCGTTATCCAACAGATTACCAAACGCCTGCTCAAGCAACAGCTTATCGCCACGAACCATGGCAGGCGCATCAATCTTACTGGTCAGTGTGATTTTACACTGGGTAAGCTGAGCCTCTTTGGCTTCAATAACGCTATTCAACACTTCAGATAAATCAACCGGAGAAAGCTCCTGACGAACTCGGCTTTCAACCTGAGCCTGCTGTAACATGCGATCGACTAATAGCTGTAAACGTTCATTTTGCTGTTTGATGTTATTAATAAAGCGTAAAGCAACCGGCCGGGGGGGCATTTCCTGCAATATTTCCGCAGCCCCGCGAATTGCAGCCAGCGGGCTTTTTAACTCATGGGTCAGGGTATGAACATAGTTTTCAATATAGTCTTTGCCTTCCAGCTTAATGCGCATGCTCTCAAGCGCATTCGCCAGGCTGACCAGCTCAGGGCTATCCATTTTAGGTAACGCCACATTTTTGCCATCTGCTACTTCACTGGCATAGCGAACCAGACGGGAGATAGAGCGGTTAATCCACCACAGGAACACGGCACCAATTAATAGCGTAATGCCCAATAGAATCACGGCGGCAATTTCGATTCGTCGCTCACCCCGGCTGATAACCGGCTGCATCGTCTGATTGGGCTTAGATACCGTCAAAGAGCCGATGATTTTACCGTTAGACTTGATCGGCGCCGCCACATACATAACGGAGCTACTTTCATCATCCGGGTTAGTCCGGGTGCTTCGGGCGCCATATTTACCCCTGAGCGTCAAATAAACATCATTCCAGCGGGAATAGTCCTGCCCTACGGCCTCGCCGCTGGAATCAAAAATAACGATGCCTTTACTGTTAGTGATATAAACCCGATATTCCATCCGGTTCTTAACAATATTGTCTATTTTTGCCCCCAAAGGAGCACTGTTGATATCGGAGAACGCCCGCGAGATATAGCCGCGGGATAAGTTATTATTACGCAGGTCTTGTTCAGCTATCTGGGCCAAAATGTGCGCGGTATCAACCAGCATGCCTTCTGTTGCACGACGAACGCCCGGCTTCACTTCCTGAACAAAGATATTCATGATGAAGTAGGCTGCCACACCGACAATCAAACAAAAGCCAAGTAATAACCTGAAACCGATCTTCATCAGCTAAGGCTCAAACTATAACCAAGGCCGCGATGGGTCTGAATCGGATTGGTTTCACCAGAGATAGCTCTGAGTTTGGCGCGGACCGTTTTAATATGGGTATCTACAGTTCGGTCGAGGCTCTCTTCTGCATATTGCCAGACCAAATCCATAAGCTGCTGTCGGGAAAAGACCCGGCCCGGTGATTTAATCAGGGTTTTTAGCAATAGGAATTCGTAGCGGGTAAGCAGTAGATTTTGCCCGTGAAAAGTAATAGTCGCGCCTTCTTCATCAAGACCAAATACGCCAAAGGTAGGAGTCAACCGTTGCTGTTTTTCTAAACGGCGTAAAATAGTACGCACTCTGGCGCTTACTTCACGTGGAGAGAACGGCTTCGCAATATAGTCATCGGCCCCAATTTCCAGCCCGACGATTCTATCCAGCTCTTCACTGCGGGCGGTTAAAAAAATCAAAGGTAAATCGGCGGCCTGAGCCAACATTCTGCGGCACAGCTCAAAACCATTAATATCCGGAAGACCTACATCAAGAATAGCCAAGGCCGGGCGAGTCTGATTCAGAGCGGCTAATGCGGGTTCGCCACGTTCGAACCAAGTGACGTCGAAGCCGTCAGTTTCTAACGTATAAATAAGCGTATCGGCAATGCTCGCCTCATCTTCTACCAGCCAAATTAATGACATATTCTTACCTGTCTCTCCATAAAGTAGGTGCCGTCCCATAAAACAGGCCGCGTCTCATAGCTAGAACCTGATTCCACTGTTGATATTACGTCTTATTTCGTTGCAGTAAATGAAAACGTAAACTTCTCCATGCCTCAGCATCCATACTGTCAATCGCCAGCCACATACGCTGCCGACGTTTAGTCGAGGTTGAAATTAGATTGAGCAGAATACCGCGTTTGAAAATCATGGGATTACCTTTAATTGCCCATTCATCACGGCGCCACTGAATATTAAAGCTATTAAGCAGCACTATTTCACCCTGCATGCGCCTGATTTGCCGCTGGCTGCGTAAGCTGTCAAAAATAACTAAGGTGACTAAAAATAGCCAAAGCGGCCAATATCCCTGAGACCATGGCGACAGTAAAATGAGCAAGATTAAAGCGCCATGTATCAATAATGAAAGGCACTGAGTTTTCCATGAAACCCTAAGGTGGCTATGCCAGAGAACTACGTTCTGCATTTCGTTTCTGTATCATTTTAATCATTTTGTGTAGGCCTTCATCTTCAGGCGTTGCCTGATTCATCAGCCAGTTATAAAGCTGAGGATCATCACACTCCAACAGACGAACAAACAATTGCTTATCTTCATCAGATAATTCGTCATAGTCGGTTTCGAAAAATGGCATGAAAGCAATGTCTAGCTCACGCATTCCGCGACGACATGCCCAGTGGACACGGTTTTTATTCTTAATATCCATTACGGTACATACCCATATCACTTATCAAGATGTGTAGAGTAACAATTTGACACAGTTTTTGAAAAGGCAATAGCTAAAACTTAGCTCAATTTTTTCAGAAAGCTCAATATTGTTCACTAAAATATGTCAAATATGCGATTTATCATTAAATAAGTTGCGCAATATACCCCAGTTTTCACAGAATTATTCTGTTATGCCCTAAATATAGTGGAGCACACTCACTTTCCGGCTAAAACTCGATGAATATTGTATTGCAGTCCGTTATTGTTAAGTAAACTATGTATTATGTAATGGTCCCGGTAAACCGCACCTGGCTATTGATTGTTCACAGAGTCATAACTGAACTGTGTATTATCCCATTTATGTTGGAGTACTCATGGCTTATATATCCCCGTTACCCTCTCAGTTAGCAAGCCCTTCATCTGACTTACCGGTCACGCTGATATCCCTCGATGATTGGGCCTTAGTAACGCTGAGCGGAGAAGACAAGAGTAAGTATTTACAGGGGCAGTTGAGTTGCGATATGAATGCCCTTCAACCAGAACACCATCAAATGGCGGCTCATTGTGAAGCCAAAGGCAAAATGTGGAGCGCAGTGCGCCTGTTCCACTACGGTGATGACTTAGCTTATATACAGCGGGCCAGCCTGTGCGATAACCAGCTGACTGAAATAAAGAAATATGCTGTTTTTTCTAAAATCACTTTCCAACGCCAGAATACTGCCCTGTTGTTAGGCGTTGCCGGTCGTAACGCCCGGGCCGCACTGGCGTCACTGTTTCCGTCACTACCGGATGCAGAGACTACCGTCGTTCAGCATGGACAAACCTGCATTCTTCACCTGTCGCTGCCGACTGAACGATTTTTACTGGTAACCGTTCAGGATGAAGCCAACCGTATCTATTCGGCTTTATTAGGTAAAGCCGCACTCAATGACAGCCGTCAGTGGCTGGCGCTGGATATTGAAGCAGGAATTCCGGTTATTGATGCAGCAACCAGCGGTCAGTTAATTCCACAGGCGACTAACCTTCAGGCACTGGATGCCATCAGCTTTACCAAGGGCTGCTATAGCGGCCAGGAAATGATTGCCCGAGCCAAATATCGCGGAGCTAATAAACGTGCGATGTACTGGTTAGCTGGAAAAGCTCTCAGCTTACCGGCTGCGGGTGATGAACTGGAACTTCAGCTAGGGGAAAACTGGCGCCGTACCGGCAGCGTATTAGCCGCAGTGCAGTTAACAGAGAATACTATTTGGGTTCAGGCCGTGCTAAATAATGATCTTGAGGCGGATACGGTTTTACGAGTCAGAGATGACGCAACCAGTCGCCTGACTATTCAAAAGCTACCATACTCACTGGATGACTCAAGTAAAGACTAACTAAGAATCAATATACTGTGTAGGTTTCGTCCGCCAAAATCAGCGGACGAAACGGCTATTTATCAACAATACCTTCATGACTTTTCTACTAGTGCTACCAATTACCCAACGTATAAGTAGATAGCCAAAAAGTGGCATATGCTGCCCCCCAGAACGAAACCGTGCCAAATAGCATGGTTATAGGGAATGCGCTTATTGACGTAAAAAATAACCCCAAGGCTATAGATGATCCCACCGACAGCCAGCAGCCAGACGGCGCCAAGGGATAACTTTATAGCCATCTGATAAACCACGATCAACGATAGCCAGCCCATACCCAGATAGGTCACCAGCGAAACCACTTTAAAACGGTGGGTAAAGGCCAGCTTAAAGATGACCCCCATCAATGCCAGACTCCAGATCACAATCATCAGCCCTTTGGCTAATGGCGATCCTAACCCGACCAGCAGGAATGGCGTATAGGTACCGGCAATCAATAAATAGATTGCACAGTGGTCAAACACCTTCAATCGGCGTTTGGCGCTTTGATTAGGAATGGCGTGATACAGCGTGGAGGCTAGAAACAGTAAAATAATGCTACCGCCATACAGACTATAGCTGGTAATAGCCAAAGAACCCGCCTCTTTACTGACAGCCTGAGTTAACAGTAATACCAGGCCAACAATACCCAGAATAAATCCGATACCATGACTGATACTATTCGCAATCTCTTCTGCTACAGAGTAGCCCTGTTTTGGTGATGCTGACATGCGCTCAACCTTTCTATATCAGATAACTCTCAGGTAACAACAACGTCCGTCGTTTAAATGCGGACTGACGAGAATAGATTAACTGAGATTTTTTTCAGTGTACACATGTAAGCTGAAATTTTTATATCATCGGTAGACAATCTTTCGCCAATAAATACCTGCGGGAAAGGTCGATACAAAAAAGCCCCGATATTCGGGGCTTTTCAGAATAGCTAACATCCAATTTTTTTGCTTAACGTCCGGCCTCTAACTCCGAATCCGGCACGCCGGTACCATAACCGGCCATTTTCCCGACATTAATAACAATCGGTGCAAGCAGCAGCAGTGCCGCCAGATTAGGCAATACCATCAGACCATTAAACATATCCGCCATTTTCCATACCAGCTCCACCTTAAACAGCGAAGCGGCAAAAATAAAGCAAATAGCCATTGCCTGATAAATCCGCACCACCGAAGTCGAATTAAACAGATAGCGGACATTGGTCTCGGCATAGTAATACCAGCCAATAATGGTGGTAAACGCAAAGAAGAACAGGGATGCTGAAATAAATATGCTACCAAAATGGCCAAATACATAGGTATAAGCCTGCTGAGTAACGGTAATTCCCTGACCGGTAAAAATACTCAGGAAAGATTCACCGACCCGACCGGTAGCATCCCACTCTTTCATACCTGAAGTTATAATAACCAGCGCAGTCACTGTGACGATCACGCACACAACAAATACGCCCATCATGGCAATAAAGCCCTGTTGCTCAGGTCTGGCAACCCGGGCAACCGCGTGAGCATGAGGCGTTGACCCCATACCGGCTTCATTAGCAAATAGGCCCCGGGCAATACCAAAACGCATCGCCTGCTGAATACCGATACCAACACCGCCACCGACCACGGCCTGAGGGTTAAATGCAGCGATGAAGATTGACTCGAAAGCCGGCCAAACATAGCTGTAATTCATCACCAGAATAGTAAAGGCGCCGATTAAATAGCAAATAGCCATAATCGGTACCACTTTCTCACTAAATGAGGCAATGCTGCGAATACCGCCAACAATAACGATGCCGGTAACGATAGCCAGAACAATGCCCATCACCCAGTTAGGTACGCCCAGTGAACTGTTGAAGGCAGAGGCAATGGCGTTAGACTGAACCATATTACCGATAAATCCTAAGGCAAAAATGATCAGCACTGCAAATACGCAGGCCAGCCATTTGCACTTCAGACCTTGTTCGATGTAATAAGCCGGCCCACCTACGGACTGACCATTTTTATCTTTAGTTCTGAACTTCTGAGCCAGAATGGCTTCAGCATAGATAGTCGACATGCCAAGAAAGGAAGAGACCCACATCCAGAAGATCGCCCCCGGTCCGCCGGCAAGAATTGCCGTGGCAGGTCCGGCAAGATTACCTGTACCTACCTGCCCTGCAATTGCAGTCGCCACGGCCTGAAACGAGCTCATACCGCTTTTATCTGCTTTATCACCTTTCAATGACATACCGCCAAACAGCGCTTTTAAACCGCTACCAAAATGGCGAACCTGTATAAATCCCAGACGAACAGTAAAATAAATTCCCGTACCACATAGTAAAAAAATTAATACATGGTCCCACAACAGGCTATTAACCTGATCGACCAATCCTTCAAATATTTCCATACCCAGTTCTCTTGATTATGTTGTGTGTTTGCTTGTTGTTTGCTTTAGTGCGTGCGTTATCGCACGTCATTTTTTATATATAAGAACAGTACCCTTCAGGCTTTACTGAATTGACCGCATAGCTGTCAAAATCGGAAACGAAGGAAATCCCTAAGTGACACAAACAGTGACATCTACGCCAAAAGCACAGTAAATAAGAAGATAACGACTTATATGGCGGGAATATAACATTAACCTTAAAGCCTTGGGTATGGTTATTCCGTTCAAGAGCGCTAAACAGGGCGCTATTGCCATATTTTCAGGCTTATGCAGAGATTAAATCGGGTTAAAAGCGTTGTATTTATACCCAAAATAATTCGAGTTGCATCGCGGCGGCAAGAGAGCAACAAATCTGTCTGGAACAGATTTGAACGCTGCTCGCAGCGGCCTCACTGAGGTGAGGCCCATGGATGGGCCGAGTAGTCCCGATGAGCTTACTCAGGTAAGTGATTCGGGTAAGTGAGCCCAGCCAACAAAGATGCAGCTTGATGTATGACAAATATAGAATATTAATCAGTCATAAAAAAAGCCCCCGTAAACGAGGGCCTGATAACATCAACACATGATACAGCTATTGATAAGACGCCATCGGCACACAGGAACAGAATAGATTTCTATCGCCATAAACGTCATCTAATCGTTTAACCGTCGGCCAGTATTTATTATTCAACACTGCCTGAGACGGAAACACCGCTAAATCCCGGCTGTAAGGATGTAGCCATTCCTGAACCAGTTCGGTCTGAATATGTGGCGCATTGACCAATGGATTATCATCCAAAGGCCACTCCCCGGCCTGTACTCGACGGATTTCATTGCGAATGGCCAACATTGCTTCAATAAAGCGATCCAACTCAGCCTTACTTTCCGACTCGGTCGGCTCAACCATCAAGGTTCCCGCTACCGGGAATGACATCGTCGGCGCATGGAATCCATAGTCAATCAGACGCTTGGCAATATCCATCTCGGTAATACCACACTCTTCTTTCAGCGGGCGAATATCCAGAATACATTCATGGGCAACTAAACCGTCATGGCCGGAGTACAGCACGGGATAAGAAGGAGATAAACGCTTGGCAATATAGTTAGCATTCAGAATCGCTACCTGACTGGCCATTTTCAGCCCTTCCGCCCCCATCATATGAATGTACATCCAACTGATAGGCAGAATAGATGCGCTGCCAAAAGGTGCGGCAGAAACGGCACCTAAGCGGTTAGTCACACCATCAATTTGAACCACGCTGTGCCCCGGTACAAACGGAGCCAGGTGCATTTTCACACCGATAGGTCCCATGCCCGGCCCACCGCCGCCGTGAGGAATACTGAAAGTTTTATGCAGATTCAGGTGAGATACATCAGCGCCAATATAGCCCGGAGTAGTAATGCCAACCTGCGCATTCATATTGGCACCATCCAGATAAACCTGGCCGCCAAACTGATGTACAATAGTGCAGACTTCACGGATAGTCTCTTCGTAAACACCGTGGGTGGAAGGATAAGTCACCATAATGCAGGACAGTTTATCACCTGCCTGTTGGGCTTTTTCACGCAGATCGGTTAAATCGATATTTCCCTGCTTATCACAGGCGACTACCACCACGGCCATGCCTGCCATTTGAGCAGATGCCGGATTAGTACCGTGCGCTGAACTTGGGATCAGGCAAATATACCGATCGCCCTGACCACGGCTTTCATGATAACGGCGAATGGTCAGCAATCCGGCATATTCCCCCTGAGCACCAGAGTTAGGCTGCATACATACTGCATCATAACCGGTAATTTGAGCCAGCCACTGAGAGAGTTGGGCAATAAGAATCTGATAGCCTGCCGCCTGCTCCGGTGGACAAAACGGATGAAGTTCAGCAAATTCAGGCCAGGTAATCGGAATCATTTCAGCCGCCGCATTGAGCTTCATGGTGCAAGAGCCCAGCGGGATCATCGCCTGATTCAGGGCCAGATCTTTACGCTCCAGCCGGTGCATATAACGCATCATCTCAGTTTCACTGTGATAACTGTTAAACACCGGATGCGTTAATATAGCGCTCTTACGCAATAGGCTGGCCGGAATACTATGGCTTTGAGCCATGCACTGGCGATCCAGCGCATCGATATCCATTGCAGTCTCTTTCGCTAACAAAATATCAAACAGCGTATTCAGATCGTCAACGGTTGTTGCCTCATCCAGCGTAATACCAACCGCACCATCAAGATCGGCCCGCAGGTTAACGCCAAAGCTTAGAGCTCGGGTTAATACCGCCGGCTTATCAGCGACTTCAACACATAGCGTATCAAACCAGGTCGCGTGCCGCAGAGTAATACCCTGCAGTTGTAAACCGGCAGCCAGAATATCTGTCAGGCGGTGAATACGCTGGGCAATGCGAGTAAGACCAACCGGCCCGTGATAAACCGCATAAAAACCGGCGATATTAGCCAGCAAAACCTGAGAAGTACAAATATTGGAGTTAGCTTTTTCACGGCGAATATGTTGCTCACGGGTTTGCATCGCCATACGCAATGCCGTATTACCGGCGGCATCCTTAGACACGCCGATAATCCGCCCCGGCATAGAACGTTTAAATTCATCTTTACAGGCAAAAAATGCAGCATGAGGACCACCATAGCCCATAGGAACACCGAAGCGCTGGGAAGAACCAAATACCACGTCGGCCCCCATAGCAGCCGGTGATTCTAATAACACCAGCGACATAATATCGGCAGCCACGCTGGTAATCACACCGCGAGATTTCAGCTGGTTTAATAAATCAGTGTAATCGTGTAACTCACCGGTAGTACCCGACAGTTGCACCAAAATGCCGAACAGATCGCTATTATCTAATGCCTGCTTTGCCTTACCGACAATGACATTAAAACCAAAGGTTTCAGCACGCGTTTTTATCACATCAATGGTCTGAGGATGGACATCATCAGCAACAAAGAAGCTATTAGCCTGCTTTAGCTTACTGGCTCTTTTGGCCATCGCCATCGCTTCTGCACCGGCCGTTGCTTCATCTAGTAATGAGGCAGAGGCTAAGTCCAGCCCGGTCAAATCCTGTGTCATTTGTTGGAAATTAAGCAGGGCTTCTAAACGCCCTTGTGAAACCTCCGGCTGGTAAGGCGTATAAGCGGTGTACCAACCCGGATTTTCCAACATATTGCGTAAAATCACCGGCGGCGTTAATACTGCGTTATAGCCCATGCCGATATAAGATTTATAGCGCTGATTTTGTGAGGCTATCGACTTTAACTCCGCCAGAGCCTGATGTTCAGTTTGTGCGTCACCGGTCGCTGGAGGATAAGGTAATTGAATATCAGCAGGGACAATAAGCTCAGTCAGTTGATTTAGCGTTTTGGCGCCGACAATCTCCAGCATCTGTTGGCGTTCTTCTGCCGAAGGGCCTATATGGCGCTCAATAAAGGATTCGCCATGTTCGAGTTGTTTAATGGTTTGGGTCATCGGGGAGTTCCTGAATTCGTTCTATAAAACCGCCGCGTCTGAAACACATCATCCTGATACAAATAATACTGCCACCGCGGATAAAAAGTTCTAAAGCAAAACGCCCTGTAAATCGGTTTTACAGGGCGCTAAGGTAAATTAATCGTCTTCTAAGGTTGCGGTGTAAGCTGCAGCATCGAGCAGCGCAGCTAACTCACTTTCATCGCTGGCTTTAACCCGGAACAGCCAACCGTCATCATAAGGAGAGCTATTGACCAGTTCAGGCGAGTCGGATAAAGGTTCATTAACCGCCACGATCTCACCGCTGATAGGGGCATAAATATCTGAAGCGGCTTTTACTGATTCAGCAACCGCGCACTCTTCACCAACAGAAACCTGCGAGCCAAGCTCCGGCAATTCGACAAACACCATATCGCCTAACAGGTGTTGCGCATGGTCAGTAATACCTACGCTGTATATTCCATCGCCTTCAAGACGAACCCATTCGTGAGATGTCGCAAATTTCAAATCGGTAGGTACATTACTCATTTCGTTCTCCATTTTTCTTATGGCTATTTAATACCAACTAAATATATTGACCCTGATAACTCAGGGCTGTGACATATCTATATCAGTGACTTACCAAAGCGTACAAATCCGGGCTTAACCACCTGTACCGGAACTTCACGGTTACGGATAGGTACAATAGCGTGATCAACGACTTCGGCAGGTACTCGGGCAAGCGCAATGCTAAACCCTAGCGTAGGTGAAAAAGATCCGCTGGTAATCACGCCTTCATAGCTATTACCGGCCGCATCTCTGAACTTAACCGGTAATTCATTACGCAGCACGCCCTTTTCAGTCATAACCAGACCAACCAGTTTTTCAGTACCGGACTTGCGCTGTACTTCCAGCTTTTCACGACCGATAAAATGACGATCGGCAGGCTCCCAGGCAATGGTCCATTCCATATTGGCAGCCAGGGGAGAGACGCCTTCGTCCATCTCCTGACCGTATAAATTCATACCGGCTTCCAAGCGCAGAGTATCCCTCGCCCCCAATCCGCAAGGCTTAACGCCTTGAGCCATAAGTTTTTGCCAATAATCATCCAGCTGTTCAGCCGACATCATAATTTCATAGCCGGCTTCACCGGTATAACCGGTAGTCGCAATAAACAGATCGCCGGCCTGAACGCCAAAGAATGGCTTCATACCGCTAATCGTGCTGCGCTGGTTATCATCTAATAAGGCGGCAACTTTATCTTTAGCTTCCGGCCCTTGAACCGCTATTAAACCAAGATCGTCCCGTACATGCAGTTCAACGGAGAAAGGTCTGGCATGCTCAACGATCCAGGCTAAATCTTTTTCACGGGTCGCTGAATTAACAATGACGCGAAAATAGTCTTCTGCCAGAAAGTAGACAATCAGGTCATCAATCACCCCGGCAGATGCATTAAGCATTGCGCTATACAGCGCTTTGCCCGGCTGAGTTAATTTAGCCACATCGTTAGCCAGTAAATAGCGCAAGAACTCGCGGGTTCTGGCACCATGCAAATCAACAATGGTCATATGAGAAACATCGAACATCCCGGCATGCTGGCGCACCGCATGATGTTCATCGATTTGCGAACCGTAATTGAGCGGCATCATCCAACCGTGGAAATCCACCATTCGGGCACCGCAGGCAACATGTCGATGGTATAGAGGTGTCTGTTTAGTCATTATTTCCTCTTAAAATACGCTAATGTCGTGAAAGGCATCTTCAGCTCTGGCAAATGTCAGCCTGACAGGCGTCGATAACATTCAACGATTCATGTAATCATAAGTTAACGAAATTGTTAATTATTATCGTAATATGTGAATAATTCCTATCATGCAGCAGTTTTAATTTTTAAACTGCGTTTTTCTGCACAGAAATGGGTATTGGTTTTGAATTGATTAGATGAAGGTGGTCAGAGAATGATAGTAAAGCAATTAATAAATAAGGATTTTTCACTAAAAATGGATTAGAAAAACTAATGAATCAACCGGGGAGTTATTAGAATATTTCATATGTAACTGAAACTATTAACCAGTCGACGTTGACCGCAGCCTTTGCTGCGGTCAACGTTTATCGTTCAGGCTTAAACCTTCGCCCTTAGCCACTCTGGTAAATCTCCTAGCCCCATCGCCTGATGCACCAAATGCGGCTTAACGCCCGGCAGGGTATCAGCAAGCTTAAGGCCGATATCACGCAGCAATTTCTTCGCCGGATTATCCCCGTCAAACATCTGTTTAAAGCCCTGCATGGCGGCCAGCATCATGGCTGCGCTTTGTTTACGGCTGCGCTCATAGCGGCGAAGATAAAGGTAGTTGCCAATGTCTTTACCCTCTTTCTGTAGTCGCTTAATTTCAGAAATCAAACCGGCTGCATCCATAAAGCCTAAATTAACGCCCTGCCCGGCTAAAGGATGGATAGTGTGGGCCGCATCGCCCACCAAAGCCAAGCGATGAGCAGCAAAGCTACGGGCATAGCGCGCAGTCAGCGGAAAGACCTCGCGCTCACTTTCAACGTTACAGCGGCCAAGGCGACTGTCAAAAGCGATCGCCAATTGATAATTAAACTGAGCCTCGTCCAAATATTTCATTTGTTCGGCTTTTTCCGGTGCAAGTGACCAAACGATAGAACATAAATCAGGCTGCCAAAGTGGTAAAAAGGCCAGAATACCATCGCTATGGAAAACCTGTCTGGCGCAGTCATTATGAGGTTCGTCAGTACGAATAGTCGCGACCAATGCATGGTGACCGTAGTCACGGAAGGTCAACGGAATATCCGCATGATGGCGTAGCCATGAATGAGCACCATCGGCCCCGACAAGTAAACGTCCGCTCAGCATCCGGTCATCATCAAGCGTAACAAAGGCTTCATTTTCACCTCTGACCGCCTGTTTGAGTTTTGCCGGAGCCAGTAGGGTAATATCCGGACTGGCCGCGGCTTTTTGCCATAGGGCTTTCTGAATAACGACATTCTCAATAATGTGGCCTAAGTGAGTATGACCGTAATCATCAGCGCGAAAGGCGATATTGCCAAAGCTATCGCGATCCCAAACGTCCATTGAGGAATAAGGGCTGGCACGCAGCCCGGTGATGCCTTTCCACACACCGAGGTAATCCAAAAAGCGCTCGCTGGCGGCATTAATGGCAGATACCCTCAAACTCGGATGTGCAGGCAACTCATCATCCGGTTGGTGATTTTCAACCACCGCAATACGCAGGCCATTTCCCTGAAGTCCACAGGCTAATGCCAGTCCGACCATTCCACCGCCGGCAATAATTACATCATAAGAGTGCATAAACGATTACCCTATCGTTTAACCCAACCAAGGGTTCGGTGTGCAAATGGCAGCCGAAGTAACTCACAGCTGTCCATGGCGATTAATCCAAGATTTCGAGCGACAATCAACGGACCGTAGCGATTAGCAAACAGATGAATCAAGCCATCCGTTAAGCCTATAGTGGCTTTGTGATCGGGCTGACGGCGTTGACTAAAACGGTGCAATACCGCGTAGCTGCCTAAATCTTCCTGTTGTTTAGCCGCACTGGCTAAGGTTTCAGCCAGAGACATAACGTCACGCAGGCCAAGGTTAAATCCCTGACCGGCTATCGGATGTAAAGTTTGTGAAGCGTTGCCCACCAGCGCCAGGCGGTGGCTGACAGGCTGTCTGGCCGTGCGCAATCCTAATGGATAACTGTGTCGTTCCCCGACGGACTCAATCGCGCCTAAACGCCAGCCAAATACCTGCTGTAACTCTTTGGCAAAGGTTTTTTCATCCCATGCCATCGCTTCACTTTGACGATCCTGATTCATACACCATACCAGCGACATGCGGCCTTTAGACATCGGCAACAGTGCAACCGGCCCTTCTGGCGTAAAACGTTCAAAGGCTTTACCCTGGTGAGGTAGCTGAGTGCTAACGTTAGCGATAACAGCAATCTGCTGATATTCATCCTGTGTCCACGTCATTCCTAATGCAGAAGCAACGCAAGAGTAAGAACCATCGGCAGCAACTAGCACAGATGCAGATAAACGTTCACCGTTGTCCAAAACGACGCTTGCGCTGTCAATATCGCGGCTAACATCAATCACTTTGGCAGGGCAATGAACCCTGACATTCGCTGCCTGTTTAAGCAGTGAGAACAGGCGGCTTCCTGCATGGTGTAATTCAACTACCTGCCCTAGCGCCGGCAGTTGGTAATCAGATGCTTTCAGAGTCACCATGCCGGTATGACCGCGTTCACTCACCAGAACGGTATTAATGGCTGTGGCACAGTCAGCAAGCGCCGGCCAGATGCCAATTCGATCAAGCTGTTGGCAGGTTCCCTGAGCTAAAGCGATCGCCCGGGCGTCGAAGCCCGGATGCTGGCTCGACTCTGATGAGATAGCTTCAATCAGGTCAATGTTAACGGTTCCGCCGCTCAGTTTCGATAAGGCCAGAGCCAGCGTTGCGCCGGCCATTCCTCCGCCGACAATAATGACCGAATTCATTAGCGAGCCCCGGCCATCAAGGCTTCAATATCATCCGGATCTTTGATGACATCGGCGGTAAAGATCTCACTGCCGTGCTCGGTAATCAAAATATCGTCTTCGATACGAATACCAATACCCCGGAACTCAGCCGGTACATTAGCATCGGGGGCAATATATAACCCCGGTTCGACGGTTAAAACCATACCCGGCTCTAACTTACGATCTCTGGTTGAGGAACCATAGTCACCCACATCATGTACATCCAGCCCCAGCCAGTGGCTTAAGCCATGCATATAGAAACGCTGATGCGCCTTCTCGGCGATAAGTTGATCAACATCCCCTTCCAGCACGCCGGCATCAACCAGTCCATGTAACATGATCCGAATAACCTGTTCATTGGCATCGCGAATGCTGTTACCAGCAGTCAGTAAAGAAATAGCTTTGTATTGAGAGGCTAAAACAATGTCGTAAATCGTACGCTGAGCCGGACTAAACTTGCCGTTGACCGGGAATGTACGGGTGATATCACCCGCATAGCCCAGATATTCACATCCGGCATCAATCAGCACTAAGTCGCCGTCTCTGAGCTCTGACTCATTCTCGGTATAATGCAGAATACAGCCGTTCTCACCGCCACCGACGATCGTGTTATAAGCCGGATAACGCGCCCCGTGGCGGGTAAATTCATGATGTATTTCAGCTTCCAGATGATACTCAAACATGCCCGGGCGACATTTTTCCATCGCCCTTGTATGGGCCTGAGCGGTAATCTGGCCCGCTTTGCGCATTACCGCTATCTCTTCTACTGACTTAAATAAGCGCATTTCATGCAGCCACGGACGCCAGTCGGTCATGGTTACCGGAGCCCGTAAATTTTGACGGGAGCCATTACGCAACTTATCCATAGCAGCAAATACGATGCTATCAGCATAGTCATATTGTCCCTGAGCGTGGTACACCACGTCCAGACCGTTCAATAACAAATGAAGCTGTTGGCGAATGTCGTCATAAGGCAGTGCCCGATCGATCCCCAACTTCTGCGGAGCGGCATCTTGGCCTAATCGACGACCAAACCATGTTTCAGCGGTTAAATCACGAACTCGGTTAAATAAAACGCTGTGATTGTGCGTTTCATCGCTCTTAATCAGTATCAGAGCCGCTTCCGGCTCGTTGAATCCGGTGAGATACCAAAAATCGCTGCTCTGACGGAAAGGATATTCTGAATCCGCACTACGGGTTTGTTCCGGCGATGCAAAGATAATTAATGCACTGCCCGCAGCCATTTTAGCCAACAGGGCCTGACGGCGACGTTGATACTCTTGTAATGTCATCATAACTCCATCCTTCCGGCATTTTTATTGTTGTGATACAAAAACAGCAATATCGGTAGATTACGCGGTAAATCAGTGCAGCGTTGGCCTAACGTTTTCAGGAACCACGGTGTTCAGTGGTGAAAACTCACTGTGACACAGCATTGCCGCCATACGCACATATTCACTGACTTCTTCAAGAGACTGTTCTAGCTCCTCCTGATCTTCATCTTCGTCATAGCCCAGTTGACCTATATTGCGCAGATCGTCAATAGCTTCGCCAACTTCATCTTTTACCCGATCTAATTTCGGCTGCATAACGCCAAGCCCGAGCAAGAAATGGTTAACCCAACCGGACAGTGCATCAACGCGTTCAAATAACGGAGCTTCATCGTCAGGCAACAGCATCTTAAAGCTGAAACCATCGTCTTCCAGCGCCTGCTTTGCCTGATCGTATAACTGCTTCACCGGAGCGGCGAGAGTCTGACTAAACGCAATCCCTTCATTAGTTAAATCATGGAGTAAAACTATCCAGCCGCTATCATTACTGCCGCCGCATACCATGCCGCTAATCAATCCATGCATTTCAGCGGCAGTCATGCCAACATTGCTTTGCTTTAACGCTGTATTCAAAGATAAATAAGAAGGAAGCGCGTTCTCGGTCATCATGCGTGATTCACCATCGTTGATAAGATAAGTTCATGCTATGCTACCACCAAGAGCAGATCTGATGCCATAAGAGGCACACATCTTAAGCCAGTTTCAGGATTTTTAACTTTCGGTATCTGAGAGCCATTATGGCGGTCTGTGGTTCGATTAAACAGGCGCCGGTAAACAGTTGACCGATAGTTTGATATAATGCCCGCGTTTAGAGGTCGGTTTATCCGACTTACGGGCGCGAAAAAGATACTTAGGATATCGACTCGTCTCTCATATTGATTGGATCCCTCTGGGTTTACCATGACGAGTGTCATAAGTGAGTGTAACAATGCAGTCGGAATTCGGCAGGAAGGTGACATGTCAGCACAACCGGTAGATATACAAATTTTCGGCAGATCTTTACGTGTAAACTGTCCGCCAGAGCAGCAAGAAGCGCTAAATAAAGCCGCTGAAGAGCTAAGCGAACGGTTGCAAGATCTAAAAGTTAGGACTAGAGTCACTAATACAGAACAGTTAGTATTTATTGCCGCCCTCAATATTTGTTATGAGCTGGCACAAGAAAAAACCAAAACTAACGACTATGCTGAGAATATGGAACAGCGAATTCGTATGCTACAAGAGACAATTGAGCAAGCATTAGTCGAACAGAGTTTGATATCACAACGTCAGGGTGCAAAGTTCGAATAATTTTCCTATAATCCCTGACAAGATGTTATATAGTGACAACAAGTAGTAAGTTGTAGAGCTTTAAGAATTCTGGAAATCGTACCGGTTACGGTTTCTGAACCAAATTCTCTGAGGTGTGCGTTATCGGGCCAGTCCCCTGAGCCGATATTTCATACCAAACGAATGTGGAGCCCTACCGCCTGTGAGCATGCCCGGTCCGTCCGGGAAGCCTGATGGCAGTAGATTCGCGTTCACCTTGAACCAAGGGTTCAAGGGTTACAGCCCGCGACGGCACCTCGGAGATCTCCCTTCTATTTTTCATAACGTCTAATTTTCATGGCATATCCGGTTACCCGACATGACATCTGAAATTCCTTCACGAAAAAAAATTCGACAAAAAATCCGCCAGTTACGTCATAATCTAACGCCACAACAACAGCAATCAGCCGCAGAACAAGTTCTTAATAGGCTCACTCAACACCCCAAAATTCAGGCCGCCCGTCATATTTCGCTGTTTATTTCCTTCGATGGAGAAATCAATACACGTCCGATCGTTGAGGCATTCTGGCAACAAAAAAAATATGTCTACCTGCCGGTATTACACCCTTTCAGCCGTGGAAACTTATTATTCCTGCATTACACGCCACAAACGACCATGGTCGCCCATCCGTTTGGCTTAGTCGAACCTAAACTCGATGTGCGTCATGTGCTTCCGGTCGCCGAACTGGATGTGATTATTACGCCGATGGTGGCGTTTGATACCCGAGGGCATAGGTTGGGTATGGGAGGCGGCTACTATGACCGTACCCTAGAGCACTGGCAGCGTAATCAAACCTACCCGATTGGCATTGCTCATGACTGCCAACGGGTTGATTTACTGCCGAGTGAAGATTGGGATATACCGCTGCCGGAAATCATTACCCCGTCGCAAAGTTGGAAGTGGTAAGCCATAGCGGAATTGAGTCAAAGTAAAGGCGGCCATCAGGCCGCCTCAGACTGCTGACAAACGCCCGGACATCAGCGTTTTGCTCTTAAAAAGCTTAAACGTAGGGAAAGAAGCCCGGAGCCCACAGTACTCAAAAACATCGCCCTTCGGCCGCTAGGAAAAATCAATATTCCGATGCTAACTATGCGGACGAAATTCGCGCTGAAATCAAATTAAACCACTTTGTCATCACTCTAAGGCGGCCATCAGGCCGCCTTATTACAACACCATCTGACACGATCAGAATAATAGTCTGGCGCGGATGGTTCCCTGAATCGACTTCATATGATCCAGCGCTTCATCTGCACGATCGGTTTCCACATCAATAACCACATAGCCAATATCAATATTGGTTTGCAGGAACTGCGCAGCGATATTGATACCTTCTTCGGCAAAAATCTGGTTAATCTGATTCATCACACCCGGGCGATTTTCATGAATGTGCAGCAGACGACTGACATTTTCAGACGGCGCAGGCAGTGAAACCTCCGGGAAGTTAACCGCTGACAGCGTTGAACCGTTATCAGAATACTTAGCCAGTTTACCGGCAACTTCAGTACCGATATTCGCCTGAGCTTCTTGGGTTGAACCGCCAATATGTGGCGTCAGCAAGACGTTATCAAAAGCACTTAACGGAGAAATAAACGGATCCTGATTAGATGCCGGCTCAGTCGGGAACACGTCAATTGCCGCACCGGCTAAGTGATTACTTTCCAGTACTTCGCACAGCGCCGGGATATCAACAACGGTCCCGCGGGAAGCATTGATCAAAATCGCTCCCGGCTTCATCAGAGCCAGCTCTTTTTGACCCATCATGTTTTTGGTACTGCCGGTTTCCGGTACGTGTAACGTCACGACATCACTCATATTGAGCAAATCAGACAGATGACGAACCTGATTGGCATTACCTAGCGGCAGCTTATTTTCGATATCATAAAACATCACGTTCATACCGATAGATTCGGCCAGAATACCCAGCTGAGTTCCGATATGCCCGTAACCGATAATACCTAAATTTTTACCCCGAGCTTCGTATGAACCGACGGCAATTTTACTCCACTCACCGCGATGAGCCTTAGCGTTAGCCTCAGGAATACGACGCAGCAGCAGTAAAATTTCACCTAACACCATCTCAGCCACTGAACGGGTATTTGAGAAGGGAGCGTTAAATACCGGAATACCGCGTTTAGCCGCTGCGTGCAGGTCTACCTGATTGGTACCGATACAGAAACAACCGATAGCCACCAGCTTTTCGGCCGCAGCCAGTATATCGGCAGATAAATGGGTGCGGGAACGAATCCCGACAAAATGCGCGTCACGAATAGCTTCTTTTAGCGCTGCATCATCCAGAGCGCCTTTATGATATTCAATATTGCTATAGCCCGCAGCCTTCAGGTTGTCTACCGTACTTTGATGAACACCTTCAACAAGCAAAAACTTAATTCTCTCTTTTTCTAATGATACCTTTACCATTTCCGGAACCTTGCCTTATGATTATTTTTTAAACCCTGTCCAGCCAACATAGCAAATATAGAAGTTACGGCAATACAACCGATTGCTTATTCATCAGCAGAAGAAATATGGGAATGTTTTAAATTAGGTGGTTTATTCTGGTTTAGCCAGAGAAGAGTAGAAGCTTTCTGATGCAGTCGCGCTAAATGTGACATATATCACTAAATTAAAAATATTTTAAATAGATGTAATTTATTTTAAATAACGATAGAAACAGGCTAATAACGTTAGCCTTCCAGCCGCCACGTCGACAGCGGCTGAAAAACCAATCGACTATGTTAAAACCACTTATCTTATTGCAACCTGTTACTCAATGACTTTCACACCGTCAGGCGTACCAATCAGGGCAACATCAGCACCGCGGTTAGCAAATAGACCAACGGTAACGACACCAGCGATATTGTTAATCTTATTTTCCATCTCAATGGCATTCATAATATTCAGATTACGCACGTCCAGAATAATATTGCCATTATCGGTAACAACGCCCTGGCGATATTCAGGTAAGCCGCCAAGCTTCACCAGCTCCCGGGCAACGTAAGAACGGGCCATCGGAATCACTTCTACCGGCAGAGGGAATGCGCCCAAAATATCAACTTGCTTAGAGCTATCAGCAATACAGATAAATTTACGCGCAATAGCGGCAATAATCTTCTCGCGAGTTAACGCCGCCCCACCGCCTTTGATCATTTGCATATGACCGTTGATTTCATCTGCACCATCAACGTAAATATCCAGAGAATCTACATCGTTACAGTCAAAAACTTGAATGCCGAGTTGCTTAAGCTTAGCCGTTGATTCATTCGAGCTGGACACAGCGCCTTCAATTTGGTGCTTGATCGAACCTAAGGCATCAATAAAATGGGCTGCCGTTGAGCCAGTACCCACACCTACTATGGTGCCGGGACGCACATATTCTAATGCTGCCCAACCTACTGCCTTTTTAAGTTCATCCTGAGTCATGGGGTATTTACCTATGCTGTCAAAAGTGAGCCTATTATAGAGCAAGCCAACACCGGATACAGTTAAACCGATCAGAAAGATACGACATCAATAAAAATATGGCATAGTGTAAATAACTGCTGAGTAAAAGAATAAATACGGTCGGACCTAAACGGAGAATACATAGGAATGAAACGCCCAGATTATCGCGTGCTTCAGGCGCTGGATGCCGTCATCCGTGAGCGCGGTTTTGAACGAGCAGCACAAAAGCTTTGCATCACCCAATCGGCCGTATCTCAACGTATTAAACAGCTAGAGTACCTTTATGGTCAGCCGTTGCTAATTCGAACAGTGCCGCCAAGGCCGACCGAGCAAGGGCAGAAACTACTAGCCCTGTTACACCAGGTTGAATTATTAGAAGACGAGTGGCTCAGTGATGAAGGCAGCGTTGAGTCCCCGTTACAGCTCTCTTTGGCCGTCAATGCGGATAGTCTGGCAACCTGGCTGTTACCGGCATTAAAACCTGTGCTATCAGATTCACCGATTCGTCTTAATCTACAGGTTGAAGATGAAACTCGCACTCAGGAACGTTTACGCCTGGGTGAAGTTGTTGGCGCGGTGAGTATCCAACCTCAGGCCCTACCTCGCTGTCTGGTCGATCAACTCGGCGCTCTGGACTACATTTTTGTCGCATCACCGGATTTTGCCGCGCGTTATTTTCCTCATGGCGTCACTCGCCCTGCGTTATTAAAAGCACCGGCAGTGGCATTTGACCATCTGGACGATATGCATCAGGCCTTTTTACAGCAAAACTTTGACTTACCGCCGGGCAGCGTGCCCTGCCATATAGTCAGTTCATCAGAGGCTTTTGTGCAGTTAGCTAAGCAAGGAACCACTTGCTGTATGATTCCGCACTTACAAATTGAGAAAGAACTGGCTAACGGAGAGTTAATGGACTTAACGCCGGGATTATGTCAGCGCAGGATGCTTTACTGGCACCGATTCTCGCCGGAAAGTAAGATTATGCGGGGAGTCACTGACGCCCTGTTAAGCTACGGGCGTCAGGTATTAAGACAGATTTAGATCGGATTACGGTTTAATATCAAATACCACATCAACCTGATCGTTAAAGCTGATGCTTTCCTGCTGGTAAGTCTCTTTAGCGCTGGTTGATGACACTGAATCAGCCTTATAGCTACGCAGCATCGGAGCTGGCGATGAGCTCGGTGCACGATAGCGAATACTGAAAACCGGTCCTAACGTCACACCAAAATCTTTAGCTAAGTCTTTAGCCTGAGTCACAGCACTATCTACCGCTTTCTTTCTGGCCTCGGCACGGAATGCCTCATCTTTGGCAACGCCAAGGGTGATATCTCTGATTTCATTCAGTCCGGAGGAAAGTGCACCGTCTAATAACGTATTCAGTTTATCTAAATCACGAACGGTCACCTTAACCTGGCGTATCGCAACGTACTCTTTATCTGCTTTGCTGCTACTGACACCGCTATTATAGCTGTAGTCCAAACGGGTTTGAATATTCGCCGCAGCAATATCAGCCTTGGCTATACCATTCTTCTCAAGAAAATCCATATACTTAGCAACGCGCTCATCATTTTTCTTCTTAGCAACTGACGCTTCTTTGTTGGTGACTGAAACTTCAATTAACAGCGTTGCCATATCAGGAGCAACATCAATTGAGCCGGTTCCGGTCGTCACAATATGCGGACCTTCTGGCAGTTCAGCTGCCTGTACCGCCAGTGGTAACATAGCAACCATTGCCGCCATGGCTAACGTTTTTAATTTCATTACTTCCCCTTAGGATCGACTCATACAGTGCGCAATGCTACGCAATCCACTTAAGACAACGCCAATCGTAAAAAAATTCCAAATAAAAAAGCGAATGCGCTATTAAATGATGAAGTTACTGCACAAATAACGCGTGCTTCGCCAGTTGAAAAGCAATAAACCACATCACTGAACCTATGGCAAAATTAATTCCACGTTGGGCCTGGCTTTTCTGTAGCCACGGCGCCATCCATGATGAAAGCAGTGCTAATGAGAAAAACCAAATAATAGATGCAGAAACGGCCCCCAGCGCAAACCATAGCCGTAAATCGCCAAATTGCTCTCCCAAACTGCCTAAAACAACAACGGTATCGAGATAGACATGCGGATTAAGCCAGGTCACTGCCAGTACGGTAATCATAATCCGATAACGACTGTGAGAGGTTGTGGTATCCAGGTTAAGCTGAGCGTCGCCCGGGCCAAAAGCGGCTCTAAATGCTCCCCAACCATACCACGTTAAAAAAGCGACGCCGCCCCATGTAACCATTTGCAGCAGTAAGGGAGACTGCGCGAGTAAAGCACCACCACCAAATACGCCAAGGGAGATAAGTATTGCGTCACTGATAGCACAGAGTGCGGCCACCATCACTGCATACTGGCGTCGGATCCCCTGCGATAATACGAATGCATTTTGCGGTCCGATTGGCAAAATCATCGCCATTCCCATCACGATCCCCTGAAAATACGTCAGCAGCACTTTATTCCTCACTTTCATTAACTTATCGGTTTAATTGCCGCATAGACTACCGTGAGTTCAAAACGCTGAGAAATGGATAATTCTTATTGGTCATTAGGCTAAGCTAATAATGTTAAGCAGAGTTTTATCAAGAGACTCCCATTACAGAAGTCTCTCGTTATCACTATTTAGCGAGGTGATGGTGAAGATGGCTCGGCACTGCGGTACAAATGCACATCCATTTGCGGGTAGGGTAAGTTAATTTTGTTGGCATCCAAAGCCCGCTTAAAATTCTCCAGCAGGTCAAAATTGACGTCGCCAAAATCACCATTTTTAACCCAAACCCGAACCACAAAGTTCAGAGATGATGCCGCCATTTCATTCAGGCGTACCGTAATGCCTAAATTTTTAAGAATACGGGGATCTTTATCAATAACTTCAGTCAATACCGCTTTAACACGGTCAATATCAGAGTCATAGCCAACGCTAACGGTCATATCCAGCCGGCGATTTGGCTCACGTGAAAAGTTGATAATCTCACCGGCAATCACCTTACCGTTAGGAACTACCACCATTTTCCCGTCGGCCGTTGACATGGTTGTTGAGAAGATATGTATGCTGGTAATCGTACCGCTAACAGCGCCAAAAGTAATAAACTCCCCCACCCGGAACGGACGGAAAGTCACTAAAATCACCCCGGCAGCAAAGTTAGCCAGCGATCCTTGCAATGCCAAACCTACGGCTAAACCGGCAGCACCCAATACCGCAATCACTGATGCGGTCTGAACGCCAATATGCCCCAGAGCAGCAATAAGAGTAAAAGTAATAATGGCATAGCGAGCCAATGTAGAAACAAACTGACTGACGGTAGAATCAATAGCCCGGGCATCCATCAGACGAATGACTATTTTGGCGGCAATGCGCGCAATAATAAAACCAATGATGATGATGACAAATGCAAAGGCTAAATTTATTGCAGAATCAATTAAAAAAGTCTGGTTCGCCGCCAGCCAGGTTTCAAACTGCGTCAGATGTTCATCAATGCTGGTATTAACCATAAAAAAATCCTCTTCTATTTGGTGAGAGAATAGAAAACAAAACGCCAGTTGAAATGTAATACACAACTGATTGTCTTAATAAAGATCATCATTATAGGAAATAATATTAATTCTCGCCAAAATAATCCTCTGATAAAACTATTCAAAATATTTCTACCATAGAAAATAACGATTCATATACAACGCATTATTATTAGAAAAAATTGAATACCCCTATATATAACATCCTTATTATTGATTATTTATTATTCTATTTTCATGTCATCGAGTGAGATTCAAATTACAGCGGCTATTGACAGCAATAAAGGATTCAACGTAGTTTAACTCTCTATTAAATTAGCATTCCTTACGCAAACCAAAATACTATTAACCAACATCAGACTTATCATTAGAATTAAACACCAAATCAATCGATAATCTGGCATAGATAAAAATGGATGTACCCAATGTCACAGATGTTAGCTCTGCTATTAATTGTAGCAATTTTATATATTGGAGATGCTATCTCCGTTAGAACTAAAGCGTGGATCCCATCCGTTTTCGTTTGCGCCGTATTATTTCTTATTGGGTATTGGACATTCTTTCCAAAAGATATTGTCAGCGTTGCCGGAATTGGCACCCCGGTTGCAGTCATGATGATGTATTTGCTCATTACGAATATGGGCACATTGCTTTCTCTCAAAGAATTAGTTAATCAATGGAAAACCATCGTCATTTCTCTGGCGGGCATTGCCGGGATTACAGCGGCAGTATTTGTCGTATGTATGATTATGTTCGACCTTAATACGGCGATTGTGACTATTCCTCCGTTGGTCGGCGGTATTGTTTCATCGATTATCATGTCGAAAGGTGCGGCTGATGCCGGGCTGGTAGACCTGTCCGTTTTTGCTATCCTGATTTATGTTATGCAAGGATTTGCCGGCTATCCGCTAACCGCCATCATGCTACAGCGGGAAGGTAAGCGCGTATTGAAGAAATATCGGGCCGGCCAGTGGAAAGACGATAGCGTAGCGCCGCCCAGTGATAAACATGAGCCAACCACAATAGTCGCTGAAGACAAAATGCCGCGTTTATTCAGCGCCATTCCTACTCACTACAACACCAGCTACTTTAAATTCTTCCGGCTGGCAGCGGTGGCTTATCTTGCCTATTTGGCTTCATCGGCAGTATCCCCTTTCGTCAGCATTAGTCCGTTCGTACTTTGTCTGTTGTTTGGTGTTATTGCCGCTTCATTCGGTTTTCTGGAAAAGCAGCCGTTACAAAAAGCCAATGGTTTTGGCTTTGCCGTCATGGTTCTGATGCTGTTCATTTTTGATACGCTGAATAAAGCTACGCCGGAGATGTTATTACGCCTGCTATTCCCGATGGTTATTCTGATTGCGACCGCCATTATTGGTATGTTTATCGTTTCATGGATTGTCGGCAAAATATTAGGTGTCAGTATGGAAATGGCTTTTGCTATCTCTTTGACTGCGCTGTACGGATTCCCTGCGGACTACATCATTACCAATGAGGCTATCACGGCCCTGACTAAAGATGAAAAAGAGCGCCAAGTGTTAACTAATCACATGTTAGGGCCTATGCTTGTTGGAGGATTTATTTCGGTTACCATGGTGTCAGTAGTGATGGCGGGCATTATGGTGGGATACATTACGCCGGTTGCAGGATAAAAAATGATACACGCAAACACAGACAGAATTCAGCAGCATATCGAACATATAGCCGCGTTTACGGCAACCCCAGGTCAAGGTACCACGCGAATGAGTTATAGCCCTCAGGGCAAGCAGGCGCGTGAATATATCAAGGCACAGATGCAGGCTGCCGGACTGACGGTACGAGAAGACGCTATTGGTAATATTTTTGGCAAACTGGCCGGAAAAGACGCCTCTTTACCTTGCGTAATGATTGGTTCACATTTTGACTCAGTTCCTAACGGCGGCGCATTTGACGGACCTGCTGGCGTAGTGATGGGATTAGAGATTGCTACACTATTCCACGAGCATAAGCTAACGCCACATTACCCGCTAGAAATAGTGGCACTGGTTGAAGAAGAAGGCGCCAGCTTTGGCCGCGGATTACTTGCATCCTGCGCCATCGCAGGAAAAGTCACTCTCGATGAGCTGAATACATTATGTGACAGTCAAGGCGTATCAGCGGCAACGCGTATGACTGAAGCTGGCTTTAACCCAGAAGCGGTTAACAGCGTGATTCGTACACCACAGTCTATTAAAGCATTTATTGAGCTCCATATAGAACAGGGACCGGTATTAGAGCAGTCTGGTACTGACATTGGCTTGGTCGATACTATCGTCGGAATTACCCAACTGGTCGTCACTGTCACAGGAAAAGCCGGGCACGCCGGTACTACGCCAATGGATAGCCGCCAAGATGCTTTGGTTGCCACCAGTAAAATGATTGCCCAGATTGGTGATTTTGCCCGTCAGGCCGGAGAAGCAACGGTAGCCACCGTCGGTAAACTTCAAGTTTTCCCCAACGGAGCCAATGTTATTCCCAATAAAGTGGTGTTTACGGTAGATATTCGCTCAAAAAGCGGTGACAAACTCAATCAGGTCATCGAACAAACGAAGCAATGTATTCAACAAAATTCAGTTGAAGGCATCATATGCCATATAGAGCAGCCGCTTTACGTACAGCCAACGCCGCTCAATGCAGCAATCCACCAGAAATTACAAAAACACAGCGATCAATTAGGGCTAAGCAGCCAGACGATGGTCAGCGGGGCCGGGCATGATGCAATGATCTTTGCTGGCATCTGCGACGTCGGCCTGGTGTTTGTGCCCAGCCGCGACGGACTCAGCCATCATCCAGATGAGTGGACTGACTATGAACAAATTCAAAAAGGCGTAGACGTCATTTTTCATACGGTAAAAGAAATAACAGAGGCAACTCAGCATGACTAATCAGAATATCGCGGCATCAGTAAAAACTCATCAGCAAGAGATGATTGCGTTTCGCCGTGATTTACACGCTCACCCGGAGCTCCCGTGGGAGGAAGTCCGCACAACCCAGAAAGTGGCGCAGGCTCTGGAAGCTATTGGTATTCCGTTTAGACTCACTAAACCGACCGGTGTCATTGCCGATATTAAAGGCGGTAAGCCGGGCAAGACCGTTGCCTTACGCGCCGATATGGACGCTTTGCCGGTACTCGAACTCAATGAAGACCTAAGCTATAAATCTCAGACTGCGGGTAAAATGCATGCCTGCGGCCACGATGCCCATACCGCAATGTTACTGACGGCAGCAAAAGCACTGTATGAGAACAGAGCCGAAATGCGCGGCAACGTACGCCTGATTTTCCAACCGGCTGAAGAGATTGCTCAGGGAGCCATTGAAATGGTTAAGCAAGGAGCCATTGAAGGCGTAGATAATGTGTTTGGTATGCATATCTGGTCAACGTCTCCGACGGGAAAAGTGTCTTGCAACGTCGGCTCAACCTTTGCCTCCGCTGACTTACTCAAGGTTACCTTTAAAGGCCGCGGTGGTCATGGTTCAATGCCAGAAGCCTGCGTTGATGCCGCCGTGGTTGCCTCTTCATTTGTTGTCAATCTGCAATCAATTGTTTCGCGTGAAACTTCACCGTTGGAACCGGCCGTTGTCAGCATCGGCAAAATGGATATCGGTACCCGGTTTAACGTCATTGCAGAGAATGCGGTACTGGACGGCACCGTTCGTTGCTTCAATGTGGAAAATCGTGAACGTATTAAAGCCGCTATCGAACGTTACGCTGAGCATACTGCCGCCATGTACGGTGCAACGGCTAAAGTGGAATATATTTACGGCACCTTGCCGGTGATTAACGAAGAGCGCAGTGCTCTGCTGGCGCAGTCAGTTATCCGCTCAGCCTTTGGCGATGAGTGCCTGTTTGCAGAAAAACCCACTACCGGCGGTGAAGACTTCAGCTTCTATATTGAAAATATTCCCGGCTGCTTTGCCCTGTTAGGATCGCGTAACGTAGAGAAAGGGACCGATTGGGCCCATCATCACGGCTGCTTTAATATTGACGAAGATGCCATGGTTAAAGGTGCTGAACTTTACGCTCAATACGCTTGGAGCTATTTGCAGCAGGATAAATTTTAATCATTACCTCATCCTGACTTAGTCAGCATAAGTTAAGAAAGTAAAACCCCCAGCAGTTTCCTGCCGGGGGTTTTTATTTAAAACGAAGCTATAACCAAAAAAATTACAGTACGTTTTCGCAGTTCAGTTCTTTAAATGCTTTCTCCAAACGAGCAATCATAGTGACCTGAGCTGCACGTAACCATGCACGCGGATCATAGTATTTCTTGTTTGGCTTATCGGCACCTTCAGGGTTACCTAACTGGCCCTGCAGATAATCTTTATTCTTGTTGTAGTAGCCAAGAACACCTTCCCACGTCGCCCATTGGGTGTCGGTATCGATATTCATTTTAATTACGCCATAGCTAACGGCTTCTTTAATCTCTTCTGCGCTTGAACCTGAACCACCGTGAAACACAAAGTTCAGAGCGTTATGCGGCAGGTTATGTTTTTTACACACAAATTCCTGAGAGTTATGCAGAATTTTTGGCGTCAGTTGAACGTTGCCAGGCTTATACACACCATGAACGTTACCGAAAGAAGCAGCGATAGTGAAACGAGGGCTGATCGCATTCAGTTTTTCGTAAGCATAATCAACGTCTTCTGGTTGAGTATACAGCGCAGAGTTATCAAGATGGCTGTTGTCTACGCCATCTTCTTCACCGCCGGTACAGCCCAGTTCAATTTCTAACGTCATGCCAATTTTAGACATACGCTTCAGATACTTACTACAAATTTCAATATTCTCTTCCAGAGACTCTTCGGACAGGTCAATCATATGAGAAGAGAACAGTGGTTTACCGGTTTCCGCAAAGTGCTTTTCACCCGCATCCAGTAAGCCGTCTAGCCATGGCAGTAATTTCTTCGCGCAGTGGTCAGTATGCAGAATAACCGGCACGCCATAGTGTTCAGCCACTAAATGAACGTGTTTAGCGCCAGAAATGGCACCAACAATGGCACTTCCCTGCCCTTCCAGCTTCATGCCTTTACCGGCAATAAACTGAGCACCGCCGTTAGAGAACTGAATAATTACCGGTGCACGGACTTTTGCAGCAGCTTCAATTACAGCATTAATAGAATCAGTACCTACGCAGTTTACCGCAGGTAATGCGAAGTTATTCTCTTTAGCAATCTGGAATACTTTCTGAACATCATCACCAGTAATAACGCCTGGTTTTACGAAATCAAAAATTTTAGACATGCGACTAGTCCTATTTTCATTAGCTATTGATGGAAAAGAATAGTAATTATTCTATTAATCATAGAAGAAACGGGAGGCAAAGCCTCCCGTCTTTATGACTTTTAACCTTTAGCACGCTCTTCGAGCATCACAACGGCTGGTAATTTCTTCCCTTCAACGAACTCAAGGAATGCACCACCGCCGGTTGAGATATAAGAAATTTTATCTGCAATACCGAATAAATCGATAGCAGCCAAGGTGTCACCACCGCCTGCAATCGAGAATGCATCGCTATCAGCGATAGCTTGAGCAATCACTTCGGTCCCTTTACGGAAATTAGGGAATTCAAAAACGCCTACCGGGCCATTCCACAGAATAGTTTTCGCGTTTCTTAAAATAACGGCCAACTCTTCTGCAGAAGCGTCACCTAAATCCAGAACCTGCTCATCATCTTTGATATCAGCAACAGACTTCATCGTCGCTGCGGCAGTTTCAGAAAACTCAGTTGCCACACGAACATCAGTAGGAACCGGGATATGACAGGTCGTCATTAATCGTTTGGCTTCATCAATCAGGTCAGCTTCATATAAAGATTTGCCCACATTGTGGCCCTGTGCCGCAATAAAGGTATTCGCGATACCACCACCAACAACCAGTTGGTCAGCGATTTTAGACAGCGATGCCAGCACGGTCAGCTTAGTTGAAACTTTAGAGCCACCAACGATTGCCACCATAGGACGAGCGGGATTACCTAACGCTTTACCTAATGCTTCTAATTCGCCAGACAGCAACGGACCGGCACAAGCGATTGGAGCAAATTTACCTACGCCATGGGTTGAAGCCTGTGCGCGGTGAGCAGTACCGAATGCATCCATAACGAACACATCACATAAAGCAGCATATTTCTTAGATAACGTCTCTTCGTCTTTTTTCTCGCCTTTATTGAAGCGCACGTTTTCTAAAACAACTAATTCACCTTCGGCAACGTCAACGCCATCCAGATAATCTTTAGCTAAGCGAACCGGTGCCTTAATGGCATCTTTCAAATAGTTAACAACCGGTAATAAAGAGAACTCTTCGTTATACTCACCTTCGGTCGGGCGACCTAAGTGTGAAGTAACCATAACGCGAGCGCCTTGCTTTAAGGCTAATTCGATAGTTGGCAGTGATGCACGGATACGCGCATCAGATGTTACTTTGCCATCTTTAACTGGCACGTTAAGATCCGCACGGATAAGAACACGTTTACCCGCCAAATCTAAATCAGACATCTTAATTACAGACATTGTGAATCCTCTTGTTAATTCTCTCAAAATTACCTGAGCAGCGGTAATACACGAGGCTAGTAACATGAGTTGTACTGCCTACGTCTTCCAGCTAAACCCGGCTAAATCTCATAAAATGCGGCTACTACTTAACAAAAATCACTTTCTGCGCACGGTGTCGGCGAGTCTACAGCCGGAACTAACACCATCGTTTAAAATATTTAACATACCGGATAAAACTATGCGATGAATGATAACACGAAAAGTATAGTTGGGATTAACCCGTCTATTCTAATCATTATCCATCCGCCGGTCTGTGATATCCCTATCGATTCACCCGTTTTACCCGTTCGTTCCTGTGCCAGCCTGATATGGCGAGCTGCGATAGGATAGAAACTGAAACGCTTCAGCACAGAGATAAAGATTACGGAAATATTCAGAATATTACTACTGATAAAATGTCGTTAAGCTAAAAAAATACAGAATTCAACTGGCTACTTAGCAGATAGGCTTCTAGCCTGCGGTTTGTATCCTTCGCGTTCTCGGCTCATAAATAGCCATCACTTGAAGAACTTAAGCTTTTCTTACCGCTTAGTTACAACTATTTATAATAAATACAAATAATTACACTTAACCGCTCAGATTATCAGCGTAAATACTCTATATTAGTTAGCTATAACCTGAGCCTATAATATTTATTATTTTATATTCAATGGATTAGTGCTTTAAAACAGGGAACATAAATGGAAGATCTCATTGTTATACTAGGGATTGTCGCTATTGTTGTGCTGGCTTCTATATTAACAAACCAGCTCTCCGCTATTCGCGGGCTATTAGCAGAACAGCTTGAAGTACTAAAAACACTACGTTCCTCATCCGTTGATACCTCATCGGTTTATCATCTATCAGCGGACACCACCACGGAATCTGTAGTAACCACACCGCAACAATCGCTCAGCGACACTGACGCTCTTGAGCCTGTTCAACCCGAAACCGATATTCCTCTTGCTGCGGCTGTTGATACCTATACCGGGCAGCAGTCGACAGAGTCTTCCCCTTATGCTTATGCATTCCGCAACTATCATGAAGCATTAGGCCATCGTTATACCGAACCGGAAACGCCAGCCAATACGATCGAAAGCATCGAAAACACCACGGGCGAAATCCCGACTGAGGCAGCCGTCGGAGTACCATTACCACAGCCTGTTATGGAAATGCAGGATGAGCAATTACTGCCACTGGCCGAAGTCATGGAAACCGAGACAGAAACTGATGTTGCGGCCGCCCTTGAATCAATAGCCATAGAGAATCAAGAACAAACTTCAGATATTCAGCTATCAGAGGCATCAGAAAATACTGACATCATTGAAGCAGAGCAACGCCATGACGATGCTATGTCGGAGTCCCCTTGGATATCGGATAAACCTGCTAGTGGGCCAGCCATCGACAACGCTGAACCTCAAGGAATTGTCGCCGTCTGGAAGTATCTTGAACAGCAATTTGCATCCCGCTGGATGGTATGGATTGGCGGCATAATTATGGCTTTGGGCGTTATCTTCCTGGTGAAAATTGGTAATGATAATGGTCTGTTCGGCCCTAAAATCCGTATTGGTATAGCAACATTGTTCGGCGTAATGATGACTGCCGGCGGTGAACTGCTACGCCGTTCTCGCTTCCATCTTTCATTACCCAGCGGACAATATATTCCGGCAGCGCTAAGCGGAGCAGGTGTCATTTCGCTGTATGCCAGCATGCTGGCGGCCAACTATATCTACGGTATGTTCTCGCTCTCTGTGATGTTTATCATACTGGCGATTATCTCTGCCGTCGCGATGTTCTTAGCCCTGACTCAGGGGCCATTTATGGCGGCCTTAGGCATCCTTGGCGCCTATATGGTACCGATGTTTATCTCAACCGGCAGCGGCAACGTCAGCGGATTATTAGGCTATGTATTCTTAGTTACAGCAGGTTCCCTTGGATTATTAAGTAAGATCTATCGCCGTTGGTTATGGTGGGGAGCCATGGCAGGTAATTACCTGTGGCTGACCGTTGCTATCTTTATCAATCCGGCCGAACATCAGATTGCTCGCGGGCTGTTTATTCTGCTCACTACCTATGGTTTTCTGGCTCTCCCTCATTTTGGCTGGCGGTTATCTGCCACAGCGCGAGATCTTAAGGCGCAATATACTAACATCCGCTGGCAAGACGGTATGCTGACCGGTAGCGTTGCTGCTCTGTTGTTAGCCTTAATGCCGGTATTTGGCCAGTTAGGGCTCTTTACTTGGATCACGCTATGGATTGGCTGTATCGCTCTGCTACTGCTGGGCAAACGTATTCCGTCATTAAACTGGTTGTCCGTTATCAGCAGCCTAGTCGCCGGGCTGGTACTGCTTTCTCTGCCGTCAGCTCGAATGGAACGCCCGTCATTTTTAAGTGAACTAACTTCCGCTGATTATCTATCAGCCCTGATTTGCCTTGGTTCACTGGCAATTATTTATGCGGCATATGGTTTTTATCAGGCCAGACAAAAAGGCCTGCAAAGAGAATTATGGGCAACGCTGTCAACCGCGGCGCCAATGCTGTTAGTGATTGGCCTATATTACTGGCAGCCGGCAAGCTGGTATCAGGATTACCTGAATATTAGCCACGCTGTCATTGTGTCTGTCGCTCTGACTTTTGGCGCCTGTTGGTATTATCTGGCAGATATTCACCGCAAAATGGATAACACCCTGCGTGCTATCTACTTTATTTTTGCCAACCTACTGATTGTTTGGAGCCTGTTCGAAGTCTTCTCTCAGGCGACGTTAACGCTGTTACTGGCAATACAGCTACTGGTTTCGGCCGTATGGATTTCTCGTCGCCGTATTCCGGTTCCTAACCAGATACTGCAGTTATTAATGGCGCTGATTCTGATTCGGCTTACCTTTAATATGGCCGTTCTAAGCTATCAACCAACGTTATGGGGGATGCCATGGACCCTACTGGGTTATGGTATTCCGGTGATTTGTTTATGGCTAACGGCCTATCTGCTACCAAATAAACATTATGAAGCCTCAGCCCGATGGGCGCAGGCAAACGGTATTTATCTGCTTGCCCTGTGGATCAATATTGAGCTTCGCCACCTGCTACACGGTAGTTATCAAATATCTCTCGATTTCAGTAGTCTGAAGGACGTGGCACTGCATGCTTCAACCTTTGGTATTATGGCACTGGCATACGGATATAAATCCCTTCACGCCCGCTTTGGGCTGGTTTACCGAGTTGGTGCATCAGCGGCCGGAGCCATTACTTTATTCCTCACGCTACTAGGGTCGCTGATGGTATTTAACCCGGCTATCACCGCTCAGTCGGTCGGCGCACTGCCTTTACTCAATATTGTCACCGTTGCCTATGCCTTACCGGTATTGATGCTATTTGTTACACTGCGCTACTGGCCGAACTGGTTACCGGAGCATCTGAAGCCATTAGGCTGGGGATTATTCTCACTGCTGGGAATGGTGTTTATCTCAATGACTGTCCGTCAACTGTGGCACGGAGATATACTCAGTCAACGTCAAATCTATGTGGGTGAACAATACTGTTATTCACTGGCATGGATGATAACTGCGATAGGATTAATGACTCTGGGCATTACCCGTAATCACCTGCTACTCCGCCGCGCCGCGTTAGCCCTATTGGCAGTCACTATACTTAAACTATTCCTATGGGATATGTCCGGTTTGACCGGATTCTACCGCCCGGTTTCCTTTATCGGTTTAGGCCTGTGTTTAGTCGGTATGGGCTGGTTCTATCAGCGGTTTGTTATTATGGAAAAACCGCAGGCAGAAGTAGAAGTCATAGCGTAATCCGTCGCTATTTTACCGTTAAAAAAGCCCCGGCAGAAATGCCGGGGCTTTGATATTTATCCAGTTTATTCAGCCAGACCTTTTACTCAATGACGTAAATTAACCGTGTTCCAAGATATTTCTTCTTGTTCATTTGGTAATGCTTATATCCCAATATCGCACTCAAGGGCAAAATTGGGCTTAGGCTAAATTACAATGCTATATATGTCAGTTTGCGCTGGGTGAAATTTCTCTGATAGCGTCACGTGCATATATCATAAACGTCAGCAGGATTGTTTCTTATGGTAGCAATAGCTGTGTAAGCAATTTAGTCCATGGTGCAATTTGAATCGATAGCCCATATGACTTACGGGATCGCTAAGATTACCTTTTTATGATTTTTAACCTAATTAGGCGCTTATCACTACAATATACTGTACCTGATAATGCTTTGTGCTCGAAAAACCAGCTCTCACAATCTTCTGCAACTATTCATACAGCCAATGCGTTTGTTTTTAGATTAATAGACTGTCAAATTAGTTTTGATTCTCATAATAGATCTCAAATATGATATTTAGCGATATTTATATTTATCATTAAGAGGTAGGTTTAATTTAAGTTAAATAAAATAGGTTGTTATCCTATTTTGGTTTTATATATTAAAATATTATTGCCTGTGATTCATTGATATTACATTGCTTAGATTTTGTTAAATTGATATTTTAAAGAGTCTCGATCTATTTATTGATATCATTTAGGATTAACTCTCTACTTTACCTATGTTAAATAGCATTAATTGCCACATTATGATCATTGCTCGGATTGTTTGATCGTGTTTAAATTAAATGATGACATGAAGTGTTGTTTTTATTGTCTTTTTTGTAATTTTTAAATCTCAGAACTTAGATTGGCACTTTATATCATTAATTAATAAAAACATGATGTTACAGAAATGATGTAACTAAGGAGCTGGCAGGATGACTTCATTTTATTATAACAATATAAATTATATTCTTTAGTTGACAGGAGCTTAAGTATTCCCATATCCGCATTATCTGAAATGATTGACATTTTGATTTCAATAAGAGTGGTCAGATTCAGATATTGGTTTAAGTACAAATAGGTGCTGTCATGAGTGAAAATGTCCATAATCCTATAATGAATAATACCGGTTACTATTATGTAAACGGTGGAAATAATAATGATGAAATTGACCTGTTTGATTTACTGTATAAATTGTGGAGCAGGAAGCTCATTATCTTAGCAGTTAGCCTGATTGCTACATTATTTGCCGGTATCTATGCTTTCACTGCCAAAGAACAATGGACAGCAAAAGTCTATATTTGCATGCCAAGAATAGCCCAGATAAACGACTATTTAGAGCTACGTCGGGCCTTTTCTTTAGTCAGCGGTACCGATGCTAATGTTCAAAATATCGCCAATAGTCTGTTTGCCGATTTTATTTCAATGGCTTCCAGTCCAGATGAAAAGCTCGCCTTTTTATCGCATTCTGATTACTTTTTCGAACAGACCAAGAATATGGACGAGATATCTCAACGACGTTGGCTCAGTGAGATGGCTGAAAAGGGGCTGACGATTTCTCCTCCGGATGAAAAAAGGAATCTTCCGTATTTTGCTATTTCGCTTACTGCTGATAATCCACGGGTTGCTCAGGCGATGTTAGAGAGCTACGTTCAAAGAATTAATGACAAAGTGATAGAACAAGATGACAGCGAATTTCGTAATAAGCTGGCTGCAATGATACAAGCTCGAAAAAAAGAGAAACAGGATATTGATTTTAACCTGAAGGCTAATCGAAATAATCAACTGGCAAATTTAGAACGATCGTTGAATACCGCTCAGAAAGCCGGCATAAAAAATTACTACACCAATACTTCAGAAAAAGGCAGTACTAAGATCGAACTGACGAATACGGTTCATCAGTATATGTTAGGGGAAAACTTTCTTAGTGCTGAAATTCAAAGTCTGAGTGATAGCCCGATTATCTATCCTGTTCGTTATTACGAAATAGAGCGTGAATTAGAGATGCTGGAGCCTTTGCTTAAGCAGCAAGCTGGCGCATTGTCATATCGTTATCAGCTTTCTCCCGGAGAATATCTTAAAAAAGACCGACCTAAACGCGCTCTGATTTTGGCTTTAGGTGGAATATTAGGCGTAATGGTTGGCGTGGGCTTTGTTTTAATACATTGCAGCATCAAAGATTTCCGCCGAAACAGACAAAGAAGATCTATCGCTGAGAATATTAGTTAGATAACTAAAAAGCCCCGATCGGGATGTGTTAGTCCAGACCGGGGCTTTGGTGTTTATCTGGCCTATTCAACCAGATGGTTTAATCAATAACGCCAATAAGCTACTTCAACAACGCACGAGCATGGGTCAGTACGTTATCGACCGTAAAGCCAAACTCTTCAAACAGCTGCTCGGCCGGGGCAGATTCACCAAAGCTGTGCATACCGATGATGCTGCCGTTCAGACCCACATACTTAAACCAGAAGTCCGCAATGCCGGCTTCAATCGCCACGCGCTTCGTAACGCCTGACGGCAATACTGATTCACGATAGTTTTGGTCCTGACGGTCAAAGGTTTCGGTTGACGGGATAGAGACTACCCGCACTTTACGCCCTTCTGCCGTCAGTTTGTCTGCGGCATCAACCGCTAAGCTGACTTCAGAGCCGGTGGCAATCAGAATCAGCTCAGGTACCCCGGCGCAGTCTTTCAGGATATAACCACCGCGGGCCACGTTGGCCAGTTGCTCCGGCGTACGCGGCTGCTGGGTCAGGTTCTGACGCGAGAAAATCAGGGCGCAAGGGCCGTCGTTGCGTTCAATGGCATGCTTCCACGCTACCGCGGACTCAACCTGGTCGCACGGGCGCCATGTGCTCATATTTGGCGTCAGGCGCAGGCTGGCAATTTGTTCAACCGGCTGGTGCGTCGGGCCATCTTCTCCCAGACCGATAGAGTCATGGGTATACACAAACACGTTGCGAATTTTCATCAGTGCCGCCATGCGCACCGCATTACGGGCATATTCCATAAACATCAGGAAGGTCGCGCC
>NZ_ATYS01000028.1 GCF_000427805.1 Budvicia aquatica DSM 5075 = ATCC 35567 | reverse complement strand
GCCAGCCCGAAAACCTGTTTAGCCCATGAATAGCAGTCAGAAAGTAACATTTTAAAATCAAGAATGAGAGGAAATATAAAGAAAGATCAACAGACAGAGAAAAAGTTCAAAAAAATCCCCAACGAATAGGTCGGGGACTTGTGTATAAGAGACAGGTTTTTCAACGGGGTGACGATATCGCTGGCTTATATGATATTGAAATACTTAACTGACAAGCACGGCTCTCACTGCCGAGATGTGCTTTCTATTGAGTCGGGGCTAGTATCCTGCTTTGAATTACTGCACCAGCCTGGTCGGAAGCCCGCGAGCCCAAATCCCCGGTACTAATCCTAGTCCGTGCATAAGTTGCTGATACATCGCATCTGCACTTTTCTTGTATCCATCCTGTGACAGGTGAACCAAGTCAGGTCTGGCATTGCCATCGGCCGCCCAGTTTTGAATCGAGCACTCACCGCCCATAAAGGCGCGCCAGTCCCAGAACAGCGCTTTATTATTTTGAGCAACCTGACGTTGAATTTCAACGATCTGGCTGAGTAACTGAGGCTGCATTTGCTGGCATCCGGACTGGTTTTTGTTTTTGATGCTGTCACTCGGGCCGACTAATAAAATAACGGCTTGCGGCATCGCCTGACGAAGCTGGGCGACTTTTTGCTCCAGCTGTTGCTGGTAGCGCGTCAGATCCAACGTATCGTTAAATGCTTCGTTGGTGCCGTAGGCCAAAATAATCATATCAGGCTTAGTTTGGGCCAGGGTATCGATCCATTGGCTCTGCCATTTATCTACCATCGACAGCGTTGCGCCGTTAATTCCCAACGCTGAGACAATAACGCCCGGCTTTTCACGGGTAATAAACCAGCCGCCAAGCTTAACGCCCTGACCTGAGCTGAAGGTTGCACTCAGTGGAAATGAAACCTGCTGAGGCGGTGACAAGCGCCATTGGCCGCTGGTAGCCGGCAGAGACACGCTGTTTGAGTTCAAGGCAAACTGACTATCGCTTTGTGCTGCATACAGTGCCTGAGCCTGATAGGGCTGAGCATCAGCGGTACGTAATTTCATGCTAACGTTGCTTTGTGCTGCTGTAGGTTCAGCAATAAAACCGCCAAGCGGAAAATAGTCTGACTTATCTTTACGGCTGCTCAGTATGTTCCATGCTTTTTTGTCATGGCTAAACATAATATGGGAATAGCGTTGCCCCGGAACGGCGACCGGATTCACAAAGCCAATTCCGCCGTTATCAAACTGTCTCTGAAAAAGATTTCTTAATTCGCCGGTAAAGAAGTCTGCCGCGGTATGGGAATCGCCTAACTGGACGATATGGACGCTTTTATTCGCCGTGTTGGTTAACTTGTCCGATAACAGGCCCAGATTGGCATCACCAAAGTTTGTGAGTTGTTGATATTGGACGCCGGCATTCATCGGATGAGATTTAGTCTCGGTCTGTGGGTTATGGCATGAAACCGCCAGCAGAACGAAAGCCAAGGCCGTCAGCCTGACTAACATCCTTGCGAAACCCCTGTTTGTTGCAATTTTATTCATTTGTTCTCTGCTAATTTTGTTTCTTCTTCAGTCGGTTTATCCACCATGACAAAGGAGAGTATACGCTCAGCAATCATTTTTTGCCCCATCGGGGTAAAGTGAGTGCCGTCATCACTACGCAGTTTGACTTTACGATCGTCGATTTCCAGGTAGTCTGAGTAGGCCTGATCCTGATATTTAAATATATCATTGACCGGGATGTAAAGTTGTTCAGCAAGATTAACCTCTGACTGATAGAGATTATTCAGGTAGTTTATTCCATCAGAAAGGGCTTTTTTACGCATATTGGGCGGTCCGACCCAAATAACGTTAACATTTCGCAGCCGGGCCTGTGCCAGAATATCCTCTATCCGACTACGGTAAAGCTGTTCCCACTCTTCGCTTTTGAATTTGTAGAACTTAGCGCCTTTCTTCGGTGGCATATCCCATGGGTCGTTTGGCCCGAGAAACACCACCATCAGGTGGATATCCGGATTCTTTTCCAGCGTATCAGCAATGGTTTTGGGCCAGTTAAAGAATCCCGGATAGGCAAGGCCGGTGCTTTGCTTACTCAGATTGATACTCTTAATGCTGTAATTTGTGGTTAAGCTTTTCATCATGTAGGGCGCAACACCCTGCATCATGGAGTCTCCGACAAACAGAACTTTGCTTTGAGGTTGTAAAGTGATGGGCTGACCGGGAATGATTCGATTAGTGTTTTCTACCAGAGCGTCGGTACCCAGATTCGCAATATCCGGCTCGCTGATAAGCGCTGAATCACGCTCTTCGGTAAGCGCCATAAGATTGGCGAATTTGGGTATCGGGTAGAACAGGTTTTCTCTTTTCTCCGCGGCGTCCCATTGGCAGCCAATATCGCTGAGCTGAAGTTCAGCGTGAGGGGGGGCTGTTTCCTGCTGGTTATCAGAATCACCGGGTGCTTCTGCGCTATCCGTTAGCGTATCGCCCCTGAGGGTAACGATAAAAGTTTGCTTCGCCGCTGAAAAGGCATTGGTCAGCCGCCCGCCGCTGGTCCACAGCGGATTCTCTAGCCGTGACCACGGGCTCTGTTGATGAAACTGCTGCTGCCAGTACAGAGATAACGACTGTTGATTGAGCCAGACTAACCCTACCGCAGTGACCAACAGGATATAGACCACTTTGTAGGCTCTGCCTAAGACATCACCATAGTTAGAAGTTGGCATAAATAAACCCCGGAACCCCTGCTGGAGCGAACATAAATACGAGCGTTAAAAAGGCCACCAATGGAATCGGATAAGCGTACCAAGGGAGTTTTTCTACCGTGCTGACTAATGACGCTTTGATACGAGCCCACTGCGGGTAAACTGAGACCAAGATGATAAATAGCCAAACAATCACGGCGTTGCTGTCAGATACCAGTGATGTTAGTGAAATATCAGTGAGTTTATTGAGCATAACGCTGGCGCTGCCGAAGTCGCTGGCTCGGAAGAATATCCATGCAAAGCAGACGTAATGAAAGGTCAGCAGGCGGGCAAGCAGGTTTGATGCCCCATGGCTATTTGTCGGCGTTGGTCGAAATTTATTTTTAATATTATATAAAATCAGCCCCAGACCGTGCAACGCGCCCCACAGAATGAAATTGATTCCGGCTCCGTGCCAGATGCCTGAAATAACCATCGCCGCCATCAGGTTGGCGTTTTTACGCATAAACCCGTTGCGGTTTCCGCCCAGCGGAATGTAGACGTAGTCGCGGATAAATAATGAAAGGCTGATGTGCCAGCGCTTCCAGAACTCCTGCAAGTTCTGAGATAAATAAGGCGAGCTAAAGTTTTTAGGTACCTGGAAACCAAGCAGCAAGGCCAGTCCGGTGACTAAATTGGTATAGCCTGAAAAGTTAAAATAAATCTGCCACGCATAGGCATAAATGGCGATAAGAACCTGCAACGGATTAGCACTGTCTGGCGCTTCAAAAACGCCATTAACATAGTTATCTGCCAGAAAAGCACTGAATAAGAATAACTTGGCAATCGCCCACGCAATCAGGGCAATGGCCCGGTTAATATCTAATAACTCGCGGGGCTCTGTCGGATGAATTTGTGGCAGGAAGATTTTAGCCCGATTAATCGGACCGGCAACCAGGCTGGGTAAGAAACAGAGATAAAGAATAACGTCGGGGAATGAGGCCGGTTTAATTTCTTCTTTACACACCGAAACCACATAGCTAATGGAATGGAATGCATAGAAGGAGAGCCCCAGTGGCACCAGTAAATCAAGGGTCGGCATATCGACAGCCAAGCCCATCTGTGCCAGTTGACTCTGGAGTCCTTCGCGAAAGAACGGATAGTATTTAAACAGGCCAAAGCACAACACCACCAAGGTGGTCAGTAATAAATAGACCGGTTTCTTGCCCTTGAGGACGGTCGCTAAACGGCCGAGTAAATAAATTAATATGCTGTATCCCAGCAGAATAATGGCTGAACCGGCAGAAAACGAATAAACGAACAGATAGCTGGCCGCGATTAATAGATAGTTTTGAACTACAACGTAAGGACGGAGTAACCAATAAAGCAAAAAGAACACGAGAAAGTAATAGGAAAAGTCTAACGAGAAAAAACTCATTTGTTCCGACCTACGCGCTAACTAATAGCATTCATCCCTGATATATCCGCCATACTTCAAGCTGCCTGTTTGTTGGCTGCGCTCGCTCATCCGGTCACTTACTTGAGTAAGCTCATCGGGACTCGCTCTCTTGCCGCCGCAATGCAACTCGCATTATGCTGGGTATAGTTAGGTGTTTTATGGTAAAGACCGCGATATCCGTCGTACTTCAAGCTACATCTTTGTTGGCTGTGCTGGTTTACCCGAATCACTTCCTTGCCGTCGCGATGTAACTTAAATTATTTTGGCGACTATAATCAATAGTATTGCCACAACACGTTTTAAATGTTTTATAAAAACAGCGTGTTACCAGAGATATGGTCCGGTCTGAAATTATTGTTAAAATTATTACATTTCATTCGTCTAAAACCAAAGTCTTTTTGGTTTGTTTTTCAAAAAATTAGTTACTAAATAATATTAACCGGCCACTCATTATCATGGTGTTAATTAATTGATTACTTTTCTGCATCCTGAACTGGATAAAGATCTGGGCGGGGTTATGCGTTGAGCGCTGATTTTTTGGCAACCTAGTAGAAGGTAACGATAATGAGCCGTGAAGAGCCGGCAGCGGCTGGCCCGTTGATCAACCGGCCATACCGCCAAAATGTGCAGGGAGATGATGGAATATATAGATGATTAGTGCACCAGATTATTTTGATTCTCTGCCAGCCATAGCCGGTCAGCCTGAATAAACGTCACCATCATATTAGCCAGACTGGCATAAAAACCAAAGGGGTCGTGCTGACGGCATGCTTGGCTAAATGCCGGTAGCCAACTGAGTAACAGTTCGATTTGTTGTTTCTGTAGTACCAGCAATGGCTGGCTATTCTTTTCCTGCTCAGCAACGGCGTAGGCCAAATAGCTGATTAACTCCAACAGAACGGCAAGATGATCTTCCGGTTCTTTAAATGCGCTGTTAAGGCTAAGCCCCAGTTGAGCCAATTGCGCCTGCATATCGGTGCAGCTTTGCTGTTTAAACTTAGGGGTAGCATCGCCCGAGGTATGAACTGAGGCATAGGGCTGAGTTTCAACCGGCTTAGGCATTAAAAACAGTCCGGCGAAGTCAGCAGAGAGTTCAAGTACCGCATCCTGACGCAGGTTTAAAGCAGAGAGGCTTTGCTGGAATTGGTTTACCGCCGCTGCTAATGAAGGTTCATCGGCCAGTGACGCTAGCCACTGCCCGACCGCTGCTGAATGCAAACGAGCGATTCCGTCGGCGTCCAGCTCTTTGGCAAACAGCCCGCTAAACCAGGCATAAATAGTCGCTCTGTGCTGGCAGATAAGTGCCAGTTGTTGATCTTGACTCATGGGAGACTCCTTTGAGTTCCAAATACCAAGGCCGCTGGATATACAGCGGCCCCGGTTATTTATTGCTGTGGCTTAGGCACGTACTCACACTGAGCAATCATCTCTTTAGGGCCGTTAAAGGCTTCAACCTTGATGGCCTCACCGCTAAAACGCTCAATCTGAACCAGTGCCGTATGGGCCGATGTGGCTTGTGCCAGGTCAGATGAGCCGATATCCAGGGTTAAGACATTCGGATTGCCATAGCGACAGAGCCCGGCATGTTCACCGCCCCAAACCGGATCGTACCAGGCGCCTTCATGCAGGCGAATAACGCCGGTCTTATAGCGGTCTGAGACTACCGCACCGGCTAATACCTGGCCACGGTCATTGAATACTCTGACCGTATCACCGTTTTTGATGCCCCGATCTGCGGCATCTTTCGGACTGATAAACAGCGGTTCACGGCCATCTACACTGTAGAGCTTGCGCAGAGTTTCAGATTCACACAGCTGAGAGTGAAGGCGGAAATCCGGGTGGCACGACTGTAAATGGAGCGGGAACTTAGCGGAAACCGGACCACCGTGAGAACGTTCAGCTTTCTCAAACCACATCGGATGGCCCTGGCAATCAGGGTAGTTAAAGGATGCGATGGTTTTAGAATAGATCTCAATCAGCCCGCTCGGGGTACCTAACGGCTCCAAATCGGGATCGTCACGGAATGACTGGTGGCGAACCCACAGATTCTCACCCTGAAACTCAACGTATTCTTTCTCTTTCCAGAATGTATCAAAGTCCGGCATGGCAATGGATTTGGTTTTCCCTTGCTGTACACCTTCCTGATAAATACGCTTAATCCATCCCATTTCGTCCAGACCTTCGCTAAAGGCGGCTTCACGGTCAAAGCGCTTACACAGATCGCGGAAAATATCGAAATCGTGGCGGGATTCAAACTGTGGCGCAACAACCTGCTTCATAGAAATTAAGCCGCGGTTTGAGTGGTTACCGAACTGGTCTATATCGTTACGTTCAAACTGAGTGGTTGCCGGCAGCACAATATCAGAGAAACGGCAGGTTGCATTCCAATGGTTATCTACTGTGATCACCGTCTCAAGCGTTTTCCAGCCTTCAATCATCCGGTTATATTGCTGGTGGCGATGGAACGGATTAGTACCGGCAAATACGCACATTTTAATCAGCGGCAGGGTAACGGCTTTGCCGTTCCAATTAATCGATTTACCGGGGCTGAGCATGGCATCAACAAATCGAGCGATTGGAATCGAACTGCTGTAATTTTTGAAGTCGCCATTATGAATTGGTGGCGTCGTCGTGGCACCGGAGAATCCGCCCAGAATAACGCCCTTACGGGTTGGTACGCCGGCTCCGTTATAGTGCCAGCCGAAGCCAAATCCGCCGCCCGGCAGGCCAATCTGCCCCAACATTGCGGCAATAACCACAATCATCCATGCCCACTGCTCACCGTGTTGCATGCGCTGAACGCACCAGCCGGCAATGATTTGCGTTCTGTCAGTCGACATTTGTTTCGCTAATGTACGGATAACATCGGCATCGATGCCGCAGATTTTTGCCGCCCATTCAGCATCTTTAGGCTGCCCGTCAGTTGTACCTAACAGGTAAGGTAAAAACTGCTCGAAGCCGACGCAATAGTCATTTAAGAAACGCTTATCGTGCAGGTTTTCAGTATAAATAGTATGGGCAATGGCCATCTGTAGCGGCACATCAGTCTGAGGATTAAGCGCAATATGCTGTACTTTATCTCGACCCAAATATTCATGGGTTGATGAAACCGTAGGATCGATATTGATCACCTTGATTTCACCGCTGGCCACTTTCTCTTTTAGCTGAGCATAGTAAGCGTATTCATCATGGTCAGGGCACCACCAGGCAACCTGTAAGTTTTTATACGGGTCTGAACCCCATAGCACGATGGTTTTACTGTGTTGAAGTACCAACGGCCATGACGTTTGCTGCTCGTATACTTCCATCGCGCCGACGACGCGCGGCAGAATGACCTGCGCGGCACCGGTAGAGTAGTCACCACCGGTACTTAATGAGGTTCCGTGCAGGCTAATAGCCCGGCTCAGCATGGCACCCGGGTTGTGTAGCATACCGGTTGACTGCCAGCCACTGCTGGTGAGCAACGCAGAAGGACCGTGCTCAGTCTGCACGCGTTCCAACTCTTGATAAAACAGATCCAGCGCTTCATCCCAACTGACGCGGACAAAGCGATTATCACCACGCTGTGATGTATCGCTGAGGTGGCGTTTACGCAGCCAGTCAACCCGAACCATCGGGTAGCGCACTCTCGACGTGGCGTAGACATGGTCAGCCAGCCCGTTAATCATGGTTGTCGGGTGAGTGTCCAGCTCAAAGGGAATGGCTTCAACAAACCGGCCGTTAACCACTTTGGCCCGAATGGCTCCCCAGTGTGAACCGGTTAAAACCAGTCGGGTTGCGTCTGCGTTGGCCCGGGCTTGACCCGGAACCAACAGTGACGGGCTTAATAAACCGACCGCTGCACAGGCGCCCATACCGGATAGGAAATGACGTCTGGATATATTAACTTTGCTATGTTTGGTATTCATTGGTTTCTCCTGACTGCGTCCCGTTATTTTTGTTGTTCTTTAGGCATGTCTGATGCATTAACCTGAAGGTATTTCAACAAGATGCGTTCTTCCTGAGTATTTAAGCTGGTGAAACCAAGCATCCCTTTTAAGGTACCGATCCAGGCGTTGGCATCGTAATGTTTGATATCCGGCGCACCATGACACTGGTTACAGGTGCTGTTGTACAGGGTTCCGGCGTATTCCCAGATTGGTTCAACGTTGTTAATCAGCTCACCTTTTTGTATCCATGCCGTGGTGCTCAGCTTGCTCCACTTGGCGTCAGTGTCTTTAACGACGGTTTGATCCAGCACTTTGGCACGCTCTTGGACTTCTCCGCGCAGGGTAGAAACAAATATCCGTTTACCGGGTAGCAGAGAGAGCACGCGCTGACGGCCTTCGGTTTCTGTCCAGCCTTCAATGCTGACCTGTAACCAGTCACCGTCACGCTTAAGTACTTTGACTTCTGAAGCCGGAAGCAGAGAACCTTCAGGCTCTTTGTCGCCTTTATTGGCAAAGATAGGTTTTTGATTCAGCGTGTATAGGATATCGGCATCAGACTGTTTTTCGGCATCCTGAACCAGTTTTTCGAAGTCTTTCTTCAGGCCGGTGCTCATATCAGGCATTTTATGTGCAATGCCCTTGTGGCAACTGATGCAGCTTTGGTTATCTTTAGCGGCAATCTTCATCTGTTTAGCCGCTTCGGGATGCTGTTTGGTGTGGTCCATCGCATCATAATCATGGCAAGAACGGCAGGTGGCCGAATTATTGGCCTTCATCCGTTCCCACTCACGCTCAGCCAGCTCTGCCCGTTTAGCTTCAAATTTTTCCGGCGTATCAATCGAGCCGGTAACAAATTTTTGATAAAGGTCGTTGGTGGCTTCTAGCTTACGGCCGATAGTGGCTAAGGTTCCCGGTGGAATATGGCAATCGCTACACTCGGCCCGCACGCCGGAGGCGTTACTGAAGTGGGTTGTTTGTTGGTATTCTTTATAAACTGTGCTTTCCATTTCATGGCAACTGACACAGAATTTTGTTGAACCGGTAATTTCCAGACCGGCATGAGGGACGAGGATCGCAGCGACTCCGATAATGATTCCAATCGACAAAATTGTAAGGACGGACCATTTCTTACTGGGCGTCTTTAATTTCAGCCACAGACTTTTCATTTTGACTTCCTTATTTATGGCATGGACGGTATTTTTATTATTTCTGATATACTAGCGTTCAGATATGAATAGGGTTGTGGGTATATGTGAACAGGCCGAAATAAAATATGAAAAAATATGAAAATAAATAATATTGATATTACGGGTCGGGTAAGCGAATGAGAAAATGGCATGTAGCGGTAGTAGAAGATGATGAAATAACGCGTTCTCGCATCATCGCTTATTTTCACCAAGAGGGTTATCAGGTCTCTGAAGCAGCAAATGCGGTGCAGTTAAGAGAAATTTTAGCCTTGCAACGCGTTGATTTAATTTTATTAGATATTAATTTACCGGATGAGAACGGATTATTATTAACCCGGCAATTAAGAGAACGTTCAGATATTGGCATTATTTTAGTTACCGGAAGGACGGACAGCGTTGATCGTATTGTCGGCCTGGAGATGGGCGCCGATGACTATGTGACTAAGCCGGTAGAATTAAGGGAGTTGGCGGTCAGGGTTAAGAATTTACTCTGGCGCATCTCGCTGGTTGAGAAAGCCGAGCAAAACGCATGCTTACCGGATAACGACCGGATTATTCACTTTGAAAATTACCGCCTCGATATTCCTAAGCGCAAGCTGTGGCAGGGAGATAACTTAATTAAGCTCACTCGCTCTGAGTTTGAGCTATTGCTGGCATTCTCTCGTTACCCTCAGCAGGTATTAAGCCGGGAGCGCCTGCTGTCAATGATATCTCACCGTAATGACAGCCCGGATGAACGGACCATTGACGTATTAATTCGCCGGCTGCGCAATAAGCTTCACGCCGAATTGTTTACATCGATTCATAGCGAAGGTTACTTATTCAGTACCGATGTGGAGTAAACCTCATACTCCGGGCGGAAGTCACCGGGAGATAGCGACAAGTTAACCTCTATTTTTGAAATATTTTCAGGGGTTAGGGTCAGTATGGTCGGGCCGATATCAGCAAGAAAAGGCTCTTTCTGTAATAGCCTTATGGTTTGGTCGATACTCAGCCTCCCCTGTAGCACCATCTGATCGCTGTTAGCCATCAGGATGCGCTGCCTTTTTAGCCCTCGATAGACTTCATGTGACAGATAGAAAGAGACCAGATCAATTTTTCCGTTCAGCTTTCTTAGCTGCAATTCAGGAATGGCGGCTTCTATTGCTACGGCGCTCCCTGCGATCAAATTAACATCAGGATGCTTTTCCAGCATGTGCTGCAGTAAGTTACGCTGCACTTCGAGATCGTTATCACCCCAGCCAATATCGACGACCTGGATATTGTGGTTAGCAATTTCTTGATTAAAGCTCTTTTCGATAAGGCTGGTTCCGCCACGGTTTTTAGGGCCGGGCAGTAATAATACTTTAAGCGATTGGTGTTCAGAACGCTTAGCCAGAAATTGCCCGACGTTATGCCCCATTTCACTCCAGGGCACCCCAACCCGGGCGGCGATGTTTTGCTGGCTGACTTCATTCACCAAGCCCAGCACCGGAATATCTCCTACCAGTTCAGGCAGGCGATCGTTGATCTTATCGTGAGAGACCGCGCCTAACAGTATGGCATCTGCTTCCCAGTCGGCACACTGGCGTAATTGCTCAAGCTGTAAGGCATAGTTGTCATAGCCACCGGCATCAAATACCTGAAGCTGAATACCGGATTCCCGAGCCTGCTCAACCATGCCATAGTTAACTGATAACCAATAAGAATCCTTCAAATGAGGATAAAGCGCACATAAGCGCCACGGCCGATTAGCGGGCTTTGACTGATATAAAACTCGTTCGGGTTTTGTGGTGTAAGAAAATCCGGGTGACCAAAGGTTAATTTCCCCTACAAAAGCTGTAACAGAAAAACTTATTAAAAGTAAAATAAAGGTAAATAAGCGCATAGGGTAAATAGCCACACTGATAATGATATCGATAAATTAAATCAAACAGCTTATCTGAATGATAAATTCCGATAGTTAAAATAAGGCATAAATTAAATATCTACTACTGCTATTTTTCCATAGCGGGCGATCTATTATTCATTAACGGATCACAACACAGCAAAATAATTATCTGATAGACTGGCGGAAATATATTTTTAACTCTGAGTAAATAAATCTGTATGTCGTTGACTCACCGTTTGTGGTTGGCTTTTGTTCTTATGGCTATCTTATCGTTGACCAGTGCATTGATCGGCTGGGCCGGGTTTCGCCATATTAAACAGATTGAACAACAGAGTACGCTTAATCTGTTGCCAACCATGAAGACCGCACTTCAGTTAAATGAAGCCGGGGCCTATATTCTTTTCTCCGGTCAGGCACTGAATGAAGTGACTTCTGAGGATGAGCGACAGGCTCAGGGAAAAATTCTGACAACCCAGAGTATCCGCATTCGTAGTTTATTATCTCAGCTTCAGGATTCCGGTTTTGATACCTCAAAGATTCAACAGCAGGAGCAATTGCTGTCTCAGCATTTGAGTGAGCAAGGCCAGTTGGTTGAACAGCGCCTAACGGTGAGCCGTGAGTTTAGCCAGATTCACGACCGTATCGCGTCTGCGGCTAATCAGATGACCGTATTAACCAAAAGTCAGGTAAATAACGCCAGTACCGCGGTGAGTGCCAATATCGCCACCATGTATGATGATATTGAAAAGAATAACCGCCAGGCAGTTGAGACGTCTTTGGACCGTTTAGTCGAAGTTGATTTAGACCATCAGAGCCGAATGACCGAACTGCATGAACAGTCGTTGAATGTGGCAAATTTACTGGCGCAGATTGTGAGTACCTCATCTGACGATATGCTGGCTGACATCGAAAAACAGTTCGGTCAGTTGGTTATTATTGTTAAACGGCGGGTTGAGTTTGTTGAAGATCCTCACCGTCGTTCACTACTCTTACCGCTGGTTAGCGAGTTAGAGGCTTATCGTGCACTGTTCCAGCATAAAAGGGACAGTATTGAACTTCAGCAGCGTTTGAGCTTTTCCGGCCAGTATAGTTTGCTGCTGTTTTCTCAGTTTAACAGCGAACTGGATGCGCTGGTCCGGCAGGTTAATGCCCGTAGCCAACAGGATCTGGAAAAAATCAGTATTGCCCGTAATACCAGTCAGAATTTACTGATTATCATGAGCATTATCTCACTGGTTGCTCTGCTGTTTATTCTTTGGCGGATTGTATGGCGCTCCGTTGCCAGACCGCTGACAATGCAGATTGAAGCACTACAGCGGATACTCGACGGCGATCTGCAAACCCCGCTGCCCCAGACCATTTCAGCCAGCGAATTAAAAACCATTGGTTATCTGGTTGAGCGTTTTCGGACCAATACGCTTTCACTTCACCATCAGCAGCGTTATTTAGAAATGCTGGTGGCTCAGCGGACAGAAGAGCTGAACGATCTGGTGCGGCAACATACATTGGCCCGACAGGATGCCGAGCTGGCCAATAAAGCCAAGTCGACCTTTTTAGCCACTATGAGCCATGAAATTCGCACTCCCCTTAACGGTATTTTAGGAACGGCGGAACTGCTGTTACTGAAGCCGTTGCCGGATGAAGATCGTATGGCGATTGAGGTTATTAATGACAGCGGTGAAAGCCTGCTGTCGATTCTGAACGATATTTTAGATTACTCCTCAATTGAAGCCGGTAGGATTGCGATTTTGCCTACCTCGGTAGCTCCGGATGAGCTTATTCAGCAGGCTTATCAACTGATGAGCAGCGCCGCCCATAAAAAAGGCTTAACGCTGAACGTTGAACAGGATGCGGCACTGCCGGAATATCTGCAGGTTGACCGGCAGAGGGTGTGGCAGATTGTTTGTAATCTGGTTGGCAATGCGATCAAATTTACTGACACAGGCAGCGTGACGTTGAGCAGCCTTAAGGTGGCGGAGAGCTGGCAAATTTCAGTGTCTGATACCGGTATTGGTATACCGACCGATCGGCAAAAAACGCTGTTTCAGCCGTTTACTCAACTCACTCATCGTCGCGGCGGAACCGGCCTGGGACTGACCATTTGCCAACGTCTGTCTCAGGCAATGAATGCCCGTTTATCTTTTGAAAGCCAGGCCGGTAAGGGGAGCCGTTTTACGGTGAGCATTCCTCTCAAATCGGCAGGGCTGGCCTGTCTTCCTGACGCTGCTCCTCAGCCGGTTGAGCAGTTTAGCGGTTATCATCTGCTGTTGATTGAAGATAATTTGATTAATCAAAAGGTAACTACTGCACTATTAAATCAGCTTAAGGTGCAGGTGACGGTAGTCAGTACCGGCCGCGAGGCGTTAGAGCGGCTATCAGCCTCTGACCATGGTTTTGATATGGCTTTGGTTGATCTGGACTTACCGGACATTGATGGTTGTGAACTGGCTAACCGGCTGAAAATCCAGGTGCCTGATTTACCTTTGACCGCCTTTAGCGCTCATATCTTGGGGAATATTCCGGAGCATTGTTATCAGTCCGGGTTTGTCGGATTCCTGAGTAAGCCTTTGCGCCTTAAAGCGTTAACGGAATATTTATCAACCCACCTGGGCAGGTCTCGGGTTATTCAACCGGTAGATTTATTAGATCGAAAACAGATCAATGATGATATTCGGCTATTTGGCCAATCTCAGATTAGCCAATGGCTCGTACTGTTTCGTGAGAATAATCTTCCGCTAATTGAGCGTTTAAAATCGGCGTATCAGGCCGGTGAGGTAGAAACAATACGCTCTGTGTCCCATCAGCTTAAAAGCAGTAGCGGAAGCTTATCGATGAGTACGTTATCGCATTATTTCGGTGATATTGAAAAAACATATCAGCTTGATGTTTTGAAGCTGGATGCGCTGGTATCTGACAGCTTATATTCGCTCGAGCAGGCGTTAAACCCAGAATAATGGCTTAATAACAAGGCGTTTAGACACACGTTGTCTTGTCTACCCCGCTTTTGGCGCGTTGTTTTTAACCAAAGCGTGAGCGTCATCATATCTACCACTTCTTTATTCCTTCCGCGATTTAACCAATATAAAACCAATAAATTACAACTAATTACCATGAATTAATGTTTTTACTGTTCAATGGATAATCACTCCTTTGTGCGTATGCACAATATTCATCAATTTCTTTCTGTTATTTTTGTATTTTACACCAAGACATTATCGGGTCTATCCGATAATAAACAGGGGTATTTCGGCCTGAGTGTATCACTGCTTCCTCGCCGAATTTAGCCCCATTCTGAGATATTAAAATGAACATTATCCGATCCAACTACCTTAAAGACACTACCGCGCGTCAGATTGTTCAACGCACGATGAGTATTATCCAATACTCAGTCAATGTGATGGATGAACACGGGATAATCATTGCATCCGGGGAACCTTCCCGTATCCATCAACGTCATGAGGGCGCTGTACTGGCGCTAACTGAAAATCGTATTGTCGAAATTGATAGTGCCACTGCCAGCCAGCTAAAAGGGGTAAAGCCGGGCATCAATTTACCTATCAGCTTTCAGGAGCAGCTTATTGGTGTTTTAGGTATATCCGGTGAACCTTCAGAGGTTCGTGCCTATGCCGAACTGGTCAAAATGGCCGCTGAATTGATTATTGAGCAGATGTCCTTATTGGAACAAAAGCAGTGGGATAAACGCTATCGCGAAGAGTTAGTTAATCAGCTTATTTTGCAGGATATCCATTCAACCTCGCTAAATTCAATGGCTTCCTATTTGGGCGTTAATTTACAGCAGCCCAGAGTGGTCATGATCATCGAACTGCATCAGCCGGATAGTGAAGTTTTACGCAGTCTGATTGATTATTTTGAATATAGCGTCAGAGATCATTTAGTGACCTTTACCCACTTTAATGAACTGGTGGTGCTTAAACCTATTACGCTTAAACAGGCCAGCTGGGATCCGCAACAAGAGCTGGCAGAATTACAACGTTTTAAAGGACAGATTGAGTCGGCCGGTTTTTTACGCATGATCGTTGGTGGTTATTTTGCTGACGAAGGCGGAATTCATCGCTCTTACCAGACCGCAAAGGCAACGCAGGCAATGGCGCATCGACTAAAGCTTAAAAATAAATATGTGTTTTATACTGACTACCAGTTGCCTGCGCTGCTGGGAGGGCTGGCTGATAGCTGGCAGGCTCAGGAATTATCAAAGGTATGGCTTAAGCTGCTGGCTGAAGATAACAAAGGTATTTTGCAAACCACGCTGCGCCAATATTTTGAACAGAACTGTGATCTTTCTCAAACCGCCGCCAGTCTGTATATCCATATCAATACGTTACGCTACCGCCTGCAACGCATTGAAGAGATAACCTCTTTAAAAATTAGTGACTTACAGCAAGCTGTTTGGCTGTATATTGGTATGCAATTACAACGTTAGTTTGTAGGATTCTACAGTTTTTCTCCTTAAATCGTCCGGCGATTTGGCCGGATGTCTCAAGATTAAATCAGCGCCTTAAGACAATACTGACCGCGAATATCATTCACGGAGAAATAATAATGACAACGGTCTCTGCATTAGGTGCGATAGTCGCCTTGGTGGTTGCTATCGTATTGATTTTAAGAAAAATATCACCAGCCTACGGTATGATGATTGGTGCGTTGGTTGGCGGCTTGGTCGGCGGAGCCGATCTGATTCAGACGGTTACTCTTATGGTTACTGGCGCACAGGGTATCACCAATGCCGTGCTGCGTATTCTTGCTGCCGGTGTGTTAGCCGGCGTATTGATTGAGTCCGGGGCGGCAAATACCATTGCTGAAACGGTCGTTCGCAAAGTGGGTGAAACCCGAGCTTTATTGGCTTTGGCGATTGCGACGATGTTGCTGACCGCCGTTGGCGTATTTATTGATGTCGCAGTCATTACCGTTGCGCCGATAGCTCTGTCGATAGCTCAGCGTGCCGATCTGTCTAAGATGGCGATTTTGCTGGCGATGATTGGTGGTGGTAAAGCGGGTAATGTAATGTCACCCAACCCTAACTCAATTGCTGCCGCGGACGCATTTAACGTGCCGCTGACCTCAGTCATGATGGCCGGTGTTGTACCGGGGATTTTTGGCTTAATAGTGGCTTACTTTTTGGCTAAGCGCTTAGTTAACAAAGACAGCAAAGTTGATCCTGCCGAAGTTATTTCCCATCAGTCAGGTACTCAGCCAGGTTTTTTAGCTGCGATAAGTGCACCGCTCGTTGCCATCGCACTGTTATCACTACGCCCGATTGCAGGTATTTCCGTTGATCCTTTAATCGCTCTGCCGGTAGGTGGTTTAGTCGGCGCTATCTGTATGGGACGGGTCAAACAAAGTAATGCCTTTATGACTGCGGGTTTAGCTCGTATGGCTCCGGTCGCCATTATGTTATTGGGTACCGGAACGCTGGCGGGCATTATTGCCAATTCAGGCCTTAAAGAAGTGCTGATTGATGGCCTGGCCGCATCAGGTCTGCCTCCTTATCTGTTGGCCCCGATTTCCGGTGCCATTATGTCAATGGCAACTGCGTCGACGACGGCCGGTACGGCAATTGCTTCCAGCGTATTTAGTCACACCTTGCTTGAACTTGGTGTTACTGCCTTAGCCGGTGCGGCAATGATTCATGCCGGTGCAACCGTTATGGACCACCTGCCACACGGTAGCTTCTTCCACGCCACCGGCGGCAGTGTGAACATGCAAATTAAAGAACGCCTTAAGTTATTACCTTACGAAACCATTATTGGTTTAACCATTGCAACTGTTTCGACGTTGATGTTTGGTGTATTCGGGCTAGCAGGGTAGGTTTGATATGAGAATTGTAATTGCGCCCGACTCTTTTAAAGAAAGCCTTTCTGCTATGCAGGTTGCTACGGCTATCCAGCAGGGGTTTAGTGAAATTTATCCCGATGCTGAATATGTCAAATTACCGATGGCTGACGGTGGTGAAGGGACGGTGATCTCTATGATTGAAGCGACCAACGGTCACTATTTCAACGAGATTATCACCGGTCCGTTAGGTTTACCGGTAGAAGGGTTTTGGGGACTGATGGGCGACGGAAAAACCGCGGTGATCGAAATGGCCGCCGCATCCGGACTTCATCATGTTCCACCCGCTCAGCGTAATCCGTTATACACCACTAGCCACGGAACCGGGGAACTGCTTCTGGCCGCTCTGGATCATGGGGTAGAACGTATCATTCTGGGTATTGGCGGCAGTGCCACCAACGATGGCGGTGCCGGTATGATGCAGGCGCTGGGGGCTTCATTACGAGATGCTCAGGGGCAAGAGCTTGAAGTCGGTGGCGAGGCCATTGGAGGCCTTGCAACGATTGATTTAAGCGGACTGGATCCCCGGCTGGCTAACGTTAGCGTTACCGTTGCGTGCGATGTGAATAATCCACTGTGCGGCCCGACCGGCGCATCAGCGATTTTCGGACCGCAGAAAGGGGCTACGCCGGAGATGGTTAAAACTCTGGATAGTGCACTGTTCTGCTATGGTTCATTGATTGAACAGGTCACGGGCAACGCAGTATTACACGCTGCCGGAGCCGGTGCAGCCGGCGGTATGGGCGCAGCCCTGCTGGGTATGTTGAACGCTGAGCTTAGGCCGGGAATTGATATCGTGATTAAGGCGTTACAGCTGGATAGCCTGATAGAAAATGCCGATCTAGTGATTACCGGAGAAGGGCGGATTGATAGTCAAAGTATCCATGGTAAAACGCCGATTGGCGTTGCTCGTTCTGCTAAACGTTTTAATAAGCCCGTGATTGCTCTGGCAGGAGGATTAACGCCTGACCATCCGGTTGTTCATGACCATGGGTTAGATGCGGTATTCTCAGTGCTGACCCAAGTGGCTACACTTCCGGAGGCTTTGCAGAATGCAGAACGCAATCTGAGAATTACGGCGAGAAATATTGCCAGCGTTTGGAAGATGGCTCGCGAAGCATAATCTTATATAGCCATGCTGCCGGATAGTCACCACCCCCGTTGAGAGCAGGTTTCAACGGGGGTTTTATTATCTAAATCCGTATTGGTTTTTTTAGGTTTATCCTCTATTCCGGTGGACTATTTTTCACGTTGTTTAGCGTTACAGCAATCTGATTATTTGTAGTGAATTATTTTGATGATTGGTCTTTGTTGGTCATTTATTGAACCATTGGCAGAACAATCTGCTAAAAAATTGATAAAGGTGAATTGCGTGTAAAACGTGATTTATAAAGACGTATCTATAAGCAGTGAGCCCCTGTAACAACTTATTATAATTCGGTTAGATACCTGTCTAGTTTATTGCTTCAAAACCCCGCCAGCTCTAGTGTTAATGCTTCACCGTCTATCCGTTTACAACCACATAAATTTGCTGCTATAACGTCTGAATGTCACGACACACTACTCGCTAAGCACTGCTAACCACGTATCAATGGACTGAATGTTTTCGACGACAGATTACATCTGAACGAGTTTCCATTTCTAGCCTTAGTATCTCGTTGGCCTCTGAGCGATCGCCCAAGGGTTAGACTTTGCGATCCTTAGATTTAGTTTTTGAGCTACATTTTGTTGTGCAGCAGTTAATAACAGCAGTTAATAACAATAGTTAAAAGCAGGATTCACACATGACATCGTCTTCATCCATGACAACCGGTCAGCCAAAGGCCCGACCGTTAAATAAGAATGATTACAAAACCCTGGGGCTGTCGTCACTGGGCGGAACTTTAGAGTTCTATGATTTTGTAATCTTTGTGTTCTTTACCGGAACGCTGACTCACCTGTTTTTCCCGGGTGATAACGAATTTATTGCCCAGATGAAAACGCTGGGTATTTTTGCTGCTGGCTATTTAGCGCGTCCGCTCGGCGGAATTATTATGGCGCACTACGGCGATAAAATTGGCCGTAAGCGCATGTTCACCCTCAGCATCTTCTTAATGGCTGTGCCGACGTTGGTTATTGGCCTGCTGCCAACCTATGCCTCTATCGGCGTGATGGCTCCGATTCTGCTGCTGCTGATGCGTATTATGCAGGGTGCTGCGATCGGTGGTGAAATGCCGGGTGCATGGGTATTTATCGCAGAACATACGCCAGAACAACGTTACGGTCTGGGCGTGGGTACGCTAACTTCAGGTATTACCGGCGGTATTTTATTAGGCTCTATCGTGGCAATCATTATTCAACGCGTTTACAGCGGTGATGAAATCAATGATTTCGCCTGGCGTATCCCGTTTATTTTAGGTGGCGTGTTTGGTCTGATTTCGGTTTATCTGCGTAAATTCTTACAGGAAACCCCAATCTTTAAAGAGATGGCGGCTAAGAAAGCGCTGGCCAATGAAATGCCGGTGATTACCGTGGTGAAGAACCATAAAGTAGCCTGTTTTATTACCGCTGTACTGACGTGGTCTCTGTCTACTGCCATCGTGGTAACCATTCTGATGACTCCGGCTATTGTGGTTGAGAAGATGTATCAGATTGACCGTACGATTTCGCTGGAAGCGAACTGTGTGGCAACGCTGATGCTGACTATCGGCTGTATCTTCTGGGGTTGGATGTGCGACAAAGTGGGCACTCGCATTACCATGACGCTGGCATGGGGTGGTTTAGCTATTACGGCCTTCTACTTCTATAGCTCTCTGCATACGGGTATTGCGGCCGGTGAACTGATGTTTAACTATGGTCTGATGGGGCTGTTTGTTGGCGCTATCGCGACCACGCCGATTGTGGCAACCCGCGCATTCCCGGCTCATATTCGTTTCTCCGGTCTGTCATTTGCCTATAACCTGTCGTATGCCGTGTTCGGTGGCTTAACGCCGATGATTACCGGCGCATGGCTGAAAGAGAGCCATATGGCTCCGGCATACTATGTTGGTTTTGTTTCGCTGTTAGCGGTAGCAGTGGCCTTTATGCCGCTGGCATATCGCGGCTGGACCGCCAGAGCTAAAGCTGGGGATGTGAATGCTGAAGCTGTGCCTGTGAAATAAGTTATTAGTGTTAGATAAAAAATCCGGCAATTGCCGGATTTTTTTATGGTTGAAAACGCGGGTGAAATTAAGAATCAGTGATTTCACTACTAATCGGTTTAGTCATCAAAATTGCCATCGCGCCGATAATTGCCACAATGCCGGCAATAATAAAGGTCAATGGAAATGAGTGACTCTTATCCAGAATTATTCCGGTTAAGGTTGGTCCGATAATGCCTGCAAGGTTGGCGATAAAGTGGATAAATCCGCCTACGCTGCCAATGCTTTTAGCCGGGATAGTATCTAACACCGTTGACCAAATACAGGTGCCTGCGTTGTACAGCGCATATACGGTTAACGTCATTAAGATCACTGCGGGATAGAGCGTTGAGATAGTGCTGGCATAAATAATACTGCATGCGGAAATCACCATGCCGGTTACCACCACGGTTTTGCTGGAGGTAAGTGCTTTTCCGCTACGGCGGTATAGCCAGTCGCAAATTAATCCGCCGGTAATGAGCCCTATGGCACCGAAAAGCCAGGGAATGGCATTAACAAATCCCATGGTTTTAATATTCAGTCCATGGCTCTGAACTAAATAGGTAGGAAACCAAGTCAGAAAGAATGACAGGACGTAGCTATAGGCGAAATAGCCTGCAGCAATAGCCCATACGGTACGTTGTTTTAGGTAGTAGCTCAGTTTGGGACCCGATGATTTAAGCTCTTCAGCCACTGCTTGAGTATCCTGACGGATATGAGCGAGTTCCTGCGGAGTCATCTTAGGGTGCTGCTCTGGCATGTCACGGGCAGTTCGCAGCCAAAATATGATCCACACTAGCCCCATCATCATGATAATAACGAATGCTGTTCTCCAGCCTAATGCCAGCGCGAACATGCCGACAATCGGGCCACACAAAGCACCGCCAAGCGGTTGGCCTGAGTTGATAAAACCGGTCGCAAAAGCGGCTTCTTTACGCGGAAACCAGCTTTTAATGGTTTTATTGTTGGTGGTACCCATCGGGCCTTCGCCCATACCGAACAGCACGCGTACTGCAACCATGGAGAAAAAACCGGTCACTAAGGAGGTTAGTCCGCAGAAGACAGACCACAGTCCCATCGCGCTGGCCATGGTTTTTCGTGGGCCAAATTTATCGGCGCAGATCCCGCCGATAAAGCAGAACAATGCATATCCCAGAAAGAAGCTGCTGAATACAATTCCCATCTGAGTGGCACTCAGCTCAAGATCTTTTTCTATAAACGGCGCCATAACAGACAGGGATGCCCGATCCATATAGTTAATTATTCCGCCAAAGAACATCACTATAGCTAATGACCACCTTATATTATTTTTAAACATAGCAAGCCATCCCATGAATTAAAATGAGTATAAAATTTAATTGGTTAGTTGTGTTTTTTATGGCCCAATAATATGAATTGGGCCCCATATTTACTCTATGGTGTATTTTACTAATGTTTCTTTATGAATAACGTCCCAGTCCCAGTTAATGCCCAACCCGGGTTTTTGTGACGGATAGGCAAAGCCATTCTCTATTTTCACTTTATCCAGCGTAACGGTATCTAACTGCGGGATGTACTCCAACCAGCGGCTATTCTGAATGGCGCAGCAGAGTGAAACATGAAGTTCCATCAGGAAGTGCGGGCAGACAATTTTATTAAAGCATTCAGCCATATGAGCGACTTTAAGCCATGGGGTGATACCGCCGATGCGTGCGACATCAACCTGAATAATATCTGCGGCATTACCTTGTAAATATTCCTTAAAGTGTTGCATTGAATATATTGATTCACCGACGGCAACCGGAATGGTGGTGGACTCACACAGTTTCTTATGGGCTTCAACGTCGTGAGCTAAGAAGGGTTCTTCAATCCACGACAGCACAATGTGCTCCAGAAGTGCCGCTCTCTGCTTGGCATCAGACAGTTTAAGGGCCTGATTGCAGTCAGTCATAATGACATAGTCATCACCAACCGCCTGTCGTACTGCTTCAAGCCGTTGAATATCTCGATTAGGGTTAGGGGAGCCAATCTTAATTTTTGAACCACAAAATCCATTTTCTTTCACAGCCAGTGCGTCTTTAACCAAATCTTCGGTGCTGAGATGTAGCCATCCGCCTTCGGTAGTATAAAGCTGTAGTTTTGATTTTGCTCCGCCAGCCACTTTATACAACGGTTGGTTCATTCGTTTGCACTTAAGATCCCATAGGGCAGTATCAATGGCTGCAAGTGATAGTGAAGTAATAGCGCCGACTGATGTTGCATGAGTTGAAAAGAGTAATTTATTCCAGATTTCCTCAATCATCGAAGAATCATGGCCGATAAGCTTAGGTAAAAGGTGATCTTTTAGCAGGGCAACAATCGATGAGCCTCCGGTACCAATAGTGTAAGTATATCCTTCTCCAACCTCACCGCTTTCTGTTGTCAGACGGACAATCGGCGTTTCTTGTGACTCAAATGATTGAATAGCATCGGTACGCTTTACCTTTGGTTTTAGATCAACCATGAACAGTTCTGCTTTGACGATCTTCATCTTTGTTTCCTCATCTTATTGGTGAATATTTATGAATACATATTGTATACAATATAAATACAATAATATTGAATGATGAAAAAACAATCGATTTAGCGTCAGGATGCTATTGAGGTCACATTTTATCGTTATCAGGCCTGTGCCAGAATTTACTTATATTGCGATGGAAAGCCCGGACAAGATGGGGAGAATACTTTGAATTTACGGTGAAAATTTTATTAAGCAGTGAGTCTGATATAACGTAATATGCTGTCTGGTGTTGAGATAATGAGTACACTACAGGTATTGGATGATCACTTACTCGTTGACTGATTTTACTATTTTGAAGATAACAATATGAATGCAAGCGAAAAAACATATCAGCAGCTAAAAGCAAAAATAATTTCTAACGAGCTGGTTGGGGCTGTCTCTGAAAGTGAACTCTGTGCAACGTTTAACGTTAGCCGAACGCCACTTCGTGAGGCCATATTTCGGCTTATTACTGAAGGTTGGATCGACTATTCGAAGAACAAAACTAAAACTATCCGGCCAATTACGTTAAAAGAGCTAAAAAATATCTTTCAAATCCGAGTTGATATTGAAATCATGCTGCTTAATTTATCTTGGAAGTATCATGATACCTCTATTTATCAGTCAATTAAGAAAAATATCGAAAAGGGTATTGCCCAGCAAGATATTGATTTATTACTGGCATCAGATAATCAGCTTCATCAGCAACTGTTGGATGATTGCAACAATGAGCTGGTGTATAAAATGCTGTCGTTTATCTATGACCGGCTACGAATGCTGCGCTCAGATAAAGTAAAAACGGATTCGATTTTTGAGTCATCGACAGAACATCTTAATATCTGTGATGCAATCATCATCCGCGATCAGGATGCGGCTAGAAAAGCAATTTCCACCCATGTATCAAACTCACGGCTAAGAATATTGACAACATTTGATGAGTGTTAGGGCGCGGGAGTCCTGATACAACCGGGCGTAGCGGCCTTTCTGTTGCTAAATAGCAACGCTTTGGTGTTATAACTGTGATCAACCTTTCTGTTTATTGAGACCCCATTCACATTAGTGACTTTACCGCAGTCAGTTGTCCCATTTGTTTAAATCAATTTGTCCTTAGCCTAGGGTTAACGGTTATAATGTAGCCCGATACAGTTACTCCTCAGGTACCTCCATGAAATTTGATACCGTGTCTGATAGCGAAATAATCTCTGAGCTTTGTCGGCGGATTAAAGAGACTCGCATTACTATGCGCCTGTCTCAGATCGAACTGGCTGAGCGGGCGCAGGTCGGTATAGCGACCATTAAGCGGGTTGAGATGGGCGAGTCAGTGACCTTAAGTACGCTGATTGGCATTTTGCGTGGTTTGGGGCGCTTGCACCAGTTGGAATCAGTGCTGTTTGATTCTGAAATGAGAACCTTTAATGCTCAGATCACGCCTGACGCTGAGAAGGCGCCGGTGCGGATTCGTAAAAAGGCCGATGGCAGTGATTCTGATAATAATCCGGTGGTGCCGACTAAACGCAGCCATTTGTTAGACAGCGATAGCTGGTATACCTCTGCGGCACGCAGCAATGTGGTGTGGTCGAGTTTTGAATCAGATAAGAAATAACTAACCGGTTTTTTTAGGATGGGCGTTCCGTTTGGCCGCCAGTGCAGCGGCCAAACGGAACTGGTCTATCAGGATTCACACAGCGCAACTTTAATCGCTAATCCCCCCTGTGACGTTTCACGATATTTTGCGTTCATGTCTTTGCCGGTTTCATACATGGTGTCGATGACTTTATCCAGCGACACTCGAGGCTCACTGGTGCGCAACATCGCCATACTGGCCGAGTTGATCGCTTTAACTGCCGCAATAGCATTACGTTCGATGCAAGGAACCTGTACCTGACCGGCGACCGGATCGCAGGTTAAGCCCAGATTATGTTCCATACCAATTTCTGCGGCGTTACAGACTTTCTCCGGGCTACCGCCCAGCAATTCGGCCAATCCGGCGGAGGCCATTGAGCAGGCTACGCCAATTTCACCCTGACAACCGACTTCCGCGCCCGAAATCGAAGCATTCATCTTATACAGCAGGCCTACAGCACCGGCAGCAAGAAAGTAGCGGGTATAAGATTCGGGCGTAACAGGTTGAATAAAGTGGTTATAGTAAGCCAGAACTGCCGGAATAATGCCGCATGCACCGTTGGTTGGCGCCGTGACCACTCGGCCACCGGAGGCATTCTCTTCACTCACGGCCATAGCAAACATATTGACCCAGTCCATGGCCGCCATTGGGTTAGTCGACATACGGTCATGGGTAAACAGCACCCGGTGCAAAGCCGAAGCCCGGCGCGGTACCTTTAATGGTCCCGGCAGAACACCTTCGGTATTCATGCCACGATGAATAGCTCCGTTCATGGTTTCCCACACCAGCGCCATATAGCGCTCAACTTCTTCTCTGCCGTGCAGTGCGATTTCGTTCTTCATCATGACTGCGGAAAGCGACAGGCAGTTATCTTTGCAGTGACGTAGCAGGTTCTTAGCCGAATAAAAAGGATAAGGCACTTCAACTTCTGACGTTTGCTCTTTACCAAAGTTTTCTTCATCAACCACGAAACCACCGCCTACTGAATAGTAGGTTTTAGAGTGGATGAGCAGATGACCATCATAGGCTTCGAAGGTCAGCCCGTTTTCATGCAGTGGCAATGCGTTATCACAGAAGTTAAGCGTCAGGCCAACCTGCCGTTCAACGTTATCTGAACACTGAACCGGCAGGGTGCCATTCTGGTGAACGTGTTGAATAAAGGTCGGTATTGTCTCGACGTTAACCGTGTCGGGCTTATTACCGGCCAGTCCCATGATTATCGCAATGTCCGTATGGTGGCCTTTGCCCGTCAGTGAGAGCGAACCGTAAATATTGGTCACAATACTTTTGGTCAGGGTGTCCAGCTGTTTACTTTTTAGATCTTCAATAAACATTGTGCCGGCTAACATCGGACCAACGGTATGGGAGCTTGAAGGACCTATACCGATTTTAAAAATCTCAAATACGCTAATCATGGGATTTCCTTACACGCTATGTTGAGTAACAGTTAACCCAGAAGGCTATAGATAATGGCTGACATTGAGATTAAGCCCATAATCACTACAAATACGTTACTGATATGTCCGCTGTATTTGCGCATCGCCGGGACTTTTTGAATGGCATACATCGGCATCAGGAACAGCAGCATAGCGATGATCGGGCCACCAAGGGTTTCAATCATACCGAGAATGCTTGGGTTCAATGTTGCAACAATCCAGGTCGTTATCAGCATAAACAGGGCAGTGATGCGGTTTAGCTTATTAATCTCGATGCTCTTACCTTTACCGCGTAAAGATTTAATCACCATGCCGTTAAAACCTTCACGAGCGCCCAGATAGTGGCCTAAGAAAGATTTAGTGATGGCAATGAAAGCAATAATTGGTGCGATATAAGCAATAACCGGAGTATTAAAGTGGTTAGCCAGATAGGACAGAATTGAAATATTCTGCGCTTTTGCCGCTGCCAAATCTGCAGGAGACAGGCTAAGTACACAGCTGAAAACGAAGAACATCACGGTGAGAACCATCATGATATGGCTACGTGCCAGAATCTTAGAGCATTTAGCTTCGGCTTTATCGCCGTACTCTTCTCTCTTCGCTACTGCAAAAGCCGAGATAATCGGAGAGTGGTTAAATGAGAACACCATTACCGGAATAGCCAGCCATAAGGTCATCCACAGGCCTTTTCCAGTCTCAGTCGCCGCCGATGAGAAACTGGCAGTTTCAAAAATTGCCGAGCTCCAGTTAGGAATTAAATACAGGGCTAACAGCATCAGTACCGCGACAAATGGGAATACTAAGATACTCATTGCCTTAACAATGATTTTTTCACCAAAGCGTACGATGGTCATTAAGCCAAGGATCAGTATCAGGGACAATATAGCCCGCGGCGGAGAAGGTAAGTGCATCTGGTGAGTGATAAAGCTATCAACGGTATTGGTAATCGCGACGCTATAAACCAAGAGTATCGGGTAGATAGCGAAGAAGTAGAGCAGGGTAATGAGTTTACCTGCGCCAACGCCAAAGTGCTCTTCTACCACTTCGGTGATATCTTCGCCGGGATTCTTACCGGACAGAACAAAACGGCAAAGTCCACGGTGTGAATAATAGGTCATTGGGAAGGCGATAATTGCCATAATAATCAGCGGGATTAGCCCGCCGATGCCGGCGTTAATCGGTAAGAATAAAACGCCTGCACCAATAGCTGTACCGTAAAGGCCCAGCATCCACATAGTGTCGGTTTTGCGCCAATCGCTGGCTGCCACCGGTATTGTTGTGTCTGATTGTATTGTGCTCATAGGGGATCCCCGGGATATATAATTTATAATAATAATCGGCGGCATTTATAAAAATGCCGGGACGAATTCAACTGTTTTAGCTATTTAATTAACGACAGAATAAAAAATAAAATATATTTCGGTCTGTGCGCATTTTAAAGGCTTTGATTAAATTAATAGCCAATGAGGATCACAGAAAGCGTGATTGATAAAATATTTTAAAGCATCAGTCCTGATTCTTTATATATCATCTTGCCTAAAGGCTCGTTACTGATACTTTATCTGGATTTTTGCGAGGGAGGTAAAATGCGGACTTATTAAATAAAGAATCAAAAATGAGCCGTTATCTTTATTTGTTTACTAAGGTATCAAAATTAATCTGTTGAAGTAAATATATTTACTCGGCCTGTTAATTATAGATTCAAATAAGAAAAAATTACAAATTGTTCATATATTAAATATCGAGAATTTAATCTGACAGGAAGCGAAAGATGAATGTTATGCGGCAGGGCTGGAAAGATTGCCGGGCTTTGTACTGACAATGACTACCGGTTGTCGGTGAAAAAAGCGAGTGTCGCGATGTTCTGTTGGCGCATAAAGATCATGCTGGACCTTAATTAAACCATTTTAATCAGTAGTAAAACGGCCGTTCTATCAAACAGCCGCTTCATGAGATCGATAGAAATTAGTGCGCTGGCGCCGTTACCGGTTGGTCAGCGGGTTGTGGCAGCAGGCTTTGTGCAATACTTTCATCAATACGTTCCTGAACATAAGGGAAGAAAGGGTTTGATGAAGCTCTTAATAAGGCATCTAAATCAACCACCAAGACTAAACGTTCACCGCGAACCGCTAAGCGGCCAAGGTTGATACCATATTGCTCCGGATCATCCGGCTTACTGCCATACAGCGGGTCGCTGTCAGGGAACGGAATCGAAACGTGGGACATGGAGAATCGGTCCTGAGAATATTCCATATTCAACGGTGTTATCGTCTCGGTTGTCTCTCCGGCGTTTGTGATTTTTACCACGGCTTTATTGGTGGCCGGTGATTCATTGGTAATAAAGTTAACCTGATAGTTGCGCGGTGTTTGAGGCAACAGGTTGTCAATAGTAGAAACCACAGACGGCCTGACCAGCACTTGGAAGTTAGTTAAACGGTTAATATCAAATAGCACTAACTTACTGCCGTTCATCGGCAGGTAGTTATACAGATCGTTAATCACGGCGCGGGTACTGACGGTAAAATCAACCACCGACTGGAAGGTGAGTATCCGCGGCAGGTTGTCCAGTTTACCCTCTCTGGATAAGCGAACGATTTTAGTTTGTAACTCGTCAGTGAGCAGATAGGACTGACGGGCTCCATTCACTGGAAATGAATTATATTTAAACGGATTAAACTCAGGAACAACGCTGAGCCAGGCTGCTTTGGAGAATGGCGGGAAAACCGCGGGCAGTCCGGCTAACCCGGCAAATCGGGCAAAGCTGGTAATACCAATCATAGGTGAAACAAGCGTTAACTGCTGGGGTTTGGCAAGGGTAGGATCCTCTTTTGAATCCAACGCATAGTTTAGAGCCAGCGTGCCCCCGGTCGAAAACCCAACCATGTGCAATGGTAAGTCCGGTCCGCTAAGCTGTTTAGCTTCACGTACCGCTAAACGGGTTGCCGCAACCCAATCCTGCCAGCGAACGCTGGTTAAGCCTGCCGGTACCGTACCGTGTCCCGGCAGGCGAATACCGACAGCAACAAAACCTTCTTTTGTATACTCTTCGGCAATATGCCGCAGGCTGTATGGCGTGTCAGTTAAACCGTGCAGCAAGACAACGGCGCCCTTCGGTTTGCCCTCCGGCATCATAATATAGCTACGGTTCCAGTTTTGGTTAAAGTGTTCCGGATAAACGACGCTGCCTTCATAGTAGCGATTGAGCTGTACTTGCTGATCGCGGTCAATACGTTGGACGACGTTTTTATATACGCCTTCCATAGTAATGTTTTCTGACAGCAGATAACCATTCCAATCAACATGATCAATTTCATCTGCATCTAACTCATCCGGCACATAGGTATGCCAGAGCTGAAGCGGTGCTCCGCGTTGAGTATCATATATACGCACCCCGGCTAGCGTCAGGGCAATAATGAAAAGCATGATTAAAATGCGTTTAATCCAGCGCTTAATAAAATTTATAGGCATATATGAGTATCTGCTGTCTGTAAAAAGGTGACTCGGAACGATACGTTGACCTGTACCGAATAGCGGGTAGCCTTTCACCAGAGTGTTGGTAATCGGCTACCTACCCGCGGACATTACATATTGGTTGGAGAAACCGTTACTGTTGAACCGCTGTTAGCAATCATGACGCGCTGCCCGGTAAAGAACTGGGTAGAACCGACAGCTTGAACAACGGCGATAACATTGCCGTCATCACGACGAATTTCCAGCTGTACGCCGTTAGCTCTGTTCATTGAACTTTGAACGCCTTGTCCGGCCATTCCGCCTGCGATAGCACCGCCGGCTGTGGCGATATTACGACCACTTCCTCCGCCTACGGCATTACCAACGAAGCCGCCGAGAACAGCGCCACCAATTGCACCAAGAGCATTATTATCATCTCCGCCTTGAATAGTGACCGGCTGGGTGGAGAGTATGGTTCCATAAGTGACAGTTTGCATTCTCTGGGCTTGTGATGCACTGACGGTATTCCCGGACAATGCACTGTTATTAGTACAACCCACTAAAGCCGTTACGATAAATAAAGATAGAATGATATTTTGTTTCATAGAATTACTCTCAATAGAAATAGATAAAAGATACGATAATTGAGTAGGGTGGAAAACACTTTATAGTAAAAACATCTGTTGGTAATTAGAGCATGAAAATTTAAGAATAAATATCGATTATCATTTGAAACACATTATAAATTAATTATAAATTTATTAACTACTTATTAAAGCATTATTAATCAAGAATTTATTATTACTTTGAACATTTTTGTTTATACTTTAATTAGAGTATAAATCATCTTTTTTGAGTTGCATGATTTTTTCAGTGGAGATTGTTAACGTAATGATTTTTAACAAAAACAAATTTTCAAAATCTATCGAAAATCGCGTTTTAAAAGGGTGTGCTCCTTACGCTACCCATGCGTCGCAACAATTTATCCATACTTTCTGTGGTGATTATTAGGAAACTATTGTTTATTCACCATATTCATCGGTAGAATTTATATCGCGGGTTTATACAGTCTATTCATCGCCAATACCTATTATTTCACTTATTTCATGGTGGCAGGTTTGTCTGGTTTTTTATTTTTTAACGTGTTTATCAGGCTGTAAAAGAGAGTTGGCAACAGGTTATGTTTTAAAATAAGGGAGTGGCAGTGGCGTTGTGAGTTATTTTTAAATATTTCAATACGTTCAGGGATGGATGCGTTTGTTTCTGGCATTTTTGTTAAAACAGACTGAGTTATCACTTTGGCTATTATGTCTTAATATATAAAGACACGCTTATGTAAACGATAGCTATTTAAATTTTTTGTGTCGTTCTCGCTGAATGCACAGAAGTATCAGCATATCATTCTAAGGGCAAAATTTACCTTATGCTTAATCGAAACTCTGTGATTCTATCCTGCTATTTGTTGGTTTTGGGTTTATTCGGGCTATCTGTGATTGGCCTGTCTGCGGCACCCGCTGCACCGCTGGTCTCTGTGAATGTGGCACTGACCCGATTAGCAACGCCAGAAAATGCACGACAATACTTAGGTCGCATCGAAGCGATGCAGATGATTGATGTTACCACCCGAACTGAAGGGTTTATTACCGAACGGCTATTTACCGATGGTCAGATGGTAAAGGAAGGGGATGTACTGTTCGAAATCGATCCTGCATTGCATCAAACGGCGGTAGCGCTGGCAGAGGCTCAGCTAGAAAGCGCTAAAGCTAATGCTCAGCATGCCCAGGTGAATCTAAATCGTTTACAGCAACTGGGTGCCAGCCGGTCGGCAAGTCAGGCCGCGGTAGATGAGGCCAGAGCACAGCGGGATATGACCCGAGCTGCCGTCGCTCAAAGTGAAGCAAACCTGCGATTGCAGCAAATTCAACTGAGCTATACTCGGATTACCTCTCCGATAACCGGGCAGGTTGGCCAAAGTCGTTTCCACGTCGGGAGTTTGATTAACCCCGCCAGCGGTTCATTAGTTAATATTGTTCAGCTTGATCCCATTCGTATCGCCATTGCCATTAATGAAAAAGACTATATTTCAGCCAGATATAAAGGCACTAAGGGTAATGACTCTTTGTCTTATATTCCACAGATCAGACTTTCAAACGGCAAACTCTATTCTGAAAGCGGCACCTTTGACTCTATCGATAACCAAATCGACACTCAGACCGGCTCCGTGGTGATCCGTACCCGGTTTAATAATCCACAGCATCTGTTATTGCCGGGCGGAGTCGTCAGCGTTTCATTATTACCTGAAGAGCCGGAAACCGTGACCATGGTGCCTATTGCTGCACTACAGCAAAATAAACAGGGCCACTTTGTTTTAGTTGTTGATAAAGAAAATAAAGTTGAAGTTCGACCAGTACAGCTAGGCAGACAGTTCCAGCAAGAATATGAAGTCGTTGAAGGACTCAAGGCTGATGAGCAAGTGATTGTTTCGGGGATTCAACATGTCAGAGCCGGCATGACGGTGAATGCGCACCCGGTTGCATCACAAACAGTTAATTAAGGGAAAGCAGATGCTGCATTTTTTTATTCATCGTCCTAAATTCGCCATTGTTATTTCCTTGGTTATCGCACTGATTGGCGCCGTGTCGGTCTATATTCTTCCGGTTGAACAATATCCTGATATTGCACCTCCGGTGGTTTCTGTTAGCGCTGTATATCCCGGTGCCAGCGCCCGGGACGTTGTTCAGGCCGTTGCCTCGCCGCTTGAGGCGCAGGTCAATGGCGTAAGTAACATGATGTATATGGAGTCAAGCAGTGCGAATAACGGCGGTTATCAGCTAAACATTACCTTTGCCAGCGGTACTGACCCGGACATGGCGGCGGTAGAAGTACAAAACCGGATATCACAAGTTAGCGCTCGCTTACCGGCAGAGGTAAATAACCAAGGTATTTCAGTACGCAAACGCGCATCGAATCTGTTGCTCGGTATCAGTGTCTATTCGCCAAATAAGACTCACGATAATCTGTTCGTTAGTAACTACACCACCATCCAACTTAGAGATGCCTTAGCCAGGGTAAACGGAGTGGGTGACGTGCAGGTGTTCGGTGCCCGTGATTACAGCATGCGCGTCTGGCTTGACCCGCAGAAAATGGAATCACTGAACGTCAGCGTTCAGGACATCGTTACGGCATTACAACAGCAAAACGTACAGGCGGCGGCAGGGCAAATTGGCGTAACGCCAATATCCGATCGGCAGCAGCAATCACTGACCATCAGCGGACAAGGGGGAATGACCACGCCGGCGGAATTCAGCAATGTGATTATCCGCACTAACTCCAGCGGTGGCTCAGTCAGAGTTCGCGACGTTGCGCGGGTTGAATTAGGGGCTGAAAACTATCAGATTAATGCGTCATTAAACCAGATGGATTCCGCCTTCTTGGGAGTCTACCCGGCACCGGGTGCTAATGCGCTTAACGTTGCTCATGATATTCAGCAGGAAATGAAGCGCCTTTCTGCCCGTTTTCCTGACGATCTGGCGTATGGCATCAAATATGACTCAACGGTTCCGGTAACGGCGACGCTGAATGAAATTATTATTTCTCTAACGCTGACGCTGATTATTGTGCTGGCGGTGGTTTATCTGTTCTTACAGAGCCTGCGGGCAACCTTTATTGTGGCTTTGACCATGCCGGTGGCATTGTTGGGTACGTTTGCCGCACTGTATGTTTTTGGCTATTCGGCCAATACGCTAAGCCTGTTTGCCATTATATTGGCTCTGACTATTGTGGTAGATGATGCCATTGTGGTGGTGGAAAACGTTGAGCGCATATTATTGTTAGACGACTCACTGACGCCAACTGATGCCACTCGCAAAGCCATCAGTCAGATCGCCGGCCCTATTATTGCCACAACCTTAGTGCTGATGGCGGTATTTGTACCTATCGCGGTTCTTCCCGGCATTGTGGGAGAGCTTTATCGCCAGTTTGCCGTAACGCTGTCTGCGGCGGTGATTTTCTCCAGTATTAACGCACTAACCCTGACTCCGGCTCTGTGCAGTATTTTATTAAAACGCCGTACTTTGTCGGAAAGCGGATTTTTTGGCCACTTCAACCGCAACTTTGATCGCCTGCGGGATGGCTATGTCACTCTGACCGGGCATATCAGCTATAAAGCCTATATCAGTGTGATTGCGGTGATCCTGGTCTGTTTCGCCTCTTGGTGGGGATACAGCAAACTGCCAGCGTCCTTTTTGCCGGAAGAGGATCAGGGCTACTTTTTTGTTAACGTTCAGCTACCCGATGGCGCGTCGCTTAATCGTACCCAAGCCGTGATGGATCAAATGCACGAGGTGATCAACAACGATGCTGCTATAGAGGACGTGATTAAAATTACCGGTTTTAGCCTGTTGACCGGGACTAACTCATCCAACGTTGGTTTTGCCATTGTGATGCTAAAACCGTGGGAAGATCGTCGGCATATCGATGGGATTGTTGCTGACCTTCAGGCCCAGCTGTCAGCCGTTCCTTCGGCGATGATTATGGTGATTCAGCCTCCGTCGATTGCCGGGTTAGGCAATGCTTCCGGTTTTGACCTACGGATTCAGGCATTAGATGGCCAGTCGCCTCAAGAGCTGGCGCAGGTTAGTCAGGGGATTATTTTTGCCGCCAACCAACATCCGCAGCTTAACCGGGTATTTACGACTTTCAGTGCTTCGGTACCTGAAATTGAGCTGAGTATCGATCGCGAACGGGCGGCACTGCTACAGGTACCGGTTAGCCGGATATTTAATACGTTACAGACGTCATTTGGCGGGATGTCGATTGGTGATTTTGCTCATAGTAACCGCATGTTCCGGGTTCAGGTGCAAAAAGATATGGATTTCCGCCAGCAGATGGAACAAATCAACCACGTTACCGTGCGCAGCGACACCGGTGCGTTGGTGAACTTAGCTAATATCATTACGCTCAGGCCTTCTTTAGGGGCGCCGTTTATCAGTAACTTTAACCAGTTCCCGGCCATTTCTGTCAGTGGCTTAGCCGCGGACGGTTTTAGCTCAGGTCAGGCCATGACAGCAATGGAGAGCGTACTGGACGCGAACTTACCTGCCGGATATAGCTATGCGTGGAGCGGAATGTCATTTCAGGAACAGCAAAGTCAGGGGCAGGCGGTGTATATCTATGCGGCAGCATTGATATTCGCTTACCTGTTCTTAGTGGCTCAATATGAAAGCTGGACTATTCCTCTGGTGGTAAAACTGTCGGTTATTTTTGCCATTGCGGGGGCGATATTCGGGCTATCCATTGCCGGCTTTGCCAATGATGTTTATGTACAAATCGGCCTGATACTGTTGATCGGTCTGGCGGCGAAGAATGCGATTTTAATCGTAGAGTTTTCTAAAGCCAGAAGAGAGGAGGGGGCCAGCATTGTCGAAGCCGCACAGGATGGTGCTAAACAGCGTTTTCGGGCGGTAATGATGACGGCGATTTCCTTTATTCTCGGGGTGTTACCATTAGTCTTTGCCAGCGGTGCAGGTGCCATGAGCCGACAAATTATTGGTATTACCGTGTTCTGGGGAATGTTAATGGCAACCGCGGTGGGAATTCTGTTTATTCCGGCGTTCTATCTGCATCTACAGCGTTTACGTGAGTGGGTTAAATCACGGGGTAAGCCAAGCTAATCAGATGATGTTGCCGATCGCTAAATTTCACCCTTAAGGATAAGCGGCTTAGCGAAATCAAAAATAACGGGGCCGGATAATTCATTCCGGCCCGTCAGATATTAAAAATAAACTATCGGCTGCAAGTGAGACTAATCGACTAAAATCCGTTGATTAGTGGCCCCCCAAAGTATCGACATCTCGGTAAATAGCGCGCCGCTAATGTCTTCAACTTCTGTCGCCGTTACTTCGGCATTACCCTGTTTGCCAAAGAAAACAACCTCATCGCCGGGGCTGACATTTTTCAGGTCGGTTACATCGACCATCACGGTGTTCATCGACGTTTTACCCACCACCGGAACGCGCTGTCCTTGGATCAAAACATGGCCCGCATTACTGAATACACGACGGTAACCGTCGGCATATCCGACCGGAATATTAGCCAGTAACGAGTCACGCTTTAGGGTATAAGTGCGATCGTAGCCAACGGTGTTGCCTTTTGGATAGTGGTTCAGAGCAGCGATAGACGACTTGAACGTCATAACGCGTAAGTATTCAGTACTGGCAATGGTATCACCATAGAAAATCCCACCGACGCGCACCATATCCAGCCAAGATTCCGGTACGGTCAGGGTTGCGAAGGTATTGGCAACGTGTAATGTCACGTCATCACGCTTAATGCCGGTAACCTCAAGCACCTGCTGTGATTGCTTTTTAAATCGGGCAAGATCCTTGCGAACGGCATTTGCGTCTTCTTCCGGATAGTGGGACATAATGCCGACAATTTTCAGGTGACCCAGCTCAGAAATAGCCTTAGCTTGATCCAGACCCGCACGGTTATTCACTTCCAGACCATTACGTGACATGCCGCCGGAGTTCAGTGCTAAGTGGACGCGCAGCGTTTTGCCCTGCTGTGCAGCAATGTTATTCAGGCGCTTTGCCATATCCAGATTACCGATCAGCTCTTCTACATCATAATCCGCAGCCTGACGCATCTCTTCTTCTGTGGCATTTCGAACGCGCATCAACCGGCCGGTGAAGCCCTGATCCCGAACGGTTTTCAATTCCTGGTTACTGGCGACCCCGATGCACTGAACGTTGTTTTTTACCATCACCGGTGCTACCAGTGACAGATCGTGGCCGTAGGCATCACCCTTTAAAATTGCGCACAGAGAGGATTTATCTCCCAGTAACGTTTGAACTTTTTTAATGTTGTATTCCAGAGCGCTTTTAGAAATCTCGATTTTGGCATTATTCACTACGGCCGATCGGCTGTGAGAAGTTCCAGACAGAGAGTTTGTTGACGTGTCATTGGCGGGCTGCTGACAGGCTGTCAATGCAAGCAGAGGGATAAAAACTAAATGGCGTAACTGCAGCGGCATGCTAACTCCTAGCAAAAATAAAAAATGGTTTTGTTGACCCTATATCAGCTGTTTTTTTTAGGTCTCACTGACGGTAGGTTTTTACTCTGACAGAGGACTATAAGGGGTTTTTCTGTCGGCCACATTAATAAATAGCAGAAGCGTTGGCCTGTCAATATGTTAGTGAGAATAGTGGACGCCAATATGAAATTTAACGGCGTTATTATCAGCGCCTTTTTTATTAGATTGAACCCGCCTGGACTCACCATAAATAGTGATATTGAAAACCATCGATCAGAACATATATCGAAGATCGACCTTTTATAGCCGTTATTATAGGAGGTATGAAGATGAAAGGTTATGTGTTTGCCTGTCCTCATTGCCATGAGTGGCGCAGTGTACGCAAGCATGGTAAAACCCGATCAGGATTACAGCGATATTATTGCTCTGAGTGTCGAAGAACTTTTCAGATAAAATATATTTATCAGATTGATAAAGGCAAAAGCGAAACAATAAAACCATCGGCGGAGATGGCCGAAACCTGTTAGCAACGAAATAATCTTGCCCATTCATTAATTGGCTAAATCGCTGCCATATTAGCGACTGGGCAAGCAACGGCTATTTTGTTAATTGACCATTTCGCTTAGGGTGACGGTCTTTCTTGGCATCCGTTCTTTGCGCTTTCCCGTATGCGGGTCGTAATACCTGCTCGGCCATATTTCGCTCGGATGAACGTCTATTGCATCAGCAATTAACCATTCGCCTTTTGGCCACGGACGTAATAGTGCATTTGCCAACGTGGATGAGCTCAACCCTGCGGAGCGTGATACGGCGGCTAGCGTGGTGCCTTTTTTACGCAGTGCGGCAATGATATCTGCGGTATGACTGTCTGTTCTTATTTGCATTAGAGCGTTCTCCCGACCAAGTGATGGATTGATTCATGCCAGAACCTGAATGAACATAAACTACAGTATATATATACAGTAAAATATTCAATCGGAGGAACGGGCATCTAACGGAAGAATATTAAAGTTTCGGTAAAGATCGCAAAAAAATGCAACTGAAGATCATTGTTAATTAAAAGATTATATTTTATTTATATCAATATGTTGTATTAAAAATGGTTGTGTTAAAGAGAAAAACAGCGTGAGTAAAGTCATCATAGATATCAAATTAAATGTCATAAGTTCAGCGCTTGTTACCGTCAGAGATCGGTCATGCTCTCAGGGGAAACATAATAATTTAATCCTTTATATTGTTCGGTAAATAACTGACCGGGCGTGAGTCCCGTATAGAACCGGCAGGTTTTAATGAAGTGGGATTGGTCGCTGTATCCATTGGCTAGCGCACTGTCCAGCATGCCCTGGCCGGCTAATATTTGACGAATGGTATGCTGAAAACGCGCAGTGCGGCAAAAATAGCGGGCGTCGACGCCAATAAAGTGTCGAATGTGTCTTTCCATGGTGCGTGGAGTCAGGGCAAGTTGCTCGCGAACTGTGAGCAAATCTTCACCATAATAGAGCTGATTTGCTGCCCGGGCCATATAAGAAACCGCGGTAAGGTGCTTATCAAGCAGATGAATTAACCAGCGTTCTAATTGGCTTACCTGTATGTTAAAAGGAACTTCTGACAGATCGGGAAAGGGGTATTTTAATGCCATATCGTTCAGCGATACCGGCCTGTCACCCAATTCTTCAAGAGAGAGATTAAATAGGGGGAAGCTCGTTCCGCACCGTAAGCGAGCGGATATAAAGCGCACATCAGACTTAGGCGTTAGTGGCGAAAGTCGAATCCTTGCCCTGCGGGGAGTGAATAGGAAGGCATCTCCGGTTCTGATGGTTTGAGTATCGGTTATGATGCTACCGTTGAGAGGAATCAGCTCGACTAATAGGTCACCTCCCTGATTAAACATCAGCTCTCCGCCGGTACCCGGCAGCAGCTCCGGCAAGACAACACCGGCTGGCAAATGCCAACGCCAGTAATGTGCTATCCATGGGGACAGCACATTCGATGGCGCCGCGATATGTCGCAACATCATTTTGGATTACACTTAATCAGCATGAGCAGCGTTGATGCTGTCGCCGCTGCGAAAGCCGAGTAAAGGATGATTATCAAAGCGCACTACGCCAACCTGTATCCGGCCATTAGCCGCTTCAACCATCCGTGCTACGCCTTGATGACCAAAGCCTGCACATAGTTCAATGCCAGTAATACCCTCTTGATATAGCGCATCAATGAGATCACATCCTTGCTGATAGTGGCTAACCGCTAAGGTTTTAAGATGGATATGTTTGGTTTTTACCCATGAATTATGGATGGTCGGATCCGCTTCAGGAGCAATAAAAATAAAGGCCACTTTTAAAATATCTGTCATTGGTTTATCTCCGGTTTGTGATAATCCGTAAACCATATCGCTTATCTGACTCAATGAATTGTACCACGCCGACAGGCACCGATATTTCAACCTTTCTGTATGTTTCTCTATCTTAGGTTTTTTCGCCAGCATAACGGCTTTTCATATGCCCATCTCGAAAACCACAAAGTAGTACACAAGGAAAATAGTTTCATAATAAATGAAACTTTTGATCACTAATTGGCCTCTAATGCACCTATACCTTAAGCGGTGGTTTTTTCTATTTATATTATGACTGTATCGGTTGGGATTAATTTTAGATGGTGACGTTTTTTGAGTTTTTTATATTTTGTTATTCATTCAATTTTAGTTTTGACTTCATTTTTGCATAAAAAGCTAAACTGTGTTTTAACAATTCGATTATTCTTGGCCCTATTCTTTGGCTAATTTTGGATTTTGTGGGTAGCGGGCTTTGGTGCTATTGCATCTTTCTGAGCGTAGGCATGATACAACAACAAACTGTTAACGTTATCCTTCAATGGATCGAAGAGAACTTAGAGAAAGATATATATCTTGAAGATATTACAGTTCTCTCTGGATATAGCCGGCGTCATATTCAATCATTATTTAAGAATTATGTTGATATGACGATTGGTGCCTACATTCGGCAGAGAAAACTGTGTCGTGCCGCATTATTGTTACATCTTACTAACTTATCCATTATTGATATTGCTATTCGGTTAAATTTTGATTCTCAGCAGTCTTTTAGCCGCGAATTTAAAAAATTGTTTGGACGCTCACCTGGCCAATACCGTAATAGTCCTGAGTGGGATTTAACTTATTTACGTGCACCTCATCTGGTCAATAAGAGGGATATCCCTAAGTTCGAACTATGTCATCTGCAAGACCAGTTTTATCGGGGATATCAATTTGCCTATGAGGTTGGGTTGTTGAATGATATCTACCCAGATATGAGTACTTTTCGGTTAGATGGAATCAAAGAGAATTTAAATAAGCATCAGAATGATATCTATTTAGTCTCTGATTTTGTTGCTTCTCAAAGTAAGAGTGGTGCTATTTGTGTCACCACGAATATAGGTATAAAAACGGATAGCGAACAACTGATGCCCGATGCCAAATCATTTCATTCTGAAGCCGGTCTGTATGCCCATTTTCATTTTGAAGGTGAGTGGAACACTTACGCTGAGTTATCTAATCATATTTATCTTGAAGAGTTACCGGCGCGCGGTTTGAAAAGAAGAGCCGGAGGGGATATTGAACATATTCATTATGATGGAACGATAATTACCGATACAAAACATTGGATTACGTGTGATTATTTTATTCCTATCGAATAATAGCGCCCGTTTAATGGTATCTATTTAGCTAAGGTTGGTTGACTCTGATTATATTTCAGCACCTGTTTTAGCTGCTTCTCACCGTCTGTTTATATGATGTTATCTCGTCAGGTTTTGTATGGATAAATATTATTATTTTGATACTGGTCAAGCATAAATAATATACCGAAAATTAACTAAAATAATTATTAGAGGAGTTTATATGAAAGGATATATTTCTTCCTGTCCTTATTGTGGCGATAAGCATGGCGTTCGTAAACATGGTAAGGGTCGTACAGGCTGTCAGCGCTACTACTGTCGTGCATGTCAGAAAACCTTTCAGGGCAAATATATATACAATGTGAAGTTAAATTCGCTGCCGGTTGCAGGATAAAGCCAGCCTGGTGAACCTGCTATTTAGCTTTATATGTAAAACAATAAGTTAGCGGGTATTAATTTGAGATGTTCTGAAGCCTTAGCTCTGGGATTGAAAAGAGAGGCTTTAGACGCGATGTCGTTATAGATGGCAAATAAATATAAAAGGCCACCGCGATGATCGCCGGTGGCCTATAACTTATGGTGTGGTAATAATGTGTGTTTCTAGCCCATAACGGACTGTTGCGTGCTGATTGCCAACTTTCTTTCGATCATTTCCTGTTCTAGGTCCTGTTGCTGAAAACGTTCGGCTGCCGGAACAGAAATCTTAATGGCAATCAGTACAGCCAAGAAGCCACCGGCTAATTTACCCAATAAAATAGGCAGGACTAGCGTTGGTTGGAAGTTGGCGGTGAAAGCCAGATGATCACCAATGGTCGCCTGAGCACATACGCCAAAAGCGACGCACAGCACTTTGTCACGGGCTTTCATATTAATAAATAGGTGATAAGTGGCGATGATATTGGCTAATACCATAATAAACGCCAGTGCACCGGTATCGGTTAACTTTAACGCTTTACTCAGGGCACCTACCAGACGCTTACAGTATTTCTGGAACAGGTAACAGATAGGGAAGGTACCTGCCAGCATAATCCCGATATATCCGGCGATCTCAATCGCTCTGAATAGCTCTTTTTGATCGGCAAACAGAGGATCAAATCCCCACGAACCAAAGACTTTAGCAAACACGCCGGTAAAGTGTTCGATGATCGAACAGGCCAAAACCAGTTTGATAAAGGCATCCATGATTTTACCGAACACCAAAAACCCGGCCACCATCAGTTGGGGACGGTACTTCAAGCCAGCCGCCAGCAGAAAACAGAAGGCAAACAGCGGGGCCAGATACTGCAGCATAGTGATGAAATCGAGCGACAGGTGATATGTCGCCGGTGAGGTAGTTGAAATAATGTCGCGAACGGGGATGTTATTAAACGTAATCAGCAGTAATGAGGCTAATACGCCAAACGGAATACTGATTAACCCGGCCATTGCGCCTAATGCCAGATATTTATGGTCTTGACGATTTAGCATCGTCAGGCCAACCGGAATCAGATACACAATGGTGGCACCAGAAGTGTAGCCAATCAGCATGGCGGTAATCCACATATCGCGGTTAGTGGTCAGGGCATCAGCCAGCTGATAGCCACCCATATCTACCGCGATAATGGATAACGCCGCAATCGAGACATCAGAACCTACGGCGCTGAATACCGGCCCAAGTAAGTGTGAAATCGCTTTAGACAGCAGCGGGACTGCGGCCATAATGCCGGCCTGTGCCAGAAATACCGGGCCAATAGAGTGTATGCCGTTGACAAACTCTTTGCCCAGTCCGCTGTCTGGTTTAATGATAGAGGCCAGTGCACCCACCAGCGTCCCCACCATAATAAGATAAATAACGTAGTTACCGAACTCTGCCATGGGATATCCTTTTTTATTTTATCCCCTTGATACTTCAAGCTGCCTCTTTGTTGGCTGGGTTCTCTTGCCGCCTCAATGCAACTCGAATTATTTTGGGGGTATTATTTTATTAACTGCGCAAGCCTCGTGAACGGGCAATGATTTCTTGATATCTTTCCATTACGCCGGACATTGAGCTGTTATTTGGTTTTGTAATTTGGGCATTTTGTTTAAAGGTGATAGGACGTTCTATTCCCAGCCCTTTTCGGGCCAGCATGGCAGCACCGAGCGCCGTAACTTCACGGTTCTCAGGCGCAACAATGTTTTTTTGAATTAGATTGGCAAGAAACTGTTTGAAGTACTGATTAGAAGAAAGGCCGCCATCAACCGAGATACTGTCGCCCAGTGGAGATAGCTTATCCATGGCGATAATCACCTCAGCAGAACGTGCCGCGATGCCTTCCAGTACTGACTGTAGAAGATCTTTTCTCTCGGTATCTAATGACAGACCCGCCCATATGCCGGCGGCAGAACGATCCCAGTAGGGGCAACCCAAACCAGATAACGCAGGGACGAAAGCCAGCCCTCGGGATATAGCTGATTCTCTGTCGAAATCACTCAGTTCATCGAAATTTTCAAGCAGGCCGATTTTTTTCACCCAGTTAAGGGCCGATGCGGCGTTGTATACGCCGCCGTCCAGACCGAAGACCGGTTTTTGGCCGGGGAATTTCCAACATAATGTGGGTAACAGGCCGGAGTCCTTGGTATCGGCAATGGTCGTTCCGGTTAGCGATTGCAGGAAAGCACCGGTGCCGAATGTCACTTTAGCATCTCCCTGATTGCGACAGCCGTGGCCGTAGGTTCCGGCAAATTGGTCAACGATCACGGCGGTGACCTGCGTGATATGCCCGTCCAGATTAATACTGCCGAAATCACCAACCGTATCGTGAATTTCTGGCAGGCAGTGAATTGGAACGCCGAATATTTCACACAGTTCAGGGTCCCATGTCAGGGTGTGGATATTAAACAGCGACGTGCGCGATGCGGCATTATAGTCAGTGCAATAAACCCCGCATAAACGGTCGAGGAAAAAGGCATCCATGGTTCCGATGCGTAATTTTCCTTTGTCAGCCAGCTGCTTAACGCCAACAATATTCTCAATAATCCAGTTCATCTTACTGGCTGAAAAGTAGGGATCGAGCGGCAGACCGGATTTTTGCTGAACGATCGGTTCCATACCCCGATCTTTCATCTGCTGAATACGCTTTTCGGTTCGCATATCCTGCCAAATAATGGCGTTATATAACGGCTTCTTACTGTCGGCATGCCACGCAACAATACTTTCCCCCTGATGACAGATGCCAAGAGCATCCACCACTTCACAGGCTGATAAGCATTTCATCATGTTGGCCAGAATCTCTTCCGGATCGTGTTCAACCCAGCCGCTGTTTAGCGTGATTTGCTTATGGGGAATGCTCATTGGTGAGTGAGAGCGGCCACTTTCGTCGAAAACCACGATTCTGGTTCCGGTCGTTCCTTGATCGATTGCCGCATAGCGTTGGTTAAGCATTGTTCACTTCCTTCAATATTATTGTTGTTAATTGGAGTGTTTTTTTGATTATCTCGATCAAACGGAAATAAAATCCACATAAATATCACATTTTGTTTCTTATGTGTGACAAGTGTCACAAGAAATTAACATTGTGGCGTTGTTTTCGTTATGTGTGATTATTGATGTTGTTTTTAATGTTGATATTGTGGATTTGGTGTGGTTTTATGTGTTCAGGAAACAAAATTCATCGGGATTACCTGAATATGAAAAATCAAAATGACCAGATCTGGGACGTAATTGTAATCGGCGGTGGTGTGGTGGGCTGCGCCGTTGTGCGCAAGTTTGCCCTACTCGGGGCAAAAACGTTATTGCTGGAAAGGGGAGGGGATATTCTCTCTGGCGCCAGTAAAGCAAACAGTGCGTTGTTGCACACCGGTTTTGATGCACCGGCGCAAAGCCTTGAGTTGAGCTGTATTCAAAACGGCTACCGAGAATTCATGGAGATCAAAGATAAAATGAATTTGCCGTTGCTACAGACCGGGGCACTGGTTGTGGCGTGGAGTGAGGAGCAACTGGCTAAGCTCCCGGGTATTATCGAACAGGCGCACGCTAACGCGGTGTTAGACGTTGAGCTTATTGATAAAGACGAGCTTTATCGACGTGAGCCCAAGCTGGCTCCGGGCGCACTGGCGGCAGTGAGCGTGCCGGGGGAGGCCGTTATGGATCCTTGGAGTTCACCATTAGCTTACTTAACTCAGGCGGTTAAACATGGTGCAAGCTATCAGTTTCACTGTGAGGTAGAGGGCGGGGCACTAAATCAAGGCATCTGGACATTACAAACTAAGAAAGGTGAGTTTAATGCCCGTTTAGTCATCAACTGTGCGGGAATTAACGGTGATATTGTAGAAAGTATCTGTCATCCATCTCCGTTTCAGATTAAACCCAGAAAAGGGCAGTTCCTTATTTATGACAAGGTCGCGGCCGAAGATATTAACGCGATTATTTTGCCGGTGCCCACCGCCATTACAAAAGGCGTGTTGCTGACTAAAACCATTTTTGGCAATTTATTGCTGGGACCAACGGCAGAAGAACAAGACGACCGCTGGAAGGCGGAAGTGAAACAAGAGGTGCTGGAAGATCTTATCCGCCAAGGCAGCAAAATGTTGCCGAGCCTGCATAACTACAGTGTAACCGCCACTTACGCAGGCCTTCGCCCGGCAACAGAAGAAAAATATTACCGTATTGCTGACTATCCTGAAAAACAGTGGATTTGCGTCGGGGGCATTCGTTCTACCGGGCTAACCTCTGCTTTGGGCGTTGCACAGCATATTGCCGGCCTGTATCAGGATAACTTTGCACCCCTGTTTGAATTCAACCCGCCGCAAGAGATTATCTGGCCGAAAATGCCGGTGTTGTCTGAATACCATCAGCGTGATTACCAGCATGAAGACAATGGCGGCATAGTTTGCCACTGTGAACTGGTTACCCGGCGGGAAATTGAGTCGGTATTTGATTCCGATATTCCTCCCGAATGTCTCGGCGGTTTACGCCGAAGAACCAGGGCGATGATGGGGCGCTGTAACGGGTTTTTCTGCAGCAATAAAGTGGCTGAAATTATTAATCATCGTTTTGAAAATACGCTGGCCGTGGAGGTGCTGAAATGAAACTGAATTATGATGCGATCATTATTGGTTCAGGCCCCTCAGGAATTGCCGCTGCGACGGCCCTAAAGCAGCAAGGGATTAACGATATTGTCATTCTGGAGCGAGAATCACAGCCCGGCGGCGTTCCCCGACACTGTCAGCACCCGACTTTTGGCCTATTGGCTTTTAAACAGCCAATGAAAGGCTCGACGTTTGTGCAGAAAATTCTGGCGTTAAGCGCCGATGTACCGGTGATGACAAACACGACGGTAGTCGAAATTCGCCCTGAAGGTAAGTTGCTTATATCCAGCGATAAAGGAATAACGGAGATACAGGGCAAGCGGGTGTTGATAGCAACCGGTGCACGGGAAACGCCACGTCACCCTCGTTTAGTTTCAGGCCTGCGCCCTCAGGGGGTCTTGACCACCGGTGCGCTGCAACAGTTTGTCTACCTTAACCGTCAGAAACCCTGCCGTAATCCGGTAATTATTGGCAGCGAGATCGTTAGTTTTTCCGCTATCTGGACTCTGCGTAATGCGGGGGTTAAAGCTAAAGCGATGATTGAATCGCAGGCAAGAATAACCGCTAACCGGCCATTAAGTCTGGTCTCTAAACTAATGGGGGTACCTCTGCATTTAAATACCAAGCTGGTAGAAATTGGCGGGTTAGAGCGGGTTGAATACGTATTAGTTGAACGTAACGGCCAGACTGAACGTATCGACTGTGATGCCGTGATATTCACCGGTGAATTTACCGGGGAATACAGCTTAATCAGAAAAAGCCATCTTGATTTTATTGCTCATTCGGGGTGTCCGGTGGTTGATGCTGATGGCCGCTGTTCGGATGCGGCTTACTATGCGCTCGGTAATATGTTGCATCCGGCTGATATGGGCGACCAGTGTTATCAGGAAGGTAAAGTGATAGGGCTGGCGGTCGCCAGAGACCTGAATGATAACGCTGAATCTGTTTTGAATCGAATCCCTATTCAGCACGATAAACATATTCTGTTTACCGCGCCAACCTGTGTTAATACCTCGGCGGCAGCGGACCCGTTTAATCTGAATATTCGCGTAAAACATGCAGTTAGTGGTCAGGTTACGGTAAAAGTCGGCAACACCGTTTTATATCAGGGTAATCACCGCTGCTTACCGGGGCGAAGAATTATGCTGAAAAATGTGAAAGCGGAATTGATACCGCTAAATGCTACAGAAATCAGTGTGAGTATCGTATAGTTGAGTGAAATTGAGTGACTTAATAACAGGATACAAAGTATATGGCTGAAGGACGTTCATCTAATTTCCGGCATCAAACGATTCTGGAACAGTTATCCTCTAACGGTCAGGTATTTGTGCACGATTTAGCGGCGTATTTTAACGTTGCGCAGGAGACTATCCGTCGCGATCTGACCAAGCTGGAATCCCAAAAGCTGCTGAAGAAAGTCCATGGTGGTGCGGTAAACATCCAGTCTAAGTTTGAACGTAATTTTTCAGAGCGCGCTAAAGTCGCGCTTGATGAGAAAAAGGCCATAGCGGTAAAAGCGGCAGCAGTGATTAAGTCCGGCGACACGTTATTTATTGATTTTGGCTCAACCACGGTTGAGTTTAGTCAAAGTGTGAAAATGATAAATAACCTGACGGTGATAACAAACTCTCCCTTGATTGCCAGCATCATGCAGGAGAACCCAACGATTGACACCATCCTGATTGGTGGTCAGTTTATCGGTTCTCAGTATGCCTGTTTAGGGGCGATTGCCCTGCAAAATATCAGTGAGCTATTTGCTGACTATGCGGTTATCGGCGTCGGGGCTATCGATGTCAACCGGGGCATTATGGATCAGAATATTGATGAAGCCGCGGTTGCCCGCAAGATGTTGGAAAACAGCGATAAACTGATCGTTTTAGCGGACTCATCGAAAGTGAATAAGCACGCGATTAATCTGGTTACCGGCTGGGAGAATGTCGATATTCTGGTAACCACGGGTAAAGATATTAAGATATCGGGTAAAAATAAAACCAAGATTATACTGGCTAATGCGGGGGGCGATGTTTAACCCGTCATAATAATAGTCAGGCAATCTATTTTCTAAACAATAGGCTATTAAATTAATAGCCTATATATGCTTACGCTTTTATCTGAGCGTTGAGTCATTTCCATCCGTAACGATCAATATAATTTAAAGGAACAATAATGAAACTCTATTTTATTGCCTGCCCTTATTCAGATAAGAATAACGAGGTTGTTGAACAACGTTTTAATCAATGTACTGAGGTGGCAACAGCATTATCACTAGCCGGTCATGCGGTATATAGCCAAATTACCATGACTCACCCGATAAACCTGGTGGCTTCGGCACAGGGGAAAAAGATTAGCTGGACTCCGATCGATGAGGCTTATATGGCACGCTGTGATGAACTTATCGTACTGACTTTACCCGGCTGGGACAAGAGCAGCGGTGTTGCCGGAGAAATCGAGTATTTTAAATCCCGAGGCAGAAAAGTATGGACCTATGATGAATTCGCACAGGAGCACGGTATTTAATTTTCAGCCTGGATAATAGCACCTGAATATAAGAGTTAGGTGCTGTATGGTTATATTGAAAAATAATTTAAATCTATTTAAAAAGTGGATTTCTTAGTGATTAATATAGCGTTAACCTTCGTTTTTTCTAATTTAACTTGGGCTTTAAATAAACATAATATTTAATTAAAGTAAGTTTAAATAATTAATATCATCATCTCTGAAGATTTATAAATACGCCGATTCAGTACCCGACTCATTTGTTTCACTAATCACTTCACGAATACAGTTCATCAGCGCATCGGTTGCCGGAGAATGTAGCGCTCCCTGGCGGGTCATCAGCCCTATTTCTCTGCGAGTACCGGCAAGGCTTACGCTTAGCGGAATAAGAATGCCTTGAGTAACTTCGTAATCCAACTGATGGGAAGATACCGCAGCGACCATATCAGAGCCCAACAGCAGCGCGCGTACTACGGCAGGATCGCCACTTTCTACTACCGGTTTTGGTGATTCTAGCCCCATGTTATGAAAGGACTGCTCAAGCAGATGGCGTGATGGCGCATGATTTCGCGGCAGAACCCATTGAATGTTTCGAAGCTCTTCATTTTTTAGCGCCCGGCGTGACAACGGGTGATTGGGCCGCGTCAGCAAAATCAGCTCTTCTCCAAACAGTAATTCGCTGTGAATTTCTAACACCTTTTCTTCATGGCGCAGCGCACCGACGATGAAATCAATGTCTCCTGCACGTAGCTCGGCCAGCAGCGCGGTAAATCCACCTTCATTGGTGACTATTTTTATATCAGGGTGGCGGGATATCAGCTTAATTGCCGCCTGAGGCAGAATCCGGGCGCGGCTGAGCGGTAGGGCACCAACGCGTACCGCACCGGTCAAGGCTCCTTTGTGGGCAGCAATATCTTCCGGAATATGGCGAATTTCATTTAATGCCCGACTGATGCAGGGGGCGATTTCATGACCGGCCGGCGTGGGCATCATGCCTTTTGGCGTGCGGTGGAATAGCTTCATTCCTGCCCCTTTCTCCAGCACTTTTAACGCGGCACTCACCGCCGGTTGGGTAATGTCCAGCGCCTTAGCGACGCGCAGGGTGTGATGTTGGCGATAAAGCGAGAGGAAAATTTGTAACCGACGGTCGTTGAACAGCCATATCGGTTCGAGCGCTTCACTGTTGCGGTCATCACGCTGCTGCAGCCTGCTTAACAATGCCGGGATGCGGTTTAGCTCTCGAATAGCGGATTGGGCTCGAGGAAGAATAATTTTGCCCAAATCGGTTAACAGCATTCCTCTGGCATGACGTTCAAACAGGGATATGGCTAAAGTGTGTTCAAGATCACGAATCGAACGGGTAATTGCCGATTGAGTACGAAATAAATTGAGCGCCGCTAAGGATGCAGCCCCTTGTTCTGCTGTCATGCAAAAAGCTCTTATTTGCATAATTTTTATAAAGTTATCTTCACCCTTCTTCCGCATTTTTAGCCATATTTAATGTTGTTTGTTTTTTGAGCATAAATGAAATTCGTGGCTAGGGCAATAAAACTCACTGTTCCGAGTTAATTCGGCCATGCAAGAATCCAGAGGGTTAAAACAGCATAAAAAAGGAAATTATCATGGCAAATATTCCACAAAAAACGGCTTTGGTTGTTAGCGCCCATTCGGCGGATTTCGTTTGGCGAGCGGGCGGTGCAATTGCTCTGCACGTCGAGCAGGGTTATCAGGTTCATGTTGTTTGTCTGTCTTACGGCGAGCGCGGAGAGTCAGCCAAACTGTGGCGTAAGGGCAATATGACGGAACAGATTGTTAAAGCAAGCCGCCATACCGAGGCAGAAGCTGCGGCCAACGTACTGGGTGCCAGCATTGAATTTTTTGATATGGGGGATTATCCGCTGCGGGCAGACAAACAAGATCTGTTTCGTCTGGCTGATGTCTTCCGTCGCATCCAGCCTCACTTTGTACTTACGCATTCGTTGGCCGATCCCTACAACTATGACCACCCGCTGGCTGCCAGCTTCACTCAGGAAGCGCGCATTATTGCTCAGGCAGAAGGGTACCTGCCGGGTGAAACCATTATCGGTGCACCGCCGGTTTATTGCTTCGAACCGCATCAACCGGAGCAGTGTGGTTGGAAGCCTGATGTGTTGCTGAATATCACTTCCGTTTGGGAGAAGAAATACGCGGCTATTCAGTGTATGGCCGGTCAAGAACACCTTTGGGAATACTACACGCGGGTGGCGTTACAGCGCGGGGTACAGGCAAAACGCAACGTAGGCATTGCCAGCGCTCAGGTCATTACCTATGGCGAAGGCTATCAAAGCATCTTCCCTCGGGTAACGGAGAATCTGTCATGAGCATCGTGAATATGAAAGGCGTGGTAGTTACGCAGATAGAACGTGCTGAATCCTCTTTGCTAGCGCGCTTTGCCCAATATGGCGTCGCGACAGTGCATGAAGCCCAGCAGCGACAAGGGTTACTGGATGTACGGATTAAACCTATCCAGCAAGGGCGCTGTATTGCCGGTAATGCGGTAACCGTACTGGTCACTCCGGGTGATAACTGGATGTTTCATGTCGCGGTAGAACAGTGCCAGCCCGGTGATGTACTGCTTGTGACGCCGACTTCTGAATGCTACGACGGATTTTTTGGCGACCTGTTGGCAACATCGGTACAGGCTCGCGGAGTGGTGGCACTGGTCGGCGATATTGGTATTCGAGACAGCCAGACTCTGCGCGAAATGAATTTTCCGGTGTGGTCACGTGCGGTGTGGGCTCAGGGAACGGTAAAAGCAACGCTTGGCTCGGTCAATGTGCCGGTGATTTGTGCCGGGCAGTTAGTGAACCCCGGCGATATCGTTGTGGCAGACGACGATGGCGTAGTGATCGTGCCACGGGAGCAGGCTTCAGCCGTGGCCGATGCATCACAGGCTCGCCTCGATCTCGAAATCAGCAAACGCCAGCGTTTGGCAGACGGTGAGCTCGGGTTGGATATCTACCAAATGCGGGAATCATTAGCCAAAAAAGGGTTGCGCTATGTCAGTCGCCTTAGCGACTTAGCGCCACGGACATAAGTCAATGTACGTATTGATCAGCGCCCAATAACGGCGCTCCGGTAGGAGTGCCTATCAGGACGATCTGCAACACCGTACCGACGGGGAACGCGAAAAGGAAGACGGGCGAATTAAATCAACAACGGATGAGATTGATGTTTATCGATTGCCAGTAAGTTTTCACCATTACAACACATTAAAAAAGAGAAACTACAGCATGAAAAATAAATTATGGAAGTTGTGTATCTTAGTCATGATACCGCTTGTTATCTGGTTTATTCCGCCACCGGCCGGATTAACCGAAGCCTCTTGGCGCCTGTCCGGATTCTACTTAGCGGCTATCTGTGGCCTTATTTTAAAACCCTATTCCGAAGCGGTCGTTTTGTTAGGCGTGGTCGGTTTTGCGGGCTTTTTCCTTAATAATACCGGCCAAATTCTTGTCGGATACGCGACCTCAACGGTTTGGTTAGTATTTGCGGCGTTCGGCATCAGTATCGCTTTTGTTAAAACAGGGCTAGGGCGTCGAATTGCCTTTCATATGATCCGTTCTTTTGGCGGTACTACGCTAAGGCTGGGCTATGTGACGGCGTTTTTAGAGTTTGTTATTTCTCCGGTGACGCCGTCCAATACGGCACGCAGCGGCGGAATAGTATTTCCGATTATTCTTTCAGTGGTAAAAGCGCTGGGTTCAGAGCCCGGTGATACGGCAAAGAAAGCGGGCTCTTATTTGATGTCCAATATCTACTTTGTCATGAAAGTCAGCAGCTTTATGTTTATTACGGCGATGGCTCCGAATCTGTTAGCCGCTGATTTTGCCGCCAAGATTTTAGGGGTAAATCTTGACTGGGGCGTTTGGGCTCTGGCAATGCTGGTACCCGGCTTAGCCTTATTATTGATTGTTCCGGCGGTTGGTTATTACTTGGATAAGCCTGAACTGACTAAGGTAGATAATAAAAAGATTGCGGCAGAAGGCCTGGCGGAACTGGGCCCTATCACACGTAATGAAAAGCTGTTAATTGGCATCTTTATTTCTGCTTTGCTTGGTTGGGCATTGCCTTCAATTCTGGGGCAGGTATTCGGCATTGGGTTAAAAATTGATGCAACGGCCGTAGCGATTATGGCGATGGCGCTGTGTATTTTGTTGGGCGTTATCAAGTGGGATGACGTGCTGCAAAACAAAGGTGCCTGGAATACCTTACTTTGGTTTGGCGGCATCATTGGCTTAGCGAGTGCGCTCAGTAAAGCCAAGGTCTTTGACTGGCTGGCTGATTTGATTCAGAACAATATCGATTTTGGCCATAATCCGTTTATTGCCTTAACCGTCATTGGCTTTCTGAGCATTGTTATTCGCTACTTCTTTGCTTCGGCCAGTTCATATGCCATTGCCATGCTGCCGGTATTTCTGACGGTGGGTAAGGTCGCTGGTGCGGATCCGATGGCGCTGGCTCTGGTATTAGCGGCGACGAACTCTTACGGTGGCGCACTGACCCACTATGGCGGTGGTTCCGCCCCGATTATTTTCGGTGCCGGTTATAGCAATGTGAAGCAGTGGTGGATTTCGGGTGCCGTGGTGGCGTTAGTCTGTTTTGTTGTCACCATGACGGTGGGTTATGTTTGGTGGGAACTATTGGGCATTGTTAAATAATAGTTTTTTATCAATTGGTTATATTGGTAGCTGATTGAAAGGTCATGGGTCTGCCTGAACGATAAATCAAGACAGATGCTACTTCTCGCGGCATGACCTTTTGACAAGCTAAGCGACCGGAGAAAAATGAATGAATTATTCTAACCTAATGATATCGGGGCTTTGTATGAGTATGGCGAGTTTAGTGGCTGCGGTACCCGGAGCTGTGGCCGCGGATAGCCCGGCAACGATTCGAATTATTTCTTCTATGGCAACCCGTCAGGTTTTAGCCGAACTGATAGAACAATTTGAGAAACAGTCAGGCTATAAGGTTGAGATAGAATCGGTAGGCGGCGTAGATGCCGCCAAGCGCGTCGAAGCCGGAGAGGCTTTTGACGTTGTCATTCTGGCCTCTAATGCTATCGATAAGCTGATTGATTCAGGAAAAGTTGCATCGGGCAGCCGGGTCGATTTGGTGAAGTCCGGTATTGCTATTGCGGTCAGAGAAGGTAGTGAAGCCGTTGACGTTAGCAGCGAACAGGCGGTGAAACAGGCGGTTTTAGCGGCTAAAACCCTGAGTTATTCGACCGGCCCCAGCGGTGTGTACCTTACCGGGCTATTTGAACGCTGGGGTATTACCGATCAAATTAGCCATCGCATTGTTAAAGCCCCGCCTGGGGTACCGGTCGGTTCGCTGATCGCCAAGGGAGAGGTTGAACTTGGATTCCAACAGCTGAGTGAACTACTTCATTTAAACGGCATTGTTATTCTCGGGCCTTTACCGGCAGAGATTCAGATGATGACCGTCTTTTCCGCCGGCGTGACGGTAAATACAGCGCACAAAGATGCGGTTGAAGCACTGTTAAACTTTCTTGCCTCACCGGCGGCTACACAGGTGAAAGTTAACCAGGGTATGGAACCGATTTAGCCTGTTATCTGAGCCGGCGATCGCCAGATCAAGATATTAGAGTAAGCCTATCAAGCCACAGAAAAGTCATTTTCTGTGGCTTTAGCGTTCTGCACTTTCCCTACAGCTTATCAACCCTATCTGTTAATAAACTGTCGAAATATTATTCAAAGTAATTCATTAGGTTAACTATTCGACTCCGATCGACTTCACATAATTTAAACAAATGAATTGTTTTTGTATCTCGGTTTAAATACTTTGCTAACTCGACGCAGCATTGAATTGGAGCCTGTATGAAACAGCAGTTTTTTATCGGAGTTGATGTTGGCTCGGCCAGCGTGAGGGCCGGCATTTTTGATCGGAAAGGGCAGCGGTTAGCTTTTTCTGTCCGGCCGATTAAACAGTTCCACCCAAGAGCAGACGTGGTTGAACAGTCATCGGCTGATATCTGGTCTCAGGTATGTGAAACGATAAAAGAAGCGGTTGGTTTATCGCAGGTTGATCGCCGTGATATTTGCTCCATCGGGTTTGATGCGACCTGCTCTCTGGTTGCCGTCGGGCACAACGGCGGGCCGATTTCCGTTGCTGAAGATAACGATCCACAGCGGGATATCATCATGTGGATGGATCACCGGGCGGTAGAGCAAGCGACTGAAATTAACTTAACGAATGACCCTGCTTTGCATTATGTCGGTGGTGAAGTCAGCGTCGAGATGGAATTACCCAAAGTTTTATGGCTGAAAAACCACTTCCCTCAACGTTATCAGCAGATATGGCGCCTGTTTGATCTGGCTGACTATCTAGTCTGGCGGGCCTCATCGGCTGACGTTGCCAGTATTTGTACGCTGAGCTGTAAATGGAACTACCTGTCACACGAACAGCGGTTTAGCCACCAACTGTTGAACGCCGTCGGGCTAGACGATTTAGTGGAGAAAGTGCCCGCTACCGTGCTGAATTTAGGCGAGAAAGCCGGAACTCTCAGCCCGGAAAGTGCCGCCCAGTTCGGCCTTCATACTGATGTCACTATTGCCAGCGGAATTATTGATGCCCATGCGGGGGGGCTGGCTTTGGTTGCCGCTAACCCTGCCGGCAGTTTGGCGATCATCAGCGGAACCTCTAACTGCCATATGATTGTCAGCCCAGAACCGGTCATGGTTCCGGGCGTTTGGGGCCCTTACCTTGGTGCCATGATCCCTGAACAGTGGCTGAATGAAGGCGGGCAAAGTGCGGCAGGTTCTTTGGTTGAATGGACTATTCGCCAGAGTGAGTACTGGCCTGCGCTTGAGGCCGAGTCGAACCAGCGCCGGTGCAGTTACTACCAATTACTTAATCAGTGGGTTTTCGAGCTGGAGCAGCGGGAGCCCTTTGCTACCTACAATTTTCACATACTGGCCGATCATCACGGCAACCGCTCACCGAGGGCCAATCCTGAAGCCAGAGGCATGGAGTCCGGGCTCTCACTGGAAACCGGTAAGGATGCATTAGCCCGCCGCTATCTGGCGACGTTACAGGCTATTGCCTACGGTACCCGACATATTATCGAAAGCCTGCATCAAGCCGGGCACCAAATCGAGCGCCTGATTATATGCGGTGGCGCAACAAAAAATCCTCTCTGGCTCAGGGAATATTCCAATGCTACCGGCCGTGAGATCCATTTAGCACAGGAAGATGACGCGGTTACTTTGGGGGCCGCACTTTTGGGCAGTGTCGCCTGCGGTGCATTTTCCAGCTTTGCTGAGGCCGCCGGAGAAATGGTGCGCTACGGCGATGTGATTGTGCCACAGGGCGATACCAAAGCCTTCCATGATGCGAAATATCAGGTCTATTTGCAGATGTATCAGGACCAGCAGCGTTATAACGAAATTATGCACAACGGGCTGTAATAATTTTATTTCAAAACAGGAATATCAACGTGTTAAAACTAAACTTGCCCCCGTCACCGGCTAAAATTGGTACGGATAACAAACAAATACTGATGGTAACCAATGCCGATTTACGTGAGCCGGCTAACGTAACCTGCTGGCCAGTGCAGAAAAAATTTGAAGATAAGCTACAGTTAGCCCTTCAGCAGCAAGGCTATGAAATGAAACGGGCTCATCCGATCAATCAAACTCGCGGACATGGTTTTATCAGCAGCCAGCGTGAAGGCAGCGACCTGTTTGCTGCCATCGATCCGGATGCTCCGGTGATTGTGCTGTTGACAGCATGGCAGTACTCCCATCACGTTGCACCGTCATTGGCTAATCATCGTGGCCCGGTTTTATTACTGGCTAACTTTGACGGAACCTGGCCGGGGCTGGTCGGTATGCTATGTCTGGCCGGTACCTTAACCAGCTTAGGCAAACCCTATTCACGTTTATGGTCTGCTGAATTTGATGATGAGTTTTTCCTGCAGGGGCTGCAAACCTGGCTGCGCTATGGCTCATTACAGCATCAAAATAGCTACCTGCATGATGTGCCACCAACTCACCCGGTTATGGCAACCGAAGCGGGGGCCATTGGTCGTAAGGTCGGAGAGTATGTCTTACAGCATAAAGAGATCCTTGGCCTGTTTGATACCTTCTGCATGGGGATGATTAACGGTGTCTTCCCACAGCAGGCGCTGGTGAAAATTGGCATGCCGCTGGAATCGTTATCTCAGTCAGCGCTGCTGGTGGAAATGGCCAAAGTACCGAAATCTCTGCGCCAAGAGTGCGTAAGTTGGTATGAGCAACGGGGAATGACCTTCAAGTTCGGCACCGACGGCACTAAAGAGCTGACCCGGGAGCAGGTAGAAGAGCAGTGTGCCATGATGATTGCCATGGGGCGTTTTGTTAAGCGCTTTGGTTTATCTGCGGTCGGCGTTCAATACCAGCAAGGGCTGAAAGATAGCTGTGCCGCTTCGGACTTCGCCGAAGGCGCTATCGGTTCGACGGAACGCTTCCCGATCCCGGATGAGAACGGTGAAATTATCTGCCCCGGCCAGCCAATTCCCTGCATAAATGAAGTGGATATGGGAACCGCGATTCCACAGACCATGCTATGGCGTTTACTCAGTTCGTTAGGGCTACCGGCAGAAACAACCTTGCATGATATTCGCTGGGGCAGTGACTATCAGGGAACGTTCTATTGGGATATGGAGATTTCCGGCGCGGTGCCTTTTGAACATCTTAAAGGTGGCATTGCCGGTGCTACCGGTTATCGTCAGCCGGCGATGTTCTTCCCTTACGGCGGTTCGACTATCGCCGGTCAAGGTAAAGCGGGGCGGTTTATCTGGTCGCGAGCTCATTATGAAGGCACTGATGTGATTATGCATATCGGTACCGGTCATGCGGTAGAACTGCCGGAAGCAGAGTTTGAGCGCCGCCGTCGGGCAACCAACTATGAGTGGCCTTTGCTTAACTGTGTACTGGACGGCGTCACCAGAGACGATCTGATGGCCGGCCACCAGAGTAACCACGTTACCATCGCCTATGTTGACCAGGCTAAATTGCAGAGCGTATTACAGGCTTTTGTGGCCCAGTGTCTGACTCAGGGTATTCAGGTTAAAGTTGCCGGCGACGCGGCCAGTGTACTTTAAGGAGAAACAGAACGTGAGTGAACAAAAATATGTAGGTGTCTGGCCGGTTATGCTGACGCCTTTTGATGAAAACCGCAATATCGACTGGCAGTCGCTGGAAAAATTGATTGAGTGGTATCTGGCCGCCGGTGTTCATGGACTCTTTGCCGACTGCCAGTCCAGCGAAATGTTTTTCCTGAGTGATAACGAAGCCAGAAAGCTGGTGCGCTTTATCATTGAGAAAGTTGATGGTCGCGTTCCGGTGGTCGCCTCAGGCCATACTGCCAGCGCCTTAAGCCACCAAAGTGAGCAACTGATCGGCATGGCTGAAACCGGCGTTGACGGCGTGATTATGATCAGTAATCGCTTGGCACTGGCCGGGGAAAGTGACGAGAAATCGTTGGAAACCCTGCAACTGCTTACGTCTCAACTGCCAGAATCGGTAGATCTGGGGATTTACGAATGCCCTTATCCTTATAAGCGCTTACTGTCGGATGAAACCGTGGCATGGTGCGCTCAAAGTGACAGATTCACCTTTATTAAGGATACCTGCTGCGACTTAGCAACGATTAAACGGCGGGTCGAGCTTTCTGCCGGCAGTCGCTTGCATCTGGCGAATGCCAATAGCCAAACGTTGCTCGCCTCTTTTGAGGCCGGATGCAAAGCCTTTAGCGGTGTGATGGCAAATTTCCACCCTGAACTGTACGTTTGGCTGTATGAGAACTGGCAGTCTGAGCCGGAGAAGGCACAGAGGCTGTCTGATTACTTATCGACCGCTGCGCTGGTAGAGAATCTGGATTACCCGATTTGCGGCAAGTATTTTCAGCAATCGTTAGGAAATTTTCGTACTATCTTGTGCCGCGTCAGGGATAGCCAAGGATTTAATAACACGTTTTATCCGGGTGCCATTGATGCCATGGCTCGTTTAGGTGATGAGATACGCAAGTCTCTGAGTCTTTAAGGAATCTGTACATGCAATTAAGTCAGCAACCATCGCAATTTTTACTTGATGCACAACATCAGTTATTTAATAACTGCCATGCATCAACTCTGGTGGTACTGCCAGAAAGCGGCGATCTGTTGGTTGCCTACTTTGCCGGTCAAAAAGAGGCCAGTGGTGATACCGCTATTTGGCTGTCGCGCTGTGTTGATGGCCAATGGCAAACGGCACAGCGAACCATTGCCGAAGACGGACTGGCGCACTGGAACCCGGTTTTGCATTATCAGTTTGGCACCTTATGGCTATTCTACAAAGTTGGACCCGACGTTCATCACTGGGCTACTCGTTACGTCACTTCCGGTGACGGCGGGCGGAACTGGAGTAAACCGATGGAACTGGTGGAGGGCGATAACAGTCCTCGAGGACCGGTTAAGAACAAGCTGTTGGAAATGTCTAACGGCGAGTGGCTAGCCCCGGGCTCAGTAGAAGACGATCGCTACTGGGACTGTTTTGTCGATATATCGGCCGATCTGGGCGAAAGCTGGCAGAGGGTGGATATCCCTATTCGGCATATTCAATCCGGGCCGGTAAATGGCAATGATGTCTGGCAGGGTCTAAAAGATGACGCATTATGGGAAACGGATGTGAATCGGGTATTCCAATGGGACGGTGTTATCCAGCCGACCCTATGGGAGTCTGAACCGGGCCATGTTCATGCCTTAATGCGTAGTACCCGCGGGCGCATTTATCGTAGTGATTCAGTGGATTATGGCCGGACCTGGTGCCCGGCTTACCCAACGGATTTACCTAATAATAATAGTGGCATTGACGTTGTTTCGATGGATAACGGGCTGTTAGTTTTGGCCTATAACCCGATTGAAGGTAACTGGAACCGACGTTATCCGATTTCGATTAGTTATTCTTTAGACAACGGTAAGAACTGGTCGGTACCTCTGGATTTTGAAAGCAAGGAAGGTGAGTTCTCTTATCCGGCAATTATTGCGGACGGGCAGAACCTGCATATGACGTATACATGGAATAGAAAGAACATCATATATCAACCCATTACTGCTGATGATTATAAAAACGGAGAGTTCTCATGAAAAAAAGTCTACTCACAATACTGACGCTGATGCTATTACCCTTTGGCATCACTCAGGCAGCTCAGACCTTGACCTACCCTACAAAAAATATTGAAGTTGTTATTCCTAAAAACCCGGGTGGTGGTACTGATACCTCTGCCAGAACGATTACCGAGTTTGCTCGCGATAGCATGCCAAAAGGGTTGATCTTTATTCCGGTGAATAAGCCGGCAGGTAATGGTTTAACCGGCCTGATCGAAGTGGCTAAGGCTAAGCCTGATGGCTATAAGCTGGTAATGACTACCGTTGAGCTGGCGATGTTCCCGCATCAGGGAAAATCGCCGGTAACTTATAAAGACTTTACCCCTATCGCCACGACTATCGCCGATCCGGTTGCTGTGGTGGTCAATGCTAAATCCCCTTATAACACTCTACAGGAGTTTATTGACGGCGCTAAAGCTAACCCCGGAAAAATCAAAGTAGGTAACTCAGGCATTGGCGCAATCTACCATTTAGCCGCGATTAATATTGAAAAAACAACCGGTGTGAAGTTCAACCATATTCCTTATAACGAGGGTACTGGGCCTTCTATTGCTGCCTTAGTGGGTGGTCACCTTGATGCGGTATTAACCACGCCGGGATCGGTAAAGTCACAGGTTGATGCCGGCATTCTGAAAGTGCTGGGTGTGATGGATGACAAACGTTTTGAGCTGTTCCCGGATGTCCCGACGTTCAAAGAAGCATTAGGACTTGAAGGCAATGTGAAAATGCGTGCCTGGGCCGTGTTAGCGACAACCGCCGATGTGCCGGATAACGTTAAAAAAGAGTTGATTGATACCTTTACTCAAGTTGTCAAAGATCCGGCTTACCAAGAAGCGTTGAAAAAGCAGGGTATTATGCCGGTTGTTATTACCGGTGATGATGCTTACACCATGATGAAAGAAGATGATGAAATGTATAAAGCATTAATTGCCGAGACCATGAAAAAGTAAATAACCGGTAATCTCCTGCCGGCTATGTCGGCAGGAGGGAGAACAATGCGATGCGGAAACTCAATATTGTTGTTGGCGCTTTATCTGTTTTATTAGGTTTGGTTATTCTCTACCTGTCCCGTGATATGAGTCTGTTTGATGAGTCCGGCGTTCCCGGTGAACGTTTCTGGCCTTATGGATTGGCGTGGTTATTTATTGGGTTAGGCATTTTGCAGTGGATCGAAGTGTTTATTGCTCGGTTAAAAACCACCGATGAAGAGGTTGATCTCACCTCCCCGGCGGTCAGGACCTCTTATCTGGTTGCCGTGATCATGGTGGTGTACGGCGTTATTCTGAATTATACCGGTTTTATTGTTTCTACATTGTTACTGATCCCGGTGATCATGTGGATGATGGGTGAACGTCGGGCTTGGTTTTTGGCATCTATTTCCGTCGTTATGGTGGCCAGCATCTATATCTTCTTCACCATGATATTTAATTCCCCTCTACCTATATCTGAGCTTTTAGAATAAAAGGATTAAGGAATTACTATGAATGAAATATTAGAAGCCTTTTTCGTGGTATTCAGCTTAGAGACGGTATCCATGATTTTGTTGGGCGTTCTGGCTGGGATTATTATTGGTGCTCTGCCCGGCTTAACGGTCAATATGGGGATAGCTCTGCTGCTACCGCTGACTTACTCTTTTCAGGGAATGACCGGTATTTTACTGTTGCTTGGTGTTTATTGCGGTGCCGTTTATGGCGGTTCTATCACGGCAATATTAATAAGTACACCCGGGACACCGGCTTCGGCAGCCACGGTGCTCGATGGCTATCCGATGGCCAAAAAAGGCGAGGCGGGAAGAGCGCTGGGGCTGTCGACCATGGGGTCAATGTTTGGTGGCTTATTCAGTACCGTGGCGCTGGTGTTAATTGCCCCGATGCTGGCTCAAGTGGCAACCGGATTTTCGGCCGCGGAGTATTTTGCCCTCGCTATTTTTGGTATCAGTATTATTACCAGCGTTTCATCCCAGTCTATTATCAAAGGGTTGATGGGCGGTGGTATTGGTCTGGCGATTGCCACCGTTGGCTTAGATCCTATGACCAGCGGTATGCGCTTTACCTTTGATTCGGTCTATTTGATGGGTGGCATTTCGTTTATTCCGGTATTGGTCGGATTATTTGCGTTTTCCCAAGGCTTACTCAGTTTTGAAGAGAACTTCCGTGAAAAGCAGACCGGACAGGTGCAGATTATTAAAGCGGCAATCAGTCGGATCTTGCCAACGTGGTTAGACTTTAAACGGGTTTTACCGACCTATTTACGTTCATCAGCCATCGGAACAACGATTGGTGCCATTCCCGGTACCGGCGGAGATATTGCCTCTTTTATTGCCTATAACGAAGCTAAACGTTGGTCAAAGCACCCGGAAGAGTTCGGACACGGTTCCCCTGAAGGGGTGTCTGCACCGGAAGCCGGTGCCAATGCGGTTTCTGGTGGTGCAATGGTTCCTCTGATGACGCTAGGTATTCCTGGTGATGGCGCTACGGCGATCATTATGGGGGCCTTTATGGTTCAGGGGCTGGCATTAGGTCCACAGCTATTTACCGACCATCCGGTTGAGGTGAATACTATCTTTATCGGCCTGTTTGCTGCCAACATCTTTATGGGTATTATGGGCTTTGCTTTTATGCGGTTATTTGCCAAAGTAATGGATGTACCGCGTAGCGTATTGGTTCCGGTAATCTTAGTGCTGTGTTCCGTTGGCGCATATTCAGTTAACCATAGTATGACCGACGTGTTTGTTATGATGGGCTCAGGATTTTTGGCCTATATCATGATTAAGCTGAATTTCTCCATGTCGCCGATTGTGATTGGCATTATTCTCGGGCCTATGGCTGAATCTAACTTACGCAGAGCTTTAATGATGTCAGAAGGGGATCCGAGCGTTTTCTTAACTCGGCCGATATGCGCAACGTTTCTGGCCATTGCCATACTAACGCTTCTGTTACCGATATTCGGACCGGGCATCAAAGCCTATTGGAAAAAGCGCAAGGCTAAGTAAGTCATGTATGTCAGTTAAGCATTTCTATATTATGTGGCTCCACTCAATCATCACCCCGTTTTTCAACGGGGTGACGAGGGTGATAGTTCCGTGATAACGGGGCAAATCATGGTCTTAAATTTATTTATTGCCCTTTACTGACAGGCATTAAAGGCTAAGTAAGCGTCTTTTATTTTGGTATTGAGAGTACAGCACAGCCTTAAAATTACAGATAAGGCCGTGCTGGGTATACCTTTGTCATGATCGATTTTTTTAAGGCTTTATGAAATCGGTGATACCATTATTCGTGTGTGACCTGACGGAATAGATAAGTCATTATGGCAAAAACCATCGAGCAGATTGCTAACGATCTCGGCCTCTCAATTACTACCGTTCGCTTGGTATTAAACGGTAAGGCAGAACAATATCGCATCAGCGTTAAGACTCAGGAGAAGATATCCGCTTACGTTGAGGAGTACGGCTACATTGTTAACCATACTGCGCGCAGTCTTAAATTAAATAAGACCGAAACCTTTGGCTTAGTCATTCCTCGTTTATCAAACCCTTTCTTTTCTGCACTGGCTGAACTGATGGAGATTCGCTGCCGGGAGGCGGGTTATCAATTGATGATCTGCTGTACCTACGGAGATCCAAAGTATGAAAACAAGCTGGTGAAATCACTGGAAGAGCGCAACGTTGACGGCATTTTTGTCGTCTCGGTTGATGCAAAGAGCCAGGCTCACCATATTAAACACCGTAATAAACCCCTGGTATTTCTCGATCGGGATTTCGGGGTGAAAGGCGCCTCCTGTGTGATTACAGATAACTGTGAAAGCGGCTACCAGCTCACCAGTGCCATGTTAAATAAGGTACAGCAGCCGATTCACTTCTTTGTGGGTGACGGCGGTTTGCCTACGATTGCCGACCGGTTAAGTGGCTATGTGAGAGCCATGACAACCATCGGGCTTCAGGAAGATTCAGCCCATACCTCTTATGCCGACCATAACCGGACTCAGGACGGTGAACTGATGATGGAACGGTTTATCGCTCAACATCAGCAATATCCGCTTAACTTTATTGCCTCTTCACTACCGATTTTAGAAGGCGGGTTGAGCGTGCTGCGCGAACGCTACGGTCATATACCAGCCCAAATTAATATCGGGACCTTCGATGAACACGTGATGCTGAGCTTTCTCGGCAACAATATCTGGTCGATGCGACAGGATGAAAAGACGCTGGTAGAACAGGCGTTTTTATTAATGAGTCGCAAGGTGACCGGACATAAAGCAACGGAACGTTTTGTCGCCAAAGCTGAGTTAATCTGTCGCCTCGGATTTGATATCTGATTTAAGATCTCTAAACGCCTCCATTACTCTTTCTCCCGAATGATAAAAGCGTCAGGTATATGTGTTATTCAGGAAAATTGACTGCTGATATTCAGCGTAATTTAAGCTGAATATCAATTACTGCATGCAGATAATTAGTAGTTAATTGATAATCACTCTTGAAGTAGTAATGCTAAGTAACTATGTTGTTTGGTGATGTTTAATTGAAAATTTATATACTTAATATTGCTGTATGAATTAAAATTATACATTAATATTGAATTACTCTTTTAATATAGATTAAATTCAATAATCTAACGCATTGGTAATATTTGATTTTATTTTTTATATTATTCAGAACAGAAGCTTAGCTTTACTACCTCTTTAGTTGTAATTTTTCCATTATAAAGTTATTTATTGTATAAAAACATGCAATTACACTTGGTTTTGTGTTTTTTGCTTAATTTCCCATGCGTGATAGAATACTTTTAAATTGCATCTAACGATCGATAGCACTTGTTTGATAGTTAATGATTATCAAATGATGTAAATCGATCGTTATTAACAATTTATTAAAAAATCGATAGTGATCTACTATTGCCGCCGTATATAGGACGATTTTGTTTATGGATGATAATTCCCTTTGTCTGGTTATTAAATAATCCATAAGTAGATTTTTATCGATTTATTGGATATCGACATAGGGAATTGTATTTATGAATAAGGTTTATAAAACTATTTGGAACAACTCGTTAGGTGCGTGGGTTGTTACTTCTGAGTTAGGGCGTGGAAAAATAAAAAGCGCCACATCTAAAGCGTTGGCAGGAATTGCGCTAACCACATTACTCTCTACGCAAGCTATTGCGACACCCTGTGACCCCGGTACGCTGACCTGCGATCTAGGTTCAACATGGGGAGCTGCTGCTAATAATAATCAAAATGGAACGGCAGTTATCTCTGATGGTAATAGCTATGCTATCAGTGGGGTATCATCCTGGGGAGCAGGGCAAAGCACCTATTTGGCCCTTCGGGATATTCAGACCATCATAGACAGAGGCTATGCTGTTTACCAAGGCGGTGTTGCTGTTACCACCGTGCCTAAAGCCGATAGAATGATTGTTTCACCGGGGCTGACTGAGTCCATTCTTGTTTTTGACCCGATTACCAGCAGTAATACTTCCGTTCTGGTTTATCATTCAGCATCTTTCACCGATAAAGATACTTACGACCTCGGTGCCAGCGGTGCATTTATGAGGCAGGGTGCCACGCCGTACGTTGATACCCGCCTGGCCAATATTAGTCACGGGGTGGCAAACATCTCTTTAGATAATGATTCATATGCTATCGGTGAGATGAGGGAAAGCTCTTTCGTGTATGTGGATGGCACCACTGCCAATCATGCGCAAGCCAACTGGGACTCTCAGCAACTGCTTTCCGTCATGTCACCGGCAGACTGGTCAAAATCTAGTTCATTAACTAATTTTAACGCTGTAAAAGATACCTTTGTCGGTTCCTTAGCTGCATTTGATGGTAGCCAGCATACGATTACTTCGTTAGACAGCTATAAGGCCTATAATGACTGGTTAATCAGTCAGTTGAAAACGGGCGATCTCCGTTATAGCCAATACCAAACGGAATTGAATAAAGCCTATAATCGGGTGACTACCGTTTATCAATACAGCAACCTGCCGGAAGGCAGCAGCCCGTCATCCTACGGTGAAAATTATGCATACTGGCTTCACGCTAAAGGAGAAAATGCCACCGTTACCGTGGCCTCCGGCGGTAAACTTAATGTCAGTGTGGGCAGTTCCACAACCTTTAATACCGTTCGTCTTGAAGATAAAGCGATCGGTATTAACAATGGTGAAATACTGTCGACGGCTAATCTGGCCTATATCCTCAGCGGAGGGCGCTTTACCAATAATGGACTGATGTCATTAGGCGGTGGCGTTGTTATCGGTGCATATGGTGCAGCCCCAGTTATTGTCAGTGGTACAGGCAGCTCATTTATCAATAATACCGGGGGTGTTTATAACGTTTCCCCTCGTCATTACTATACGAATAAAGGCTCAAATGGCGCAGTTTTTGGGGTGTCTGTCTATGCCGGCGGATCGGCTGAAAATAAAGGTACGATAAATGCCGGCTACTGGCAGGATAATATCCCCGAGCAGGTAACGGGTCTGGTGTACGTTGCCCGGGCTTATACTAATTCTTCTTTTGTTAACGCTGAGAGCGGTCAGATCAATCTTGGTTATGCTCAGGACGGTATTAACCTTGCCTATCTTTCCTCTGGCAGCGCGGGCATTGTGTCAGATATCGGAGCGCGCGGTGAGAATCAGGGCACCATTACGCTGAGTTCAATTGCCGACGGTGTGTATGGCATGTATGGCCTTAACGGTACAACATCCCTGCTAAATAACGGCACAATTAATGTTAACAGCAATGGCGATGATGGCCGTTTTGTTCCTTCCCAGAGTATCGGTATTTATTCAATTTCCCAGACCTTAGGCTCGGTTAACAATACCAATACGATTAATTTGAACGGGTTAAATAATATCGGCATAAAGGCGTTTGCCGGTGGTAAAGCGACGTCGTCCGGCACCATCAACGTCGCCGGAGGGATAGATGCTACAACCGGATTAAGGAACTATGGCGTCTGGTCTGAAACTATTAACTCTCTGGTTGATATTTCCGGCAGCGTTAACCTAAAAGGTGACGGCGCCATTGGTGTTCATGCCCGCAGCGGCGGCACCATCAGCCTGTCGGGTAACGGTCAGGTCAACTTCTCCGACGGTGAGAACCAGATCGGCTACTTCGTTTACGGTGCCGGCTCTAAAATCAATAACACCAGTAGCGGTACCCAAGACGTTACCACTAAAAATTCTACCTTAATGCGTCTTGACGGCGGGGCGACCTTTGCCGGTTCGTCAGGTGCAACTTCAACCATGTCGGCCTCCGGCGATAATGCCAATGTGATTGTGGCGACCGGTACCGATACCCGCGTCGATTCGGGCGGTATGACGGTCAATGTGAACGGCAAAAACGCTACCGGCTTCCTGATTGAAGGCGGGGCGACCGGTAATATTGGCAGCACTGCTACCATAAAACTCTCCGGCGAAGGGGCGATTGCCGGCATTGCCGACGGGCAGGGCCATGACCTGACCGGTGCCGAAAAGATAATGACCGAGGCGGAGAAAAAAGCCACCTCGCTGACCGCCGGGGCTAATCTTAACTCATCGCTTAACGGCGTTGTCGGCTATATTGCCCGCAATTTAGCNACNTTAACGAACTCCGGTAATATTGTTTTTAGCGGCGATAACACCACCGGTATTCAGGTNGAAGAAGGGGCGGTTGGCGTAAACAGCGGCAATATCACCTTAGACGGNCAAGGCTCNGTGGGGCTCAAAGCCTCGGCCAGCACCCTTGAAACCCAATTGAGTTCTACCGGCAACCTGACCTTAAACGGTAACTGGAACGGGGCGGATGATGCCACCCGGACCACTGGCGTATTAGCCGACGGCAGTCAGGTCGCTGTCACTATCGGTGATGGCGTCAGTGCCGCAGCGGTAAATCTGAACGGCGCAGGAACGGTGGGCGTTCATGCTACCGCAGGCAGCACCGTGACGCTCAATGATAAAGTTGCGGTGAACTTTGACAGCAATAACTCCGACCAGATTGCCTTCTGGGTTGATGGAAACGGCTCTCAGATTATTACTGATGCCGGTACTACCGAGACGCAGGTCAACGGTGACGGGGCTACTTTATTCTATGTCACTGACACCGCAACGCTGGGCGGCGCACTGAACCTGAAGCTGTCAGGTAAAGCGGGCAGCGATAAAATTACCTCCGGTATTCGGGTGAGCGGTGCGGGTTCACTGGCAACGCTGGCCACCGGCAGTCAGCTGACTATCGGCACCAATGCCACCGGCGTACTGGCAGAGAACGCCGGTAAAGCGGTGATTGAAAACGGCGCGGCCTTTAACATCAGCGGCGATAAGGCGATTGTCGGTAAAGCCAGCGGTGAGCATAGCCTGGTGGAAAATAAAGCCACGGTAACCTCCGGCNANGGCAGCAGCGGCTCCACGGCCTTTTTGGCCGAGAACGGCGGCGAGATTGATAACCAAGGCACCATCAACTTATCTTTAGGCGCTGACCATACGGCCATCAGCCTGAACAACGGCCACCTGGTGAATAGCGGAAATATTCAGGCTAACGGTACCGCCATTCATATTAAAGGCAGCGACAGTACCATTACCAACGCCAAAACCATTGAAGCGGTTAACGGTAAAGCGGCGATTCATGTGGATGCGGGCGCAGGGCTGAACTTAAGTGCAGCATCCGGCACCGGCACCATTAAAGCCGGCGGTACCGCAGACGGTATTTTACTCAGCCAAGGTGCGCTTAGCCTGAACGTGGCCAATACCGTTATTGAAATGAGCGATGCTGGTGCCAGCGGTATCGGTATTCATAACGTGGCCGGTATTGAAGGCATTAAGCTGGATAACACTAAGATTCAACTGGGCGGCACCGGTATTGGTATTAAAACCGGGGCGTCGTTAGCCAAAACGAATAGCGGTAATATCAATGTCACTGACGGTATCGGTATTCTATATCTGAATGAAGATGGCTCTGCGGTGGCCTCTGATATCGACTTCTCTGACTCAAAAAAATTGGTCATTGATGTGTCAGGTCAGGGCGTGGGGGTTAAAGCCACGCTGGACGGGAATAACCGAACGGTGAATACCGGCGTCAGTGTTAACGTAGAAAGCCTTAGCGGTGGCTCAGCCATTGATGTGAGCGGTGCCAAAACCGTGGCGAACACGGGAGAATTGGTCTCAAAATCTACCGTGGCTAACGGCAGTGTACTGAATGTCCACGATGCTGAGACCATCAGTAACAGCGGCACCATTACTGCATCCTCAGCAGATATCGCCGCCATCGCCATGTCCAATGCCGGCAATAAAACCTTTACTAATACCGGCGATATTACCGGGCTGTTGGATTTTGCTACCGGGGATAATCTGATTAATCTGACCGGCGGCACCCTGAGCGGCAATATCAAGGCCAGTGGCGGGGCCAATACCCTGACGGCATCGGGTGGTTCGGTTCACACCGGTGATGTTATTCTGGCCGGAACTCAAGCTCAGACCGTCACGGTCAACGATGCGTCAACACTGGGTCATCTGGTGATGACCGGAGCTGGCAATCATCAAATCACAGTGACAGGGGCCTCTACGCTCGGCAATGTGGCACTGGGTGACGGAAACAGTCAAATCACCGTCGACGGTTCAACCGCAGGCAATATCACGCTGGGCACCGGCAATAATAATCTGACCCTGTCCGGCTCGGCGCAAATTGCTAACTTGGTGGCGGGTATCGGTGGGAATAACACCGTGCTGGTTAAAGATACGGCCACTTTTGGTACGCTGGATGCGGGCACCGGCGGTGCCAACGATAGCCTGACCTTTGACGGGGTGGATTATCAGTTGGCTAACACCTCAGATATTCAACATTTCGACCTGCTGAACCTGACCCACGGTGCGGACTTTACCACTGCACAGCAGATTCAGATGGGGGATACGGCAACATCATCAGGCCGAGTTGCCATTGATGGCGCTTCATCGCTGGTGCTTAATGCTACCGGTGATTACCGCCTTAACCATGCGCTAAGCGGCAATGGCTTAGTCGATATCACTGCGACCGATAGCTTCGATTTTGGCCCGGCATCAGGCNGCCAGTTTGCCGGCAGCGTGCAGATGAACAGCAAGGCCTTTAACCTGTCGGATGACAATACTAAGGCTTTAACCAATGCCACATTGAAGGTGATGAGCGATAACACCACCACCGT
>NZ_ATYS01000027.1 GCF_000427805.1 Budvicia aquatica DSM 5075 = ATCC 35567 | reverse complement strand
AGGTGGCTATGATACCGTCTTGTGAGTGCCCACACAGATTGTCTGATAAATTGTTAAAGAGCGGTGTTGTAGGGAGAAAACTTCCTGCAACACGGGCTGCGAATAATACGCTAACCCGTTAGAGAGTCAAGTGTTAAATCTCAGATTTATTCACCCACATCTCGGTCTGCGCGGCTGTTTGCCGTGTCAGAGGTTGCGCATTATAGGGACTCTGAGTCATCTGGCAAGTGCTAAATCGCAATTATTATCTGAACGCTTTATTTTTCGCCACATCAACGAATAAACGTACACTCTTAGGTTAATTACTGACAAAATACTGACTGATGCTTGTTATTTAGCACCGACAAATTAAATTATTCATCGATCATATGGAAAAATAACGTTTCTGATACATTATGATTTATTCCCCTTTTACAAAAAAGATAAGACTAAAGTGCTCATTCTAAGAGTGCGGACAAACCAACCTTAGACTTGATTATTAAGCCGCATCACCAGAAACATCGATAAAGGATGTAAATAATGCAATTTAACCTTCAGCAACAGGCCTCCCATCGTAATCTGTCTTATCTTGTTGCAGAAAAAATAGCGCTTCGCATCCTATCAGGGGAATTTGTTGCTGAAAGTATCCTGCCTGGTGAAAATGAACTGTGTGAAATCTATAACGTAAGCAGAACAGCGATTAGAGAAGCCGTTAAAATGCTTACGGCCAAAGGCATGTTACTGGCAAGACCTCGTATAGGTACCAGAGTTATGCCTAAGAGTTACTGGAACTTCCTCGATCAGGACTTGCTTTCATGGTGGATAACCCAAGATAACTTTTCAGAAGTTACGCAACACTTTGTCGTTTTACGAAAAGCTTTAGAGCCACAGGCCGCTGCATTAGCGGCAATACATGCCAGTAATGAACAACGTTATCAACTTTCACTGCTTATGGCTGAAATGCGATCTCTGCATAAGGTATTTGATGCCGAACAATGGGTAAGCGTAGACACTCAGTTTCATCGACTTATTTATAACGCCAGCTGCAATCCATTATTAATGTCATTTTCTAACTTATTTAGCTCTGTCTACCATACTTACTTTAGATCGGTGACTAATAATGAAGTTATAAAGCTGGAAGAGCATCAGTCAATTGTTGATGCAATACTAAAGAAAAACAGCACAGAAGCTCTAATAGCAACTCAGGAATTACTGGAAAAGGATATTTAGTTATTCCATTTTTTAGCAAAAATCTAGGATACTGAATGACCAAATCAGCACGTAGCGTCGCTGGCCTGCCCTGGATTGCAGCTATCGCATTTTTTATGCAGGCATTAGACGCCACCATATTAAATACAGCTATACCGGCCATTGCGAAAAGTCTTAACCACTCTCCGCTTGCAATGCAGTCTGCGATTATTAGCTATACCTTAACCGTCGCGATGCTTATCCCTATTAGTGGATGGCTGGCCGACCGTTTTGGCACTCGAAAAATATTTTTAATTTCTGTTTTCTTATTTGTTCTGGGATCGCTTTTTTGCGCCATGTCCCCCTCTTTATTGATATTGGTATTATCCAGAATAATGCAGGGCGTTGGCGGGGCGATGATGATGCCAGTCGCTCGTTTAGCTTTATTAAGAGCTTATCCACGCAGTGAGCTACTGCCTGTATTAAATTTTGTCACTATTCCCGGCCTTATAGGCCCGGTAATAGGTCCTTTACTCGGCGGATGGCTAGTTACTTATGCGACATGGCATTGGATATTTTTAATTAATATTCCCGTTGGTTTAATTGGCATGTTTTATGCTCGCCGCTACATGCCTGACTTTACAGCACCAAAACGTAAATTTGATCTGTTAGGATTTTTACTTTTTGGTTTAAGTCTGGTTATGCTATTGAGTGGTTTATCGCTTCTCAGTGAACGTATTGTTTCACCTTACGTGGCAATAGCGATTTTTGTCTCCGGCGTTATCTTGTTGTTATTGTATATAAAGCACGCCACCCTCTATACGCACCCTTTATTTAACTTATCGCTATTTCGCATACGGACATTCTCAATTGGCATCTTGGGCAACATCATTTCCCGATTAGGGACCGGTAGCATTCCTTTTTTAATGCCCCTCATGCTACAAATTGGCTTTGGTTATTCAGCCCTGATTGCCGGATGTATGATGGCCCCGACTGCGGTAGGGTCTCTTATCGCTAAATCTATGGTTACCCGAGTATTAGGCCGCTTTGGCTATAGAAAAACGCTGGTTGGTATCACCGCGCTTATCGGCCTGATGATTTCTCAATTTTCATTACAAACGGCCACAGAACAACTTTGGATGTTAGTTATTCCATTATTTATTCTGGGTATGGTGATGTCGACTCAGTTTACAGCGATGAATACCATCACATTAGGTGACTTAAATGATAGTAATGCCAGTCAGGGCAATAGCCTGATGGCAGTAACTCAACAGCTATCTATCAGCTTCGGAGTTGCCGTCAGCGCAACGGTTTTATATACATACCAGACATTTTCTCATGGCAGTACCGTTGATAATTTCCACTACACATTTATAACAATGGGGGTTATTACATTACTATCATCGTTAGTATTTATGATGTTAAAGCCGGGTGATGGCGATCATCTGTTAAGTTCTAAACGCCGCAGCTAGCCATAAAAAAGCTCTCTAAATTAAGAGAGCTTTTTTTACACTAAATATCTATCTGCGTTCCCAACTCTATTACCCGATTATGCGGGATTTTAAACTGATCCGGCGCCCTTAATGCATTGCGGTTAAGAGCCAGAAATAATTGCCCTCTTACTCTCAGATACCAAGGGCGTTTACCTAACTTAACTGACTCATGTGAAAGGAAGAATGATGTTTCTTCCATTCTAAATGAAAGCCCTTCCAGTCCGCATAAGTAAAAGATGTTCTCAACGTTTGGCGTTTCCTTATAACCATAACTCGTCACGACTCGCCAGAAAGAGGGAGATAGTTGCTCAATAGTCACCCGTTGAACATTATGAACATAAGGTGTATCTACTGTTTTTATCGTCAATAAGATCACCCTTTCATGTAGAACTTTATTATGCGTCAGGTTATGCAACAAGGAGAACGGGATAACATTAGTTGTCCTGATCATAAATACCGCCGTTCCCTTAACGCGGGTTGGCGGGTTCTTTTCTAATGAAGCTATAAGCGCTTCCAATGAATTACCATGCTCATTTAGCCGGCGTAATAACCTAAACCGCTCGCTCTTCCACGAAGTCATAATGATAAACATCACCAGTCCCAGAGTCAGCGGTAGCCACCCGCCGGAAAAAACTTTAACCGCATTGGCTGCGAATAAAGGCACATCAATAAACAGTAAAAGCGCCAATATGGTGACAGTCACAAAACGAGGCCAGTGCCAGTTTCTATAAGCAACTGAGCATGAAAGTATAGAAGTAATCACCATAGTACCCGTTACAGCAATACCATAAGCCGCAGCTAAATTACTTGAGTGTTTAAAGGTTGCAATAACGATAACAACCGCAATAAACAGCAACCAGTTAATAACCGGAATATAAATTTGCCCGGCTTCCATATCAGACGTATGCAAAATTCTCATTGGCGGCAAATAGCCTAAATGAACAGCCTGCCTTGTTAGAGAAAATACGCCTGAGATTACAGCCTGAGAGGCTATAACCGTGGCCAAAGTCGCAAGGATTAGTAACGGAATTAATGCCCAATCAGGCGCCAGTAAGAAGAACGGGTTTTTTATCGCTTCAGGATTTCTTAATAGCAAAGCCCCTTGCCCAAAATAATTGAGAACAAGACAGGGTAAAACAACGGTAAACCACGCATAGCGAATAGGCATTTTGCCAAAATGCCCCATATCTGCGTATAAAGCTTCAACGCCGGTGATGGCCAATACAACAGCACCCAACGCAAAAAAAGACAGCGATTTATATTCAAGAAAAAAACCTATCGCCCACATCGGGTTTAATGCCGATAGCACTTCAGGGCTGGCGATAATACTGCGGGCCCCCAGTAAGCCAATAACAATGAACCATATCAGCATTACCGGCGCAAAAACCTTACTCACGCCACCAGTACCATGTTTCTGGATACAAAATAAAATGGTTAAAACCAGAATTGCACAGGGAACAATATAAGGTTCCAGTGAGGGAGCTAAAAGTTCTAACCCTTCCATCGCAGACATCACTGAAACGGCTGGAGTAATAACCACCTCACCATAAAAAAAACTACCGCCAATTAACCCAATAATAACCACAAACGCAGTTTTTTTATCACTAGCATACCTTCCGGCCAATGACATTAAGGTTAAAATCCCGCCTTCACCTGCGTTATCAGCCCGCATAACAAAGCTAAGATACTTAAGCGAAACGACAATAATCAGCATCCAAAAAATCAAGGACAGGAAGCCAAATATAACATCGGGTTCAACGCCGAAGCCGTAATAACCAGAGAAACATTCCCTTAAGGTATAAAGAGGACTAGTACCTATATCACCATATACCACACCAATAGTCGCTAACATAGCCGCAGGTAATGGGCGTTTATTATCTGAACTTATCATTATTTTTTACCAGCTTTAGGTAGAACTGCCACACAGCACCATCGGCATAAAATAGAGTTGGCTTAAATATAAACCAAATATCAACATTTAACGTATTGTTGCCTACTTTTACCTAAAAATATTCAACAACAAAATATTTATACTGTTAATAACATTTACTAACGTTGTAAAAGTATTATTAATCATAGATCTGCTATAATTTTTTTTAGTCACTTATTATTTTATAAAATGTAATCATGCTTAAATCTCAAACAAAATCAGACAGAATAACTCGTTTAAGCAGCATACTCGAAACCGGGCTTTATGAACGTGAGCATACGGTAAGATTGTGTTTACTGGCTGCCCTCAGCGGCGAAAGTGTTTTTCTACTAGGCCCGCCGGGAATAGCTAAAAGCCTAATAGCTCGCCGATTAAAATATACCTTTAAACAGGCTAATGCTTTTGAATACTTAATGACCCGTTTTTCCACGCCCGAAGAGGTATTTGGCCCTTTATCTATTAAGGCATTAAAAGAAGATGGCCGTTATATAAGGCTCACAAAAAACTATCTGCCTGAAGCAGAAATCGTTTTTCTAGATGAAATTTGGAAAGCCGGGCCAGCTATTTTAAATACCTTACTGACGGCTATCAATGAAAGGCGATTTCGCAATGGGGATATGGAATCATCCATACCATTACGGCTCTTGATTACCGCTTCTAATGAACTTCCCGAAGATGACAGTAGTCTGGAAGCACTCTACGATAGAATGCTAATCAGAATATCACTAAATAATGTTCAAGAAAAAGATAATTTTTTATCGTTAATCAGCCATCAGGAAGATGAAAAAATAAGCCCTTCCATAGCCTCTTTAAGTATTAGCAATGAAGAATATTGGGAATGGCAACAATCCATCGGGACGGTAAAACTACCGGATGAAGTTTTTGAACTTATATATGGGCTTCGTCAGAACCTTGGGGCTATCAATAATGCACCTTACGTCTCAGACAGGCGTTGGAAAAAAGCAATTCGTTTACTGCAAGCCTGTGCCTTTTTTAGCGATCGTGAATCAATAAGCCCTATTGATATTATTTTATTAAAAGATTGCTTATGGCACGATCTTAATTCTTTATCGCTAATAGAGCAGCAAATAGAGCAGTTAATTACTGAACAGGCTTACCAACAACAAAGTATTATATTTCAAATTCAACAAATTAATTCGGACTGGATAAAATATCAGCAGCAGCAATCTAATCAGTTATCTTTAAAGGTTGAACGTAAAACAACATTGTTTAACCGTAAACAAATATATGTTCTTACTCATAATATTACAGAACCAAATATAACGTTATTACTACAAACACCACTAAAACTACATGGAATTGAAGTTACTCATATTCTAATAGAAAAACAGATACTTGAATCATGGCTAACTAAAGGTGAAGCATTAAAAGGTAAGCTCAATAGTATTGGTTTTTCACAATCATTAGACATTGCCGTTGATAACCAACAGCAGCTAATTATCAGAGATATCAGCCTAAATTCATCTACATTACATTTATCCGGCAATCAGCCCCATGTAAAAGTGCCGGAAGAACTTATTCAGCGGCTAAAAAATGTAGAATTTCGTCTCAGTGAACAACGTAAACGCTTTACTAACGCTCAGCCATGTCTGTTCATCAATAATCAATGGTTGGGCAAAATAGAAGAAAGCTTACTCGCTATATATGAAGAAATAGAAAAACAAAAGCAGCGTTTCTCCGGAATTAAGCCATAAATGCTGGACCTACAAACCGTAGAACTACTACTTTCAATCAGTGAAACCGAGCTGGTTGAAGAACTGCTTATAGGACTGCTAGCAGCTCCTCAGCTGGTTATTTTCTTTGAAAAATTCCCGGCAATTAAAAAAGCATTAAGTAAAGATCTATTGGTATGGAAGACAAAACTGGGGCTCAAGCTACAGCACGCTATTGTTCCTACTGCTATTTCAGATGAATTTTCACTTTATAAACAAACACTATCATTGAATAGCAGTCTATTTTTCAACCAATTACCTGACATTATTCAGCAGCTAGAATATTTAAATTCCCCATTTACACCGCAGGCTAAAAAGTTAGCCGCGACCATAGATAAAGCCAGCGATAGCTTTCAGAGTTTATTTATACGGAAATGGAGGACAAGCTTATCAACTCAGGTAACCACTTTACATCAATCACTTATTCAGGAAGATCTGGATCAGCTCATCGTTGAACTTCAGGAACGACTGGTAATAAACAGCGCCCTTGAACCTTTTCTGGTTGAGAATGAACAAAGTGCGGGTCAATTATGGGATATGACCCGCAGTGAAAAATATAAATCAGACAGCGATACTTTGATTGAATATGGAAAATTTCTCTCACAGCAGCCTGAGTTGCTAAAACTTGCTCAACAACTAGGAAGAAGCTATCAGGCTACATCAGTCGATCGCAAAGATATTCATTATGAAATATTCAGAACGATGGTTAGGGAACCCGCCACTCTGCCTGAAGGGGTTAATGGTATAAATCAAAGCGACGATATTGTACGTATTCTGCCAAGTGAAATGGCTTTACTTAATATTGATGAACTGGAATTTGAATTCTATCGCCGTTTTTTAGAACAGAGGCTTCTGACATACCAGCTAAAAGGTGAAGTTTGGCGGGAACAGGCTCGAACGAAAGCCGTATCAAAAATAGTGACCGATAAACAGGCCAGAGGTCCATTTATTGTCTGTGTTGATACATCCGGTTCAATGGGCGGATTTAACGAAAAATGCGCTAAAGCCTTCTGTCTTGCTCTATTACGTATAGCCATGGCCGATAACAGACGCTGTTATATATTACTATTTTCTACAGACGTTATTCATTATGAACTTACTTCAGACAGAGGTATCGCTGAAGCTATTCGCTTTTTAAGCCAGCGTTTTCAAGGCGGTACTGATTTAGCAGCTTGCCTGTCAGAAACTTTAGATAAAATTGATCAAAAGGATTGGCAGGATGCCGATACCGTGATTATTTCTGATTTTATAGCCCAGCGATTACCCGACGCTTTGGTTAGCCAGATAAAAAATAAACAAAAAAAACATAGCCACCGCTTTCATGCAGTGGCTATGTCTAAACATGGCAAACCAAATATAATGAAAATATTCGATCATATTTGGCGCTTTGATACCGGGCTTGGCCAACGGTTACGTCGCCGCTGGCAGATTAAAAATAATTAAAGCATGCAGTCTACGGTTTCACGTAATTCCGGAGTCCATACACCACATTGAACCTGTCCAATATGCTTTTGCTGCAGCAGTAACATAACTAAACGAGACTGACCAATACCACCACCAATAGTCTGTGGCATATCACCGCGTAATAACGCCTGATGCCATTCCAGTGATAAGCGAGCTTCATCATCGGTCAACGCCAACTGACGCTTTAATGTTTCGGCATCAACGCGGATCCCCATAGAAGAAAGCTCAAAAGCATCTTCCAGCACCGGGTTCCACACCAGAATATCACCATTTAAACCGCTGCCTTCAGTTCCCGGGCTAGTCCAGTCATCATAATCAGGAGCACGAACATCATGGGACTCACCGTGAGATAATTTACAGCCAATGCCGATTAGAAAAACAGCACCTAATTCTTTAGTAATTGCACGTTCACGGCCTTTTGCATCAAGATCTGGATAGCGTTGCAGAAGATCTTCACTGTGAACAAATTGAATTTCAGCGGGTAAAAAAGGCTTCAAACCAAATTCTTTTGCCACTGCGGCTTCAGTTTCTTTAATCGCTGAATATATTGTTCTAACGGTATCTTTCAAATACTCAGATGTCCGTTGAGTCTCAGACATGACTCTTTCCCAATCCCACTGATCTACATACACAGAGTGAATGGCGCTCAGGCGGTCTTCATCAGGGCGCAGTGCTTTCATATTGGTATAGATACCTTCACCTGCAGTAAAACCAAAGCGACCTAACGTCTGACGTTTCCATTTAGCCAATGAATGAACCACTTCAAAGGTAGCCCCTGGGATGGCTTTTACTTTTACCTGAACGGCTTTCTCACAGCCAGACAGGTTGTCCTGAGTACCATCGCCGACACGACTTAAAATAGGCGCCTGAACTTCGACTAAACCTAATTTTTGTTCCATCTGACGAGAGAAGAAAGACTTAACAAAAGTAATTTGCTGTTGTTTTTGAATGAAGGGCTGTTTCATAGTGTTTATCTCAGTGCTGTTATGTTGTATGTGTACATTAAGCAACAGAATGAGGTGATAATTCAATATTCAATAACAAATATAGCTATTATCATTTCAATTATTCATTTTTAAGGCTAGATTAATAAGAATAGTGCAATAAATGGAGTAAAAAATGGCCGATAATTACCAGATCGATAATTTGGATCGCAGCATATTGAATGAATTAATGAAAAATGCGCGTACCCCTTATGCTGAATTAGCTAAAAACTTCAACGTTAGCCCGGGAACTATTCACGTACGGGTCGAAAAAATGAAGCAGGCTGGCATTATTTTAGGGACTCAGGTTGAAATAAGCCCAAAGCAGTTGGGCTATGACGTCTGCTGCTTTATCGGCATTATTCTTAAAAGCGCTAAAGACTATCCCTCGGCGCTGGCTAAATTAGAAAACCTGGAGGAAGTCGTCGAAGCTTACTATACCACCGGACACTACAGCATCTTTATAAAGGTTATGACCCGCTCCATTGATGGGTTACAGCAAATACTTATCAACAAGATCCAGACCATCGATGAGATCCAATCGACAGAAACGTTAATATCCTTACAGAATCCTATAATGAGGACTATCAAACCATAATTTATTTTTTTATATACCCATATTATCCACAGGTAGATCCCAGCTGTTTCACAGCGTACAATACCGCTCTAAGCATCAATCCATGGGACTTATATGCCAGATATAACACTGATCAGCGGCAGTACTTTAGGCAGTGCTGAATATGTAGCTGAACATCTTGAAGAAAAATTGAATCAGGCTGGTTTTACGACAGAAGTCCTCCATGGCGCAGAACTTGATGAAGTAAAGAATGAAGGTATTTGGCTGGTAGTAACATCCACTCACGGGGCCGGAGAGATACCCGATAACCTCCTTCCTTTATTTGAACAAATAGAACAGCAGAAGATAGACCTAAGTCAGCTTAAGTTTGGAGCCATCGGTTTAGGTAGCAAAGAATATGACACTTTTTGCGGCGGGATCGTCACTGCCGAACGAATTTTGCAAGATCGTGGAGCAAAAAGGATCGGCGATCGACTTGATATTGACGTTACTGAACATGAAATACCCGAGGATCCTGCTGAAGTTTGGTTGGAAAATTGGATTATTTTACTCAGAAACGATTAATAAACGCGCAGTCAGTTGTGTATAACTATGCTTGAAACAGGTATCTAACCTGTAGTTATCCCAATAACAACTTAAACTCGAAACTAGGGTTGTGGATAACTAGCTATATTGCACTCAGCTTATACTGAATAAGATCACCGATCTTCCACAGCAAGCAAAGGGATCCAATAAACTGATCCCAAAGACAAATTATTCCTTATCCACAAGATCTATTGATCCTAATAGTAGATCCAATAAGAAGATCTCTAAATAAAAAGATCTTTCTTTAATTAAGCAGGATCCAAGGCAGTTGGACTAAACTTCAAAGTTAAGTAGAATCGCTGACCCAAGATCCTTTGACACGATCGACCGAACATCCTGAGGTGTAATACCATGTTTTATCCAGATCCCTTTGACGTCATCGTAATCGGTGGTGGTCATGCCGGTACAGAAGCCGCTATGGCAGCTGCCCGTATGGGTCAACAGACTCTTTTACTGACTCACAATATCGATACTTTAGGACTCATGTCCTGTAACCCGGCTATTGGTGGGATTGGTAAGGGACATTTGGTTAAAGAGGTGGATGCTCTTGGTGGATTAATGGCGCAAGCTATTGATAAGGCGGGAATACAATTTAGAACACTGAATGCAAGTAAAGGCCCCGCTGTAAGAGCAACCCGTGCTCAAGCCGATCGTGCATTGTACAAACAGGCCGTTAGATCCGCATTGGAAAACCAGCCAAACCTAATGATCTTCCAACAGCCGGTTGAAGATCTGATTGTTGAAAATGATAAAGTGGTCGGTGCGGTAACTAAGATCGGACTTAAATTCAGAGCTAAAGCCGTTGTTTTGACCGTGGGGACCTTTTTGGACGGTAAGATCCATATTGGTCTTGAGAACTACAGCGGTGGCAGAGCTGGTGATCCACCTTCGATCGGTTTATCACAACGCTTACGCGAATTACCACTGCGGGTAAATCGTTTAAAAACGGGTACACCGCCAAGAATTGATGCACGTACAATTAATTTTGATATTCTGCAGCAACAGCACGGTGATACCCCGCTACCGGTTTTCTCGTTTATGGGAAATGTGGAACAACATCCGCAGCAGATCCCATGCTATATCACCTACACTAACGAAAAAACCCACAGTGTGATCCGTAGTAATTTAGATCGCAGCCCGATGTATGCCGGGATCATTGAAGGGATCGGCCCAAGATATTGCCCATCGATCGAAGACAAAGTTATGCGTTTTGCCGATCGAGATTCACATCAGATCTTCTTAGAACCCGAAGGACTAAACAGCAACGAAGTCTATCCAAACGGGATTTCTACCAGCCTGCCGTTTGACGTTCAAATGCAAATAGTCCGATCGATGATCGGAATGGAAAATGCCCGGATCGTGCGTCCTGGTTATGCTATTGAATACGATTTCTTTGATCCTCGCGATTTAAAACCTACTTTAGAAAGTAAGTTTATCGGTGGACTATTCTTTGCTGGACAAATTAATGGAACCACCGGTTATGAAGAGGCTGCCGCTCAGGGCATCCTTGCCGGACTTAATGCTGGGCGCTATTCATCTGACAAAGAAGGATGGTCACCGCGTCGTGATGAAGCTTATATTGGCGTTCTGGTTGACGATCTAAGCACGCTGGGAACGAAAGAACCTTACCGTATGTTTACCTCTCGTGCTGAATATAGGCTAATGCTGCGTGAAGATAATGCGGATCTTCGCCTGACTGAAATAGGCCGTAAGTTAGGATTAGTTGACGATCTTCGTTGGGAGCACTTTAGCCGTAAACAAGAACTGGTTGAACTTGAACGCCAGCGCCTGAGAAGTATTTTGGTTCATCCTAATATGAATCAGGTTGACGAAATTAATGCATTATTAAAAACGCCACTTTCTAAAGAAGCAACCGGTGAAGAGCTGTTAAAGCGTCCTGAAGTCGATTATGCAACGTTATCAGCATTACCCCTGTTTTCCCCAGGGCTGTCAGACCCACAGGCTGCAGAACAGGTAGAAATCCAGGTTAAATACGAAGGCTATATCAGCCGCCAACAGGGCGAAATTGAAAAACAGTTACGTAATGAGAGTGCTGTTTTACCTCCGGATCTGGATTACAAACTGGTATCAGGGCTTTCAAATGAAGTAAGCGCTAAATTAAATGACCATAAACCAACCTCAATAGGCCAAGCATCGCGGATCTCTGGTATTACACCGGCCGCTATCTCTATTTTATTGGTATGGCTTAAAAAGCAGGGCATGCTGCGTCGTAGCGCTTAAGGAAAAGGTTGTGAAAAATCAATTTAACAGACTGTTAGCCTCAGCCAATATTGTGTTGACCGATCTCCAAAAGGAGCAGCTTCTGGGTTATGTGGCTTTATTGCACAAATGGAATAAAGCTTACAATTTAACTTCGGTACGAGATCCTCAACAAATGCTGATTCGCCATATTATGGACAGCATTGTGGTTAATGCCCATTTACAGGGAAAAAGCTTTATTGACGTTGGTACCGGACCCGGATTACCCGGGATCCCGCTGGCTATTGTTCGCCCTGATTCTCACTTTACTCTTCTGGATAGTTTAGGTAAGCGTATCCGGTTTATTCGTCAGGTGATGCATGAACTGGAAATAACCAACGTAACGCCGGTACAGAGTCGAGTTGAAGAGTTTTCTGCAACTGATGGCTTTGACGGCGTGATTAGCCGGGCTTTTGCCTCTCTTCAAGATATGCTGAGTTGGTGTCATCATCTACCGGCTAAAGAGAAGGGTAAATTTTATGCGCTGAAAGGCATTGTTTCTCAGGAAGAGTTAGATCGGCTACCTGACGGTTTTCACGTTGTCGATATTGTCCGTCTGGATGTTCCAGAACTCGATGGTGAACGTCATCTGGTTATTATATCTGGATGAAAAATAATCAGCTGAGTGATTATTTTTCTATAGATTGAATTATTTGTGCTTTGATAAAAAAAATTTAATCGTTAAATAAAATGAGTAAATCTGAATAAAAATTGCACAGCGACAAAGTTTGAGATTACAAAATATTAACAATAAGTAAGCATTTCTTTTTATGTGTATCTGTTGTGTGTTAATGCTAGAATTCGATCGTGTTTTGATAACTCTAAAGTAGTAATTGGCGTTGTTGAATCCTTTCAGGTGAGATATTCAACATAAACCTAATTATTATTAACAACATAAGTCTTTTTTGCGCCTTTGTTTGAATCTGATTTTTTTGTGTGATTAGCTTCACAAAAGGATAATTAATCAAAGCACGTTTAACATTATTAGTAATAATAAGCCGCGTTGGCTCGATGTGTAGCAAAAAATGATTTTTTATAGTTTTAAACACTTGTTCACTTTTTTGTTACTTAAATATTGAATTAGCTGGGCTCCACCGTATAATCCAATCGCTTTTGCTGGCTTGACTCCGGCGGATAAAGACAGTTTTATACAGTACTCAGTTTCTACTTTTTAAGTAGATTGAAAGCTCAAAGAGAATAATTGCCATGTCTGTAGTGCTTTATGATTCAGTAACAGCCCGCAGACTCTTGTTAGTTCAATTTATCGTCGTTATCCTGCTTAGCGCCGTTTTTTGTATTAACAGCCAAAAATGGGATATTTCTGCTTTTTTGGGTGGTTTGTCTGCCTGTTTGCCTAATGTCATGTTCTTGTTTATTACGTGGCGGCATCAGGATAAAAAACAGGCCTATGGTCGACTAGCTTGGTCGTTTGTTATCGGCGAAGTTGTTAAAATTATTTTGACCATCGTTTTGTTAGTTGTAGCACTGGCTGTGTTTAAGGCTGAATTTTTGCCTCTTAGTGTGACTTACTTAACGGTGTTGATCGTACAAATACTGGCGCCAGCCGTAATAAATATTTTTCGTCATTAATTGATAACCAAAGGGTGAGAGGCATTATGTCTGCATCAGGGGAAATATCTAGTCCAAAGGATTACATCAGCCACCACCTGAATAACCTTCAGTTGGATCTGCGTAGCCTGGAACTTGTTCAACCGGGGAGCGATTCTCCAGGTTTCTGGACAATTAACATTGATTCGATGTTCTTTTCCATTGTTCTTGGGTTATTGTTTCTGTACATCTTCCGCCGTGTCGCTGTCAAAGCCAGTAGTGGTGTACCTGGAAAACTCCAGTGTGCAGTAGAACTTATTATTGGTTTTGTTAACGGTACTGTAAAAGACATGTATCAGGGTAACAGCAAGGTGATAGCGCCGCTGGCCCTTACCGTGTTTGTCTGGGTTTTCTTGATGAATGCCATGGACTTACTGCCAATTGATTTACTTCCTTATATTGGCGAGCATGTTTTCGGACTACCGGCACTGCGCGTAGTTCCTACCGCTGACGTAAGCATTACTCTTTCTATGGCAATTGGCGTGTTTATTTTGATTCTGTTTTACAGCATCAAAATGAAAGGCATTTCAGGTTTTGTTAAAGAACTGACAATGCAGCCGTTTAATCACTGGGCGTTTATCCCTATTAACCTAATTTTGGAAGGCGTTAGCTTGCTATCCAAACCTGTTTCCCTCGGTCTACGACTGTTCGGAAACATGTATGCGGGTGAGTTAATTTTCATCCTGATTGCTGGTCTGCTTCCTTGGTGGTCACAGTGGCTCCTTAATGTCCCTTGGGCAATATTCCACATACTGATCATTACGTTACAGGCCTTTATTTTTATGGTTCTGACGATTGTTTATCTCGCGATGGCATCTGAAGAACATTAATATTCACAACCCTGCTAAGTTTTAACTGAAATAAACTGGAGACTGTCATGGAAAACCTAAATACGGATCTGCTGTACATGGCTGCTGCTATAATGATGGGCCTAGCTGCAATCGGTGCTGCAATCGGTATCGGCATTTTGGGCGGTAAGTTCTTGGAAGGTGCCGCTCGCCAGCCTGATCTTATCCCATTACTGCGTACACAGTTCTTTATCGTTATGGGTCTAGTTGACGCCATCCCGATGATTGCTGTTGGTTTGGGTTTATATGTAATGTTCGCAGTCGCGTAACGTTAGATTTTGAAACCACACCAAATCGTTAAATTAGAAAGAGGCATTGTGCTGTGAATATTAACGCAACAATCCTCGGCCAGGCGATAGCGTTTGTCCTGTTTGTCTGGTTCTGTATGAAGTACGTATGGCCACCAATTATCAGTGCCATCGAAAAGCGTCAAAAAGAAATTGCTGACGGCTTAGCTTCTGCAGAACGAGCTAAAAAAGATCTGGACTTAGCGCAAGCCAATGTGACCGACCAGTTAGCTCAAGCCAAGGCTGACGCTCAGGTGATTATCGAGCAAGCTAATAAGCGTAAAGCTCAAATAGTCGACGAAGCTAAAGTTGAAGCTGAACAAGAACGCTCTAAGATTCTTGCTCAGGCTCAGGCTGAAATAGACGCAGAACGCAAACGTGCGCGTGAAGAATTGCGTAAGCAAGTAGCTATGCTGGCGATTGCTGGTGCTGAGAAAATTATCGAACGTTCCGTGGATGAAGCTGCTAATAGCGACATCGTTGATAAACTGGTCGCTGAACTGTAAGGAGGGAGGGGCAGATGTCTGAATTTATTACTGTAGCTCGCCCCTACGCCAAAGCAGCTTTTGACTTTGCCGTTGAGCAACAAGGTTTAGATCGCTGGCAGCAAATGCTGAGTTTTGCTGCTGAAGTTAGCCGTGATGACCAAGTCGCTGATTTGTTATCAAGCGCATTGGCTCCGGAGCATTTAGCAAATACGTTTCTTGCTATATGCGGCGAACAGCTCGACGAAAATGGTCAAAACCTGATTAAGGTCATGGCCGAAAATGGACGTTTAATCGTACTTCCTGACGTGTTAGAACAGTTTATTCAACTGCGTTCAGCACAGGAGTCAACCATTGAAGTGGATGTCACCTCTGCTACTCCATTGAATGACAACCAGATGGCTAATTTAGCCACTGCGATGGAAAAACGTTTGTCACGCAAAGTTAAGCTAAATTGCAAAATCGATAAGTCTGTCATGGCAGGTATTATCATCCGTGCGGGTGATATGGTGATAGATGGCAGCATTCGCGGCCGTCTTGATCGCTTGACTGAAGTATTGCAGTCTTAAGGGGACTGGAGCATGCAACTGAATTCCACAGAAATCAGCGAACTGATCAAGCAACGCATTGCTCAGTTCAGCGTTGTGAGTGAAGCTCACAATGAAGGTACCATTGTTTCCGTTAGTGACGGAATCATTCGTATTCACGGTTTAGCCGATGTTATGCAGGGCGAAATGATCGCACTGCCGGGCAGCCGTTATGCGATAGCATTAAACCTTGAGCGTGACTCCGTTGGTGCGGTAGTTATGGGTCCATATACCGATCTTGCTGAAGGCATGAAGGTAAAATGTACCGGTCGTATTCTTGAGGTTCCGGTTGGTCGTGGTTTGCTTGGTCGTGTTGTTAACACGCTGGGTGCACCTATCGATGGTAAAGGACCTGTTGAAAATGACGGTTTCTCTGCTGTTGAAGCCATCGCTCCGGGTGTTATCGACCGCCAATCCGTAGACCAGCCTGTACAGACTGGCTATAAGTCTGTTGACTCCATGATCCCAATCGGCCGTGGCCAGCGTGAGCTGATTATCGGTGACCGCCAGACAGGTAAAACTGCAATGGCGATTGATGCGATCATTAATCAACGTGACTCAGGCATTAAATGTATTTATGTGGCCATCGGCCAGAAAGCTTCAACTATCGCCAACGTTGTGCGCAAGTTAGAAGAACATAATGCATTAGCAAACACCGTTGTTGTGGTTGCGTCAGCGTCAGAATCAGCCGCATTACAGTATCTGGCGCCTTATGCCGGATGTGCAATGGGTGAATATTTCCGCGATCGCGGTGAAGATGCACTGATTATTTACGATGACCTGTCTAAGCAGGCCGTAGCGTATCGCCAGATTTCTCTGTTGTTACGTCGTCCGCCAGGTCGTGAAGCATTCCCAGGCGATGTGTTCTATCTCCACTCCCGTCTGTTAGAACGTGCTGCTCGCGTTAACGCTGACTATGTTGAAGCATTTACCAAGGGTGAAGTGAAAGGTAAAACCGGTTCTTTAACCGCATTACCGATCATCGAAACTCAGGCTGGTGACGTTTCTGCGTTCGTTCCGACTAACGTAATCTCCATCACCGACGGTCAGATCTTCCTAGAATCTAACCTGTTTAACGCCGGTATTCGTCCAGCGGTTAACCCGGGTATTTCCGTATCCCGTGTTGGTGGTGCTGCACAAACTAAAATCATTAAGAAACTGTCCGGTGGTATTCGTACTGCTTTGGCACAGTATCGTGAACTGGCAGCGTTCTCCCAGTTTGCTTCTGATTTAGATGATGCAACGCGTAAGCAGTTAAGCCACGGTCAGAAAGTTACCGAACTACTAAAACAAAAACAGTATGCTCCTATGTCTGTAGCAAGCCAGGCTCTGGTTCTTTTTGCAGCGGAACGTGGCTATCTGGAAGATGTTGAATTAGATAAAATCGGTAGTTTTGAAGAGGCTCTGTTAGCCTTTTCCGAGCGTGACCACGCTGAGCTGTTACAGCAAATCAACCAAACTGGCGGCTACAATGATGAGATCGAGGCTGGATTCAAATCTATCCTTGATACCTTCAAGGCAACCCAGTCTTGGTAATACCCAGCGGCCTTTAGGGGCCGCCAGGTAGTGAGGAGAAGCTGATATGGCCAACGCAAAAGAAATTCGAAGTAAGATCGGTAGCGTACAAAATACGCAAAAGATCACCAAAGCGATGGAGATGGTCGCTGCCTCTAAAATGCGTAAATCGCAAGATCGCATGGCAGCAAGCCGTCCTTATGCTGAGATGATGCGCAAGGTAATTAGCCACCTTGCCTTAGGTAATCTTGAGTATAAGCACCCTTATATGGATGATCGTGACGTTAAACGCGTAGGTTATCTGGTGGTGTCTACAGACCGCGGCCTGTGCGGTGGCTTGAATATTAACTTATTCAAAAAACTGTTGGCTGAAATGAAAGATTGGAGTGATAAAGGCGTTAGCGTTGATTTAGCAATCATCGGCTCTAAAGGCGCTTCTTTCTTTTCATCGGTCGGCGGTAATATCGTTGCTCAGGTGACCGGAATGGGTGATGCCCCTTCAGTTTCTGAACTGATTGGTCCGGTAAAAGTGATGTTGCAGGCTTTCGATGAAGGTCGTTTAGATCGACTGTATGTGGCAAACAATAAGTTTGTTAATACCATGTCTCAGTCGCCTGAAATAACTCAGCTGTTACCGTTGCCTAAGTCAGAAGATGAAGAGTTAAAAAATAAGTCCTGGGATTATCTATACGAACCCGATCCGAAGTCGCTGCTGGATATTCTGCTGCGTCGTTATGTCGAATCGCAGGTTTATCAAAGTGTAGTAGAGAATCTGGCTAGCGAGCAGGCTGCACGAATGGTAGCGATGAAAGCCGCAACCGATAACGGCGGCGAACTGATTAAAGAGCTTCAGTTAGTTTATAACAAAGCGCGTCAGACCAGCATCACTCAGGAACTCACCGAGATTGTCTCGGGAGCCTCAGCGGTCTAAAGCTAGGTTTAGGAATTACGTAGAGGATTCAAGATGGCTACTGGAAAGATTATCCAGGTTATCGGCGCCGTAGTGGACGTCGAGTTCCCTCAAGATGCTGTACCTAAAGTGTACGATGCGCTTGAAGTTCAAAACGATGTCAAACTAGTGCTGGAAGTTCAACAGCAGCTCGGTGGTGGTGTCGTTCGTTGTATCGCTATGGGTACCTCAGATGGCCTAAGCCGCGGTCTGAAAGTACTTGATTTAGAACACCCTATCGAAGTTCCTGTCGGTGTGGCAACTCTGGGCCGTATTATGAACGTGCTTGGTGAGCCTATCGATATGAAGGGTGACATTGGTGAAGAAGAGCGTTGGGCTATCCATCGCGCTGCACCAAGCTACGAAGATTTATCCAGTGCTAACGAACTGCTGGAAACGGGCATCAAGGTTATCGACCTGATTTGTCCGTTTGCCAAAGGCGGTAAAGTTGGTCTGTTTGGTGGTGCCGGCGTAGGTAAAACGGTAAACATGATGGAGCTGATTCGTAATATTGCGACTGAGCACTCAGGTTACTCTGTATTTGCCGGCGTTGGTGAGCGTACTCGTGAGGGTAATGACTTCTACCACGAAATGACAGAATCTAACGTATTAGACAAAGTATCTCTGGTTTATGGCCAAATGAATGAGCCACCGGGAAACCGTCTGCGCGTTGCGTTAACCGGCCTGACCATGGCGGAAAAATTCCGTGATGAAGGCCGTGACGTTCTGCTGTTTATCGATAACATTTATCGTTATACCTTAGCCGGTACAGAAGTATCAGCACTGTTAGGTCGTATGCCATCAGCGGTAGGTTACCAACCAACGCTGGCGGAAGAGATGGGTACACTGCAAGAACGTATCACCTCAACCAAAACGGGCTCAATCACTTCAGTACAAGCGGTATACGTACCAGCGGATGACTTAACTGACCCATCACCAGCCACAACCTTTGCCCACTTGGATGCAACCGTTGTATTAAGCCGTCAAATTGCTTCTCTGGGTATCTACCCGGCAGTTGACCCGCTTGATTCAACCAGCCGCCAGTTGGATCCATTAGTTGTTGGTCAGGAGCACTACGACTGTGCCCGTGGCGTTCAGTCTATTCTGCAACGTTATCAAGAACTGAAAGATATTATTGCCATCCTGGGTATGGATGAGCTATCAGAAAGCGATAAGCTGGTGGTATCTCGTGCGCGTAAGATTCAGCGCTTCCTGTCTCAGCCATTCTTCGTTGCTGAAGTATTTACCGGTTCTTCTGGTAAGTATGTATCGCTTAAAGACACTATCCGTGGCTTTAACGGCATCATGAACGGTGAATACGATCACCTGCCAGAGCAGGCGTTCTATATGGTTGGCTCCATTGAAGAAGCAGTGGAAAAAGCCAAGAAACTGTAATGGTGCAATGAGGAGGGCGACATGGCTGTATCAACTTTCCATCTGGATGTAGTCAGCGCGGAAAATAATTTATTTTCCGGCGAGGTGAAAAAAATCCAGGTGACGGGTAGCGAAGGTGAGTTGGGTATTTTTCCTCAACATACGCCGCTGCTCACTGCCATCAAGCCGGGCCTGATTCGCATTGTTAAGGTTGACGGTGATGAAGAGTTTATCTACCTATCCGGTGGTATTCTTGAAGTCCAACCGACTATAGTCACCGTTTTATCTGATACTGCTATCCGCGGACAGGATCTTGATGAAGCCCGGGCAATGGAATCCAAGCGCAAAGCGGAAGAACATATCCGTAATTCGCATGGTGACGTAGATTATGCACAGGCATCCGCAGAGCTAAGCAAAGCGATTGCAAAACTGCGCGTAATTGAGTTGACCAAGAAATTGATGTAATAAGTAAACACACAACATTTTGTTACGTGTTTTATAAAAGCCAGTCTGTTCGCAGATTGGCTTTTTTGTTATCTATTAAGGATGATTGATTACGATTATCAGGATAAGGAATGGAGTTCGAATGAGGAAGGTTGTTTTTATCGTTATCCTGCTGTTGATACTGATTGTCAGCTTGTTTATTTATAGAAATATTACCGATTACTTGGCGATGAATAATAACGCAACTGAAAGCACTGAGCAGGTATCGTCTTATCCTGAGCGTCCTGCGATACAAATTAAACCCGGCGATAGCTTGTATATCAGATTATTGAAAGCGGAAGATAAGCTGGAGCTATGGGCAACATCGGATGGAAAAAAGTATAACCTGTATAAGACCTATATTATCTGTACTTACTCCGGCGGATTAGGCCCGAAAAAAGTTCAGGGTGATAAGAAAAGCCCTGAAGGTTTCTACTCAACCAATAAGAGATTACTTAACCCTAATAGCCAATATCATTTGTCTTTTAATATTGGCTATCCCAATGCCTTTGACAGAGCTAATGGCTATACCGGGGATTTTTTAATGGTCCACGGTGGCTGTGCGTCAGCCGGTTGCTATGCTATGACCGATCCTATTATTACCGAAATCTACCGGCTGGTGGAACAGGCTCTTGATAGCGGTCAAAAGAGCATTCCTATTCATATCTTTCCATTTGCTATGACGCAGGAAAATATGAAAAATCATTTGGAATCAAAAGACTTTGCTTTCTGGCTGACGTTAAAGCCCGCTTATGATTATTTTGAACAAACTCAACAAGTTCCGCAAGTTGTGGTAGAAAATAAGATGTATAAGGTCATTGGTTATCAAGGATAACTGTAGAGAGGAATAAATATGGATATTGAATTTTTAAGCCACAAAAGTAAGCACAATCCTTCCGGCGGGCTATGTGACGAGTATCAGCTTAATAATATTGAAAACATTGAAGATCTATTGTTATTTATTCGGGATAAAAAACAACAATACCCCGATAAAAAATTACTGCTCTCTTTAGATGATTTTTCTCAAGCCTGCTATACATCCGGCCATGCTCGAAATACTTACCATCTTGATGAGGTCGGAAGTTTAGATCTATCCTCAGTTTCACCTGAAGCATTTGAAGATGGTGAACATCAAGGATATTTATCTACACCTTCTGAGTTTTTTATTTGTCAGCATAATTTTAATCAATTGGTAAAAGATGCCATCTTTAGCGATGCGTGTAATAAGGGATTAACGTTATCGGAAGAATATATCGATGAGTGGGAGGATTATCAGAAAAGCCCGCTATCGATGTTCGATCAGCCTCTCTCAGCATTGCTGGTGCCGGTTAATCACGCTTATCAAACCTTAAGTGCTTTTCCTAATGGATATTTTTCGAGCGATCTTTCACCTGCGGAAAATTTCGCAGTGGCTAAGCGGCTTGAGGAACGTTATGGATTAGAACTTATCGGCGTTGGGGCATCTTATTTAGGATTTATCCGCAATCAACCACTGTCACATCAACAAATTTATGCCATGTCAGAGGATTTGTTATGCTTATACAATATTGCTGATAAGGATAAACAGGCCTATTTAGAAATATTTAGCCGCTGGTTGGCCGAAGGTGAGTTTTTCTGGTTAAGGTATGTTGAATAAAAAAACGCTGCAAAAAGCGTAGTGCCTGTTAGCTAAGCATTTCGGCCTGATGTTATTCCACTTAATCGTCATCCCGTGAAAACGGGGATCTGGTTTTAGCTGACAAATGACCATTCAGCCTAAGGGGGATCCCGTTTTTCAACGGGATGACGACTGTGTTGCTCTCTTGTTATCCCGGCTTTATTCATTACCCTTAACAGACAGGCATTACGCAAAAAAACGGCGTTTTTTATTAAAACTATTACTTCTTCTTGGCATACTTCAGTGAATCTAAAGCCACGGCAAAAATGATAATGCTGCCCTTGATAATATATTGCCAATAAGGGTTTACCCCAACGTAGGTTAATCCATAGTTTATCACGGTAAAAATAAGTACTCCGGTGACGACACCGGCTACAGTACCGACTCCTCCGCTAAATGAAACCCCACCGACGACGCAGGCAGCAATAGCATCTAACTCGTACATAAACCCTAAGTTATTAGTTGCACTGCCAATTCGTCCCGCTTCAAGCAGGCCGCCAAAAGCATAAAACACGCCGGAAAGGGCATAGATTAAGATCAAGTTTAATGTAACGTTTACCCCGGAGACTTTAGCTGCTTCAGGGTTACCACCAATGGCAAAAATATTTTTTCCAAAGCGAGTTTTGTTCCACAGTATCCAGACAAAGATAATCGCAATGATGGCGTAAAACGTAATATAAGAAAGCTTGAAGTCCCCTAGTCGAATAAACCCTTGGGCAAACTGAGAGAATCGAGGATCGAATCCGGCGATGGGAGATGCGCCGACATAGTCGTAATACAGCGAGTTAACGCCATAAACGATAATCATGGTACCTAGCGTAGTAATAAATGGCGTCACGTTAAGATAGGCAATAATCAATCCGTTAATTAAACCAATCAGGGCACCAACCAGACAGACTGCAATAATCACGGCGGCAATAGGAATTTCACCAAGTGAAGGAAATACTTTATTCACATTGCTCATCGACTGTAGCAAGGTTGCGGCAATCACGGCGGCAAGCCCGACCTGACGACCGGCAGAAAGGTCGGTTCCCTGGGTAACGATTAATCCGGCAACGCCTAATGCAATAATAATTCTTACTGAAGACTGAGTCAGAATATTGCTTAAGTTAAGCAAACTAAGGAATGAGGTGTCCTGAATAATAATGATGGCAAGTAACGCAAAAAGTACAATGTAGATACCATTGTCTTTCATAAAATTTAAAACGGAGCTTTTATTTAGCGCACGCATAGTGGTGTTCCTTTGACTCATAAATATTTTGATGCCAACTGTAGGATTTCATTCTGGGAGGTTTGTTTGGTGTCGACGATACCCGCCATATGGCCATTGCTCATCACCAATATGCGATCGGTAATACCAAGTAATTCCGGCATCTCAGAAGAAATAATAATGATTCCTTTCTCTTTTTTGGCCAGTTCTATTATCAACTGATAAATTTCAAACTTCGCGCCTACGTCTATTCCCCTTGTGGGTTCATCAAGCAATAATATTTCCGGTTGGGTTAGCAGCCAGCGCCCGATAATCACCTTTTGCTGGTTTCCACCGGACAGAGAACCAATTGCGGTTCTGTGCCCCGGCGTTTTGACCCGCATAGAATCAATAACCCACTGAATATCACTTTTCATCCGTTTATTGTTTAGTAACCCCAACTGGTTTCTATACATCTTGATATTAGAAATTAATGCGTTGAAACCGATATCTAAATGGGCATAAATTCCCGTAGCCCTGCGTTCTTCCGTCACTAAAGCAAAACCGTTATTGATCGCCTCATTAGCACTGTTGTTATTGATTTCTTTGCCATTTAAATATATTTTCCCGGCAATTTTTTCTCGAATTCCGAATAGGATTTCTACTACGTCCGTGCGCCTTGCCCCCACTAAACCAGCAATACCTAATATTTCCCCTTTGTGTAAATCAAAAGAGACATCGATAACGGAAGGTTGTTTACGGGAGGTGAGATTTTTGGCCTGAAGAATAATATCGCCAATTTTGTTGGTTTTTTCAGGGAAGCGTTGGGTCAGTGAACGGCCAACCATCATGGCTATAATATCGTTCATATTTAACCCTTCTAACGGACGGGTAATCACCCATTGTCCGTCGCGAAGTACCGTAATTTCATCACATAGCCGGAAGATTTCTTCCATCTTATGAGAAATATAAACAATGCCACAGCCGCGATCTTTGAGTTTATTAATGATGCTGAATAGATGATTAACTTCCCGCTCAGTAAGGGACGATGTCGGTTCATCCATAATCACTATTTTGGCGTTATATGAGAATGCTCTGGCTATCTCAATCATTTGCATTTGTGATACAGATAAATTCGACACTTTCTCAGCAGGATCTATTTTGATATCCAACTCGTCAAAAATGGCTTTAGTGTCCTGATACATCTTTTTTTGGTCGACAAACATGCCTTTGACCGGATAGCGGCCAAGCCACATATTGTCCATAACGGTACGTTGAAGCACTAAATTTAGCTCTTGATGTACCATAGAAACGCCCTGTTCCAGCGCTTCTTTTGAACTATGGAAATTAACTTCTTTTCCCTGAAATATAATCTTGCCGCTGTCTTTGTTATAAATACCAAACAGGCATTTCAACAGCGTAGATTTCCCCGCCCCGTTTTCGCCCACGAGTGCATGAACTGAGTGAGAGCGAACATTAAGATTAACGTTATCTAATGCTTTTACGCCGGGAAATGACTTACTGATATTACTCATTTCCAATAAAAATTCGGTGGATGGCGTGATAGTCGCGTCGCTCATACAGCAGGCCTTACTTAAAAGGGGGCTGTGCCCCCTATTGTTATCAGTAAAATGGATTACTTAAATTTATCCAAATTGTCTTTATCTACGCCAACGTAAGGGATACGTACCACTTTGTCCTTAATCACCCATTGAGTTCCTTCCGTCGCCGGTTTTCCTTCAGCTAAGTTTTTAGATAATTGGAACGTTGCCTTTGCCTGATTACTGGCATCATTTAATACTGAACCCGCCATAGTTCCCTGCTTTATTAACGCTAAAGCTTCAGGTAGTGCATCAACACCGAATACCGGAATATTTGATTTGTTGTGGGCTTTTAAAGCTTCTATCGCACCCATCGCCATGGCATCGTTATTAGAAATAACCACTTCAATTTTGTCTGCGTTCGGGCCTGACAACCATGCATCCATTTTGTCTTTGGCCTGAGCGGTGTCCCACATAGCGGTATCGAGCTGAAGCTGAGCTGTTTTAATATTGAAGTTATCATTCAGGGTTTTTATTGAATAAGTGGTACGGGCTTCCGCATCAGGGTGGCCGGGTTCCCCTTTAAGCAAAACATATTGAATAACGCCGTCTTTATTTAAATCCCACTCAGGATGGGCTTTCCACTGCTTGGCGATTAACTCCCCTTGGATTACGCCTGATTCTTTAGAATCGGTACCGACATAGTAGGCTTTATCATAACTATCCAGGGCTGCTTTAGCGGGTTCTTTGTTATAAAAAACAACCGGAATAGATTCACCGCGGGCTTTATCAATAATGACCTGAGCCGCCGCCGGGTCTACCAGATTAATCGCTAATGCTTTAACGCCTTTAGCGATTAATACGTCAACCTGATCGTTTTGTTTTGACTGATCGTTTTGCGAGTCATTCATTAAAAGGGTGACATTTTTATCAGTGTTAGCTTCTTTTTCTATCGCCTTACGTACCACCGACATAAAGTTATCATCGTATTTATATATAGTTACACCGATCTTAGTGTTTGCCATCGTGGATACGGATGTTGCCATACAGGCACCAAACACCATCATAGCTAATAGCGTTTTTTTCATGAAAATCTCCATGCCTAAGCACTTGGGTTGATATACGGAGTGTCTGTTTAGCCATTAGTTTTATAAAACAAAAAGATAATGACCGTAGTAAATTCAGTGATTAAATTAATCCTAGTAGAGACTTAAAAGAATTCCACGGTCATGTTAATTATTAGTGATAAATATCACGCTGGAAAATGACTCTGTGTTGAAAGGCAGATAGAGAGGATGATTAGGTCACCGAATAACCATAAAACAGCAGCAGTATTTTGTGGTATTCATGGATATTTGAGGCACTAAAGCATGTCTTTTATGCGGCTGCTTAAAAAATCCAAGAAGCAGGTTATACGCGCCGATAGCTTTGTATTGCGATAATAAACGGCATTAATAGGTTGTAATACCTTTACCGTTTGTTCAGGTAATATCTCAACCAACTGGCCGCTTTTTCTGTCTTTATGGGTCATAAAGTCCGACAGACAAACAATACCTTCACCGGCTAATGCTAACTGTCTTAAGGTTTCACCGCTTGAAGCTGACAGTGCCGGGGTGATACGTAATAAATCCCCTTTTTCATCATTAAATGGCCACTCATTTAACTTGTCTATTTGAGTAAAACCTAAAAGCTGGTGATGATTTAAATCCTGAATATTGTTTATTGGTGGTCTGGATGATAGATAATCCGGGTGGGCTAACGCTCTGCGTTGGCTGGTACCTAAATGTCGGGCATGGAGAGTGGAATCGCGCAGCGTTCCGATTCTAATAGCAATATCCGTTTTGTGTTCTAACAAATCGATAAAATGGTCATTAGTGTTAAGTTCTAACTCTATTTGCGGATAACTTCGGCGAAAATCACCAATAATGGGAATGATAGTATGCAACATAAAGGGGGATGCGGCATTAACCCGTAGCAGCCCGGCAGGTTGTTGGCGGCGTATTGCCATCTGATCTTCTGCTTCATCTACCGAAGCCAGAATATTTCGGGCATGAACCAGAAAGGCTTCACCTTCCTCCGTCAGTGCTAAACGGCGAGTAGTACGACTGAGTAGCGATGTTTCTAACTTCTCTTCCAACCGGCCTAGTGCCCGGCTAACGCCAGATACCGTCTGGTTCAGTTTATCAGCCGCTTTGGTTATCGAATTACTATCGACAACGGTCACAAAAGCCAAAAGTTCTTCGAGGGTAGTTTTCATGGTTATTTTTGATCATTGCTCAATGATACTGATTATTTAAGCCTATTTTTAGCAATAAAGACAGGCTATTTAATTGCCGTTATCTCGCTGTCATGCTTCAAGTTTTATAGGTACCTGTCCCATTTATTCAACTGAATCACTTACCTAAGGCTATCAGCTAGTCACACAATTAGTAACGGATAAGATTTATTCATTGATTGATTTGTATCATGAAGCTAACTAGTATCGATTATTGTGCGTTTATTCTACGGAATGTGGAAATGGCCCACGAAATAAGCAGAAGGAAGTCTGTGGTTAGCAATTAATTCATTTTTATGGAAACAATTATGCCGGATAACAAGGAATGTATAACCCAACCTACAGCCATTGACCTATTGGCTAATTTACCTGCTCCCTATGGATTAAATACCGATGCCGATAAGGCGCTGTTTGATTCAGCAATGCAACAGGCCGATCTTTGGCATCAGGCTCATAATCCGACTTATGCACAGCTGTGCACAGCTCAATCTCACCCGGTTATTCCCGTTGGTTTATTTAAAACCCTAGATTTAGCGACGCCAACGGGCGATCAGGGACAATGGCTTAATAGTTCAGGAACCGGAGATAAGGGCAAAACGCAGGTATTTTTCGATGCCACCAGCATGGCGCGGATCCAGCAGGGAATGGTACAAATTTTTATTGAAAACGGCTTAGTTTCTCCGGTACCAGCCCGATTCTTATTGCTCTCTCCTGACCCTTCTACCGGCGATCATGCCGGATATGCAACGGCATTCCTAAAATTTACCGCCTGTGCGCCGGTTCAGGAGTGCGTGTTTGCTGTGCAAGCCAACGGGCAGTTGGATACTAAGCTGGCATGGGATACCTTGCAGCGCTGGGCCAATGAGCCGGTACCGGTTTATATTTTCGGTCTGACGGTTTTCTTTGAACACCTGTGTTTGAGTCAGCCAGAATCATTTAGGTTAAAGGTCCCGGTCAGAGGACTAACCGGCGGTGGCTGGAAGGGGATGACCCAACGACTCGATCGCCAGCAAATTATTTCCGGACTAAAGCAGTGTCTGCAGGCACCGCTGGTGGATATCCGGGATATTTACGGTATGACAGAACATCCGCTGCACTACATCAGCTGTCAGGAAGGTCATTTTCATATTCCTGCTTACTCTCAATTCACCATCATTGATGCTGACGGACAATCGGCTAAGGCCGATCGGCCGGGTTTAATTCAGTTAGAGAATCCATTCTTTGCTTCATTGCCTTCTCATCGCTTACTGACTCAGGATCTGGGTTCATGGGGGGAGCATTGTCCATGCGGTCAATCAAGGCGTTTTCTACGCTATATTGGACGGGCAACGACGCCTGAAGGAACCTGTGCGGCAGAAGCAATATGAACGATGGATTGCCGGAAAGGGTAGCAAATATCAAAAAATGGCTTGCTCAATGTATTGAGCTAAATTTGGTGTTTTCAGCCGATCCGGCCACTCAGGCTTTTTGCTTAGCCCGTTTACAGCAACTATGTCATTCAGATTTACTCGAGCAAAAGGTCAGTAGTGAGTTGGCTGGCCGACACTGGCGACCACCTTATCGTTTGTTATTTATTCTTTCAGAGAAAGATCCGTTAGCCACAATGGAAGGTTTTCTTGTGGCTTACCTTATCGGCAGCCGGATGCGTATTAAAGCCAGAGATTCACTCAACTGGTTAATGCTGCTGCGCCGGGAGTTGGGTCTTTCAGCCGATGATTGTGAAATCTATGATTGGCAGAGTGATAGCCAAGATGATGTGAAATTATTGCAAGATATTGATACGGTTCTGTTAGCCGGCGGTGAAGCCCTAATCAGGCATTATAGAATGATGACTCCGGCTCATATTCGTTTGATTGAGCTGGGGCCTAAACTGAGTGGCATAGCCCTATTTGGCCAACGGCTTCCTCCTCTTGATACCATTTTGACCGATGCGTGCCTGTTTCTTCAACAGGTATGCAGCTCGCCACGCTTTATTGTTGTCGAAGATAAAACCGCCGCTGAGCAACTTTATCATCAGCTACAGCAGCATCTGGATCGGCTACCTTTGTTAGCAGAAAGCGATAGATTGGTGCAGCTAACCAAAGCCCGTGAACTGGCAATGCACTATATTGTGCAGCCAGATTTAGGGAAAATTAGCTATAGCCAACGTTCTGGCTGGGGCGTTACCTTAAGTCACTCCTTTTCACCTGAGCTTTGGCTGCCTAAAGGCTTCCAGATTGTTATTGGCTCGATTGAAAAAAACTTGGAACAGGCTGAACGGCGCTGGCCGGGACGGCTGCAAACTTTAGGATATTGGGGAAAACAAACTTGTCCTCAGGTGGGTAGCTTTACTCGCTATTGTCCGATTGGCTCTATGCATGCCCGTCCGTTACTGGCACCTCATGATGGATTTTTTATGTTGTCGGCGTTAGTCAGATTTATTCACAGGGAAGATTATTTATCATGAGCAGACCGCGCATTTTTGTGACCGGCGGAACAGGGTTTATTGGCTCTCATTTATTACCAAAGCTCTACCAGCAGGGTTATGCGATGACCGTTTTAGTCCGATCATCAGAATTAAAAAAAATTCCCGGGCGGCCGGAATTGCCACCGGAAACAAGGCTAGTCATTGGCGATATACGACAGCCAGACAGTTACCGGGCAGCACTGGAAAACCATCAGGTGCTGATTCATATGGCGGCAGATTATCGCGTTGGTTTACCTGCTTCCTGCGCTGCTCGTCGGGGAATGTACCACACGAATGTGACGGCAACGATGGAACTGTTTGATGCGGCTCAGCAAGCTTCGATTCCTCAAATGGTTTATTTGAGTACGACGGCGGCATTAGGTGAGACAGACGGTACTTTTCCCGACGAAACTCATCGTCATAACGGGGTTTTTCGTAGCTATTACGAAGAGACTAAGCAGATAGCCCATACTTTGCTATTACAGCGACAGCAGCAGGGCTTACCCATAAATATTGCCATCCCGGGCGGCGTATTCGGACCGGGTGATGCCAGCGTACTCAGTCAGACAATCAATGCCTACTTTCGCGGCAAGATACCCTTCCAAATAACCACTACCAGCAGTTTTCAGCTATGCCATGTTGAACGTCTTTGTCATGGACTGGTCCAACTCGTTGATTCACAAATTCAGGGCCAAAATTTTCTGTTTACCGGTAAAGATTTTTCGATGCCTGAAGTTTTTGCTCTATTGGCTGAAGTGAGCCAGCGTGACATTCTACCTTCACGTTCGGTTTCTGCTTTAAAGCCTGTGGCATGGGCAATGGATAAACTGTCATTTACTGGTTTTACGATGCCGCTTTCTCAGGAAGCGCTGAGAATTATGGACGGTAGCACTTATATGTATTGTTCTGATAAGGCGATAAAACAGCTTAACTGGTCAGCGGGTGATCCTTATCAGGAACTCAAGTTGTTTGCTCAGGCCATGGCTGAACAGGCCGTGAAGGATGTACGGTCTGCTAAAAAATAAAGGATTAACGATGAAGGTCATTAGATTACAAAGCCCATGGGGTTCCGTCAGCGTAGCGCTGGATAACCCGCAGTTAATGACCGTTGAAGGAAGTTCTGACAAGGCGGTATTTTTTGGGCAAGGATATGGTGCCGTTCGTTTTCGGCTCTGGCAATTAGATCTCTCTCGACGTGTCGGTGCCGGTGAGCTATCACAAATTATGGGTACCGGTGCGCTAAGGACCGATGTATTTCAGCGTCGACTAGGATTAAAAGCATTAGCTGAGCGTGCAGAAGCCAGTGATGCCAGTGCCGATCCTTCATCATGGCAAGGTCAGCAATATCAGCATATTCAGGCGTATGTTGCCGGAATGAATCAGGCATTATCCGATCAACGTCTGTTACCGGCTGAATGTCTGATGTTGAAATATCGTCCGCGTCCTTTCAGCATAACGGATGCTTATTTACTTGCTCAGCTAAAGTATTTTATCAATTCCGCCTGGCAATATGAGCTGTTCCATACCCGTTTAGCCGGGCGTTTGACGCCTGAACAGCATCAGCAGCTGTTAACAACTGTCAGCCAAGAAGGTAACCCGATCCCCCCTCTGCCTTTAGACGCTAACGGTCAGCGTTTTGTTGATGTTGAAGAGGCACTGCGTGATGGTCTGCTGGGCATGAAACACCTTGGCCTGGCATCGCCGGATACCGGCTCTAATGTGATTGCTATCGGTGGTCAGCACACTGAATCTGGTTTGCCGCTGTTAGCTGCCGATCCCCATATGGGCCATGTCAATCCCGGTTTCAATATGATGTGTAAGCTGGTGAGTGATGAAGGGCTGTATGCCGTTGGTTCCCACTTCCCCGGAGCGCCGGGAATTATCGTCGGTCGTAATAGGCACGCAGCCTGGGGAATGGTCGGTATTATGGCCGATAATCAGGACCTGTTCTGGGGCAAAATTGATTTAGCAGAACAGCGGGTTGAAACGGTAGACGGCTGGGTTGCTCTGCAAAAAGAAGATCAGCAAATTGCCTGTAAATCCGGAAAATCTCATGAATTTACTTCTTATGGTTTCTCACACGGCAGGCTGCTTTCTGAAAAGGACGGCTACGGCCTGTTTTTACGCTGGCCTGCACTGGAGAATCCGCAAGGGGATATTACGCTCTACTCATTGGCTAAATGCCATAACTGGCAAACTTTCCGCGCCAGCCTGACCCATGTTCATAACTCTCCAATGATGGTCGGATATGCCGATATTCATGGTGATATTGGTTTACAGGCGATGGGATATATTCCTAAAAGAAAACGTGAGATCGGTAGCCTGATTCTTAATTTGGCCAATCCGCATCATCAATGGCAGGGATTTGTCCCCTTTGATGAACTACCGGTTAAACATAATCCACCGGAAGGTTATGTGGCTTACGCCAATCAATACAGCGAGTCATTATTTAGCCATAAATGTGCGCTATCGAACCGCTGGCATCCGCCTAGCCGGGCATTACGGATTAGTGAATTAATTGAGAAAACATCACGGCATAATCTGGAGAGTATGCAGGCGATTCAGGATGACAAATTAGATATTTTCGCCCGCCAGTCCTTACCTTTTTTACTCTCTTATTTAACCGAACCTTCGATACTGTCAGAGTGGGATGGCGATACGAGAAATATTAAAGCTTCTCAGCTGTTTGATTTATGGATTCAACACCTGACAACCAAAGTCTTATGCAAAGTACTTAAACGCGGTTCACGGATGCTATACGTCGATTTTTGGCCGGGTTGTCGCTGGAATATTCTGACTATTTTACAGCATCATCTAGAGGACTGGCAGTATCAACAAGATTCGGTAAGACAGCTGGTACAGGATGCCTACATTGCCGCCATGGATGGATGCAGTAACTTAGCTTTACCGGTGGTTGAATTTCAACACAGCATTAAACGCCCGGAGTGGGTAAGAAAATTACTCACTGGTAGCTATCCTTATCAGGGAGGTAATCGGGAAACCATTCATGCTACCCGACAAAATACTGATTTTCTTACTCAAACTCAGACCGGTGATAGCACACCAGTACGCAGCAAGCCCTACACCTTTGGTCCGGGCTTTAAGATTTTGTGTGACCTGAGTGAAAATGGTGAAATGAGATACATGATGAATACGCCGGCTAAAGGAAACCCTTTTAGCTGGCAGTTAAAACCGACATTGCAGCGTTGGCAGGCAGGCTTGCGCTGGAGTATGACGACTCCTTCTCCTAACGGAGAAAATAAAAACGGTCGTGATTAAGTTATCTATCCATTAGACGTTATTGGACCTATTTAGCCAACCAGAGGGATTTATGCATGGCTGTCGTTAAGCAGTGGCAAAAAACAGGACATCCGGCGCGCTTGTGGCACTCATTGCCAGATAGTGCGATACAGTGTGAGCTCTGTCCCAGAGCCTGTAAAATCAGTGTTGGGCGCACCGGGACTTGCCGTATGCGTCGTAATGAGAACGGATCGTTAGTTAGCCTGAACTATGGTAAGTCCGTACCAATGACTCAGGAATGTATTGAAACTGAAGCTGTTTATCATTATGCCCCGGGAGAGCAAATTCTTTCTTTAGGTAATATTGGTTGTATGCTGCGCTGTGATTTTTGCCAAAACTGGACCACCAGTCAGGCTCGCTATGTACAAGACAGCAATGTGATGTATTACAGCCCGGAGGACGTTGTTAATTATGCCCTTAAGCATAATATCCGTGTACTTTCATGGACCTATAATGACCCGATTGTCTGGCATGAATTTGTGATGGATACCGCCAGATTAGCGCGTCAACATGGGCTAAAAAACCTGTATAAAAGTGCTTTTTATATCAGTGAGAAAGGTATTGATGATTTACTTGAAGTGATGGATATCTTCAGCATTTCCCTTAAGTCGATGCAGGATAGCTTCTATCGCAAATTTACCTCTGGCCGACTACAGCCGATTCTGGACGGAATTAAACAAGTTTATGCGGCCCGTAAAGCTGGGAATGGCCCGCATCTGGAAGTATCTAATCTGTGTGTTACCGGCCGAAATGATAATTTGACCGAAACCCGCCGGGTTTCTGACTGGATGTTAAATAATCTGGATGCTGAAATTCCGCTACACTATGTGCGCTTCCATCCGGATTATCGCTATACCAACGTTGAACGAACCTCTATTCCCTTTTTGGAACAGGCCAGACAGCAGGCTATTGATGACGGTATGCGCTACGTTTATCTGGGAAATGTGTTTGATACCCAGAGTGCCAATTCCTATTGCCCTGAATGTCAGACCCAATGGGTTCAACGCAGCGGCCTGATTGCTCAATCTTTCTTGGATAACGGCCATTGCCCTCAGTGTGGAATACCGTCGCCGATTCTGCTGCCATGGCAGGCTGAAAAAACCAAACCGGTGATTGCTGAAATACCGTCGGGTTTAGTGTGTTCTACCCATATGTTCCGCGGGGCTATTCAAGCCTGTCACGTTGAGCAGTCTAATGACTCTCAACTGTTCTACCAATTTATTTCAGCCACTGGTCAGCCTGTGGGTGAAGTGGGTACCAACAGTTGCGATCGCTTTATGCTGTCAAAAAGTGACGAACGGGCTGAAGGCATCCGCCTTTACCATCCGGAAAATAATAAGTGTCAAATCTTTGAAGTTTACGATCGGGCCCACTTTCCGGTGACCGGCGCTGAACAAACCAATAAGGCAAGTGAAGACGTTCCGCTAACCTTCCTGCCGCTTAGAGGACGCTGATATGCCGTTAAACTGGGGATATTCGGCGATACGGGCTCAATCGATCGCCGCTAAGCTTCGCCGAGCAGGGCTTGGCGCTAAACGCCAGAACCTGCCGGTGATTTACCTTCCCGGTATTCTTGGTACCAAGCTATACGATCGCCAGCAACAAAAATTCATCTGGGGAGGCGCGGGCGGTTTTTTTGCCCGCCAACCTTATGAGTATCAAAATACTGAAGCCCAGAGATCTCGGATATTAGCCAGTGAGCAGCTTCATGCTTTTACTATTGTGCCGGGTTTGGTCCACACACTGGTTACGGCAGAGTTAAAGCAGGTTTTACAAACGGCACTGGGTTATCAGGAAGGTCAGGATCTGTTTTTTCTGGGCCATGACTGGCGGGCCGATCATCGCCAGCTAGCAGACCATCTGGATGCTGAAATTCAACGCTTGAAAACCATATTTGGTGCAGATCAGAAAATAGTGCTGATAGGGCAATCAGCTTCAAATCTGGCCGTTCGTTATTGGCTGCGCCATACTTCAGCAGAAAATCGTGAAACTATCGCTAAATGGTACTCCTTTGGCCCGCCATGGCAGGGAACATTTCACGCATTATCTATGATGGAAACCGGGTACTATGCGGCAACCCGATATCTTCATGGTTTCTCGCCTGATGATATCGCCGGTTATCCCAGCGCTTACCAACTTCTTCCTGCTAATCCGAATGTTATTGATATTCACGGGCAGCCACTGAAGGATTTTGATATTTATAATCCGCAGTGCTGGCAGGAGTACCAGATAGGGCCATATCGAACATCGGGTGGTGATATTTCATCTCAATGTCAGCGGGTAAGAGATCGATTGGGGCAACATTTACATCAGGCCAAAGAGTTTGCAGCCAGCATTGCCGGCGTCAGCCAGTTGGAACATGCGGTGCCTCAGGTTTGGTATTTAAGTGATAATAACCAAGCGGTAAAAGCGGCGGTTTACCATCGCCAGCGTTGGTACTTACAGGCAAAAAATATTTTACGAGATATTCCCCAATTGGCGTCACAGACGCTGGCCGCCGGAGACGATCACTTACCGTTAAACGGTCTGCTTGACCATCGTTGTGGTCCGATAGTTCGCGATCCTAATCATCAACCATGGGGAACAAGCTACATTTATGTTAGCCAGGCCAGAACCCATCGCGCATTGATTAATCATACGCCTAACTTGCAGAGTTTAGCCTTTGATCTGGCGGTAGAGCGAGAGAAGTCAATATAATGCGGGGGTTAAAATATTTATCTCTGTGGATAATGGCTGGATTTTTCCAGCGGTTTATTAACTTATTACGTGATAAGAAAAAAGCGGTTTATTACCGCTTATAACGCGTTATTATTTCACCGTAATGCCGCAAAATCTGTCTCCGAATGCAGACGGTTTTTTTGTTATTTAAGCGTAAACCCGCTTTTTTTCATCATCCCTTATGCCATAAGGCTTGAGCGTAGTTTTCGATGAAAAATAAGTAGCAATTTTATTGCTAAACAGGTTTACTTTCGCCAATCAAATTTTTAGCAGGTCGTTTATGTCAATGTCTCAACTTAGCGTAGCTATTCTTGCCGCCGGCAAGGGTACGCGTATGTATTCAGATCTTCCTAAGGTGCTGCACCCGTTGGCGGGCAAGCCAATGGTACAGCACGTTATTGATACAGCGTCTAAACTTGGTGCAAAACAGGTTCATCTGGTTTATGGCCACGGTGGTGACCTGCTGAAAAAAACCTTAGCCAATCAGCCAATAAATTGGGTTTTACAGGCTGAACAGCTGGGTACCGGCCATGCGATGCAGCAGGCTGCCCCCTATTTTTCTGACGATGAAAACGTTTTGATGCTATACGGCGACGTGCCGCTAATTGCCGAAGAGACGCTTGATCGCTTAATTAACGCTAAGCCGGAAGGCGGAATTGGCCTGCTGACCGTTAAGCTTGACGATCCTAGCGGATATGGCCGCATCGTGCGCAAAGATGGCCAAGTCGTTAGCATCGTTGAACACAAAGATGCGACCGCTGAACAGCATAAAATTAATGAAATCAATACCGGTATTCTGGTTGCCAGCGGTAAAGATTTAAAGCGCTGGTTAGCTAAGTTAGACAACAACAACGCTCAGGGCGAATTCTATATTACCGATATCATTGCGCTGGCCCATGCCGAAGGTAATGCTATCGAAGCGGTTCATCCTACCCGCTTAAGCGAAGTTGAAGGGGTCAATAACCGCCTTCAGCTTTCTCGTCTGGAAAGAGTTTATCAATCAGAACAGGCTGAAAGCCTGCTGCTTGCCGGCGTAATGCTTAACGACCCGGCTCGTTTTGACCTGCGCGGTGAGTTGGTTCACGGTCGCGATATTACCATTGATACCAATGTCATCATCGAAGGAAAAGTGGTGCTAGGAGATCGGGTATTTATCGGCAGCGGTTGTGTGCTGAAAGACTGTGTGATTGGTAATGACAGTGTGATTAGCCCTTACAGCGTAATAGAAAATGCTGAATTAAACTTTGGCTGTACCGTGGGTCCTTTTGCCCGCCTGCGCCCGGGTGCTAAGCTGGAACAAGATGCTCACGTAGGTAACTTCGTTGAAATCAAAAACTCCCGTTTGGGTAAAGGCTCTAAAGCCGGTCATCTCTCCTATCTGGGCGATGCAGAAATCGGCGACCGGGTGAACATTGGTGCAGGAACGATTACCTGTAACTACGACGGTGCGAATAAGTTTAAAACCATTATCGGTGATGACGTATTTGTCGGTTCTGATACTCAATTAGTTGCTCCTGTCAGCGTAGCCAACGGCGCAACTATTGGTGCCGGAACCACGGTGACCAGCAATGTGGGTGAAAATGAGCTGGTAATTAGCCGGGTTAAGCAAAAGCACATTACCGGTTGGCAAAGACCGGTTAAAAAGAAATAACTTAGTTTTATTACAGAATACGGGAGGGGAATCCTCCCGTATCTGATTGATGGCAAATCGAAAGTTTAAATTTATTGGTTGTAAAGACTCAAACGGAGAGAGAGGGTTACGTTAGGGTCGTAGCTGCGTAAGCAGCCAACAAAAGTGTCAGGCAATCTTATTACCTTTTGTTATTGGCCTTGTTTTCTCAACCAGACTAATACCAAAACATAATAATCCCCATCTCTACAGGCTCGGGGAAGCCGGAAATCCGGCAACAAAAGGTCAAGGGCATCGAACAGAATCAGGATAATCATCCGGTTCTTTAATTAGGAATATAAACGATGTGTGGAATTGTTGGTGCAGTAGCACAACGAGATGTAGCTGAAATATTGTTAGAAGGTTTACGTCGTCTTGAGTATCGCGGGTACGACTCTGCGGGGATTGCTGTGGTTGATGAAGGCAATAATCTTCAGCGCATTCGTCGCTTAGGCAAAGTAAAAATGCTGAGTGAAGCGGTTGACGCCTCTCCGCTTAAAGGCGGTACAGGAATCGCTCATACCCGTTGGGCGACGCACGGTGAACCTTCTGAAAGTAATGCTCATCCTCACGAGTCCGGTTATATCGCCGTGGTGCATAACGGCATTATTGAAAACTACGAGTCTCTGCGTGATGATCTTATCACCAAGGGCTACGTTTTTACTTCCGAAACAGATACCGAGGTTATTGCGCACTCAGTGCATGATGAACTCAAAAATAACAGTGAATTAAGCCTGCTTGAAGCCGTACAACGCGTAGTAAAAATTCTGCGCGGTGCTTACGGTACGGTTATTCTCGATCGTCGCAATCCAGACATCTTAATTGCTGCCCGTTCCGGTAGCCCGATGGTTATTGGCTTAGGCTTCGGTGAAAACTTTATTGCTTCCGATCAACTGGCGCTGCTGCCGGTAACCCGCCGCTTTATCTATTTAGAAGAAGGTGATGTGGCTGAAGTAACCCGCCGTTCTGTCACTATTTTTGATAAACAAGGTGAGTTGGTAGAGCGCCCCGATCTGGAATCAACCAGTCAGTATGATGCCGGTGATAAAGGGGTTTATCGCCACTACATGCAAAAAGAAATTTATGAGCAACCTCTGGCGATTAAAAACACCCTTGAAGGGCGTTTAAGCCACGGTCTGGTTAATCTGGATGAGCTGGGCGAACCAGCCATGAAGCTGCTGGAACAGGTTAAACATATTCAAATCGTTGCCTGTGGCACCTCCTACCATTCAGGTATGGTTGCCCGTTACTGGTTTGAAGCCCTGGCCGGTGTCCCTTGTGATATCGAAATTGCTTCTGAGTTCCGCTACCGCAAACCGGCCATGCGTAAAGGCAGCCTGCTGATCACACTGTCACAGTCCGGTGAAACGGCAGATACGCTGGCGGCATTACGCTTATCTAAAGAGCTTGGCTACTTAGGTTCTCTGGCTGTTTGTAACGTTCATGGCTCTTCGCTGGTGCGTGAGTCTGATATGGCTCTGATGACGCGTGCCGGAGTTGAAATCGGCGTGGCGTCAACCAAAGCCTTTACCACTCAGCTCACGGTACTGCTGCTGTTGGTTGCCAAAATGGGCCGCCTGCACGGTATGCCAGAAAAAACAGAGCATGATATCGTTCATGCTCTACAGGCTTTACCAAGCCGTATCGATCAAATGCTGTCGCTGGATAAAACCATTGAAGCGCTGGCTGAAGGTTTCTCTGATAAACATCATGCGCTGTTCTTAGGCCGTGGCGATCAGTATCCGATTGCGATGGAAGGGGCGCTTAAATTAAAAGAGATTTCTTATATTCACGCTGAGGCATATGCCGCCGGAGAGCTTAAGCATGGACCGTTGGCCTTAATTGATGCCGACATGCCAGTCATTGTGGTTGCACCTAATAACGAGCTGTTAGAGAAGCTTAAATCGAACATTGAAGAAGTCCGCGCCCGTGGCGGTCAACTTTATGTGTTTGCTGCCGAAGATGCTGGCTTTACCAGCGTGGAAGGCATGACCATTATTCCATTGCCTTATGTTGATGAGCTGGTGGCGCCGGTATTCTATACCATACCGCTACAGTTACTTTCTTATCATGTTGCGCTGATTAAAGGTACCGATGTCGATCAGCCGCGCAATCTGGCTAAGTCTGTTACCGTAGAATAATGATATAAATAATTAAAAACCCCGAAATAACATTAAATTATTTCGGGGTTTTATTATCTTAATAAGTAGCTAAAAATATATTCCAACTGCCCTCGTTTTTACTTATAAAACCCCCGATATTTCATCTTAAATTCTTATCTTAAATAAGCGTTTTTTATTTATAGTTATAACTTTGTTATACTCGCCTCCGCGATTTTTATTATTAGTGGTTTTTTATACTGATTCACTATTATTTAATTGCTTTTATTGTGTTGTTTTTAATAAGAAAAATAATTTCATAAGGAAAAATCCCCACCATCATTCTTAGCTATTTTTTATACCAAGGAGAACTCATATGAGTCATCAGGAAGTGCCGGAACAGGCCTCCCCCCGCAGTAAAATTAATGCCCCCGTCTTCTATACTGCAGCGGTATTAATATTGCTACTGGTCCTTTATGCGGTGCTAAATCCGGAACATGCCAATGCACAGTTCGGTACAATTCAGAAGCATATTGTTGAAAAATTAGGCTGGCTATATATTCTGGCCGTTGCCCTAATTCTTATTTCTGTCACTTATTTAGGCTTATCCCGTTACGGAAATATTAAGTTAGGTCCGGACCATTCTCAGCCTGATTTTAGCTACCCTTCATGGTTTGCCATGCTGTTTTGCGCCGGTATGGGCATCGGCCTGATGTTCTTCGGCGTTGCCGAGCCGGTTATGCACTACTTAGCCCCACCGGTTGGTGAAGCCGGAACCATTGAAGCGGCGAAAGAGGCAATGAAGCTGACCTTCTTCCACTGGGGATTACACGCCTGGGCTATTTATGCCATTGTCGGACTTATTCTGGCCTTCTTTAGCTATCGCCACGGATTACCTTTAACCCTGCGTTCAGCGCTTTACCCTATTATCGGCGATCGGATTTATGGCCCTATCGGCCATGCTGTCGATATTTTTGCGATTTTGGGTACCGTTTTTGGTGTCGCTACCTCAATGGGCTATGGCGTTCTTCAGGTAAATTCAGGGCTTAATTACCTGTTTGATGTGCCGGTTAATGAAACTACCCAGGTGATTTTGATTGTGGTCATAACCGCCATGGCGACGCTGTCAGTGGCGACCGGGTTAAACGGCGGCCTGCGTCGTTTATCTGAACTCAATCTGGTGTTGGCGTTTATTCTATTAGTTTTAGTCGGGGTATTAGGTCCGACGGTTCTACTGATGAAGGCCTTTGTGCAAAATACCGGGGCTTATCTGTCTGAGATTGTGAGTAAGACCTTCAATATGTACGCTTATGAACCCTCAGACGGGACTAAAGATTGGCTAGGCGGCTGGACCTTATTGTATTGGGGTTGGTGGCTATCATGGTCTCCGTTTGTCGGCATGTTTATTGCGCGGGTTTCTCGCGGTCGTACTATCCGTCAGTTTGTGATTGGTGTGATGTTTGTTCCGGCCGGATTTACGTTGCTATGGATGACGTTCTTCGGCAATACCGCCATCGATCTGATTATGCAACATGGCGCTACTGGATTAGCGGAAGCGGTGCAGCGTGACTCTTCGGTTGCCCTGTTTAAATTTTTAGAATATTTCCCGTTTAGTCGGATATTGTCGATTTTTGCCACTGTGATGATCATTGTCTTCTTTGTCACTTCGGCTGACTCCGGAGCGATGGTTGTCGATATGCTGGCCTCAGGTGGTGATGATAAAACGCCGCTGTGGCAACGCATTTTTTGGTCATCGCTGATGGGGGTTGTGGCGATTTCTCTGCTGTTCTCCGGCGGATTAAGTGCTCTGCAAACCATGACGATTGCGGCAGCATTACCTTATTCCATGGTTCTGCTATTGTCGGTTTATGGTTTATTGAAGGCATTACGCGTTGATGCCTATAAGCGCGACAGCCAGCAAATGACAACCCTTGCGCCGACCGGTAGCCGTAATCCAATTCCTTGGCAGAAACGGATCAGAAATATTGCTTATTTCCCTAGGCGCTCCCACGTAAAGCGCTTTGTCGATGAGGTGGTGGCACCGGCAATGGTTATGGTAGGAGAAGAGCTGCAAAAGCAGAATATCAGCTACCAGGTGATCGAAGGTGATAATGACAGAAAAATGATTGAAGTCGATCTTGGTGAAGATATGAACTTCACTTATGGCATCAGGCTACGCTCCTATATACAGCCGGCGTTCTCAATTCTTGATATTAAAGATGAAGACCGGAACGAGGAGCAGAAGTATTACCGAGCTGAAGTCTTTTTAAGAGAAGGCAGTCAGGATTATGATGTGATGGGCTGGACCAAAGAACAAATTATTAATGACATTCTTGACCAGTATGAAAAACATCTGCATTTCTTACACTTAGTCCGATAAAATGGACCGGTATCTTCGATTAACGAGGATACCGGTTTTCTGCATTTAATTGCCCAAACTCCAGACAAATGAATGTTGCTCACAGCCTTGTTTCGGTTGGTATAACGCTGCAATTCTCCCCAGCCCGCCGGCCGGCAATCCTTGACCCACCTCTTCGAGAACATCGGCTGAAAGAATACGCCGGCGAAAAGATTTTTTCTCGATGCTCTTTTCCAGCAGCTCTTCAAATGCCTGTTGTAGTTGGGTCAGCGTGAACGGCGAGCTAAGTACATGGATCGGAATAATGGTATAAGCCGTTTTACTCTTAAGACGCGCTCTGGCTTTGGCTATTAATTCCAAATGGTCAAAGGCGAGATCGAGCTTAATGGCTTGTTCATAAGGCCACCAGCGCACGTCGCTAACGGAGTCTATAAATTTTGACGTCGGGGCATAGGGTATCAGCGCCATATAAAGAGAGGTCACTGACCAGCCCCGAGGATCGCGGGCGGCATTACCCACGGTTTCAACCTGTTCCAGATGGGGCGTGGTGACGCCGGTTTTTTCGGTGAGCTTACGCAGCGCGGAGCTATGCAGATCTTGATCCTGCGATTGATCGATAAATCCACCCGGTAAAGCCCAGCGTTCTTTATAGGGGAATTCTCCCCGTTCAATCAACAGCACGTGCAGCTTGCCATTGAGAATAGTGAATATACCGATATCGATCGACAGCAGAGGAATATCATAACGATGAACGTTATAATTTTTCAGATACTCTTGTTCAGACTTATACATAATTTAATTATCCATCAGAGTAACAAACAACAATAGTACTTGCCTATTTAGTGGCTAAAAGCCAATAATATAGATATCAGTTTATCAGTGCAAGATTGAACTGATACCCGCTTATATTATTACGGTGAGACAGACTCGCCGTCTTACTTTATCCGCAAGGAGCTTGCGATATGAACAAACCCTACGACTTCACCGTCTTTATTGGCCGTTTTCAGCCATTCCACACCGGGCATCTTAAAGTTGTTCGTGAGGGGTTAAATCAGGCTGATAAGCTGATTTTACTTATCGGTTCTGCATGGGAGCCTAGAAACCCACGTAATCCATGGACGCATCAGGAACGGGAAGAGATGGTTCGCCGCTGCTTATCTGAGGCTGAAAACGCCAGATTACTCTGCCTACCGCTGATGGATGTTCCCTATAACGATGAAGTTTGGGTGCGTAACGTTCAGTCGACGGTTAACGGGTTAGTGATTGCTCACCATACCGTTCCTCACCGTCCGGCAAAAATTTCGCTGATCGGCCATAGAAAAGACCAAACCGGATTTTATCTCAGCCTGTTTCCTCAGTGGAGCAGCATCAGTATTGAAAACTATCATAAAATTAGCGCTACCCCGGTACGGGAAGCCTTTTTTATTGATGAGCCAGAGCGGGTTGCCCGAGAGCTGGTAAGTAACGATATTCTGCCTCAGCAAGTGGCTGATTATTTAATTGATTTCTCCCGAACTCATCCCGGCTTTCAGCATATCCATGATGAAATTCTGTTTATTAAAAAGTATCAACAAGCCTGGAATACCGCGCCTTATCCGCCGGTTTTTGTAACGGTAGATTCTGTTGTGATTCAGTCCGGCCACGTTCTGCTGATTGAACGCCGGGCCAGCCCCGGCAAAGGGCTGTGGGCACTGCCGGGCGGATTCTTAAACGGAGGTGAGCGCTTACTGGAGGCCTGCCTGCGAGAGCTACGGGAAGAGACGCGGCTAAAGGTGCCGGCACCGGTTTTAAAAGGCTCAATTAAACGCCAGGCGGTTTACGATGCGCCATACCGCTCTGCCCGTGGCAGAACCATTACCCATGCCTTCTATATTGAACTGGAACCGAGTCTTGAGTTACCGAAGGTAAAAGGCAGCGATGACGCCAAAACCGCCCGCTGGGTACCGCTTAGTGAATTAGACCCGCAGGTGATGTTTGAAGACCACTATTTTATTATTCAGGATATGTTAGGGGCGGTTTGAGCCGGTTAACCCTATAAATTGAAACGTTAAGGTTTACTATCAATAAAAAACCACAGGAAATCATCTCTCTGTGGTTTTTTTATTGAATAATATTTTATTGGCTCAACTTATCGTCGTTGCTGGCATGGCCTAAAAATAAAAAAAGCCTCTGTTTATGATCCAGAGGCTTTAGTTGGGGGTAATTCTGATATTATTTATGCAACAAACAGCGTCTCTTTGTCTGCCCGCTGGCGGATATCATCCAGCGCGTAGTCAGCAATGACCTGACCGTCTCTGAAAACGGTGACTAACAGGTTTTCAGCATCGCCTATATTGTCAGTGGTAACGGTTTTAAACTGCCCGTCTTGTTTAATCAGCGCTAAACGCCCTTTTTTCGAGCGTTTTACCCGATCGGTAATCGGATCTTTGTAAACCTCTTTCCATTCGCCGTTAATACAGATGGCCGAGGTTTTCATGGCGAACCGTTGAGTATCGCGGTTGACCTTCTGTAGCAACTCGCCTCCCATACCGAATGCAACGTTCTCCGTGCTTAACCCGCGCTTTTTCATTTCATACAGGATGGCTTCAATTGAGGTTGCAGATACACCATCTCCCTGAATTAAGCGTACGTAGTCAGGCAGTACTTTGTAACCTTTGGCGTTAGTGATAAAACCAAACTTATCCATCAACCGCTCAATGGCTTCAGGAACGATTTCAACCGGTACACCTGAATCAGGGCGAATAACTAGAGTTCCTCCCATATTCTCAACCTGAGATTTTAATTCGTTACCCCAGATATTATCGATAGCATTCCAGATATCGTAAGAATCACTCACTACGGCTACCATTTTACCTTTGCCGCCGAAGCGCTTTAGCATATTGGAATAGGCTGCTGATTCACCCTCACGCCCCCAGCTAGTGATAGTACTGTGCTCGGCTGCCGGAATAGAGAAACCGGCCATATCTTTTTTATAATAACGGCGGGCAGTTACAATGGCCGCCAGACTGTCGGTTCCCATAAAGTTAACTAAATGGGCCAAACTGCCTATTTCGACGCTCTCTTGTGAACTTGCTCCCCTTGCGCCGAAGTCGTGCAGTTTGAATGGCAGACTATCTAGGTTATCCGCGGTTTCAGATAAATAATGAGAAATTATGGAGTGACAGTTTTTAGAGACCGTTGCCACCGTTGTCGGATACCAGACCGCCCGTAATAAAGCGGTTTCAATGTAGCTGGTTAGCCACGCGCATTTTGGGTCAGTATTGACGACCTGAACCATGACGTTGCCGGTAGGGACTAACGTACCCTCCTGAACGGCTTCAATATCTAACGGTAAATAGCCGTTGTGTTCGTTCAGAATATACAGCCAGCCGTCATAGTTGAACGGCATACCGTGCATGGCCAGAATTTCTTCTGCTTCATTAATATCGGTCAATGTGATCGGCTTGGTCAGATACTGTTTAATAAAAATCTGTAAGCCAAAAAACAAGGTTTTCGGATAGATACCGCCACGGGACTCGATATAGCTGGAGACGTACTCAGTACCCTTAGGGTACTGAACAAAGTGAGAGGTTTTATAAGAGTCGGTATTCAGTATTAAGTTATGCATGATGGAAATCCTCCAATCAATTTACAGGTACACCGGTCTATCCGGTATATGCCCTAAGTTCTAAAGGTAGCTCATACCTCGTGGAATTATAGTGGCATATTGACACTATATTGGTCAATAAAAATAATGGCAGTATGCCACTATGTTGGTGTTTTAAGTTGTATAAATTAATTAATTATATGATTTAATAGATAAATTTAATTTGTAAGGCGATGGGAGATAGTGATAAAAAATAAAACGGCCCCAGAAGGGATTCCGGGGCCGCTGTGCTAGCTATATCAGAAAGTATATTTCATATATAGAGTACCGGCATTGCTACTGTTATCACTGGCTACCTGACCATTGTAAGACACGCCAACAACGGCATTTTTAACCACTTCAGCTTCAACGCCAAAGGCCAGAACTGCGGCATCTTTAGAGAGTGGAGCGCCAGTTACGGTATAAGCGGAACCCTGGCCCTGTGCCAGATTTAACCGGACATCAGAATCAATATCACCAGCGGCATGACGCCATCCTGCAGACATATTGACTGAGGCCGGAGTGTTACCCATTGCGAAGGCTAGCTTACTGCGAACCCCAAGGTTATAGGTGGTAACATCCTGAGTATCGCCCTGTCCGCGCAGAGCAGCACTGCCGCCATGCTCGGTAAAGTCATTGGTCTTTTGGCGATACCAGCCAATGCCGGTGTAAGGCTCAACGGTAAAACTGTCTATAACGGGAATTTCATATCCTAAATCGGTAAATAACTGGGTAGTATTGGCATTATAAGACGATGTTATATTCTGATTAACTAACGAAACATCCCGTTGGGTATCAATGTTATGCCAGCTGTAACCACCACCGGCTAATAAATTGACATTGCCGAGGCCGGCGGACCAGCTGTTGCTGACGTAAGCCAGTAACGATGTGGTATCGACATCCGCTGATGACGACCTGGAATCAACGTCGATATCTTCATTGTTATAAGCGGCAGCCATTCCTAGCTGCCAGCCATCCTGTAGGGCCATAGCCCCACCAACGGCAATTCCCCAGTTTTTATTGGTGCTCTTAGCCGTATTACCATCACCATTCAGGCTATAGCTACCACCGAGTGCTTGAACCCATACATAATTTTCATTACGGTTAGTCTTAGCGTTTGTTCTGGCTCTGTCATTGACGATATCAGTCAGCATAGTGCTGGAGGCTAGTAATGATGAACGTAAGCTGGAGTGAACTTCACCGGATAGCTGGTCGAGCGCTTTGGCGGTATCGGTTGAAAGCATTGCGGCATCCACCGCACTGTTTTGGCCTACGGCGCCAAGATCGCCATTTAGGGTATTGCGTTGATTAGAGGTCAAATCGCCCTGTTTATCCGCCAATTTTTGTTGATCGACGGACAGGCTGACCTGAACATTGTCTGTACCATAGTTAACAGGATCCAGTTTGACGAGCGTATTTTGGAAGCTCGTATCTAGGGCCGTGCTGGCGAAGCTATTTTGTACCGTTCCGCCGTTGGTGGTTTGTAAAATGGTATAAGCGTGGTTGAGTTGGTATCCGCCGTTACCGTTCTCTTGGGCGACGGACAAATTGATGGCCGAAATATCCGCATTGCCTTGAATGATTACCTTATCAGATAGCCCTGCCGAGTTTACCTCTGCCACATAGTTACCGCTGAAACCGGCCATGCTGGCGTAGGTTTGTGTTCCTACTGAGTTACCCGGAGACAAGGTTCCGCCCGTTCCGGACAATGCTCCGCTAACCAGTAAGTTACCTCCCAGTACTGAGCCGCCAGACGCATCGACATTACCCCCAATGATGATTGGATTTAGTAGCGTGCCGCCTTTAATTTTTGAGTTATTACTTAACGCGATATTTCCCAAAATACGGTTGATGGCGTCACTTTGCTGACTAAAAGCAAAAGAGCTTGAATCCCCGGTCAAGTCGGCATCAATTCTTGCTGAGTTTATAAAACTTATCATCGAGTTATTGGCAGCAATAATGCTCTGCTGTATATGTGACATCGCCATAAACTGTATCGATGCTGCCTGAGCCATCAGATTTTGAAAGATGATGGCATTTTGATTAAATATGGTATTGGATTGCTCTTTTAGATCGAGAGAACCTTGAATTGTTGTGCTGTTCAAAAATTGTAAGCGAGCATTCTGCAGTGCGCGCAGGTTACCCATAATAGGAGCGTTGCCAGTATTTACAAAGCTGCTACCGTTACCAATAGTAATGTCATTAATCCCACTCACGGAACCTAGCCAATCAGCTCCTTTCTGAACAATAAAGTTAGTTTTACCACCGGCTGAACGGGTTCCGTTTGCGTTTAATCCGTTAAGATCGCTAATATCGCCACGGGCCGATGAACCAATGCCCAGCGTCAGATTCACAATGCCGTCCATACCTTCAGCGGTTCGGTTTACCTGTAATAATGTTCCGTTATTTACGTTTAACTTACTGCCTAAACCGACGGTGATGTTTTGCGTCTGGCCGGCCTGATTTAAGGTTGAGGAAATTGAGGCTCCGTTAGCCGTTACCGTGGAGTTATTCAGGGCGACCGTTGCGTTATTTGTTAGGGCAATGCCGCTAGATTTTTGGGATGTCAGGCTGGTGTTATTAATATTTAACACGCCGCCGCTATCGGCAGAGGCGGCCGATGAGTTAATACCGGATGCATTAATTGTGGTGTTGATTAGGCGAATGTTTCCGGCATATCTAGCAGCCACTCCCGCGCTAAGTTCGCCGGAGGTGGTAATGCTGCCGCCGGTAAAATTCACTATCCCCTGACTTCCGTCATCCCAGCCGGCGGTGACACCATCGGAATTCTTTCCGCGGGTAGTCACGTTGACATTAAGCGCATCAATTTTCGCCGATTGGGCCGCGCTGTCGGCACCAACGCCGGCTGCCTGTAGTCCGGAGGCAATATCGCCACCGGTGGTTATTGAACCACCGTTCAGTGCAACCGTGCCGCCGTTCCATGCATAAACTCCGCGGCCGACATTACCAGAGGTGGTGATATTAGTATTACTCGCGGTGATTTCTGCGCCCTGATTATTTGAGGTAATGCCATAAGAGTTAATGCCGGCGGTAGAAATGGTGGCATCTGTCAGAGTAACGGTGCCGATCGTTGTCGGGTCGTTTAGCCACGCCATCACGGCGTGAGAGTTATTACCGTTGGTGGTAAAGCGGGTACCGGTAGCAATGATATTGCTGTTATTGCCGGCTCGGGCGGCAATAGTTCTATTTGTACCCTCCATGGTCACACTACCGCCGGTCAGGGTCACTAAACCGCCATTTTCAGCGCCTACGCCAACCGGCGCATTGCCGCCGTTGGTTCCGCTGCCTTTAACATTGATAATGGCGTTGATAGCACTAATGTTTGAACCGACACCGCTGGCAGTCAGGCCGGAGCCGTTAGTGCCTAAGTCTGTCAGGCTGATGGTGTTATTTTTAAGATCAACTTTGCCGCCAGCATTGGCTAACACACCAACTGATTTCTGTCCGGCCATAGTAATATTGGTATTTTCAGCTTTGACATAGCTACTGTCACCGTCACTAATAATGCCCGTGCTGTTATCGCCAGTGGTGTTTATTGCGGTATTGATTAAGCCAATAATGCCTGCATATCTTGCCGCAGCCCCCGCACTAAGCTCGCCGGAGGTGGTAATGCTGCCGCCGGTAAAATTCACTATCCCCTGACTTCCGTCATCCCAGCCGGCGGTGACACCATCGGAGAAATTTCCGCGGGTAATGACGTTAATATTAAGCGCATCAATTTTTGCCGGTTGGGCCGCGCTGTCGGCACCAACGCCGGCAGCCTGTAGTCCTGAAGCAATATCGCCACTGGTGGTTATTGAACCGCCGTTCAGCGCCACCGTGCCGCCGTTCCATGCATAAACTCCGCGGCCGACATTACCAGAGGTGGTGATATTAGTATTATTCGCGGTGATTTTTGCGCCCTGATTATTTGAGGTGATGCCGTAAGAGTTAATGCCGGCGGTAGAAATGGTGGCATCTGTCAGAGTAATCGTGCCTATAGTTGTCGGGTCGTTAAGCCACGCCATTACGGCGTGAGAGTTATTGCCGTTGGTGGTAAAGCGGGTACCGGTAGCAATGATATTGCTGTTATTACCGGCTCGGGCGGCAATCGTCCGATTGTTACCCTCCATGGTCACGCTACCGCCGTTCAGGGTCACTAAACCGCCATTTTCAGCGCCTACGCCAACCGGCGCATTGCCGCCGTTGGTTCCGCTGCCTTTGACATTGATAATGGCGTTGGTAGCACTAATGTTTGAGCCGAGGCCGCTGGCAGTCAGGCCGGAGCCGTTAGTGCCTAAGTCTGTGAGGCTGATGGTATTATTTTTAAGCTCAACGCTGCCGCCAGCGCTGGCTAAGACTCCGACTGATTTTTGTCCGGTCATGGTAATGCTGGTGTCTTCAGCTTTGGCATGGCTACCGACACCATCACTGATAATACCAATGCTGGTATTACCATTGCCGGTAACACTGCCGCCAGTCAGTTCAACAGCCCCGCCGCGGTTAACATCAACCACTAAGTTGCCTGCTCCGTTGGCGGTAATCACTGTGTTGTGGGTGGTAATTAAAGAACCCACCCGGGCAGCCTGTAATGCCGGAGCATAGCTAAGCGCATTGGTGGTTACCGAACCCCCGATAAGATCAACCCGAGTTAAGGGGGTTAAAGCACTATTAGAGCCATAGGCCTGTACGCCAATACCAAAATTACCGGCGGTAGTGATGGTTGCATTTTCAGCACTGATAGAGCTGCCACCGTTATCCGGATTATCCCCGGCGGCAGAAAGCCCTCGAACATAATTGCCCGTGGCAGAGAATATTCCGTTAGTGATACCAACACGGCCACCGGCGGTTGCGGCCACAACGGAACTGGCATCGCCGTTGCTAGCCTGACTGGCAGCCAGGCTAGCATTGGTATCTTGTAATGTAATAAGGCTATCCTGTCCGCGGGCATGAATAGTGCGTGAGCCTGCGGTACCATCCCATATATTGCTTATATTGCTGATGCTTATTGATAATTTCCCGCCATTAATAGCGAGAGCGACACCACTATTGGAGTCGCCGGTATGTTTTTGAACCATCCAAAATGTATACCCTATTTCTTCGGTATTACTCGCGGCTAGAAAGAATGGTGGTGTAGATACAGGAGTAGGCACAGCTTGTACGGTAGCAAATGGAAAGCAACTTATCAGCGCTATAGATAACACCGATAAAGACATTTTTTTCTTGGTTGGGTGATCGGTCAACATGGGATGCCTCATTATTATCATTGTGTTCTATGGGTATGATGAGGAAAACAGCTCCACACTGATTTAAATGTAGCAGTCTGGTTTTTTTTTGAGCGCTTGGTTTATTAATAATTTCTAATATTTTTCCATAAAAATTCTTACTATTTGTATTTTATTGACATTTATTTACTGTAAATTTACTTAAAATGATATTTTTAAGAACGTTAAAGCTAAAGGATTCGGAGAGGTGATCGGCGAGATATTTGATGAAAACGCTAGCCTCCACGAAGCTGAATAATTACGGCTATTATTTATTTAAACAAAAACTTTCACTGTCATAAAACTGTAATCAACCTGACATTATACTGTCATCAAATCGTCTTATCTTTTGCCTTGTACTCATCACCAGTCTGATTTTTAACGATACAGAGCGAATTAATTCCTTTAGGAGTAATGATGAAACTGATACGTAAAACCCTGGCCTTTGCAATCGTCTCCACCGTGTCGATAACTTCGTTATCGGCTTTTGCTGTAGAAAACATTACCGGCGCGGGCGCAACCTTTCCTGCGCCGGTTTATGCTAAGTGGGCTGACAGCTACCAGAAAGAGAGCGGAAATAACATCAACTACCAGGGAATTGGTTCATCGGGTGGCGTAAAGCAAATCATTGCTAACACCGTTGATTTTGGGGCCTCTGACGCGCCTTTAGATGATGCGCGTTTAGCCACTGATGGCCTGTTCCAATTTCCGACCGTGATTGGCGGCGTAGTACTTGCCGTGAATATTGAAGGTATCAAGTCAGGCGATCTGACGTTAGATGGTAAAACCTTGGGTGATATCTACCTCGGTACCATTAAAAAATGGAATGACCCGGCAATTGCTAAACTGAATCCGGGCCTGAAACTGCCGGATCAAAATATTGCCGTTGTTCGCCGTGCTGATGGTTCCGGTACCTCTTTCGTTTTTACCAGCTACTTAGCGAAAGTGAATAGCGACTGGAAAGATCAAGTTGGCGTAGGCTCTACGGTAAAATGGCCCGTTGGATTAGGCGGTAAAGGAAATGATGGCATCGCTGCCTTCGTTCAGCGTTTACCCGGCTCAATCGGCTATGTTGAATATGCTTACGCTAAACAAAATAATCTGGCTTATACCAAACTAATTTCAGCTGATGGCAAAGCCGTTAGCCCGACTCAACACTCATTCAGTGCGGCAGCTGCCAACATTGATTGGTCTAAGTCGTTTGCCCAAGACCTGACTAACCAGAAAGGTAAAGACGTATGGCCGATTACATCGACCACTTTTATTCTGGTACATAAAAATCAAAAAGACGCTAAGCGCGGGGCTGAAGTGATTAAGTTCTTCGATTGGGGCTACAAGAAAGGCGGAGCTTTGGCGACCGAGTTAGATTATGCCGTACTACCTGATGCCGTTGTTGAACAGGTGCGTGCAGCCTGGAAGACGCAGATAAAAGATAGCAGTGGAAAAGCACTATATTAAAAACAATAGCGTCTTGGTACTTGCACACCGCGCAATACCAACGACGTTAGTTAAGTGTGTTAATCGCCCCTTCTTAGCCAGTTAGCCGGGAAGGGGCAATCAAGTTTTAAAGAGAAGCTTATGGCTGAATACAAGCGGGTAATGAAAGCCCCGGGAAGACAGGGCGATATTATTTTCAGTGCGCTGGTTAAACTGGCTGCGCTGATCACGCTATTGTTATTGGGCGGCATTATTGTGTCGCTGATTATTGCTTCATGGCCCAGCATCCAGAAGTTTGGTCTCAGCTTTTTGTGGACTAAAGAATGGAATCCTCCGGCCGATGAGTTCGGTGCATTAGTGCCGATTTACGGTACCCTGGTAACATCGTTTATTGCGCTGATTATTGCCGTTCCGGTCAGTTTTGGTATCGCTCTGTTTTTGACTGAGCTGGCACCAGGCTGGTTAAAGCGTCCGCTGGGTATCGCCATTGAGCTGTTGGCCGCTATTCCAAGCATCGTTTACGGTATGTGGGGCCTGTTTATCTTTGCCCCGCTATTTGCCAAATACTTCCAACAGCCGGTTGGCGACGTGATGTCTAATATTCCGATTGTTGGCACACTGTTCTCTGGCCCGGCCTTTGGTATTGGTATTTTAGCCGCCGGAATTATTCTGGCCATTATGATTATTCCTTACATCGCAGCGGTAATGCGCGATGTATTTGAACAAACCCCCGTTCTGCTTAAAGAGTCAGCCTACGGTATTGGTTGTACTACATGGGAAGTTATCCGCAATATTGTCCTGCCATACACCAAGAATGGGGTTATTGGCGGCATTATGCTAGGGCTGGGGCGTGCACTGGGTGAAACCATGGCGGTCACCTTTGTGATTGGTAATACCTACCAGTTGGACAGCTTCTCATTATTTATGCCGGGTAACAGTATTACCTCGGCGCTGGCCAATGAGTTTGCGGAAGCGGAGTCTGGTTTACATACTTCGGCACTGATGGAACTGGGGCTGATTCTGTTTGCCATTACCTTTATCGTTCTCTCACTTTCTAAGCTGATGATTTCACGCTTAAACAAAAATGAGGGGAGCTAATATGTCTGATATTCATCAATCTAATATGGCATCCCTGGATCAAAGCCGGCAGCGTATGCAAGCCTGGCGTCGCCAGAAGAACCGCGCAGCCTTACTGGTTTCTATGCTGGCCATGGCTTTTGGCCTGTTTTGGTTAATTTGGATTTTATTCTCTACCATCACCAAGGGCATCGACGGTATGTCGCTGGCGCTGTTCACTGAAATGACGCCGCCACCTAATACTGCCGGTGGCGGTTTAGCCAACGCCATTGCCGGTAGTGGATTACTGATTTTATGGGCCACGGTGATTGGTACCCCACTCGGTATTCTGGCGGGAATTTATCTGGCGGAATATGGCCGCAAGTCCTGGCTGGCTTCGGTGGTTCGCTTTATTAACGATATTTTATTGTCGGCACCGTCAATCGTGGTTGGCCTGTTTGTATACACCATTGTGGTGATGCAGATGGAGCGCTTCTCCGGCTGGGCCGGCGTGATTGCTTTGGCGCTATTACAGATACCGATCGTTATCCGTACCACGGAGAATATGTTGCGTTTGGTACCGGATAGCCTGCGTGAAGCCGCTTACGCCTTGGGGACGCCAAAATGGAAAATCATTTTATCGCTGACCCTCAAAGCGTCGACTTCCGGTATTGTCACCGGCGTGCTGTTAGCCATTGCCCGTATTGCCGGCGAGACCGCTCCGCTACTGTTTACCGCACTCTCTAATCAGTTCTGGAGCCTTGACCTGAGTCACCCTATTGCCAACTTGCCGGTCACCATATTTAAGTTCGCCATGAGCCCGTTCTCAGAATGGCAGAGCCTGGCCTGGGCCGGTGTGTTACTGATTACGCTGTGCGTGCTGTTATTAAATATCCTGGCGCGGGTTGTGTTCGCCAAGAAGAAATATTAAGAGAGAATAATGAATCCGATGACTGATAACTTAACCGATAGCAAAATTCAGGTACGGGATCTGAACTTCCACTATGGCAAATTCCATGCCCTGAAGAATATCTCATTAGATATCGCTAAAAATCAGGTAACGGCGTTTATCGGCCCGTCCGGCTGTGGTAAATCAACGCTGCTGCGTACGTTTAACAAAATGTATCAGCTCTATCCTGAGCAGGTTGCTACCGGTCAAATTCTTCTGGACGGGCAGAATATCCTTGAAGATAACCAGGATGTGGCGCTGCTGCGGGCCAAGGTCGGTATGGTATTCCAAAAGCCAACGCCGTTTCCGATGTCAATTTATGACAATATTGCCTTTGGGGTTCGCCTGTTTGAGCGCCTTTCCCGGGCTGAAATGGATGAGCGGGTGCAGTGGGCATTAACCAAAGCTGCCCTGTGGAATGAAACCAAAGATAAGCTGAACCAGAGCGGTTATAGCCTGTCCGGCGGTCAACAACAGCGGTTATGTATTGCCCGCGGTATTGCTATCCGCCCTGACGTGTTACTGCTTGATGAACCCTGTTCCGCACTCGATCCAATTTCTACCGGTCGAATTGAAGAGTTGATTAGTGAACTGAAGTCAGAATATACCGTAGTGATCGTTACCCATAATATGCAGCAGGCTGCACGCTGTTCAGACAATACGGCATTTATGTATTTGGGTGAGCTGATTGAGTATTCCAATACTGATATGTTGTTCACCACGCCACAAAAGAAACAGACTGAAGATTACATCACTGGCCGCTACGGTTGATAACGGAGAATCTCATGGAAAACCTTAATTTAGGCAAACATATTTCAGGCCAGTTTAACGCCGAACTGGAGCATATCCGTACTCAGGTCATGGTGATGGGCGGACTGGTAGAACAGCAGCTTACTGATGCGATTAATGCTATGCATCAGGCTGATGAAGAGCTGGCCCGACGGGTTATTGAAGACGACCATAAAGTGAATAGCATGGAAGTGGCGATCGACGAAGCCTGCGTGCGAATTATCGCTAAACGTCAGCCGACCGCCAGTGATTTGCGTCTGGTGATGGCGATTACTAAAACGGTATCTGAGCTGGAGCGTATCGGTGACGTGGCTGATAAAATCTGCCGCATGGCGCTGGAGAAGTTTTCTCAGCAGCATAAACCTTTGCTGGTTAATCTTGAGTCACTGGGCCGCCATACGGTACAAATGTTGCACGATGCGCTGGACGCTTTTGCCCGTATGGATATCGATGAAGCGGTACGGATATATCGGGAAGATAAGAAAGTCGATCAGGAGTATGAAGGCATTATTCGCCAGTTAATGACCTATATGATGGAAGATCCGCGATCGATTCCCAGCGTATTAACTGCGCTGGCCTGCGCCCGCTCGATTGAGCGCATCGGTGACCGTTGCCAGAATATCTGTGAGTTTATTTTCTACTTCGTTAAGGGGCAGGACTTCCGCCACCGTAGCGGAGAGGAAATTGAGAACTTACTGGCTAAAAAATAGAATGTTTTACAACCAATTAGCAAATCCCTTTAGATTAATCTGAGGGGATTTTTTATCCGAGTGATTAAGAATTTAAATAGCACCTTCTGGGTACCAGGTAACGCTGATAAAAAACTGGGGAATACTCGGCCACTGACTGCGTTCGTTGGTTAGGGTTTCACCCGAAGTCATGGTGATATCATAATATTGGTTGCTGATTTTATCGAGATAGTGGCCACGTCCATCGCGGTTTTGTCGAAAATCGGAGCGGTCAACGGGCTCCCAACCACAGCAGAGATAATAGAGTGGTTTCATATCAAAGCGTTCCTGCAGCCATTTTTCTGCCTGAGCGGCATTTTTGCCAGAAACCAGATAGTTGGTAATAAAATGCTCTTGCCCGCTTTCAATATGCTCACAGTTTTTTAGCGTGATTATCGACGGAACAGGTCCAAACTCGGCCAAGGTGTTCGGGCAGTCTGCAGCATTAACCATTGAGGTCAGGGATAATAATAACAGGCTTAATCGCCAGCGCATTTATCTCTCCTGAGATGAGGGCATCCATTATCATATGGCTGGTAAGGTAAATGAGATTAGGCTGGGCTGCAAATAGTTTAGTTGGAACTTCAGCGCCGGCTTTGACCCTGAAGTTCTCGATCACCGCCGCAAACAAACCTGCGGCAGGCCTTGCGTTTCCGGATGGTCGCAGACGCAGAGGTCAGCCTGATACCAGCGGGTTAGCAGTTCGCTATTTAAGACCTCCTTTGGCGTGCCGGATGCTACCAGCGTTCCCTGATGAAGCAGCAATATTTTATCCGCATACAGTGCGGCAAGATTAAGATCGTGCAGTACGGTACAGACTGAGAACGGCGCTTCTCGGGTCATTTTCTTCAACAGGCGCAGGGTTTGCTGCTGATGATAGAGATCCAACGCGGATGTTGGCTCATCCAGAAACAGATAGCGTTGCTCCGGCGATGAATTCCACAGCTGGGCCATTAAGCGACCCAACTGAACCCGCTGTTTTTCTCCGCCTGAAAGCTGATTGTAATTGCGCTTAAGTAACGGGCCGCACTCGGTCATTTCAACCGCACAATCAATCGCCTGTTGATTAGACTTATTGATACCGTAAGGTGCGCGGCCCATAGCAATAACATCGCTCACGCTAAACGGGAAGGAGAGCCCGCTCTGCTGGTTCATCACTCCGCGCACTTTAGCCAGTTCTTTGTGAGGCCACTGAGACATACACCGGCCCTGTAGAAAACAGTTTCCGCTGTCGGGTTTTAAGTACCCTGTCAGGATGCGTAATAGCGTTGATTTACCGGCGCCGTTCGGGCCAATAATCGTCACCAGTTCTCCGGGAACTAAGTTCAATGAGACGTTATTAACGATGGTGTTATTTAACCGCCGATAGACCAGATTGTCAGCCTTAAGCATGACCGCCCCCCTTTTGACGTAGGATTAACCATAAAAAGTAAGGGCCGCCTAACAGGCTGGTTAATAACCCTACCGGAATTTCAGCCGGCGATGCGATAGTCCGGGCAAGGGTATCGGCAATCAGCAGTAAACAGGCGCCACCAAGGACAGACCCGGGTAACAGCCAGCGATGATCCGGTCCGAGCTGTAAGCGAATCAGATGCGGAACCACTAAGCCAATAAATCCGATGGCCCCGCTCATTGCCACTGATGTACCGACCAATAGCGCACTGAGCAGTAACAGACGGCGTTTAACCGCTTCAACATTAACGCCAAGATAGTGGGCTTCTTCATCGCCTAGCTGAAGCAGATTGAGTAAACGGGATAACCTCAGGCAGGCAATAACGGCCGGAACGATCAGCGAGGCTGCAATGGCTAATGTCGGCCACTGGGCTTGACCCAGACTCCCCATACTCCATAAAGAGAACTGCCGCAGCTGTTGATCATCACTGATATAGCTGAGTACGCCGATAGCAGCACCGGCCAAAGCATTAATAGCAATACCGGCAAGTAACAGACGGGTCAGATTACCGTGGCCACGCTGGCTTAATGCATATAACAGCATGCAAACGGCAAAGCTGCCGATAAACGCTGCCAGCGTATGACCATACATCATCAGAACCGCTGGCAGAGGAAGTGGAATCAAAATAGCAAAGGCTACGCATAGCGCAGCCCCGGTACTGATACCCAACAAGCCCGGATCGGCGAGCGGGTTGCGGAACAATCCTTGCATTACTGCACCCGATACCGCCAATGCTCCGCCAATTAATACCGCCAGCAGTACTCTGGGTAGACGGATATGTAGCCAGATATTCCAGCTTCCTTCATCCAGAGAATTAGTCAACAAGGTATATAACGACAGCTTGACCGGGCCTAAATTTGCGGCACTTAGGGTCAGAATGACCAGCAGAACCAGCATCATGGCTAACCAGCTGCGCGGTGAAAGGCGGATATTCATCAGCGATTGTCTTCCATAGACTTATGCAGTGTTGAGATGACTTCAGGGGTTTTCAGGCTAAATCCGAGCGACGCCAGATCGTCAACCACCAAGAATCGTCTGTTTTTACCTGCCGGCGTTTGGCTGATTCCCGGCAGCTGCCAGATTTTCTCTTCGCCTCCCAGAGATTCATAACCTGCGGTGGTTAATAACAGTAGTTCAGGTGCTGCGGCGATAATTCCTTCCTGAGACAGCGGGCGATATTTATTAAACCCCTGCATGGCATTAGTACCGCCGGCGAAACCAATAATGGCATCAGCTGCGGTATTTTGGCCGGCAGCCATTGGGGTTGTGCCGCTGTAATTCATCACAAACAACACTTTAGTCGAGAGTTTGTTTTTAGGCATAGCGGCCAACTGCTGCTCATAATGAGCAATCAATTGTTGGCCTTCCTGCTCTTTACCTAATGCTTGAGCGACGGTACTGATTTTCTTTGGTACGGTTTCCAGTGCCGGTAGCCCCGGAATGCTGACAACGTTAATACCGCTGTTTCTTACCTGTTCCAGCGCCAGCGCAGGCAAAGACTGATCGCTGGCCAGAATTAAAGTAGGTTTCAGGGAAAGGATGCCTTCGGCATTAAGCTGGCGCATATAGCCAATATCCGGCAGGGCTTTTGCCGCTTCCGGATAGGTGCTGGTTGAGTCACGCCCGATCAGTTCTGATTGGGCATTCAATGCATAGATAATTTCAGTGACGTCACCGCCGATACTGACGATCCGCTCATTCGCCTGAGCGGATTGAGCGGAGAGTACCAACAGTGCGCAGCATGCCACGATCCCGCGCGCGATGGATAAAATCATGCGAACACCATTTGCTGTTGCAATAGGGTTTCGATTTGGTCGCGCCATTTTTGTTGTTCCGGCTGGCCTTCAGTACGTTGACCATAGAGCTGGGCGATCTGGGTTCCATCGTGAGAGAACAGTTCCAGACTGGTGACATGGCCGTCTTTAGTTGGCTTGCGGGTAATCCAACTCTCAACGATATCAGTCTCAATCAGGTGCAGAACGAACTTCTTATTGAAGATGTTTAGCCACTCTTCATGAGGCATGATTTTTTCTATCTTTCCGGTGAAGATTTGTACGCAACCACGGTTACCGACGAAAACCATGATTTCATTTTGGTCATTCTTCGCCATCTGTAGCAGCTGTCTTAGCGCCTGATTATCAACGCGCTGGGCCAGATCGCCGTCTACGGCATGGAATGCTTGCTGACGGGTAATACCATGCTTGCGCAATAAATTAAAAAACTGGTGAACATCAGTCATTGCACGCCACTCACTGTCGATGGCCTTGCTGTCGATAACGTTTTCTTCGCTGCTTTCGGCCGGGTTATTGACCGATAGCTCCAGCGCTGGATTATCTTGTTGGGTGAACAGGGTAACGACTTTGTGCCACTCGTCCATATTGGTATTGTCGGTGTTATAGACTTTATGTACTGCATCGCCATAGCCGTCAAAGAACTGGATGCTATAGCGGGTACCGCGCTTACTCTCTTCAGTTAATGCAAAAGCACTGTGCCATTGATTGAGAAACAGGCGTAAATCAAGATCGTAAGGATTGAGGATTAATCCGGCGTGACCGCTAAGGTGTTGGTTTTGATAACTTCCCAGATGCTCATGGACGGCATGTTCATTTCTGGTAATGGCTTTAGTTTCGGCCACATTTTCCAGCGCGGCTAACAGCGCCCGGATATCACCATTAAGGCGAACAGCATCCTGGCCAACGCGGGCATGCAGTAATTCAGCTTCGCTGATATTAAGCACCTTAGCCAAGTCTCTGGCATATTTTTCAGGATGTTGCTGTTTAGCCTGTAAGTAATTTTGGTATAGAGAAGTTGTCATTTTTCGTTCCTGTCTGAGTGTGGCTTCCCCGGCCATCAGGCCGGAGAAGGGGTAAAAAGTTAGGGATCAGAATTGATAACTGGCGAATAGTTTAAGGTTACGTCCATCTTGTAAGGCTCCGTTTGGTGCGTAGTACTCTTTATCGAAGGCGTTGCCAATCACCACGCTGGTGGTCAGGCGGTCTGAGAGAATTTCAGGCTTATAGCTGATATAGAAGTCATGGGTGGCATAGCCTCTTTGCGGTGTCGGTGTATCGTTAATCCGATCGGCAAATATGCCCATCCAACCAACGGCAGCATTAGTATTGCCTAGCGGTACGTTCAGACGAGTTGAAACCGTGTCCGGGTTGACGGTCGATAACCATTCACCGGTGTCATCATTTTTACCGCTGGTGCGGTTATAGGCGACGCTCAGGTCGAAGAAACGACTTTGATAGTCCATCATCATGTCCCATCCCCAAATTTTGGCATTAGGAATGTTGACTGAGGTGGTTTCACAAGGTGCACAAATTACGCCCACGCCCGGCCGATAGCCGACCTGCATATTCACATTGGTTGAGATGTAATCTTCAGCTTTAGTTCCGAAGTAACTGGCTTTGAATTTCAGGTCATCGTCAGCCAGCAGGACGTTATCAAAGCGCAGGCCAAAACCAACCTCTTGAGTGGCGTTTGTTTCGGGTTTTAAGTTCGGGTTTGGTTTCCAATAGTTGTTCATATTCGGCCCCATGCTGAAGTGCAGGGAGTCGTTATACATTTCGCCCATGGTCGGAGCCCGGAAGGCTTCAGCATAAGACGCAAACAGGCTTAGCCATTCAGTCGGGAAGATGGACATTGCCACTTTAGGTGACCATTTGTCGGCGGTAATATTCTCGTAGCCGCTGCTTTCTGCTTTATAGTCGTCATAACGAATGGCGCCAATAAAGGATACTGGCAGATCGCGTAGCGTGATTTCGTCTTGTAACCAGCCGGAAGCAAAGCGAATTTCAGCATCAGGGAAGCTGGTGGTTGCACCGCTCGGCGTTTGCTTTTGCTTATAGGTTTCAGCACCATAGGTCAGCTGACTTGGGGCAAAACTTTCTTGTAAAAAGCGAGAGCGGTTATCGACTTTAATCCCTTCGGTCTTCTGCTTACGGTCTTCACTTTTGCCACCGGTCGGATCTGAATTTATTTGAGTTTCTGAATAATAAATTCGGGTCGAAGCATTTAGCCAGTCCATATCTGCCGGGTTAATCTTATACACTAACTGAGCATCTTTATTTTCGGTGGTTCTGTCAGTCATCACGTCAGTTTTCGTGCCGTTAGGCTGCAGATTTTGCGGGTTTTTCGGTTCTCTGGCGTCGTTATTGTAATAACGCAGATTTGTTGAAAGTGACTGAGCATCATCGATATTCCAGGTGCCTTTAGCCAGCATAGAACCAATTTGTTCGTCATTAGGTGCGGTTTCACCGTTACTCAACCTAAGATTACCTTTATCCCGATAGTTGGCAGAGAACAGGCCATCAAAACTTTCGGTACGGCCAAAGGTGGTCAGGCCCATACTTTGGCTGTGGTCCAACGTTGCCCCAGAGGTAAATAGACGCACGCCACCCTGTTCACCCGGGCGCAGCAAATCTTTAGCATCAACGGTTTCAAACGAAATAACCCCGCCTAATGCACCGCTACCGTATAACTGGGCGGCCGGGCCTCTGACGACTTCAACGCGCTTAATCAGTGCCGGATCGAGAAATATTCCGTTCAGGTGTCCGGTATCCGTTCCCTGACGTATACCATCAACCAGCGTTAATACCCCGCGTTTGTCATAGCCACGCATATTAATATCCTGGCCGTTACTGCGACCGGTTCCGGTAATAGTGATGCCGGGAATTGAACGCAGTAAGTCAGCAGCGCTATTGGCGGCCAGATTTTCTGGTGCATTAGCATCGACGATGGTGACCATCATTGGGGCTTCAAACGCATTACGATCGTTGCCGGTTGCGGTAACGGTCATGGTCTCGGTGTTTTTTGAGCTATTGGTTTGAGCATTAGCCACTACCGGAAGTGCGCAAATAATGGCAATACTTAAAGATGACAGGCGAAGCATACTGCAACTCTCCATTTGGTTTTCATTGGTGAAGTTGCTGGCTGCCTTGACTTATTATCCAACGCTCGGCGTGATAGCACTATTACGGCTATTTCAGTGACGTTGGATAATGATATTTATCGTCTGGGTGGCTGGCTAATGTTATGTTTTATACCCTTGATACTTCAAATTGCAGGTGCGTTGGCCGCCTTCCTGCACTTCGAACTATTTAGGGTGTCTTTAGTTAAAATTTATTTGGTTAAAATTAATTTTCCGGCTTTGGTTATCCGCAACTGATATTGTTGATCCTGATGCTGAATCAGTAATATTCCGGATGCCCCTAGCAGCTGTCGGCTATTAATCAATGGCAACTGAGTCGCGGAATCTTTCTTTTGGAGTGATTCAGAACTGTCTTCCCGATCTGGAATTTTCATAGGATTACGTTATTTGAATGATAACTAATTTCAGTTTGATAATCATTATCATTTAAAAATAAACGTTCAACAAGTATTAATTTTGTGATGATGGTTGCGTTAATGAAATGTTATTGTTGCGCAGTGAGTAATGGCGTGGATTAGCCCCTGTATGTTAAAAAACCAGAATAAATGAAGGGGGTTATTATTTTTCGGTACTACTCAACATCCCGTTTGTGCTGATTATAGCTAGCTTATATATCGGTGAAAGGGTTAGCGTCAGGAAATTGAATACGCTGTTTTTTTAACGGCATTAGTCCAAGTAACGTTGAGTTTAGTGATAACATTTTCTTCACATGGCCTTGGCTAAATCTCTGGTCTGGTCAGGGGATTGGAACCAGCCAGAATAATCATCTCCCCTGTTCAATGCGCTTTATCCTTCAAAAGTATCCCGTGAATTGTTTGAAGATCGTAAATCATCCTTGATCAACAAATGAAATGTTATATCATAACATTTCATTTGTTGTTGATTGCTTAGGAGAACGTTATGACATCAAAATTTTTATCTGCCTTCTTGTTTAGTCTTGGGGGCTTAGTGATGAGTATTCCGCTATTTGCCAATGCTCATAATCATGGGGTACCGCTAACGGAGATCGAACAAAAAGCCAGTGAAGGTATTTTTGAAAATAAAGACGTCCAAGATAGGCCGTTAAGCGATTGGGATGGGGTTTGGGAGTCACTGAATTCTTATTTATTAAACGGGGATTTAGATCCGGTTTTAGAGCAAAAAGCGAAGAAAGGCGATAAAACCGTTGAGCAATACAGAGCGTATTATCAAACAGGGTACGCGACAAATATTGACATGATTGGTATTGAAAAAAACGTTATTGAGTTTCACGTCGGCAAGGCGATGGGCTCGTGTAAGTATACCTACTCAGGATTTAAAATACTCAATTACGCTTCAGGTAAAAAGGGGGTTCGCTACCTGTTTGAATGCCAGGAAAGCCAATCCAAAGCACCGAAATATGTTCAATTCAGTGACCATATTATCGGCCCGAAAAAATCTCAGCATTTCCATATTTACATGGGGAATGAATCTCAGGAAGCTTTACTCAACGAAATGAATAACTGGCCAACATTCTATCCGTATTCTTTAACTAAAGACCAAATTGTTGATGAAATGCTACATCATTAACACACTGAGCTTATTGGTTTTTATGTCAAATAACCATGAACCATTTAGCGATACCAATATTAGCTAAGCAGGCTACCATAAGAGCGTAATCAGCTTATTTGGAAAAAGAAAAAGGTTGATGCCCTTAACTGCCGGGTTTAGGGCTATTCGAAAGTAAGTTAAATCATACAGCCAACAACGGCTATCCGGTCACGGTCTTGATTTGGATTCAGTAACGCTAACAGCCAGCTAAAATCGTTTTCTAGATCTCTTAGCGAAAATTGTTGCCCCCAAAGCGTAACGGCCAGATAGCCAGCGGCAAATGAGCCGGTCTGCCAGCTTTGAATAGGGGATTGAGTCTGACAATCATGGCATTTAAGGTGACTGATACCCTGATCGTGCCAGATTCCTAAAGCACTAGAAATAGCATCCTGTCTGGCGGCTATTTCATCTTCACTGCGGGCATTATCTTCTTCAACGGCCCAGCCAAAGCTGCTTTTATTATGGCAGTGGGGGCATTGGATGTTAAATCCACCGTCGTAGTTCATAAACAGGCCGTTGGTGCTTTTTTCTGACGCCGTGAGGTAATAATTACCTTGTGAATCAACACCCCAGCCATACCCTCTTACCGAAATGGTCATGCCGCTATAAAGTGACTGATTAAACGGTGACGACGCAACGTCATCTTGGCAAGGTTGCCTGAATTCCGGATGGAACGGAAATATTGAATCTGAACAAATAGTCATACAGCTTTCGGCGTTGATGATTCTATCGTTGATTAACTTAGACAATATATCGGGTGCGGTTCTGATCGCATTTGACTGTGAAATAAATGTATCAACCAGAAAGGTACAATAATCACCCATAACAACATCCTTATTTTCTTATTTGTTTTGCGATACACATAATAATCTTTTATCCGGCTGAGATCTGTTTTTACATCTTTAGGCACTTATTGTAGTGCCAATCCAATAAGCTAAGGTGTTTTTTGCATTGTTATAACTAAAAGGAATATCAAAGCTGTTTATGTTATTTAACTTCCTATAAGACTTAGTATTAACTCATGATCAACAAGCCGAAAAAATAAATTAACAACGACAAACATCAGGATGCCAGCCATGAAATTTTCATTAAAACAAAGCGTTATATCATTAACTTTATTGGCGGGCCTTTCGAGCATTGCCACCATGGCTCATGCCGATAAGCTGGACGATATTAAAAAAGCCGGCGTAGTCAATATTGCCGTGTTTGATAGCAATCCTCCGTTTGGTTACGTTGACCCGGAAACCAAGAAAATTGTTGGCTATGACGTTGATATTGCTAATGCTATTGGTAAAGCTTTGGGGGTTAAAGTTGAACTGACGGCAACGAATCCGGCTAACCGTATTCCACTGCTGTCATCTAAAAAAGTGGATCTGATTGCTGCGAACTTCACCATTACAGACCAGCGCGCTAAAGAAGTCGATTTTAGCGTGCCTTACTTCGCCACCGGACAAAAATTTATTGCTCGTAAAGGCGTGTTAAAACAGCCTGATGATATTGCTAAATTACGCATTGGGGCTGATAAAGGCACCGTTCAGGAAATCACGCTGCGCGACAACTACCCGACAGCTAAAGTGATCTCTTATGACGATACACCGGTCGCTTTTACCGCACTGCGTAACGGTAACGTTCAAGCCATTACTCAAGATGATGCTAAATTAGTCGGCCTGTTGGCTAATCTGCCTGATGCGGTTAAAGCTGATTTCGAAATATCTCCGTTCAGCATCACCAAAGAGTACCAAGGTGTGGGTATCACCAAAGGGGAAACCCGTTTGGTTGAAGCCGTAGACAGCGCGCTGCTGGCCTTAGAGAAAGATGGCGAAGCTAATACCATTTACAATCGCTGGTTCGGACCTGAAACCAAATCATCTATGCCACGCGGTGACTTTAAATTTGGCCCGGTGCCGGCAGTTGCTCCCGCTAAAAGTTAATTAAAACTTGAGTTAATCGAGTTTAGAGAAAGACAAATAGGGACCCGCTTCGGTGAGTCCCTATTTTGGGTTTAGATTGGTTTGGCTTTGGCATTTTTTAGGCTCGTTCTGAGTAGGTTAGCCTTAGTAGAGAAAACCAATAGCCAGTTCACGGTCAAGTTCAAGGACCGGATCCCGTTTTTCAACGGGATGACGATCCTACGGCAAGAACAAAGAGCTAAGAACAGCAAACCACTCCCATGTATTAAAATAATAAGCTGGCAGCATGATAAGACAAACACTGACGGAATTAGTACTCGAACCCCGATATCTCGGGTGGCTATGGGATGGCTTTTTGATCACTATCGGTTTATCCGCTGTGACCATTGTTGCCGCAACGCTGCTGGGCTTTATTATTGCTGCAGCACGGGATAGTAAGCTGGCCATTCTCCAGTGGCCGGTTATCGCTTATTGCACCTTATTTCGTAACACGCCACTGCTGGTCCAGCTGTTTTTCTGGTATTTCGGCGTAGGTAAACTGCTGCCTGAAGGCGTGATCCCTTGGCTTAATACTCCCCATGAAGTCGAGGTGTTCGGTACGACTCTGGCGTGGCCATCATTTGAGTTTATCGCCGGTATTTTTGGCCTGACCTTATACTTCGCTGCATTTATTGCTGAAGAGATTCGCGCCGGTATTCGCGGTGTGGCGACCGGTCAAAAATATGCTGCCATGGCTTTAGGTTTAAGCGGGTGGCAGGCGATGCGCTATGTTGTGCTGCCACAGGCTTTGAAAATATCTTTTCCGCCGTTGCTGGGGCAATACATGAACATTGTGAAAAGCTCGTCTTTGACAATGGCTATCGGCGTGGCAGAGCTCTCTTATGCTTCACGTCAGGTTGAAACCGAAACTCTGCGGGCGTTTCAGGCATTTGGCGTGGCGACGGTGTTATATATTGTGGCGATTGCCCTGATGGAAGCTTGGGGGCTTTGGTATGAACAGCGTTTATTAGCTAAGGGACGTCGTTAATATGGACTTCACTATTATTTATGACAATCTGGATTACATGCTTTGGGGTGCCTATCCGGATGGCCCCATCGGTGGTGCTGCTCTGACGCTGATCATTAGCCTGGCAGCCGGTATAATTTCAGCTATTTTGGGTGTGGTATTAGGCGTGGCCTTAGCGATGTTTCGCGGTTGGCCCGCTGCGGCACTGGCTGCCTTCCTCGGTTTTTTCCGTGCTATTCCGGTGATTATGCTGATTTTCTGGGCTTACTTTATGCTGCCGATGTTATTCGGTATTGATATTCCGGCGATTACCTCGGTCGTTTGCGCATTAGCCTTGATCTCTGCCGCTTATTTAGCCCATGGGGTAAAAGCCGGCATTGTGGCTATTGGTGAAGGCCAATGGCAGGCGGGTATGTCATTGGGACTTACCCGCTGGGACGTTTTATGGTGGGTTATTTTGCCGCAGGCGTTACGCATGATGGTGCCGTCGTTTATTAATCAGTGGATATCGCTGATCAAAGATACCTCGCTGGCTTACATTGTCGGCGTGGGAGAGTTAACGTTTCTGGCCACTCAGGTGAATAACCGCAGCATGATCTATCCGACAGAAGTTTTCTTGTTTATTGCACTGGTCTATTTCATCTTCTGTTTACTGCTGGATGTTGCTGCCAATCAGGTCAGCAAGCGTTATTCATCGCTGGAACCCAAAGCTAAACGTTCTCTGTTTGCCTGGTTATCTAAGTCACCGCTGGGCGTTCATTAGTCAGGTGGCGGTTGGTGGGATTTGCGGGCCAAAAACCAATAAGAGTAGATTGCGTTAAATAGTACCACCGCGGCCGTGATTAAAAATACGGCCCGGAAGCCAAAGCTTGCCGCCACGCTTGACCCCAATAGTGGCCCGCTGACGTTACCGATATCGCGGAAAGACTGGTTATAGCTAAAAATTCGGCCTGCAACCTGGTTTGTACAGTTATAGATCAGCAGAGTCTGAACGGCCGGTAGCATTGCGCCGTCAGCGACACCGAGCAAGAAACGCAGTGCTGCGAGCTGCCATGGCGTTTGTACAAAGGCCATCGGCACCAGTACGACAATGGAGAAGATCAACATTGCAATCAGGATACGTTCGGGGCCGATACGGTCGCCTAATTTACCTAGGCGTGGGGCACTGAGCAGTGCGGCAAATCCCGGAACTGAAGCAATAAATCCGCTGACAAAGGCCAGATTATTAATATTGCCTGATATCTCTCGCACATACAGCGTCAAAATCGGTGCGATAGAACCGGTCGCCACTTGAATAATCATGGTGGTGACAAATAGCCCCAGTACCAGCCGGGGTTTAGTTAAGGTGGCAAAAACCTGTTTCCCGTTGAGCATGTCTTTTTTATGTACCGGGGTGAACTGCTCTTTTACCGCATACAGCGTCATGAAGAAGCACAGGAATAACACGCCTGCGGTGATAAAGAAAACCGGGCGCAGCCCGTAGCTGTCTGCCAGCAGGCCGCCGATTACCGGCCCGAGCAAGGCCCCGCTTACGCCGCCGGTTGATAGTGTGCCTAATGCCCACCCGCTGCGGTTGCGCGGAACCTGAGTAGCAATTAACGCGTTAGCATTGGGAATAAAGCCACCTAACACGCCAAGCAGTGCACGCAGCGCCAGAAATTGCCAGATATTCTGGGCAAATCCCATCAGTACCATCACAATCCCCATACCCAACGCTGAACGTAACAGCATCAGCTTACGGCCTCGCCGATCTGCCAGACTTCCCCAGAACGGTGAGGCTAAGGCTGAGAATAAGAAGGTGATACTAAAAACCAATCCGGACCAAAGGTTCAGTTCTCGATGGCCGGTTACACCTAACTGCTCCACATAAAGCGGTAAGAAAGGCATGACCAGACTGAAGGCGGCTCCGGTGAGAAAACAGCCGAGCCAGACAACAAAAAGATTACGTTGCCAGTTGATGTTGGGAGCGACAATGATCGTTTCGGGCTCTGTTGGCATGTCAGACCTTTATCGGATTGAACAAGAACACCGTACACAAAAACAGTTGCGGAAATGATAGTGAGCAAGGTAACTATATCAATGAATTATGCGCTAGTGCTGACAGCTCTGCAAATGGCCTCATTCTGTTGATAAAGTTTAGCCCTTCATCATCACTCTGCTGAAAAACAGAATGGCAGTGAAGGGCCAGACGTAGATTAATTAGACTGATGACAAACTTCTAACATTCAGGCTTGGTAAATATTCCAGCCTCTGGCTTTCCATAACTCAGGTAACTCAGCCATATCATGGAACGTGGTTACCAGCGGATGATCGATCGGCTGATTGTGCGGATCGGCACAAAAGTAAAATACCGGAATACCTGCTGCGATACCCGCATGAGCACCGGCAACAGAGTCTTCAATTAGAATACATCTATCTAATGGAATCGACAGCTTATCGCTGGCAAGCTGTAACAGGGCTGGGTCCGGCTTCCAACGCTGGATATCAAAGGCGCTGTAGAGATGATCGCCGAAGAAGTCGATCAATTTAGTCAGGCCTAAGGAGTGCTGCATTTTGGTGACCGGGCCGTTTGATACCACCGCCATAGGCACAGTAATGCCTTCGAGTAACGGTCTGATGCCTTTAATCGGTTGCAGGCTCAGTTCAAACAGGCGAGCCATATCCTGACGATACTCTTTCTCTAGCTTTTCATCCGGTTGGTCCAGACCGTATGTTTCCCTGACCTGTGCAAAGACTTTATACAGATTGGTGCCTTTAAACTGTTTAATGCACTCTTCAGTCGATAGAGGGATGCCATAGCTCATAAAAACGTTTGAGAAAGACTCACAACATAAAATTTCACTGTCTACTAAGGTGCCGTCGCTGTCGAACAGCACGCATTCAACCGGTTGCATAATACATTCCTTTATTGAGTATTTTGAGTGTTCAAATCATATCGCATTGATCATATTAAAACACCGTTTCAAAAAATGATAGCCCTTTGTTTATTTAGAATTTTCTTACCTTCAGTTATTTTTCAGCCTTTGGAGAGTCGAAATTAATGTTAAGTTGATGGATAAATTTATAAATAAACCATGTAATCGTTTGCGTATTTTGGTATATCTAGCGGCCTTGATTTCAATTTTCACCATTCTTCCGGACATCAAAATGAGTAAACCACTTTCTGGTCAGGCCGACGGGCAGGGGCTATTTGAGCGCTTGTTTCAGTTAAAACAGCATGGAACCACTGTGCGCACTGAGTTTGTCGCTGGCTTCACCACATTTTTAACGATGGTGTATATCGTTTTTGTTAACCCACAGATCTTAGGGGTTGCAGGAATGGATACTGAGGCGGTTTTTGTCACCACCTGTCTAGTTGCCGCTTTTGGTAGTATTTTTATGGGGTTATTCGCTAACCTGCCGGTTGCTTTGGCGCCGGCAATGGGGCTGAATGCCTTCTTCGCCTTCGTGGTGGTTGGCGCTATGGGGCACTCATGGCAGGTTGCTATGGGGGCGGTATTCTGGGGATCGTTCGGCTTCCTGTTATTGACGCTGTTTCGCATCCGTTACTGGATGATTTCCAGTATTCCGGTCAGCCTGCGAGTGGGAATTACCAGCGGTATCGGCCTGTTTATCGGCATGATGGGGCTGAAGAACGCCGGTATTATTGTTTCTAACCCGGACACGCTGGTTGCTATCGGTAACCTGACCTCGCTGAACGTATCGCTGGGTATTCTGGGCTTCTTTATTATTGCCATTCTGGCGGCCAAGAATATTCATGCGGCAGTGCTGGTTTCAATCGTTGTTACTACCGTCATTGGCCTGATTTTGGGTGACGTAAAGTATTTCGGCATCATTGCCACGCCGCCAAGCGTGATGAGCATTGTGGGCCAGGTCGACGTTAAGGGCGCATTGGATATCGGCTTAGCTGGGGTGATTTTCTCGTTTATGCTGATCAACCTGTTTGACTCATCGGGTACGCTGATTGCCGTGACCGACAAAGCCGGGCTTGCGGATGAAAGCGGCAAATTCCCGCGTATGAAGCAGGCGCTGTTGGTTGACAGTATTACCTCTTCCGCCGGTGCTTATTTGGGAACGTCATCGATATCGACCTATATCGAAAGCTCGTCCGGTGTTTCTGTTGGTGGGCGAACCGGCCTGACTGCCGTTGTGGTTGGCCTGTGCTTTATGGGGGTTATCTTCCTGTCACCGCTGGCAAAAATGGTTCAGCCTTATGCGGTTGCCGGTGCGCTGATTTACGTTGGTGTTCTGATGACATCCAGCCTGTCGCGGGTTAAGTGGAATGATTTAACGGAAGCGACCCCGGCATTTATTACCGCGGTGATGATGCCGTTTACCTTCTCCATTACTGAAGGTATTGCCCTTGGTTTTATCTCTTACTGTGTGATGAAAGCCGGTTCCGGCCGTTGGAAAGAGATCAGCCCTTGTGTCTTAGTGGTTGCCATTATGTTCTTGTTTAAAATTATTTTTATTGACCATTAATTAGACCCAAAATAATTCGAGCCGCATCGCGGTGGCAAGAAAGCAAGTCCCGATGAGCTTACTCAGGTAAGTGATTATTAGGCCCATTAATGGGCCTAACCCCTTCGGGGCCGCTGCCAGCAGCGTTCAAATCTACTTACAGCAGATTTGTCGGGTGAGTGAACGCCGCCAACAAAGATGCAGCTTGAAGTATGACGAGTATAGATATTATCGCTAAATAAAAGCGCAACGCCTGTCAGGGCCTGCGCTTTTATTTTTTTATCCGTTGGTAATTATCGTGGCTATATTGCAATTATCTGGCATGGAATTAATCGCCTCCCAGCCGGTCGGATAAACGTTCAAAACTAGACCCAGCTCAAATAATTAAACTAAACAGTTGGGAATCCTTCGATGTGTATGTTGTTTGACAGTCATCGACGTTTGCCATTGTTAGAGTGCACCCAGATTAATTCTATTAAGTAATAACATATGGGTAGCACGATGAAAATTAAAAAACTAACGCCGTTTATTATGCACGTTCCTGTGACAAAAAATATTATTGGTGATTCAACCCATAGTATTACGCACTGGGGAATGCCGGGAGTGATGATCGAAACTGAGTGCGGTTTGGTTGGCTATGGTCATACCGGTACCCATGCCGATATCACTACCGATAAGCTGATCACCACCATTATTACCGACGTTTTCGGTCCGATGCTGATTGGCGAAGATCCGACTGAAGTTCGTCATTTACACCGTAAGCTGTCTCGCAGCTCAACCAATATTTGGGTTGGTCGTGGTGGTTTGATGCAAATGGCGCTGTCAGCGATTGATATCGCCCTTTGGGATCTTAAAGCCAAGCATGCCCAGCAGCCGCTATGGCAGCTGTTTGGTGGTTCAAAGCAGGCGAAGGTTGCGGCTTACAATACCGACTGTGGTTGGTTGGTGCGTGATACCGCAGAGCTGGTTGATGATTGTAAGAAGATGATTTTTGAAGAGGGCTTTAATGCCATCAAGATGAAAATCGGCAAGCCGGATCCGAAAGAAGATTTACGCCGTATTGAAGCAGTAAGACATGCGATTGGTGACGGTGCTCAACTGATGGTAGATGCCAATGCTAAGTGGGATATCAGCACTGCCAAGCAGTACGGCCCGCGTCTGGCTGACTATGACATTACCTGGTTTGAAGAGCCGATGTGGCACGATGATATTTCCAGCCATAAAGAGCTGGCTAAGCATATGACCACGCCGATTGCGCTAGGTGAATTACTGTATCAGTTTGATTCCTTTAAAGAGTTCGTACTGGCTGGTGCAGTGGACTATCTCCAGCCGGATGCTACCCGCTGCGGCGGCCTGACGGCGGTATGGGAAATCGCTGATTTAGGTATGGCGTTTAATCTGCCGGTAACACCGCATCACGGTGACATGATGCAGGCTCAGCTCCATCTGGTTATGGCCCATCCGGCCTGTTCATTGTTGGAATATATCCCGTGGACACTGGATTGCTTTGTTAATCCGGTGGTGGTGAAAGAGGGTGTGTATCAAGCTCCGACCGAACCGGGTGCCGGAACCACCTTACGTCAGGATGCTCTGGAACGTTTTAGTGTGAATTAAAAGAATAATTGCGTTAATAAATATTCAGCCGATTAATTAAATAAATTATTCCGGCTGAATATGCAGATATTTAATATGGGTATTTACTCAGGAAATAATACGTTTATAGATAACAGATTAATATTGGTACATTCTGTGTAATGTAATTGATATATAAGAAAATAAAAATGTAGTTAAACGCTATAGTTAAAAACTGTAAATATAATGACGATCCGTAAAATGAAAAAATTATATTTACGTTGCCAGATTTTTATTATCCGGGACCTACTTATTCATATTTTATCTTACCGGGTATAATAAAAATAACACTTATAGAGGCATATCATGGATAACAAATCTACAGACCATTTGTCTTCCGCTGTCGGTAAGTCGATAAAGCGGATAATACCAATGGTAACGCTAATGTTTATTTTAGCTTACCTCGACCGGGCTAATATCGGTTTTGCTAAACAGCAGTTTCAGTACGACACCGGTCTGAGTGATGCCGCTTACGCTTTTGGTGCTGGGATATTCTTTATCGGCTACGCCTTGTTTGAGGTGCCGAGTAATATCCTGCTGTATAAGGTCGGCGCAAGAATGTGGCTGAGCCGTATTATGGTGACCTGGGGTTTAGTCTCTTCGGCGATGATGTTTGCGCACACTGAGAACGTGTTTATTTTCCTGCGTTTCCTATTGGGTGTCAGTGAGGCCGGATTCTTCCCCGGCGTTATTCTCTATCTGACCTTCTGGTTCCCGCTAAATATTCGCGCCAGAGTCACCGGGTATTTTCTGTTTGGCGCTCCCTTGGCCTTTATTATCGGCGGCCCGCTTTCTGGCGCACTACTTGCGCTCGACAGTACGCCGTTTGCCTTTGGTCTTCACGGCTGGCAGATGATGTTCCTGGTTGAAGGCTTACTGGCATCGGTTGTTGGTATTTGGGTGTTCTTCTATCTCGACGATCGCCCGGAAAATGCCAAATGGCTTAGTGACGATGAAAAGAAAGCGCTTTCAGCCAAGCTGGAACAAGAAGATAACGCCAAAATTTCTCACGGGCCAAAAGGTGCATTAGCTGCCCTTATGGATATGAAAGTGCTCTATCTATGCCTGATTTGGTTTACGGTTCAGGTATGTGGATATGGTATCTACTTCTTCCTGCCAACTCAGATAGCGACGCTGATGGGAACTAAAGTTGGCCTGTTAGTGGGCTTCGTTACCGCTATTCCTCCACTCTGTGCTGCTATTGCCGTTTACTATATTCCGCGCCTGTCTGAAAAATTGGGTGAGCGCCGTATTGTTGCCGCAGTGACCTTTATGATTGGTGCATTGGGTATTGCTGTTTCCGGTTTTGCCGACAGCGTACCCGTTATCGCTATCACCGCGCTGTGCGTGGCTGCTGCCGGTCATCTCGCAATGCAGCCGCTGTACTGGACCTTCCCGTCATCTTATTTGGGGGGAACGGCTGCCGCATCGGGTATCGCACTGATTAACTCTATGGGGAATCTGGGGGGATTTGTTGCCCCGAATATCCGAGTTTGGGCTGAGCATACCTTTGACTCCGCCAGAGCGGGGCTCTACTTCCTTGCTTTAGTGACCTTTATCGGCGGGCTGATGATTTTGGCGCTGAGCAAAATGGGTATGGACAAGAAAATCTCTTAACTTAGACAACCGGGAATAAATTCAGGATTGCCACTGGTATGGCAATCCTGTTAATCGTTATCTTGATTTTTGCGGTGGCATTTATGAGCAAATTTATACTAATTCATCCCGACGATTCGGTGGTTATCGCGTTGGTACCTATGGCTGCCGGCGATCAACTCCGGGTCAAAGAGCGCACCATTACGCTATTACAAGATGTGGATAAAGGCGGAAAGGTTGCAATAACAGCGATGGCACAGGGCGAGCCGGTGGTGAAATACGGATGTCCGATTGGTCGGTTAACGGCTGCCGTGCAGGCCGGTGAGTGGGTGCATACTCATAATGTAAAAACGGCACTCTCCGATGAGCTTGAGTATCAATATCTACCGGACTTTCAGACGGTAACCACGGCATTTCCTGACCGCCAGATTAATGTATATCAGCGCCAAAACGGTGATATCGGTATTCGTAATGAGCTATGGGTTATTCCGACCGTTGGCTGTGTTAACGCAACTGCCCAGCAGATTGTGAATCAGTTTAAGGCGGCTAATCCGGCTGAAGACATCGATGGGGTTCATCTTTTTACCCATCCTTATGGCTGCTCTCAACTGGGTGATGACCATGAAAATACCCGAAAAATTCTGGCAGATATGGTGACTCACCCTAACGCCGGAGGGGTTTTGGTGATCGGTTTGGGCTGTGAGAATAATCAGGTTGATGCGTTTAGAGGCTTATTGGGTGAGGTCGATGCTTCTCGGGTTAAATTTATGGTCGCCCAGCAGGAAGGCGATGAAATTGAGGCCGGGTGCCAGTTGCTTGATCAAGTTTATCAGGTTATGCGCCACGATCGCCGCCAGCTAGCACCTATAGGTAAGCTGAAGGTTGGATTAGAGTGCGGTGGATCGGATGGCCTGTCTGGGATAACGGCGAATCCGTTGTTAGGGCGCTTTTCTGACTATCTGATCCTGATGGGGGGGAGCAGCGTATTGACGGAAGTACCGGAAATGTTCGGCGCAGAGCATATTATCTTTTCCCGCTGTAAAGATCGCCAGGTATTTGAAAAAGCGGTAAAGATGGTTAATGATTTTAAACGTTATTTTATCGAACATAATCAGCCGATTTATGAGAATCCGTCGCCGGGAAATAAAAAGGGCGGCATCACCACTCTGGAAGACAAATCTTTAGGCTGCACTCAAAAAGCGGGTTCCTCATCGGTGGTTAGCGTACTGGAATATGGCGAGAAGCTGACGGAGCCGGGCTTATCCTTACTGAGTGCACCGGGTAATGATGCAGTGGCAACCTCGGCACTGGCTGCGGCGGGCTGTCATATGGTGCTATTTTCGACCGGCAGAGGCACTCCGTACGGTGGCTTTGTGCCGACGGTAAAAATTTCTACTAATACTGACCTGTTTACCCGCAAGCCTCACTGGATAGATTTTAACGCGGGGTCTCTGGTTGAAGGGCTTAGCATGGACGATATGCTTGAATCCTTTATTGATGTTATCAGTGAGATAGCCGATGGAAAACAGAGTCGGAATGAGCTGAATAACTTTAGGGAGTTGGCAATATTTAAGAGTGGGGTGACCTTGTGATTGAGCTTAAATGTCTACAGGGTAAGGGGATGCGTAACGTTTTGTCCGCCAATGATAAGTCGTTTTTCTAAGCCAAGACACTCGCGGCCGAGCAAGGGGAATTAGGCCGAACCCCCTTGCATTTCCCCGGCTTCGCTACACATGTTGGCCGCTGGAAAGCAGCGGTAACCTCAGTCATTGGGAAGACTTAACGCACCGGCACGGACGTGCTCCGGGCACACCGTATCTTGCCCAGCATCCCTGCCGGGCATGCTATCTTCCCATTGCCTTCGGCAGCATTGGTTATGCTCGAAGTAAAGATCAACGGCAGCACTAGCTATAGGCGTAAAGTTCTTAGGGTTAATTAGCATCACATTAAGTGATATAAAAGAAATTCCAGTCTCTGTCCTGATACCAAAGGTGCATATGGTGAAATTATCTGAGAACGGTCAGTACTTATTGCAACCGCAGGGCGATGTGATTGCTCTGACCAGCCAGGCGTTGCTGGATATTCTTTCAACCAGCAGCTGGTTTAAGGAACTACCAGACTATCTGATTACCAAGATTATTGAGCTTTCAACCATCAAATATCATGAAGACGGGGACATCATTCATTATCAGGGGGATGCGTCTCAGGGGTTGTATGCGGTGCTGTCCGGGTCGGTTAAGGTCAGTTCTATTTCTGCCGATGGTAAAGAGTGCGTCTTTCGCTATTTATCACCCGGCAGTTGGTTTGGCGAAATAGGCATGCTGGATAAGTCCGCCAGAACTCACGATGCCAGAACCATCAATAAAACCATGCTGTTGGCACTGTCATCCAAAGACGTTCAGACCCTGCTTAATATGTACCCGATTTTCTACAAATTTCTGGCATTGCTGCTATGTCGGGTGGTGAGAAATGCCTTTACCATGCTTAACGACACCACGTTACTATCCGTGTCGGCAAGGCTGGCAAAACGGCTGATTAGTTTGGCTGATTCCTACGGTGAACCGCATGACAAGGGGATTCTGATCGGCTTGTATCTGACGCAGGACGATATGGCGACCATTATCAACGCTACCCGCCAGACGATTAATAAGCGGTTGGTAGACTGGCAGAAGCTGGGTTGGATTGATGCGAAGTACGGCAAGATATTGATTATGAATCCTGAAGCCTTAAAGCAGCTATATATGGATGAATAGCTGCTTTAAGGGGGAGATGAAAAGCCTATTTTACTCCAGGTTTTGAAATGTTTTCCGTGGTGCCTGCATCATCTTTTTTAGCTTCTTTACGTGCTTCTGAATACGCTTTGAGGAAAATGCTGAAGAACCCGTTTGTCGGGTACCAATTGCCCTCTTTTACTAATATTGGCATATCGATACTGAGTTCAAGTTGATCGCTCGGTTCTGACGTTATTTTTATCATTCGATCGTTGTAGCCAACCAGAATCGGACAGGTTAGGCGGTGTGGTGCTTCGGGATCGGGCTGACATTCATCAACAATCTTTATCCATGTCACTTTTTCTGGCAGCGTGTTGATATAAGGCGACGGTTTGCCAGTACCTATCATTTTTTCTAACTGTATCAGACCAGCCAAAAAGGCGACTTTTATTCTCTTATGATTGACTACCTGCGTTTTATAACCGGTATTCAGATCGTTAATTTTCTCGATTAGTTCATCTTTGCCATTGAGGTAAATCTCAAATCTACCGTTTTGGTTGGGTTTGATCTGATAGCTAATCTCTCCGGTAATATCTTCTGCATTTTCATCATTACCGTTAGCTTTATAGATAACTTTAGCGCTACAGCTCCTGATGCGTGATTGCTGGTCATATTGGGTCTCAACCATCTCAGTCAGCGCGTTATAGAGATATTCAGTGGGTGGTTCGTCATCCAGCAGGCTTTTTTCTCTTAAGTCAGCCTGTCTGCGTGGTGTAGACGAGGTTGTCTTGGTGCTGGCAAAGTTTGGGATTACTTTCTGTTGAATTTGTTGGCTATCGCATTCCGGCGCTTCTGTTGGCATGAGTTGCCATATCAGCAGGCCAGCGGCAATTGCAATAAACAGCAAAATTTTGAACCAACTGGTTGGTTTTTTCGGCGTTGAGGCCGCCTGCGAAGATGGTGGTGGCGTTTGGTTTGATGATTTCTTTAATTTATTCGACGCTTGGGTTGGCTGCGGCATCCGCTTGGTTTTCGCTGGCTTAGCCGCCGGTTCTGGTTTAATGATACTGCGGTTTTCTAACCACGTGAGTAGTTCATCATCATCTTTAAACTGCAGATCGGGCGTTTTGGCTAACGCTTTTTCTGCTTTTTTAAGCGCTTGCTTACCAATAACCCCGGCAGCATAAAGCTGCAACAGTTGCTCAAAATTATCTGAGTCAAGGGTAGCTTCTTTTTGGGTTTTATCCTTAATACTGCAAGGCTCAGGCTCAGGCTCAGGCTCAGGCTCAGGCTCAGGCTCAGGCTCAGGCTCAGGCTCAGGCTCAGGCTCAGGCTCAGGCTCAGGCTCAGGCT